>NZ_AP019740.1:1200000-2400000 GCF_006757745.1 Acinetobacter radioresistens DSM 6976 = NBRC 102413 = CIP 103788 | reverse complement strand
ACAAACTGGAAATATCAATATTTCGGAGGATATCGAACAGCACCGGACTATTATGGGCATGGGCTGGTTTGCCGAAGATGAAGAAAAGCTTACGATGCCGGAAATTCTGTCTTATCCAGCTTCGCCGCATCTTGCAACAAAAATTGATGGGCGTGAGATTGATCTGGATAAAATTCATGCTGCGACTCAAGAACTGGCTAGACGTTATGATGCAGTACTGCTAGAAGGTGCCGGCGGGCTTATGGTTCCTTTAACAGATGATGTGCTTACTATCGATCATGTAGCGGCTCATCAGTTCCCTGTTATTCTGGTTACCTCTGGGCGTCTGGGAAGTATTAATCATACGTTACTGAGTCTGGAGCTGCTGAAAAGCCGAGGGGTAGAGCTGTTTGCTGTGGCCTATAATGGAATGGATGATTCTCAAGACCCGTTAATCGCCTGTGATACATCAAACTATCTACGGGCTTACATGACAAAGCATTTCCCGGAAGCAGAATGGATTGAAATCCCGGTGATCCGTTAAAAAAAGTCGCCAAGGCGACTTTTTTGTTTAAAGCAGTAAAAGACCGTTTTAAAACTTCTTCGGACTATAAGGCTTGCGTGGTGCAGCAGTTTGTTCTGTTCCTTCATTCTCGCGGCGCTGTTGACGCAAATAACCACCGCGGCGAGCTGCCATAGGTTTTTCAGCCATACGTTCAGTACGACGTTTCGCCATGCCATACAGGCCAGTACCTTGACGCGGTTTAAGCTCAACCGACTTGGTCAGGTTATCGATATCTGCTTTATCCAGCTCAATCCAGCGCCCAGTGCGCAGCTCACGCGGCAGAATAACTGTACCATAGCGAGTACGTAAAAGACGACTTACTTTTAAACCCTGTGATTCGAAAATACGGCGAACTTCACGGTTACGTCCTTCTTTAACCACAACCTGGTACCAGCGGTTAATACCATCACCACCAATTTCAGAAAAAGTTTCAAACTTGGCTGGGCCATCATCTAGCACGACGCCATTTAGCATATTCTGACGGATCTGCGGGGTAACTTCGCCCATAACACGGACTGCGTATTCACGTTCGATCTCATTTGAAGGATGCATTAGACGATTTGCAAGCTCACCGTCATTGGTAAACAGTAAAAGGCCGGTAGAGTTAATGTCCAGACGGCCTACCATAACCCAGCGGTCATTGGCGATTGTAGGCAAATGATCAAATACAGTCGGACGTGACTCTGGATCATTGCGTGAGCAGATTTCACCTTCTGGCTTATAGTAAATCAGAACGCGACGACGAATCTCATCTTCAATCTGAAATTGCACCTTACGCCCATCAATACGCAATTCGTCGCCTGGTTCAATACGCTCACCGACCTGAGCAACACGACCATTGACACTTACGCGACCAGCAGCAATGACCTCTTCCATATAACGGCGAGAACCTAGCCCGATACGTGCTAGGACTTTTTGCAATTTTTCACTCATGACAGCATAACCTTAGAAATAATTATCAACAGTCCACCGATTCATGACATTGCTGCATTAGCATCAAGCGTCATGAAAGCTTCCTTGGCATCCTGCAGGGGAGGCAATTGACCTAATGAAGCCAGGCCAAAAGCATTTAAAAATTGAGACGTCGTCACTAACAACGCGGGGCGTCCCGGAATCTCTCGGAAACCGGATTCTTTAATCCAGTTCCAGTCAAATAATGTTTTCAAAATCTGGCTATTATTCGAAACTCCGCGAATCTGTTCAATATCTGCACGTGTAACAGGCTGATGATAAGCAATGACAGCTACTGTTTCGAGCAAAGATGGGGAAAGCCGGGTTGGCCGCTCCGGCCAAGTCTGGGCAATAATCTGTTTGTATCTGGCACGAACCTGAAAACGAAAGCCCTGAGCACTTTCGACCAGCTCAATTGAACGGCCATGTTGTAAAACAGCCAGCTGCTGTAAAAACTGTCGCAACTGCTGTTTATTATACTGGTTCTGGAAAGCTTCTTTAAGCCTCAAAAGACTGACCGGTGCTTCACTGGCAAAAATAATGGCTTCAAGCTGCATCAGAACTTCATGATGCAGCTCATCAACTGAGAATGCTGCACTTTGGTCGATGGTCATGCTACTGCTCCCTGAATAGTCAAGGGTGCTTCTATTCCGCTATGAATAATCTGGATTCTCTGCTGGCGGGTGAGCTCCAAAACTGCCATGAATGTCACCACCATACCCATTTTACCTTGGCTCGGTTTGAGCAGCTCGTCAAAACTTAAGCTTTTGCCTGATTCAATCAATTCTTCAATATAGGCAATCCGCTCTTCAAGTAAAACTGGTTCCTGCTGAATCTGATGAACGACAGGCTCAGGGCGGTTAAAGATGCAATATAGCGCGTCTCGCAGATTTGCAGCTTCATAGCCTTCATAAATACTATTTACTGTTCCTAAACTTACATTCACATTGAATGTATCACGTTCCAAAACTGGCATTTGTCCTAAACGTTCAGCTGCCTGTTTAATGCGCAAATAATTTTCGAGCCGGTCAATCAGCTGCTGCTTGGGATCTTTTTCCAGAGTTATAGCAGCAGGTTTAGGTAATAGCAGTCGGGACTTCAAGTCTGCAAGCAAAGCTGCCATGACCATATAGTCCGCAGTCAGTTCAATGTTGAGAGATTTCATGCTATCCATGTAGGACAGATATTGGCTGGCAATTGGTGCGATATCTAACTGCAGTAAATCAAAGCCATTTTTCTGGATCAGGTAAATTAAAAAGTCGAGGGGACCTTCGAAATGTTCAAGTAAAATTTCGAATGCAGCAGGCGGAATATAAAGATCATCTGGAATACTGTGCTGCCATTCATCCATTACGCGGATATAAGGCAACTGTTCCATAGAACTATGGGTCGCTTGATTCATTTCGGTTATAGGCCACGCGAATTTTCAAAGGCATGAAAGCTGGAGAACTTCTAGGATCTTGCACGCAAGAAAGCGAGATCACTAAAAAGCAAAAAATAAGGTGAACGTATTCTAATAGAAAAGCCAGGCTGAATAAATTATAAAAACCATAAAAATGTAAAAAAACTGATAAACCTGCGTGGTAGGCAGGAAAGAATAGGGTGAGCTATAGAAATTGGTAAAGAGCCTTTTTAAAGGTCAGGCATCATTTATGGCGTATTCGATCACTTTCTGACAGCTCTCCCGTAAACAAAGGTTTGTTTTGGTCAGACTAATCAACAGCTCTTCAGCTATATATACTTCTAGAAAATAGCTATAGCTAATATCTTTAATGTTTAGGGTTACGCTCCCGGAGTCTGGTTCTGAGACGACAATTGTTTCAGATTCAAGTGTCCAAGGAAGCTCGGCATAAATAGTGTGATCTTCTGGAAAATTCTCTAAATCAAGAAGGACTTTAAAAAGGTTCATACCAATTGCCTCAGCATCAACTTATCAGATGTTGGGTGCATATGATTTTACAATTGTCCGAGAAAGTGTAAAACCTACTCAAAAGCACTGACATCACCTTCGCCATAGCGGATAATTTCCGGATTTTCTCCAGAAAGGTCTACGATACTGGTGGTGCTTAGCATGCCAAAGCCCCCATCAATGAAAACATCAATACGTTTACCAAGTTGCTGCTCGATTTCGTAAGGGTCATCCAGCGGGTCTTCCTGTCCAGGTAAAATCAGGGTACTAGTGAGTAACGGTTCTCCCAATTCCTGGAGTAACATCTGGCAAATTGGATTACTTGGAATACGTAAACCAATAGTTTTCCTTTTCGGATGCATTAAACGCCGTGGTACTTCACTGGTGGCGGGAAGAATAAATGTAGTAATTGCAGGGGTATTGGCCTTTAACAGCCGATACATGGCATTATCAACCTTGGCATAGGTTGCAATATCAGAGAGGTCACTGCACATAATGGCGTATTGATGTTTAGGCCCTAAACCGCGGATTTGCGCAATACGTTCCATAGCATTTTTATTTCCGATCTGGCAACCAATTGCATAAGCAGCATCGGTGGGGTAGACCACTACATCGCCCGCACGGATCCGTTCGACTGCCTGAGTGATGAGCCGTGGCTGTGGATTCTCAGGATGTACTCTTAAATGAAGCATCTTATTGTTCCTCAAAGTTCACAGACAGTAACTTTCTAAATTATCAGTGCCCAGAGAATTGGGTTACAAGTTTAGATCGGTTGATTTATGTAAATTAATCAAGCATTTCTCTTTTAAATTCGCTGGCCTGTAACATTTCGCCACCACGTATGCAGGTACAAATACAGGAAATCAGATACCAGGCGTCTTTTGGCAGACAGGCTTCTGCATTCATATAGCGGCACACTTGGGCATAGACATTGTCTTTAAAGGTATTGCCATTACCACTTTCACCAGTAAGGTTATCTAAAGAGACCCGAAACTTGCGGCCAAAAGCTGTGGCAAAAAGCCATTCAATTGCCTGCGGTTTAACTTCAACCTGTTCGAACAGGGCTTGCTGCTCTCTTGTCCGTCCATCTGGAGCATACCAGTATCCCAGATCAGCCAGCAGGCGACGCTCTTTACCGGCAATCGTCCAATGGCTGATTTCATGCAGGGCGCTGTTAAAAAAACCATGGGCAAACTGGATGCGGGCAGGAGAGGTATCGGTGGCCGGGAAATATTCTGGTTCAAATTCTCCTCGTACCAGCATGACATTATGGTGGGAAAACCAATAATTAAAGTGTAAGATAAGCCAATCAACTTGCTGTTCTTCTGTATGCAGTGCGTTCCAAGGCAAGAGTTGCAGTGCCGCCAGAGCCGATATCTGCCCAGAAGTGGAGTTGATGCGAACAAGAGACGAAGTTATGACTTCAGGTTGCGGCTGCAACTGATCCATGACTGAATAAACCCAAATGATCTGTCTAAATAAGTACAAAATTGTATCTTAATCTTTGACAGAGTACTGATGAATTTGTAGAATTGCCGCCTTAATTATGTCAGCAAATACCTTTCCGGCACAGATTGAGCCGTTTAAATGGGCTGAACAAGGCTTTACATGGTCAGGTACCCTGCCATTGTCTCGCTTTGTTCGTATTGCTCGTGAAGCTGTTGGACCAATTGATCATCAACTGGTCTCTATAGACTGTAAGCTATCAATGGATGCGTATCATCGTGTCGCGTGGTTTGATGGTCATGTTGAAACGAAAGTTCCAATGGAATGCCAGCGTTGTCTGGAACCGGTGGAAATTTCACTTGTTTCAGACTTTCATATCGCGTTACTGGATGATGAGTCACTGATAGAGCGCTTGGATGAGGATGCTGATTACATCGTTCTAGCTGAGAGTGAAGCTTTGATCAAAGGTGATCCTGATGCACCTGCCCTGATTGATTTGGTCACTCTGCTTGAGGATGAGCTGTTATTGTTGGTGCCACTTTCACCTAAGCATGACGCTTGTGAACATAAGCATCGACCTGCCGAAGAGCATGCCGAAGAAAAGCGTGAAAATCCGTTTGATGTTTTGGCAAGTTTGAAAGGCAAACTTAACTCATAAGTGCTATACTTACAGGTTAAGACAACTGAATTTTTGTTCTGATCCATTTTTTCGATCTTTGTAAGGAGCCATCATGGCCGTTCAGCAAAACCGTAAAAGTCGCTCTCGCCGTGACATGCGCCGTTCACATGACGCTTTAACCGAGAATGCATTAACTGTAGACCAAGCTACTGGTGAAACTCATCGTCGTCACCACGTGACTAAAGACGGTTTCTACCGTGGTCGTCAATTGTTCGCTAAAGCAGCTGATGCTGAATAATGAGCAATAATATGCATTAAGCATCATGCTTAAGTATAGAAAAAATGGGAGCGTATGCTCCCTTTTTTTGTTGTATTTCGCAATTAAAAAATGATGAATTAAATGTTAAATTTCTGCACCGGAAATGAGTGAAGACGAAATAAAGGATTTTTATATGTCTGCTAAACGACTCGAGCAAGTGGCTCAGGCAACAAAAACTGCATTTGTGTTTCCTGGTCAGGGCTCACAAAAAGTCGGCATGCTCGCTGAACTTGCAGAACAGTTTAGTGGTGTGATTGATACTTTTGCGGAATCTTCAGAGGCTGTGGGTTTTGATCTTTGGCACATTGTACAAAGTGGTGAAGGCCTGGACCAGACAGAAAATACTCAACCGGTGCTGTTAACGGCAAGTATCGCCTTGTGGCGTATATGGCTGGAACTTGGTGGCTTAACACCGAAGTATTTAGCTGGTCACTCTTTGGGAGAATACAGTGCGCTGGTGGCTGCAGAAGCGATGTCTCTGGCAGATGCGGTGAAACTGGTACATTTGCGCGGAAAACTGATGCAGTCTTCCGTACCTCAAGGTGAGGGTGCCATGGCAGCAATTCTGGGCCTTGCAGATGAGCAGGTGGTTGAATTGTGTCAGGTTGCTTCACAGGCGGGTCAAGGTTCGGTTGAAGCGGCAAACTATAATGCACAAGGTCAGGTAGTCATTGCAGGAACTGCTGCACTGGTAAGTAACGTCATGGCCCAGGCCAAAGAAAAGTCAGGCAAGGCAATTGCACTTCCGGTATCTGTACCATCACACTGTTCATTAATGAAGCCTGCCGCAGAGAAATTTGCAGAAGCATTGGAACAAACTGCCATTGAGCTACCTGTACTACCTGTAATACAAAATGTCAGCGCAGAAATCGCGACAGATGTTGGCCAGTTGCGTCAAGCTTTAACTGCACAACTGTATCAGTCAGTTCAGTGGACCAAAACTATGCAATACCTGCAAGATCATGGTATCCAGTACGTTGTAGAATGTGGTCCGGGTAATGTACTGGCAAATCTGGCAAAGCGTTTACCGAATATTGAAAAAGCATTTCCACTCGACACTAAAGGTCGTATGGAAGATGCGTTAAATGCCGTTTTAGTGGCAGAAGGGAAAATCGCATGACACAAGAACGTAAGGTTGCTCTGGTTACAGGTGCAAGCCGGGGCATTGGTGCGGCCATTGCTCAACAGCTTATTCAAGACGGTTATTTTGTTGTGGGCACTGCAACTTCGGAAGCAGGTGCTCAAAAGCTGACCCAAGACTTTGCAGAACAAGGTGCTGGAGCAGTGCTGGATGTACGTAATGCCGAGGCAATTGATACTCTGGTAACTGAAATTGAGCAGAAATATGGTCCAGTTCTGATTCTGGTCAATAATGCCGGTATTACTAAAGATAACTTATTACTACGTATGTCAGAAGATGACTGGGATGACATCTTAAATATTCATTTAAAAGCTGTTTATCGTCTATCTAAACGTGTATTAAAAGGCATGACACGTGCCCGTTTTGGTCGCATCATCAATATCAGTTCAGTGGTAGCTCATTTTGCGAATCCGGGGCAGGCCAACTATTCTGCTGCAAAAGCTGGTATTGAGGCATTTAGCCGCTCGCTGGCAAAAGAAATGGGTAGCCGCCAGATTACAGTAAACTGTGTGGCGCCTGGCTTTATAGCAACGGAAATGACAGAGCAGTTGAGCGAAGAAATACGTAAGAAAATGAGTGATCAAGTGGCACTGCAACGTTTAGGTGAGCCACAAGATATCGCTAATGCAGTAAGTTTCTTGGCTAGTGAAAAAGCAAGTTACATTACTGGTACAGTTTTACACGTAAATGGTGGTTTATACATGGCTTAAGGCTGATGGATAAACTTTTAAAATAATTGATATTCAATTAAACTAACGGCAATTAAAAACGCCACAAGCAATGAGGAGAATTCCTGTGAGCGATATCGAACAACGCGTAAAACAGGCTGTAGCAGAACAACTCGGTATGCGTGCTGAAGAAATTAAAAATGAAGCATCTTTCATGGATGACTTGGGTGCAGATTCTCTGGACTTGGTTGAACTTGTGATGTCTTTTGAAAATGATTTCGACATTACTATTCCTGATGAAGATTCTAACGAAATCACTACTGTTCAATCAGCAATTGATTATGTTACCAAGAAACTTGCTCAGTAAGTTATATTTTAGCATGTGCTGATAAAAAGCCACCTTAAGGGTGGCTTTTTTATTTCATCCTTAATTGAAACAAAAGACTAATAGGTAGTAAGTAGAGCGTAGTAAGTCTTACATAAGTTTACTGTTTACAGCCGAAATAAAACTTAAGTACCTTAAATTGTTCGGTATAAAAATAAGATAGCAATACACAATATTCATCCACTAACATGGAGTAGAACGATGGGACTTTTTGACTTTGTAAAAGGTATTGGTAAAAAGAATGAAGCAAAGGTAGAACAGCATCAAGCTGCTACGCCTGCTAATTCTGCCCCTCAAGCGGCTCCACAGGCTCCACTTAAGGCTGCAGAACCTTCAGCACAACAGATCGCGAATCAGTTACTGGCTCATGTAAAGAGTCTGGGGCTTGGTGTAGAAGGTCTGTCAGTCAGTTATAATAGTAATACTGATTTGGCTACAATCAAAGGCCAGGTGAAAAGTCAGGCAGACCGTGAGAAAATTATTCTGGCCGTCGGTAATATTGATCATGTGGCTCAAGTAGATGATCAGATGACAGTTGCTACACCTGAACCGCAAAGCAAATTCTATACTGTAAAGTCTGGGGATTCTCTTTCTAAAATCTCTAAAGAATTTTATGGTGATGCTAATCAATATAATAAAATTTTTGAAGCTAACCGTCCTTTGTTAAAAAATGCTGATGATATTTATCCAGGTCAGGTTTTACGTATTCCCCAATAGACAGGGTGAGTAAGCAAAAATTGTTGTTTGTATGCTCGATAAAGCAATAATAAAAAGCCCGCTATATTAAGCGGGCTTTTTATTTTAAAAACGTTTTGGTATTTTCTGCCCATCAGGCACTGGAGTTTCTGCATTTTTTAAGACACCAAATAGCCAGGTTTCTGCATGTTGGACTGCCTGAACCAGCTCATCTCCTAATGCTAAGCGTCCTGCGATAAAGCTTGCCAGTGAACAGCCAGAACCATGATATTCACCTTGTAATCGTGGACAGTGGCTTTCTGCCACCATTTCACCCTGAATATAAAGTGCATTACGAATATAGTCTGGGGTATTCTCATGCCCACCTTTAACCAGAACGGCTTTTGCACCCATTTCAAACAGCTTTTGAGTGGCAGTTTCCAGGTCGTCAAAACCAGTTAAAGCCCGCAGTTCGACTGTGTTAGGGGTTAGAATGCTGGCCAGAGGAATAAGCTCTATAAATGCTTTAACTAAAGTTTCCTGATTACCAAGTGAACCGCCACTATTGGCAACCAGTACCGGATCAAGCACATATTGATAATCCGGGTGAGCTCTTAAAAATTCAGCCAGCGCGCTAATATTTTCTGTAGTACCCAACATGCCAGATTTTACACATCGGATAGGTAGGTCACCGACTACTGCATTGGCCTGCGCTAGTAATAATTCTCGTGAACTTGCCTCAAAACCAAATACTTGTTGAGAGTTCTGTATGGTTAGAGCAGTACAGGCAATTGCAGCATGTGCACCACTTTGCCCAATTGCTTCAATATCAGCCTGCAGACCTGCGCCGCCTGAAGGATCAAGTCCGGAAAAACAAAGAACTGTAGGACGCACTGCCGTATCCTTATTTAATGCAAATTACGCTAGTATAGAATAGTTTACTTCATCTCTCGACCTTAATCCCGCGTTAAACCTACTGAATGACTGTGCAACATGACTATAAAGAATCTGCTGATTGACCTTGATGGCACCCTGACTGATCCTAAGGTGGGAATACATACTTGTATCCGCTATGCCATGGAAAAACTGGGTTATCCCCTAAAGCCCGATCTGGATATTGACTGGACCATTGGGCCGCCTTTAAAAGCATCTTTTGTTAAGCTGCTTGATAATGGAGATGAACAACTTGCTGAGCAGGCTTTGCTGGGGTATCGGGAGCGTTTTTCTGTAGTCGGACTTTTTGAAAATAAAGTTTATCCAGCTGTGTCAGAAACTCTCGGATATCTCCAAGAGCAGGGGTATCAATTATTTCTTGCCACAGCAAAACCTACTATCTATGCCAGACAAATTTTGGAACATTTTCAGCTCGCAGATTATTTTACTCAAATTTATGGAAGCGAGTTGAGCGGTGAGCGTACAAACAAAGCAGAATTAATTGCTTTCATTTTGCAGCAGGAGCAACTTAGGCCACAGGAGTGTTTAATGATTGGAGACCGTGAGTATGATATTTTAGGGGCGCGTTATAATGGCATAAATACAATTGCGGTCGAGTATGGTTACGGTTCCGCAGAAGAACTCATGCAGGCACAGCCTCAATATATGATAAAAAGTTTTGATACATTACCGGCAATTTTAAGTAGGCTGAGCTAAAAAATATGGGAATCAGTTTTTAATTTTTTATTTATATAATTTAAAGATTTTATACAAAATAAATTTAAAAAGCTGAGACAAATAAAAAAGCCCCGAATCTGGGGCTTTTTCGATTATTGATAATTAAAAGGGTTTGACCACTACTAGAATGACAATAGCAAACAGTAAAAGGGTCGGCATTTCATTAAAAAAACGCCAGAACTTATGTGTCTTGTAATGTGCATTTCCGATCAGTTTTTTACGGTAATAGCCACAAACAAAATGGTAAATGACCAGTAAACCGACTAATGCTACTTTTAGATAAAACCATAAAGCTTCATGGTAATGATAAAACTGATCCCCCCAGTCCACCAGAAAGTGTGCTGTAATCAGGGTGGCTATCATTGCAGGCCACATAATTCCCCGGTACAACTTACGCTCCATTACTTCAAAGCGCTGATGACTGACTGTATCATCACTCATGGCATGATAAACATAAAGACGTGGTAGATAGAACAGAGCAGCAAACCAGCATACCACGGCAATAATATGTAAAGCCTTTATCCAAAAGAAAGCATCAGAAGGTGCATTCATCAATTATCCCATTTCTTGAAAATCAGGCAGGCATTGACGCCGCCAAAACCAAAACTGTTACTCATTACAGTATTTAGTTTCGCATCACGTTTTTCAAGCACAATATCAAATGGTTTAGCGCCTTCATCCAGTTCGGTCACGTTAATGTTAGGAGCAATGAAGTCATTCTGCATCATTAAAACAGAATAGATTGCCTCATGTACTCCTGCTGCCCCCAGACTGTGACCAGTCATGGACTTGGTTGAGCTGACTGCTGGTACATGGCCTTCGCCAAAAGCGCGTTCCATTGCTTTAAGCTCGGTTACATCGCCAGCAGGTGTTGATGTCCCATGAGTATTCACATAATCGATGCTTTCTATACCATGCTGCTTGGCTTCTTCAAGCGCCATTAAAATACAGCGGGTTGCACCTTCACCACTTGGTGCTACCATGTCCGCACCATCAGAATTGGCTGCATATGCAACCACTTCAGCAAGGATTTTGGCGCCGCGAGCCTGAGCATGTTCAAGAGATTCTAAAACAACAAAACCACCGCCACCCGCAATGACAAAGCCATCACGATCAGCTGAATATGGGCGTGAAGCTTTTTCTGGTGTGTCATTATATTTTGAAGACAATGCGCCCATAGCATCAAATAACAGGCTTTGAGACCAGTGATCTTCTTCACCGCCACCTGCCAGCATTAGGTCCTGTTTGCCTAGCTGAATCAGATTATAGGCATACCCAATTGCATCAGCAGAAGTAGCACAGGCGCTGGTAATAGAGTGCGCCATACCTTGAAGTTTGAATGCAACACCTACGTTAGCAGTAATGGTATTACTCATATTGCGTGGCACAAAAAAAGGTCCGATTTTACGTGCGCCTTTTTCTTCTAGTAACTTGGTCATTTCAACTACAGAAGCTGTTGAGTTGCCGCCAGAGCCACCCGCAATGCCATAGCGTGGATTGCCAGCGAGATCTTCTACCTGAAGGCCCGCATTTTCTACTGCAGCCACAGCCGAGTTATAAGCATACATCGCACATACGCCCATAAAACGTTTCAGTTTACGGTCAATATTGTCAAAGTTCTGTTCTGCAGCTGCACTTACATGACTTTTGAAATTAAGTTCAGCATAAGTTGGATTAAAACGTGTTCCTGAAATGCCGTTTTGTAAAGAGTGAGTAACATCTTCTAAAGTATTACCAATGCATGAGTTAATACCCATACCAGTGATTACAACACGTTTCATCTACAGTTCCCTTTATGGTGAGGTTATGAGCTTGGCTTGGACACTCTGGCAGGAGCGGGGTTATGCCGGATGCGCTACGCTACTCATCTTTCAAATTGAACTCATAATAACAGAAAGGTTTTTGTTTTCTTATGGCAAATCCTATGCGTATTGCAAGCTATACACGAGTTGCACATAGCATGCTTTGAGTTACCTGCTTATAACTAAAAGAAACACTTTAGAATTGTGTTAAATCTTCACTACACCTAGTATTTACTATCAAATAACTAACTGAATGAAGAGGGGAGATTGATGACGAATACTAATAATAATCAGTCAGCAGGTTTTATTTCCAGTGCTGTGAAAGTGGCTAAAAAGCTCAGTTCTACAGGTTTGGATATGCTGAATCAAGCAACGCCTGGTGGTGCCACTAAGCAGAATGGACAGACAGATCAGAATCAGGTTATTGAAGGCTCTGCTCGTGTAAAAAGTCCAATGGAAGCTAGTCCTGATGATCATCCACAGCATATTTTACGTGATTATGTGCCCAAAATGTCACGTCAACTATTAGGTCGTCATTACAACCGTTTTAATGGTATTGCTAATTTTATTCCTCCTGAAGTCAGTAACAAAATCTCTGATTATATGTTTGAATGTCTGAGTGAACTCAGTTCACAACTCAGTTCGGTGGAAGCCATTTTAAGCGAGGCAGGTGCCAGTAAACTTGAAGAGCTCGAAAAAGATCCTAAACGTTCAAAACGTTTAAGTCAGGCTCTGGCAGAGCAGAATAAATGGATTGCATCAGTCCAAGGCGCAGTCAGCGGTGCAACCGGTATTGTAGGGGCCGCGGTTGATGTACCAGCATCTCTAGCGTTAGCTCTTAGAACCATTTACCAGACCGGACGGGCGCATGGCTTCGATTTGAAAGAAGATCAGGAAATCGTACAGCATGTGCTACGGCAGATTGACATGGGTTTGATTGCTGAAAAACAGGCAATACTGATGGGCCTTAAAGCTGTGAGCGGTATGCTGCAAAATAATGATGTTTCACAGTTACAGCAGCTTTTAGGGTCGAGTAATGATTTTGAAATGCTTAAAAAATGGATCGGGCAGGATGGTCAGCGACAAGATAATCCTACTGTTTTTTCTAAGCTATCTATATTGACTAAACTTACTCCTTTGGCTGGTGCAACAGTTGGCGCAATCTATAGCTGGAAACTGGTTGAAGAGGCCAGCCAAAAGGCACAGACAGCATTTGCTGAAGCACGATCTTATCTAGAGCAGCATAATGACTCTTCACTTTCACCTCTGGAAGCATTTAACCGTTCAGAAAAAGCCTTAGAGCAGGCAAGTCCTACGGTTTCTGCCAAACCGGAAAAAATTGAACAGCCGGAACAGGTCAATCTTGACAAGGTAAAAGAAGTTGAGCTTAAAGACCATGACACGATTGCCAAGGTGAAAGTTCAGAAAAAACCTTCTGAAGAAGAGAAAAAGACAGAAACTGATATTGAGCAGGAAGTTCAGCAAGATATCGAAAGCTTGGCGGAAGATATGGTGGAGCCTCATGAAGCAGTAGAGCCTCAAAAGACTGCTGTTCCATTAGATGAAGATAACCCGGTAGTTGATGAGGAAGAACTGGTTGCTAGCAATCAGGCTAAACTTGCAGCCGAAGAAGCAATAGATAAGCCTGTTGATCAGGTTAAAGTTGAAACTGGTGACACTACAAACTCTTCTACAGAAGCTAAAGAAGCAGTTACAAAAAACTCTTCTTCGAAAAAATAGGCTAAAAACATAAAAGCTTGATAAATAAGCTTTGTCAGGTACTTGGTCAACATTTGTTATGGCATCAAATGTTGACCATTTTTGTGTCTTGGCTTACAATTGCATGCCCTCAAAAAGTGGTATTTTTTTGAGGTTTTTTATTTACGGGAGAATTGCCATATGGCAACAACAAATCAGTTGATCCGCAAGGGTCGTACGACTTTGGTTGAGAAATCCAAAGTTCCTGCGTTGAAGGCTTGTCCACAACGTCGTGGTGTTTGTACACGTGTTTATACAACTACACCTAAAAAACCTAACTCAGCAATGCGTAAAGTTTGCCGTGTTCGCTTAACTTCAGGCTTTGAAGTATCAAGCTATATCGGTGGTGAAGGCCATAACCTGCAAGAGCACAGTGTTGTTCTGATCCGTGGTGGTCGTGTTAAAGACTTACCAGGTGTACGTTACCATACCGTTCGTGGTTCTTTAGACTGCGCTGGCGTTAAAGATCGTAACCAGTCACGTTCTAAATATGGTGCTAAACGTCCTAAGAAATAATTTCTTAAGGATATAGAGCCACAAACCTTTATCGTCTCGCTTGTCTGATTTCTGCATTTATTTTTGTGAAATTCAAGCGACGTGTAGTAAGGCCAGCGAATGCACACGACACTTTGTGCTACTGCTGGATTAACCTGAAGTGTCATATTTATAGGTAGTTTAAAATGCCAAGACGTCGCGTAGTCGCTGCTCGTGAAATCCTTCCGGATCCAAAATTCAGCAGCCAAACCATCGCTAAATTCATGAACCACGTAATGCAAGATGGTAAAAAATCTATTGCTGAAAGCATCGTTTACGGTGCTTTAGACCGCGTTCAAGAAAAAAACAAAGTAGATCCGGTTGAATTTTTCGAGACTACTCTTGAAAAAGTTCGCCCTATGGTCGAAGTAAAAGCACGCCGTGTTGGTGGTGCTACTTATCAAGTACCTATGGAAGTGCGCCCATCCCGTCGTACTGCCCTAGCAATGCGTTGGTTAGTAGATGCTGCTGCTAAGCGTTCTGAAAAAACTATGGCTTTACGTCTTGCTGGTGAGTTGCTAGATGCAGCTGAAGGTAAAGGCGCAGCGATCAAAAAACGTGAAGATGTGCACCGTATGGCTGAAGCTAACAAAGCCTTCTCTCACTACCGCTTCTAAGCGGTTAAAACAGGCCCTAATCAGGAAGATGATAGGCATGTTTTTCATTGATCTGTCATCAATTCGCTTTAAGTTGCAAAAGTAGCTTAAAGCGTCCTGTTTTAACAACAAAATTTAGGAATGCAAGAAATCATGGCTCGTCAAACCCCAATTTCTCGTTACCGTAATATTGGTATCTCTGCGCACATTGACGCAGGTAAAACAACTACGTCTGAACGTATTTTGTTTTACACAGGTGTTTCTCACAAAATCGGTGAGGTACACGACGGTGCCGCGACTATGGACTGGATGGAACAAGAGCAAGAACGTGGTATTACCATTACTTCTGCTGCAACTACTTGTTTCTGGTCTGGTATGGGTAACCAATTCCCGCAACACCGTATCAACGTAATTGATACCCCGGGACACGTTGACTTTACAATCGAAGTTGAACGTTCTATGCGTGTACTTGATGGTGCATGCATGGTGTACTGTGCGGTAGGTGGTGTACAGCCTCAGTCTGAAACAGTATGGCGTCAGGCAAACAAATATAAAGTACCTCGTTTGGCATTCGTGAACAAGATGGACCGTACTGGCGCCAACTTCTTCCGTGTTGTTGAACAAATGAAATCACGTCTGGGTGCAAATCCAGTACCTGTAGTAATCCCTGTTGGTGCTGAAGATACTTTCACCGGTGTTGTTGACTTGATCGAAATGAAGTCAATTATCTGGGATGAAGCGTCTCAAGGCATGCAGTTTGAATACGGCGAAATTCCAGCTGATCTTCAAGATCTGGCTGAAGAATGGCGTGTAAACATGGTTGAAGCCGCTGCTGAAGCTTCAGAAGAGTTAATGGACAAATACCTGGAAGAAGGTGATCTTTCTAAAGAAGACATCAAGAAAGGTTTACGTGCCCGTACATTAGCGTCTGAAATTCAACCTATGCTTTGCGGTTCTGCATTCAAGAACAAAGGTGTTCAACGTATGTTGGATGCAGTAATTGAGTTCTTGCCTGCTCCTACTGACGTTGAAGCGATCAAGGGTATTCTTGACGATAAAGCTGAAACAGAAGCGACTCGTGAAGCATCTGATGAAGCACCGTTCTCTGCTCTTGCATTCAAAATCATGAATGACAAATTCGTAGGTAACCTGACGTTCGTTCGTGTTTATTCTGGTGTATTAAAACAGGGCGATCCTGTATACAACCCGGTTAAATCTAAGCGTGAACGTATTGGCCGTATCGTGCAGATGCATGCCAATGAGCGTCAGGATCTTGATGAGATCCGTGCAGGTGATATCGCAGCATGTGTAGGCCTGAAAGACGTAACTACAGGTGATACTCTGTGTGATGAGAAAAACATCATTACGCTTGAGCGTATGGAATTCCCAGAGCCAGTAATTTCATTGGCTGTTGAGCCAAAAACTAAAGCTGACCAAGAAAAAATGTCAATTGCTTTAGGTCGTCTGGCGAAAGAAGATCCATCGTTCCGTGTTCGTACTGATGAAGAATCAGGTCAGACCATTATTGCTGGTATGGGTGAGCTTCACCTTGACATCATCGTTGACCGTATGAAGCGTGAATTCGGTGTTGAAGCGAATATTGGTAAACCAATGGTTGCTTACCGCGAAACAATCAAAAAGACTGTTGAGCAAGAAGGTAAATTCGTACGTCAAACAGGTGGTAAGGGTAAATTCGGTCATGTATATGTCCGTCTTGAGCCTATTGATGTTGACGAAGCGGGTAAAGAATACGAATTCGCTGAAGAAGTTGTTGGTGGTGTAGTACCTAAAGAATTCTTCGGTGCAGTTGACAAAGGTATTCAAGAACGTATGAAGAATGGTGTACTGGCTGGTTACCCTGTTGTGGGTATTAAAGCGACACTATTTGATGGTTCTTATCACGATGTCGACTCTGACGAATTATCGTTCAAAATGGCAGGTTCTTATGCCTTCCGTGACGGTTTCATGAAAGCAGATCCTGTTCTTCTTGAACCTATCATGAAAGTTGAAGTAGAAACTCCAGAAGACTACATGGGCGACATCATGGGCGACTTGAACCGTCGCCGTGGTATGGTTCAGGGTATGGACGACTTACCTGGCGGTACTAAAGCTATCCGTGCAGAAGTTCCACTGGCTGAGATGTTTGGCTACGCGACTCAAATGCGTTCTATGTCTCAAGGCCGTGCAACATACTCAATGGAATTCGCTAAATATGCTGAAACTCCACGTAACGTGGCTGAAGGCATCATCAGCAAATTCCAATCTGGCGGTAAAAAAGGTGACGACGAGTAATCTTTCGATTACTATAAGCCCAAACTAATTCTTAGTTAAAAACCAAGTGCTCATGGGGTGACCCTCCATGAGTAGTTAATAAAGGAAGATCATCATGGCTAAAGCCAAGTTTGAACGTAATAAGCCACACGTAAACGTGGGCACAATCGGTCACGTTGACCATGGTAAAACAACTTTAACCGCTGCGATTGCAACAATCTGTGCAAAAACTTACGGCGGTGAAGCGAAAGATTACGCAGCAATTGACTCTGCACCAGAAGAAAAAGCGCGTGGTATTACCATTAATACTTCACACGTAGAATATGACTCTCCAACTCGTCACTACGCTCACGTAGACTGCCCGGGCCACGCTGACTATGTTAAAAACATGATCACTGGTGCTGCTCAGATGGACGGCGCGATCCTTGTATGTGCAGCAACTGATGGCCCAATGCCACAGACTCGTGAACACATCCTGCTTTCTCGTCAGGTTGGTGTACCTTACATCATCGTGTTCCTGAACAAATGTGACCTTGTTGATGACGAAGAGTTACTTGAACTAGTAGAAATGGAAGTTCGTGAACTTCTGTCTACTTATGACTTCCCAGGTGATGACACTCCAATCATCCGTGGTTCAGCTCTTCAAGCACTGAACGGCAACGACGGTCAGTATGGCGAGTCTGCAGTTCTTGCTCTGGTTGAAGCGCTTGACACTTACATTCCAGAACCAGAACGTGCAATCGACAAAGCATTCCTGATGCCAATCGAAGACGTATTCTCAATTTCAGGTCGTGGTACAGTAGTTACGGGCCGTGTTGAGTCTGGTATTGTTAAAGTCGGCGAAGAAGTTGAAATCGTTGGTATCAAAGATACAGTTAAAACGACTGTAACGGGTGTGGAAATGTTCCGTAAGCTGCTTGACGAAGGTCGTGCAGGCGAGAACTGTGGTGTTCTGCTACGTGGTACTAAACGTGAAGACGTTCAGCGTGGTCAGGTACTGGCTAAACCAGGTACAATCAAGCCGCACACTAAATTCGATGCAGAAGTATATGTACTTTCTAAAGAAGAAGGTGGTCGTCACACTCCATTCCTGAATGGTTACCGTCCACAGTTCTACTTCCGTACAACTGACGTAACTGGTGCGATCCAGCTGAAAGAAGGCGTTGAAATGGTTATGCCAGGTGACAACGTTGAGATGTCAGTTGAGCTGATCCACCCGATCGCGATGGACGCTGGTCTGCGTTTTGCGATTCGTGAAGGTGGCCGTACAGTAGGTGCTGGTGTTGTTGCGAAAGTAACTGCATAATCACTTTACTGTGTCAAAAAAAGCGTCCTTTTAGGGCGCTTTTTTTATTTATATAAATATGCATTTAAATAGCTTTATAAAATTGTCAGACAATAATAAATATCAGCTGTCCTTAACTGATAATTCTATGTCCTTATCTGCCCTTATAGCACAATAAAAAAAACGTATGATAAGAAATAAGAAATCAAAAAATAAAAGCAAGCTAGCGAATTGCTCACTTGCGAGGAGTAACCCTAATGAATGCTAAAGTAAATATTTCAAATCGTGCTGGTGCTAGCTTTCCTGTACGTCGTATGGACTTTGAATTTAATCAGGTTCCACGTTACTGGGCGAGCGGTGATGCCGGTATAACCCATTTTATGACAGCTTTATCTGCACTGTTCCCAGAGGGTGAAAAATTTTTTGTAGATAGTACCCGTGCGGTACGTCAAAACCCTAAACTTTCAGATCCAGTACTTCAAAAAGAGATTAGTGCTTTTATCGGGCAAGAAGCTATGCATTCTAAGGAGCATCTTGCCTTTAATGCTTCTGCTCAGGCTTATGGTTATGATGTGCGTAAAATGGAAGAGCAGACAGGGCAGGTACTTAAAGTAGGTACGGAAGTCGTATACCGTCTGATGAAACCGTTCGGTTACACCAAGGAAATGGTTGATTTAACAGGTACATGTGCTCTTGAACATTTTACTGCCACTATCGCGGCTGAGCTGTTGCAGAATGCAGATGTGCAGGCCTTATTTAATGATGAGACCATGTATAAACTCTGGATGTGGCATGCCATAGAGGAAAATGAGCATAAAGCTGTAGCCTTTGATGTTTATACAGCAATGTATGGGCAAGGGCCTAAGGCTTATTTTATGCGCTCTTCGGCGCTAATCATTGCCTTAACGCTGATTTTCTTTACACAGTCATATTTTACTGTGCGTCTCTTAAGCGCAGATAAAAAACTAACCTGGAAAGATACCAGATATATGCTGAAATTTATGTATGGCCGTAAGGGTTTTATAACTCGACAAATTCCTGAACTGGCAGACTTTTTAAGACCAAAATTTCATCCAAATGATACAGATACCACAGCTCTTTTAGAAAAATGGCGTAATAAACTAGGTTTCTAAAAGTATATAAGAAAAGGGACAATTTAAATTGTCCTTTTTTATTCTCGATTTTTCATAAACAATTCTTATAATGCAAGTTGGATAGCTATAAAAGCCCTGTTGTATATGATCCGCTTAATGCAAAAATCTGACCTGCCTCAGGTGACTGAGATTGAAAAACAGGTTCAAACTCACCCGTGGTCTTTTCGATTATTCGAAGAGGCATTACAAAGTTATCTGTGTACTGTATACGAGCTGCAAGGTCAGGTTATCGGCTTCTGTATTCTACAGCCCGTTCTAGATGAAGCTAACCTGTTATTAATGGCTATTCATCCTTCCTGGCAAGGTAAAGGACTAGGTTATACCCTGCTTGAGCAATCAATTTCACTTTTAGAAAATATGCCTGTACAAATTTTTCTGGAAGTACGTGAAAGCAACACAGCTGCCATTGCACTTTATGAAAAGAGCGGCTTTCATCAAATTGATCAGCGACGTAATTATTATCCTGGACCGAATGGAGGACGTGAACATGCCATTATCATGGTCAAGTCTTGTAGTGAGGATTTCAGCCAGTTATTTCGCTAAGTCAAACTGATTTATTTAACAATCAGCTGATTCCAGCCCGAAGGAAGGGTGGTGAGGAGCGAATCACCCAGCGCATGAATCTCTTCAGCGTTTAAGGATCGGTTCAAATGCCGCCACTGTCCATCTAGTAAAATTTCTAATGGGGTATATTGGGATTTATAGTTCATTTTAGCTGAATGTGGTACCCAGTAACCGAGGTAAATGTAATCTAGACCTAGCATTTTTACATATTCAATCTGCTTTAAAATTGCAAATACTCCTAGGGAGCGACGGTTTTCATCAGGATCAAAAAAAGTATAAACCGCTGAAATACCATCATCCAGCGGATCACATGTAGAAACGCTGATGAGCTGTTCATCCTTCCACAGCTCAAGAAAGAAGCTTTCTGTACAGCTATGTACCAAGAATTTTTCAAACTGGTCTTGACTGGGTGGATACATGTCTCCATCAGCATGACGTGCCAAAATATAGCGCTCATACAGTGCATAATGCTGCCAGGTTGCATCACGGGTTGAAATAATATTCATGCGTAAATTCTGGTTACGCTTCCATGCTTTTTTCTGGCTGCTGTTCATTTGAAAAGCATTTACAGGGACCCGACAGGAAAGGCATTGCCGGCACAGATGGCATTCTGGACGATAGATAAAGTCGCCACTACGTCGGAAGCCTAGCCGAGAAAGTTCAGACAATGTTTCTACGTCAATACGATGAACAGGGTCCAGAAAGACCATGCGTGCAGATTTCTTTTCTAGATAACTACAGTCATGTGGTGGTGTAATATAGTACTGCAAGTCATTTAACAGGGACTTAGGGTGATAAGATTTCATACATGGTCCCTCATTATTATCATTCGCTCAGGCGGCTATTAAGTGCAACTGTTTCACTTGAAAATACACGCTCCTGATACTTTTTCCAATCGATAGCAGGTTGAATAATTACATCTTGTAACGATTTAAGATAATCCTGCCGAGAAACTGTACAGGCACCCAAGCTAAGCAGATGTTCATTTACCAGCTGGCAGTCGACCCAAGGTAAATTATTCTCCTTTGCAATTAACATGAGGCTATAAAAAGCCATTTTTGAAACATCAGTGCGGGTACTGAACATCGATTCACCGAAACAGCCTTTGCCAATGGTGACCCCATACAGGCCTCCTACCAACTTTGTATCGTCCCAGACTTCAACACTATAACCAAAACCTGCATTGAACAGGTTGCAGTAGCCTTGGATAATTTGTTTGGAAATCCACGTCTCTTCACTATAGCTACGCGGTAGGGCACATGAGGAAATAACCTGTTCAAAGGCCTGATTGACCGTGATGTGATAGTCGTACTTTTTCATACTCCGTAGTAAAGATTTGCTCGGTTTATAATGTTCTGGATAAATTACACAGCGTGGTTCTGGTGACCACCAG
This sequence comes from Acinetobacter radioresistens DSM 6976 = NBRC 102413 = CIP 103788, assembly GCF_006757745.1. Lineage (NCBI taxonomy): Bacteria > Pseudomonadati > Pseudomonadota > Gammaproteobacteria > Moraxellales > Moraxellaceae > Acinetobacter > Acinetobacter radioresistens. The sequence continues at coordinate 2,378,315 of NZ_AP019740.1, read as the reverse complement.
CAAATAGGTTCACCTGCATTAAACCAGGGAAATAACCCATGTGTGTAAGCTTCTAATAAAGTAGATGGAGAGAGGTCAGCCCCAATACATATGAGGCCTTCGCCTTCAGGATCGGCTTCTATAGGATCAGGAAAAATATATTGAGAGGGGGGAAGCATGGTCATGATTCAGTCTGAAAAAATCACTTTAATTTATGGTAAGTAATTTCATACAGCCATACAAGCACAACTGTAAAACTGAAAATAAGAATAGCCGCACTAAGGCGGCTATTAAGAAAATAACCAAACTCTGTTAACTTTCTGGTGTTAAACCATCCAGGTATTTCTCTGCATCAAGTGCAGCCATACAGCCTGAGCCCGCAGAGGTAATGGCCTGGCGATAAACATCATCTGCTACATCACCTGCTGCAAATACGCCTGGGATTGACGTTGCAGTCGCATTACCTGCTGTGCCACTTTGTACCTGAATATAGCCATTACGTAATTCAAGCTGGCCCTCAAACATTGAGGTATTTGGTTTGTGGCCAATAGCAACAAATAAACCTTGAACATCAACATCACGTAGTGTGTCATCCTGAACAGATTTAAGTCTTACACCGGTTACTCCCGTATTGTCGCCCAGGACTTCTTCAACCTGATGGTTCCAGAGAATCGAAATTTTGCCTTCTTTCTCTTTTTCAAACAAGTGATCTTGTAAAATCTTTTCTGAACGCAGTTTGTCACGACGGTGTACAAGCGTAACATGTGAAGCGATATTTGATAAATACAATGCTTCTTCAACCGCAGTATTACCTCCACCTACTACCATAACTTTCTGGTTTTTGTAGAAGAAACCATCACAGGTTGCGCAGGCACTTACACCCTGGCCCATAAATTTGGCTTCGGATTCCAGACCAAGATACTGGGCAGTTGCGCCTGTTGCCACAATCAGGGCATCACAGGTGTACTCTTCCATATCACCCTTCAAAACAAAGGGACGAACATTTAAGTCCACTTCATTAATATGGTCATAAATCATCTCAGTACCAAACCGCTCTGCATGAGCATGCATACGTTCCATTAAAGCTGGACCAGTCAGACCCTCAGGGTCACCTGGCCAGTTGTCTACTTCAGTAGTGGTCGTAAGCTGGCCACCCATCTGCATGCCTGCAATGAGTGTCGGCTTTAGGTTTGCACGTGCTGCATACACTGCTGCGCTGTAACCGGCAGGGCCCGAACCCAAAATAATTAACCGTGAGTGACGAATGCTCATTAAAGCTATCCTTTTTTATGTAGAATTGTTAAAAGTATACGTGAAACATCAGCAAAGTTGTGTTCAATCCATGTGGATAATCTTGATGATGGAAATCGGTTTGAGCTATATAAAATATGTTAACAACACAAATAAATAATGATGCATCATTTTAATGGGAACCGGTGCATAATATAAAGTTTTCTTCTTTGAAGAAAGCCTGACGGCTTCTATATAAGAACATCAATTGATAAATGGTTACGGGACAGTATATGACTGCGGTGTCAAATGTTTATGCACAGCGCTTATTAATGACATTATTCTTGGTTTCATTCGGGATTTACCTGTTTCTGGCAACAGTAACATATACACCGTTTGACCCCGGGTGGATGCATATTTCCAGTGATACCCAGCAAGTCTCTAATGCCAGTGGCGTAGCGGGTGCCTGGATTGCAGATTTGCTTTTTGGCTTTGTAGGATGGGCAAGTTTGCTTATTCCCATCTACCTGTTTATTGAAGCTATCCAGCTCTGGTGGCCACGCAGTTTCCTGAACCGTCCGTTTCGTTATGCTGCCCAGTTTTTTTTAATCCTGACCACGTCCAGCCTTTTATATCTACACTGGAATTTACCTGCAGATACTCTGGAAAATGCCTCTGGTGGCATTATCGGTTATGAACTGGGAAGTAGTCTGGCGCAGGTGTTAACAATTTATGGTGCTACTTTCTTTCTGATTGTATTTTGTCTAATTTTACTGACCTTGGCATTTGGTATTCAATGGAATAAAACCTGGGTTACGCTTAAGGCAACCCCTGCATACCTGCAAGATCTGTTTTACCGTAATGTACCTTCCAGTGAATCAGACTTTGACCGCACTGAACAGCAACCAATAAAAAAGTCGGTCGCGATCAGAACCAGAGAATCTGCACAAGAGCAGGTTTTAGCTTCAGAAATAAAGCAGCCAGCTAAGATAGTCTCTCAACCTTCAGCAGCAGACCTGCAAGCAGAGCGTCTATTTAACGATATGTTGGCAAAAGAGCAGATACAACATCAGATGCCTTCACTTGATCCTGAAGATGAAGCAGAGTTTGAACGTACTTTAGAAAAAGCCCATCAGTTACAGCAGGACAGCCAGCGTGTGGTCGCAACCGGTGAAGTATGGCGTGCTTTACAACATGATGATAATCATGACCGTGATATTGATGCCCTGTTAAAAGCTGCCGAAGATGACAAACCGGTTACACCACATGAGCATCTGCAACAAGTGGTAGTGGCTCAGGAAGAAAGACAGCCTGAATCCCGTTCTCCTGCGTATCAGCCTCAAACATCACATGATGATGAGATATTGGACTGGAATGATGACCAGATTTTTGATGAACTGTTAGCTGCTGTACCGCCAACTAAAACGGCAACAGATGTACATACACCTTTTAACAGCAAAAATATATCAAATGGACAGGGCTCATCTGCCGCATCAGCTACTGTATCCAGTGTGACAGCCAGTGTTTCTGGGGCAGCAAGCGCCACGGGAGTTCAATCTGCACTGATGAGACAGTCTATGCAGAATAACGGCAGTGATGTTGCTGAGCTTGAGGAGCTGGTTGATTTTCTGGTGGAAGATGAAGATCACTTTAAAGATCAGCCTGTGAGAACAACAAGCAGTTATGCTCAGTCTACACCCTTTGTAAAAGCAGAGATTAAAACTCAGTTTAATGCACCAGAGCGTGAAACAGAGATTGAGCAACATCTAGATGAGCGTAAAATTCTTGCCAAAGATAAAGAAGCCTTTATTGAGGCTTGGCATGAAACGGCTGGTAAACCTCAAGAAATTGAAGAAGAATTTGATCTTGATGCGCCATTAACTGACCGGGCCGGGCGGCCGATGTCACGTGCCATGCAAGTGGTACACAAGCGTCGTGATCTATCAACTTTGCCTCCAGTTGACATTCTAGATCCGGTAGACCCGAACAAGAAAGTAAACTTTACTGCTGAGCAGTTGGCACGCCTGTCAGAACTGCTAGAAATCAAGTTGCAGGAGTTTAATGTTAAAGCCAAGGTGGTTGAGGCTCAGCCAGGGCCGGTAGTCACCCGTTTTGAACTGGATCTGGCGCCTGGGGTAAAAGCTTCTAAAGTAACCAATATTTCCCGTGACCTGGCTCGCTCAATGTCCATGGCTTCGGTGCGTGTAGTAGAAGTTATACCAGGCAAACCTTATATTGGAATCGAAGTACCGAACAGTAGCCGTGAAATGGTACGTTTAACCGAGCTACTGGAAACACCAGCATATCGCGACCCGAATGGTCTTATCTCAATGGCTATGGGTAAGGATATTTCAGGTAATCCGGTTTTGACTGATCTTGCCAAGGCACCTCACATGCTGGTGGCAGGGACTACCGGTTCGGGTAAGTCAGTCGCTGTAAATGCCATGATTCTTTCCATGCTGCTCAAATATACCCCCGATCAGTTGCGTTTAATTCTGATTGATCCGAAGCAATTAGAACTGGCTAACTATAATGATATTCCTCACCTTTTAACGCCTGTAGTGACTGATATGAAAGATGCGGTCAGTGCACTAAACTGGTGTGTTAATGAAATGGAACGTCGTTACAAGCTGATGTCCTTTATGAAAATTCGTAAGATTACTGATTATAACCGTAAGGTCGAAGAAGCAATTGCGAACGGTGAGGATCTGATTGATCCGACATGGAAACCCGGTGATTCGGCAACTCAAGAGCGTGCCCCACGCTTAACTCCTTTACCTATGATTGTGATTGTGGCTGATGAATTTGCAGATATGATTATGCAGGTGGGTAAAAAAGCAGAAGAAATGATTACTCGTCTCGCGCAAAAATCACGTGCTGCTGGTATTCATTTATTGCTTGCAACTCAGCGTCCTTCTGTGGATGTCATTACCGGCCTGATTAAAGCCAATATTCCTACCCGTGTGGCATTACGTGTTAACAGCAAAATTGACTCCCGTACTATTTTAGATGCAGGTGGGGCAGAGGACTTGTTAGGGCATGGTGATATGCTGTTCTTGGGGCCAGGTAAAATTGAACCCGAACGTGTACATGGCGCCTTCATTTCTGATGATGAAGTTAACCGTATTTGTGATGCATGGCGCGAACGTGGTGATCCTGATTACATTGACGAGATATTGACACCGTTTGATGAAGAACCAAGCTCACGCGGTTTCGAGGATGGTGGAGAAGGCGGTTCCGACCGGGATATGCTTTACGACCAGTGTGTCGCATTTGTACTGGAAACCCGTAAAGCCTCTACGTCTTCTCTCCAGCGTAAATTTAGCTTGGGTTACAACCGTGCTGCGCGCATTATTGATCAGATGGAAGAAAATGGTATTGTAAGTGCGATGGGTGCAAATGGTAAGCGTGAAATTTTAGTATAAAAGGTCTTTAAATAAAAAACCTGCTTCAAGCAGGTTTTTTATTATTTCGGTTATAAAGCTGTTTTTAAGCAAACTTAGCTAGAACTTCTAGAAATGGAGCACTTTGGCGCGGAAATTCAGCAATCACTTCATGAATACGTTGTCCCTGAGGATTAGTAGCATTTAGATCCCGGCCATCAGCAATAAACCTGTTCAGCAAACGTTCATAATCACTTGGACGCATATGCTTGAATGCATGATAGAGAACGTGAAAGTCAGCATTTATGCCTTCAGGAGGAAGCTGATTCAAATAGCCAAACACACGTTCATCTGACCATTCTTCATTGAATGTTGCTGGCTGTGACAATGCCATCACGATCTCCTCAGTATTCAAAACAAAATTAAAAAAGCAAAATACTTGCAGCAGGAGAAAGAGATACTTTCCATGCGCTGCTGCATATTTTGCCTTGATTTAATTCGGTTGCCTAATCAGTAATGAGATTAACGTTCTTCAGGCAAATTGATATTCATCTCTAGCATTTCGATGTTCGCTTCAGAACGAACAGACATCTGAATATGCTGCTCATCTACACCGCGTACATAACGGTTGACCACCTGCATAATTTCTTTTTTCATCTGGTCTATTTTGTCTTGGCTTAGACGTCTACCTAAACCCTGTTCAGAGGCCACGATGACTTTCAGTCGGTCTTTAGCTGTTTTAGCACTTGATGGTTTTTCATCACCACTAAAAAGCTTACTCCAGAATCCTGCCATAATTATGCTCCAAATAGTCGTGCTAACCAGCCCTTCGGTTTCACAGTAATGTGACGATAAGGACGTTCTTCACCAAGGAAGCGCGCAACCAGGTCATCATAAGCCTGTCCGGCACTGGTTTCAGTATATAGAATAACCGGTTTACCTTCGTTTGATGCCTGAAGTACAGTTGGACATTCTGGAATCACCCCTAAAGTCGGGACACGTAAAATATCTTTTGAAATATCATCAATTGATAACATTTCCTGACGGTCTGCACGTTCTGGATTAAAACGAGTGATACACAGATGCTTGCGTACACGACCCTCATTTTGTTCTACTTTTTTAGTCTTGCTGTCCAGCATGCCAATAATGCGATCTGAGTCTCGCACAGAAGAGATTTCAGGGTTGGTTACGATAATCGCTTCATCAGCATGATACATGGCCAAGATAGCACCACGTTCAATACCGGCTGGTGAATCACAGATAATATAGTCAAACTCTTGTGAGAGCTCATCTATAATTCGGGCAACACCCTCATCTGTTAATGCATCCTTATCACGGGTCTGTGATGCCGGTAAAATATAAAGATTTTCAATATCTTTATCACGGATCAAAGCTTGTTGTAAACGGGCTTCATTATTTAAAACATTGACAAAGTCATAAACCACGCGGCGTTCACAACCCATGATCAAATCCAGGTTACGTAAGCCTACGTCAAAATCAATAACGACGGTTTTGTGACCACGTAGGGCTAAACCTGTTGCAAAAGATGCGCTTGTTGTAGTTTTACCCACTCCACCTTTGCCTGATGTTACGACAACAATTTTGGCCACCGAATCCACTCCTGTTATGGTCCATCCCCTTAAATGGGGCTTTTGGTGATAATTTATACCTTAAAATTCCAAGGCTTCAAATTCAAGCTCTTGGTCATCATTCAAGTAAATATGTACAGGTTTTTTGGCGACATGCTGCGGGATGTCGTCTGCTACACAGTATGTGCCTGCAATAGATACCAGTTCTGCCTCAAGGGAATGACAGAAAATTCTTGCAGAGGTATTGCCTCCTACGCCGGCAATGACTCTACCACGAACACTGCCATAAATATGTATATTTCCTGAAGCAATCACTTCAGAGCCGCTGTTGATTCCGGCTTTTAGAATAATATCGCCATGGTCTTGGACCAGACACTGCCCAGTACGTAAAATCTCATCGTGATAAGAGGTAATATAACGAATACTGCCTGTTTTTTCAGCCTCAGCCTGTTGAGATACTGGCGCTTCAACTACCTGTTCTTTGGTAGGCTTGATGCGCTGTAACGGGCGGTCAGAGGCGAGTACCGGGAACTGAATGGCGCGTGCCTGATCACCTAGGATGCCGTCAATTACAGCCATAGGCTGCAAATCTAGGCTGACGAGCAGCTGGATCAGTGCAATCAGTTCCTGCTCGACTGTACTGTCAAGAATAACCAGGGCACCCTGATAAGCATTTTCATCGAGTAGAGTGTTCAGTTGCTGGCGGATAGCATCATGATCATTGGTGTCAAAGGTTAACCGGGTAAAGTTAACCATTCTGCCTGTAACCCGTATATCAGCCATAATTATTCCTTAGAGGCTTTTAACTTAAAGTTTGCCAAAGTCATGTTATTAAATAGAGCAAATCCTAGACTAAAATGCATGAATTCTCTAGCCGAAGTACAAATATTTTGACCGAGATGTTTATTCTTTGGCTACTTTGCTCTCGGCCAGAATCTGTTGCCATTGTTTAATTTTTACTTGTTTACGGATGGATTCTAAACTTTCAAATACTGCTGATTCAACCAATTGCTCAAGTGCCTGATTATTTATATTTAACTGGCTGGCTCTTTGTGCGATCAGCATATAGGTCGAGTTTGGCTGATCCAGTGTTCCATCTACCAGCGGATCAATTAAACCATAAGTAATATTTTCACCCAAGCGTTGGCCGATACTCTGTATCTGCTGTTCAATACGGCTGCCTACAATCGGTATCAGGCGTAGCAGTTGGGTGAGCTCCGGCGTTTCTTCGATGGCCCGGTTAACAATCAGGCCAACCTCTTTTGAGAGCTGATTCTGATGTTCTTTTAAGGCCAGAGCTAATGATTCCTGTAATACCTGAGCCAGAGCTGCCGCAAAAAGGTCCCGGTGGTGATCGACCAGATCATGGATCAGCTTTTTATGGGTAGTACTGGTGACCAGTTCACGATGTACACCATCTAATATGGTTAAGACTACACGACTGGAAAGTTCTTCCATTACCACGTGATAATAGAACAGCGCACGCTTATAAATGCTTTCAGGAATAACCTGATAACCCAGTTCATTTAAACGGTAAGCAATTACCCCGGCGCGCAGTAATCTTAAAAAACGTAATTGTGGAATGATGGCGAGTAATTCATACCAGTGTATAAAAGGAAAAAAGAACCAGCGTGGGTGATGTTTATAAATAATGGCAATCAGCCAGCGTACCAGAAGCTCTACCACCAGAAAGCTGGTAAACCAGCCTTCTGTTTTAATCACCCAAGGACGCAATTCAGTCTTATAAAACTGAAGGGCTTCAGGCACACGGATAAACTCAAACAGCCATTCTCCGAAGTCACTCATTAAAATGGCATTACCACTTAAACAGACCAGATTAATGACAATCAGTACCATCATGAATACGTCATAAACCAGAAACAATTTCCAGGCTAACGTATCATGTCGCACTGGAATAAAACTGGTTCTCGCTTTGACGGGCTCTTCTTGCATACAGGTCCTTAATGATTGTTCAGAGTATAGAAAAACTAGGCATATTTTTGCTGTATGGATTCAATTAACTGATCTTTTTCAGTCCAGATCTGATGTACCCAGGCTTGAAAGCGTTTACGGTATTCTTCATCTTCTTCGTAATTGCCACCTTTAACCCAAGCAGGTATTTCAATTTTACGCAGGTTTACTGCAATCCGGCTTACGTCACCTAACCAGAAATCTCCATAGCCTGGGACACCATCCGGATAAACAATAGTCATATCCACCAGCGCATCAATATTATCTTCTAAAATATTCAATGCTAATGCCAGTCCACCAGCCTTAGGTTTAAGCAAATGCTTATAAGGTGATTTCTGCTGGTCATGTTTTTCTTGGGTAAAACGTGTCCCTTCCAGATAATTGAGCAGGGTATAAGGCTGACTTACCAGTTGCTGACAGGCCTTGCGTGCTTCTTCCAAATCACGGGTTTTTAAATCAGGATTCTTTGCGATCTGCTCTTTGCTGTGCCGCTTCATCATCGGAAAACCTAAAATTTTAAAAGCCTGGCCGACAAAAGGAATAAAGATCAGTTCCCATTTGGTAAAAAAACGGGTTAGAGGCATACGGGTCAGACCAAAGTACTGATTCACTGTAGTGTCTACCCAGCTCTGATGGTTGCAGGTCATTAGATAACGACCTTGCATGCTTAAATCGAGATTTTCATCAATGGTAATATCCCATTTTAAATCAGAAAGTACATGCTCAATTAACCAGTTATTGACTGCTAACCAGCGGTTCGTAATCTCAATATTCGTTTCATCAATTTTACGCGAGTTTTTGATCAGCTTTGTTAACCCGAGCGCCAGCACAGGTGGTCCGTGCAGGAAAGTACTTCCTGTAATTACCGAGCCTACGGTCAGTCCACGTGTAATTTTTTTTAGTAAAGCTTGTTTCTTGTTTTGGGATGACATAGAAAGGTCCTGTTACCTGAACCCTGTCATCCTAAATGAAGCAATTCATGAAATGAAGTATTTCATCAAAAAAACTCATCAATAAGCGAGTATGAAGAAATTATGGGCTATGACTTCCGAAAAAGATCTAAAAGTATTACAAAATGTAAATAATCCATTATTTTTTAACAAAAAATCAATGTTATAAAAATTTTTTTTATTTCATTATCCTTTTAGACAACAAGGACAAGGAGGCATGCAATGCGTGCACTAATGATTTCAACTGTGGTAGGGGCAATGGCACTTTCGGGTTGCCAAAACATGGAATATGATAAAGCAGCAATTGGTACCGGTCTGGGTGCACTTGCGGGTTATGGTATTTCTAAGTCAAATGCAAATTCAAGTGCACAGAATAACCGTGCAGCAGCAATTGGTGCGGTGGTCGGTGCAGCTACAGGCGTGTATCTTGACAATAAAGAGAAAAAACTTCGTCAACAAATGGCAGGTACTGGGGTAGAAGTTAACCGTAACCCGGATGGTTCTGTTGGTCTGATTATGCCAGGCAACATTACATTTGATACCAACAAGTCTACGATCAAGCCAAACTTCTATACAACGCTTAATAAAGTAGCTCAAACCCTGACAGAAGATAACAAGAGTGCCATTTTGGTAACTGGTTATACTGACAGCACTGGTAATGATTCAATCAATATCCCGCTATCTCAGGCGCGTGCTCAGGCTGTAGCCAACTATCTGGCTGGCCAGGGCGTTCCACGTACCCGTATTAATGCTCAGGGTCTAGGTGCTTCTAACCCGATTGCATCAAATGCAACTGCTGAAGGCCGTGAACAAAACCGCCGTGTAGAAATTAGTATTTATGCAACCCAATAATTTAATTGAAGTTGTATAAAAACCACCTTCGGGTGGTTTTTTTATGGCTATTTGTTACCCAATTAACATTAGGCATCTGAAACAGACCTGTCTATAATCATGCTCGGTTCAGGAGAGGTAGTATTATGTCGTCGGCAAGTCAGTTAAATAACAAGCAACTTGAAGCTATGAAATACACTCAAGGACCCTTGTTAGTACTTGCAGGGGCAGGTTCAGGTAAAACTTCGGTAATTACCCGTAAAATTGCTTATTTAATCCAGCAGTGCCGAATACCGGCGCACCGGATTACAGCAATGACCTTTACTAACAAAGCTGCACGAGAAATGAAAGAGCGTGTCGGTAAATTGTTGTCACGTGAGGAAATTAAAGGACTTTCAGTTTCGACCTTTCACACTTTTGGCTTAAACATGTTGCGCCTTGAGCTGAAAAATACGCCTCTTAAAAACAACTTTTCTATTTTAGATGCAGATGATTGTAAACGCATACTGATGGATCTGATGCATCGTGACAATCTATCGGGTGCAGAAAGTAAAGAACTCATTGCGAAGGCAATGAAAAAAATCTCTGACTGGAAAAATGATCTGATTTTACCGGAACAGGCACATAGTACTTGTGAAACTCCAGAAGATGTACAGATGGCACATCTCTACCAGTTATATGAGCGCAACCTTCGTGCCTACAATGCTGTTGATTTTGATGACTTAATTGTGATGCCGACCCGCTTGTTGCAGGAAAATGCGGAAGTACGTGATAAATGGCAAAATCGGGTACGTTATCTGTTGGTCGATGAATATCAAGATACCAACACCGCACAGTATATTCTGGTTAAGCTGCTGGTAGGCGTGATGGGCCAGTTTACAGCTGTAGGTGATGATGACCAGTCAATTTACGCCTGGCGAGGGGCTAAACCTGAAAACATGGCATTATTACAGCAGGATTTTCCTAACCTAAAAGTAATCAAGCTTGAGCAGAATTATCGTTCGACCAGCCGTATCCTGAAATCTGCCAATGCGGTAATTGCCAATAATCCTCATATCTTTGATAAACAGCTCTGGAGTGATAAAGGCCACGGCGATGTGATCCGGGTCATTACCTGCCGTAATGACGATGATGAGGCAGAACGTGTTGTAAAGGATATTTTAACGCATAAACTGATGAATGCCCGCAGCTGGAAAGATTATGCAGTACTGTACCGTGGTAACTTTCAGGCACGCGTTTTAGAAACCCAGCTTCGCCAGATGCAAATTCCCTATAAACTGTCGGGTGGCCAGTCTTTCTTTGCCCGTGCAGAGATCAAGGACGTCATGAGTTATCTGCGCCTTATTATTAATCCAGAAGATGATAGTGCCTTCTTGCGTATTATTAATACACCCAAGCGTGCAATTGGACCGGTAACCTTAGAAAAACTTGGACTATTTGCACAAGATAACCATCTGTCTTTATTATCTGCAGCCGGAGATCAGCGGCTCACGATGGTTATTCCTAAAAAAGCTGTAACACAGTTGCACGAGTTTGCTGACTTTATTGGAAATTTTACCCGTGAATTGCTGGATGATGACGAACCGGTTCCTAAAATTCGCCAGATGATGAATGAAGCAGGTTATATCGACTATATCCGGGAACAGGCAGCTACACCTGCTCAGGAAAAGAGCAAGTTAGATAATATTGAAAGTCTCTACAGTAGTATTCAAAGTCTGATTAACCGTGCAGAAGATGTAGATGATAAAAATATTGAGAGTGTCATTCGTAAAATGGTTCTGCTCGATATGCTGGAGCAGCAACAGGAAGAGGAAGATATTGATAAAGTAAACTTGCTAACTCTTCACGCTGCTAAAGGGCTGGAATTTCCGTATGTTTACATGATTGGACTAGAAGAAGAATTATTGCCCCATAAAAATTCGATTGCCAGTGAAACTATTGAGGAAGAGCGTCGCCTGATGTATGTGGGTATTACCCGTGCCCGTCAGGCTCTAACTCTAACTCTGGCAGAGCAGCGCAAGAATGGGGGACAAATGAAACAGATGACGCCAAGCCGCTTTCTGGATGAGTTGCCTCAAGATGAAGTTGAATGGCTAGGCCGCAAGAAAAAACTGGTTGCTAATGTAGACCCGAAAGAACAGGCACAGCAATATTTACAGAATCTCAAAGCTTTATTGAAACGTTAAGTCAGCCGGTCTGTACTCGACATAGAAATAGGAATACTTATGAAAGTTCAAATTAAAGTACTCGACACGCGTCTGGGTAATGAATGGCCTTTGCCAACTTATGCGACCTCTGGTTCTGCCGGATTGGATTTACGTGCCTGTCTGGATGAGGAGGTGCAAATTAAACCTGGTGAGACTATTCTGGTTAAAACTGGAATGGCGATTTATATTGAAGACCCAAATTTTGCGGGTCTAATTTTGCCACGTTCTGGACTGGGTCATAAGCATGGGATTGTACTTGGTAATCTGGTGGGCCTGATTGACTCAGACTATCAGGGCGAGCTTATGGTATCTGTCTGGAACCGTAGTCAGACAGTTTTTACACTGGAACCTGGTGAGCGCCTAGCTCAATATGTACTGGTTCCTGTAGTCCAGACACAATTTGAACAAGTGAATGAATTTACTGTATCCGAGCGGGGAACTGGCGGTTTTGGCCATACCGGGCAGAAGTAAAATAACAGCTTATAAACAGAGAATAGTCTGTTTATAAGCTAATAAAACTTTTAAAAACAATTTCTTAACATTTCTTGTTGAAACATTACTGAATCTATATTAAAAAATATTCTTTTTTTAGGTATACCTTATGCATTCTGATAATAACCCGCCTACTTTTTTATTCTGAATTTTTAGTTTTTATTTCCAAGGTAGGCGCCTTGAATAAAAGAATATAGTATGGAATTAAATCATTCTCCTTTTCCAAAAGCTATTTTTCGCGCATATGATATCCGTGGAAAACTTGCTTGTTTTACCCCGGCTGTGGTCCGGGCAACTGCACACGCCTTGGCAAAACAATTCAAAGAGGCTGGCCAGTCTGAACTGGTGATTGGTTATGATGCGCGATTAAGTAGTCCTTTCTATGCACAAATTCTGACTCAAGTATGTGGTGAAGAGGGGCTGAGCGTTACTGAAATTGGTTGCTGTTCCAGTCCGCAAATGTACTATTTAGCGCGCAACTATAGTGGAAACGGTATAATGGTGACCGCTAGCCATAATCCAAAAACCGATAACGGAATTAAATGGATTATTCAGGGTGAACCGCCGTGTCCAGATATGATCCAAACCATCGCAAGTACAGCAGAAAATTATTATCAGCCTCCTATATTTGATTCTATTTTAACCTTGCCACATCAGCATAAGGCCGAGTTCTGTAGCCTTTACCAGCAGGCAATTTTAAAAGATATTCACTTAAAACAACCGCTCAAGGTGGTACTTGATGCGTTGAATGGTTCAGCAGGAGAGTGTGCAGAAACCATTTTGAAGAAACTCGGCTGTGAAGTGATCGCTTTGCGCTGTAAGCCTGATGGTAATTTTCCAGATCATGCCCCGGACCCATCTCAAGCTGTTCATTTAAAACAGTTACAGGCAAATATGATTGAACAGCAGGCCCATATTGGTATCGCACTGGACGGTGATGGGGACCGGGTAGTACTGGTCGATGAACAGGCAAATATTATTACTGCAGATCGTCTGCTTTCTTTATTTAGCCAGATGTGTCTGGAAAACCATCCCGGTCACGCAGTGGTATTCGATGTTAAATGTTCCAGCATGGTCCGTAATACGGTTCGAAACTTGGGTGGACATCCGCATATGATCCGTACAGGAAGCAGCTTTCTCAGAAAATATTTATCACAATCTGGGGGCTATGCTGTTTTTGGTGGAGAGTACGCTGGCCACTATGTATTTAATGATGGTCGTGGTTTTGGCTATGATGATGGTTTATATGCAGCGTTACGTGTCATTGAATATATGGGACATTTCCCAGATAAAAAGTTATCAGAGCTGTTGGCGGTCTATCCTGAGCGCTGCTGTACCGAAGATACTTATATCAGTACACATCAAACCAATCCTAAAACCGTATTAGAGGATATCGAAATCCTGAGTCACCGTTTTGGTGCCCAACTGAGTAAGATTGATGGAATACGCCTTGATTTTAAAGATGGTTTTGGCATTATTCGAGCTTCCAATACTGGCGAGTACTTTACCGTACGTTTTGATGCGGACGACCGCCTGACGCTGGATAAAATACGATATAAATTTGTTTCAATGTTAAGTGAACGATATCCTGAAATTGCACAAGATATCCTAGATGCTCAATAAGGAGAGGTGAATGCCACATCAGCAAACTAGTGCTGGCATCAACAAGGCTGAAATTCTGACCGAAGCGTTGCCGTATATTCAACATTTTGCCGGTAAAACGCTGGTGGTAAAATATGGTGGTAATGCCATGACTGATCCGGCACTGGAAAGCTCCTTTGCCCGTGACATTGTTCTGTTAAAAACAGTCGGTTTAAACCCGGTCGTCGTACATGGTGGAGGCCCGCAGGTCGATTCATTTCTAAAACAGTTAGGCCGCGAGTCTGAGCGTATAGATGGGATGCGTGTAACAGATCCTGCGACTATGGAAGTAGTCGAGATGGTGTTAGGTGGCAGTGTTAACAAATCTATTGTCAATCTGATTAACCAGCATGGTGGCCGTGCAATTGGTTTGACCGGCAAAGACGGTAATTTGCTTAAAGCCCGCAAACTTCTGATGGAAAAACAGGCAGAAGATGGCAGCATTCACCAGATTGATCTGGGACTGGTAGGGGAAGTCGTTGAAGTAAAAACCGATGTCATCGAAATGTTTACCCAGAGTGACTTTATTCCGGTGATTGCACCACTGGGTGTAGATGAGGAAGGTAATACTTACAATATCAATGCTGATCTGGTTGCAGGGAAGGTGGCTGAAGCTCTAGGTGCTGAAAAACTGGTACTGTTAACCAATATTGCCGGTGTACTGGATGAAAATAAAAAATTGCTAACAGGCCTTACCACACAGGAAGTTGATCATCTGATTGAAACAGGCGTGATCTATGGTGGCATGATTCCTAAAGTTGGCTGTGCACTTGATGCAGTCAAGGCAGGGGTAGTTAGTGCCCACATTGTTGATGGTCGCGTACCTCATGCAACCCTACTGGAAGTCTTTACTGATCATGGAGTTGGAACTTTGATTACTAACCGTGCCCATTTTGGTGCAAGCAGGTCATAACTGGACAGTTTAAAAAGTCACTTCGGTGACTTTTTTCTGTTTGCAAAAAATAAAACAGACATACACCAAGATTAAGATTTACAAGTTTAAGATGACTCATGCACAATAACTTCAAGATTTTATTAAGACCCTGATTAAAGATTATGTGTCAGCTTTTGGGAATGAATTGTGCAACTCCGACAGATATAACGTTTTCTTTTCGCGGCTTTTCACAGCGGGCTGGAGTAACTTCTGACCATTCAGACGGTTTTGGTATCGCTTTTTTTGAAGATAAGGCCTGCCGGCTATTTGTAGATAACCAGTCGGCAGTAGAATCGCCGATTGCTGAGCTTATCCGTAATTATCCTATCAAATCTCGAAATGTAATTGCCCATATCCGTAAAGCAACACAGGGTAAAATTACTTTAGAAAATTCACATCCATTTATACGTGAATTATGGGGGCGCCACTGGATTTTTGCCCATAATGGTGACTTGCATGAGTTTAATCCTCCATTGACTGGCCGCTTTACGCCGGTAGGAAATACTGACAGTGAATATGCATTCTGTTATTTGCTTGATCAGCTGGTTGAGCATTTTGGCTATAATGAGCCTGCAATAGAAGAGATCTTTGCTGTACTAGAGGACGTTGCACCTAAAATTGCAGAGTACGGTACGTTCAATTATTGCCTTTCAAATGGCCAGGCATTATTTAGCTATGCCACCACCAAGCTGCACTGGCTGGTACGTGAATATCCGTTTCAGCCTGCACAATTAATCGATTTAGATGTTGAAGTCGATTTTAGTCATGTGACTACACCAGAAGACCGGGTTGCAGTTATTACTACAGAACCTTTGACTCATAATGAGATCTGGACTGCATATCAACCAGGGGAAATGATTTTATTTCAGCATGGAAAACCGATTAAATATGCCTTTACGCATATTGAACGACTCATTCGGGAAGCTAAAAATCCTGAATTAAAGCGAGTCACTAAAGCTGATCAATATTAAAATATAAGTTACTATAAAATAATAGATTTATTATATGGCCCTTAATATATAAAATATAGAAAAGCTTGTATTAATAAAGTATTAAAAATTAAATATAATATAAATTGGTTAAAAAATAACTTACTCTTTTGGTCTGGTTAAAATATTTTTTATATCAAAAATAATAGTTTGAATAATAAATATGGAAATTATATTAAAACCAACTAAATTACTTCATTTTTATTTTGTTTTTTTACCGATATGATTCTCTCAGTACTTAATTGATTATAGCTGGGGCGGACGTAATGAAAATGAAATGGAGTCCAGAGTATAATACTGGTATTGATGTAATTGACGATCAACACAAGCGGATTCTGGATTATATTAACCAGATTGACCAGAATACAGATCGTCATCATACGAAACAGATTCTTGATGATATTATTGATTACACCCAGTCACATTTTACTTTTGAAGAGAGCTTGCAAGAAGAAGCCGGTTATAAATATCGTGTACCTCATAAACGTGTACACGATCTGTTTATTAAAAAGATTGAACTTTACCGTCAACAGTTTGAACAAGGGGCGTCTATTGAACATGAGTTACATGAAATCCTTTCAAAATGGTTAATTAACCATATTCAGCATGATGATGCTGATTATGTTGGCGCTGTAAAAGAAAATATGATGGGCATCCTGAAAGAGAAAGAAAAGAAAAAGGGAAAAAATTGGTTTGCTCGTTTCTTTTCATAAGAAAACTGACATAAGAATAACAAGGAATAAGTAAATAAAAAATTAGCGCTGCAAATCATCTTTCGGGGTGGTTTGCATTTTTTATTTGAGTCTTTGATTTTCGTTCATGAGAAAGGCAAAATATCGGCAGACTCATTCAAGGAACGCATCATGCAGGACAATTCTATGTCACGATGGTTATCGCCGCTGATGGCATTTTGTTTAACCTTTATTATTATTGCGACGCTTGCCCCTGTGGTGGGGATTCAGTTCGAGCGACAGTTTGATTTTTGGTTGCTCTGGTTAGGAACGATGCTATTTTTAGCCTTACCGATTACTTATCTGGAAATTGCACTCGCTAAACGTTCCAAAACTACCGCATTAAATGCTTTATCTGGGCTGACCCGCGATGCAGATGCCTCAGCACGCTGGCGTCTGGTAGGCTGGCTTGCAGTTATCTTTATTCCATTCTTGGCTGGTGCCGTATTATTTAATGCTGCTCAGCTGATTCAGCTGCAAATGATTCCGGACTTTGCTCCACATCTTGTTTTTCTAGCAATGGCAGTAGTTGCATTAATTGGCTCTTTTATTCCACGCCAGTTCCTTGTTCCTGTGACAGCTTTAGGCGTTATTGTTTCACTAATTACTGCAAACACCCTAGGTACGCCGGCTGCAAGCTGGCAATGGACATCAGTCGAGTTTAGCGAGTGGGGAAGTGCAACAGTACTTGCGCTTGTGGCCAGTGGTCTGGGATTGGGCTTATACTGGCAAAGTAGTTTGCCCCGGGTACAAACACAAAATGCAGTAACGGGTACGGTTCTACCGATCTGGTTTGCACAGCTAGTCGCTTTAATTGCTTTTGGGTTCTTTGTTGCCAATGGTGAGCTTCCTGTTATTGCATTGGTAATTACTGCACTAGCAGCAGCGGCATTGTTTATTCAATTTGCCCGTGAGCAGTTATTACAACGTCAAGTTGCGATTGTTCTACAATGGGCGATTTTACTAATTGCTTTATTGGTTTGGGCAATTCCAGAAATTTATTCAGCGCTAAATCTGGTATTAATGTTATGGGGTCTTATAATTTGCCTGATCTATGCCATTTTTGCTGGCTGGATCATGAAGATTAGCCATTTACGCAAATCTATGAACTTTAGTAATGAGCTGTTTTACAACTTGTGGCGTATTGCAGTGCGTATTGTTTTACCGTTATCTATTTTATTAGCTATGGTTGCGATTATCAGGCAGTTTATATAATGGTGAAGCATCAGCAAGTCTGGGTCGCTTATGCCCATCCTGAAGTACAGTTTCTGATTGCTGTTGAGTTTACTGAAGGAATGACCGTTCGGGATGCAATAGAGCAAAGTGGTATACGGAATAAGATTGATTTACCTGAAGTGCTACAGACCGGAATTTTTGGCATAAAAGTGACTGCGATGAGTCAGCCACTACAGGCAGGAGACCGGGTAGAAATCTATCGGCCTTTAACCATAAATCCGAAAGAGACTCGCCGTAAACGGGCAGAAAAAAATCCGGTAGGACGTTATGCCAAAAGTAATCGTCTCAGACAATTGAAATGATATGAAAAACCCCTCATCGAGGGGTTTCTTTTTATTTTAAAGCGTCTATAGTGGGGGCGCATTTAAAATCGCTTCTCTGGAAGCTGGCAGACCAGGTTGGGATTCTGGAATAGTTTCCAGCCCTTCAATTTTGGTAACAATGCCTGTTTCATTAAAGTAAATCTTTAAATGCTGGCCATGTGCCGCTGGAATCTTGGCTTTCTTGGCATAGGTTCCTGGGATATAGTTGTAAATGTAATCCCAGCGTAATGGATTCAATGGATCAGTTACGGTTGGGCTTCCAAGCAGAAAACGTACTTGCTGATGAGACATACCCACCTGGACTTTTGAAGCTTGTGCCTGAGTTAATGGCGTTCCCTGAGGGATATCAACTTTATAAACGCCCAAGGTTGAACAGCCGACAAGCAGTGAAGTGACGACTAACGTCAGCATAAGTTTTTGCATTTTGCTACACTATCCCAATTAATTATGATGCATTTGATCCAAGGATAAATCATACTGCATCTAAACTCTGTTGCATATTCCAACTTAAAATTTGTTGAGAGACCTTTTTTCATGGCTATTTCAAATCAAGATTTACGCAAAGCTGGACTTAAAGTTACCCTTCCACGAATCAAAATATTGGAATTATTAGAAAATTCAAAACAACATCATTTGAGTGCGGAAGATATTTATAAAACTTTACTCGAACAGGGTGAAGATGTAGGTTTAGCAACCGTTTATCGTGTGTTAACCCAGTTTGAAACAGCCGGTATTATCCAGCGTCACAATTTTGAAAATAGCCATTCAGTTTTTGAAATTATGCAGGAAGATCATCATGACCATCTGGTCTGCCTAAACTGTAATAAAGTGGTTGAATTTACAAATGATATTATTGAACAGGAGCAGCATAAGGTTGCTGAGCAATATAATTTTCATTTGACAGGTCACTCGCTCAATTTATATGGTTACTGTGGCGATACTGAATGCCAAGATGCTTTTCGCAAGAAATAAAATCTACATAAATACAACATATTAAAAGGGCCATGGAATGGCCCTTTTTTATTGTCGTTATCGTTTATTGACCATCAAAAGTAATATTACGTCCTGCAGCCATTAACTGACTGGCCCCTTCTTCGGACAGTTTGATTTGCAGACGTAAATCATTTGGAGCATCGGCATGTTTAAGGGCATCTTTGTAACTAATCTGACCGGCCTTATACAAATCATATAGTGCCTGGTCAAACGTCTGCATACCCAATTCACGTGAACGCTTCATCAGGTCCTTGATTTCATGTACTTCGCCTTTACGGATGTAATCTGCAAGCAGAGGGGTATTGATCAGGACTTCAATTGCAGCACGCCGGCCATTACCATCTAGAGTAGGAATCAACTGCTGGGCAATTACCGCTTTTAAGTTCAGTGATAAATCCATATACAGCTGGCTATGCCGGTCTGCCTCAAAGAAATGGACAATACGATCTAGTGCCTGATTGGCATTATTGGCATGTAAAGTTGCCAGGACCAGGTGACCAGTCTCTGCAAATGCAATCGCATAATCCATTGTTTCCCGTGAACGAATTTCCCCGATTAAAATAACATCAGGTGCTTGTCGCAGCGTATTTTTTAGCGCAATTTCAAAGGATGCTGTATCAATACCTACTTCACGCTGAGTAATAATACAGCCGGCATGTTCATGAACAAATTCAATCGGATCTTCAATGGTAATAATGTGACCTTTGGAATTATGGTTCCGATAACCAATCATTGAAGCAAGCGAGGTTGACTTACCTGTACCGGTGGCACCCACGAAAATAATAATGCCGCGCTTGGTCATAGCCAGTTCTTTTAACACCTGTGGCAGTTTCAGGTCATCCATTGTTGGAATCTGTGTTTCAATCCGGCGTAAAATCATGCCGGGTAAATCACGCTGCTGAAAGGCGCTGACCCGAAAACGGGCTGTTTTTTCCCGGTTAGTGATAGCAAAGTTGCATTCACGTGTATCTGCAAATTCCTGCCGCTGTTTATCGGTCATAATTGCATGAATTAGCTGTCCGACAATCTCACCAGTCAGTTTGTTTTTTGAAACCGGAACAATCTGGCCATTAATCTTCATTGACGGTTCAACATCGGCAGTAATAAACAGATCCGATGCTTTTTGTTCCATCATCAGGTTAAGCAAGTCATTAAAGTCCATGTGCTATCTCACTTAATTACATTGCAAATTACATAAAAGCTTCGGGCTGTTTTGCTGCCATACGGGCAGTTTGCGGGCTGATGACGCCTTTAGAGACTAAAGTTTTCAGGCTTTGGTCAAGGGTAGTCATACCATGGTTGGCGCCGGTCTGAATAGCAGAATACATTTGAGCAACTTTATTCTCACGTATCAGGTTACGGATGGCCGGTATTCCGATCATGATTTCATGGGCGGCTACACGACCACCACCATTTTTCTTGAGGAGTGTTTGTGAAATCACAGCCTGAAGTGACTCAGATAGCATGGCACGAACCATATCTTTTTCTTCAGAAGGAAATACGTCAATTACACGGTCAATTGTTTTTGCAGCTGATGTGGTATGCAGGGTACCAAATACCAGGTGACCAGTTTCTGCCGCAGTCAGTGCCAGACGGATAGTTTCAAGATCACGCATCTCACCTACCAGGATAATATCCGGATCTTCACGTAAGGCTGAGCGCAGGGCTTCATTAAAGCCATGTGTGTCACGGTGGACTTCACGCTGGTTAATCAGGCATTTTTTAGACTGATGTACGAATTCAATCGGATCTTCTACTGTTAAAATATGGTCATAACGGTTTTCATTAATATAATCGAGCATTGCTGCCAGCGTGGTTGACTTACCCGAACCTGTCGGGCCAGTAACCAGAACAATACCACGTGGGTAGTCACAGATATCACGGAAGATTTGGCCCATGCCTAGATCTTCCATAGTCAGTACTTTCGATGGAATGGTCCGGAAGACTGCACCAGCTCCACGGTTCTGATTAAATGCATTCACACGGAAACGGGCGACACCGGGAACTTCAAAAGAAAAATCGGTTTCCAGCAGTTCTTCATAGTCACGGCGCTGCTTGTCATTCATAATGTCATAGACCAGACGGTGTACATCCTTATGCTCAAGTGCCGGCAGATTTATACGGCGGACTTCTCCATCGACCCGGATCATCGGCGGCATTCCTGCTGAAAGATGTAAGTCTGAGGCACCATTTTTAACCGAGAATGCCAAAAGTTCTGTAATATCCATAATGTCCCCGCCACCGTAAAAGAATTCTTGATTATTTTGTAGAATAATACGGCTTTCCCTCAGCTGAACCAACAGTTGAATACAGGGAATTTAAAAAAACTTGGCAAAATGAGAACTCAGTCAATGAATAAACTTCAAGATGCCCGTGATCAGGTTCTGGCACAGATTCAAGAAGCAAGCCACAAAGCAGGACGTGCAGATGACGCAGTACAATTACTGGCAGTTTCCAAAACACATTCTGCTGTCGTCTTACGTGAAATGTATCAGGCTGGGCAACGCAGTTTTGGTGAAAACTATCTGCAGGAAGCACTCGAAAAAATACACAGCCTGCAAGATTTAAATGATATTGAATGGCATTTTATCGGACACGTGCAGCGCAATAAAACCAAACTGCTGGCTGAAAATTTTGACTGGGTACATGGGGTAGACCGTCTTATTATTGCAGAGCGGCTGTCTGCTCAGCGACCTGAACAGCGAGCTGCTTTAAATATTTGCATTCAGGTTAATATTGATGGGCAAGAAAGCAAAGATGGGTGTTCACCTGAACAGGTTGCAGAGCTGGTCAAGATGATCAGTCAGCTTCCAAATTTATGCCTGCGTGGCCTAATGGTTATACCGGCACCAGGCCATACTGATGCATTTGAACATACCCGGCAACTATTTAACCAGGTGCGCACATTTCATGCCCATCCGCAAGTTTGGGATACCTTGAGTATGGGAATGTCAGCTGACCTTGAAGCTGCAGTGGTAGCCGGCTCTACCATGGTGCGGATTGGAACAGCGCTATTTGGCACCCGGGATTATTCAGATAAAGTATAATCAGCACCGAAGCAACTATTTTCAAATCTGCCGGCAGTTTAAAATGAAGCTGCCTTATATTAACCAACAATTTGAATCCGACTGGCACCAGAGCCAACCGCTTTCACCTGAATCTGGATAGGAATACGCTCATGCATTTCCTGTACGTGTGAAATTAAGGTTACTTTACGGCCTTGACCCTGTAAACGGTCCAGTGCATCCATGACTACATGTAGAGATGCCGGGTCTAGCGTACCGAAACCCTCATCAATAAATAAAGATTCGATTTTCATGGAACCTGAAGCCATGTTGGCAATTGCCAGCGCCAATGCGAGTGAAACCAAAAAGGTTTCTCCGCCAGAGAGTGACAGGACCGGCCGGACTTCGCCGTTCATGTGGTGATCAATAATAGCCAGTCCCAGACTGTCTTCAATTCGTTGCAACTGGTAGCGTGGTGCTAATGGTTGAAGCTGCTGGTTGGCATATTCGACCAGAATATCCAAGTGATGTTCCTGAGCAAGTTTTTTAAAGCGTGCACCGTCTGCACTGCCAATCAGCTCCGAAATACGGCTCCAACGGTATTCTTCCTGCTGTACCTGCACAATCTGTTTTTGAAACTGTTGCTGCTTATGCAAATTATGCTGCTGGATTTCCAGTTTTGTTCTTAGCTGATCACGTTCCTGATAAGTATGTTCTAGCTGTATTTCCAGATTTTCAAGCAAACTCTGTAACTGTTCAAACTCATGAGCCGGTTTGGTAGCAAGATGCTGTTCAAACTGTTCCTGTAGGGTATTTAAGGCAGTTTTTGCCTCAGATAGACCCCGATCGTTCGCCTGAATCAGTTGACGTATTCGCTGTTCTTCTGTCACATCTTGTAATACTAAAAACTCAATCAGTTCAGAGGAATAGTCAGGATGATCATTGAGCCAGTGTTGAACTTGGGCATATATATTCGTATATTCCTGCTGAACATGCTGCCGGGTCGCCTGAAATTGAGAAATTTTGGATTGCTGCTGCTGATAGTTTTGCTGAAGTCCTTCAAAATATTGCTGTTTTTCCAAGTAGGATTGTTCCAGTATGGAAAGCTGTTGCGTAAGGTCATCCAGCCAATGTTGGGCCTGTTCATAAGTTTGTCCGGCAACTTTCAGCGTTAATTCTTTAACCTGTGCAACATTATCTAGACCTTGCTGCTTGAGCTGTTCCAGCTCTTGCTCTAATTGAACAATTTGCGTATTTAAATATTGATATTGAAGCTGTTGAGGCTGTAATTTTAGGTTTAGCTGCTCTACTGAGCCTTTATGAGTATTTAGCTGCTCAAGCTGTAACAAGCGATTCTGGAAGACCTGATAAATATGTTGTGCTTCTTGAAGGCTATTGTCATGCCAGTCTGAATGTTGACTTGAAGGCAGTTTCTTTAAAATTGGAGTAGCGAGCTGTTGTAATTGCTGTGCACGGATACATTGTGCTCGAAGCTTTTCGAGTTGCCGAACCAATTCATTATACTGCGACTGGGTCTTTTGAGTTTCTGTAATATTAAAATCAAGCTGTTCACGTACTTTAAGCTGAACCTGTTGTAGCTCTCCTAGTTTTAAAAGCAATTGTTCGGGGGGCTGTTCCCATAGAAGCTCTAGCCCGGAAAAACTGTATTTGTGCTGAAGCTGCTGTTGTAATTGCTGTATCTGTTCAAGAGAGTACTGCTGCTGTTGCTGCAAATGTGACAGGACGGTTTCCTGTTTTAGATACTGCTGCCGGGCAGCCAGCCACTGATTTTGAGCTTCCTGTTCTTTTTGCAGATAATTTTTTTCCTGCTGTTCCTGTATAGCCAGCAATGATTTCTCAAGTGAATGCTGCTGTTCACGATAAGGATGCTGCTGGCTGCCGCAGACCATACACGGTTCATCTGGCTGCAGAGCTGCACGTAACTGCTCAATATTTTCTGAAAAGAGTAGACGCTGTTGCTGTAATTGCTTCTGTAACAGTTCACGCTCTTTCTTGTCATGCTCATAAGCTGAGTGCTGTTCCAGCATTGCAGTGTGCAGCTCTTGAATCTCACTTTTTAATTGATGAATATTCTGGTCGAGGCTTTGATGTTCACTATAGTGTATCTGCCAACGTTCCAGCTGGTGTTGGAGCTGTTCAAACTGATAGGTGCGTTCCAGCTGTTGCTCACGCTGCTGATACAAATCACGCAGTTCTTTCTCAAGCTGGTTGGCATTACCTGCATGTTGAACCAGTTTATGAAGTTGCTGTTCAATTGAATCCTGCTGGATTTGAAGATGGACAATTTGATCTTGCGTGTACAGTTCCGATGCCTGTTGAGCCTGAGCTATATAGGCTTTCAGGTGCTGTAAACTAGCTTGCGGTTCACTATCAAAACCGCACAATTGCTGGCTTTGTGCAAGTTGCTGCTGTAGTTGCTGCTGTATATTTTCCAGCTGCTGATATTGTTGCTGTGCCTGCTGTAACTGTTCAAGTTGCTGCTGTTGTTCAGCAGTTTTTTCCTTAAGTTTATTGCGTATCTGCGTATACTGACTCTCAATTAGCTTCCGCTGGTCCAATAACTGCTTGGCCTGATTCAAATAGGGAGCTAGCTGGTTCTGACGCAGCTTTTCATCTTCTACTGCAGTTCTGGCTGCCTGACAGCTTTTTTGTGCTGTCTGATACTCTTCACAAACCTGCTGGAACAACTGCTGGTGTTGAGAAATTTGTTTTTCAAGATTCTGCAATTGCTGCTCACAGCGTTTTTGCTGAAGCAGGACTGGACGAATGGAGGCGAACTGCTCAAGCTGTTGTAAACGCTGGCGCTGTTCACCCAGCTTCTGGTTGGCATCCAGCTGGACCTGATAAAACTCCTGCTTGGCCTGTATCTGAGTGTAGAGCAGGTCGTGACTTTTATGCCATTGCAGCTCATTTCTTAAAATCTGGCGCTGTTGCTCAAGTTGCTGCACTTGCTGTTGTCGTGCTTTATATTGATCTTCGAGTTGCGCCATCTGTTCAGTACTGAGCAGCTCTACATGGCCAATCAGCTCATTTAATTTTTCTCGCTGTATCCGGACCATTTTGGTCCGTTCAAACGCAGCCTTACCCACCAGACTGAAAATATTGGAATTGGTCAGGTATTCCAGTAAGTCAGCCCGCTCATTGTCTTTGGCTTTTAAAAAAGCTCCAACTTCTGACTGCGCCAGAAGTACGGCCCGGGTAAACTGTTCAAAGCTCAGGCCAATCAGCTCCAATACCTGTTTATCACACTCTTTAGCCTTGTCTGTAAGCATGTTGCCATCAGTGACACAGACCAATGCACGCTGCACTGCCTGTAATTTACCTTCGGCATGTCCGCGTGCACGTTTTAATTCCCAGCGGGCAATATAGCGTTTCTGGTTCTGGGCGATGAACTCAAGCTCACTATAGGCATGGGCTGTTCCTCGCCGCAGGATATTGAGAGTTGAATCAATCTGTACGTCTTGGCCACTGACATCCTTGAGCTTACCTTCATGGGTTTTTAATCTGGGAATTTTATTAAATAATGCCAGACACATCGCATCCAGCAGGGTCGATTTTCCTGCACCTGTGGCGCCAGTAATAGCAATCAGACCAGCATGCTGTAGAGGGTCAGCCTCAAAATCGATTTCCTGTTCACCCGCCAAAGAAGCCAGATTCTGGAGTTTTAGGCGTACAATTTTCATGTATTATCCGCCGTTTTCACTTTATGTTCTGACTGCTGTGCATCTTGCAGTAGTGTCATAAAATCTTGCTTGACCTGTTCATCCTGACTATAGCCCATTTTTTGCCATAACTGTTCAAAGAGCTGTTCAGGGGTTGGCGGTGCCAGATCAATTTTAGATGCATGAACTTCAGATGAACTCTGCTGTAAATATTTTCGGCTAATCCGCACCAGCCGATAGCGCTCGGGTGGGAGCAGATCTTCAATTTTTTTGCGTAAGTCAGGTGGAGGCGGAGTCAGGCTATAATATTCAATATCAAGATAATCACGCTGGTCGATATCAGAAATTTCTCCTGCAGGTAGTAAGGTAAGCTGCGTTAATACCTCATCGAGTTCACCGCTCAAGCGGTGTAGCTGTACAGTACGCGGAATATAAAGCGGATTCATCTCGAGTCTATTCTCAGATAGATCCGGATCAATATTGACCTCAAGTACCTGATGTTTATAGTTGAGTTCGCTAAATGAAAGAGGAATCGGAGAGCCACTATAACGGACATGTGGAGACTGGACTTTCTGTGGTTTATGTAGATGACCCAAAGCCACATAATCAATTTCAGGGCTAAACAGTTCAGTCGAAAGTGCTTCATGGTTGCCAATAATGATGGGCCGTTCCGACTCTTTAGATTCATCAGCACCCTGCATATGTGCATGAGACATAAGAATTAATGCCTGATCTGCAGTTTTACGCTGCAAGGCCTCCTTAATAAGTGCCTGATGTATGTATTCGATTGCCTGCTGGCTGTCTTGGGTTGCTTCACCATGACCGGTAATTTCAGCCGGGCGTAAAAAGGGCAGTGCAATACACCAGGCAACTATTTCTTGATATTCATTATGAATAGGTAAAATCAGCCGGTCGAAATCAAGACGATGCTCGGTATTCCAGCGCACGATACCGACTGTTTTTGCATTGTATTTCTCAAGTAAAGGTTCAACCTGTTCAAGACGATAACCAGAGTCATGGTTGCCGGCAATCATCAGGGTTTGCATATGGGGAGCAGCAGAGTGCGCATCGGCCAGAAATTGATAGAGCTGCTTTTGAGCACTAGATGCCGGATTAATCACATCAAAAACATCACCAGCAATTAGTAGCGCATGTGGCTGTTTGTCTTTAATCTGTTCTATAAGCCAGGTCAGAAACTGTTGATGTTCATACTGCCGCGAATGGTTATAGAAAAACTGCCCCAAGTGCCAATCTGAAGTATGAAAAAAACGTACCGCCATGCCTGCCCCAAAACTCAATGCTACCACTGCAAGGCTATACTATAAGCATTTCCGCCTGTACTTGGCTAGTTGCCAGCAGATAATCTATTGTATGTCAGCTTAAAACTTATAAGGATAAATAAATAGAAATAAAGGGTTTTAAAGTAGCAAGCTAAAATATACAGGCAAAATAAAAGCCGACGATTCGAGTGATGAGTAAATCGTCGGCCAAGGAAGGAAACTTCGATGAGTGATACCAAGATATACACTCGCCATGAAGTTCAAGTTATTGCTTTGATAAGTAAAGGCCACCGTAAACAGATGCGGATGCCATGCATCGTTTGCGGTTGCTGCTGGCCTTGTACCCTATATAACGTAATGTCCTCGGATTTGGTTGACAAAGAAATGCAAAAAAATTAAAAAAACTTTTTATCCGGCTTATACTGAAAAAAATCTGTTGTTTTAGGACTGGTCAAATGCCCTCGCTTACAAGATATTATTTGCAGTTTTTCCTTTGGTGTTTGGGACTTACCTTAGTGGTAGGCGTGGTCGCTGCATTATTACCGGCGGGTCTGGGCGGTATCTTGACTATTATTCCTTATATGGCCGCGATGATCATTACCCTATACAAGTTTTTAAATCAACAGGGCCGTGCGCCAAGCCAGCGGGAAAGAAAAAGGCTGACTTTGGGATTTACCCTGATATTTTGGGGTTATAACCTGAGTTTTCTGGTTCTAGGTTTAGTGTGGTTTTCAAGAAAAGATCCGGAAATATGGCAGAATTTTATGCTGTATCTTCAGCACCCGCAATTTTTGAGTCTGGTTGTAATTATGTGTCTGCTCATGGCCATTCCTTTATATTTACTGACATACTGGTTCTATGGACCACAAGCCCAGCGTATGGCTCAGCATAAATTTGGCTCATCTGACTAAAAAATATAAGAGGACTACATGATGCAGCAGAAACCACAGGTATTAATCACCGGTGCCAGCGGTTTTATTGGCCAACATCTTGCTGCTTACCTGATTCAGCAGGGTTATCAGGTGATTGGTCTGACACGTAATCCAAATAGAAGCTCTTCTCAGGCCGGTTTGCGATATATTCACCGTTTGGAACAGATCAGTCAGGAACCGATTGATTATGTAATTAATCTGGCAGGTGAGAATATTGGCCAGTCACGCTGGACAGAAAAGCGCAAACTTGAACTGATCAATAGCCGGATTGAGACAACACGTCAAGTATTTGAATGGCTACAACAGAACAGGATACAGCCACATCGCATCATTTCAGGTTCTGCGATAGGGTACTATGGTATTGATCCACAAGAACAGTGGAGCGGATACTGTAATGAAAGCTCACCGCCGCAGGATATCTTTATGTCCGAGCTATGTCAGCGGTGGGAACATCAGGCAAAAAACAATCCCGGACAACAGGTTAGTATTATCAGGCTTGGAGTAGCCTTTGCCAGAAACGGCGGGATATTGCCACAGATGCTTATGCCAATCCGTTTTAATCTGGTCGGCAAGATCGGTCATGGCCTTCAGCCGATAACCTGGATTCATATTAATGATGTGGTGCGTGCCATTACATTTATTTTACAGCAGCGTGAGGCAAAGGCAGTCTATAACCTGGTAGCGCCAGAACAGGGCACTCAGAGAAAATTTGCTGAAATAGCTGCTGCTAAATTACATAAAAAACCATTGTTGAGTATGCCAGCCTGTGTATTGAAAACAATGCTGGGTGAACAGTCACAACTGGTATTAAATGGGCAGTTTGTAATGCCTCAAGCTTTATTGGAACAAGGCTTTGAGTTTCAATATCCAGATTTAAATAGTGCACTTACCGATCTTTTAGATGAGAAATGATCATCTGCTTTTAGCTGGCCGTTGAGTGAACCCTATCATAGCTTTGAGGAATTAAGCGTTCAGGTGAATAAACTTGAGGCTCAACCAGGGGCGGCTGCTTAAGAATGAGCTGACGCAGCAGGCGGGCAGATGCAGGTCCCATGCAGAGACCATTACGGAAGTGCCCAAAATTCGCCCATAAATTATTAATATCCGGTATTTTTCCGATGTAAGGGATACCTTCTGGAGAACCGGGACGCAGTCCAGCCCACTGTTTCACAATAGGAAATTGAGCCAGTTCAGGCACCATTTCCAGAGATGCAGTTAAAATACTTTCTGAAGTCTGAGAATTTATAGAAGTATTAAAACCCTGATGAGCCATGCTCGAACCACAGACAATATGGCCATCAGAACGTGGTATCAGATACATTACCCGGTTCATGCACATGGTCGGTAACCAGTTCTCCGGTGTCTTGAACAGAATCATCTGTCCATGTACCGGTTGTACCGGTAACTGGATATTTAACTGTCTAGACCACTGTTCAGACCAGGCACCTGTAGTCAGTACAAACTGATCGGCCTGGAAGCTACGAAGATTCTGGTCTCGTACAGCTACAATCTGTCCATGTTGAATATCAAGCTGTTGAATTGCTGTATTTTCGAAAAACTGCACGTTAGGATGCGTTTTTAAATAATTCTGAATGGATTGTAATAGCCGTGGATTACGAATATTAGCAAGCTGAGGGAAATAGAGGGCTTCTTTAAAACCAGATGCAATATGCGGATTAATCTGACGAAGCCGCTCATGCTGTACAAGCTCACAGATTTGCATTGGCTCCTGAAATTGCTGGCTATAACTCAGGCCCTGCCTAAAATCTTCCTGGTCAAAAATCAGCATACCGGTTTCATGAATCTGAAAATCTATTCCTGAAACCGGTTGCAACTTCTGGTTCCATTCCTGGTATAAAGCTTTGCCAAATTGAGCCAGCTGGTTTACGGCGGGTGCATAACGCCAGGGATACATTGGAGAGAGGATTCCACCGCCTGCCCAAGAGGCACTCCCGCTGTAGGGCTGATCAAAAATATCAACTGAACAGCCCTGTTCTATAAGCTCAAGTGCCGTAAGCAGTCCACTGATTCCGGCTCCAATAATGGCAATCTTCATTATCCTGTCCGAATTTTACTGCATGGCTTTAAGTTTAAGCGCTGCTTCTTCAGCAAAATAGGTCCAGATTCCATCCGCACCAGCCCGACGGCAGCAAAGTAATGATTCAAGGATGGCACTGTCGGACAGCCAGCCATTCTGGATCGCGCCTGCCAGCATCGCATATTCGCCACTTACCTGATAAATAAAAGTAGGTACACCGAAAGTATCTTTCACCTCTCGAACAATGTCGAGATATGGCATACCTGGCTTGACAATCACCATGTCTGCACCTTCCTGCAGGTCTAGGGCAATTTCATGCAGGGCTTCGGCACGGTTACCTACGTCCATCTGGTAATTATATTTATTCCCACCTTTCAGATTGCTGGCTGAGCCTACCGCATCGCGAAAAGGGCCATAGAAACTAGAAGCATATTTTGCTGAATAGGCCATGATACTGGTATAAATATGTCCATTGGCTTCAAGCGCCTGACGGATTGCACCAATGCGTCCATCCATCATGTCACTTGGTGCAATCACATCTGCACCTGCTTCAGCATGGCTTAATGCCTGCTTGATCAGGCATTCTACAGTCTCATCATTAAGTACATAGCCACTAGCATCAATAATACCGTCCTGGCCATGAGTCGTATACGGGTCAAGTGCACCATCCGTGATAAGTACCATATCAGGTAACTCTTTTTTCAGCAGGCGAACAGTAGTTTGTACCAGACCATCTTCATGCCATGCAGCCTCAGCTGTCAGGCTTTTATCTTCTTGAGGCGTCACCGGGAATAATGCCAGCTTGGAAACTCCGAGTTCCAGAAGACGTTCCGCTTTTTTTAGTAATAGGTCTGCAGAGAGGCGCTGTACATTCGGCATGCTTGGAATATCCTGGCTCTGATTTTGTCCAGGTAACACAAATACGGGATAAATCAAATGATCAGCTGTTAGTTGCGTTTCCCTGACCATTGATCTCATTTTTTCATTTTTTCGAATACGACGCATGCGGGTGGCAGGAAATGCAGGACGATTGAACGTATAAGTCATAACAATCTCGATCATCAGTATTAAACTACCCGCTATTGTAGACCCATAATCTGGGTTTAGGGCGAAGGTATTTATTTATTTATTCAATAAAGGTAATTCGGGTAAATGGTTAACGAGACAAATAAAAGCTGGACTGGCAATATTCATCTGGGCTCGAAAGTCGATATTGATGTGGTGCTCAAACAGTTATGCAAGGCCTTTAACAGTTCTCCCTATTTTCAGCATAATGGCATGACTATGCGGGTCGTTGAAGGGCAAATTGAGGGTTACATTGAAATGCAGCCTTATATGATCGGTAATGTGGCTTTCCAGATTCTGCATGGCGGTGTGGCTGCAACTTTGCTGGACAGTATCGGTGGTATTGTTGCCATGGGTGAGCTATATAAGCGCGCGCCTGCAGAGCAACTGGCAGATACCATTAAAAAAGTTTCCCGACTGGCGACTGTTGATATGCGGGTTGATTATCTGGCTCCGGGCCGTGGACAGCAGTTTATTGCACGTGCTGAAACGCTCAGATTAGGACGTAAAGGCTGTACCATGCGTATGACTATGGTCAATGACGAAAACAAGGCGATTGCCACAGCAATTGCGTCTTATGCCTATTAGAAAAATAGTTAAAGCAGGACCGCCTGATGCAGATGAGATAAAGTCGGCTTTGGAGTTAAATGCTAAAACTTCTATAAAATTGGAGTTTCTATTTGGAGAATCGGCAGAGCTTTCTCATATAAAGAGAACTTGCCAGTTACATTTTTTTTGCGACATTTATTTTAAAGCTGCATTAAAATCCATCTCCTTCTCCAAAGCCCTGCATGAAAAACAAGCCCCAAATAAAAGTTGGATAGGCTCCAGACAAGGTCTTTTCATCCATACAGTGCTTTGGTCCATATTCAAAAGGAATAGCCTATGACTGATGCTCAAGCTCATGATCTCGACCCGGCGCAAGTCACTTCTTCTGGCGATCTCCCTCCTCCCAATAAAAGAAAAAAACTTCTTAAAATTGTAGCGATTCTCTTTATTGTCGCGGTGCTGATCTATGCATTGTGGATGTACTTTGCCAGCCGTTCGGTTTCTACAGATAATGCCTACGTAGGGGCCGATACTGCCCAGATTACCTCTATGGTGAACGGACAGGTTACAGAAGTGCTGGTCAAGGATACCCAACAAGTCAAACAGGGAGATGTACTGGTACGTATTGATCCGCGTGATGCCAAAATTGCTCTGGTGCAGGCACAGGCAGAACTAGCCAAAGCCAAACGACAATATAACCAAACCTCGGCCAACAGCCAGTCCCTAAATTCACAGGTGTCGGTACGCGCTGATGAGATTGCCAGTGCTCAGGCACAGGTTAAGAAGGCAGAGGCTGATCTTGCTAAGGCTCAGGCTGATTATGAACGCCGTCGCAAGCTCTCAGAAACAGGCGCAATTTCCAAAGAAGAAATGAGCAGTGCGCAAACCGTGTTAGATACCGCACGAGCTAGCTTGACCTTGGCACAAGCGGGGCTGTCTCAAGCTGAGGCTAACCGTAAAGCAGCACAAAGCACACTGGCCGCCAACGAAGCACTGATTCGCGGTGCTACTGAACGCTCTACTCCTGATGTGCTGATTGCCCAGGCACGGGTAGAGCAGGCGATGCTCGATCTGGAACGGACAGAAGTACATGCGCCACTTGATGGTGTGGTTAGCCGCCGTAATGTGCAGGTCGGACAGCGTGTAGCGCCAGGAAACTCACTCATGGTGGTGGTTCCTGTGGCCCAGCTTTATGTCGATGCTAATTTTAAAGAAAGTCAGCTGGCAAAAGTCAGAACCGGTCAGGCTGTAGAGCTGATATCAGATTTCTATGGTGATGAGGTGGTTTATCATGGCAAGGTTTTAGGCTTCTCCGGGGGAACTGGAGCTGCTTTTGCTTTAATTCCAGCCCAGAATGCCACAGGAAACTGGATCAAGGTGGTTCAACGTCTACCAGTACGGATTGCACTTGACCCGAAAGAGCTGGCACAGCATCCGCTCAGGGTAGGGCTGTCCATGAACGCAACGGTTGACCTGACCAGGTAATTCAATATGAATAGCCAAAGCACACCTTTTGCCGACCTTAAAGGCGGACGGCTGCTGATTGCAGCGCTGGTGCTGGCACTGGCTAACTTTATGGTGGTCCTTGATACCACCATCGCCAATGTCTCATTACCACATATTACTGGAAGCCTTGCTGTTTCAAGTACACAAGGTACCTGGGTAATTACTTCCTATGCTGTTGCCGAAGCAATCTGCGTACCATTAACCGGCTGGCTGGCTGGCCGCTTTGGAGTGGTCCGTACCTTTGTTGCCTGCGTCATCGGGTTTACTGTCTTTTCAGTATTATGCGGCCTTTCAAACAGCCTGGCCTTGCTGGTCATTTGCCGTATCGGGCAGGGGCTTTTTGGCGGGCCGATCATGCCACTGAGCCAGACTCTGCTTATGCGGATTTTCCCGCAGGAAAAACATGCACAGGCGATGGGTCTCTGGGCGATGACTACCGTCATTGGACCAATTCTTGGACCAATTCTTGGCGGTACAATCAGTGATAATATTTCCTGGCACTGGATTTTCTTTATTAATATTCCAGTCGGTATTATTTGCGCTTTAGGAGCAGTGAGCCTACTCAAAAGTGCTGAAACTCCATTAAATAAGCTCAAGATTGATCATATCGGACTTATCCTGCTGGTAATCTGGATTGGTGCCCTGCAATTGATGTTGGATCTGGGTCATGAACATGACTGGTTTCACAGCAATATTATCAACAGTCTGGCTGCAGTTGCGATTGCCGGATTTATCGTATTTTTAATCTGGGAAATTACCGAACATAATCCGATCGTAAATGTACGGGTCTTCAGGCATCGGGGATTCACGATTTCAGTACTGGCCTTATCGTTTGGTTTTGGTGCATTTTTTGGCAGTATTGTGCTGATTCCACAGTGGCTACAGATCAATATTGGCTATACTGCGACTTGGGCCGGATATGTGACAGCAACAATGGGTTTTGGCAGCCTGACCATGTCTCCTGTGGTTGCCAAGCTTTCTACCCGTTATGATCAGCGTGCCTTGGCGTGTTTCGGTCTGTTAGTCTTGGGCGGAGTAACCTTTATGCGAGCACTCTGGACCTCGGAAGCAGACTTTATGGCATTGGCAATTCCACAGATTCTACAAGGTTTTGCAGTGCCATTTTTTTTCATTCCATTGTCGAATATTGCTCTGGCATCGGTATTGCCTCAGGAAATAGCCTCTGCTGCTGGTCTGATGAGTTTTATGCGAACGATGGCAGGTGCAATAGGTGCTTCTATGTCTGCCACGATGTGGGATGATCATGCCAAACTGGCACGCAGTGAAATTGTGTCGAGCTTGAACCCTGAACCGGCACAACATACATTAGTCCAAAGTGGTATGAGTCCGGAAGGTGCTTTAGCGATGATTTCCAACCTGGTAAACAAAGAGGCACTCACATTAGCGGCTGACCATGTGTTTTTACTATTTTCACTGGTATTTGTTGTATCTGGCCTGATTATCTGGTTGTGTCCAAAACCAAAAACAGGCGCTGCAGCGGGGCCAACACACTGATGAAAAAACCAGGCTTGGCCTGGTTTTTTATTATTTACTCTTGTTGAATTAGCTTAGGTCGGACCGTACCCGCTGTAGGGCATCTTTCCAGCGCGCTAAATGTTGCTGACGCTCATCTTCTGACATTTGCGGTATAAATTCTCGCTCCAGTTGCCAGGAAGCTGAAAGATCATCCAGACTATTAAATACTCCAGCTTTTAGCCCCGCCATGGCTGCGGCGCCCCATGCCGTCGATTCCTGTAGTTTAGGCCGTAACACTGGCACATTCAGCAAATCTGCCTGAAACTGCATCATCATATCATTGCAACTGGCTCCACCATCTACACGCAGTTCTTTTAAGGGCTGATCCAGATCAGCCTGCATTGCAGATAATACATCAGAAACTTGAAAGGCAATTGCTTCTAGCGAAGCACGTGCAATATGCGCTTTTGTAGTTCCGCGTGACATACCACAAATCATGGCCCGTGCTTCACTATCCCAATGCGGTGCGCCTAATCCGGTAAAAGCAGGCACTAAAACTACACCTTCACTGGATTTAACCTGTGCTGCCAGTTTTTCAGTATCACTGCTTTTTTGAATGATCCCTAAACCATCACGTAGCCACTGCATAATTGCACCCGCCATAAAGACACTCCCTTCGAGTGCATAATGGGCTTGATACTGGCATTGCCAGGCTAAGGTGGTCAGCAGCTTGTTCTGACTGAACTGGATGTCAGTGCCTGTA
Organism: Acinetobacter radioresistens DSM 6976 = NBRC 102413 = CIP 103788; assembly: GCF_006757745.1. Lineage (NCBI taxonomy): Bacteria > Pseudomonadati > Pseudomonadota > Gammaproteobacteria > Moraxellales > Moraxellaceae > Acinetobacter > Acinetobacter radioresistens. Next base: position 2,342,539 of record NZ_AP019740.1, on the reverse strand, counting down.
TTAAATAACATGAAACAGCCTGTACCATAGGTATTCTTGGCTGTACCTGCCTCAAAGCAGGATTGGCCAAATAGTGCAGCCTGTTGATCACCTAAAACTCCCATAATTGGAATGGTTGAGCCCAAAAGTCCACTGGCGGTATCTGCAACATAGCAGTCAGACGAGATAATTTTAGGTAATACGGAACATGGAATATTAAACAGCTCTAAAAGCTCTTCATCCCAACTTTGGGTTTGCAGATTCATGAGCATGGTTCGTGAAGCATTACTCGCTTCGATGACATGTTCAGCACCTTGTGTCAGATTCCAGATTAACCAGCTGTCAATTGTTCCAAACGCTAAATGTCCCTGATCAGCCAGTGTACGCAGTCCCTCGACATGTTCGAGTAACCAGACCAATTTGCTTGCACTGAAATAAGGATCAATTCGCAGTCCGGTTTTTTCCTGGATTAACTGCATGTGGCCCTGTTCAATCATCTGATTACACCAGTCGGATGCACGACGGTCCTGCCATACAATGGCAGAAGTAAGTGCCTGACCAGTACGTTTATCCCATACGACCGTAGTTTCACGTTGGTTGGTTAAACCTAAGGCTTTAATATCCTTCGCCAGCAAATTTGCTGAGGCGAGTGCCTGCTGAACTACGGCAATTTGTGTAGTCCAGATTTCCTGTGCATCCTGTTCCACCCAACCGGAATGAGGAGTCTGTATATGAATTTCACGCTGTGCAGTGGCATGAATGCGGCCTGATTCATCAAAAACAATTGCCCGGCTGGAAGTTGTTCCCTGATCGAGTGCTAATAAATAACTCATGTTTTTATAAGAAGAACTTGAAAAATAAAATACTACCGCAATTATAGTATTAAACCTATCTCGCTCTTGATTTTAATGAATTACAGCATGGTAAATCAGTAAAAGTATGCTAAGATAGGAACGTAACTTGGGGGTGTCTCTGGCTTCGACGCTGGTGATGAAACTCATAGATGCATGCCGAGAGCGCATTTTCTCTCGTAAATCAAATTTGCATTTTTTAGTCGCAAACGACGAATCATACGCTCTAGCTGCCTAAGGGCAGCTTGTCCGCCTCTCTGAATACTTGTGGTTAGGGAGTCCGACTGAAGCGCACGCACACAAGTCCGTATAAAACCAAGCCTCGGGGTTTTGTACTAAATTAAGAGGATCGCGATTTGTACCCTGTTCGTCGGGTCACAAAGAGTTAAAAAAGTAGACGATATCTAAGCATGTAGTATTCTCGAGTGTAGTGCTGGCGGACGCGGGTTCGACTCCCGCCACCTCCACCAAAATTCTTTCCGAAGTAATCCATCGGAATCTAAAAAAGCCTTTAAACTCAATGTTTAAAGGCTTTTTTTTATGCCTGTTTGTCCGATATTGTCTGATCCTATTTGACCCCATATTTGCTCTTTGCGGGTAAATATTGGGAAAATTTACCCAGAAATTAATACATCAATTATGGGTAATCGACATGCCACTTACAGATACTGAATGCAGAAAAGCACAGCCGAAAGATAAACAGTATCGTCTTTCGGATTTACATGGTTTATCCCTCATCATTACCACCAAAGGTCAAAAATATTGGAATGTACGCGTCACTGTCCATGGTGAACGTAAGTCTGAATCGCTTGGCCCATATCCAGATTTAAGCTTAAAAAAGGCAAGGGAGCTTGCATATGAGCTTAAGCATCGATACTCACGTTCAGTATTGCATGAAGACTTAAAGCCCTATTTCGAAGAAGTTGCAGAAGATTGGTTTAATAATCAAAAAGAAACCTGGTCATCCAAACACATCAGTAATGTTCGAGCTTCATTGGATGAGCTTTATATTGCTCTTGCTAATAAGCGTATTAATCAGATTCAGGCACCTGAGATTCTGCAGATCATTAAGAAGATTGAAGCTAGAGGCTCGCTTGAAATTGCAAAACGGACCTTATCTCGTTGCGGCATGGTCATGAAGTACGCCATTGCGCATGGCTATCGCTATGACAATCCGGCAGGTGATTTAGTCTACGCCCTCAAGAATAAAAGGGTCAAAAACCTGGCTTCGCTTTCTGCCTCTGAGATGCCTGAATTTCTTAGACGTATTAAGGCTTATCCTGCCGATGCTCAAACACATCATGCCATTGTCCTGATTATGCTGACAGGCGTTCGGGTCAGTGAATTACTACAAGCACGCTGGGAAGAATTTGATCTGGAGGGGCGTAAGTGGGATATCCCTGAAGAGCGGATGAAGAACCGACTTTCACATCGTGTGCCGTTGACGGACATGATGATTGCCGAGCTTCAGGCTTTGAGACTTACCCATAATCAGGAACTGCTATTTCCCCATCGTTTAAATAACAAAGAACCTATGCGTAGCGAGTCTATTTTGGCTGTGATCAAGCGTTCGGGCTATGCAGGTCGGATGACCACACATGGTTTTAGATCGCTATTTAGTACAGTCGTAAACGAATCGAATCTGTTTAATCCAGATGCCATTGAACGCCAGCTTGCTCATGTGCCTCAAAATAGAATTCGTTCGGCATATAACCGAGCGCAATATTGGGATGAGCGGGTGAGATTGATGCAGTGGTATGGGGAGCAGGTAGAAGGATGGATGGCTCAGTATTGAGCCTTTCCTTTCTAGTTACTTATAGTCTTTATATTCTTCATATTCCTTATTAATCAATTTTTCTAGAAGTTCTGATTCAGAAATATTGTAAAGCTCTGCTAATTCTTTCAATCGAACTTTTGTATTTTTTCTTAAGGGTAAGTGAAATTTCTTTTTAAGATTATCCTTATTTTTTAATCTAAAAACATTTTGCTGCCATGCTTTTTTAAGTTTATTTAAATCATTAATATACTTTTCTCTATTATGAATATAAAGATCGTCAAAATAAGCATAGATATAATTCTCATGTAACTTTTCTTTTTCAAAAAGAAATTGAGGGAAAACATTGTATTCAAAATTTTTATCAATATAGCTTTTGCTCCACTCTATAAAATCTTTATTCTTAATGTATTTATTTAGATTTATTTTTTCTTTTATTATTTTATCAAAATCAGCAATATATTCTTCCAAGTCTAAATTTTTTTGAATGATATTGTGCGTTATTTCGGGGTTTAAATAAATCAAAGCTAAAATAAAAATTCTAGGATTATTAATGTTTTTATGAACTTTATGATTGTCGTTTTGTCTAAGTATTTTAGGGTTGTGGGCGGATTTGTGTATTATATTATTATTAATTTGACTTGATGTTTCTGAGTTTTTTAATTTTTTAAATGTACTTTCTCTAATAAAAATAGGTATATCGTAGTCTTGGGTGAATCTATTAATTAAGAACCAACATAATCTGTCATCCTTTAGGTGTAGATTAATATCTATATTTAAAATATATTCTTCCTGTTCTTTATGACAATTCTTAATAAAGATATTTATTTCTTCTTCTTCAAGTTTAGATAAAGTTGTTTTTATATAATCAAATAAATATTCATAAGAATATTTTTCATTATAAAAATTGAAAAAATCACGAGGGGTGTAATTATTAGTGCTAGCCACTTTCCAAGCTATCCATACATACTCATGCTCTTTAAAACCTCTTAAAAGTTTGTCAATCAAAAGCCCTTTACGGATATTGTGATTTACTGAAGTTAAGCCCATTTTTATTAATTACCTGTAGTATTTCTTGTAGTATTTATACTAATATTTTCTCTAGTATTTTTCAATACTGAAGTCACCTTGAATGCTTAAAAATATTAGCTTATGGACATTTTTATTAGCTATTAATTAGGTTTTAGCTTAACTCTAGCTTTTTTGAGACTCGATCCTACATGAATTTAAGCATAGAGCAGGGAGGAAAAGTTTTTCATGTGGAGAATAGGTACTGCACTACAGGAGGAATTTGGACTCCCTAACGCTTTGGTTATTAATCTAATCGTTTATTAGGTAACACTTTATTGTAAAGTAAACGTATATATATACTGAATTCCCTATCTCTTATGTAACTATCACACAAATAGGTTTAAACATGAGAGCTTTAATTAATCAGGCACAACTTACACTTGAGATCGAGAGCTTCTTAAAATGTCTAAAAAGAAGAAGTAGGGAATGGGATGAATTCTATTCACAGCTTACCAATCTGTTATTAGACTTTGATGATATTTATAATCCTGATGATGAATACCCAGGTTATCTCCAATTCTTTGTAATTCTGAGATATGACTTACAGAGAATAGACTCCGATTATTTTGATCTTAAAGATGAATTGGAAATGATTGGGTATAGAGCGTTGAGATCGGACTTTTTGAAGTTATCTAAGAGTTTCGAAAGAGATTATGAAATTATCGAAAAACAGAAAGATGAAAATAAAATTGAAGTGCAGGAATATTGTAGGTCAATACTTAATAAATGCAGTCGAATATTAGTTGCTCGTGGCTTTGTTGCACAAAGCTATTCTTGAAGGCTTCTTCAGTAATATAATTTCCAGATGAAGAAGCCTACACCTAAAATCTATCGTACAACCAATTGGTCCTCGTATAACCAAGCTTTAATCAAGCGAGGAAATATTTCAATCTGGTTTGATCCTAAGACGCAATGGTATGCACAACCACAAGGCAAGCAAGGACGAAATCAAACTTATTCCGATACAGCGATTCAATGCTGTTTAATGATCAAATCTCTATTCCGTCTTTCTTTACGTATGGTTACTGGCTTTGTTCAAAGCCTGATTAAACTCTGTGGCTTGAATTGGACAGCACCAGATTACTCCACCCTTTGTAGACGACAAAAGCATATTGATATTGCGATAAGCTATCAGAAAAGTCATGATGGGTTACACCTACTTGTCGACTCTACGGGTTTAAAGTTTTTAGGTGAAGGCGAATGGAAGCGTAAAAAACATCAGCCTGAATACCGTCGGCAATGGCGTAAACTGCATATTGGTATAGATGCTGAAACACTGCAAATACGTGCCGTTCAGCTTACTACAAATAATGTCAGTGATTCACAAGTACTAGGTGATTTACTGGATCAAATTCCACTAGATGAGCGAATAGATTCTGTCTATACCGATGGCGCGTACGACACGAAGTGCTGCAGAAAAGTGATTTCAGATCGTCAAGCACATGCAGTAATTCCACCCAGAAAGAATGCCAAGCCCTGGAAAGATTCTAAAATAAGTTCAATAGAACGAAATGAGTTACTTCAAACGGTTAAACATTTAGGTAGAACCCTATGGAAAAAATGGTCGGGTTATCACCGTCGTAGTTTGGTGGAAACCAAGATGCATTGCATCAAATTATTAGGTGATAGGCTGACGGCAAGACATTTTCAAAGTCAGGTCAATGAAATTCATGCGCGTGTGGCAGTTCTGAATAGATTTACGGAATTAGGTAGACCTCGCACCCAAGTTGTGTCTTAAATTTGAATGGATTGGGGAGAACTCAGCTTTTGAATGTTTATGCAACAAAGCCGTTGCTCGTGTAGACTTGGGTTATTTGCAAGAATATTCTAATCGAATCAGAGTTGAAGATATTTATAAGGACTTAGATATACTGCTTAATCGTATCCAAAATAAAGATGGCATATTTAAACATGTGATCGGATATATATGGGGAGTAGAGCAAGGTGGTAAAAGTAAAGGTTTTCATTGCCATTTAGCAATCATTTATGATACTGCCTTTCGTGATGGAAGCGCAGCATATTGGGGGAATAAAATTATCGCGCTTTGGAGTGAGATTACTCGAGATTATGGTCAAGGCTATAATTGTTGGAATCGCAAACGCGTAAAGGAGCTCCGAGGTAGAGATGAGTTGGGGATCGGTTTAATTTATCGTCGCGATTCAACCCAAGTGACAAATTTCATTGAGGCAATGGAATACCTCACTGATCATCACAAACGTACCCTTCAATACTTACGTGTAAAGCCAAAAGGACGAAGAGTATTTGGTAAAGGCCAGTTAAGAGTACAGTATGATCGACGCTAAATGAAAATAATCTCAGATATACATTATCTAGATGAAAACGAGTTTTTTAACTTTGCAAGGCTTGCCAATCGGCGAGCCTTTGTCATTTCTAGAGGTATATATTATGAGTTTAAATTGTCCTTATTGCTTATCGGATCAAGTCATTCAGGTTGTCAATCAGCAGGTGAGTGGATCTGATTCTACAGGTCTAGCAGCATCAGCTTCGTTCGCAACTATCGGTGCATCCATATCAAAGGGTTTACCTTTACCTGTATCACCACTGCTTGGCGGGCTTGCAGGTGCGGTCATTGGTGGTTTATTCAGCAGCGTGTTTGATGAGCCTAAAAAGCCGATCACCCTGGCCTACTATCACTGCAATCACTGTCAGCAGAATTTTCGTTGAATCAGCATAGGAGATAAGAACGATGGCACATCAAATCGAACAAATCGCCTATGTTGGCGAAACCCCTTGGCATGGTCTGGGTAATCAACTCAGTCCGAACCAACCACTCGAAGTTTGGGCACAGCAAGCTGGAATGGACTGGCGGATTGAATCGTCGAATGTCAGCTACATGGCACAGAATGAACGTGGTCAAAGCATTATCATGCCATTTGAAGAACAGCGAGTGTTGTATCGTTCAGATACCCATGCACCTTTATCTGTAGTCAGTCAGCGTTATCAGGAAGTTCAACCCAAAGAGATTCTGGAGTTCTACCGGGATCTGACTGAGCAATCTGGCTTTGAGTTAGAAACCGCAGGGGTTTTGAAAGGTGGGAAGAAGTTCTGGGCTTTGGCACGTACCGGGCAAAGTACCGCTTTAAAGTCTAAGGATGTCAGTAATGGTTATATCCTGTTGGCTACTGCGTGTGATGGCACTTTGGCAACGACAGCACAGTTCACCAGTATCCGAGTGGTCTGTAACAACACTTTAGCCATTGCTCTACGTGGACAGAGCAGTAGTGCAGGTGTAGTGAAGGTTCCACATAGTACCAAGTTTGATGCAGAGAAAGTGAAGCAGCAATTGGGTATTTCAGTTCGTGCATGGGATGAGCACATGTATGAGATGAAACAGCTCACACAGCGTAAGGTGAGTCAGCAGGAAGCCAAAGCTTATTTTGATGCCGTATTCAACAACAGCACCATGTCAATTTCCGATCCTGAAGAAAACATCATTCAGTTCTATCGTAATGTCGCGCAGCAAGCTCAAGAGAAAAAGCCTGAACCAAATGGTCGTGCCATGAATAAAGCTTTGGACATGTTCAATGGGCAAGGACGTGGTGCTGACCTGTCATCCGCCAAAGACACTGCTTATGGCTTACTTTGTTCGATCACGGAATTTGTGGATCATGAACGACGTGCCATGAGTACAGATCACCGTCTTGATTCAGCTTGGTTCGGTGCAGGTGCTAGTGTGAAACAACGAGGGTTGGAGCAAGCACTTGCCTTGATCGCCTGAAATTAACCGATTCACTTATGTTGAAATCGAGTCACCCCAAACAAGTGCTAGTCATAGCACTCATGTAACCCCTCTCAATTAAAACAGCAAACAAATCGCCATACCCGACCTCGTGTCGGGTATGGCTTTTTTATGCATTTCTTTTACAGAGATCAGAATTTATAAGGATAATTCCATGAATCAAATTGTACCTATTTCCCATCAGCCTACGACGGTAGCATCAAAGATCGTAGTTAATCAAACCATCACCACCAAACGCTCAACAGCAGCCAAGCGACTGGTCAACACCAAAGGGATGGAATATCAGGACTGGCTTGAAGTTCGTAAACAAGGTATCGGTAGCAGTGATGCCGCGACTGCCTGTGGTCTCAATCCCTACATGTCGATGCTGGAACTCTGGCTGATCAAAACCGGACGGCAGGCTCAATCCATAGAAGATGAAAGCTCAGGTGTAGCACCGCTGTATTGGGGTAAGCAGCTGGAACCTTTGGTGGCAGAGTTCTATAGCATGCACACCAATAACAAGGTGCGACGGATCAATGCGGTGCTTCAGCATCCTGATCCCGATAAACACTTTATGTTAGCCAATCTGGATTACAGCGTGGTCGGCAGTGATGAAGTCCAAATTTTGGAATGCAAAACAGCAGGTGAGCATGGAGCAAAATTGTGGCGTGATGGTGTGCCTTTATATGTGCTTTGTCAGGTACAACATCAACTGGCGGTGACAGGCAAGCAGGCAGCGCATGTCTGTGTCCTGATCTGTGGGCATGAAACCAAGATATTCAAAGTGACACGGTCTGAATCAGTGATTGAGCATATTGTTAAAGCAGAACGTTATTTCTGGGAGTGTGTAGAAAACGATACTCCGCCATCAGTCGATGCCAGTGAATCCGCAGCCAAAGCCATTCAGCAGCTCTATCCAGCGCATATCCCACTAAGTGTTGAAGATCTTTCACAAAATGAAAATGCCAATTTGATGTTCGATCAGCTCATCAAAATGAAAGAAGAGATTCAGCATAAGCAGGAACGCTTTGACCAATTTAAACATGAAATTCAGATGATGATGCAAGACAAAGAAAGGGCGGTCTTTGCACATGGCTCAGTAGTCTGGAAGAAAGCCAAGGACTCCATCAGCCTCAATACCAAGACATTGCTTCAGCACCAGCCTGAACTCATCGAGCTTTATCCACTTGAAAAGCAGGGCAGTCGTCGATTTAACATCTATACCGACTAAGCCCGATCTACAGCACCAAATCAAAAATTCACAAAAATCGCTCCCCGCTCTCTACCCTTCGGTAGAGAGCAAATCGGTCGCGATCTCTGTAGCACTTTATCTGGCTCTACATTCTTTGGGTAACTTATTTGGTCCTTGTTCTGACCTACATACATAGACCCAAATTTGTAACGTAATACATTAAGGAATATCAATATGATTAAAGGTTTAGCAATTACCCCTCCAATATTGGGGCGTATCAGTATCGGTCGTATGGTTGAAAAGAATGGCAAGCGATTGCCTGAAAAAGATGATCAATTCACCATTACTTCCCAGATTCAAAGCAAAGAAGGCTGGGTGAAACATCCACTGGATGATCAGCTTCGAGCCAATACGCCTAATCAAAAGCTACGTTCAATCCCTGTTCGCATGATCTTTAATGATCCTGACTTAAACCTGCGTGCAGAATACAGCCTGTTTGACCGTCAAACCGGTCGTCCCGTCTGTGTGGGCAATGGTGAAACCTGCCAACGTTTAACCAACCAAGGCGTGGAGCAACATCCCTGTCCATCCCCTGATTTATGTCCATTGGCTCAAGGAGGGAACTGCAAGCCCTATGGTCGTTTGCATGTGAACTTAGATGAGTCGGATGAATTTGGAACTTTTATCTTTAGAACCACAGGCTTTAACAGTATTCGGACTTTGGCAGCACGGTTGAGTTATTACCATGCGGCATCAAATGGTTTGTTGTCATGCCTCCCCTTGCAATTGATATTGCGGGGCAAGAGTACGACACAGAGTTATCGTCAGCCGGTGTATTACGTGGATCTAACGTTAAGGGAGGGGATCAGTTTAAATGAAGCGATTATTCAGGCGAAGCAAATTGATGAGCAAAGTAAGCAGGCGGGGTTTTATCAGGAGGCTTTAGACTTTACCGCAAGGAAGGGTTTGGGGAATGGAAGGATGGACGTAGACATAGAGGAAGGTTTGGATGTGGTTGAGGAATTTTATCAGCCTGTCGGAGACCAGCAGATCGAGGAGACTCAGACTGCATTTGATATCCAACAGGGATTGAAAGGATCTGTGACGGCTTTGAATTAAATCAGACAAGGTAAAACCTTACGAGATTGCCGTATCTCATGAGCGAGTTGCTCGAAATCATGAGATAGGAGTAAACATCATGAATGCATTTGTAGGTCAAACTTTTCAAATGAATCAACTGATCAGTATCAAGCAAGTCATGGAATTTGTTGGAGTGGGGCGTTCTACTATCTATGAGATGATGGATGAAAACTCACCTTATTACGATCCTTCATTCCCAAAGAAAGTTAAAATTACTCAAAATCGTATCGGCTGGTCAGCTTATGAGATCCATCAATGGATTGAAAGTAAGTTGGCGAATCGAGAGTAAGGGACGCTCTTAGCTCCCTTATTTTTTTGTTTTCTTGTAGACTGAAAGTGTCTTTTAGCCTAAGTGTCCGTAATGAAAACAATAGAATACTACAATAAGCATGCAGAAGAATTTACAGCTTCAACGTTTGAAGTTGATATGGAAAGCCTATACCAGCCTTTTTTAGTATTTTTACCTGAATCAGCGAAAATCTTAGATGTAGGTTGCGGGACAGGGCGCGATACTTTAGCTTTTAAGAATAAAGGCTATCACGTTGATGCGATCGACTACTCAGAAGAACTTGTTAAAAAGGCGGCGGAACTTACTGGTATTCAAGTGAAGTACCAAAGCTTTTATGACTTAAGTGAAGTGGCTGTTTATGACGGTATTTGGGCATGCGCGTCTCTGCTTCATTGTGAGCGCAATCGATTAGCTGAAGTTCTTCAAAAAACGCTTCGAGCGTTAAAGCCTCATGGCGTAATCTATATGTCATTTAAATATGGGGATTCAGTCCGAGAGAAAGATGGTCGAGAGTTTACCGATTTGAATGAATGCCAAGCGGAAGAGTTACTCGAAAAATTTTCTCATGTCAGTTTGGTTCATCAGTGGATCACGGTTGATAAAAGACCTGAGCGAGAAGAGCAGTGGTTAAACCTGCTTTGGAAGAAAAATGATTAATTGCAGTCCGACAGCTCAAGAGCAACTTAAATTCCTTAAAAATATCCAACTGATTTTGCAGTCAGGTAGCTTTAGCAGTACCTATAAGTTTGCCTTGCTGATAAGCCTTAGTCGATTGGCGATTGAAAAAGGTGAGAATAGTGGCGAGCAATTGGTGCTTGAGTACAGTGACATTGCTGAGACGTTTATCGAACTGTATTGGAAACAGGCTGTGCCATATACTTTCAATGACGAAGGGCAACTGATCTTAAATCAAAATAATGGTAAGCAAGCAGCAATCGTCAATCAAATTATTGAGCTAAGACAGATTTATTCATCTCTTGGATTATTGAGACGAAATTCCGTTGTTTGGTCCAAGTTGGTTAAAGATGTGGCTCGTACCGTAAAAGAGATGCCGGTACGTTATCTGCAAAACATCAATGGGCAAAATTTCGAGTTTTTATATCAATTTGAGCAATCTAAGCAACAGCTGACTTTACTACCCCAAGCCATGTTTTGTTTACGCCAGTTTAGCGAGATTATTGAAGAGCTATGTCAAAAGCGATGGATTGATTACATTCGAAAAAACAGTAGTAATGCACCCATCTTAAATAAACTCCCAAACCTTGAACAGTTTATGTTTGAGCCAACTCGAAATCAATTGAATGCTGTGGCAAATATCTTGGTCGAATTGCAAGAATGTAAATGCTTCTACTGTAATAAGGTAATGAAAAAAGGCAATTATGCAGTCGATCATTTTATTCCTTGGTCAATATACCCATCTGATACAGGGCATAACTTTGTGTTAGCAGATTCAAGTTGTAATTCTAAGAAAAGTAATTTGCTTGCATCAAATGAGTTCCTGCATAAGTGGCAAGAACGGAATGAAGAACATAATTTGATTATTGTGGATCAGATATCTGTACTAGGTTTTTTGACGGATAAAGAGAGGTCGCATAAGGTGGCGGAATGGGCTTATGAGCAGGGCAAAGCGAACAATTATTTAATGTGGAATGGATAATTTATCAAGGTGTGATTTTTTTTATTACTGATGGTTGATAGACTGCATCTCATATTGAATTTATTTACATTGTATTATCATGAACGCAGTTGAAATTGAAGCGGCCGTATCCGAGCTGGCAGAAAAACCTTTTGATGCTCAAGAGTTTGCTTTTGATTTTTTAAGAGCATTTGGTAATAAAGAAACAACAATAAAAAAACTCCGAGCAGGTCAAAGCAACTCATCAGATATTCAAAATGGTGTATTACAGCGTAACCATATTCATATTGCCGTATGCGAGCAAGACAAAGTATCTGAAGTCTTAAAGGCTTTACGAGAAAGTAAGGCAACAGAAAAAGCGAAAGCAAAATTTGTTCTGGCAACAGACGGTTTCAACTTACAAGCTGAGGATCTAATTTCTGGCGACACGATTAGTTCAGATTTTCATAATTTCGCAGATCATTTTGGCTTCTTTTTACCTTTGGCAGGTATTTCTACAATTCGGGAGATTAAAGATAACCCGATTGATGTACGTGCAACGGGTCGTCTCAATAAACTCTACATTGAGCTTTTAAAAGAGAATCCAGATTGGGCCACTGAAGAACGTCGCCAAGACATGAATCATTTCATGGCTCGTTTGATTTTTTGTTTCTTTGCAGAAGACACAGAAATTTTCCAACCGAGTGGTATTTTCACGCAAACCATTGAGCAAATGTCAGAGCGTGATTCAAGTAATACCCATGAAGTCATCAGCACTCTGTTTCATGCAATGAATGTAGATCATTCAGCGCGTGATACTACTAAATTACCTGTATGGGCGAAAAAATTCCCGTATGTAAATGGCGGTTTATTCTCTGGTAGTACTGAGGTTCCTAAATTTTCGAAGATTGCCCGTACTTATTTACTACATGCTGGTGAGTTGAATTGGCAAAAGATTAATCCCGATATTTTTGGTTCAATGATTCAGGCTGTTACCAATGATGACGAGCGTGGTTCTTTGGGCATGCATTACACCAGTGTGCCAAACATCTTAAAGGTTTTAAATCCTTTATTTTTAGATGATTTAAATGAACAATTAGAAGCATCAAAGGAAAGTCCTTTAAAACTGCTCAATTTACGTAAACGTATTGCACGTATTCGTGTTTTTGATCCTGCATGTGGCTCGGGAAATTTCCTTGTTATTGCGTACAAAGAGCTACGTAAAATTGAGGCTCAAATTAATGAGCTTCGCAATGAAGGTGGACGTGCGACTGATATTCCATTAACGAATTTCCGTGGTATTGAGATCAATAGTTTTCCTGCTGAGATTGCACGTTTAGCATTGGTGATTGCTGAATACCAATCGAATGTTCAGTACTGTGGTCAAATTGAAGCACTTCAAACAGTATTGCCCTTGTCAAAAGAGAACTGGATTATTTGTGGTAATGCTTTACGTTTGGATTGGTTAAGCATTTGTCCACCGACAGGTAATGCAGTTAAAGTTGTTGCTGATGATTTATTTCAAACTCCATTAGAGCAGACCGAAATTGATTTTGAGAATGAAGGTGGAGAAACCTATATTTGTGGTAATCCTCCTTATTTAGGTTCCACTTGGCAGAATCAAGAGCAAAAAGATGATCTCGAGAAGCTATTTAAAAGTAGCACTAAAAATTGGAAGCTACTAGATTATGTGGCAGGGTGGTTTATCAAGGCTGCTTTATATCACTCCGTAGATCACAAATCTAAATCGGCTTTAGTTTCAACCAACTCTATTTGCCAAGGACAACAAGTCGGTATCTTATGGCCCTTAATTTTTGAAAAAAATATTAATATTAATTTTGCATATACAAGTTTCTCATGGGCAAATTTAGCCTCTCATAATGCTGGCGTTACTGTAATAATTGTAAGTTTAGGTAAGAGTAATAATAATCCAAAATTATTATATAGTGCTAATAAGGATGATAAGTTACTTGAGAAAAAAGTCAGTAATATTAATGCCTATCTAGTAGGAGGTGAAAATATTATTGTTAGAAAACAGTCAAAGCCTATTTCTTCACTAACAGTTATGTCATCTGGAAATAAACCCGTTGATGGTGGAAATCTTTTGCTTACTGCAGATGAAGTAAATCAATTAAATTTAACAGATAATCAAAAGTTGAAATTTGTTAGAAAAGTTTATGGGTCTGCTGAGTTTATTAGAGGATTACAACGATATTGTCTATGGATTGAAGATGACAATCTAAATGAAGCTCTACAAATAGCTACTATTCGTGAAAGAGTTGAAAAAGTTAAGCAAATGCGCTTAGCTAGCCCAGACATAAGTGCAAATGAGATGGCGAATAAATCTCACCAATTTAGAGAAATGTATACTGCTAAAACACATACAATTATTGCTCCAGTAACTTCTTCTGAAAATAGAGATTATTTGCCAGTAGGTTTAATTAGAAATAATGAAATTGTTTTGAACACTGCTTGTGCTGCCTATGATGCCCCCTTGTGGAATTTATCTATAACTGCTTCAAAACTTATGCAAGTATGGGTGGGCACTGTTTGTATCCGTATGCGTACGGATTTTAGATTCACGCCTACATTGGGTTGGAATACGTTTCCCGTTCCAAGTCTTACAGAAAAAAATAAAGCAGATTTAACACGCTGTGCAGAAAATATTTTATTGGCTCGTGAAGCGCATTTCCCTGCAACGATTGCAGATCTTTATGATCCAGAAAAAATGCCAGAGAACCTACGCCAAGCACATGAAGAAAATGATGAGGTGCTAGAACGCATCTATATTGGTCGTCGCTTTAAAAATGACACAGAGCGCCTAGAAAAACTATTTTCAATGTATACAGAAATGACTTCAAAACAAGCTGGGAACAAAAAAGCATGACAACTTCAGAAAATCCAACCAATCAACGAACTGTCCCTGCTGTTTCTATTAAAACGGCTTGTACAGGAGCATCAAATAAAGCCAATGAACTCGGCATGCGTCCAATGCAGGAACGTGCTTATGATAAACGTGGTGAACAATACCTACTAATTAAATCACCACCAGCGTCAGGTAAATCACGTGCATTAATGTTTATTGCTTTAGATAAATTAGCCAATCAAGGGATTCAGCAAGCACTTATTGTGGTGCCTGAACGTTCTATCGGCAGCAGCTTTGCAGACGAAGAATTAACAAAGCATGGTTTCTGGGCAGACTGGAAAGTACAACCGCATTGGAACCTATGTAATGCACCCAATGCTGATGATGAAAAAGTTGCAAAGTCTAAAGTAAAAGCAGTAGCTGAATTCTTAGCGGGTGAAGACAAAGTATTAGTGTGCACGCATGCAACCTTCCGTTTTGCTGTTGAAGAGCTTGGTGTGGATGCATTTGATAATCGGCTGATTGCGATTGATGAATTCCATCATGTGAGTAGTAATCCAGACAATAAATTGGGTGCACAACTCAGCCAGTTTATGGAACGAGACAAAGCGCATATCGTAGCGATGACGGGCTCATACTTCCGTGGGGATTCTGAAGCAGTTTTATCACCAACGGATGAGAATAAGTTCGAGACTGTTACTTATACTTATTACGAACAGCTGAATGGCTATACCTATTTAAAAGCATTAGATATTGGATATTTTTTCTATACAGGGAAATACACTGATGCTGTTATGAAAGTCTTAGATCCTACGCTTAAGACCATTATTCATATTCCCAATGTGAATTCTCGTGAAAGTACTAAAATTGGGAAGCACCTCGAAGTTGAACACATTATGGATGCAATGGGGACTTGGAAAGGGGTAGATGAAGAAACAGGTTTCCATTTAATTGAATTCACGACAGAGATGGGCAATAAGCGCATTTTAAAAGTTGCTGACCTTGTGGATGATAGTGATGCTGCAAAACGCTCTAAAGTACTGACAGCACTGAAAGATCCCACACAACGATTTAACCGTGATCATGTTGATATCATCATTGCATTAGGTATGGCCAAAGAGGGCTTTGACTGGATTTGGTGTGAGCATGCCTTAACTATTGGTTATCGTAGTAGCTTAACCGAGATCGTTCAGATTATTGGTCGTGCAACTCGAGATGCTGAAGGTAAGCACCGTGCGAAATTTACCAACTTAATTGCTGAACCAGACGCTTCTGAAAAACTCGTTGTGGAAGCTGTCAATGATATGCTGAAAGCCATTGCTGCCAGCCTGTTGATGGAGCAAGTATTAGCCCCTCGCTTTGAATTTACACCTAAAGATCAGGGTGCATTAGATGGCTTTGATTATGGTGAAGATGGTTATCAGAAAGGTAAAACAAACGTTGGTATTAATGGTAAGACAGGACAAGTCCATGTCGAGATCAAGGGTTTAAAAAAACCAGAATCTGAAGAAGCCAATCGTATTTGCAAAGAAGACTTAAACGAAATTATTACGGCTTTTGTTCAAAATAAATCTGCTATTGAACGTGGTCTCTTTGACCAAGAAAATATCGTACCTGAAGAATTAACGCAGTTAGCACTGGGCAAAATTGTTCAGGAAAAATATCCAGAATTAGAGCCTGAAGATCAAGAAGCAGTAAGACAGCATGCAATTGCAGCATTCAACTTGATTCAACAAGCGAAAAAAGAACTTGAACAAGCTCAACAAACGCTTGGAGGTACAACAGCTGGCCCTGGCGGAGCTGGAAATCCAGATGATAAACCTGAATCTAATATAGCGTTTATTCAGGGTGTTAAACGCTTTATGAATGTACGTGATTTGGATATTGATTTGATTGATCACATTAATCCATTTGAATCAGCTTATGCCGTACTTTCTAAAGCCATGGATGAAGCGATCTTAAGACAAGTCCAAGCGCATATTTCAGCTAAACGTATCAACCTAAGCCCTGAAGAGGCAAAAGAATTGGCAATCCGAGCTGTGCAGTTTAAAAAAGAGCGAGGCCGTTTGCCTGATATTAACTCTCAAGATGCTTGGGAAAAACGTATGGCTGAAGGTGTTGCAGCCTTTGCTCGATTCAAGGCACAAGAAAAAGCAAAAGCTAGTTCTTAATCAGGAAAATGAGTGATGGAAAGACTGACAGATGATCAAATTCTAGATGAACTCGAAATTCAACTTGAGTTAAAATCCTCAAAGATCTTAACACCTTTACAGGAACGTGTGATTTCTGGATTTGAAGAAATTAATCACTTCTTTGAAACTCATCAGCGAGTTCCATCACATCATGCTGATGCAGATATTTTTGAAAAATTATGTGCATCTCGATTAGATAAAATCAAACAGAATTCTGATATGAAATCTGTTGTTTTATTTTTAGATAAATTCAATCTCTTAGGTTAAACAAGGTAAATTTATGGCTGATTTTTCTGATGACGAGTTATTGTCAGAGTTGGGAATTGATCTAGCACCAGTTAAATCAGTGACCTATACAGCTAAAGAAGAACGTTTAATCTCTGGCTTTGAAGAAATCATTCATTTCTATGAAGAGCATAAAAGAGTTCCATCAAACTCTATTGATACAGATATTTTTGAACGTATCTACGCTGTGAGATTAGGTCAGCTAAAGCAATCGGATGAAGCAAAGAAGCTTTTAGCAGCTTTTGATCATCTTAATTTATTATCTGACTCTGATAATGAAGAGGCCGATTTAGCTAGTTTAGAAGATGATGATTTGCTTGCTGAACTAGGGATTGAACTGGAAGATGAAGAAAATATTTTTGTCTTACAGAATGTAAGAACGCAAAAAGAACGTGAAGCTAATGAATTAACCGCTACAAGAAAAGTATGTGAAGACTTTGAAATATTTAAAGAACTATTTGAGCAAATAGCTAAGGAGCTTGAGTTAGGACTTCGAATCACTAAGCCTTTTGGAAAAGATGCTAGTATTGAATTGCATGATTGGTTCATTCTAGATGGTCAAATAGTATATGTATCTGAAATAGGCGAATATTTTAAAGCTCCGAATGGTGAAAATGATGCTCGTCTAAGGGTGATTTATTCCAATGGAACGGAAAGTGATTTATTGATGCGTTCTCTTAAAAAGGCATTAAATAACGATAAAGCAAGTCGTCGAATTTTAGTTGCAAACAATGTAGGGCCTCTATTTTCTTCATTTAAGTCTAATGATCACTCAAATGAACTTGAGATAAAAAGTGGCACAATCTATATTTTACGTAGTTTGTCAGACAATCCCTTTATTAAGAAACACAAAGATATTATTCATAAAATTGGCGTGACTACGGGGAAAGTGAATAAGCGAATTACTGATGCTAAGAATGATGCAACTTATTTACTTGCGGATGTGGAGCTTGTTGCTGCCTATGGATTGCCTGAAAATGTAGTGCCTCATAAGCTAGAAAAGCTTATACATAAAGTTTTCCAGGCTGCTCAGCTAGGTATCAGTATTGACGATAGATTTGGTATTCCCGTTCAACCTAAAGAATGGTTCTTAGTTCCAATTGATGTAATCAATGAGGTGATCGAACATATCAAAAATGGAACGATTGAAAACGTCATTTATGATCCAGAGCAATCTAAGCTAGTGGGTAATCAGTGATTTAAAATACAATAAAAGAGACCATGGCATTTGCCATGGTCTCTTTTATTTAATGGGTAAATTGGGGTAAATCATTTTTTAAAAAATAAACATAATTTAGATGTTTAAGTACTTAGTTAAACTGTCACCATCGCTACAGATATTTCTACTTTAAGTTTTAAATTAACTTAAAGTAGAAATATCCATTAATAAATTGTTGTTTTTATGTAGAAATGTGATTAAATTACAAAAAATTAAATATTAGTAGAGGGTAGCTTGCAGTTCGTAATTAATAATCCTTACCGTATTTTGGGGCTTACTGCAAATGCTTCATCAAGAGAAGTAGCAAAAAGAGTAGCTGATTTAGAAACATTTGCTGAGTTTGGTAAGCCAAAAAAATATTCCCTTGATCTAACTGAAATAGCACCTCTTACAAGAACAGTAGATACGATTCAGCAAGCTGCGAAAGATATAGAAAATGATACTGACAAATTGGTATACGCTTTCTTCTGGTTTGCAAAAGTTGATAGTGTTGATGAATTAGCAATTGAATGTATTGAAAACAATCAAGTTCAAAAAGCTTTCGAAATATGGGATCAGCAAATTAGTAAAAATGAAAATGATGCTAAATTTTCATGGCGACTTAATCGAGCTGTTATTTCATTATTTTGGTGCCAAGGTTCAAATTTTGATACTGACAATTTTGAATCAGCGTTGAAAGATTTAGGATATTTAACAGATGACCATTTTCAGGATGTTCAAGGATTTATATTTGGGGAAAGTAATTTAAAAATTGATATAGAACAAATAAATAAAAAAATTATAGATGAGATTCTTAAATTCATAAGTAATTTAGAAGAGCAACCTTATGGTGCATATGGTATTGGCCTATTACATGAGTTTTGGACATTTTCAACAAGTGCACAAGACTATGTACAGACAAAGTTATTTGCACTTTGTATTAATCAGATAGAAACTGCGATCCAAAAGAGTCAGCAGTTGAGGGATACTGAAAATTCAAGTTTTATAAATCAATATAATGGTTTGAAAGAAGTTGAAGACCTGATTTATGAAATAGATGAATTTTCGGAAAATTATAAAATACAAAATATTCTTAATGAGTATGTAGAAGAGGTTAGAAAGTGTTCCCTATATGCAAATAATAAGCTAGATAATCGTGATTTAGCCTATGATTTAATTACATGGGCAGAACAATTACCATCTTATGGACAGGTTGCTGAAGAGGTAAAGGTAAATAAAGAACAACTAATAGATTTAATTGAAAATGATAAATTTTCAAAAAACTACTCATCTATCGCTGAGTATATGGAAAGAGACATTAATTCAATCGAAGATGCTAGAAAAATTTTAAATATCTTTAAACAAGAATTAAAACAGATAGATATACATGATGACATGTATTACAAAGTATCTTCTTATTGTGTGACGAAAATTTTGAACTTTTTAATTGATGAATTTAATGATGCACATAATAGATTGGAAAACCACCAAGATATAGCATATTTCCTGAGTGTGGCTAAGCCTGTATGTAGCTTAATGGAAATAATGAGAACGTTCGAACTTGTGCCTGAGGTGGAGGATCGAGTTGAACGGAATTATAAAAATATTAAAGAACAGATTGAAGAGTTTGAAAATATTATTAATAAATTCGTGAAAACCCAAAATAATCATCAATATGAACCATCATCCTATCAAGAGCCTGGGTTTTATAAGTCAGATAAAGATATTGTATTTAGTGGGGCACTAGGTGGTTTAGCTGAACTTTGGGGATGGAATGCTGGTTTTCTAAGAATTTTGTTTGTTGTAGTTAGCGTATTTACATCTATTTGGCCAGGTGTAATTGCATATATCGTACTTAATATGATCATGCCTAAAAGAAATTAAGGTTTGAGTATTTAAAAATGAAGAATTCAATGAAAAGAATAGCTGTACTTATAGTATTGGGTGGGATGTTAGGGCATGCTTCAGCAGCATCTAATGAGCAAATTCCACAGGATATACGTGTTAAATTTGGCGAGCTTGAAAATTTAAACAAGCAGGCATTAGAACAAATTAATCAGATAAAAGCAGAGAGTCTTAAACAGCAAAAAGCATTAATTTCAAAAATTACTGAGCAGGATGAACAACACCAGCTGCAAATTAAAACTCTGAATGATGATTTAAAAATTCTAGAAACTAAGTTGCAGGATAGTATAAAAGCACATACACAAACTGTTGAAGAATTAAATCAACTTAATAAATCAACGGCTGAAACTACTGCCACGATCAATGACAGTATTGCTACTCGAACAATCATTGTACTGATCGGGTTACTTTTAGCATTAGGTTTGATTGCCACAAGTTACTTATTACTCAGAAAAAAACAAGCGAAATCGACCGAGGATTTGTCATCTCAAGTGAAACTTGCATTGGATAATGTGCGTCAGACTGAAGAAAATATTGTGAAGTCTGATATTCAACTTGCTGACCGCTTACATGAAGTTTTAATTCAGCTTAAAGAACAAGCCAAAGTTACACCTGTGGTTCAACAGAATAGCGAACTGGATCATAGTCTACCTCTAAAATTGGCTGACGAAATTCATCGTATGCGTAAACGTCTTGCAGCATTGCCTGAAGATACTAAAGGGTTGAAGCCACTCAGTAAGTCATTAGAACGGTTAGAAGATGAGTTATCTGAACAAGGCTATGAAATTATTGACCACACAGGTATGGAATTTAGTGAGAATTTATCAATCCAATCACGTTTCATACCAAGTGATGAGTTAGAACAAGGACAAAGTATTATCTCTAAAGTTGTTACACCACAAGTGAATTTTAATGGGGTAATGATTCGTATGGCAGATGTAGAAGTTAGTGTAGGTTAAGGAACTATAAAAATGCGTCAAAAAATTGATTACGGTATTGATTTAGGAACGACAAATTCAGCAATTGCTCGTATGGAGGATGGTGAAGCATTAATATATAAAAGTGATGATAATCAGATGGATACTACTTCATCTATCGTTGCATTCAATAAAAAACAAACCCTTTTTGTAGGATTGAGTGCAAAAAATGCTTTAGATAAAGAAGCGACTTCTAATTTCAAAAATCGTAAGCAAGTAGATCCAAATGGTTACCAAGAATTTAAAAGAACCATGGGGACAGACCACGAATATAATTTTTCAAATATGCAACGGTCTTATACTTCCGAGGAATTGTCTGCTGAGGTCTTGAAAAAACTGAAAGGTTATATTCGTGATGAGGATATAAATTCTGCAGTAATTACTGTACCTGCAATGTTTAGGCAGAGTCAGTTAGATGCAACACAACGTGCAGCTGAGTTGGCTGGTCTAAAATATTGTGAGTTATTACAAGAGCCAATTGCAGCTTCAATTGCTTATGGAATGAAAGTTAATAATACTAATGGGTATTGGTTGGTCTTCGACTTCGGTGGAGGAACCTTTGATGCGGCATTAATGCATGTTGACGAAGGCATTATGAAAGTCGTGGATACTGAAGGAGATAACCATCTTGGCGGTAAAAATTTAGATAATGCAATTGTCGATCAGTTATTAATTCCAGAATTAGAAAAACAATGTGAATTAAGTGATACGCTTGAAAATGAAAGTACTAAAAAACTCCTTCAAGAAGCATTAAAAAAATATGCGGAACAAACTAAAATTTCATTATCTTCTAAAGAAAAAATAAAATGTGATATTGATGATTTAGGTGATGATGATGATGGGGAAGAAATTTTAGCTGACTTTGTAATTAGCTTAGAGCAGTATGAAAAAGTGGTTAGTCCAATTTTTCAACGTGCCATTAATATTGTTAAAGATGTATTAAAACGTAATAATTTAAGTGGCCGTGATCTAGAGTCACTCATCCTTGTTGGAGGCCCAACCTTCCAACAGACTTTGCGTCGAATGTTAAAAGAGCAAATTACAGAAAAGGTTGATACAAGTATTGACCCGATGACAGCAGTGGCAAAAGGTGCTGCATTATTTGCCTCTACAAAAGATATTCCAAGAGATCTACAAAAACGTGATAGTTCAAAAGCACAATTAAGCCTGAAATATCCGGAAACCACTGTAGAAACGCATGAAAATTTAGGTATTCGCATTAATCGTGATCAGTCTACAGCTAATTTACCGGATACGTTTACTTTAGAAATTATTCGTGGTGATAGTGGTTGGTCTTCTGGGAAAGTGATCGTTGAAGGTGATGTAGAAATTATAGAACTCATGTTAAATGAGGGTAAGACCAACCAATTTAACATTAAATTATCTGGACCTGATGGTTCAAATATACCGTGTGAACCAAGTTCAATTACCATCATTCAAGGGATGAAAATTGCTAATGCAACTCTACCTTATAGTGTTGGGATTGAAGTCTATGACACAGTGGATAACAAACAGGGTGTTTATCCACTTGCAGGATTAGAAAAAAATAAAACGTTACCTGCTAAGGGTAAAGGTTCTTTCAAGACCATGAAAGATATTCGACCTGGTGTTAAGGAAGATCAACTTTTGATACCAATTTATGAATTGAGTCGAGGGAATGCAGGATCTAGAGCAATTTTAAATACATTCTTCGGTAAATTTGCTATCACGGGTCAAGATATTTCAGGTTTTCTTCCTGCGGGTAGTGAGGTGGAAGTAACCTTAAATATTGATGCTTCACGCCGAGGAAAATTATCGGTTTACCTTCCGTCATTAGATGAAAGTTTTGATATTGTGATTGAGCCGACAATTGAAAAAGACGTGAAGAAAGAAGAATTACAGAAAGAGATTGTTCAGGCAAAAGCAACAGCACAACGCCTTGCAAATGAAGGTAACAGTGTTGCAGAGAAACAGCTCGAACAGTTAGATGAAGTAGAACAAGTTCTGAATTATCGTGGTCATGAACGCTCAAGTAAGGAAGAAGTGAAAGCTAAACTTCAAGAGTCTTTGATTGAGTTAGATAAGCAAGAAGAAGCTGGCGAGTGGCCAAAAGTAAAGCAAGAGCTTCAAGATACGCTTAATGACCTAATCATGCAAAATAAGCGTTACGGTAATACTCAGACGAATCGTCTTGTTGAAGAGTCTGAAGAGCATGTCCGTAAAGTGATGGCTGCCAAAGATATTCAATCTGCAAAGAAGTTAGAGGGTCAATTGTCTTCTATGGCATTTGAGCTACAAGGACAAGATATTAGTTTCTGGGTAGGTGCTATCTATTATCTCGATGAAAGTTTTGATGAAATTAAATGGACAAACCGTACAGAAGCATATCGTGGTGTACAAAACCTCAAACAATTGCTTAATATGAATCCTAATAAAGATCGTCTTGAGCAGGCTGTCTGGGAAGTTGTGCAATTGATGAGCCCTGAAAGTAAAGCAGCTATGCAAAATGTTAATAATGACCTATTGAGACGTTAAGAAGAAAATGAAACGAGTCGGTACATTTCCTAAAAAATCTGTAATCCAAGACCAATATCAAGTTCAGATTTACTTAGGTGAACATGATTGTTGTGAAGTGTATCGAGTCGTGGATTTAAACTCTCATGAGCTTAAGCTGATGAAAGTTATTCAAAATAATTTTCTAGCCAATATTGATATTGATTTATTAAAAGAAAATTTGTATCAAGCATCTTTGTTCGTACATCCAAATTTGATGATACAGTCTGAATTAAAAAACTTTATAAGTGATGGGGTTAAGTATTATTACTTTTTAAATGATTATCTTAAAGGCGAATCACTTGAAAATTTAGCAGAGCGAAAATTAAAACTCACAGTTACGGAAAGTTTAGATATTTTATTACCGATTTTAGAGGCATTGGAATATTTGGGCCATCACAAGAAGATTCACAAATTCATAGATCCGAGTTATATATACTTGGATTACAGCTCAGAAAAAAAACAAAGTTTTTTATGTTTGGTTAAAGTAAATCAATTTTTTGATGGTTCAAAGAAAAGTATAGCTTTAGCATATCAATCCAGTGCCAATAATATTAAAGAATGTGATGCAGAAGGTGATCTTTTTGCATGGATGGTCGTTTTATACAAGTGTATTACTGGTGTGCATCCTTGGAATTATGATATTGACTGGGAAGAGCAAACAGCTAATATTATAAAAAAACGGATAGTGATACATCGTATGAGTTATCCATCTACGCCTTTATCTTTTTATAAAAAAATATATGAAAAAGCGGATGATATATTTGGTTGTATTTTAGATGGCGACCAAATAAAAGCAAAACTAAGTATAAATGCTCTTAAATCCAATTTGCTGACAGTATTTGATTCATCTTGGAACGATTGGGACTCCAAAGCACATAAGAATCTTACATTAGAAAAGAATTCGAAAAAATCTAATGAAAATAATACATCTAGAAAAGGCTTAGAAAAAGTTGCAGGTATGAGTGACCTGAAAAAACAATTGGATGTGGATGTTATACAATCGCTAAGGCAAATTGAAAAATATCAAAAATATGGTATTGAGCCATTAAATGGGATACTGTTATATGGTCCACCTGGTTGTGGTAAGACATTTATTGCGAGATGTTTAGCTGAAGAAATAGGTTATTCATATTTTGAAATAAAACCTTCAGATTTAGCTAGTGTTTATATACACGGAACTCAAGAAAAAATTGCAAAATTATTCAAGGAAGCTGAACAGGAAAAACCTTCATTAATTTTTATTGATGAGATAGATGCTGTGTTACCAAATAGGAATGAGGGTAATTTGAATCACCATCATCTAAGTGAGGTCAATGAATTTTTAGCGCAAATTTCAAATTGTAATGAGAAAGGAATTATTATTATTGGAGCAACAAATCGACCTAAAGCGATAGACTCAGCAATGTTAAGAACAGGTCGATTAGAAAAACATATTTATATAGGTTTCCCGGACTTTAATGCTCGTCTAGATATGCTAAAACAGTATATCGAAAATAGACCATTTTCTGAGGATTTAGATCTTTTTAATGTAGCTATTTTAACGGTTGGTTACACTTCTAGTGATCTTAAATATATAGTAAATGAGACTGCTAAAATGGCATTGAAAAAAGATAGCAAAATTACGGATGAATTTTTTAAAGAGGTTATTGAAAAGTATAAACCATCTGTAAAAAATGATGATAGTTTCAGTCAGTTTTAAGAACAAATAATGAGGGTGTAAATAATTCTGTGTAAATACAGTTTTAAAAATACTTGGTTACACGCTCTTCAAACATGATACTAAAGCGATTCATGGCAGCTTTCCAAGAGACTGTAAATAAAACTGTGTAAACGCTTAAACTATCCCTCAACGCTGTTGGGGGCAACACAGGTGTTTACCATGAAAGATGAAGCAATGCTGGCATTGGCAAAAGAATTTGCTAAGAACTTAAAAACAGAAGCTGACCTGAATAATTTCAGTAAAGCTTTAAAGAAACTCACCGTTGAAACTGCACTCAATGCTGAACTGACTGAACATTTAGGCTATGAGAAGAATAGCCCTCGTATAGGCAAAAATACACGTAATGGCTATACAACTAAACGGCTATTTACTGATGATGGTGAATTTGAACTAGACACGCCTAGAGATCGTGATGGCACTTTTGAGCCCCAGTTGATCAAGAAGAGTCAAACCCGTATCACACAAATGGATAGCCAAATCCTATCCCTATACGCCAAAGGCATGACGACACGAGATATTGTTGCCACATTCAAGGAAATGTACGATGCGGACGTCTCCCCAACGCTTATTTCCAAAGTGACGGATGCAGTTAAAGAACAAGTAATAGAATGGCAAAATAGACCATTGGATGCCCTTTATCCTATTGTCTATATGGATTGTATCGTCGTGAAAGTGCGTCAAGATAGTACGATTATTAACAAAGCGGTATATCTGGCATTAGGTGTCAATACAGACGGACAGAAAGACCTATTAGGTATGTGGATGTCAGAAAACGAGGGTTCTAAATTTTGGCTCTCAGTGCTTACAGAACTGAAAAATCGTGGTTTAAAGGATATTCTGATTGCCTGCGTAGATGGATTGAAAGGGTTTCCTGATGCGATTAATACAATTTACCCTGATACGCATATTCAGTTGTGTATCATTCACATGGTACGCAACAATCTTAAATATGTGAGTTGGAAAGACTACAAAGCTGTCACAGCCGATTTAAAAAAGATATATCAAGCTGTTACAGAAGACGCAGCCTTACAGGCTTTAGATGAATTTGGACAAAAATGGGATGAGAAGTATCCTCAAATCAGCAAGTCATGGCTTGCCAACTGGTCGAATCTAAACACGTTTTTCGCTTACTCTATGGATATTCGCAAAGCGATTTACACGACCAATGCGATTGAATCATTGAACAGCGTTATCCGCCATGCAACCAAGAAAAGAAAAATCTTCCCAACTGATGATTCCGTGAAAAAGGTGGTATATTTAGCAATTATGGCAGCAAGCAAAAAATGGACGATGCCTATTCAGAATTGGAAAGCTGCCATGAATCGCTTTAGTATCATGTTTGAAGAGCGTGTAACCAAGTATTTTTAAAACTGTATTTACACAGAATTATTTACACCCTCCTTTCCAATTCTGAATAGGCATCGTCCATTTTTTGCTTGCTGCCATAATTGCTAAATATACCACCTTTTTCACGGAATCATCAGTTGGGAAGATTTTTCTTTTCTTGGTTGCATGGCGGATAACGCTGTTCAATGATTCAATCGCATTGGTCGTGTAAATCGCTTTGCGAATATCCATAGAGTAAGCGAAAAACGTGTTTAGATTCGACCAGTTGGCAAGCCATGACTTGCTGATTTGAGGATACTTCTCATCCCATTTTTGTCCAAATTCATCTAAAGCCTGTAAGGCTGCGTCTTCTGTAACAGCTTGATATATCTTTTTTAAATCGGCTGTGACAGCTTTGTAGTCTTTCCAACTCACATATTTAAGATTGTTGCGTACCATGTGAATGATACACAACTGAATATGCGTATCAGGGTAAATTGTATTAATCGCATCAGGAAACCCTTTCAATCCATCTACGCAGGCAATCAGAATATCCTTTAAACCACGATTTTTCAGTTCTGTAAGCACTGAGAGCCAAAATTTAGAACCCTCGTTTTCTGACATCCACATACCTAATAGGTCTTTCTGTCCGTCTGTATTGACACCTAATGCCAGATATACCGCTTTGTTAATAATCGTACTATCTTGACGCACTTTCACGACGATACAATCCATATAGACAATAGGATAAAGGGCATCCAATGGTCTATTTTGCCATTCTATTACTTGTTCTTTAACTGCATCCGTCACTTTGGAAATAAGCGTTGGGGAGACGTCCGCATCGTACATTTCCTTGAATGTGGCAACAATATCTCGTGTCGTCATGCCTTTGGCGTATAGGGATAGGATTTGGCTATCCATTTGTGTGATACGGGTTTGACTCTTCTTGATCAACTGGGGCTCAAAAGTGCCATCACGATCTCTAGGCGTGTCTAGTTCAAATTCACCATCATCAGTAAATAGCCGTTTAGTTGTATAGCCATTACGTGTATTTTTGCCTATACGAGGGCTATTCTTCTCATAGCCTAAATGTTCAGTCAGTTCAGCATTGAGTGCAGTTTCAACGGTGAGTTTCTTTAAAGCTTTACTGAAATTATTCAGGTCAGCTTCTGTTTTTAAGTTCTTAGCAAATTCTTTTGCCAATGCCAGCATTGCTTCATCTTTCATGGTAAACACCTGTGTTGCCCCCAACAGCGTTGAGGGATAGTTTAAGCGTTTACACAGTTTTATTTACAGTCTCCAAATAATGGATAGTTTATAATAACAAACTATCCATTATTACTAAAAATTATTTTAATAGCCCATCAATACTTTCTCTAAGTCGATCAACACTGCGACCTTCTTCGAGACTGATTTTTTCACGTAGTCTTGTGAGAGCCCGTTTCGCATCTTCATCATTTCTTAATAGTTCACGAGCTTTGTATTGATTTTGGTTGTTCAAGGCGGCTAAAGCCAAAGCTCGGTTACTTGCATTACTGCGTTCTGACGTATTATTTTGCTTATAGAAATCAATAAGTCTACTTTCTGATGCGCGCTCCATTTTTTCCCATTGTTCAAGTTGCTTTTTTGTTACAGCATCAGTCATCGCTTTTCCTGCAGCCTTACCTGCACTTACTAAAGCATCAAAAAACCCCATAATTACTCCTAATTTTGTAGTTAATAAAATTTTATTTTTTAATAAAATTATTCACTTAATTTAACTTTAGATACCATTTTAATCAAGCAATTTGATTGAAAATTATTTATTAAACTCTGGGTTTTTATTTGCTTTAGTTCATTTACTTTACAGATGTCCAATTGTTTTAGTCAAACAAAAAACTTCGTAAATCATCTTCATTTTTCAATATCTTAGATTCCTCTACTCCATGAGCACGAGCCAATATAATACTGGACTCTATAATTGAAATATTAGTATTTAAGTCAAATGCTTTACTTCTTAAATCAGCAATTTTTTCAAATTCAGTATTAATTTTATTTATGACATTTATATAAACTTCATCAACCTTAGCTAAAAAAAGTTGCATGGAAGCTTCCATCTTCTGTGCTAGCTTCTTATCTTCGCCTAATAAAATTTCACATACAAACTTTCCTGCGATTGAACCAATGACGGCACCTAAGACCGGTATAGGGATGAATGTTTGTCCTGCTAGCGCAGCAAGACCAACACCTGCACTATCAGCACAAACAAAAATTGAATTCATTTGAAATTCTTCAAAAGTTAACTTCCCTTGGTAAAAGTCATGTACTAATGAGCTTACCCCTTTTGATGCACTAACAAATGCACCAGCTAGGGGAGCAGCTAACCCCGCACAATTAGTTAAACCATAAACTGCAGCACCAGTCACACCCGCTAATGCAGATGCTTTAGCTGTGTCTAATCCAACTTCTTTCCAATCTTCTTTAGTCAGCTCACCCTTAAATAAATTTTTTCCTTCATTTTTATATTTAAGATATAAAGAGGAACTTAGGGCAATAGCACCACCGACAGCTGCAGCAGTTCCAGCTGCTTTTAGCCCTTCTGTTAAGTTGGCTTGATGTTTATCGTGAATAATATCCTTCAATTTTTCATTTTGTTGTTCGAGGTCAGCACTATGCTTATTTAATGTTTCATGCACTTGACCTTGTTGAACTTCAGCATAATCAGATACTCCAGGACGAACCACCTCATTAAATGGCTGTCCAGACTTGGTTTGGATTTCTTCAATTTTTGCTTGAATAGAATTGATTGTCTTTTGACTTAAACCTTCAATAGATTCACCGCGATGAATTTTAGAAATCAATTCATAGTGATCTTTTGGAATATGATAATAAGATCTGTCACGACCGAAGTTTTCATATTTGTCCATATGCTTGAGTACATGTTCAAGATTATTGCCCAAACCGTTAATAAATTTTGATTGAACCTGAATTCCATCAATCAAATAATCTTCGGGCGCAGTGCGTCCCACCCCCTCAAAGGTCGCTCTAACAGTATCACCTGCAAGAGCATCTCTTGCATTGCGAATACCAACTTCAACATGTTCGGCAATTTCTCCATGTTTAGTAAGATCGCTACCTAAAATATTTTTAGGTGTGCCAATAAATTCTCGGACTTGATCAACATGCTTCATTGAATTAATGAAACATTGATCCTGCAGATTAAGTTGAGTAATTTTATCTTGTAGTCGAGCAACATTAATGCCATCGACTATGGCACTAGAAATCTGGTCTTGTACTGAAGTTGTTTGCATTAATATTGCCTGATGATTTAATTAAATTAGAGTTCAACTTTCTTTTTCATAAGTAAACATAAGCTCTCTACATGATTTTTCAGTGAAATCATAAGTGCCTTCTGACCACTATCCAGTTGACTATAATCAAGTGTGATAAGTGTTGAATCTAATGTACTTAATTGGGATTGCATCCCCACAATATGCTTTTGGGTCTCTTCCGCAAGTTTTTCTATTTCTAAAGATGCTGCTCTAAACTGTCTATTTAGAACTTCGATTTCCTTTCTTTTTTCATCAGCTTCTTTAGCGATTTTCTCATTTCTACTGCGTGCAAAAAGTGCACTTCCGACTAATGCCGTACCGCCAATTGCCCAGCCTACTGGTCCTGCAAGTGCTAATAAGGCATTGCCTGCAACCATACCACCACCACCTGCAGCAAGAGCACCTCCACCTAACCAAGCTAAGGCAGCATTAGTAGCTGCTGCCCCTCCTAAAGCAGAAATAGCGGTACCTGTAGATGCTGTCCCAAAAGTAGTAGCAATTGCCATAGCTGCGGTTGGGGCGAAAGCTACAACACCAGCCCCAGCAGCTACTCCAGCTCCAGCAGTACCGCCAGCCTGTATATCAATTTGACGTGCGTTTTCCTTAATCTTATCGAGAATATCGTTAAAAACTTTAAATTCAGCTTTATATTCACTGAATGTTTTATCAAACTCTTTAGGTTTATTGGCGATACCACTAAAAAGTGCTTCGATTCTAGTAATAATGTTATGACCATCATTTTTACGAAGATTCATTAATTTTTCAGACTGTAATCCTACTTTTTGTCCTAGGTGTTCATAAGCGCTTTTTGTGGCTTCAAATTGAGCAATAGCATTTTTTTTTAAATCGCCATTTAACATTTTTCCCTCTTACATATTTATGTATTTTGTGTGTAATGTATCATGTATGTTATTATTTTTAGTAAAAATGTAATCTGATATTTTTGAATAATTTTTCAATATTCACATTTCGAGTTGTTGACAATAAGTTTATGAATTACAAGGTTAATTAAAATTCATTAGGGGTAAAGTGAATACTTTACCCCTATATTTGATATTGTTGTATAAGATACATTACAAGCTAATTTTTATTTTAAAGATTTAAAACAACTTGATACGGTTTAAACCCTTCTAGTACAGCAGCGGAGACTAATTGTATAAACGCTTCGGTCTTCCCATATGCCATCCACTGATCCAAAGCCTCATAGTAAGCCAAACGATTTTCTACTGTAATCACACAAGGCGGATAGCCTGCTTTTAATAGTTCAAGATTCATCAAAAGACGTGACGTGAGACCATTGCCGTCAATGAATGGATGAATGCCAACAAAATCAGCATGTACTTTGGCTGCACGTTCAATTGGATGTAGCTTATGTGCTTCACTATTATACCAGTCTACTAATTGAGCCATCTTGTCATTTAATAACGTGTAATCAGGCGGGGTAGACGTAGCACCTGATATCAGGACATTTTGCTGACGATAACGTCCAGCATTATCATCATCAATATTCTTTAAGATAAGCTGATGGATATTACGAATTTGCCATTCAGAAAAAGGCTCCTCTTTCCGAATGATATCTTCAACATAGTAAATTGCATTTCTATGGTTGATCGCTTCGAAGTGTTCTCTTAATGCTTTTCCACCAACAGTAATACCTTCGAGTACTACTTTTGTTTCTAGCAGGGTGAGGGTATTACCTTCAATTGCATTGGAATGATAGGTCCAGCGGATAATAAGATCTTCTTGTAAATTTTTGACAATTGAGGGAGAGAGAGGGCGATGTTGATCTAATTTTTTCTTTAAATCATCAATAGTTTCAAACATAACCTTATCCCTGAATTTGTCTTAGTCGATCATACATGAAAAAATAAAGATCAGAAATGTAGTGATATATCATTACATTTTGTATGAGTTTTAAAATTGGTAAGTGGACTGCTCCAAGTATTCTAGACACGAGACAGCTTCATTTCGGAAACACATTATTGTTCATTTCACCCACGCATCTATGGCATGTTGTAGATGACCAGTTTTGACATAAAGCGTTGCGCCTGATGGACCTGCCTGAAATTTAGCAGCACTATTGAGGGGAAGACGGACCCACGAACCTGCTGGATATATTTCAGTGCCGCAAAATAATTGACCTTTAATAATGAACAATTCAATCCCTTGTTCTGATTTCTCTACGAAAATTTGATCAGGTTCTAGCTTTTCTAAATAGGTCTGCTCATGTTCAGATTGAAATAGCGGGCATATCATCCGACGTTGGGTAAGCTTCTAATTCGCTAAGTCATTGGTGTTAATCCGGGTTGGTTCTCTCTCATGTTCAGTCATTTGCATCAGTTTCACAAAGATTAAACAACCTGCTTTACTGGAAACCCGATGAGTTGAATGATGGAGGTTACGTAAATACCAGCCTACCGGATAATCATCTTCAGCATTCTCGGTAAAAATGCCTGACAATATGAGGACTTCTTCACCCAAAGGATGCTGATGTTCAGGAAAGGCAGATTCTGGCGCGTATTTCACAAGACTAGTTGCACGTGCTTTCTCATTGCCAATACGATCAAGCATCATTCTATCGACTTCACCTCCTGGAGATTTCACCCAATGGTAATCCTCTGGCTTGATGATGACGGGCTGTGAGAAGTCGGCATGAATAAACATAATGCTGTCCTGTAATGAAAAAACCTACGTATTTTAACGAGAATGCTGATGTGGATCTATGATTTTAGACCACGTCTATAAGTGATAATCTACTCCCCAATAAGCATGGGAAATGCTTGTTTCTGGAGTCAACCATGACACGAAGAAAACGTCGTAATCACTCAGCAGATTTCAAAGCTAAAGTTGCTCTCGCAGCAATTAAAGGCGACCACACACTCGCTGAGCTTTCTACTCAATTCGATTTACATCAAAATCAAATCATTGATTGGAAAAATCAACTGCTTGAGCAATCGATCAATATTTTTTCACGACCAACAGCACAACAAGAACCAGAGATTGATCTTAAAGCTTTACATGCCAAGATAGGACATCAGGCATTGCAAATTGATTTTTTAGAAGGTGCACTCAGAAAAACAGGGCAACTGAGCGGCAAAAAATGATCGATAAGACCCATCAACTTTCGGTACGACAACAATCGCAATTGATTCAAATCAATCGCAGCACGTTGTATTACAAGCCCAAAGAGATTTCATCAACTGATTTGAGTTGGATGCGTCTAATCGATGAAATTCATCTCGACTACCCATTTATGGGCAGTCGAATGATACGAGATATGCTACAGCGTCAAGGACATCAAATAGGTCGGCGTAAAGTCCGACGTTTAATGCGCTTGATGGGAATACATGCCTTGTATCCAAAACCCAATACCAGTAAGCCTAATCTTGCACACCGTATTTTCCCATATCTGTTGAAAAACATGGTCATCGATCACTCTAATCAAGTCTGGTGTACAGATATCACGTACATTCCTATGGCTAAAGGCTTTGTCTATCTGTGTGCAATTATAGATTGGCATAGTCGTAAAGTACTGGCTCATCGAGTATCGATCAGTATGGAAACAGACTTTTGCATAGATGCGTTGCAAGAAGCAATTGTGAAATATGGTTGTCCAGAGGTGTTTAATACAGACCAAGGCAGTCAATTCACAAGCGAGGCATTTTTGAATGAGTTAAAATTGCGAAATATCCGTATCAGTATGGATGGGAAAGGACGATGGATGGATAATGTAATGATTGAGCGTTTATGGCGCAGCGTGAAGCATGAGGAAGTCTATTTGAAGGCTTACGATACGGTTAAACAAGCGAAACTATCAATTGCTGAATATTTGGATTTTTATAACATGATACGTCCTCATTCAAGTTTGAATAAGGCAACACCAAATGAATTTTATGATCAACATTTACTAAAAGTAATGGCAGCATAATTTAAATATTTAGAGCGGATTTATCACTTATAAAACTAGATTGAGTGGTCTAATTAACGGAACCACATCAATGCATAGGTTTATTTTAAAAGAAATAGCGATGAGTTATCTCACTGTTTCAGAAAAGATAAGCAGGTTAATAGCAGATATTACTCATTAAGCTATGCAATATTAATATTTTAGAGTTTAATCAACTGTGCTTTGTTTTTACATCAATGAGGAATGGCATGAGATATCAACCGCCTTATACGATCACCTCTAGAATTATTCACTTGATTGCACAAATTAGTGAATCAATAGGGCGTTTGACTGCATTAACCCAAATTCAAGATAGCCTTAAATTGCGAAAAGCAAATCGTATCCGAACGATTCAAGGGTCTTTAGCGATCGAAGGGAATACCTTGAGTACAGAGCAAATCACAGCGATCCTGAATGGCAAGACCATTATCGCGCCACCTAAAGAAGTTCAAGAAGTCCGTAATGCCCTAAAAGCATATGAAGAAATTCAAAATTGGAACCCTGATCAAGAAACACATTTGCTGAAAGCACATCAAATATTGATGACAGGACTGATTGATGAAATTGGACAGTATCGTCATGGCGGTGTTGGTGTGATGTCAGGGGATCGGGTCGTGCATATGGCTCCGCCTGCAAATCAAGTCCAGCGTTTAATGAGAGAGTTATTACAGTGGTTGGCTGAAGGCAATGAGCACCCATTGATTCAGAGTTCAGTATTTCATTATGAGTTTGAGTTTATACATCCATTTGCTGATGGCAATGGGCGTATGGGACGTTTATGGCAAACTTTAATCTTAAGCCAGTGGAATCCAATTTTTCTCAATATCCCTGTAGAAAGCTTGATTTATCAAAACCAAAAAGCTTATTACGATGCATTGCAAGCGAGCACAGATCGCTCAGATTCAGCACCTTTTATTGAGTTTATTTTGCAGATGATTTTAGATGCAATACTCAGTTCTGATGCCAGCGATCAAGATACCGCTCAAGCTAGCGTACAAGTTAGCGATCAAGTTAAACGTCTCGTCCAGAAGATGGAGCAGAAGGAATATAGCTTAGCTGAGCTTATGGCTCTATTAGACTTGTCCCATCGAGCAACATTCCAAAAAAATTATTTAACTCCAGCATTAGAAGCCGGTGTGATTGAACGCACCTTTCCTGATAAGCCTAAGAGTCCTAAGCAAAAGTACAAATTAAAAAATTGAACTATACTGAGGTTGATGTGATTATTAATATCATAATGAGCTAATTGAAATGTTATAACATTGCATTTATTTTTAGGTGTAATTTTCTGCTATAATGCCGTACGCCACTTCAAATCCTGAATTCGGATTTGAACAAGATTTTAAAGTGATTCAATGCACTAAATCTAATTTGGGTCAAAATTGGGTCAATGAATATTTATATTTGTAAAATTATGTTTAAAATGAATGGGTTGGGTTTTGAGTTCAATTGACGCCACCCCACCAAAATTCTTTCCGAAGTAATCCATCGGAATCTAAAAAAGCCTTTAAAATCAATGTTTAGAGGCTTTTTTATTGGCTGTGTTGTCCGACCTTGTCCTAAGCTGTTTGACCCTATTTTTGCTTTTATGAGGGTCAAAATTGGGACAATTTGACCCACTAAATAAGTTTAATTATGTGGGACAAAGATATGTCGCTTACCGATGTGCTGTGTAAAAAAGCATTACCGCAGGAAAAACAGTACCGCCTTTCTGATATTAATGGTCTGTCTTTACGAGTCGATCCGAATGGCAAAAAATATTGGTCTATCAGATACACGGAAAATGGACAAAGGAAGTCTAAAGCATTAGGTATCTATCCTGAGCTAAGTTTAAAGCGTGCAAGGGAGATCGGTTTGATCTGAGATATAAACTCAAAAATACAACTGAGGTTGAGCAGGAGCAGCCTTATTTTAAGGAAGTCGCAGAGGATTGGTTCAATAATCAAAAAGAAACTTGGTCATCCAAACACATTAGTAATGTACGAGCTTCATTGGATGAGCTTTATATTGCTCTTGCTAATAAGCGTATTAACCAGATTCAGGCTCCTGAGATTCTACAAATCATTAAGAAGATTGAGGCAAGAGGTTCGCTTGAAATTGCAAAACGTATCTAATTTAATGGATGTACGAAAAAATCTCTATAAACTCGAACCAGGATATGAAGCAAGAGCTAGAAGAATAGCATCGGTCTATGCCAAAATTTACCTTGAACAGGAAAATCATGGAGATAAACAACTTATAGGTCGTTATTATTGGATGGGTCTAGGCGCATTTGCCTCAAAAACAGTTGCAGCAGTGTTTAAACATGGACTCACCGCATGGGGATATAAGTGGATGCCACTCAGTGTGATTCGAGACCCTGTACATTCTTTTGCAAAAGGAAATTTATGGTTATTCATGGATATTGCTCCATGGCACTACGCTTGGAGTATGTCATCTGCATCTTTTAACCAGTGTAGAACTCAACGTGATGTCTCAAAATTCACCCATATAAAAGAAGAAGTAAGAAATATTCCTTGGTCAAGTTGCTTACCGATAATTAAGCACTTACAAAGTACCCCTGAAATTACACAGGCTTTTGAGTATCTTCCAAAAATTGAAAATGTATTTAAAAGAAAGAATGAATCAAGACAAGTTAGATTTAAGTTGTCTAGTAAAAATCTTTTAAAACATTTGATGGCGATTGCAGTACAAGAGCAAAGAAATATTTTACAGGAATTGGTATGGAAAGATTGGAAAGTACAAGCACAGGCAACGTTACAAAGCTATACCAAGCTCCCTGATAGTACCTTAGTCTTATCTAGTGATTATGGCGTTGATACGGTCAAACCTGATAAAAATGGAAACTATAAAGGTCGTCATGCAGGAGTTATTAATCAACTCCCTGAATCTGTCTATATTGAGCCTTTGCCACATACTAGAGTTCAAAACTATGATAGCCGTATGGAATGGATTAAAAAAGCAGCAGAAAAATATCATCTTTTAATGTTGAGTAACAAAGGACGTCCATTTTTAGAAAAGGAACTCGCAATTATTGCAGGATGGGGTAACAGTAAAGCTGATTTTAATGTTGGTAAGGACAGTAATGATGGAAAAATTTAAGATCTATTTTAACTTGATCTTTGTCTTTATATTCGGACTCTTCCTTTTAAGCTGTCAACCTCATCCAAAAAATACAGAGAACAATACAATGAATCAGCAACCTTATTCACTACATTTTGGTCCACAAGGTTTTAAAGATTTTGCTCACTACAATCAAGGGAAGGTAGATAATCACCCAGTAGCGAGTTTTCGAGAATTAGATTTTTCACTACCGAACTTAGGCCAAATTAAAATCGAGAATAGTACAAGTAGCTTGACCATTAATCATGTTTTTTCAGTACTTGGAGCATCTTTTCATGGGGAAGAAGGTATTGAGGTGATGACTATCAATGCAGGTTTAAACAAAGAAGAGTTTGTACGTCCTGAACAAGCCTATCAAGCTTATGTTGATTTAATGAAAAAAATTAATCAGGCCGAGTGGAAAAATTATTTCTATCGTTTTTCTGCACGAATAGCAAAAGAAGATAATATTCGATATCTAATGGAATCAGGTGATGTCATTGATCCGACTTATATCTTTAATTATGAAGAATGGAAAAAAATAATAAATACAGTTGGAGGAAACTCGATCGGCTACCGCTTATATGGCAATGGTATCCTTTTGGATCTGAGTATAAAACAAACTAAAAAAACTGAAGATGGTAAAGAACAATATATGGTTCATTATACTTTCAATACAATTCGCTATGATGAAAGAAATTCAATGGATGATTCAGAGAATAATATTGATACTTATAAAATGACATCAAAAGAGTTAGAACAAGCATTTACAAATGAGTTGAGAAGAAATAAAAAATCAAGGGAAATTGATGAAAAAGAAGTTATGGCACAGGGCTACCATATTGATGAAGATTATGTTGATCCTGTCGTTTGGCCGTATGTTAAATAGATCAGTTATGGTTATTTGATTTTAAGAAATTCTAAAATTAACATGATGGGTGTTATATGAATAAGCCCATAACCTGATCACATAAACATACTATCTGGATTATAGTTTTTCTTTCTTAAAATATAATTAAAAGAGTTATAAGGATACAATATGTTTATATGATTTATTACCTAAACAGCTGTGACATTAAATAATGAACCCACCCATGCGCTAAACAGCATCGCAATAATTCCCCATATCATAATACGTATGGCACCTTTCCAGATAGAATTGCCACCGGTATAGCTTGCCAGCGCACCCAGAACTCCCAGACTTAATATACCAATTATAATAATGCCTGATTGGAGTATAGATTCAGGAAGAAAAATAATTGCAGCAACAGGAAACAAAGACCCCACTGAAAAAGCCAGAGCTGATGCGACTGCTGCAAGAACAGGATTTGCTGAAGTCTGTTCTGAAATACCAATTTCATCTCTTGCATGGGCGTCCAGAGCATTATGTGCAGTCAGCTGTTGAGCAACCTGACGGGCAAGGTCAGAGTCTAAACCGCGACGTATATAGATATCTTGGAGCTCCTTTAATTCATGGGCCGGATGAAGATCTAATTCTCGTGCTTCCATATTCAAATCACTCTGCTCGATATCCTGCTGGGACTTAACTGATATATATTCGCCGGCTGCCATTGAGGCAGCGCCAGAAATCAGGCCGGCTATACAGGTAATTAACAGGGTATGAGTGGAGGCCCCACTTGCCGCTACGCCAATGATAAGGCTGGTAACAGAGATAATCCCATCGTTTGCACCCAGTACAGCAGCACGTAACCATCCCGCACGCTCCATATAGTGCTGTTCAGCATGATAAGAATGACGCATAGAACACTCTTTTATTGTTAAGGTTGTTAAAATAGAGGGAATTTATTTTAGCTATATATTAGGGCTTATAACTTCTAAATTGAATATATTTTTAACTTATTGATTTTAATAAAAACTAAAATAACAAGACAATTTCTATTATAGTCAGCCTTAAAAATCTTATTTTATAGAAATATTTTTTAAATATTGAGAATTTTAACATCTAAATAATATGGTATCAGAGAAGGTTAAATATTAAAAAATAGAAGATCGATACTTAAGATGCTATCTATTCTCATGATCAGGCTAGAGCAAGTTTTTTAGTGACCAGTTTAAGGGAGTTATCCCTGAAGAAGTAGTGCTAAATTATAAATCAAGTGATAAATGGAGTAATAAGCACATCCGTCTTATAAGGAAAAACCGTGTTGATGCCGATCTGTAGAGATCTGAACAGGCAGTTGCTGTAGGTTATCAGCGGATTGTTGATAACAATAATAGCCTGAGCATAAGTGGGGCATTTACTCGAAAAGAAAGTTCTGCTGGTATAGGGGGAGATTTTAGCTGGTAAATTTATATAAAGTGTTTAGTTTTGATATATTATTTAAGTGAATAAAATAATAAGTAAAAAAGTACCTATATAATAAATATATTCATTAAAAATAACTGGTTAATTAAAATTAATATTTGGGGTAGGTGTGATCTGCTATAGATTTGAGGTTTCTATTTTAAAAAAATGCTGCTTGAGATAGCCATTTCACTTTAAGGTGATAAAGAAATTCAGTTAAGCAAACAAAATAATCATAAAGTTGCATTTCTCATAAAGGACATCAACATTGGTATAAGCTAGAAGTATTAAGCTAATTCCTGAAATGAGATTTTCGGAGTTATCAAAATGATTTATGACGTTGCAATTATTGGCGGAAGTTATGCCGGCTTATCTGCGGCAGTACCTTTGGCAAGAGCACGTCGAAATATTATAGTAATTGATGCAGGGCAGAGACGAAATCGATTCGCCGAAAATTCTCATGGTTTTCTTGCACAAGATGGAATTCAGGCGCTGGAAATTATAAAAAAGGCACGGGAACAATTACAGCGCTATAAGACAGTCAACTGGCAACAGGGCACGGTCCAGCGGGTAGAAAAAAATAATCAGGATTTTTATTTGTATTTGGATACTCAACAGCCAATTTATGCCAAAAAAATAATCATAGCCTCGGGGGTCACTGACCGCTTACCGGATATTTCAGGTCTAAACGAACGCTGGGGGAAATCTGTATTTCATTGCCCGTATTGCCATGGCTATGAACTCAATCAGGGAAATATTGCACTTTTAGCCAGTTCTGCCCATGTTACCCATCTGGCCATGATGCTTCCAGACTGGGGTAAGACTACACTCTTATTAAATGGTCAGCCAGACCTGTTGAATCTGAAAGCCAAACAGCAATTACAAGAAAGAGGCGTGACTATAGATGACCGTTCAATTAAGCAGATGGATTCTCATGCTGATGTGATATTTACAGATCAGAGCATCACACACTTTGATGGATTGTTTATACAAACTAAAACCTTTTTAGAGCAAGGTTGGATCAAGGATTTGGGTTGTAAAATTGAAGAAGATGAAACAGGGGAATTCATTTATACAAATGACCTAAAAGCAACCTCAGTTGATGGGGTGTTTGCCTGTGGAGACGCAGCTCGGCCCGGCGGTTCAGTGTCTTTAGCCGTAGGTGATGGGGCACTGGCAGGAGTAAGCGCACATAATGCTTTAATTTTTGATTAAATTAAAAATATAAAATAGAGAAAGTTATCAGTCAAAACCTAATCTGCTACGACTATAGTCAGAAATGAAAGAAAGGGAAAATAATAAATGCCTGAAAATACTATAATTCCAGTTCTTTATTTAATGTGTGGATTACCAGGCTCAGGAAAGACTACATTGGCTAGAATTCTAGAAAAAGAATATGGGGCTATTCGCTTTTCACCAGATGAGTGGTTGTATGATCTCGGTTTAAGTTTTTACGATGATCAGGCAAGGATTAAGGTAGAGCAGCTCCAGTGGCAGCTCGCCCTGCAGTTACTTAAACAGGGCCACAGTGTCATTCTTGAATATGGATTCTGGTTAAGGACGGAGCGTGATCATTATCGCGCTGTAGCCAAGGAGCTTGGTGTTATAGCCAAAGTCTACTATTTGAAGGCGTCTATAGATGAGCTGAAGTCACGACTGAAAAAACGTAACCAGCTGGGCATCGATAGTATACCTGTGGTTAACTTGGCAAACCTGGATCAATGGATAAACCGCTTCGAAGAGCCTGCTCAAGAAGAGCTGAGTTGATTCTGGTTGGATCATTTATTTTTTGTAAGAATATAAAAGATGGCTAGTGAGCAGTTCTCTCTATGCTTTAAAAAGATCTTAAATATTTAGACTGCTGAATATTATTGCTTGGGTATTGGGTCAGCAGTTTTTAGTTAAGTAAAAAATCAGCTTTACTCAGGATTTTTATCTCAGGCATTGTTTTTCTGACTATAATAAATAGCCTCTAAAAATGAAATATAGAAAGCTAAATGAATAATAATTATTTATATGTACAAGGCCGTACTCATGCTATTTAAATCGCTCCTTATTCGTATAACCTGTTGAGTGATGATCCTGAATTATTTTAGATAAAATAACAGCAGAAGGTTTGATTTGAGCTACAGCTTTTTCTGAATCATGAAGAAGGTGAGCAAAGGCATATTGAACAATCAGTATGCCGGGACTCGGCAGTTTTTACCTAAAGAGAAAGAAATGTTATCTAAGTGACCTACAGCAATAGTTGGGAGTAGTGCAATCGATTGAAGATGGATCGGGATCTAAGTTATTCATCAGAACCGATATCTTAGAAAGTCATGTGAGGAAAATGAGCTGAATAGTCTTTAAAACTGTCTAGGCTTATTTTCCTCTCCTGACCTGAGATTCAAATGCAATTAACAGATTAAATAATTATTATTTGATAATCATGACTGGTAAATGCGTTGCTGCCAATACACTCTGGGCTACACTTCCGAGAAAGATTTTCTTGATCCCTTTACGGCCATGTGAACCCATAATAATCAGGTCGGCATTTATCTCTTCTGCGGTATTAATAATTTCTTTATAAATTTCCTGTCCTTCAGTCAGACGGGTTTCTATTTCTACTCCTTCTGCGGCAAAAAGGGCTTTGGCCTGATCCAGAGTTTTCTGTATTTCCTGTTTAGCTTTATTACGATAGTCTTCTACCAGCGTCTGGGTATCGACAAATTCAACAGCAATAAAAGGTTCAACTGAA
This sequence comes from Acinetobacter radioresistens DSM 6976 = NBRC 102413 = CIP 103788, assembly GCF_006757745.1. Classification (NCBI taxonomy): domain Bacteria; kingdom Pseudomonadati; phylum Pseudomonadota; class Gammaproteobacteria; order Moraxellales; family Moraxellaceae; genus Acinetobacter; species Acinetobacter radioresistens. The sequence goes on along the minus strand of NZ_AP019740.1, from coordinate 2,300,478 downwards.
AGTACACAAACTGCTGTAACCTTACTGCCAAAAGCCTTGGCAATATCAGCTGCCTGTTTGACTGCAGTGAGAGAAGTTGGTGAACCATCTACGGGAACTAAAATATGTTGATAAGTCATGGTGCTGACTCCTTGGGGAATAGTTCTTAAAAGGATACTTATTATTAGATGTCTTAATATTATACGCTGTCCAGCAGTTAAATATATGAGGAAAACTTAATTTATATAACTGATGTCCATTAATTTCAAAGCTAAGCCATCAACTTAAGGCTAACACACTTCCAGCAAACAAAATGCTTTTCTAGCACTAAAGTTTAAATAATAACCATAAAATATTTATATTAATAAAAATAAAAAATGCAGGTTAAAGGCCTGCACTTTATAAAATTTTACGAATTATGGTAGTCATTAATCACTTCAAGCGCAGCCCGGAAAGCTTCTTGGGCTGCTGGTGCTCCACAATAAGGTAGGCTGTGCAATAAAACTTCCTGAATCTCTTCAACTGTGGCACCGTTATTGAGTGCACCACGAACATGTCCCTTTAGTTCGGTAGGGCTCTTCTGGGCAACCAGAAATGCAAGCGTAATCAGAGAACGGTATTTGCGTGGCAGTATACCTTCACGTTGCCAGGTTGACCCCCATGCATGTTCATTAATCCAGTCTTGCAGCGGCTGGGTAAATGGAACGGTGTTGTTTTGGGCACGCTGTACAAATGCCTCACCCATAACTTCAGTGCGGACTTTCAGGCCATTTTCGTAATCTTGCTGAGACATGATTGTTTCCAGAGTCAGAATATGAAAAAGGATATACCACGCTCGATGGTATATCCTGCAGAAAATTGACAATACTCAGATCAGGCCATGATTTCAATCGCTATTGCAGTGGCTTCTCCACCACCGATACAAAGTGCTGCAATACCTTTACGCTTGCCAGTGCGTTTAAGTGCATAGATCAGTGACAAAATAATACGTGAACCTGATGAACCCAATGGATGACCTAGGGCGCAGGCACCTCCATGTATATTAACTTTTTCAACATCCAGCTCAAAGGCATCAATCGCGGCCATCGTTACCATGGCAAAGGCTTCGTTAATTTCCCATAAATCAACTTCTGCTGCATTCCAGCCGGCTTTCTTCAGAACTTTTTCAATTGCACCCACTGGAGCAATTGTGAATTCAGAGGGATGTTGTGAATGTGAAGCATACGCTACAATTTTTGCTAGTGGTGTCAGACCACGCTGCTGTGCATTTTCTTCAGTCATGACCAGCATGGCTGAAGCGCCGTCACTAATTGAGCTGGCATTAGCTGCCGTAATTGTTCCATCCTTGGCAAAAGCCGGACGCAAGGTGACAATCTTATCAATTTTAGCATTAAACGGATTCTCATCCTGAGCCACAATGACCTCACCTTTACGACTGCTGACAGTTACTGGCACAATTTCATCTTTTAAATAACCTTCGCTAATAGCCTTTTGCGCACGAGTTAAAGAACGGATCGCAAACTCATCCATCTGTTCGCGGGTATAACCCTTCTGGTTAGCCATGTCCTGTGCCAGTGAACCCATCGAACGGCCGGTTTCTGCGTCTTCAAGACCTTCTAAAAACATGTGGTCCTTGACCTCACCATGACCCATGCGAAATCCTGCACGTGCTTTAGGCATCAGATATGGAGCATTACTCATTGATTCCATCCCGCCTGCCACTACAATATCAGCACTACCTGCCTTAATTGCATCTGCTGCCTGCATGACAGCTTTCATGCCTGAACCACAGATTTTATTGATAGTGGTGGCGCCAACATGGTCAGGCAAGCCCGCCAAACGCATTGCCTGACGGGCCGGACCCTGTTTTAACCCGGCAGGGAGTACACAGCCCATAATCACTTCATCAACCTGATCGGCTTGAACACCAGCGCGTTGTAGAGATTCCCTGATGACGGCTGCTCCCAGCTCAGGTGCAGTTAAACTGGATAAACTACCCTGAAAACTTCCCATAGCAGTACGGCTACCAGAAACAATAACAATCGGTTGCATATTTGAATTCCTATTCAGACCATAACGAAAAAACGCAGTACAGTGTTGGTAAAAATGAAAGGCTCTTTTGTTCTTGAAAAAGCCAGTACTATTAAAATACAGGTGGGGTATAAGCCAGAGTACGCCCCAGTATCCACAATAAAAAAAGAACCAGCGGAAAATGCACGACCAGCTGGGTTACGGTAAAACCAATCACATCTTTAGGTTTAAGTTTCAAAATACCCAGCATCGGCAACATGAAAAATGGATTGATCAGGTTCGGTAAAGCCTCAGCAGCATTATAAATCTGCACTGACCAGCCCAAATGTACTTTCAGGTCATTGGCAGCTTGCATAACATATGGGGCCTCTATGATCCATTTTCCACCACCTGAGGGTACAAAAAAGCCAAGAATAGCTGAATAAATTCCCATCACTACAGCAAAACTTTCCTTGGAAGCAATAGAAACAAAAAACTCGGCAATATAGTGAGATAAAGAAAGATCATTGCTGTTCATGGCATGAGTCATGATAAAAGCAATACTGCCGTATAAAGGAAACTGGATTAATACGCCAGAGACCGCAGGTACTGCCTTGGACACGGCATTAAGAAAATTACGTGGTGTCCCATGCAGAGCCAGACCCAGCATCAGAAAGACAAAGTTATAGGTATTTAAACTGGAAATAGCCAGAATTGGATTCTGCTGGGTAAATTCGAGAATCATCCAGCCTATACCAATCGCCACCACTAGTATGGTTAAGATTGGTGAATTTTCTAGCCAGTCTCCCGGGCGGCTAGACTTTGATTCCGGCTTTTTCTCAGTTTCAAAGTCCAGTTTAAAATCCTGCATGGTCTTGACGTTTTCACCTTTAGGGGCAGACCAGTAGGCAATTGCAATTGAGACAATGATCAGTACCAAAGTCATAACGATGGATTGCCACAGAAAAATTGTTTCAGTGAAGGGAATAACCCCGGTAAGCTGATAAATAGATTCAGGTAAACTGTCTTTATTGGCTTGTAGCTGGGCAGCAGATGAACTGATACCCAGTGCCCAAGTCGCACCCATACCAATAATAGCTGCAGCAGCCGCGGCCCGGTAGTCCATTCGCAGTTCAGTACGTTTTGCCAGTGCAATCACTAAAAGAGCCGTCAAAATAGTACTCACGGCCCAATTGACAAGGGAAATCAGCAGACTGACGGTAGCAACCAGTACAATTGCTCCACGACCGGAACTGGGTATAAGAGCCATTTTCTGAATAAGGAGTTCGACGGGTCTGGAAACCGAAACCACATAGCCGACAATAATCAGCATGGTCATTTGTAGGGTAAATGGAATGAGACTCCAGAATCCATCACCAAAAGCTTCAGCTACAGCTTGGGCCGGAGCACCGATCGTCATCGCGGCAATTGAAACAATGATGACTCCCAGTAAAGCGAAGATATAAGAGTCAGGAAACCATTTTTCTGACCAGTTACTGATACGAAGAGCGAACCGCTCAAGTAATCCTTGATGTTTATACATAGTTTTTGAAATCCATTTGTCTGTTTATTCTTAGATATGGTATCTAGCTGCCCATAGCCTGTTTTATTATTTACTTAGGACACACAAAGCAGCCGAAGCTGCTTTTTTATTCACATGATTTTTATAGTATTGGATCAGGCTGCATCATTCTCTAGCTGTACATTTAGCTGTACGCCTGTAACTGCCTGAATCTGCTCTAGCGTCACCTCTTTGGCCAGTTCTATCAGTTTCACCCCTGCGGCGTCAATATCCATCACACCAAGGTCGGTAATAATCCGGTGGACTACACCTTTACCTGTAAGTGGCAGGCTACACTGTTTTACAATTTTTGGTGTTCCATCTTTCGCATAGTGCTCCATCAGCACCACGACTTTTTGTACACCTGCAACCAGATCCATGGCTCCGCCCATGCCCTTAACTTTCTTGCCCGGAATCATCCAGTTGGCCAGATCTCCCTGTTCGGAAACTTCCATTGCTCCTAAAATCGCAATATTGACGTGTCCACCACGAATCATGGCAAAGGATTCAGCACTTGAGAAAAATGCAGCGCCGGGCCGGGCTGTTACGGTCTGCTTACCCGCATTGATCAGATCAGCATCCACCGTTTCTTCAGTCGGAAACTCCCCAATCCCCAGTAAACCGTTTTCAGACTGGAGCCAGACATTGACCTGTTCTGGAATATAGTTGGCGACCAGGGTCGGCAATCCAATACCCAGGTTGACATAAAATCCGTCTTCAAGCTCCTGTGCGGCACGCTGTGCCATTTCATTACGTGACCAGACCATATTTATCCCTCCGCCGTTTTCAGTGTCATCTGTTCAATCCGTTTTTCAGGTGTGGCATTGAGTACAATACGGTTAACATAGATTCCCGGCAGGTGAATAGCATCCGGATCCAGCTCACCAATCTCGACAATCTGTTCAACTTCAGCCACAGTAATTTTTCCGGCCATGGCACAGACCGGATTAAAGTTCTGCGCGGTTTTGCGAAAGACCAGATTCCCGGCTTTGTCGGCTTTATAGGCTTTAACCAGCGATATATCGGCTATCAGTGATTCTTCCATGATATAGGTTTTGCCGTTGAACTCTCGCTCTTCCTTCCCTTCAGCAATGAGAGTGCCTACGCCGGTCTGGGTAAAAAAAGCGGGGATACCAGCACCGCCGGCCCGCAGTTTTTCGGCCAGTGTACCTTGAGGGGTAAGTTCAACTTCAAGTTCACCACTCAGGTATTGACGCTCAAATTCTTTATTTTCTCCAACATAGGATGAAATCATTTTCTTGATCTGACGGGTAGCCAGCAGCTTCCCCAAACCGAAGTCATCTACTCCTGCATTATTGGAAATACAGGTCAGGTCTTTTACTCCGGTTTCTTTTAGAGCTGAAATCAGAGCTTCAGGAATGCCACACAGGCCAAAACCACCGACTGCCAGAGTCTGTCCATTTGCGACTACATCCTGAAGGGCAGCAGTTGCACTTTCATAGACTTTATTCATAAGTTGAATTCCTATGGTTTAAGCGGTAGTTTGATCCAGTTCGTCAGCATGCAAAAAATGAGTATGATGAGGCGCACGCTTGGTTTTACTCCATTCTTCTAGCATCTCATATTTCATTTCTTCAGTAATCATGGCAATTTTCTGCGGGGCTTTTTCATCATCATAAGCCAGCTCCAAACGGTGACCGTTTGGATCAAAGAAATAAATTGAATGGAAAATGCCGTGGTTAGTAATACCGAGTACATCTACACCATTTGCCTCTAGATGTGCTTTGGCGGCTTCAAGAGCTGTACGGTCTTTAACTTTCAATGCAATATGCTGGACCCATTTTGGTGTATTTTCGTCGCGGCCCATTTCTGGCTGGGTTGGCAGTTCAAAAAAAGCAAGAACATTACCATTCCCGGCATCTAAAAACAGGTGCATATAAGGGTCAAAAGCTTTGGTAGAAGGTACATGGTCTTCGGCAAATGCCAGAATAAAATCCATGTTCAGGTTTTTCTTATACCATTCGACGGTTTCTTTAGCATCTTTACAGCGATAGGCCACATGGTGAATTTTTTCGATTTGAATAGTCATGAACAAATGTCCTTATTTTTTATGCGGCATCCGACTGCGCTTCTGGCGCAGCATTCTGGAATGCGCTCAATGTTGAGCAGTGTGTATAAATACATTCAATTTTGGGGAAAGCTGTCAGGTCAATATTAAAACGCTTGGCGTTATAGACCTGAGGAATCAGGCAGCAGTCTGCCAGTGTAGGAGTATCGTTAAAACAGTAGCTGCCATTTGAGTCGTGTAATAAAGCTTCAAGTGCTTTAAAACCTTCAGTCACCCAATGGGCGTACCATTCAGATTTTGCTGTTTCACCAATTTGCAGGGTTTGACTTAAATACTGTAATACCCGCAGATTGTTCACCGGATGAATATCACAAGCAATACTCTGACAAAATGCCCGAATTCTTGCTCGCGAATGTGCATCTTTGGGTAAGAGGGGCGTTTCAGGATGAGTTTCTTCAAGATACTCTAAGATACTCATGGACTGGCCCAGATTGAAGTCTCCATCTGTGAGCGTAGGCACCAGTGCAGTTGGGTTCATGCGGCAGTAAGCTTCAGAACGCTGTTCGCCTCCATTTTTCAGCAGATGTACAGGCACAAGTTCGTAGTGCAGTCCTTTAAGATTCAGGGCAATACGCACCCGATAAGCCGCGGAACTACGGAAGTAACTATACAGCTTCATGTTGCTCTACCTCTGATTCATCAGTATTAAAATCAAACTGGACAGCTGGCAGTACCTTGCCGCTTACCTCACCAAAACCGATACGCAGACCATCTTTTTCACAGTAGCCTTTCATGACCAGGGTATCGCCATCTTGTAAGAAACTGCGCTGTTCGCCATTTGAGAGTGTAAGTGGCTTGGTCGTATTCCAGGTAAGCTCCAGCAGGGAGCCATAAGAATCGGGGGTAGGGCCAGAAATGGTACCTGAACCCATCAAGTCACCGACCTGAACGTTACAGCCAGAAATCGTATGGTGAGTCAGTTGCTGGGCCATTGACCAGTACATATATTTAAAGTTGGTTTGGCAGATCACATCGGCCTGTACCTGTCCGGCTGCCTGAAGTTCAACAGAAAGCTGGATATCGTAACTGTTGGCACTGTTGTCTTCACGCAGATAAGCCAATGGACGTGGTTCCTGTTCCGGACTGTTGGTCTTGAAAGGTTGCAGGGCGTCTAGCGTGACAATCCACGGTGAAATAGAGGAAGCAAACGTTTTGGCATTAAATGGACCAAGTGGTACATATTCCCATTGCTGAATATCACGTGCTGACCAGTCATTAAACAGTACCATTCCAAAAATATGGTCCCAGGCATTTTCAATGGAGATCGGTTCGCCCAGCTGGTTTGGTTTGCCAATAATAAAAGCGGTTTCCAGTTCAAAGTCGAGCTTGCGACAGGCAGTGAATACAGGGCGTTCTTCACTTGGCAGTTTAACCTGGCCCGACGGGCGAACTATATCTGTACCACTAACTACTACTGAGCTGGCACGACCATTATAGCCGACCGGAAGTTCTGACCAGTTAGGAAGCAAGGCATTCTTGGGATCACGGAACATACAGCCAACATTGGTAGCATGCTCTTTTGAAGAATAGAAATCGGTATAGCCGGGAATGTGGACTGGCAAATGTAGCACTACTTCTGAGCGTTTAAAGAAGGCTTTTTCACACAGTTCGCTATTATCACGTAGTTCTGGATTTGTACTGGAAAGAAGGAATTGCAGGGTAGAGCGAACTTGAGTCCACTGATCACGTCCAGACTCAATAAACTGATTTAAGGTTGACTGATCAAAATAGTTTCTGCCTGCTTCAATAGTGAGTAAGCCAGCCTGTTCAAGTACTGCCAGATCTACTACATACTCACCTAGTGCAACACCGGCGCGACGTTTTCCATCAGCTGTTTCACTAAAAATACCATAAGGCAGGTTCTGAATCGGGAAATCTGAATCTGGTGCAACATCGATGAATGATTTAAGTTGTGTCGTCATTTAACTGTTCCTTTTGTCCAAATGAAGGCAGCCTGCCGCTTTTATCTGACCTGATGTATCTATGGAAATCAGGCTACTTGCTTAAAGTTAGTTCGTGTTCAGAAATTAAAATGTCTGCAAATTTTCCAAAGCTTAAGACAGCTGTTTTTATCTTAGTTCTATCATACTTATTTTTATATATTACACAATATATAATTTAATTATGAATATCGTAATAAGTGGAAATTAAAGTAATACTCAGCCATTATTTTTCGGTTTTTATATAGAATGACCTATTGAAATCCGCTTGCACCCCGGCAAAAATCCGTTATGCTGATATAGCTAATATACGATTTGTGGACCTGAACGTGCGCCTTGGCAGACTTTTAAAACAGTCTTGGCTTATCTGTTTTCTTGTTTTTGTAACAGGATGGTCTACTGTGTCTGCTCATCTGCTAAGTCATTCCGGCGGATCTCAACCTACGCAGCAAGTGAACCAGCATGTTGGCCATGCAGGCTGTCACGAAGTGTCTCATGCTGCATCACAATCTGCGCATCATTCTTGTATCAATGGTGATAACCATCAGACAGTGCAGCAGGTTCATTGTCACGATTGCAGCTCACTACATTGCAATACACTGCAAGTGGTTTTAGCAGCAGCTGATAACGTGCCTGAATCTTTACCAAATCTTTCTTTACCCGAAACAAGCCACAGCCATTATTTTGCCCGTTACTTGCCAGGATACTGGCAGGAAATTCTGCGCCCTCCTAAAGCCTGACCTTAATTTCACGATTAAAAATTATTTTTAATTATCAAGGTCAAATCATGTCTATAAAACTGAGTCAAGCCCTGTTACTGGGTGCCTGTCTGTCCTCATCCACCTGGTTAATGGCGGCAGTCAAGGAATATCATCTTACTATTGATGAACAGCTGGTGAATGTAACCGGCAAGCCACTAAAACGTATTACTGTAAATGGAAAATTTCCAGCTCCTTTACTCGAGTTTGAAGAAGGCGATGAAGCCGTAATTCATGTTTATAACAAGCTTAAAAATGAAGACTCTTCCTTACACTGGCATGGATTGTTATTGCCGGCTTTAATGGATGGTGTACCTAGCTTTAATGGATTTCAGGGTATTAAACCGGGTGGTCATTTTGAATACCGTTTCAAAATTCGTCAGAATGGAACTTATTGGTACCATGCACACAGTAAGGGACAGGAGCAGGATGGCCTATATGGGGCATTTGTAGTCTATCCCAAAGATCACCGGCCTGCTGCCAAGCATGAACAGGCAGAGCGTGATTACGTAGTGATGCTATCCGACTTTCACCAGAGCAAGAGTGACCAGATTCTAAATAACCTGAAGAAATCAGCAGAATATTATCAGAACCGGCGTGAAACCCTAGGTGATATCTGGCAGCAGGTAAAACGTGAAGGTTGGTCAGCTACCTGGAAAGACCGTTCTATGTGGAACCGGATGCGCATGCTAAAAACCGATTTATCGGATGTCACAGGTTATACTTTTCTGGTTAACGGCAAGACACCAAAGCAGAACTGGACAGGTCTGTTTAAATCAGGCGAGAAGGTCCGCTTACGTTTTATCAATGCCTCAGCCATGTCCTTTTTTGATATCCGAATCCCGGGCCTGAAAATGCATGTAGTGAGTGCAGATGGGCAGCCAGTTCAGCCAGTACCTGTAGATGAGTTCCGAATTGGTACAGCCGAAACCTATGATGCAATTGTCGAGCCCAAAGATAGTCATTACCAGATTGAGGCCGAATCAATTGATCGTACCGGCTTTGCACTTGCCTCATTGCATGATCAGGCGGATTCTGCCCGGCCCGCAACCCGGCAGCCTGATGCCAAACCACGTGCCTTGCTGACCATGGCTGATATGGGGATGCAACATGGCGGCCATAATAATGATATGGCCAATCAGCATGCCGGACATATGAGCAATAGCGACGCTCAGGGTGAGATACATTCCCAAATGCCCGTACCGGGCACAGACCATGCTGCCATGGATCATTCCAAAATGATGACTTCATCAAAAAAACAGGAAGCAGCAGAACAGCGGACTATGTCGGATATAACGGAGCAAAGATTATCACAAAGTACCACTACACCGGTCTATGGCTGGGCTAATGCCTCGACCCCTGCAGGACATAAAGCACTCACTTATGCAGACTTAAAATCCTTAAATCCTCAATCTGACCAGCGTCAGCCTGAACAGGAGCTGGTCATCCGTCTGGGGGGGAATATGGAGCGCTATGTCTGGACTATGAATGGTAAGAAATTTACTGAGGCTGAGCCTTTACAGGTGAAATATGGTGAGCGTATCCGGCTAAAATTTATCAATGACAGCATGATGGCCCATCCGATGCATTTGCATGGCATGTTTATGCAGTTGGAAAATGGTCAGCCGCTGGCAAACATGCCGAATAAGCACACTGTGATTGTACCGCCAGGCCAGACCGTCACGGCTTTACTCACCGCCGATGAGTTGGGTGAATGGGCGATTCATTGTCATCTGCTTTATCACATGAGTGCCGGTATGATGAATAAACTGGTAGTAGCCCAAGTTGGATCAGCAACTCATACGCCAGCAGCAAGTCACTCGTCACAAGGAGCTGGGCATGCACATCACTAAGTTATGTAATCGTCTGCTAATTGGTAGTGGTATTTTGCTTTTAAGCAATATAAGCCTTGCTGAAACTTTGCATGACCATCAGGACAAGTTACAGCAGCAATCTGTTACAACGCAGAAAACCATGAGGGTAACTTCAGAAGCACAAGCTCATGCCAACCATATACGTGAACATGGTGGACAAATTTTTCAACGTACTGAACTTGAGCATCGTTGGATCTGGAATCCGGATGGACAGGGAACACTAAAAACCGAACTTGAAAGCCGAATCGGAACAGATGAGAACAGGCTGTTTATAAAAGGTCATATTCATAAGGCTGAGTCAGAACAGACAGATTATGATATTGCCGCTTTGTATAGCCGGGCTATTTCCGACTTCTGGGACGTGCAGACCGGTGTGCGTTACCGCTACACAGAGCGGCAACCAGAACAGCAGGAGCAGCTAGACGCCATGCTTGGATTGCATGGTCTGGCGCCCTATTTCTTTGAAACAGATGCCTATCTGTATGCTGGAAAAGACCAGCAACTCTCTTTTAACTTGAAGAGTGAGCGTGATCTGCTAGTAACGCAAAAGCTGATTTTACAACCTTATGTTGAGTCAGAGCTGGTGTTAAGTGATGATTCAAAGTATGCGCGTAAAAAAGGTTTATCCAGTTTGCAACTGGGTGTGCAGACCCGTTATGAAATTAATAAGCGAGTCATGCCTTTTATTGATGTGGCTTATGCCTATGAGAAAGGGCGTGAAGCTACAGTTTGGCAGCAAGAAACCTCGTCAGAAAAAGACTGGCAGTACGGACTTGGTCTGAAACTGATTTTTTAAATAGATAGAAGTTTATGAACTTGTAATATTTAAAAAAAAGGAAGGGCAAGCCCTTCCTTTTTTTTAATTATGACTTTAAAAAGTTAAGGTAAATCAAACCAGATCATGCGGCTGTCTGCTAGGGCTTTAACTTCAGTTTCAGCTTCGAAAACTAAAGCATCACCGGCATTTACGGTATATTCACCAATTTGCACACAGCCTTCAATTACATGAACATAGTTGATCTTATGCTTTGCAGCAATCTCTAGAGAAGCATCTTTTTGCAAGACAGCAGTTTTAACCTCTGCATCTTGGCGTATGTGCATTGGTGCATTTGCTTCTGGTCCGGCAATCAGATGCCACTGGTCAGGATGTTTGCCCGGGTCCAGACTGATCTGTTGATAATTTGGCTCAGCATTTTTGATATTAGGATGAATCCAGATCTGGAGCAGATGTACGGGCTCATCATGATTATTGATTTCACTGTGCTGAACGCCGTGGCCTGCACTCATGAGTTGCCATTCACCGGCATGAATCTGGCCTTCATTACCCATACTGTCGCGATGAGAAATAGTTCCAGACAGGACACAGGTTAAAATTTCCATATTGTCATGGGCATGCGTACCAAAGCCATTATGGGCCGCAATCCGGTCGTCATTGATAACACGTAATGCACTGACACCCATGTATTTTGGATCATACCACTGACCAAAGGAAAAGCTGTGTCTTGTGTCGAGCCAGCCTGCCTGCACATGACCCCGGTTTTCACTGCGGTGTAAATAAGCATTCATTTTGACACCTCTATATATCTGTTCTATCTGTTATCTATTTTATTGTTTTTAGTGGCGCGATAAACCCGTATAGCTATAACGAAACGTAGCATTTTTAGAACGATAAGAGCTGATCTGTATCTTTCCATACACTCAATTAAAAATTCTGGTTTTTCTATTAAAAGGCACAGTAAATTAGCTGAAAATTACCTGCCAAAATAATTGGTATTTAAACCATGTCTGTCCAGATTCCTACTACACCAGTAATCACCATATCAATTGCAATTGTACCAATGAGTAAGGCAGCCAGCCGTCCGACAATTGCAGTGTACATATCTACATAACGGGTCGAGCGTTTCTGTAAATGATCATGTGCATATTTCATCAGGATCAGCAGGCTACAACTAAGTAACAGGGTAAATGCAATGACTGCCGCTGTCTCTAGTATAGACATTTTCATACCGGTAATGACTGCTGCACTGATGGTCCCTGGCCCGATCATAAAGGGCATGGCAATTGTGCCGGCCAAATGCTCGGGTGCTCCACGCATAACGCCGATAGTTTCTGCACCTTCAAAAACATACCGATAGCCAATTACTAAGAAGATCAGGCCACCAAAAATCTGGAAAGATTCAAAACGCACATGTAGGTACTGGTTAAATACCGTTTCACCACCCCAGGCAAAAAGCAGAAAAACCATGAAACTGATCAGACTGCCTGTAATCAGCGCTGTATTAAACGTTTTTGCCTCAGAGGTGCGGATAATTCCCAGCATATAAATGCTCATCAGGAAAGGATTGAGCAGTGAAAAGAACAGGGCAAATGAATGGATTGCATCTGGGTTCATTGGAGTCATCCGTATTGAGTTTAAGCATCTGGATCTGGGAAAAGTGGCCGTGTACCCGGACTAATCCGGTTAATGTGCAGGAACATCATATGACGTTCATATTTATCCAGAATATCGTTAATCACCTGTTCGCGACTGTAACCAACCAGGTCATTTCCTTGGGAGCCTTCATAGAGATAGCTTTCCAGACGGTAATAGTGGCGTTTACCACGTTTGCCACGTTCACTAAAGTTGGGTGTGATGTAGCGTATCGGCCAGATCTGATAAATAAAATTCTGTTCCTGTTCTAAATGAATAATAATATCCAGATGATAAAGCGGCAGTTCATCTTCAAGCAGTTTTTGTTCTACACTGGCTTCAACACCCCGTTTCATCAGTTCATCTGCTACAGCCTGCATGGCGGGCAAACAGACCTCATCCAGCATACGCTTGGTTTCGGTAGTTCCCGGATGGTGCATAACCCGGTTCAGACGTTTTTTCCAGTTAAAAATATCGACATTGCCCACCACAGGAGCGGCGTTCATACTGGTACTGGCTTGCCGGAAATCTTCCAGACGTAATGATTTATATAAACCGGCCATAACCAGAAAAATTACAAAGCTAAAGGGTAGTCCCATAATAATAGTGGCATTTTGTAGGGCTGTAATACCGTTTGCCATCAGCATTGCCAGTGTAAGCAGGCCAATCGCAACTGACCAGAAAATGCTGAGCCAGCGGGGTGAATCATGGTCAATGTGGGTAAATTTCGTTGTAAAGTTCCCCAGCACCAGCGCCCCTGAATCGGCTGAAGTCACATAGAACAAGAGACCAGTAATAGTGGCCACTGAAGCAATAAATGGAAAGCCCGGATACTGGGCCAGCAAATCATAAAAACCATGGGCCGGGTTGGCAATTACTGTCTCGGCAAGCTGAATATTGCCTTCAAAAATTACACTATGAAGGGCGCTGTTACCAAAGATAGATAGCCAAGTCATGGTAAACAGCAAAGGAATGATCAGGGTGCCACAGACGAATTCACGAATGGTGCGCCCTCGAGAAATACGTGCCAGAAACAGACCTACAAAAGGAGACCATGCCACCCACCAAGCCCAGAAAAACAGTGTCCAGCTCTGCATCCACTCTGTTGGCTGTTCAAAGGCAAAACTCTCCAAAGTAAGTTTTGGAAACTGGCTAAGATAATCGCCGAAATTTTGAATTAGGGCATTCAGCAGGAACTGGGTATTGCCCAACAGCAATATAAAAATAAGCAAACCCACTGACACATAAATGTTGACTTCGGAAAGTATCCGCAAACCTTTATTTACACCAGACGTGACCGAGATAATACAGATAATTACAGCCACTAGAATTAGCAGAGTTTGGACCCATAAATTCTCTGGCAGGCCAAGAAGTACGTGTAAGCCATAGTTAAGCTGTACAACACCAATACCACAAGTGGTAGCTATACCAAAAATTGTTCCCAGTACCGCAGCCGTATCGACCGTATGACCCAAGGCACCATTAATTCTTTTACCAAAGATGGGATAAAGCGCAGAACGAATGGTTAAAGGCAAATTATAGCGATAGCTGAAATAAGCCAGTGACATACCGATCAGGGCATACATACACCAGCCAGTCAAGCCATAGTGAAACATGGTCCAGACCATACTCTGCCGCGCAGCTGCATAAGTTTCGCCCGTACCTACTGGTGGATTAATATAGTGTGACAGTGGTTCAGCCACTGAAAAAAACATCAGATCGATACCGATTCCGGCAGAGAACAGCATTGCTGACCAGCTGAGCAGACTGAATTCCGGCTTTGAATGCTTGGGTCCAAGTTTAATATTGCCATAACGTGAACAGGCAATAAAAATAACAAAGACCATATACAAGGTAGCTGCGAGGAGGTAATACCAGCTAAATGTACTGGATACCCAATTTAGTACAGCTGTAATAACATAATTTGCCTGTTCATTAAATAAAATAGTAATAGTAGAGAACAGTAGAATGAGTGAAGCAGAAACGTAAAAGACCACCTTGTTCAGGCTGTCCCTCGGCTGCCCGACTGTTTTATTCGCCATAAATCTCGAGATTCCAAAGAATATGTAAATTTCGGATTTACAGTACACTTTATTCTTTTTTAAACAGTTTTTTTAAGTAAATAGCTTGGTTTTAAAGCTACAACGAGTCCAAAAATAAAGTGTGCTGTACATCTTTGCTATAAAACTATAGGTTTTTTTAATTGAACGTTCAATAAAAATAAAGATAAAATATGTAGCAGTTCACATTTGTTCTGTATTTTGGAAGATAAGACCGATGCCTAAAGTTGGAATGCAACCGATTCGTCGCCAACAACTGATTGATGCCACACTGGAAGCTATTAACGAGTTAGGCCTTGCTGAGGCTTCAATCTCCCAGATTGCCAAAAGAGCAGGTGTATCGACCGGTATTATCAGTCATTACTTTAAAGACAAGCATGGTCTTATTTTTGCCACCATGCAGTATTTGCTGGCGCAGCTGGAAACTGCAGTGGCACAGGCATTAAGCCAGACAGAAGCTTCTCCCAAAGCCCGGCTTATGGCCATTGTGCGGGGCAATTTTTCGCCCTCACAGATAAATCAGGCTGCCATGAAAACCTGGCTGGCTTTTTGGTCGGTTAGCTTATATCAACCGGATTTACATGAATTACAGCAAGTCAATGAGCAATGGCTGTATTCCAGCCTTAAACACGAATTTTGCAAGTGTCTGGATGAAAAACAGGCCGAAGATGCAGCTCTCGGACTTGCTGCACTGATCGATGGTTTTTGGTTACGCGGCGCATTAAGCCAGACACCGCTCAGGATCGATGAAACCATCCGGATCTGTGAGCAATACATCGATCACAAGCTTGTATATTAAGAATCACAACAAAAGGAGATTTCTCATGTCGAAGTTCAATCTGCAACGTCCATACATCCACGGACAATTTACAGACAGTTCTTCTCCTGATGTTTTTAAGACCATTAACCCGGCCAATGGTGAAGTTCTGGCAGAGGTTCAAGTCTGTACCAAAGATGATATTGACCGGGCAGTTGTTTCTGCACAAAACGGTCAGAAAATCTGGGCAGCTATGAGCTTGATTGAACGTTCACGTATTTTGGCAAGAGCAGTCAGCATCTTACGTGAACGTAATGATGAGCTTGCAGTGCTTGAGAGCCTCGACAGTGGCAAGGCATATAGTGAAACTTCAACGGTCGATATCGTGACTGGAGCTGATGTACTTGAATATTATGCTGGAATTTTACCGATGCTTGAAGGGCAGCAGATTCCATTGCGTGAGGGTTCATTTGCCTACACCCGCCGTGAACCATTAGGGGTGGTAGCAGGGATTGGGGCTTGGAATTATCCAATTCAGATTGCCTTATGGAAATCTGCCCCAGCTTTAGCTGCCGGAAATGCAATGGTATTTAAGGCCAGTGAAACTACACCACTGACGACCCTGAAACTGGCTGAAATTTATACTGAGGCTGGCGTGCCAGCCGGTGTCTTTAATGTTGTAACTGGTGCGGGAGAAATCGGGCAGTATCTGACGGAACATCCTGATATTCAGAAAATCTCGTTTACCGGTGGGGTAGAAACCGGCAAGAAAGTTATGGCATCAGCAGCAGGTTCTTCTTTAAAAGATGTAACGATGGAACTGGGTGGGAAATCACCTCTGATTATTTGTGAAAATGCCGATCTGAATCTGGCTGCCGATATCGCGATGATGGCAAACTTTTTCAGTTCAGGTCAGGTGTGTACTAACGGTACTCGGGTATTTATTCCTAAAAAGTTACAGTCAGCTTTTGAAACAAAGCTTCTGGAGCGGATTCCATATATCCGGATAGGAGATCCCTTGAAACCTGATACCAATTTTGGTCCGCTTGCCAGTTTTCCTCATATGCAGAAAGTCTTGGACTTTATTGAGCGCGGTAAGCAGCAGGGTGCACGTGTATTAACTGGGGGGCATCGGCTTACTGCAAATGAACTGGCCAAAGGTGCTTTCGTTGCACCCACTATTTTTACTGACTGTCATGACGAGATGGAGGTTGTGCAGCAGGAAATTTTCGGGCCGGTCATGAGTATCTTGAATTATGAGAATGAAGAAGAAGTCATTCAGCGCGCTAACGATACCCATTACGGACTTGCCGCGGGAGTAGTAAGTTCAGATCTGGCACAGGCACATCGAATGATTCATCAACTTGAAGCCGGAATCTGCTGGATCAATACGTGGGGAGAATCGCCTGCACAAATGCCTGTTGGAGGATACAAACAGTCTGGTGTAGGCCGTGAGAATGGTATCCAGACCCTGCAAAATTATACCCAGCTCAAATCGGTACAGGTAGAACTGCAACCATTTCAGTCTATTTTCAAAGCCTGATCAGGAGAGGATACTGTGCAGAAAAAATATGACTACATCATTATCGGTGCCGGCTCCGCAGGTAACGTACTGGCAGCACGCTTAACTGAAGATGCGCAGACCAGTGTTCTTTTGCTAGAGGCAGGTGGACCGGATCACCGTCTGGATTTTCGTACCCAGATGCCGGCTGCTCTGGCTTATCCTTTGCAGGGTCGTCGTTACAACTGGGCTTATCAGACTGACCCTGAGCCTCATATGAATAACCGCCGTATGGAATGTGGCCGCGGTAAAGGTCTAGGTGGCTCTTCACTTATTAATGGCATGTGTTATATCCGGGGTAATGCCATGGATCTGGAACAGTGGGCCAGCTTTAAAGGTTTAGAAGACTGGAGCTATGCTGACTGTCTGCCCTACTATAAAAAAGCAGAGACACGTGATATTGGTGGCAATGATTATCATGGAGATTCGGGTCCCGTTTCTGTAGCCACCCCTAAACAGGGCAATAATGAGTTATTTCATGCTATGGTTGAGGCAGGGGTACAGGCTGGTTATCCACGTACTGATGATTTGAACGGCTACCAGCAGGAAGGTTTTGGCCCTATGGATCGTACTGTAACACCGCAAGGCCGACGTTCCAGTACAGCGCGTGGCTACCTGGATATGGCGAAGGGCCGTTCGAACCTCACGATCCTGACTCATGCCACGACTAACAAAATCTTATTTCAGGGCAAACGTGCTATTGGCGTTGAATATATTCAAGGTGCAAATACTGCTCAACTACATCAGGTATATGCTAGAAATGAAGTGTTACTGTGTGCAGGAGCTATTGCTTCACCGCAAATCTTACAGCGCTCAGGCATCGGACAAAGTACTTTTTTGAAGTCAATGGATATACCGGTATTACATGACTTGCCTGGGGTGGGCGAGAACTTGCAGGACCATCTGGAAATGTACCTGCAATACAGATGCAAAAAACCGGTCTCACTTTATCCTGCGTTAAAGTGGCATAATCAGCCGGCAATTGGTGTCGAGTGGCTGTTTTTAGGAAAAGGTATTGGAGCCAGCAATCAGTTTGAAGCAGGTGGTTTCATTCGCAGTTCAGATGAATTTACATGGCCCAATATCCAGTATCATTTCTTGCCGGTTGCCATTAACTATAATGGTTCTAATCCGGTGAAAGAACATGGCTTTCAGGCCCATGTTGGTTCTATGCGTTCACCTTCACGGGGCCGGATCAAGCTTAAATCCAGAGACCCATTTGAGCATCCGAGTATCCTGTTCAATTACATGAGTACTGAGCAGGACTGGCGAGAATTTCGTGATGCAATCCGTATCACCCGAGAAATTATGCATCAGCCCGCATTAGATGCATATCGTGGGGAGGAGATTAGCCCGGGTAAAAACTTACAATCTGATGCTGAACTGGATGAATTTGTGCGTAATCATGCAGAAACAGCTTATCATCCCTCCTGTAGCTGTAAAATGGGTGAAGATGATATGGCTGTAGTTGATGGTCAGGGCCGTGTTCACGGCATAAATGGTTTAAGAGTAGTTGATGCGTCTATCATGCCCGTAATTATGACTGGGAATCTGAATGCAACCACCATCATGATTGCAGAAAAACTGGCTGACCGGATTCGTAACCGGCCCTCTTTACCCAAATCACAAGCCCCATTTTATCGGGCAAGTTAAACAAAAGCCGGCATCTGCCGGCCTTTCTATTCAGGCAGATGTACTCATTAAAAGCCTTAAAGCTTCTATTAATATGTTTCTAAATAACTTATTTTATTGTTACAGGTGATTTGCCGCTTTGAACATGTTTTTTCAGTGAAAAGCGATATAATAATGTCCCTTAAATATCCCAGTTATAGATGAGACAAAGAGACAATGTCACCATTAGATCAAGTCGTTCCTGCTACAGATGATCAATCTGAACTTACAATGTCTGTCCTGATGACGCCTGATATGGCTAACTTTTCGGGTAATGTCCACGGAGGAACGATTCTGAAGCTACTGGATCAGGTGGCATATGCTTGTGCCAGCCGCTATTCAGGAAGTTATGTGGTGACGCTGTCTGTAGATAAGGTAAATTTTAAAGAACCCATTCATGTTGGTGAGCTAGTGACTTTTCTGGCCAGCGTAAACCATGTAGGCCGTACTTCAATGGAAATTGGCATACGGGTAGAAGCACAGAATATTCAAAAGCGTACAGTGCGCCATACCAATAGCTGTTATTTTACTATGGTTGCCGTAGATGAGCAGGGTAAACCACGTCAGGTTCCACCACTGAATTTGAACAATGACTGGAAACGTTGCCGCTTTGAAGCTGCTGAACAGCGTAAGGTGCTACGCCTGCAAGAGCATCATCATCCTTCTTGCAGTATTTATAAAAAGACAACATCCCCAAGTTAAGCCAATATATTTACCAGATGATCGCTCCGGCGATCATTTTTTATATCTCTTATTTAAACTTAAATAAATATATTTCAATCATAATGTACTAAAAAGCAAAAGGCCAAGCCGCAGCAAGGCTTGACCTATTTCTTTAAAACTTTTATACAGCTTTAAAAAAATGATGTCACTAAAACATAAAATTACTGTGGCTGAGCAACAGAATCTTTAGCTTCTTCAGCAGCACTTTCAGATGCAGGCTGAGCAGTTGTAGGTTGAGCAGCTGCACTTTCTGTACCAGCAGCAGTTGGTTGTTCCTGAGTTGAAACAACCACTTTTTCTTCAGTAGCTGACTGATCTTTAGCAGTTGCAGCAAAGCTGGTAGCAGCAGTTAGAGCAAGAGTAGTAGCAAGTAATGTTTTAACAAGTTTCATATTGGCATCCTTCTATTTGTAAACAATAAAGAACCCAGTACATATCCCTCAACAGTGTATATGTTCAGGACTTCTGGGTTGGATGTCATGCTATGTTCCCTTTTCTGAGCCTGCAATAATTCATACAAAGCGTAACTTTACGGTTACACTCAAAACACAATTAAGGATTTAATGTAAGTTTAATGTAAAAAATTAAATGATAAATCATACTAAAATGTATAAAATCATGTAAATTAGATTAATATTTGATCAATAAATTAACCTAAATACACAATAGAGGTGATATATTTTTATAGCAATGATTGGTTATTCCTTATATTTTTTATAAATCAATAAAATTTAACAATCATAGAAATTAAATTTATTAAACAATTCAATAATTTGCTTAATTTAAGGTTCTTTCTTTATTTTTCTAAAAATTATTATAAAAATCCAGTAAAAATCTTATATCTTGAGAAAATAAACTATATTTAAATTAAATTGATTAAAAATTGATCTTAAATGTAAGCAAATAAAAATTATTATGTTCATCATTTATATTTAATATGAGCCTAAAACTCTTAAAATCACATAAATCTGGTCAACAAAACACAGCTATAGAATGGTTCAGAATTTTAAAACAGTAGTACGGTGTTTTTGAAAATTATTTTTCCATCTGTATATAGTAAAGAAAAATAAATTTGAAAGAGGATTATTTGAATAGATACATGGCGGAGAGCAGTTAAAAAGTAAAAACTTAAATTAAAAAGATTTCGCAAGCTTTATAAGAGTAAGATTAAGCCTGAATAATTTGTTTATGTTCAGATTTCAATGCAAGTCCAAGTAAAAACTGAACCTATGGTATGAATAGGTCACCAGTATAAAATTGAGATCCCTTGTCTACTATTTTCATTAAGCAGAGTAATTTTCGTGAAGTTGATTCAGACACCAGCCGCAATACCAACCCACATTATTTCCGGTTTTCTAGGTGCAGGAAAAACCACACTGTTACAACATCTGTTGAGGCAGAAACCAAAGCATGAAACCTGGGCTATTTTAATGAACGAATTTGGTCAGATCGGAGTTGACCAACAACTGTTACCTCAGCAGCAGGGGTACGCAATAAAGGAGCTGCTGGGAGGGTGTTTATGCTGTAGCAGCCAGCTTCCTATGCAGATTGCTCTTTCAAGACTGTTATCTGAAACCAAGCCAGACCGGCTATTTATTGAACCTACTGGGCTTGGACATCCGGCCCAGTTACTCGAACAGCTTACTGAGCCTCATTGGCAACAGACGCTTACCGTTCGTGCTCTGGTGAC
Organism: Acinetobacter radioresistens DSM 6976 = NBRC 102413 = CIP 103788; assembly: GCF_006757745.1. Taxonomy (NCBI): domain Bacteria; kingdom Pseudomonadati; phylum Pseudomonadota; class Gammaproteobacteria; order Moraxellales; family Moraxellaceae; genus Acinetobacter; species Acinetobacter radioresistens. The sequence goes on along the minus strand of NZ_AP019740.1, from coordinate 2,279,395 downwards.
AGTGCTGGATGGTTCACGTTTACACGAACAGGAGTGGGTAAGCCAAAACCTTTATCAGGATCAGCTTAAAGCCGCACAAATCATAGTGGTTTCACATGGTGATCTGATGAGTTTTGCTGATGGGGAGGCTTTAGAACAGCTCAAAAAGGAATATGCGGCCTATGGCCAAGACTGGATAATGGCCGAACAGGGGCAGCTTGATCTGGCAGAAATTGATTTGCTGTATCAGGGTATACAGCGCAAGTTACAGCCTTTGCTTAAAGTACAGCGTTTACAAACAGCACTGCTGAGTGAAGAACCAATTAAAAAGTTACCTTATCATTATGTAGAAACTGCACAAGGTTATAGTGTAGCGGGCTGGAAATTACCTAAGCGCTGGCAATTTGATTTTTATGCTTTGCTGGATCTGTTTTGTACAACCGAAAACTGGCTGAGAATCAAAGGGATCTTTAATACTGATCAGGGCTGGATCTATTTTAACTTCAATCCGCAACAGCTGAATTACAAGTCAGGTGAAGAAGGGATAGATAACCGGATAGAGATAATTACAGATGAAAATCGTAATTGGGAAAATTTTGAGATGAGCCTTTTGGCTGCACAGTTAAATATAGCCGAGGAAAATAGCCAGATTTAAAATTTTCCTTGAGATGGCCATTACTTAAAATAAATAGACCTATTTTTTTGCTATGCTTGGCGCCATTTATACTTTTATGATGAAGATACCGTTATGGCGTTAAAAGCAACAATATATAAGGCAGACCTGAATATTGCCAATATGGATACACACCAGTACAGTGACCATCAACTGACTCTGGCTTTGCATCCATCTGAAACCATTGAACGCTTGATGGTACGTATTGCTGCTTTTGCTCGGTTTGCTGATGAGCAGCTTGAGTTTACCAAAGACCTGTTTGAGACCAATGAGCCAGCCTTGTGGCAAAAGGACTTAACGGGGCAATTGGAAAAATGGATTGAGGTAGGCTGTCCGGATGAAGATAAAGTTAAAAAAGCCAGTTCACGCTGCAAGCAGGTCGCCATTATAGCCTATGGCAGCCAGGTGTCGGACTGGTGGAAAAAGAACAGCAAGATAAAAACTTTGGATAATGTCGAAGTATGGCAGATTTCTGAGGCTTCTACTGAGGCGTTACAAGCCTTGTGTGAACGAACCATGCAACTACAGCTCAATGTAATGGATGGTGAATGGACCTTAATTGGTAACCATGCACAAGCTGTAATTGAGTGGCAACAACTCAAGTAATAGAAGTGTTTTATTCATGATGGAAATTTATTAAAAAGGCTTGCCTCATTCAGGACCTGTTGTTTAGATCATGTTTAATATAAAAGCAAGATTCTTCGCGCTATGGACAGTGAACTCTATTATTTGTTATGTGCCGCAGCAATAGGCGCAGTCATCGGGCTGGAACGGGAATATAAAAATAAGACCGCCGGCCTACGTACTATGATTATGGTCAGTATGGCTTCCTGCCTGTTTACCATATTGTCTCGGCAAATTGGGGAGGTTAGTGATGACCGTATTGCTGCAAATATTTTGACTGGACTGGGTTTTCTCTGTGCTGGCGTTATTTTTAAAGATGAAAACCGTATTTCGGGTATTACTACCGCGACCACTATCTGGATGGTCGCGGCTTTAGGCATGGCAATTGGCGCAGGCTATATTGCTTTAGGCCTGTATGGCACCATACTGGTACTGGTGATCTTAAGCCTGTTAACCTACCTTGAAAAACTGGTAGAAGAATTCAATTTAATCCGTGACTATAAAATGATTTGTCATTATGAGCAGGGATTATCACATTATTATGAGCAGCTCTTTAAGCAGTATGGCTTGAAGGCCAAGCATGTATTGCAGGTTCTAAAGTCCGATGAAATTATTTTGCACTGGAATATAAGTGGTAAACGCCAGCGACATAATTTATTGGTTGAAGAACTGAGTCAGGACCCGCGGATTAAACGTTTAAGTTTCTAGATAAAATTCTAGCCTTTCAAAATATTCTGAATTCCAACTTGTCTTCAAAAAGCATGAACTCGGAAAAAGACTGACCAAGTTTCAGTTATAATAAATGCAATATGACGATTTAGAGTGTATTAAATGTCCAATGAACTGGAAATTATAGATTTGAAAGTGGGCTCTGGTAAGGAAGCAGTAAAAGGCGCACTGATTACCACCCATTATACTGGCTGGCTGGAAGACGGAACAAAATTTGACTCATCGATTGATCGTGGTAATTACTTTGAATGTGTGATTGGTACGGGCCGAGTCATTAAAGGCTGGGATCAAGGTATTATGGGTATGAAGGTAGGTGGAAAACGTAAATTGCTGGTTCCCGCACATTTAGCCTATGGAGAGCGAAAAATGGGCAAAATTATTCCGGCTAATTCGAACCTGATATTCGAAATTGAATTATTTGATGTGAAAACCCGTGATGAATAACTGCGGTCTTTAAGAGCTTTTAAAAAGCCCGGTAGCGGGCTTTTTATTTGGTTGTGCTTAAACAGATGATTTGCGGATTTTACCGTGTTAAATAAAAATAGTCCTTTTCCTATAGGAAAAATACCATGACCCCCTTAGAAATCTTTGCTGTTCTGATGAGTGTGATAGGAGTAGCTCTTACCATTCAGCGAAATATACTCTGTTGGGGCTTTAATATTGTGGCATGTGCCTTATATGCTTACTTGTTTTTTGAATTTAAGCTGTACGGAGAAACCCTTTTACAGGGAATATTTATAATTATGAATTTTTATGGTTTGTACCATTGGTGGACAGATCATCAGCAGAGTCATGAAATCAAGATCATTTCTATTGCCAGGCAGCTGGTAATATTACAGCTTTTACTCTCAGCAGTTTTAGGGCTGCTACTCGGACTGACTTTAAAATACTGGACAGATGCTGCTGTTCCATTGCTAGATGCGCAGCTGGCTGCCTTTAGTTTGCTTGCTACATACTGGACCAGTCGTAGATATATTGCTACCTGGATGCTCTGGGTGTGGATTGATATTATTTATGTCGGAATGTTCATCTATAAAGATTTGCTGCTGACAGCAGGTTTATATGCAGGATTTGTCGGGCTGGCTTTATTTGGCTGGTGGCAATGGAAACAGATTGAACAAAAACAGCTACAAGCCAGCTAAGTACTGTTTGACTGTTAAACTCTTGTCTAGCTGCTAATCTTTTCCAGCTGAAAATCTGGATAAGCTGCATAGGGCTGGCCGGATTTAGTATCTATAATTTCGGTATAATCTGCCCCCTATACCAGAATATTACGGTCTTTTACTTCATTTAGCTGAATTTTAAGTTTATCACCATCTAAAAATTCAAAATATCCGGTGTAGACCTCGGCAGCACTTTGAGTGCTATAGCTGGTGCGCACCAGTTTAAAACTCATATCAGGATGCAGTTCAAGGTCTACGCCCATACTGTCACAGCCTTCACAACGTGAAATACAAGTAGCGCAGGGGATTATTCCTTCATATTTCCCAACCCAGGCTTGCAGTTTGGGATCGCTTGTCTGGCCTTGGTCGGTTTTAACCGCAGAGGTCTTCTGTTCAGGTTCAGTCGTCTGGTTGGAACAGCCAAAAGAAATACTTGCTGCAACAAAAGAGGTCAGAAGTGCTTTTTTCATGGCTTACCGGAAAGAAGTATTAAATTGTTATAATGTTATATAACTTCTTTTTAAACTTCACCTGTTAAATCATTTTAACAGCACAATTATGCAGTCTAGCTTAAAGAAGGTTTATATAATGAGTACCAGACTCATTTAATGTCGTAAGTAGAAGTAATATGTTGATTGATTTTATTCAAACTCAGGAACAGCAATTTTTTCGGGTTGCAGAGAAAATCATGAATGAGCCTGAGCGTTATCTGCAATTTGATTCAATTTCTGATTTTTACAAGGCAGTATGGCTGGCAGAGTTTCCTAAAGGTACGGTCTGGTTTGCAAGCGGGCTTGACGATGGAGCCGAAGAATTTTATGCCATAATTGAATATCGGCAATATACTTTAAATATGACCTGTACCGGACAAAATACAGTATGTTCTGGCATCAGTCGGAAAGATCAGTATTATTAAAGTCAATGACAGATCTGAAGAATCAGGATTTAATTGAACCATTATAATGTTTTAACCCTGTTTAATAATTAAAAGGGTTTAACAGCGCAATTTGAATGGATCACTTTGCGACAGAGTCTACAATAAAAAAGAAAGGATTAAATCATGGCACATCGTTTTACTGTTTATGCCACTATTCCAGGTGTTTCTCTGAGTGATTTTAAACGGCTGAGTGCCGATACTTCACTGCATGAAAAAGTCTGTAGACGTATTCCGGGGGATAAGCTGGAAATTCTGGAATCCAGGATTGATCAGGGGATTTATACACTCAAGCGTGCTTATAATCTGGATGTCAATATTCCAGACATTGCCAAAAAATTATTAAAAGATGCTTTTCGTCTGAGACGTACAGATATTACCAATCTTGAAGCACTAACCTCGACAGTGGCACTTGGCGCCAACCTGCCACTGGAGGCAAGTTGTGACCGTAGTGTAACTGGTGATGACCAGCAGATTCATATAAAACTGGACTGGCAGGTCAAAGTAAAAGTGCCATTAATCGGTGGAATGCTGGAGAAACATGCTGAAGGTGAAATCCGCAAGTTTAGCGATATCGAAATAGAAATTGTAGAAGATGAGCTCAGAAAGAACTTGCAGGCCTAGGGGTGCTTGTCCCTCATTCATTTAACTTAAAAAGAATGAGGGACAACAGACTTATTCAAATTTTGATCTGTAAATTATGGCAGTAAAAAATGCCACCAGACATACCACCCAAATATAGTACATTGCACCAATTTTACTGTAGAGGCTCAGCCACTGTACCAGTGGCAGGGTCAGGCCACCTGCAATTGCATAAGCGACATTATAAGAAAATGAAATTCCCGAAAAACGAATCTGGGCAGGGAACATTCTGACCATACTGTAAGACACCATACCGACCGTACCTGAGAACAGTCCGAGCAGCATATACAATATAAAAATGGTTGACTGTGACACATGACCCAGACTGGTATAAAAAATTCCTGCAATCGCAGCGACGCAGAATGAACCGATCAGAATAACTTTTCCGGCACCAAAACGGTCAGCCAAAAGTCCCGCCAGAATACAGCCTGCCATCTGCATGATAATAGCAGCACTTTGCATGGTAAAGGCATCTGAGCGTTCAATACCGAAAGCGCCGGTAAGCAAGTTAGGCATTGCTAAAATCAGTACCACTACACAACCAGTTAAAAACCAGGTAAACATCATGCCAATAACAACTGCTGTTTTGTGGCGAGCGAGTACCTGCTTGACCGGTAACTCTTTAGACAGTTCTTTACGTGCCTGCATGGCTTTAAAAATGGGTGTCTCTTTCAAGTAAGACCGCAGATATAAAGCAACCAGTCCAAATACACCACCAATAATAAATGGAATGCGCCATGCCCAGTCATGAATCTGCGCTTCACTAAATTTAAGGGAAATAAATAGTGACATCAGGGCACCAAGTAGAATTCCCAGTGAAAGTCCGGCGGTTAACAGGCCATTAGCAAAGCCAATCTTTTTCTCAGGCACATGTTCTGATACAAAAGTCCAGGCAGCCGGTATTTCTCCACCAATTGCAATACCTTGTACTACCCGCATTAGAAGTAATAATAAAGGGGCAGCATAGCCAATACTTTCAAAAATAGGCATCAGGCCAATGACTAAAGTTGGCAATGCCATCAGCAAGATAGATAAACTAAAGAGACGTTTGCGTCCTACCAGATCGCCAAAATGAGCCATAACTACGCCCCCTAAGGGCCTGAAAAAATAACCGGCTGCAAAAATTCCATAAGTATTCAGCATAGCCCAAAAAGGACTCAGGCCACTTGGAAAGAATAGCTCTGAAATAATTTTGGCGTAAAAAACATAAATGACAAAATCATAAAATTCGAGTGCGCCTCCCAAGGATGATAATCCCAGGGTACGTTTATCCTGCGCACTTAAACCTGAATGTGCTTCCATGCATTGAATTCCATAAAATATATTAAATTTAACTGATTGTAATAAAATGTTAATTAGATGATTAATCAATCTTTTTTAAAGCATTGTTAACAAAATTTTATATGCCAACTCCATGGGCCAAGAGTAATTTTAGTTTACTTTTCTATTAAGTCGAACACTGTGAGCATAGCATCTTTATTTTTAACTTTAGCCTGCTAACGAAAATTATTAAAATATTCTTTAAGCCAGCTTCTGGGTAAAATAAATAAAGATAATACTATGCTTGAACAGGGGGGCTTAGTTTAAAGCCCGTACCGCATCATTTAAGGCCTCTAAAACGGCTTCTTTATTAACTTCTCCAATACTGACAATTCCAATAGCCATATGCCGCTCTGGAATTGGCATAAACAGGCCTACGGCTCCAGATTGCAGCCGACCTTCAGAATAACCATAACCAAGCTGGCGGGCTAGCTTGATTTCTTCTTTTTCCTCCGGTTGAGACGGATAGGTGGTAGCAATTGCAATACCAGCTGCAGCTGTACCAATCGGATGCCGTGAACCCAGCTGATAATTAATACGTAAATAAGAGGAACCAGTCGATGCAGTTTTAACTACTACACAGTCTGATCCTTCAGCAATTACTAGCGAAGCGCTGGCTTGAGTCCGATTAGACAGACTATTCAGAATCTGCTGGCTATTAGAGGGAATCGTCATTTCATAGCAGTGATATAAATCCTGGATCTTGCTGCTGAGCTCCAGCCCCAGATTTTCATTGGTTTTAATATAACCTAAATGAGTTAAGGTCCGGGTAATACGGTAGGCAATAGTCCGGTTAATCTCTAATAGTTCAGCCAGCTGCGCTACGGTCAACTGGCCTTGATGTCTGGCAATCAGTTCTAATGCATGAATGCCCCGTTCCAGCGTCTGTAAGGTCTCCAATTCTTTTTCTACTCCGCTTGGTCAACCCGGATTTGGGTCTGTCTTAAATAGTAAACAATTGCAAAAAGACATTTTAGCCAATTGACAACATGTCTGCTCATTATTTATTCTTTTACTATATTAGAACATAATGTACGATAATAGAACAGGAAGTTCAGGATGAACGTAAAAGTACCTATGCATGGGCAATGCCCTTTTCATGCCGAGTTACAACAGAAGGGTAAAAACTTTGACATGTTTGCAGTGCCATATCAGCAAGACCCTGCATTGGCTCTGAAGGAATTTCGTGCACAGCTCCCGATTTTTTTCTCTGAAGCGATGGGTTACTGGATTGTGACCCGTTATGAAGATGTCAAAGCAATTTTTCGTGATCCTATTACCTTTTCTGCCTGTAATGCACTCGAGAAACTGACGCCTTCTTGCCCTGAAGCATTAAAAATTCTTGAAAAATATAATTATGGTATGAACCGTACACTGGTAAATGAAGATGAACCGGTTCACATGGAACGGCGTCGTGCTTTAATGGATGCTTTTACACCACAGAATCTGGAAGAGCACCAACATTTCGTTAGAGAACTGGTCAGGAAGAAAGTCGACGGATTTATTTATAAGGGACGGGCAGATCTGGTACAGGAAATGCTCTGGGAAATACCCTTAATGGTAGCGTTACACTTTTTGGGCGTACCTGAAGATGACATGCAGGAACTACGTAAATTTGCAGTTGCTCATACCGTTAATACCTGGGGAAGACCAACATTAGAACAGCAGTTGGAGGTTGCCGAGGGAGTAGGACAATTCTGGGAGTACTCTGGCCGTGTGCTGGAGAAAATGAAAAATAATCCAGAAGGTAAAGGCTGGATGTATGACATGATTGCTAAAAATCGTGTAATGCCAGAGGTGGTGACAGACAATTATCTGCATTCAATGATGATGGCTATTATGGTGGCCGCCCATGAAACTACCGCACTAGCCTCTGCCAATGCATTAAAACTACTTTTAGCTGACCGGAAAGTGTGGAAAAAAATCTGTGATAACCCGCAGCTGATTCCGGGTGCAGTCGAGGAGTGTTTACGGCATTCAGGTTCTGTAGTGGCTTGGCGCAGACAGGTCACTACCGAGAGTGAAGTCAGTGGAGTCAAGTTTAAGAAAGGCGATAAATTGTTTTTGGTGTCGGCTTCTGCTAACCATGATGAACTTCATTTTGAAAATGCCGATGAGCTGGATATTTATCGTGATAATGCTATTGAACATCTGACATTCGGTTACGGTGCACACCAGTGTATGGGTAAGAATATCGGCCGTATGGAAATGTGTATTTTCATTGAAGAACTGTCACGCCGTATACCAGACCTGAAACTCTGCGAGCAGGAATTTACCTATCTGGCCAATACCTCGTTCAGAGGACCAGAGGCCTTGTGGACTGAGTGGCATGCCCAGCCAGAACAAACTGCCAGACAAATTACCACTTTTCCTATTGGAGCGCCTGATCTTAAAGCCATGACCCGCCCGGTACGTGTTCAGGCAGTTTATCCTGAAGCAGAAGATATTATACGTATTGAGCTGGCTGCTATACACGGTGAAGAATTACCACGCTGGAGTGCCGGTTCACATATTGAACTGGTATTGCCTAATGGCCTGAGCCGTAAGTACTCTCTATGCGGTTTAGTGACTGATCAATTTTATACGATTGCTGTAAAGAGAGAGCCAGAAAGCCGGGGTGGTTCACAATGGATTCATCAGTATTTAAAAGCAGGAGAACAGATCTACATTAAGGGACCCAAAAACTTTTTTAAATTAAATTTACAGGCGAGCCAGTATGTGCTGATCGCGGGGGGGATAGGTATTACTCCTATTCTGAGCATGGCCAACAGCTTACGTGAACAGGGGCGCCCTTACCGGCTAATTTATCTTTCACGCCAGCGGGCTAGTATGGCATTACTTAAGGAAGTTGCTGCACATGGTAGTGCTGCCGAACTCTACATTTCTTCTGAAGGTAAACGGATAAATCTGCAACAGCTCTTGTCAGCGTTGCCTGCCGGTACACAGGTATGCGCCTGTGGTCCGGAAGCATTACTTGATACCTTGACCAACTATACCGAAGACTTGTCACAGGTTCAGCTCACGGTCGAGCATTTTGGTTCAGGGAAGAACCTCTTTTTATATGAAAATGATACCGACTTTGAAGTTGAACTACTGGATAGCGGTTTAACACTGACAGTAGCCCGGGACCAGACCTTATTGGACTGTTTGCTGGACAAAGGAATTGATGTCAGCTTTGACTGTACCGAGGGTTTATGTGGAAGCTGCCAGCTTCCGGTTGAAGAAGGTGAAATTGATCATCGCGACAAGGTATTGACCCGAGCCGAGCGTGACGGAATGAAATCAGTAATCAGTTGCTGTTCACGAGGAAAAGGAAAACTCAAACTCAAGCTTTAAATGGTAATAACAACAAATCCAGGGAAAATGATAAAAGGAAAACTAAAATGGATCAGATTAAATCTGTAGCGCTGACGGATGTCAGTGCTATACCTCAACAGGTTCATACACAGGCTGACAAAAAAGTTGCCTATGCCACTATTATTGGAACCACAATCGAGTGGTATGACTATTTTATTTATGCAGCAGTGGCAGGCCTGGTCTTTAACCAGCTATTCTTTGCACCTGCCGGACCAGTGGTTGCCAATTTGCTGGTATTTGCCTCTATTGGAATCAGCTTTTTATTTCGTCCTTTAGGTGCATTTATTGCCGGCCACTATGGGGATAAACTCGGGCGTCGTGCCATGCTGGTAATTACCCTTATATTGATGGGTGGTGCTACGGCATTAATTGGTCTGCTTCCTACCTATGCCTCAATCGGTATTGCAGCTCCTATTATCCTGATCATCTTGCGGATTCTACAAGGAATTTCAGCTGGTGGAGAATGGGGCGGAGCGGTATTGATGGCTGTTGAGCATGCACCAGAAAATAAGCGCGGGCGTTTTGGTTCATTTCCGCAGCTAGGTATTCCATTCGGGCTATTGCTGGCTTCTCTGGTATTAGTGATTATGACAGCTTGGGTCTCACCAGGGGATGCCTTTGTTGAGTGGGGCTGGCGCATTCCATTTCTGCTTAGCTTGTTGCTACTGCTGATTGGCCACTGGATACGTCGTTCTATTGGCGAAAGTCCAGTATTTGAAGAAATCAAGCAACGTAAGTCTGCCAATCCACATCCGATTAAAACCCTGTTTAAGCATCATAAGCTTTCAGTACTGCTTGCGGCACTACTATGTGCTGGAACAACCGCACTGGGTTACATGACGACTGGGGGCTTCATCCAGAATTATACAACGAACCCGGCCGGACCGATTGCACTGGAACGCTCGACTATTTTAACGCTCGTAACGTTATCTGCGATTGTGTGGGCTGCATTTACTTGGATTTCTGCCAGCCTGTCTGACCGATTTGGGCGTAAGAAAATGTATATTCTAGGGGCATTACTACAGCTGGGTGCGGCTTTTGTAGTATTCCCTCTGGTCGATACAGCAACCTACTCTGGTATTGCTATTGCCCTGTTTTTGCTGTCAATGGGTGTTGGCTTTACCCATGGTATCAATGCAATTGTTTATACCGAATTATTCCCTGCCTCGATTCGTTTTTCGGGAATCTCAATTACTTATGCACTTGGTTCTATCATCGGCGGCGCATTCGCACCCCTGATTGCAGCCTGGCTCATCAGTGTTTCAAATTCGACCACATTGGTAACTGTTTACTTAATGATGATGGCGAGTTTTGCCCTTATAGCCATCTGTTTACTCAAGGACCGTACCGGCATGCCACTAGGTGCAGATCATGAGGCAGAACAGAATCAGTCACCATTTATTTGGCATAAATAATAGCAAGCTATATAGCCCCCTATGGGGGGCTTTTTATATTTTATTGATCTAAACCATAAATTTTTGTACTAGATGTCTACTCTATGCTTAGTCAATTTTACTGTCTGATAAACCGGATTGTTCAGTTCTAAAAATGCCATATTATTTTTGGAAATTAAAATGAGGGGGTCAGTTCAATATAAAATTAACGGGAGAATGAGCAAGGAATCTGAATCTTAGCTATGTTTTATGGGAAATCATGTGACCTGAAAGACTTATTTATTTATATCGGTCATCGAATGATACTTATAATATTTGCTCCTTTATATAAATGAAAAATCAACCAATAAAAATAGATTTTGATTGTTTAAATTTAAAAAAATATTATATTAAGTTTATGATAAATATATATTTTAATAGATTTTAATAGCAGGCCTGATTGACTTTTAAAATGCTTGATTTTTACTCTAAAACTTAGCATACTAAAAATTATATTTTACGGTAAAAGTAATTTAATTATGTTTATCGTAATTTATTGAGCATCTTGAAGATGCTATAAATTGCATAAAAATGCTATAGGAAGAAAAAGCAGAAATTATTAGAAGAAAGCACGCAGTTTGAGCAATGCTGCGTTAAAAAACATGACAAGGAGTCAAATATGCATTTTCCCGAAACGCAGCCAAGAAATTCACTCTATTATCCTTATCAGGTTTATCCCTACTTTCATAGTCCGCAAAAGACTGTGGCCCAAACAGGTACAGTAACTATTGTAGGAGCAGGACCAATTGGTATGGCAACAGCATTACTGCTAGCCAGACAAGGTATACGGGTCGTTCTGCTGTCTGCTGAACAGCAGTTATCTGAAGGCAGCCGGGCACTGGTATACACCAGGCGCTCTATGGAAATCTTACAGTCTGCTGGCGTTGCCCAACGTATCATGCAAAAAGCTCTACCGTGGACACATGGCAACTCTATTTATAAAGGACAGGTTGTCTTTCGCATGGCTTCACCATCTGACCCACATGATCAGTTCGCGCCATTAAATAATCTGCAGCAGAACTGGCTGGAAAGTTACTTGCTTGAGACCATACATGAGCAGGATAATATTGAGATTCGCTGGGGTAATAAGGTCATTGCACATGAACAGAATGATGAAACAGTCACTTTAACCATCCATACCCCAGAAGGTGAATATCAGCATGAAAGTAGCTGGGTGGTTGCAGCCGATGGAGGACGCTCTGCATTACGCGAACAGATGAAGCTGCGGATGCAAGGCGCCAGTTATGAAGGCCGCTTTGTTATTGCGGATATTCGCATCAAGCTGGACTATCCGACCGAACGTCTGGCCTTTTTCTCACCGGACTGGAACCCGGGCAATACCATTCTCATGCACCGCGAACCAGATCATATCTGGCGTTTTGACTATCAGCTTGATCCAAGTATCAGTCCGGAAGAAGCACTCAAACCGGAAAATCTGAGCAAGGCTGTCAATGACCAGCTCAAAATGATTGGACAGGAACATTTACAGTGGGAAATGGACTGGAGTACAGTCTATTCGGCACGTGCGTTAACACTCGACAATTATGTGCATAACCGCATTATATTTGTTGGTGATGCTGCGCATCTGTTACCAATTTTTGGCGTGCGCGGTGCCAATACCGGCTTTCAGGATGCCAAAGATCTGTCATGGAAACTGGCCGGTGTAATTCAAGGCTGGGCATCCCGCGAGCTTTTAGAAAGTTATACCTTCGACCGGGTTGGAGCAGTGCGGGAGATTATTGCTGAGGCCGGGAAATCTACCCGCTTTATGGCACCACCCACCCAAGGCTACCGCTTGCTACGTAACGCAGTACTGTCTTTATCGCTAGAACACGAATTTGTACGTCCACTCTATCATTGGCGTACATCACGGCCACATGCCTATAGCTATTCATCTTTGAACAGTCAAAATGATGACAATGCCAGCATGAAGGAAATGACTGAAAATGGTGCCTTGATTCCTAATGTTAAAACTGTAGATGGTTCATTTTTGTATGACCGGATCGATGGTAAGTTCAACGTTCTGGTTTTCACAGAGCAGGGCGAACTTCCTGCCGGTCTTTATACTGAAATTAAAGCATTACAAGCCTGTGCTATTCCTGTGCAGATTATTGCACTTGCGCTGGATGGCCAGACAGTACATAACGCAGAGATGACTTTAAAGATCACTGCAGAACTTGCAGCAGAACATTTTTTTGCACAAAGTGGTTCAATTTACCTGATACGTCCTGATCATCATATTCATGGCCGCTGGCTGCATTATAGGAACTCTGCCATTACCCAAACTTTTGAGCAGTTTTGTCAGCTAACAAAAGGAGTAGCAGCATGAGTAATATTCGGATTGAAGACCTGGAACAGGTATATGACCATCTGGCAGAAAGTATTGATCATCTGGATGCAGAAAAACGTGAGCTGTTTCTGGTCAAGCTGGCTTTACTCAGTGCAAACCAGATTCAAGACAGCACTATATTTTTAAGACTGATTAACCAGGCGAAAGTATTTGAAGATTAATATCTGACTCTATAAGTATTTTAAAATACGGAAAGAAAAAATGAAAAGTACTTGTATTTCGTATTGAAAATATCTTTAATTTTTAATGATATAACTCGGCTGGTAAAGTTTAAAGCAAGCTAGTACAAGAAAAGAGTTTAAAATAAGAATCCCCTCAATAGAGGGGATTTTTTAAACCGGATATTTATTTAGACAATTGAATCATCCAGATTTGGTGCTAGCCAGCGTTTGGCCTCATCCAGCGTCCAGCCTTTACGTTTTGCATAATCTTCTAACTGATCCAGAGAAATCTTGCCAACATTGAAATACTGAGATTCGGGATGAGTATAATAGAAGCCGCTCACCGATGAAGGGGGCCACATTGCAAAGCTGGAAGTGAGCTGTGTACCAATCTTGTCAGTAGAACCCAGCCAGTCGAATAGAACCGCTTTTTCAGAATGCTCAGGACAGGCCGGGTAACCCGGTGCCGGACGAATACCGATATATTTCTCTTTAATCAGTTCCTCATTGCTTAGCTGTTCACTGGCCTGATAGCCCCAGAACTCTTTACGGATACGTTCATGCAGGTGCTCGGCAAAAGCTTCGGCAAAACGGTCACCCAAAGACTGAACCAGAATAGCACTATAGTCATCACCTTTAGCTTTGTATTCATTGGCAAGTTCTTCAGCACCAAAAATTGAAACTGTAAAACCCCCCAGATAGTCCTGAGTCTGGTTCTCTTCGGTGACAATAAAATCTGCCAGAGATAAATTTGGCTTACCGGTAACTTTGTCTGACTGCTGGCGTAAATGCTCAAAATGATGTGTCGCAGTACCTTGTTCATCGTATACCGTGACAGTATCGGCAGCCGTACGTTTAGCAGGGTATAAACCAAATACGGCCCGGGCATCAAAACGTTTATTCTCAATAATATCTTTGAGCATAATCTGTGCCTGCTGATACAAATCAGTTGCTGCTTCACCGACTACTTCATCTTCCAGAATTTTCGGGAATTTGCCTGCCAAGCTCCATGAAATAAAGAATGGAGTCCAGTCAAAATACTCAACCAGTGTTTCTAGCGGATACTGGGTAATGGTTTGAACACCGATAAAATTTGGTTGTGGTGGTACGTAGCCCGGAGCGATCTTGAAACCGTGCTTAACCGACTCGGCATAAGACAGTTTAGCTGCTTTTGGCTGCTTGTTCGCCAGGCGCTCGCGTACCTTAACATATTCATCACGGTGACCCTGTACAAAAGCAGGCTTCATTTCCGGCGAGAGCAGGGAAGTGGCGACCCCTACCGCACGTGATGCATCGGCAACATAAATGACGGCATCATTTGAATATTGCGGATCAATTTTTACAGCAGTATGGGCTTTTGATGTAGTTGCCCCGCCAATCATTAAAGGAATTTTAAAGCCTTTACGCTGCATCTCTTTAGCTACAAAGACCATTTCATCCAGACTTGGCGTAATCAGGCCGGACAGCCCGATAATATCAACTTTTTCATCAATTGCAGTTTGCAGAATTTTCTCTGCCGGCACCATTACGCCTAAATCTACAATGTCATAACCGTTACAGCCAAGTACTACACCGACAATATTCTTGCCAATATCATGTACGTCACCTTTGACTGTTGCCATCAGGATTTTCCCTTTGGCTTCACCAGCAGTTTTTTCAGCTTCAATATACGGGTTAAGCCAGGCTACAGCCTGTTTCATAACCCGAGCCGATTTTACAACCTGTGGCAAGAACATCTTGCCTGAACCAAACAGGTCGCCTACGACATTCATTCCGGCCATAAGCGGGCCTTCAATAACATCCAGCGGACGGGCAGACTTTAGCCGTGCTTCTTCGGTATCTTCATTAATAAAGGCAGTAATACCTTTCACTAACGCATACTCAAGACGTTTTTCTACCGGTTCGTTGCGCCATTCCAGATTTTCAGCTTCACGTTGGGTTCCGCCCTGACCACGATATTTCTCAGCAATACTCAGTAACTTTTCAGTGGCTTCCTGTCCGCTTTCTCCCTGATTGCGGTTCATCACTACGTCTTCAACCGCGTCTTTTAGCTCAGCCGGAATGTCATCATAAATTGCCAGCTGTCCGGCATTTACAATTCCCATGGTCAAGCCCTGCTTGATGGCGTAATAAAGAAAAACTGCATGGATTGCTTCACGTACCGGCTCATTACCGCGGAACGAGAAAGAAACGTTAGAAATACCGCCCGAGATCATGGCATTTGGCAGGTTCTGCTTGATCCACCCTGTTGCTTCAATAAAGTCCACACCATAGTTGTTGTGTTCTTCAATACCTGTCGCTACCGCAAAGACATTCGGGTCAAAAATAATATCTTCAGAAGGAAAGCCAACTTCATTGACCAGCACATCATAAGATCGTTTACAGATTTCTTTCTTGCGCTCAACCGTATCGGCCTGACCTTTTTCATCAAAAGCCATAACAATGACAGCCGCGCCATACTGACGGCATAAACGTGCTTTCTCTACAAACTCATCATAACCTTCTTTCAGCGAGATTGAGTTTACTACGGCTTTGCCTTGTACACATTTCAGTCCTGCCTCGATAATTTCCCATTTTGATGAGTCAATCATGATCGGTACACGGGAAATATCAGGCTCAGAAGCAATCAGGTTCAGGAATGTCACCATCGCATTTTGCGAATCAAGCATCCCTTCGTCCATATTGATATCGATAATCTGGGCACCGCCTTCGACCTGTTGACGGGCAACATCCAATGCTTCTGCATAATTCTCTTCACGGATCAGACGTGCAAATTTCTTTGAACCGGTTACGTTGGTTCGTTCACCTACGTTTACAAATAGTGATTCATCGTAAATATTAAATGGCTCCAGACCACTCAGTCGGCAGGCTGGTTTAATCTGGGGTATCTGGCGGGGAGCAATATCTTTTACAGCATTATAAATGGCTCGTATATGGTCCGGAGTCGTACCACAGCAGCCACCGGTAATATTGATTAAGCCACTTTCTGCAAACTCTTTCAGAAATGCAGCAGTTTCTTCCGGTGTTTCATCATAACCGCCAAAAGCATTGGGCAAACCGGCATTCGGATGGGCAGAAACAAATACATCAGCAACATCAGCCACTGTTTTAACATGTGGGCGCATGGCATCTGCACCCAAGGCACAGTTAAATCCGATTGAAAGCAGATCGCCGTGGCGCACCGAATTCCAGAAGGCTTCAGCAGTTTGTCCGGTCAGCGTACGTCCGGAAGCATCTGTGATCGTGCCGGAAATCATTAAGGGTAATTCATAACCTAATTCTTTAAAGACTTCCTTTACCGCAAAAATAGCTGCCTTACAGTTCAGGGTATCGAACACGGTTTCAATCAGAATAATATCTGCACCGCCTTCAATGAGGGCATGAGTCGCTTCTATATAGTTTTCTTTTAGGGCATCAAAAGTAATATTACGAAACGCCGGGTTATTAACATCCGGTGATATAGAACAAGTACGTGAAGTAGGGCCAAGTACACCGGCCACAAAGCGCGGTTTATCAGGGGTTGAATATTTTTCACAAGCTGCTTTGGCCAGCCGTGCAGCTTCACGATTAATTTCTGGTACCAGATCTTCCATATGGTAGTCTGACATGGAAACGCGGGTACCATTAAAACTGTTGGTCTCGATAATATCTGCACCAGCATCCAGGTAAGCTTCATGTATGTCCTGAATAATTTGTGGCTGAGTCAATACCAGCAGGTCGTTATTACCCTTCAGGTCATGGGCCCAGTCTGCAAAACGTTCACCACGATAATCTGCTTCCTCAAGCCTATGACGCTGGATCATGGTTCCCATCGCACCGTCAATAATCAGGATGCGTTTGGCAAGAAGCTCTTTTAGGGTGGCAAGCGTAGACATGAAGAGACCCCCAATGCGGATAACTGTAAAATGGGCGCTATTGTAACAGATTCAACTTATATAGTTATGCCTTTGCATGTTAAGCATTTCCTATAAGGATTGTGGCTATTCCTGATATAGCCGGCTACTTTTACCTGATTGATCCTGTATTTTTTCATGAAATTGCAATATCTTTGCAGCATAGTCATTAACTGAACATGAAACAGACAATTGGTGACTTATAGCTGTAATAATTCAATGAAAGTAATTTATTAGCCCGTAGCTTGTTCTTTTTTATTATTTTGAATATAAGTTATTGAATTTAGAAATATAAAAAATAGTAGGAATAGAATGAGGACAAAGGTATGGGTTCTAAGGATGACCTAAATAAGCTCAATTAGATGAAAATTGGCTTTATATGACACCCTTTTGTCATATAATTGTCACAATTTAAATAAAGAATAAGGGGATTTTATTATCCTCTTAAACCATCTAGATGAATTCGAATATTCCTCCCGATTCAGATCCAGTACTTCCCGTGGCATCCAGTAATGTACACGTGCCAACACCGAAGTTTTTTATGCCGGTGTTCCTGACGGTAATTGTTGCCACGCTAATTTACATTGGCTTTCAGGTAAATGCTGATCTGGCTCATGTTCCGCCGCTTGGTTTATATTCTATTATTCTGCTAGCCACTGCTTTATTAATTGCATTAGGCTTTGAATTTGTTAATGGTTTTCATGATACAGCTAATGCTGTAGCGACGGTTATCTATACCAATGCCTTGCCAGCACCTGTGGCTGTGATGTGGGCAGGCTTTTGTAATTTTCTTGGGGTAATGGTAGCAAGTGGGGCAGTCGCGTACGGTATTATTGCGCTGCTTCCGGTTGAGCTGATTATGAATGTCAGTAGCGGTGCCGGTTTTGCGATGGTATTTGCTTTACTGATTGCCGCAATCATCTGGAACCTGGGTACCTGGTTTCTTGGTATACCTGCCTCAAGTTCGCATACCCTGATCGGTTCAATCTTGGGGGTGGGTATCATGAACCATCTTCTAAATGCCGCGACTGGTGCCAGTGGTATCGATATGGATCAGGTCATCAAGGTGGGTAAGGCCTTACTGTTTTCACCACTAATTGGTTTTGCATTTGCTGCGGTCTTGTTCCTGCTGGTTAAAAAGATTTTTAAGAAACAAATGGAACTGTTTCAGCCGCCAAAAGGAAACAAGCCGCCTCCGCCACTGATCCGTGCCATCCTGATTTTTACCTGTACCGGTGTTAGCTTTGCTCATGGATCAAATGATGGGCAAAAGGGCATGGGCCTAATCATGCTGATTCTGATTGGTCTGGTACCTTTAGCTTACTCTCTGAATAAAAATCTGGATCAGGCACATTTACAGTCATTTGAACAGCTATCTACTCAAACTGCTTCTGCTATTTATGCTAATTATCAGGATATCCCGGATGAGCAGGCACGGACTGTACTGACCCGTTATATCCAGACCAAGGAAATTAGTCCTGAAGTAGTGCCAGCATTGGCAAGCCTGACTGACCATCTGGGTGAGCGTGTAGCAGCCTATGATAATTTAAGAGACATGCCTGAAGCAGTAGTCAGCGAAATTCGTAATGACATGTACCTGAGTACCACTACATTTAAGCGTCTAGATAAGGCAGAGGCCTTACCTGCGTTACCTGAAGCTCAGAATAAACTGGTAGATGAATATCGCGATAATCTGGATTCATTCCTGCAATATATTCCGACTTGGGTCAAAGTGGCGGTAGCCCTGGCACTGGGCCTTGGAACTATGGTGGGCTGGAAGCGAATTGTCGTGACAGTAGGTGAGCGTATTGGTAAGCATCATATGACTTATGGTCAGGGGATGTCTGCCGAGCTGGTAGCTATGTCTACAATTGCTGCAGCAGATGGCCTGGGTATGCCTGTATCGACTACACATGTTTTAAACAGTGCAGTTGCAGGTACCATGGTGGCCAATAAATCTGGCCTGAACTTTAATACTGTCAAAACTATTCTGTCCGCATGGGTATTTACACTGCCAGCAACCATTTGCTTATCTGGCGGTTTATATTGGCTGTTTCTCAAGTTATTTGTTTAATTAAAATAGACATTAAAAAAAGCTTTGCCTCGGCAAAGCTTTTTTTTGTATCTGCTATTGTTTGTTCAGAAAAAGCTTCAGCTTTTCTTTTTGAATTTTGAAAGAAGTTTTTCTACTGGCAGTTTATCTGAAGCCAGGCCATATAAGGCAGCAAAAGGTAGTGCAGTTCGTGCCAGATAAGCGACACGCCACAGACCGCCATGGTTAGCACCTTCCATCATCAGCTCTAAAGGATGTTCTAGTGCAGTGTCTGGATGTGCAGCTGAATCAGGATTGCGCAGATCGTGGATCCATAGGGCTGCCATGATGGCATTGGTAGTTTCAGGTGCAAATGCTTCTACATCAAATAAGCTGGCGCCAGTAAAGGCAGCCTTTAGTAATGGATTCTTGGTGACAGAATGCGTCGTGGTTGACGGGGCAATATTAATACTGACCTGTTGACCCTGATGGCGTGCGAGTACAGCGCGCCATTGTTGTAGGCGCTTGGCTAGTGCATAATTCGGGCCTTGTTCCAAGACCAGACAGTCAGTAATGCCGTAATGTTTACCATTATCTGACTTTACAAGTATTTGCTGGTTCTTCTGGAAAAAATGTTTCAAAGAAGCGGTTGAAATACCCTTAGTTAGAAGCTTTTGTAACTGCGAGCGGTGTTTGAACTTGTCAGATGCAGCTTGAGCAACTTCTTCCGGCACCGCATATACATCGGTCGGAGTACACATAAACATCAGGCTGGTATCCGGTTTATGCTGGCTGACATATTGCATGATGGCATCCATTGCCATAGAAACCCGTACATGTTTTTCACCATCCAGATAGGCGATAGCTGCCAAATCCAGTTGCTGCTTAAAGGTCACCAGCCACTGGCCAATCTCTGGTAACTGGGTCAACAGATTGGCTCCCAGATGCTCTTTTAGCTCGGAAATACTGGCCTGTTCGGGAAAAGGCTGATCGCTGGGTGCGATAAGCGTGGCATTTCCTGCTTCAATAATATTTAAAATTCTTTCCCATACCTGAGCCCGCGGCAAGTCAATAGCAACAATATTGGCTTTCCATTTGGCCAGCCAGGTTAATGGGCCGGCTTCAGAACCTGCACCAAGCAAAACCAGTGTCCGGTCAGACAGGTCAAACCATTCCGGATGTGCCACAGCCTGCTGCAAAGCTTCAGCATGACTTGCCTCAATGATGCCAGCTGCCAGCCATTTTTCTATCTGGCTGAGCAAACTCTGGCCCTGAAGTTTCTGGCCGTGATAAGGCACATACCATTCAGGAGTGTTATCGCTCTTGCCTTGGAACTTGACTGTATAAAGTTTTTTTTCTACAGGAATCTGCATCACATCCTTGAGTAAACAGGATTCACCTGCACGGTAAAATACAAAGCTATGATGTGCCTTATGTAAACCTTGCTTGGCAATAGTAATCGGATGATTAACCTGCCGGATACCCTGATACACCAGCGCTTTAAAATATTTTGGATATGTCTTGCGCCAATTTTTTTCTTTAGATGCCTGCTGTGAGCTGTCGGAATCGACCAGTGATAATGCTTCAGCAATAATTTCTTTACCGGTACGGGTCGTACTTGGCTTGTTAGAGCCTTCCTGTACGGGAAATTGTAAACCTTCAAGTGGGTTAGACATGCAAAATATCTCTTCGGATCATTGATTTAATATACAGTTGTATACATTATCTATGCCAGATTAGATTAAGGGGTGGCATTATGTGACAAAATTGCAAGAAAATAAGAAAACTCATTTGGTGAGTAAAGAGAGTAAAACCGTCTACCAGTAGAATGCTTTTCTCTATAAATAGATCAACCGTGAATTTGTCTGATCTGTTTTGATGACTAGAAATCGTTTGGATAATAATAAAAGCCACGCTGGTTCAAGCATAATACTTGCTTGTTCAGTATGAGCTACAGCTATTTAAACCTATTCAGCAGTTTACCGAAAAATAATAAAACTTCTTTTATGACTCAATCTTGGTTTTTGTTTTTATTATATTTATTTTTAAATATTTACTATGATGGTTGCTTTATGATCTTGTGGCTCAAGCCATGAATTAAAGTTTATAAAACAATATATGGTCTTTACTCTGTTCAGTTTTTTCTTTGTAAAATGAGCCAGTGAATGTAGTTATTTACTACGGTCAATAGTACGAAACCCGGTATGAGTCGTAGCAAGGTTAAATTCTTGTGGATGACGGCTACTTTTTCTATAACGGGCACAGTATTGACTGGCACAAAGAAAGGAGCCCCCCTTAATCACAAAGGATTGTGGGATATGCTGCGAAGTTCTTAACGCTGAATAATTTCCCATATGCTCATCATGAGCACCGGTATATACGGAACTGGTCCATTCCCATACGTTACCAATCATATCATAAAGCCCAAAGGCATTCGGGCTGAAACAGCCCACAGGGGCTATACCTTTAAAATGGTCTTCTTGAGTATTCTGAAAGGGAAAATCACCTTGCCAGTAATTTGCATCAGGCCGGTGCTGATGATTACGCGGTTCATGTTTTAAGGGCACATCTGTCTCGTCATTACCTTTGGCTGCGTATTCCCATTCAACTTCAGAAGGTAAATCATGGCCGAGCCAGAGCGCGTAATGTTCAGCATCGTTTTTGGTAATATACCGTACTGCTTCGTTAGCGCGGGCAGGTGGACCCTCTGGCCCTTCAGGCAAGCGCCAGTTATAACCTGATTTAAGTTTCCACCACTGTTGTGGTGACTGCTCATCTGCTTCAAATACGGCAGCTTCGTTCTGTTTTTCGGCATCGGTAATATAGTGTGTAGCTGCTATAAAACTTGCAAACTGAGCCACAGTCACTTCAGTCTGATCAATCCAGAATCCTTTCACTTTCCTTTTTTGAGCCCCAAAATTGATCTCATCTGGATAAGCCAGTTCTGATCCTAATTTCACCTCGCCTTCAGGAATATATAACATCCCGGCATGTGCCTGTTCTAACCAGCCTGAAGGCAGTCCAGAATATGACTGACAGTATGTTATATTTCCCAGATTTAAATTTTTTTTATTTGTGGGGAGGCTACTTTGTTCGGTGTTATGGCAGCCTGCAAAAAGTAGACTGCACAGCCCTAATCTTAACGCTAATTTCATTTGCGGTATTCCAGTACACCATGCTGCTGTACATACTGCTGATAAAGTTGACTCAGCTTTTGAACCTGATCGGGATACTGCTCGGCAAGATTCTGATTTTCGCCGCGGTCATTTTTCAGATTATAAAGTTCCCACTGGCCTGTACCAAGTTCAGGTTTCGCCTGCAAGGCTATTTTCCATTCACCTGAACGTAGATATTTGTTGCCATGTAATTCATCCCCGAATATGAAATCGGCAGGGCGAACCGAGGCAGCTTTATTTTGTAGGAGTGCTTTCCATGAATAGCCATTTGGTGTGTTAATTTTTCTTCCCTTATATTCACTTTGCGGTACAGGAATGCTGGCGAAATCCAGTACAGTAGGCAGTACATCAAGTACTGAAGTAAACCCATGATATTTTTGTGAATCTGATAATACATTAGGGACTTTTATTATTGCAGGTGCAATAGTTGCGCCTTCACCAGCGGTTTCTTTCCATAGATGAAAAGGAGCAGCACTGACCTCTGCCCAACGTGGACCAATATAATGATAGGACTGTGCTGTACCAACAGCATTCAGAGAAGCATCGAAACTCGGATCGCTTACTCCGCGAATAGTACCTTCTGCACCATTATCAGAAACAAAAAAGATAAGGGTGTTATCATAAAGACGGTTAGCTTTTAAGTACTGGATAATTTTGCCAATATTAGCATCCAGGTTTTCTACCATACCCGCATAAACTTCCATTTTACGGGCTTCTATAGCTCTTTGTTCTGGACTCAGTTCAGTCCATTGGCCATAACCTAATTTATCAGTTGCCAACGGTGTGGCTGACTGAAAGTCAGGAGGAATAATACCGAGCTGTTTCTGGCGTTTAATCCGGTTTTCGCGGATGACCCCATATCCTGCATCATAAACGCCTTTATATTTATTGCTATAAGCTTCAGGCGCCTGTATGGGCCAGTGGGGTGCGGTGTAAGCTGCATAAGCAAAGAAAGGTTTGCCACTATTTTTGCCACTTTCCAGATATTCCAGTAATTTATCAGTAAAATAATTTGTTGAAAAAAAGTCATCAGGTAAATCTGCGATAGAAATAATTTTCCCGTCTTCTGTATAAGTCGCTGTGCGTTTAAATGCAGCAGGTGCGTCTTTAAAATGTAAATCCAAGCCCTGAAGCAAGGTGAAAGAGCGGTCAAATCCTTTGACATGAGCATTACTCTCAGGCGTCAAGCCTAAATGCCATTTTCCACTGATATAAGTACGGTAACCATGATCACGCAAGACTTCTGCAATTGATAAAGATCGCTCGTTCAGATAGCCCTCATAACCTGGTTGACCTTTTAAATGGGCAGGAGTGAGTTCTGCCATTGCACCAATTCCGGCCAGATGATGATCTGTACCTGAAATCAATTGGGAACGGGTAGGAGAGCAGGTTGCGGCTGTATGATAATCGGTAAGAATTTTACCCGCTTGCGCTAATGCATCCAGATTAGGCGTATGTATTTCACTGCCAAATGCTCCCAGATCTGAATAGCCTAAGTCATCTGCCATAATAAACAATATATTAGGCTGCTGTATTTTATTCTGTTTATTGTCTTCGTTTTTATCATCATTACAGCCAGACAGAGAAAAACTGAGTGCCAAACTGGTAAGGGTAAAAAATAGTTTAATTTTTTTCATAATCTAATCAAGTGGCAATAAGCTTGCTGCCAAGCCTAAGACAAAGCCACTCGTTGAAAAATGAATAAATTTTGCTTTAGTAAGTAAGAAAATTGCTTAGAACAATTGTCACTATACTAAGCAATTTTTTTAAGAAGAAATTTAATTGATTACTACATTCAGATTATTAAAAAGAAGGCAGTTGTGATAGTTTGTTCAAAAAGTGTGGAATCAGGCGTGGCTCAAGAATAACAGTCATTATCACCCCGTAAGCAGCACCCCATAAGTGAGCACTATGGTTAATATTACTGTTACCTCGCTTACCGGACCAGATACTGTACGCTATATATAAAACTGCAAAAATAATAGCGGGTACCGGAATAAAAAATACAAAAATCAGTTTCCAGGGCTCAAACAGGATGTATGCAAACAAAACAGCAGAAACTGCGCCGGATGCGCCTAAGCTGGCCCAACGGCTATCATTTTTATGTTTAAGGTAACTTGGCAGAATTGCAATGATTAATCCACCCAGATAAAACAGAACAAAGCCCAGATCATAAAAGTACTGTCGATAAAAGCTTTCAATAATACTGCCAAAGAAAAACAGGGTAATCATATTGAACAGCAGATGAGCGCCATCTGCATGCACAAAACCATGAGTAATAAAACGGTCATACTGACCTTTCTGCATGGCTGGTGGCCAGAAAATCAGGCGATTCATCAGGGCCTGATTGGAAAATGCCAGCAGTGAAACGATCACTGTGATAATAATCAGGGTAACGGTATGATTAAAAGGTAGACCTAGCATAAAATCTCGTATTCATTTGGATCTGTTTAAAGTCATCATGCCATTAAAACAGATCGTGGATGGGAGTTTCATAATAATTCCGACAATTTTAGTTGATTTTTTCGAAATCCCCCGCATCTTCAGTTAAAATACTTGCAATAGCTTGAGGAATAATTGTTATGTCGACTGAGACCAACAGCACTGCAGTAGCAGAAGAGATCCCGAACCTGTTAATTACTCCAAATGCACAAGAGTATTTGCATGATTTGCTAGAAAAGCAGAATACTCCGGGAATTGGTGTTCGTATTTTTGTAGAAAATCCGGGAACACCACGTGCTGAATGCTGTATGGCGTATAGTGCTCCGGAAGAGATTATTCCTACTGACTACAAACAGGATTATCCAGATTTTTCCGCATTTATCGATGCCCCGTCTATTCCATATCTACGTGATGCGGTTATTGACTACAATAAAGACCGTTTCGGCGGGCAGCTGACATTCCGTGCTCCAAACTCTAAAGTACCACGTGTCGGTCCAGATGCGTCAATCGAAGAGCGTATTACCTATGTACTCCAGTCAGAGATTAATCCGGGACTGGCAGGACATGGCGGTAACTGTGCCTTGGTGGAAGTGGTAGAAGATGAAGAACATGGCCTAACAGCTGTACTTAAATTCGGTGGAGGCTGCCAGGGCTGTTCAGCAATTGACGTAACCCTAAAACAGGGAGTAGAAACCACATTGAAACAGCATATTCCCGAGTTGTCACGCGTAGTCGACCAGACTGACCATAGTCAGGCGGAAGGCGCTTACTTTAAGTAAGTTTTACTTTAGGTCAGATATGTATCTAGAAACCTCCTTCGGGAGGTTTTTTTATAACCATAAGAAAATATAAATAATGAGAATTGTTATCAATATCATTCCTAATTTAAAAGTTTTTTGTTACACTGCGCAACATTAAATTTCATTTTTCTCCATAAATCCGTAATTTGGGGGCAGTAATGTCTAACCGTATGATGAAGTCTGTACTTACCGTTTCGATTCTCTCAGCTATGTTATCTGTAGCCAATGCAGCTGAAACAGACAAGGCTCAGCAGCAGGAAAATGAGAGCCAGCCACAGGATGCTGTCAAATTAGAAACTATGGTTCTTACCGCAGAAGAGCAGGTAAAACAGTCTTTGGGCGTTTCTATCATTACAGAAGAAGATTTAGATAAGTTACCCGTAACCAATGATATCTCGGAATATGTACGTCGTATGCCAGGTGTAAACTTAACCGGTAACAGTGCTACTGGCCAACGTGGCAATAACCGTCAGATCGATATTCGCGGAATGGGTCCTGAAAACACCTTAATTCTGATCGATGGCAAGCCGGTAAATTCACGTAATTCTGTACGTTATGGCTGGCGAGGTGAACGTGATACGCGAGGTGATTCTAACTGGGTACCAGTCAATGCAATCGAGTCAATAGAAGTATTGCGAGGTCCTGCTGCTGCCCGTTACGGTTCTGGCGCTATGGGAGGCGTGGTCAATATTAAAACTAAAAAAGTGACCAATCAATTACATGGTTCTATTGAAACTTATACCAACCAGCCAGAAAATAGTAAAGAAGGTGATACTAATCGTATAAGTGTCAATTTGAGTGGACCGATTATTCAGGATATTCTGTCTTATCGAATTTATGGAAATTATAATAAAACTGATAATGATGCGCCAGACATCAATCCTGTGGTGGGGTCAAACGGTTATCGTGCCGCAGGTCGTGAAGGGGTAGAAAATAAAGATATTAATGCCCGCTTGGCCTGGAAAATGACTGATCATCAACATTTGTTTTTTGATATAGGTTCGGGACGGCAGGGTAACCTGTATGCAGGTGATTCACAGAACAGTAATCTCGACCCGACTACTAATGACATCTTGTCTCAATTATTTGGTAAAGAAACTAATACGTTGTATCGCGATAACTATGCTCTGACTCATGAAGGAGAATGGAGTTGGGGTGATAGCAAGCTTATTGCTCAATTTGACCGTACCAAAAACAAGCGACTACCCGAAGGAACAGCAGGAGCAAGTGAAGGCCGTATTAACAGTCTGGAAGACCGGGTGACTTCTACCCTCGATACATTGCGTTTTAATGGAGAAGTCACCGTCCCTTTTGAACTGTATGTCCCGCAAAACCTGACGATAGGTGCTGAATGGGTTGAAGATGATTTTAGCGATCAGGAAAATACCAAGCAGGGTGATGGCTCTTATAGTGAAAATTTAACTACGGGAGACCGTAGCAAGATGAAGTCGCGCATAGCTTCTGGATATCTTGAAAACAATATGAAAATTACTGATGCTACAGATATGGTGGTCGGTATACGTTTCGATGACCATAACCGGTCAGGTTCCAATTGGAGCCCAAGTTTAAACCTCAGCCACAAACTGGGTGATTACTTCACTTTAAAAGGTGGTATTGCCAAAGCCTATAAGGCACCAAACCTTTATCAAAATGCGGAAGGATATTTGCTGGGTACAAGAGGAAATGGCTGTCCGATTGGTCTGAGTCAGTGTGTACTACAAGGAAATGCCAATCTAAAACCTGAAACTTCAATCAATAAAGAGATTGGTTTCGAATTTCAGAAAGATATTGTAAATGCCAGCCTGGCATGGTTCCGTAATGATTATGAAGACAAAATTACTTCTGGAGATGAAGTAACGCAGCAGGTAGTTATTGGGGATACAACCTATAATGTATTGCAATGGACTAATATTCCTAAAGCACTTATTCAAGGTCTTGAAGGAAGTATCAGTCTGGATTGGGGGAATGTAACCTGGACTAACAACTTTACTTACATGACTGACTCGGTAAACAAAAAGACAGGAAATCCTCTCTCGGTGGTGCCAAATTATACAATTAACTCTATTTTCAATTACGACATTACTGATGCATGGGATGTAAATTTTGTTTATACCCAGTATGGCCGTCAAAAACCGCGCCAATATAAAGAAACTTCGCTTGAAGATAAACAGGGTATAATTACTGAGAGTGTTAAAAGTTATGGTCTGGCCGGTATCAATACAGGCTATAAATTTAATGACAATTTCAGTGGCCGGATTGGTATTAGCAACCTGTTTGATGAGCAAAAACTGCGTGACAATACAGTAAATCAGACTTATAACGAACCTGGCCGTGCATATTATGCAAGCTTGAAGTACGAATTCTAAAATCTCTAAAAAAGCCGCTTTCAAAGCGGCTCTTTCAATTTATCCGTTTAAAATATTTTGAGCAGATTCGGAAGTATAAAACCGTTCCAGATATACTCTAGCCCGCTTACGCAGATATTCGGAACTGCACATCGTCTGAATTACTGGCTGTAACAGTTGTTGTAACTCATGCTGGATCAGTGACTCATCAATATTCAGGTCACGGAGTAAAAGATCAAAATTACGTTCCTGATTGCGGACGTACCAGGCATGTACACCATCATGGATCTGCTGTTTCAAATACTCGCTCTGGCGCATAAAGTCCCAGATTTCATGCCCCAGCTTCACAGTATTGGGTAAGTCCTCAACTTCAATATATTGCCGTAAAACACTTAAAGGCTGTTTTTTAATTTTATGCCAGAGATTGGCCTGAAAATGATAGAGCTTGTCATTATTGAAATGCTGGTTCAGCACATGTTCACTCATCTGGCTGAGTTTCAATATATTTTTTTGCAAATAATGATGGATTGTATCATCCAGACTGCTATCAGTAACAGTTTCCAGGACTGATTTTCCCATTTTCATAAAACGGCTTACACCCGGCACCTTTTTTGAGACTATAGAGTTATCCAGATAATCCTGAATGGCATGCTGAATGAGCTGAGTAATCATGGCAGAAAAAGCCGGACTATTTACGACGCTTTTAATGAGGCGTTCACGATGCTTACTTTTGCTGGCTACATATTGGGCAATACGATCAACTGTCAGTACTGGAATAACATCTTCTATTCTAGTCGAATCGTTACACGGATGAATCAGTGCAAAACGGATATGTTCAGCAATCTGTTCAATCAAAAAACTGCTGGCGGGTGTGGCCAAAATCTGCTTATGTAATAAATGATTAATCTCTTCAAAAGACCAGAGATCCTGTAAACGCTGCTTTCTGAACCATTGATAAAAACTGCTAAATTCCAGCGCAATAGTTTCAGGTAAACTAAATTCATGTTGTAAAAAATCAAGATGAGCTTCGATCAGCTGTTCGGTTTTTGTGGCTATTGTCATAATCTTTTTTCTATGGCCTAAGGTTGAGTGGGCTGAGTATTTAACGGTTTTTTCAGATTCCGGGTCTTCGCCAGAAAAGGCAGGTAGTGCTGGATGACTAGCTGTTCTGCCTCCATGATGGGCATATGGCCGACCTGGTCCAGAATTACGGGCGGTTCCGCGTGTTTTAATAGTGTTTTTAACTCTTCGGCAACCTCAACATTAATGATTCTGTCCTGCTTACCCCAAATAATCAAACTCGGTGCATCAATAGTTCGGGCTAAGAGTGCAAAAGACTGCGGTGTATAGGTACGATTTAAAGCCACCAGCTGGTCTACCATTTTTGCTGTTTGTGGTGCCTGAGCAATCATGATCTGTTCTTGCGCCTGCTTGTAACGGCGTGGCAAGAAGGGAGGGTTCTGCATTACAGTTTTGAGCAGATAGTTAAAATCTCCAGGTTTAGAAACCACCAGCTGTTTAAGGTAAGCCGGATTATGCAGATAAGGCGTTTTGGCATTTCGAAATACGCCACCACTACTGACCAAAAATAGGCTCTGGGTTTCAAAAGGATATTGGGCTGCATATAGCATGGCAATTGCACCACCCAATGAATGCCCAGCAAGATGCACCTGGTTTGGAATATTAGCTGCCTCGACAAAACGGCGTAACTGCTCGGTAATGTGCGGAACAGACATATCAAAATCTGCTGGGGTCCGGGTTTCACCTCCTGTAGGCAAATCTGGAATGACCACATGATAATGCGGCGTTAAATAATGAGCCAGCCGGTTCCAGTTGTCACGGCTTCCGGAAAGACCGTGCAGGAGGAGTAGCGTGGGCTTGTCAACCGGTCCGCCTTCACTGTAGGACCAGGTCACTTCACCGACTTTCAGGGTTTTACTGCGTAGCCCGGCCCAGCTCCGTTCTTCCTGTAAGGCCTGCTGAAATTCTTTCTGTAATTCTTCATTTTGGGCAATTGCAGTTGGACTTAATATACTTAAACAGCTTCCGAGCAAAATCATGGCAACTGTAGAGGAAAATTTAAAAGTACGCTGCATGCTTGAGCCTGTCATTTATCGGACTTCCCTGAAAAGTTACTCATTATATAAAAAAATCGCTATTGTTATCGACTCTGGCACAGATAGCATACCTGACTGACAACTAATCAGATAAAATGCAGTCAATTCCGTCAGCAGGAAAATAGCGGGTCTGATCATACAGTGTCTTTTATTTTGACAAAGTATTGATACGTAACTATATGAATCAATCATTATAAAAACGTTTCATTCATGAAGTTCGTTAAAAAAGTACGTGATACTCTATTTTTTGTCAGTGACATTCAAAAATTGCAGGATTAAAATATTTTTTAACATTTAAAACAGATGGGAAATAGAATGCTAACTGCCCAAGAAGCTTTAGAACGCCTCAAACAGGGAAATCAACGTTTTGTGAAGGGAGAGACGACTCACCCCAAGCTTCTGTCACATCAGGAACGTGCAGAGATGGCAGAAGACCAGAATCCGTTCGCCATTATTCTGGGCTGTTCTGACTCACGTGTTCCGGCAGAAATGGTATTCGATCAGGGCCTCGGTGACCTGTTTGTTATTCGTGTAGCTGGTAATATTGTTGCACCTTCGCAGGTAGGAAGTGTCGAATTTGCTGCAGAGCGTTATGACTGTGCTGTAGTTGTGGTACTAGGCCACAGTCATTGTGGTGCAATTCAGGCCACTATTAATGCTCTGAATAATCCGGATCAGGAACCTTCCATGAACCTGATGTCAATTGTGAACCGTGTACGGCCTTCAGTTGAAATCCTGATGCAGACCGAACTTAAAAATGATGTTAAGAAACTGTCCAAGCATGCAGTACGTTCTAACGTGTTCGCATCAGTTAACCAGTTGCGTCATGGTTCAGCCGTACTGGAAAGCCTGATTGCTAAAGGTAAGATGATTGTTGTAGGGGCAGAATATTCACTCGAGACAGGTGAAGTAGAGTTTTTGGATTTCTAACACAGAAAAATATTTAATCAGGCCTGGTATGTAATGACATACCAGGCCTTTAATTTATAGTGCGCCCTTAATATAAGGGTAAGCATTGTTGAGTAGTCTCATTTGGGCCTTGCTATTGGGGTGTACCAGATCTGCCTGCATCAAGGTTTTATTGCCAGCAATTCCTTCCATAAAAAATGGCATCAATTTTACCTGATACTGCTGGCTGACTCTTTTATAAGTATTTTCAAAACTCTGACTATAAGCCGCGCCATAGTTTGGGGGTATCTTCATGCCAAATAGCAGCACTTTGGCTTTTGAAGCTTTTGCCTGCTGTACAAGTTGTCCAAGATTTTTCTCAATCATCTGTGGTGGCTGTCCACGCAGACCATCGTTCCCGCCCAGCTCAATCACGACCACATGGGGTTTATAGGTTTGTAAAAGCTTTGGAAAACGGGCCAGAGCACCACTAGTGGTTTCACCGCTGACGCTTGCATTGACCACTTTGTGCTGTTTCGGGTACTGTTGGTCAAGGCGCTTTTGCAATAACTGAACCCATCCCTGTTCCGGTTTCATACCATAACCGGCACTGATACTATCGCCTAAAACCATAATAGTTTTAGCTGACGCCATTAGCGGAACTGCAGCCAAGCCTGCAATAGCCAGACGTTTAAGAATTAAAGACCACAATTTTCGATTTTGCATATCAGGAATTTTATGAATCAGGCCAATTTGCGATCTTCCATCATGCCACAACCGATTATTTCTGCCCAGCAGATCACACAAAGCATCCAACTGCCGCATCAAAATTTAACAATTCTAAAAGAGGTTAATTTACAGATTATGCCGGGAGAGCAGGTGGCTATTACAGGTCGCTCTGGTTCGGGTAAATCGACATTGCTGGGTATTCTGGCAACACTGGATCAGGCCAGTTCTGGTGAACTGATTATCTGCGAAGAAGAAGTTCATCGGTTAAATGAAGAGCAGCGTGCTCAGGTGCGCCTGAAATACATTGGCTTTATTTTTCAGTCTTTTCAGTTATTGCCAGCCTTAACTGCTGTCGAGAATGTGATGTTACCACTCAGGTTACAGCCAGACTTCCATTACCAGACAGCTGAACAAAGGGCTTTAAAACTTCTGAAAAGGGTAGGGCTTGAGCGACAGGCCGGTCAGACTCCAAAAGTACTTTCGGGCGGCGAGCAGCAACGTGTTGCCATTGCACGGGCACTCATCAGTGAGCCTGCGATCATTTTTGCCGATGAGCCAACAGGCAACCTCGACGGACAGACAGCTGAAGAAATTGAGCAGTTACTGTTTGAACTGAACCATGAACTGGGCACTACACTGGTACTGGTTACTCACGACCCTGAACTTGCCCGACAGTGCCAGCGTCACTTCGAACTGGTGAATGGCCATCTGATTGAAAAGACTTCAGGAGATACCCATGTTAAGTCCGGTGCTTAAACCGCTATTAACACAGAGCTTTCGTAGCAGTGGTATCTATCTGTTGATCATTGCACTGGTTCTGGCCATCAGTGCCACAACCGCAGTTAAATTCAGTAATCAGCAGGTACAGCAGGCGGTTGCCTTACAGGCAGCGGAAATGCTTGCCGCTGATCTGGTGCTAAGTGATACCGCGCCGCTCGAGCAAAAATGGTTCCAGCAGGCCCGGCAGCTGGGTTTGGCACAGTCAAAGGTTACTGTATTTAGCTCAATGGTCCATACGGATGACCAGTTTGTTATGGTTAATGTTAAGGCCATAGATCAGGCCTTTCCTTTGAGAGGAGAACTGCAGAGTACCTCTGCTGCTCAAATTCCCAATCCGGGAGAAGTCTGGCTTAGCCCACGTGCCTTGGAACTATTAAAGGTAAAAGTAGGTGACCAGATCCAGATTGCAGATGGCAGTTTTAACGTTGCAGCAAAAATTGTTAAAGACAGCAATCAGGAATTAGGATTTTCGGGATTTTCACCCACTGTCATTATTCACCAGCAAGATATCGCACGTACAGAAGCTATTCAGGTGGGTAGCCGGGTACAGTACCGTTTATTGATGGCCGGATCACCGCAACAGGTACAAGCTTTTGAAAAAGGTTTTGAACAGCTCACCGGACAAAAGCAGAAAAATAAAATTGATACAGAACAGGCAGGGGAAACTACCAGCCTGCAGTTGCGTAATGCGGGTGAAGCCAATACACGTCTGATGAAACCGCTTGAGAATCTGGATACCTTTTTGCAACTGGCAAATATTCTTACCATTTTACTCTGCGGTATTGCTATCGCGCTCACTAGCCAACGCTACGTCATGCAAAACCAGGACCATCTGGCGCTGCTGCGCTGCCTGGGTGCTTCCAAACATAGTATTTTATGGGCTTATCTTATACTGCTGGTGATTATCATGCTAATTGCCATCAGTTTTGGTGCAATACTGGGAATTGGACTTGGTTATGGCTTGCTTCAGTTGATGCTGCAGCTCATCCCTAATTTGAACATCCAGTTTTCGGCACTGGTCATGCTACAGGGCCCGTTGCCTGTAGCCATGTTTACCAGTGCCATTGTGTTGTTGGGTTTTATCGGACCAAGCTTATGGCAACTTTTGAATACGCCCCCTATTCGGGTGATTCGTCAGCAGGAAAAATCGGTTATCTCCATTCTGGTCATGCTTTCCACTGGGCTATTAAGTCTGGTGATCTTCAGTGTGGTACTCACAGAAAATCTGCGACTGACGGCATGGGTAATGCTGGCAATTATCCTGTTATGTATAGTACTTTACGGCTTAGTCTGGCTTATTCTAAAAATATTAAAAGCAGCAAAAGGCCGGATTTCAGCTTATGTGCGTACACCCTATCAGACTGCTTTACAAATAACAGCGCTGGCCTTGGGTTTAAGCCTGATCACGGTGCTGGCCGTATTGCGTACCGATATGCTGGAGCGCTGGCAGCAGCAACTCCCTGTAGATACACCGAACCAGTTCGTTTATGGCTTGCCTCCTTTTGACCTTGAACCATTTCAGCAACAGGTTCGACAAAATGGTTGGGCTGGAACAGCACTTTATCCAAATATCCGGGGACGTTTGACTGAGAAAAATGGTCAGCCTTTCTCAAGTGAACTTATTCAGAAAAGTAACTCCTTGCAACGTGAGCTTAATCTTACCCAGACAAAACAATATCCGGCAGATAACCGGATTATTGAGGGAGCTGCTTCATTTAGCCGGATTGGACAGGTTTCAGTTGAAGCAAAAACAGCAGAAGAGTTAGGAATCAGGGTCGGGGACGAGCTGGGTTTTAGTTTGCCAGAAGGCCTGTTAAACGCCCGGGTCATTAATCTGAGAACCGTTGAGTGGGAAAGTTTCAGTCCTAATTTCTTCTTTATTTTTTCACCAGATACAATAGATGAAAATGCGGGCAGTTATCTGGGCAGTTTTTATGTACCTGAAGAAGACAGGCCTAAACTGGTTAATCTGATTCAACAATTTCCGAATACGGTTTTTATTGATGTCAGTATGATTCTGGAACAGGTTAAACAGCTGGTAAATGTTCTGGTACAGATTATTACTGTACTGGCAGTACTGGTAAGTATCTCCGGTTTTCTGGTACTGCTGGCATGTCTAAACCTGCTGCTGGACGAACGTAAGCAGGAAGTTGCACTATTACGTTCTTTTGGCAGTTCAAAACATAAATTAAAACAGATGCTGAGTCTGGAAATTGGATTAATCGGTTTTATTTCCGGAGCGGTCGCTTGTCTGTTTGCAGAGGTGATCAGTGCAATTGCCAGTTACCGTATGGAGTTGCCGATACAGTTACATGCTGAAATCTGGCTGTTTCTACCACTTGTCATGACAGTCGTATGTGCCATGATTGGCCGATATCGCTTGAGTTAT
This sequence comes from Acinetobacter radioresistens DSM 6976 = NBRC 102413 = CIP 103788, assembly GCF_006757745.1. Classification (NCBI taxonomy): domain Bacteria; kingdom Pseudomonadati; phylum Pseudomonadota; class Gammaproteobacteria; order Moraxellales; family Moraxellaceae; genus Acinetobacter; species Acinetobacter radioresistens. The sequence continues at coordinate 2,244,439 of NZ_AP019740.1, read as the reverse complement.
CTCTGTGATATTCCACCATTAGAGAGTCTGCGCTCGATTAATCAGTAAAAGTTTTTAGATAAATGCCAGCCTGGTTTAAAAGCCAAGCTGGTTTTTCATCTGGCTTAAAATTTCCTGCCAGAGGGGCTGAATCTGCTGTATCTGCTCCAGATTATACTGATACAAGGCCAGACAGCATGCTGCACCTATCAATAGGCCAGCCATTCCCCCTATAACGCTGACACGTAAACGCTGGCTGAGATACCAGAGCAGTGCTAACAGTATACCCATCAACATGCCGCCGATATGGGCTGCGTTATTAATGCCACTAATCATAAAACCCATGCCCAGATTAAGCCCCATAACCAGTAATAAGGATTTTCGGTCCAGAATAAACTGCTGTCGGGGCAGTACTGGTAATAAAGATAGTATAGCCAAGGCTGCCCCCAGACCCATGACTGCGCCCGATGCGCCTGCACCTACACGTGGCAATAGCTCGGGTTCAAACTGATTCAGCAGGCTATATGTATTTTGAACATCAATATAGCCGCTGAGCAGACTTCCCATAAGACCGGCCAGTACATATAAACCTATAAAATAGGACCGTCCAAACAGCTGTTCAGCCACACTGCCAAAGATATAGAGGGCCCACATGTTTAACATAAGATGGATCAGACCAAAATGAAAAAACATGCTGGTGAATAGCCGTTGAGGTTCCTCTAAATAGGTTAAAGGTGCATAATCAGCACCCCAGCGGATTGCATCAATGATCTCAGGCTGGGTAATATCAACACCAGCGAAAATCTGCCAGGCGAACAACCCGACATTGATTGCAATCAGAAGCGCTGTACACCACCAAAGCTGCGTATTGGATTGAACCGGAAAAGGTGAATAGTTCGACATGCTTTTTTAAAAACAGATACGATATGGTCGAAGACAGCTTAACACGAAAAAAAATGAATACAGGAGTAACTCTCTGACATGAAAGCTATTATTGTTCGCACTTTGTTAATTCTTGTCAGTCTGTTTCTTTTAGTACAACTCTGGATTTTTAGCAGTCTGGTGTGGTGGCGTACCCATCCGGTTGAAACCACCATGTTTATGCGACTAGATTACTGGGCAGATCGAAGTCAGCCTATCCAGCATGAGTGGCGTGACTATGACCAGATCAGCGATTACTTTAAACATGCAATTGTCGCTGCAGAAGATGGCAAATTCCTTCAGCATCATGGATTTGACTGGGATGGCATCCAGCACGCTATTGAACGTAACGGAGAAAAGGGACAAGTGGTGGCCGGTGGTTCGACTATCTCCCAGCAGCTCGCTAAAAATCTGTTTTTATACAATAAACGCTCTTTTTTACGCAAAGGTCAGGAGGCTATCGCGACCTGGATGATGGAGCGTATGTGGACCAAACAGCGTATTTTAGAAGTTTATATGAATTCGGTTGAGTTCGGGGAAAATATCTATGGGGTAGAAGCTGCGACCCAGCATTACTTTGGTAAAAGCTCGCATAGTCTAAGCCGTGAACAGGCCGCTTTTCTGGCTGCACTTTTACCAAATCCGAAATACTATGATGAAAACCGGAATGACCGGAAATTACAGTACCGCAAGCGTATGATCAGTAAATATATGCGTTATAGCCATATTCCTTAATAATTTTTTAAAGATAAGCCCATTTTTTGGGCTTTTTTTTATGAAATTGTCAAAATTTTAACGCATACTTGAATGAAATATATCAGTTCTCATTCGTATAGGTTGCAGCATGAATAGTATAGTTCCAGCCAGTCCTTCAGAATATACATATAATGACCGCTACATTAACCGTGAACTGTCCATTCTGGACTTTCACCTGCGGGTACTGGAACAGGCTGTTGACCCGATACATCCCTTGCTGGAGCGTATGAATTTTCTGCTGATTTTTTCCCGTAATATGGATGAGTTTTTTGAAATCCGTGTTGCTGGAGTTATGGAGCAGCTGTACTTGGGAAATGAAAGCCGCAGTCCTGACGGTTTAACTCCCAAACAGGTCCTGGAAAGCATTTCCAAAACTGCACATGAGGCCATTGCCCGCCAATACCGGATATTAAATCAGGAAATTTTACCCAAGCTGCGTGAAGAAGATATCTGTTTTCTGCGCCGTGGTGATTTAACACCTGCCCAATCCGCCTGGGTCAAAAAGTATTTTCAGGAGCAGGTTGCTCCAGTACTTACACCTATCAGTTTAGATCCAGCGCATCCATTCCCAAGACTGGTAAATAAAAGCTTAAATTTTATTGTCACCTTGGAAGGTAAAGATGCGTTTGGCCGGCAGATTGATCTGGCTGTTGTTCCTGCCCCCCGTTCATTACCGCGTGTAGTTCGCTTACCCGATGAACTGACTGGTGGTAAAGAGCATCATGTCATGCTGTCTGCGATTATTCACGAACACGTTTCAGACCTGTTCCCCGGTATGACAGCTACCGGCTGTTACCAGTTCCGTGTGACCCGAAATGCCGATCTGGCACTCAATGAGGATGTGGAAGATCTGGCTAAAGCTCTTAAAGGCGAATTAAGCTCGCGACGGTTTGGCCGTGCAGTACGTCTGGAGGTAACTGAAAACTGTCCACAACATATTTATGAGTACCTGCTAAATGAGTTTGATCTGGATGAGGAGCAGTTATATAAAGTGGATGGTCCGGTCAATCTGGCCCGGCTGCTGTCAAACTTTAAACGTCCTCATCTACGCTATAACTCGCATACCCCGATAATTCCTAAAGTCCTAAAAAAATCAGAAAATATTTTCTCTGCCATGCAGAAACAGGACATTTTACTGCACCATCCATTTGAATCTTTTGCACCGGTAATTAATCTGCTGCGTGAAGCAGCGCGAGATCCGCAGGTATTGGCCATCAAGCAGACTCTATACCGTTCTGGACCGGATTCTGAAATTGTACAGGTTCTGGCAGAAGCTGCACGTAATGGCAAAGAAGTAACCGCAGTGATCGAGCTGCGTGCCCGTTTTGATGAAGAATCCAATATTGAGGTAGCCAATGTCCTGCAGGAGGCAGGTGCGGTAGTGGTATACGGCATTGTAGGCTATAAAACTCATGCCAAAATGATTCTGGTTATTCGCCGTGAAAACAACAAGCTGGTACGTTATGTGCATTTGGGTACAGGTAACTACCATGCAGCCAATGCACGGATTTATACTGACTATGGCCTGATGACCACTGACAAAGAGCTTTGTGAAGATGTACACCGTATTTTCCAGGAATTAACTGGAATGGGTAAAATGGCCAAGCTGAAAAAGCTGCTGCATGCCCCATTTACACTTCATCAGCAGTTGATTCACTATATTGAAGAAGAAATTGCCAATGCCAAAGCTGGGAAAAAAGCCCGTATTATCGTAAAGGTCAATGCTTTAACTGAAATGCAGCTGATTAACAAACTGTATGAGGCTTCACAGGCTGGGGTCAAGATTGACCTGATTATTCGCTCTATCTGCTGCCTGCGTCCGGGGTTGCCAGGCCTTTCGGAGAATATTCAGGTCCGTTCTATTGTAGGGCGTTTTCTGGAGCATACACGGGTTTATTATTTCTCAAACAATGGCAATCCGCGTATTTACTGTTCCAGTGCCGACTGGATGGACCGTAATTTGTTTAATCGGGTAGAAGCCTGTTTCCCTATCGAAGATCCGGCATTGAAAAAACGTATCTATGAACAGGGGCTGGCAACCTATCTTAAAGATAACCAGCAGGCATGGATATTACAGGGCAACGGGCAGTGGCATCGTGCCCAGCTGGCTGAAGGTGAGGTACCTTACAATGCCCAGCAGACGCTACTGGAGATTTTTCAATCATGATAAAAAGGAGCCTTAAGGCTCCTTTTTACACTAAATAAAATAATCAGACATGAGCCTGAGCTTGTAACTCACTGCTGATTTTCTGAAAAATCTGTAACAGGACGTCGAACTCGCTCTGTAATGGCGTACTTTTACGGGTAACCAGTGCAAGCGTACGGTTTGGCGCCGCCTCAATCGATTTCACCATCAGCTCTTCATTGCACTTAATCATATTATTATGAATGGCAATTTCAGGAAGCAAAGTAAAGCCCAAATTAGAAGATACCATTTCTACCAATGTAGGTAATGAGCTGGCTTTCAGGCGACTATCATTTTTACGCTCACCAATCGGGCAGGCGCTCAAAGCATGGTCACGTAAGCAGTGGCCTTCTTCAAGCAGCATCAGTCGCGACAGATCCAGATCTTGCAGACTGTTTGCATTGGCTGCTTTCTGGTCAGCCTTATGATAAACCAGATACAGATCTTCTTTTGCGATTTCAGCCACTTTCAAATTACGTGTATCAAAGGGTAGAGCCAGAGCAACCATATCCAAATTACCATGTTCAAGCTTTTCTACAATTTTCTCGCTTTGAGCTTCATGCAGATGTAGCTGAATCTTGGGTAACTGTTTATGCACTTCTTCAAGTAGCTGTGACAATAGAAAAGGTGCCATGGTTGGGATAATGCCCAGATGCAGGTCACCAGTCAACGGCTCGCTCATTTCACGGCTTAAACGCATTAAATCCTGAGCATCGGCCAGCAATACACGCGCTCGTGCGACCACCTGTTCACCCAGGGGAGTTAAACGTACATTCTGGCGGTCACGTTCTACCAGAACCCCACCAAGCAAACGTTCCAGCTCCATAATTCCGCCCGATAAAGTGGACTGAGTTACGAATGAACGGCGCGCTGCTTCAGTGAAATGCAACGTTTCAGACAGTGTTACAAGATATGACAGCTGTCTTAAAGAGGGTAATGCAGCCATAGTGTCCTAATGTGTATGATTAAAATGATGAGCAAATAAACTGCTAAGTTTAGGAATAAAATGCGGCGGAATATCATGCCCCATTCCATGAATCAATTCAAACTTAGCGCCTGGGATTGCTTTCGCAACAGCTTTGCCGTGGCTCGGTGGAAGTAAACGATCACGTGATCCATGGATCACTAATGTGGGCTGATGGATCTGTTTATCCAGCTTTAGCAATGAACCTGTACATAATATTGCTAAAAACTGTTGAAGTACACCCGCTGGATAATAACTCCGTTGATATAGTTTACGTGCACTCTGTATGGCTTCAACCTGATTAATATAGCCGGGAGATCCTATAATCTCAAATAACTTCAAACTATGACTAATAATTCCTTCTTCATCATTGCTTTCAGGCTTGCCAATCAGGCTAAACAGCTGTTTTGGAAAAGGAGGGGGAAGCAAAGGCTGATTATTGCTGGTAAACATCAAGCCTAACTTTTCGACCTTATCCGGATAGCGTGCTGCAAGAATCTGCGCAATCATACCACCCATTGAAGCACCGATAACATAGGTTTTTTCCAGCCCCATTCTTTCAAGCAGTAAAGCTACATCATCAGCCATGTCATAGAGGGTATAAGGTGCTCCCTGATTCTGTAGACCAAGCGCAAAACGTCCCATCAGCTTAAAAGTATTTAAACGTGGTCCTTTATGACGTATCTTTGATGAAAGTCCAATATCACGATTGTCAAAACGAATTACCCGATAACCCTGGTCAATTAATGATTTACAAAAGAAATCCGGCCAATATAAAAGCTGCGCACCTAGTCCCATAATTAACAAAATAGTTGGATGTTCAGGTTTACCGCCAATCTCTACATGAAGTTCGATTCCGTTGCCTAAATCGACCCGAGTTTCATGCATAAAAGAAGAATAAGGTGAAGCTTTAAGTTGAAAATTACTATTCATAAAACCACTTATCTCCCGAAACAGCGGTATTGACTGAAAATCACTCTGCTTATTTATGCGCTAAACTTGAGGCGGAATCAAGTCAGGGACCTGTTTTGCCAGGTTCAGGCGCTGCTTGCCTGCTGTTGGACCAAGTAAAACAAAACCGCGTAATGTTCCTGAAGCATCTACAGCTTTGGCAATCAGACCATCTTCAAGCTCTTCATTTTCCCAGGAGACTTCAATATCTAAAGGGGCAGGAAGAACAGTAAGAGGGGCAGCCGGAGTTTTTACTGCAACGGGCATAGCCGGATAATGGACGTGAGTATGCTCACCATTTAAGGTTTTAGCCAGAGCCCGTGCCTGTTGCATAATCGGCATGACATAAGGGAGCAGGGTTCCATTTACCTCGGCACAGTCACCTACGGCATAAATATCAGGCTGACTGGTTTCCAGCAGGCCATTTGTAACTATACCGCGACTGGTCTGAATCTGGGCTGCTTTCGCCAGTTCAAGGTTTGGCTGCAAGCCAATTGCAGAAAGCACGATATCAGCCTCCAATACTTTTCCATTTGCAAGACTCACAACATAGTCATCATTTTCAATTTTATTAACCTGCTCTACAGTAGTATTAAACACAAACTTGATACCGGCCTGTTCCAGTTTATGCTGGAATGAACTGGCCACATGCTGAGGTAATAAACGGCCAAGCGGTTGTGAGGACAGATCAATCACAGTAACGCCGTGTCCGGTATGCTGCAAGTCATTGGCAAATTCACAGCCAATTAGACCCGCACCTAAAATCACAACACGCTTATCTTTACGCGATGACAGATTTTCACGGAATGTACGGTAGTCGATTAATGAATTTACGACATGAATATCTTCACTGGCGTTCCCGGCAATATTCAGGCGAACCGGATTAGCCCCAACGGCCAGAATCAGCTTGGAATATTTCTGCTTTCGGGACTGCTGATCTTTTTCAATGAGCAGTTCATGCTGCTCAGGATGAATTTCTTTTACCCAAGTAAAGGTCTCAATCTGCATATTGAGCTGGGCCGCCATTTTCTGTGCATCACCCAATGGAATCTGTTCAGGTGATTTATTACCTGCCAAGGCGTTTGAAAGAGTCGGTTTAGCATAATTTACTGCATCATCGGCACAAATCATCACAAGTTCCTGTTCAGTATTTAATTTACGGAACTCCCGTGCAAGGGTATAGCCTGCCATCCCTGAGCCGATAATGACGATAGGGTCCATATTTTTCTCCATGTTCAATAAATTATGCTCGATGTAAAAAAGACCATGTCGGGCATGGTCTTAGTATTATTTAAACTTCGATCATCTCGAAATCTGCTTTAGATACCCCACAATCCGGGCAGGTCCAGTCATCCGGAATATCTTCCCATTTTGTTCCCGGTGCGATGCCATCTTGTGGCCAACCTTGAGCTTCGTCATAAATCCAACCACAAACGATGCATTGGTACTTCTTCATCTGTATCTCCAAAACTGCTGGGCCAAAAGACCTGGCAGGAAAAACAAGCAGCTATTGTTAAATCTTTAAAATTATAAACATTCAGGAATGTTCATCTTGCCATAAATTTTTACGCTGTTCAGCAGTCAAAGTAAAGCAAATACCGGAGTTTAACCAGTTTGAAAACTGAGGTAATGGCAGAGTAGGTCAAAAGGAGGGGCAAACAGGCAATATTTTGTACTATTTATTCCTAAATGACTGAATCTGTAAGGATATAAAAATATTAATTGTTTTAAAATTATCAAATATCAAATATCAAATATCAAATATCAAATATCAAATATAGGATCAGTCATTATTTTTAATAAAATATCTGATAACAGACATGAGACTAAAAAAGGAGAAGCCTAGATAATAAGACCATAGTCTACTAGCTGGGCAGCGATGATTCATTTATTTTAAAGATAGGTAAAATTTTATTTAGAAATACCTTTAATTAAAATTAATTAAATTCAGACACTTATATTTTTTATTTTTTTGATTACTGAATACTCTGCATTAGATAACTGGCTATAACCTGAATAAAAGCATAAAATTCATGCATTCTTTTTCGTTTTTTCAGATCCTCTCCCATGACCAGTTTGCATACAACATTGTGGACTCATATCCGCACGGTACAAGATTTCCCTAAGCCCGGTATATGTTTTTACGACCTGACACCTTTATTCATGCAGAATATTGCCGCTTTAACAGATGCTTTAATTGCTAGCATTCCGGCTGAAGCGCTAAATGAAGTCGACAGTTTCCTGGCGGTAGAAGCACGTGGTTTTGTTTTGGCCAGTCTTTTAGCCCAGCGTTTAAATAAAGGTTTATTACTGGTGCGTAAAGCTGGCAAATTGCCGCCTCCAGTAGTGGGTGTTGGTTATAGTCTTGAGTATGGCGTAGACCGTCTGGAAATGGCTGATGGTATTGCACCACAGAAAGTTATTATTGTTGATGACGTGCTGGCTACAGGCGGTACTTTAAAAGCTGTAAAACAGCTTGCTGAAAAATGTCAGCATCATATTCTTGGAGCAAGTATTTTACTTGACCTGCCAGATTTACATAGTGATTTAGGGGTTAATATCTGGTCTGTTCTGGATGAACGTACCCAGCCTGAAGCACAAGTCGCCTAAAATTTATTCTTATAAAGCCGGATAATTCAGATAGGTTGCAAAAAATGGTTCTCCAGATGATGCAACAGCTGATTTAAATTATCCGGATTAGACAGGCGGTGACAACCGCCTTCTACTGCTTCAACTAGCATAAACTGTTCCAGATATTCTTGTGCTTCCAGCATATTCAGCTCTTCATCACCCAGTTCAAGATATGCAATTTTGGGTGCATCAGAATCCAGATCTGTCTCATTAATAGATGGATAATCTGTCCGGAATTGTGGTTTCAAACTGGGATTGGCAACCAGTGCCGGTAGCTTGAATAAGGCCGACATCTTTAATGCCCAGTACGCACCCAGGCTATGTCCTACCAGCACATCAGGCTGAATTTTCTGGATTATTTCCTGATAAAAGTGAGCAACTGTCTGATAATTCAGATTACGATAGTCCACTGTAATACAGCATTTATTTTCTGACTGAAGTGCATGGAACTTGGTAGATTCCCGTGAGGAATCCAGCCCATGCATAAATAATATCTTTAATGTGCACTTATTCATTTAATTTACTTCAAATCGCTATCCAGAAATATCCAAGATATCCGTTATCTTTTCTTGTCCCTTCCGGTAGGTAGTTTAATTTTGCGCCTGTCGCTTGGCTGTTAGCTATTGGTCTAGATTAGATCAAAGTCTAAGTAAAATGCATTGATGAAATTATTTTGCTTTAGCGTGATGCAAGGCATACGAAAAATGTAACCAATCTGCTATGCTATGTGACTTCTTTTTATACTTGAATCGAGGCAGAGATGACGCAACATAACGCTCAATCGACTTCTGAACACACTATTTCCGAAAACGATTTAATTGCACAGCGTCATGCCAAACTAAAACAGATCAAAGAGCAGGCCGAAGAGACTGGTAAGAGTCCTTGGCCAAATACATTTAAACGTGAACATTATGCGCAGGATCTACAGAATCTTTTTGCTGGCAAAACCAAAGAAGAAATTGAAGCTGGTGAAAAAGTTTATGTGTCTGTAGCAGGGCGCGTGATGCTGAATCGTGGCTCCTTCATTGTCATTCAGGATATGACTGGCCGTATTCAGCTTTATGTTGCACGTAAAGAATTAGATGAACAGACTCTTGCAAGCATTAAGGGCTTGGACCTTGGTGATATTATTGCTGTACAAGGTTACATTGGGCGTTCAGGTAAAGGAGATCTTTATGTTCATATCGAACATTTTGAATTACTCACCAAATCGCTCCGTCCATTGCCTGATAAGTTTCATGGTTTAAACGATACTGAAGTTAAGTATCGTAAACGTTATCTGGATTTAATTGTTAACGAAGAAACCCGTAAAACATTTGAAATTCGTGCCAAAGTTGTTGCAGGCATCCGTAGTTACCTGAACAGTGAACGTTTCATGGAAGTTGAGACGCCGATGATGCATGTCATTCCTGGTGGTGCTTCAGCACGTCCGTTTGAAACTCACCATAATGCGCTGGATATGCCACTCTTTCTGCGTATTGCGCCTGAGCTTTACCTAAAACGTTTGGTTGTGGGCGGCTTTGAACGAGTATTTGAGATTAACCGTAACTTTCGTAATGAAGGGGTATCGACCCGACATAATCCGGAATTTACTATGATCGAGTTTTATCAGGCTTATGCAGATTATAAAGACCTGATGCAACTGACCGAGAATATGCTAGAAAAACTGGCGCTCGATATTCTGGGAACAACCGATGTGCCTTATCAGGGAGAAGTTTTTAACTTCAAAGGGCCATACAAGAAAATCTCGATGTTTGATGCCATTCTTGAGCATAATCCGGAATTTACACCAGAAAATGTTAATGACCGGGAATTCTTGGCAAAATTTGTTCGGGAAGAACTTAAAGAACAGGTGAAAGCTGGTTTTGGTTTAGGTAAGCTGCAAACAATCGTTTTTGAAGAAACAGTAGAAACCAAACTGCGCCAGCCGACTTTTATTACTGAGTACCCGGCAGAAACCTCTCCATTGGCACGCCGTAATAATGATAACCCCCATATTACAGACCGTTTCGAATTTTTTATCGGTGGTCGTGAACTTGCCAATGGCTTTTCAGAGCTGAATGACCCGATTGATCAGGCAGAGCGTTTTCAGGCTCAGGTTGAAGAGAAAGATGCAGGTGATGATGAAGCAATGCACTATGATGCAGAGTTCATTGAAGCTTTAGAATATGGCCTGCCACCAACCGCCGGAGAGGGAATTGGTATTGACCGTCTGGTAATGATTTTTGCAGATGCGCCAAGTATTCGTGATGTAATTTTATTCCCACACATGCGTCGTAAAGATGTCTGATTACTAAAATAAAGAGAAGCCTGCTGAATGCAGGCTTTTTTATATTCCAAGATTTAGTTATAGATATGTAAATAGCCGAATTTACAATGTTGAAAAACCTAAACGAAATCTTTAAGGTTGGTAACAATAATTACACCTGAGCATGACACTACAATGTTTTTAAAAAAAGTTTTGGGCCTTTCCCTTTTATCGGTCCTGTCTTCTCCTGTCTGGGCACAAGGTCTGGTCCTCAATAACCAAGATTTGCGTACTGATCTGAACTGGTTAAACCAACAAGGTGTAATTCAGATCAGTACTTCAACTTGGCCGCTGAGTGGAGATGAAATTCAACGCGCTCTTGCACAAGCTAATATCAAAAATACTACTCAGCAAAAAGTAATTGATTCTGTACTCAATACTCTAAAAGCTGACAATAATATGCTAAAAGCCGGGCTATTTGCTGAAACTGACCAGAAGGTTCTACCACAAGCTTTCGGCGACAAACAGAAAGCCCAGTATCAGGCCGCGCTTGAATTCAATGCAGGAGGAGAAAACTGGGATGCGAAAGTCCGGGTGAATGCAGAGAAAGATCCGCAAATTGACAATGGACAGGATATTAATGTCGAAGGTTCCTATATTGCTGGTAAACTCTGGAATCAGTGGGTAATTGCCGGTCAGATCCCAAGCTGGTGGGGACCAGGACATGATGGCAGTCTGATTCGTGGTGATGCTAGTCGTCCTGTTATTGGTGTTACTGCTCAGCGTGCAGTACAAGATTCTTTTGAAACACCATTACTTTCATGGATTGGGCCTTGGCAGTATCAGGCGTTCGCAGGTCAACTTGATGATTACTCTGCAGTACCAGATGCGAAACTGATTGGACTGCGTCTGACAGCTCAGCCTTTACCTTATCTCGAATTGGGGGCATCCCGAATGATCCAGTGGGGAGGAGAGGGCCGTCCAGAAAGTTTAAGTTCGCTTTGGGATGCTTTCGTTGGTAATAAAGATAATGGGGGAACAGGTGAGCCTGATCCTTCTAACCAGCTTGCAGGATTTGATGTACGTCTGAATCTTATACCACTTTTAAATACACCGGTAGGTATTTACGGTCAGTATGTGGGTGAGGATGAAGCTGGAGGCTTGCCATCAAAGAAAATGTATTTAGCTGGTGTAGACTACTCATCCGTCTATAAAAACCTGCCATTTCAACTTTATGCCGAGTGGGCAGATACTCGAACCAACGGCGAGGTTCGAGGTGTTTCTTATACTCATAGTACTTATACTGACGGTTACTATCAGCATGGCTATCCTTTAGGACACGCATTGGGAGGCGATGCTCAAATGGTCTCTATTGGTGGAGATATTCGCTTTGATATTATGAACCGTTTAAGTGGACGCGCCCTGGTTGCAAAAGTTAATCAATCTGAACGAGGTGCGAAAAATAATTTAGCTTTTGCACAGGATGATGAAATTAAGGCAGTCGATTTAACCTGGACCCATTATATGCAGCCTGATATTCCTTTAAAACTGAATGGCTGGCTAAGTGATTCAGATGCGAATGGTAATGATGCCGGTGTATCAGTCGGAATCGAGTTTCCGTTGGATCGTGCTTGGGCAGCATTTCGCTAGTTGTGTCTAAAAGAAAAGCCTGCTAAATGCAGGCTTTTTTATTGTTCGCTATTCTAAATAACTGATGAACCCAGTTAGTTCATTGTATAGGTTTTATTTAATGCACAATTTATAACTTCTTATATGAAAACCAAGAATATACATATCACAAAAGAAGCAATAGCCCAGACTGGCAAATCACTATAATGAATATAGTTCGTCAGATGCGTAATAAGCATCGATCCAAGTTTTAATCAAGATAGACATCCGGAGTTGTTATGGCAATCGTTCCTCCAACTGAGGAAAGACTTACACATCTAAAACAGCTTGAAGCTGAAAGCATTCACATTATTCGTGAAGTTGCTGCCGAATTTGAAAATCCGGTGATGTTGTATTCTATTGGTAAAGATTCTGCGGTAATGCTTCATCTGGCTATGAAAGCATTTTATCCAGCTAAGCTTCCTTTTCCGTTACTGCATGTAGATACCGGCTGGAAATTCCGTGCCATGATCAAGTTCCGTGATGAGATGGCGAAGAAACTGGGTCTGGATCTGATTGTTCATCAGAATAAAGAAGGCCGCGATGCCGGAATCAATCCGTTTGACCAAGGCAGTTCAAAATATACTGATATCATGAAGACCCAAGGTTTAAAGCAAGCTTTGGACAAATACCAGTTTGATGCAGCTTTTGGCGGTGCACGTCGTGATGAAGAAAAATCACGTGCTAAAGAACGCGTCTATTCATTCCGCGATTCTAAACACCGTTGGGACCCAAAAAACCAGCGACCAGAACTCTGGAATATTTATAACGGTAAAGTAAATAAAGGTGAAAGTATTCGTGTCTTTCCTTTATCAAACTGGACCGAGCTTGATATCTGGCAATATATTTTCCTTGAAAATATAGAACTTGTACCTTTGTATTTCTCTGCTGTACGTCCAGTGGTAGAACGTGATGGTACACTGATTATGGTAGATGATGAGCGTATGCGCCTGAAAGAGGGCGAAGTTCCACAAATGAAATCTGTACGTTTCCGTACATTAGGCTGTTATCCGCTTACAGGGGCTGTGGAATCTACAGCAGCAACCTTGCCGGATATTATTCAGGAAATGCTTTTAACCACCAGCTCCGAACGTCAGGGTCGCATGATTGACCATGATGAAGCAGGGTCGATGGAAAAGAAAAAGCAAGAAGGTTATTTCTAAAAATTTGTGGAGCGTGATGTATGTCTCATCAGTCTGAACTGATTAGCCAGGATATTCTGGCTTACCTTAAACAGCACGAGCAAAAAGACCTTCTACGCTTTTTGACGTGTGGTAATGTTGACGATGGTAAAAGTACCTTAATTGGCCGCTTATTATTTGATTCAAAGCTGATCTATGAAGATCAGTTACAGGCAGTAACCCGCGACAGTAAAAAAGTCGGCACTACAGGGGATGCACCGGATCTGGCTCTTCTGGTTGACGGTTTACAAGCAGAACGCGAGCAGGGCATTACGATTGATGTCGCTTACCGTTATTTCTCAACAGAAAAGCGCAAATTCATTATTGCCGATACACCGGGACATGAGCAGTATACTCGGAATATGGCAACCGGTGCCTCGACCTGTGACCTTGCCATTATTCTGATTGATGCACGTTATGGGGTACAGACCCAAACCCGCCGTCACAGCTATATCGCCAGCCTGTTAGGTATTAAAAATATTATTGTTGCCATTAACAAGATGGACCTGGTGGACTTTTCTGAAGCCCGTTTTAACGAGATCCAGGCTGAGTACAATGATTTTGTTAATCAGCTGGGCGACCGTAAACCGGCTAATATTATCTTTACGCCGATTTCAGCATTAAATGGTGACAATGTAGTCAACCCATCAGCCAATACCCCATGGTATAAGGGCCAGACCCTGATGGCGACGCTGGAAAATGTAGAGATCAACCGTAATTCTGCTAAGCAGGAATTCCGTTTTCCAGTGCAGTACGTAAACCGTCCAAATCTGGATTTTCGTGGATTTGCTGGTACGATTGCATTAGGCGCGGTAAATGTGGGTGATGAAATCATTGCCTTACCATCAGGTAAACGATCAACAGTCAAAGAAATCGTGACCTATGATGGTAATCTTGAGCAGGCAGTTGCAGGGCAGGCAGTCACTTTAACCTTGAATGATGAGATTGATATTTCTCGCGGTAACCTGATTGTTAAAGCAGGTGACCAGCCAGAAATCTCACGTTCTGTACGTGCTACCGTCGTATGGATGACTGATCAGCCTCTTGTAAAAGGCAAGCTTTATAATATTAAGCTAGGCACACAAACTGTTCCCGCCAAAGTCACCGAGATTAATTACCGCGTCAATGTGAATACGCTTGAGCAAACTCAGGTAGAACAGCTTGAACTTAATGCAATTGCCAATGTAACAGTGGAATTTGATGCACCTGTAGTCTTTGACCGTTACCAGGACAGCCGCTATACCGGTGCATTTATTTTTATTGACCGTCTGAGCAATGTGACAGTTGGCGCAGGTATGGTTGAATCTGCCGTTGAGTGGAAGGCTAATGCCAAGCCAGTTACTCCAGAAGACCGTGCTGCACGTTTAGGTCAAAAACCTGCGGTTGTGAGTGTAAATACACAAGTACTTGAACACGCGCAAGGGCTGGAAAGTTTACTCATGCAGCAAGGCATAGTTGCACTTGCTAAGGCTGGCTTAACGGCAGAGCAGGTAACCCTGTTACGTGAAACAGGTATTGTAGTGATTACAGATGTTACAGAAGGTGCTGATGTTGAGCTTAATTTAGATACGGTTGAAGAGCTGGCTGATAAAATTGTCGAATTAGTTCGTCTATAGGACTGGATTATTCTAAACAAAACCCGTCTTAATGGCGGGTTTCTTTATTAACACCATACTTATAAAAATATTAAATTTCCGTGTTGAAAACTTTTATTTTAATCGATAGATTTTTAATTTGATTACTTCTACTTATACATCAGAAAAACCAAACCGGCGAACCAGTCTGGTTTTTAATTTAAAAAAAAGATTATTGAACATTTACCTGTACAGGTGGCGCATAAATTGTATATTGACTGGTTGTGTCAATATTATAGGTATAGCTCGGCATAACGTAAGCTGTCCCTTTCTCAGAGAAACTCAGTTGCCCTTGCGCATTCTGGCTGTATTTTCCGGAAGTAGGTAATAGCAGCATTTGACTCAGAGTAACATTGCTAACTTGGCCTTTCTGCGTAATCTTTTCACCCTGAATACTGACAGGCTTGCCAATACTGGCATTAACCTGAGCAGGGACTTTGAGTTTTACCACAAAGTCTGATGCATCATGAGCGTAATCAGTGGTTAAACCATGAGTTCCTGCAATATACATCCGGTTGAAATCGGCCTTATTTGTACGGAAAGTCCATGGCCAGAATGTTACACCCCGGTGTTTGGCCATGTTCATTAAATTGGTAGACAACCCATTATAGGATGGATTGAAGGTAGAGGAATACTGCTGCGTTGCATCTAGGATACGACGTGTATTGACTATATCGCTTTCTGCGGTAGGAGTGTTGGTTAGAAAACCGGTAGACACACCCGGTAAAATATTTTTCATCTTTAAAAGTTGAGGCCCATTAAAACTGATCACCACGACTTGATCATAAACATCATGTTTATCTAACAAAGCTTTTAATGCAGGTACAATTTCTGGTTTGGAACTCTTGATTTCAATAAAATGCATCACATTCTTATGAGTTTTTAAAGCGTCCAGAAATTCCTCTAAAGTAGGTACAGTACGGTTATAGCCTAGTGTACGAAGCTGACGTACTTCAGCTAATGTCATATCTTCAATATTACGGTCTACCCCAGTTGTCCGTTTCGCTGACCCATCATGCATAATGACAATATGACCGTCAGTAGTCAGATAGATATCGTTTTCAACTGCATCTGCTCCTACTTCAACGGCCTTTAATGCACCTTCTAGAGTATTTTCATCATCAAGTGCCGGTATACCACGGTGACCGGTAATAAGCGGTTTGCGAAGCAGAGTATTTGGCTTCATACTTTTCATGATGTTCTGAAATACATCAGGAGAGGTAGCAATAATTCCATTAACCCCACTTGTAAGAATCCTGGCAGCCTTTACCGGATCAGTAGTGGTGCTATAAGCCCACGGTGTAAGCAATAACCGTTGTAAATGGCTAACAGTGATATCATTCACAAGCTGCTCAGGTAAAATTATAATTTTTGCCAAAGCCGTATTGGTGTTATGAGTAATAGTGACAATATCTTTTACGCTATTGGTCAGGTTTAGCTGTTTTGAATAATCCAGTGCAGTCCGTACTGTGGGCAGGCTGATACGGGCTTTACGTAGTAGCTCGACGTTGTCTGAACTTAACGTAATGTCTGCAATATCAACTGAATCTGAAAATACCTTTAAACGTTCAATTGTTGACTCGTTTTTAATGTTGAACAGGGGGATGGTGTTACGTTTAGGATCACTCAAATAATCTTTTAGAGAAGTGATTTTTTTATTGGATGCATCAAGAATATTTAACTGATCGTCCAGCTGATAATAGACTTGGCTTACAGCATTTGAAATCACTCCTTGAGTTGAGGCGGGTTGAATCAAAGTGGGTGCCATAGAAACCGGCAAGCTCTGCTCGGCTATAGGCGTAACTTTATTTGATTCAGGCAAGGCATCCAACTGTTGGGTAACCCTGATACTATCTACCCGCATCAAGAGACCCGCAGTTGAGAGTCCTATTCCGCCCTGGTTCAGGTTGTAAGGTAAAGTGGTATCGTGAATCAGATTATTATCCAGATAATGGCGTACCCGGTTGCCGGATACGACTACCGTGGCTTTATAGGTTTTATTACCTTCAATATTTTCTTTATAGGCCCCTTTTTGTAAAACATTCCATGCATTGGTAGGCTGTCGTAATGCCAGTTCTACACCACTTGCTCCAGTTGCCTCGGCACGGATTGCAAACTGGTAATAAGGTGTAAATGCCGGTTCACTTAAAGCATCAGCTGCACGATACATAATACTGCCCCAGCGGGTAGCATTATTTTTTTCGGGGTAGCTAAACTCAATATCGATCCGATAGTCGCGTAATTTCTGCAATTCTTCAGGCAAGATAACCGAAGTCATCTGGGTATCATTAGCCCGGCCATCAATAAATAGGCTGCCATTTTCTATATAAACTTTTCCCGCATTTGCTTTAGGGGCAATCCAGCCTGCCGGAAGTGCGGACAGCTGGTCAAAAGTTTCATCAATGTAAATTTTGGGTTGTGGTACTTCTTCACTTGGGTCGGTGGGAGTTGGAGCTGGAGGAGTCACTACTGGCGTATCATTCGAGCCGTTATTTCCACTTGAGTCGTGATCATCATTACAGGCGACAAGGCCCAGAACCAGCAAGATAGTAAAGCTCAACTTGGCAAATTTCATGAGTAACCTCAGTTTTAGTTATAGTTCGGGCCAGAAGGCTAGAGCACTAAAATGACAAGTAGATGGATTCAGCAGTTATTTAAAAAATTCTTACATATTAAAGTTTTATTAATTTCATATGGATGAGACACAAGTATGCTGATAGCTAATGTTTTATGCGGGGAATATAAATAAGTGGAGTGAAAACCGGTAATCTGCCGGTTGCTGTTTAAATGTGTGCATAAATCCGGCTAAGCTTCATTGTGGCAAATTTATATGTTCAAATAGCAGCTAGAAACTTGAACAGTAACAGATAGGGAAAGATCATGTCACAGCAAACCACCATGCAACAGGTCATTATTACTGAACCGGGCGGCCCAGAAAAGCTGGCCTATGAAAGTGTTGCTATTCCAGTACCAAAAGCTGATGAAGTTTTAGTCAAGGTTCATGCTTTCGGAATTAACCGGCCAGATATCCTGCAACGTCAGGGACTTTATCCGATGCCTGCAGGGGTCACTCCGGTTCCTGGTCTGGAAGTGGCTGGTGTGGTCGAAGCAGTAGGTAAAGACGTAACTCAATTTAAAGTAGGTGATCCGGTCTGTGGACTCACCAATGGTGGTGGCTATGCCGAATATTGTGTAGTACCTGAAACCCAGACCCTGATGGTTCCAGAAGGAGTCAGCCTAGTTCAGGCTGCTGCTATTCCAGAAACATTTTTTACGGTTTGGGCTAACCTGTTTCAGATGGGTAAAGCCAAAGCAGGAGAAACTGTACTGATTCATGGTGGCACCAGTGGTATTGGTACTACAGCTTTAATGTTATGTAAGGCACTAGGCATTAAAACTTTCGCCACAGTCGGCAGTGATGAAAAAGTTGCAGCAATTGCGCATCTGACAGATGCGATTAATTATAAAACCCAAGACTTTGAAAGCTACATTACTGAGAAGACTGACAAGAGCGGTATAGACGTGATACTGGATATTGTTGGGGCACCCTATCTTGAACGTAACTTGAACCTGCTGCGTAAAGATGGTCGTTTGGTTTATCTGGCCTTTTTAGGTGGACGTAAAGCCAAAGAAATAAACCTTGGCCATATTATGATGAAACGTCTGACTATTACTGGTTCGACCATGCGTGCACGCAATACTGCAGAAAAACACACCATTGCTGAAGGTCTAAAACAGCATGTCTGGCCTTTATTGGCAAAAGGTGAGTGTTTGCCAATGATTTATCAGACCTTTAAGTTCGATCAGATACAAGATGCTCATGCAGCAATGGATACGGGCGAACATGTAGGCAAAGTTGTAGTAGAAATACTCTAATCTGTATTTCTGTTATTAAAAAGCCGCCCGTTAGGCGGTTTTTTCTCACCATGAAATTTAAAATAGAGAGAAACATGAATTTAAATACGGTCCCATATCTAAAATCACATTTTCAGAAGTCATTTTATGTCAAAATAAGCGTTTAGTATATTGTCCAAGGACTTTCCATGACTGAACACTCTTCCGAACAGCTTAGCGATATTGAAAAACTGGATATTCTAAATGCCATGAAAAATGATGCCTTAGATATACAGGCAAAAGAAATCATTCGTTCCGGTGGCAAGGCTGGACGTCAGGAAAGTCATCGGAATGCTCTGATTGCACTGAATCAGGCTTTTGAAAATAATTTTGTTGAAGCGGTAACCCTTGCACTAAACCTAAATGAGGCCCAGGCCAAAAAAATTCGCTATAAGAAAGACCGTATTCGTATTCTTAAAGCACACGGAATCGATTATATGGCAATTGATGGGGCACAAACTGCTCAGGTATTGGCACAAGTAGCTCAGGCAATTACCCGTGAAGAAGCAGTGGTGACTCATGACCTGCATAATATCTTTCCATTCTGGAAAGAAGGCTGGCCAATGGTACAGTTTGACAATGCCTATAAAATCTTATCAGAAGATATCCAGATTCATTATGAGGCAGTACTCGATACTTTGCTGAATCTGCAATAAATCATTTCATGTAAAAAGAGCCAGCTGGCTCTTTTTTAATGTCCTTATGAATATGATTTTATAATTATTTATAATTTATAAAAACTGCATAATTAAATCGGCCAGTTAACTGAAAATCATATACTTCCAGTTAATTGCTTTAAGGCGGTTAAGCCAATTTGCCAACTGCTTAAGTTTATAGCTATATGATGTCAACTAAGCTCAAGAAAAATGAGCTAGCAAGCCGTAAAGCTTAAATAATTTCTCTTTATCTAATCATTTGTGCCACACGTTAGATGGCAGAAAAAATTAGAGAAATATAGGGGATAAGTCTCCTGTTATTTTTATTCCTATAAAATTCTCTTATTCCTGCTCTGTAGAAGGCGTAGCATTTGGTTCCAGCATACGGGTCACTAGAAGCTGGTCTATTTTGAAATGGTCAACATCCACGACTTCGAACTTGTAGTTGGTATAAATTACTACATCGGCAGGGCGTGGAATCTTGCGGAGCTGGTACATCATAAAACCAGCTAAGGTTTCATAGTTGTCTTCATCCGGCATTTCATCAATTTCGAGGGCATGTTTCAAATCTTCGATGGGGGTACTGCCATCAATTAACCAGGAATTATTATCCCGTTTAATGATTTGCTGTTCTTCTTCAAGTGGCGTCACCCAATCCCCCATAACAGTAATCATAATATCACTTAAAGTAATTACCCCGACCACCAAAGCATATTCATTAATAACAACTGCAAACTTTTCTTTGGTTGAACGAAAACGGTCAAGCAGTTCAGAAAGCGTTAGCGAATCTGGTATGGTCAATACAGTACGTATGGTATTTTCATTGAGTTGAAGCAGGGACTGGTTATTTAAAATTCGTACCAATATATCTTTGGCGTCTACATAGCCAATTACTTCATCGATATGTTCATTACAAACCAGAAATTTTGAATAGGGATACTCTCCCAATTTCTGACGAATGCTGGCCTCGGACTCTTTTAAAGTAAAGTACACTACATTTTCGCGGGTGGTCATACTTGAGGGTACGTTACGTTCTTCTAGCTCAAAAACATTTTCAATAAAATGATGTTCCTGTTTTTGCAGGACACCCGCCTGTGCACCTGCATCCATTACGGCAGAAATATCATCAAAAGTAATATTATCTTCCCTGGTGGTATTTACCTTAAATAGCCGAAACAAAGTATTGGCAATTGCATTAATGAACCAAGCCAAAGGTTTACAGACCTTGATAAAAATCTGTATAGGATTAATCACCGAAACAGCAATTTTCTCAGGCGCAATCATGGCCAGACGTTTTGGCATAAGATCTGCGAACAGAATAAAAAGTGAAGTTACCAGCGTAAAGGAAAGAGCAAAACCTATCGTTTCTGTCCAGGGCCCTTCATAAAAACGGTCAATCAGATTTACAAAATAAGGGCGGAAAGCAGCCTCACCTAAAATACCACCTAAAATTGCTACCGCATTTAGACCAATTTGAGAAGCTGCGAAGAAGTCTGCCGACTGCTCTTGTAACATTAAAACTTTAGTTGCCCGCTCGTCTCCGGATTCTGCCAGAATCTTGAGCTTGACCCGACGAGCGCCAGCCAGTGCAATTTCAGTTAATGAGAGAAAACCTGCACCAATGATCAGGAGAATAATGATGACAATATTTTGAAAAAGGCTCACAAGACACCTGTGTGATTCATCGTTATTATGAAATTGTTTTAACACAAAAAAGGCTTAAGGAATAAGAATTCTCCTTAAGCCTTAGAGTATAAACCGAAAAATAGAAAATAAAGAAATTTACTCTCTAGTAATGAGGTGATAATTGTGAATTATTCATCAGAAATTCTCGGTTTTCATCTTCAATCATCTGACGGGCTACATATAAAATTAACTGACGTAACCAGCGATGGGCAGGGTGATGATGCAAAAGCGGGCACCATGCCATCTTCAGCTCAAACTCAGGAATATAAAATGGCGGATCTTTAATAATCAGATTTTGGCTTTTCGCCTGTAGACGTGCGATACGTGTTGGTAATGTCGCAATCAGATCAACATTTGCAGCCAAGAGCGCCGGCATCTGGTAATGCCGGGTAAAAACTGAAATCTTGCGTTTCTGGCCAATACGTTCTAAAGCTTGATCAATCCAGCCCAGTCCGGCCTGTTTCTCAGGATTCACCCCAAAACCAACGCCCATACCTGTTTTAGACACCCAGATATGCTGGGCATCCAGATAACTTTTCAGGTTCAGATTGTTCATGGCGGGATGCTTGTTATTCAGCAGACAAGAATAACTGTCACGCCACACCAGTACCTGATGAAAACTCTGTGGAATCTCATTAAAACGGTTAATGGCCAAGTCAACTTTACCTTGCTCCATATCACGGTAAGACACATCGCTTGGTGTTAAGAAGTCCAGCACAACATTAGGTGCTTCTGAGCGCAAGGCCTTGACCAGACGTGGTACCAAGGTTGCTTCAGCATAATCTGAAGTCATAATGCGAAATACGCGATTAGACGTATAAGGACGAAATTCGGTACGTGGCTCCAGAATCATGGAAAGATCAGCCAGCGCATCACGAATACGCGGCTGTAACTCTAAAGCACGTTCAGTCGGGGTCATACCCTCAGATGAACGGATCAGCAGTGGATCATTGAACAGGTTACGTAAACGACGTAAAATATTACTCATGGCGGGCTGGGTTACCCCGAGTTGTTCTGCTGCACGAGTTACATTTTTTTCGCGAAGAAGGACATCAAGATAAATTAGTAGATTCAGGTCTACCCGCTCAAGATTCATAAAATAAATACCGAAAATAAAAATGTTAAATCATATTGAATTATGCCACAGTTAAATATATTTGTGCTAAAAGCACTGAAAAATTCAGATAAATAATCTGAATAAGTTTAAAAGGTATTGATCAGTAAAAATCCAATTTTATTGATTAGAATAATTATTTAACTTTAAATGGAGTAAAAATTTAAAAGTTCAATCTATATACAAATGTATTTTTATAAAAAACCTTGAATGATAATTTTTTCTCTTAATTTGTAAGCCCTACTTGGAACTATAAAAGCACTCAACTTAAGTCTAACAAACAAAAAAATGGCTAAATATTAAACATTAAAAGTCAAATCTTATTTAAAATAATTTAATAAAAACAATGGTGTAATATATTGAAACATAATTATAATACGACTTTGATCTAGGTATTTTCTAAAAAAATATTGAAAATCAATGGAGAATATTGGATTAATTTTTTTATCACCACTAAGCTGTGTTCATCGTAACGAAGTGTTCTAAATCTAAACAAATTATACCGAGTATGATTTAGTGCCTCGATTGATGAACTCCTAAAATGAATACAGGAAAATATCATGACTACATATCAAACAGCGATAGATGCAGTACGTGAATTAAAAGCTAAATTTGGCGACACTTGGCGTGATATCAGCCCAGAAGATGCTGCTCGTATGCAACTACAAAACCGTTTCAAAACCGGTTTAGATATTGCTAAATATACAGCTGCTATTATGCGTCGTGATATGGCTGCTTATGATGCTGACTCTAGCAAATATACTCAATCTTTGGGTTGCTGGCACGGTTTCATCGCACAACAAAAAATGATTGCGAACAAAAAATACTTCGGTACAACTGAACGTCGCTATATCTACCTTTCTGGTTGGATGGTTGCTGCACTTCGTTCAGAGTTCGGTCCACTTCCTGACCAGTCTATGCATGAAAAAACTTCTGTTCCTGCATTGATCGAAGAAATCTATACGTTCTTGCGTCAAGCCGATGCGAAAGAACTGAATGATCTGTTCCGTGCTTTAAATAAAGCTAAAGAAGCGGGTGATTCTGCAAAAGTTGCTGAAATTACTAGCCAGATTGATAACTTCGAAACTCATGTTGTACCAATTATTGCTGACATCGATGCTGGTTTTGGTAATGAAGAAGCAACTTACCTGCTTGCCAAGAAAATGATCGAAGCGGGTGCTTGCGCACTTCAAATCGAAAACCAGGTTTCTGACGCGAAACAATGTGGTCACCAGGCTGGTAAAGTAACAGTTCCACATGAAGACTTTATTGCGAAAATTCACGCGCTTCGTTATGCATTCCTGGAAATGGGTCTTGAAGACGGTATCATCGTTGCACGTACTGACTCTGAAGGCGCTGACCTGACTCAAAAAATCCCAGTGGTTAAAGAGCCAGGCGACATCGCTTCTCAATACATCAGCTACCTGGATACAACTGAAATTGATATCTCTGAAGCTCAAGAAGATGAAATCCTGATTAAACGTGATGGTAAATTACACCGTCCTAAACGTTTGGCATCTGGTCTGTACCAGTTCCGTGAAGGTACTCAAATCGACCGCGTTGTACTTGACTGTGTAACCAGCCTGCAAAACGGTGCTGACTTGCTGTGGATCGAGACTGCAACACCAAACGTTGAAGAAATTGCACACATGGTTAACCGTGTGAAAGAAGTTGTTCCAAATGCGAAGCTTGTTTATAACAACTCTCCATCGTTCAACTGGACTTTAAACTTCCGTCAACAAGCTTACGACCGTTGGGTTGCTGAAGGTAAGGACGTTTCTGCATATGATCGCGCTAAATTGATGAGCGCTGAGTATGACGATTCTGAACTGGCTGCCGAAGCTGATGCGAAAATCCGTACCTTCCAGGCAGATGCTTCTCGTGAAGCAGGTGTATTCCATCACTTGATCACATTGCCGACTTATCATACAGCTGCGCTCTCTACTCATGAGCTGGCTCAAGGTTACTTCGGTTCTGAAGGCATGTTGGCTTATGTTGCTGGTGTACAGCGCAAAGAAATCCGTGGTGGCATCGCTTGTGTGAAACACCAAGCAATGGCGGGTTCTGATATCGGTGATGATCATAAAGAAATTTTCGCTGGTGATAACGCGCTTAAAGCGGGCGACGATGCGAAAAACACAATGAACCAGTTTGCTAACCACTAAGGTTTAAGCTGATTCAAAAAAACCCCGCTTCTGCGGGGTTTTTATTTGGTCGACGTTAAAGAACTAAAATAAATTTTTTTAAAATTCTTTCTTCAAGGTGTAATTCAGCTTGCTATCTATTTTTTCACCAGTAATGCGATCGCGCAATTCAGCAAAGCTTTCACCAATAAAATATTTACGCTGATCACCAGCCTGATCCAGTACAACTAGAGAAGGGTTAGCAGCATCAAAATGGAACAGCCCACGTACCTTAAATTTATTATTTGGCCCTTTACCTAAATATTCTTCTGTTAATTCATAGGTTTTATCGGCATGCAATTCCAGCTCTGTTTTAATGCCTTCGCAGTCAGCACAAGGTAATATACCTTCATATTCACCTTCCCAGTCGAGTGAGTTTTCAACATTATGGGCGCTATCCGCCATTTGAGCTTTACGAGAAGTCGATGGAGTAGGCGTCATTACAGTAGTAGCATGTCGGTCATTATCCTTTTCAGAATGTTGAGTAGCCTGCTCATTTGTACTACAGGCCGTAAAGAAAATAGATGAGATCGCAAAAATACAGATAGTCTTTTTCATTATTCCCTCTTGGCAGTTCGTGAATAAATAATTTATATAGATAAATTGATATAAGTAGTTTAATAGAGTAAGTATTTCGACTTATAGGTCATCATTAGAAATTACTACAACACTGTAAATAAAATGCTACTAAAATAGTTACAGGCCAAAACTGGCCTGTCTTTAACTAATTTGGTTATGTTGGAATGATCTGGTCAACTAGAAGTTAGAAGCTTGGTACAAAGTTATTTCTGCTTTTGAGGAATTCCTTTATCAATTTCTTTCTGCTGTTGTTCTTTCTGTTGTTCTTCTTTTTCAGAGAATTTTTCATGAGTATTGTCCGTATGCTGAACATGGGGATTATCATTCGCAGCATTTGGTGTAGTCATAAGAATTACCTCTAACATGGCTATTTTATAGATTCAATATAGAAGTATTAAGTCTGTGTCACGAGTAGAGATCTGTATTTAAGTGTTAAACAATGTTAGGTCTAAAATAACGCTATTTTATTTCGCAAATTATTCTTATATTAGTCTTGGATCAGATAAAAATTAAATTTATACATATATATATTAATTGCATGTATTTTGATCAAATTTAGATTGAATCTCCCTCTTTTATACAGAATAAATTGTTAGAATCTGCCTCCTTTTAGAAAGTGGGTAAGCTTGAGTGTTAAGAAAAATTGCAGAATATAGCTTGGGCCTGATGGGGTGGGAAACAGATAATCAATGGCCACAAGGTCTTGAACAGTGTGTAATGATTGCTGCGCCGCATACCAGTAATTGGGATGCTGTTTATGCCCGGCTGGCCTTAAAAGTTTTAGGGGTTAATGTACGTATTACTATTAAAGACAGTTATATGAAGTTTCCTCTAGGACCGTTTGTTCGTGCTATGGGCGGTATTGGAATTGACCGCAGTCCAAAAAAAGAAGGACAAGCCCGGGCAAGTATGGTGCAGCTGATGGCTGACCTGTTTAAAGAACATCCTCATCTGGTAATGCTGGTAACACCAGAAGGCACACGAGCCAAGCAAGAAAACTGGAAAACTGGTTTTTATCATATTGCAATGACTGCCGGTGTTCCAATTGCGCTTGCTTATATGGACTATCAAAAGAAACGGGCAGGAGTCGGTAAAATCATTTACCCGACTGGAAATTATGAGCAGGATATGCAGGAAATTATGCAGTTTTATGCCAATATCGAGCCTAAATTTCCAGAAAAGTTCAGTGTTGATGTACGTTATCTAAATTGATTTTGCTTACTTTTTCCTGAATATAGAAAACAGACTCAAGTCTGTTTTCTATAAAATATATCTTAATGGTAGTCCTAATGGCTTGTTCTAGCATAATAAAACGAGTTTACTAGGTTGAAGAGTGATTATGTTGTTTCAGCGCCAAGTATAAGCAGCAGAGAACTTAACAATAATAGAATCCGTTATTTTTTAATAGGCGCGTGATATTAAGTCTTAAAACCTTAATTATAAATTCTCCCACTTTATTCATCTGGACTAATTCCCCCTAACGATTCGCAAGCCGCCTTATAAAGTTGATATTGTTGTGCTACAACTTCATCAAGAGGCATATCGAGCTCTGCTTCTCCATCCTTATAATTTTCTATATAGCTTCTTACTTTGGCTTTAGTGGCTCCAAGAGACTGCTGGTGATAAGTATTAATATCGCTGTGAGTAATCTGAGTACTTTCAATATTATTGCATTCAAACTGGCTGAACAGCTTCTCTGCTCGTTTAAGCTCAGCGGATGAGCCAAATGAACAGCCAGTCAAAAGGATTAGGCTGGAAAATAATGCTAAAATTTTCATTACTTTTTCATGCAGCATAAAAAGGGCGGTATTGTAACGACTTCCTGTTTATACTGCTGTTGAGAGCAGTAAAATTTTCTGGATTTTATGTCTGCTTGTTGAATAAATCAGCAGTATTCCTAAATTTATTAAACAGAGTCGTCTTATCCTTTAACTAATCCACCATCTACAATCAGATTCTGGCCCGTCACTGCACGTGCAAATGGGGACAAAAACATTAAAATGGCATCTGCAAATTCTTGAGGTGTAACCACCCTTCGTAGTGGTGTAGAGGCTGCAATAAGTTGAAAGACTTCATCTGGTGTGGCTCGGCTGGCGTCTGTAGCTTGTAACAGGCCGCCAGAAAGCATATTTACATTAATACCATATGGCCCTAAATCATGTGAAGCAGTGCGAGTAAAGGCTAATAATGCAGCTTTTGCAGTAGTATAGTCATGATAGGGGACTACCGGATTCTGAACCAGATTAGTACCAATATTGATAATACGACCAAAATGTTCGGCTTTCATATCAGTAAATGCAGCTTGCGTAGTATTTAGTGCGGCCTTCACTGCACCTTCAAACTGGTTTTGTATTGTCTGCCAGCTTAGCTCTTCTATTTTGGGACGCGCATCCCCATTAAACTGGAATTGAACCAAGGCATTATTGATGACCGAGTTAACTGCCTGCCCGAAATGCTGTTTAGCAGCTTTAAACATGGCCTGTACCTGAGAAGAATTGGTCACATCAGCCTGATAAATAAAAATCTGTTCTGGAAAATCTTGTTGTAACTGTCGTGCTGTTTCATGACTGCTCATATAGTTAACTACTACACGGGCTCCCTGACTCACTAATGCTTGAGTGATCGCTATGCCTAAACCACGGGCTCCTCCCGTCACCAGTACTACCTGTTCTTGAATATTCATATAACTTTGTCCTGTAACTTTTTAGTTAAAATAGCAATTTATGGGTAAAAGATAAAAATGAAAGCTATTTTAAACCCTGTTGAAATCGCATTCGGCCTGTAATGGGCTGATATACGCCATTGTAATTCTTCTTTTAAATTAGAAGTTGGAAATAATATTTTAAATATCTGTAATTTAATATAAAAATAAATAATGAACAAAAAGTGAAGAAAGTTTGCAGAGCTTAAAGAGACTGAAAGATTCGGCAACATTGTATTGGCTAATTCTTCATAAAACCCTTTCATACTCATTTTTTATTAATAAGTAATTCAGGAGGTAAGATGAAGCAGCTGTTCTTACTATGGTTAACCATGGCGGTATTCAGTGGAGCTGTTGCGGCGCATATGAATGATTATCCGGAACAGTCTGTAAAATCTTCTTCACCGGTGTACCATTTTAATTTACAGGCTGGAAACAGCCGGATGACTGAAGATGTTAAAAATGGCCGGCCACGACCTAATCTTATCCAGTCTGGTCGGGGGAGCCGTTTACAGGGAAACCGTAACCTACGGCCATAACAATAGAACTAGGTCTACGTTATTTACTCTGTTTCTGGTAAAGACCGGCTCTTACTGTGCCAGCCCTAGTTTGCTTAAGCAGTTGCCAGTTCACAGGCAACTGGAGCCGCTGTAACTCCCGATCTGCTTCTACATAAATATAAGCCTGATCTTTAATGAGTGGATCAGCTAGCTCAGCAAGTTCCTGCCACAAGTCCAAGCTATAGGGAGGGTCTAAAAACACTACATCAAAGCTTTGTTGAAGTGTAGGTAAAACCTGTTGTGCAGTCGCAATCTTGAGCTGGCTGTTTTCAGCTTTTAACAGCTGACGGTTTTGCTGAAGGAAGCTGGCCTGTATAGTGTTGGGTTCAATCATAACAACTGAAGCAGCACCGCGTGATAAAGCCTCAAAAGCAAGTGCACCGGAACCTGCACAGATATCTAGAACATGGACATTCTGGATTTCCCACATGAGCCAGTTAAACAGCGTTTCACGTACCCGGTCTGGGGTAGGCCGTAAGCCTTCAATACTGGCAAATGGCAGTTGACGCCGTTTCCATTCACCACCAATAATGCGGAGCTGGTTTTTCATCTTTAATCACTCTCTACATTTTGTACGCGGCTGACCGTATTGGATTGAACAACAGGCTGGTTTGTACCGGATGCTGTTTCAGGTGAAGGGAGGCCTGTAGTACCACTAGGTAGCTCTGCCGGTTTAATACCGGCAGTCATCAAGCCACCGCTGATCTGGTGTGCACTTGGGCGGATCGGATTTTTCTCTTTTTTGACCAGCCAGTAATCGAAAATGGGGCGGGCGAGCTGTGCAGCGGAACCACCATGACGGCCATTTTGCCAAACTACCGCAATGGCAATTTCAGGATTTTCAGCAGGTGCAAATCCTACAAATAAGCCATGATCAAGCTGGCGTTCAGTAAGCAAGGATTCATTATAACGCTTGCCTTGTGCAATACTTTTAACCTGTGCTGTCCCTGTTTTTCCGGCAATGTGATAAGACAGGCCACTACGGATTCCTTTACCTGTACCGGTTTGAATTACATCCACCATGGCCTCACGCATCTTGATCCAGTCTTCAGGTGTTCCATTAAACTGGATTTTTCCATTGGTGCCGTTATGCACATGGTAAGTTTTGGTCCCGCGGGTCTCACGTAAAACATGAGGCGTTACCCGGGAGCCCTGATTGGCCGTAATAGCTGTGGCAAGAGCCAGTTGTAGGGGAGAGGCAGTAAATGCACCTTGGCCAATACTGACTGAAATTGTTTCACCTTTAAGCCATTTTGCTTTACGGGTACGCATTTTCCATTCAGGATTAGGATACAGACCTTCGCTTTCGCTAGGCAGATCTACGCCAGTTTTTTCACCAAAACCAAACTGACGCATCCAGGCATTCATTTTCTCAATACCCATACGGTAAGAAAGCACATAAAAGTAAGTATCGCATGATACATTTTGAGCTTTATGCAAATTTACCATGCCATGACCAGTTTTTTTATGGTCACGGAAACGGTGGCTGTCACCGGGCAAAGTAAAGTAACCTGGATCAGAAATAGCAGTATTCCAGTCGACATAACCATAATGAATACCACCTAATCCAAACATGGGTTTGATGGTTGAACCTGGAGGATAAGCTCCCTGTACGGCACGATTATATAAAGGCTGGTCCAGATTATCACGGAGACCGCTATAGTCTGTATGGCTGATACCAGTTACAAATAAATTCGGATTAAAGCTGGGACTGGAAACCAGCGCCAGAATTTCACCAGTACGAGGATCAAGGGCAACAATGGCGCCACGACGGCCAGCCAGCTGTTCTGTGGCAACCACTTGCAGGCCATAATCAATAGAGAGGTAAAGGTCATTACCACGAACCGGGTCTTTACGTCCCAAATTGCGTAACACATTACCATGTGCATCTGCCTCAACTGACTCGTTCCCAGGAATACCATGCAGCAGTTCTTCATAGGACTTTTCAACACCAATTTTTCCAATCAGGTTGGTGCCGGCATACAGATCTTTATCAATTTTCTTAAGTTCTTTATCATTAATCCGGCCCACATAACCAATAACATGGGCAAATAGGTCACCATGTGGATAATAACGAGTCATCTGGGTTTCAATATTGACTCCCGGAAACTGATATTTTAATTCGCTAAACTTGGCAATATCTGTCTCGGTCAGATTCATTTTGATTGCCACACGTTCAGTTTTTCTGGAAGCTTTGATTCGGCTTTCAAAACGGGCAATATCTTCAGGAGTCAGACTTAAAACTGGAGTAAGACGCGCCAGCGTAGCCTCAATATCTTCGATATCTGCACGGCTCATGGTCGCTGAAAATACCGGATAATTATCAGCCAGAAGAATACCGTTTCGGTCATATATATAGCCGCGGGCAGGTGCAATCGGTTGCAGGCGAATACGGTTTTTATCTGAAGCTGTACTGAACTCGTCATAATGCGCAATCTGCAAATATGCGTAATGTCCTGCGAGTAAAAGTAAAAAGAACGCCACAATACCCATTGTGATGAAAATGCGGCTACGATAAATCCGCTTTTCCTGCTGTTCATTTTTAAGGGGGAAATGCTGCTTCATACGGCGTACTTTGACCAAACGTACAGGGAGAACAAATGACCGGCTATTTTAGCCTATCATCATTTGGAATGATCAGTTATTTTTAAATAAAGTAAAAAATAAATAAGCTGCCCATTCTTTGACTTTATAGACAGCAAAATTCTAAAGTGCTGTATATAACAAGCATATTAATTCTGTTAAAGTCAGGAGTTAGGCCAGCTGGACTGCTGTTGTTTTTACAGGGAAAATGGAGAAAATAATGAGAAAAATCTATCCCTTACTGGCACTCTTTGTGCTGGTGAATGCTGCCCATGCCCAAAATTTACTTCAGGCCAAGCTGGGAGCAGGGGACGCTGCTAGCTGGAATGTAGGCGCAGGGATAACCCAGGAGCTTCTTCATCTAAATGCTGAATGGGTTAATCAATATGGTATTGCTTACACTAAAGCTGGTGTTTTTCTGGACGATGATAATCCGTTTGGTGCCCAAGTTGGCTTCCGTTATCCATATTATTTCACCGGAGAAGCTAAAAACGGTTACTATATCGGTGCCTATCTGGGACATCTCGACAGTCAATTTAACAATAACGAGTACAAGTCTCGTTTAGGTGCTGGTATAGATTTAGCATATGTCTGGCTCAGTCCTGAACGGATCAGTACTTTAAGTGTCGGACTGGGAGCGGCAGAAAAGTTTAAGAACCAGGCGGGTGAAGTAACTGCCGATACTGAACCTCAACTACAATTTTCTTACACCCTGAGTTTTGGCCTGAAGTAAAAATAGCGAACTTGATAACGTGAATAATTTAGCGAATAGAAATAAATACGAGAGTCATGCATGTTAGAGTACGTCAGTGAACTGTGGCAAACCTTTTCAAATCGACCTGATTTTTGGGCCGTGCTCAGCATTATTCCTGTCACAGCTTTTGTTACTTGGGCCCATGTCTGGATGGCACTGAAAATGGTGTTTTATCCAATCAATTTCTGGGGCTTTTACTTAGGTCCTATTCCAATTGGCTGGCAAGGAATTGTGCCGCGTAAAGCTGGCCGTATTTCGGGCATTATCACTGACAATACCTTATCTAAACTTGGGTCGCTTCAAGAGTTTCTCGAGGCAATGGACCCAGCCGATATGGCACGTATTATTGGTGAGCAGGTTGGTTTTGAACTGGAACACCTGATTGATGAGGTTATGCTGGACCGTAATGCTGTGCTCTGGGAAAATCTGCCTTATTCAATTAAACGCCGTATTTACGCACAGGCCCATAAGCAGCTTCCGGTTGTTCTGCATGACCTGGTCACTGAGCTTACCCTCAATGTAGAATCTCTAGTCAATATGCGTGAGATGGTGGTTCGCCAGATGGAAGGTGACCGTTTGCTCATGGTTCGCATGTTTCTGAAAGTTGGCCAGAAAGAGATTAACTTTATCTGGCATATTAGTGCCCTGATTGGTATGTTTTTTGGTATCTTCCAGATGATTGTCTGGTTTGTAGTGCCTTGGCACTGGACAGTTCCTTTCTGGGCATCCATCTGGGGGTTCCTGACCAACTGGATTGCAATCTGGATGGTGTTTAACCCGGTAGAGCCACATTACATTCGCTATCCACAGTTATTCCGTTTAACTAAAGACCGTAAATTCCCGTGGATTGTACCTGTCTTGCGTATAGGCCGTTATAATATGCAAGGCGCTTTTATGAAGCGTCAGGATGAGGTCTCTGATGTATTTGCAAGAGTAGTGACTGAAGACCTCATTACTTTAAAATCGATTATGACCGAAATGATGTACGGTACCCGTAGAGAGAAAACCCGTCGTATTGTAAAACGTCATATTAATGAAATTATGGAAACTCCGCTGGTTCGGACATCGTTACAGCTGTCTTTAGGGCCAAAAGAATACGCAAGACTCAAGACAGACTTGATCGATCGCTCAATTGAAATTACGATGGTGCCTGTGTGTGACCCGGCATTCAATGCGAGCCGTGCACAGAAGATCTATCAAATGTTTAGAGACCGTATTCGCGAATTGACGCCTAAAGAATTCCAGAACCTGTTACGCCCTGCGTTTCAGGAAGATGAGTGGATTCTGATTGTATTGGGCGGTGTAACCGGATTTTTCGCTGGTTTAATACATTTGTTTGTCGCCTTTTTATAATTGTTGATGGCTTCCTTCTTATAAAGAGTCGCCACAAGAAATGACAATTACAACGCTAGTTATTATGTAAATGTCGAATACATTGTTAAAATGAGGATGTTTTTTTATGCGCATTATCTTACTCGGACCACCTGGAGCAGGCAAAGGCACTCAGGCTCAGTTGATCTGTAAGCGCTACAATATCCCACAAATTTCAACCGGTGATATGCTCCGTGCTGCAATTCGTGAAGGTACTGAATTAGGTCTTAAAGCTAAAAGTGTGATGGATGCTGGTGGTCTGGTGTCTGATGAGCTGATCATCGGACTAGTTAAAGAACGCATTGCTCAGCCAGATTGTGAAAATGGTTGTATCTTTGACGGCTTTCCTCGTACCATTCCGCAAGCTGAAGCGCTGGAAAAAGAAGGCATAGCCATCGATCATGTCATTGAAATCGATGTGCCGGACGAAGAAATTGTAAAACGTCTTTCTGGTCGTCGTCAGCATCCTGCCTCTGGCCGTGTATACCACATCGTCTATAACCCGCCTAAGGTAGAAGGTAAGGATGATGAAACTGGTGAAGATCTGGTACAGCGTCCGGATGATCTTGAAGAAACTATTCGTAAGCGTTTAGGTTCATATCATACTGAAACTGAGCAGCTGGTAGGTTTTTATCAAGGCCGTGCCGCCTCTGGTGAAAATGCGCCAACTTATAATAAATTAAATGGCTTGCGTGCTATTGATGAAGTTCAGACTGAACTGTTTGCTATTTTAGACCAGACCAAATAAAACTCGGGTAAGCTCGAGATTCTTTTGACTTTAAAAGGGTCCTAAGCCATATTAGGGCTCTTTTATTTTATGCAGAGCAGAGGATGGATCAATGCTGAAAATTGGCTTGATTATCTTGGTCATTGTTTTTTTTATTATCTTGCTGGCCTTACTTTATCAAAGTCAAAAAATGTTACGTGCTGTAGAAAAGCAGGAAGCTCAGGAAAAAGCCAACAGACCAGCGCCTAAACGTCGACTGCATCCTAAACTTCAGGCACAGCAAAAGCAGAAGAAATAAAAATATCTTACTTATCTGAAAGTTGTGGAATTAATGTGGTGATGGCCTGTTCTGCGCCCAAGGCATAACGGTCCGGCCAGTTACATACATCGGCCACCACACATTCAAAACATTTTGGCTTACGTGCTATGCAGGTGTAACGACCGTGTAAAATCAGCCAGTGATGTGCATCAACTATAAATTCTTTCGGTATTACTTTTAATAGCTGCTGCTCGACTTCTAGTACGTTCTTACCTGGTGCGAGGCCAGTCCGGTTACCTACTCGAAAAATATGAGTATCTACAGCCATAGTCGGCTGCCCAAATGCGGTATTGAGTACTACATTGGCTGTCTTACGGCCTACACCAGGCAAAGCTTCAAGCTCTGCACGAGTTTCTGGAACTTGGCCATTATGCTGTTCAATCAGAATTTTACAGGCTTTAATCACATTTTCTGCTTTGGCATTATAAAGGCCAATTGTCTTGATATAGGCTTTTAAACCCTCGACACCTAAGGCATAGATGGCCTCCGGAGTATTAGCCACAGGAAAAAGTTTGTCGGTTGCTTTATTTACACTTACATCCGTAGCCTGAGCCGAAAGTGTAACTGCAACCAGTAGCTCAAAAGGGCTAGAAAACCTGAGTTCGGTGGTAGGGTGAGGGCGCTGCTGGCGTAAACGCTCAAAAAAAGTATAAACCTGTTTTTTATTCATTTTTTTTACAGGTTTGCTGGTTACTGTACTCATTTTGACGATTCCTGTAGAGCCTGTAACTGCCGGTTTAATTCTATTAGCTGTGTCTGTTTTTGTGCATCTTCACGTACAGAGAGCTGTTTTTCCAGTTTTTTAATCTGTGTACGTATTTTGGCGAGTTCAATTGTTGTCTGTGCACTTACCGTGTTCTGAACAGATATATCTTTCTGTTTTACTTCAATCGCTGGAACTGCATCAGTCTGCTGGGAGAAGCGTGCAAACAGTTCGCTGTCGATCTCCGCACGTACAACAGGACCTTTCCGATACATCCGTCGAGTTTCCTCACGTTGGATATGCGCATAATAACGGCGGCGTAAATCGTTCTGCTCCTGAATCCGTAAATCTTCTGTAGGCAAGGGCTGAACATCTTCAATCAGGTCGATACAGTCAACCGGGCAGGGGGGAATACACAATTCACAGCCAGTACACAGGTCAGTCAATACAGTATGCATGAGCTTACCACTGCCTATAATGGCATCCACTGGGCAAGCACTAATACATTTGGTACAACCAATACATTCATCTTCACGAATTACTGCTTTCATGCGTTGCGGACGTCCATCCGCCTGAATTGGCCAGACACTTTCTTCAGCTTTTAGTGCTCCACGATCGAGCAGTTTTGCCAAAGCATCTGCTACCGGCTGCCCCCCAGGAATGCATTTATTGGCGGCTTCACCTTCAGCAATAGCCTGCGCATAAGGCAGGCATCCATCACGATGCCCACATAGTCCGCATTGGGTTTGTGGTAGAAGGGCATCAATTTGGCGAATCATGGAAATGGTTGAATTCATGGTCAAATCATAAGTGCACAGCAAAAAACAGGAAAAGCAGAAAAATGCCTGATCAGAAATAGTATTTTAACATATCTCAGCGCTATAATTTGCCGAGTTTCACTGTAATGTTTCAGTAAATGGGTAATATTGACAAGTGATTAACTGATCAGAATTATGATTAAAAGTGATATAATTCATAAAAAAAAGTAATTTAATTATCATTTTAATTAAACTTTTTTTAAAAAAGTCTTGTGCTAGCAGTGTAAACGATATTTAATAATTTGCGCCAAAATATATCACTTTGAGTAAATTTTTGCACAATTTTGAATCACCTTTCTGCAGAGGACTAAGCGTTGAAATATAACAGCCTTAACGACTTCTTAGACTACGTCAAAGCACGTGATCCACATCAACCAGAGTTTTTACAAGCTGTAGAAGAGGTGATGACCAGTTTATGGCCTTTTATTGAAAAGAACCCAAGTTATGCAGAACATGGCCTGCTTGAGCGTTTAGTCGAACCAGAACGTGCAATCCAGTTTCGTGTTTCCTGGGTAGATGACCAAGGTCAAACTCAGGTTAACCGTGCATTTCGAGTACAATATAATTCGGCAATTGGGCCATTCAAAGGTGGAATGCGCTTCCATCCTTCTGTAAACCTTTCTATTCTTAAGTTTCTTGGTTTCGAGCAAACTTTTAAAAATGCATTGACCACATTACCAATGGGTGGTGGTAAGGGCGGTTCTGATTTTGACCCTAAAGGTAAGTCAGAAGGTGAAATCATGCGTTTTTGCCAAGCATTAATGATCGAGCTTTATCGTCATTTAGGCTCAAATACCGATATTCCTGCGGGGGATATTGGAGTAGGCGGTCGCGAAGTTGGCTACATGGCCGGCATGATGAAAAAACTCAGCAATGACACTTCATCTGTATTCACGGGTAAAGGTCTGTCATTTGGTGGCAGTCTGGCCCGTCCCGAGGCTACCGGTTACGGTACTGTATATTTTGCAGAAGAAATGCTTAAAACCCGTAACGAGGTTTTTCAGGGTAAAGTGGTTGCAATCTCGGCTTCTGGTAATGTTGCCCAATATGCTGCAGACAAGGCTATGTTCTTGGGTGCTAAAGTAGTATCCCTGTCTGATTCAAACGGTACTGTCTACGTAAAAGATGGCTTTACTGATGAATTACTTGCAGAGGTCATGGAACTTAAAAATGTGAAGCGTGGCCGTATGTCAGAATTCGCTTCCAAGCATGGATTTGAATATCTTGAAGGTAAACGTCCTTGGGGAATTAAATGCGACATCGCACTACCATGTGCTACACAAAATGAACTCGATGGTGATGATGCACGTCAACTGTTAGCCAATGGAGTGATGTGTGTGGCCGAAGGTGCCAACATGCCTTCTACCCTTGAAGCAGTAGAAGAGTTTGTTAAAGCAAAAATTCTTTATGCACCAGGCAAGGCATCAAATGCAGGCGGCGTGGCTACCTCAGGTTTAGAGATGTCTCAGAATGCACTGCGTTTAGGCTGGAGCTTTGAAGAGGTGGATGAGCGTCTGCATGCGATCATGAAAGAGATTCACCGCAACTGTGTAAAATATGGTACCCAGGAAGATGGTACTGTCAATTATGTAGATGGTGCTAACATTGCTGGTTTCGTAAAAGTTGCTGATGCCATGCTGGCACAGGGCGTATACTAAGTTTTTCTAAAATTACTTATAAAAAACCGATGCATTGGCATCGGTTTTTTATTATTTAGATATAAACTTAAGGCTTTTTAATAGTTTCCTGTTCTACAGTCATATCATGCACATACGCATATTTTGATTGATCGGCAGCAACATTTTTACGTTCATAGCGCTTTACCCGTACGATGACTCGCTGATTAGGTTCATGCTTAAAACCTTCAATATGATCATAAAATAGTGTCCAATCTTTATCGACCTGTGTTTTTATACCTTTATCATCATATTTGATTTCACGCACTTGCAGGCAGGTTTGTGGTGCAACTCCTGTACATGACTTGGTTTCAGGTGCTATTTCTAGAAAAATAGTTTCACCTTGAGACTGATATTGAGCTTCAGGGGTCATGTTACCCTTAAATGTATAACTTTGACCTTGGGTATCTTTCAAGATCAGGGTGGGCTGTTCAGGGTTCGCCAGATTGAGTTCAAAAGGAATACTGCGTTTTTGAAATAGGGAACTGGAGAACTGCTCCTGTTTCATTAATACCGGATCACATGCCATCTGTGTTGAAACTAAGTCACCAGTCAATAGCTGACCATTTTCAATTTTCCAGCTTGTACCCTGACGGTTACATCCGGTATCAATTCCAATCCGGTCATTGGAAAAATTCAACAGGATAGGTTCTTTGGAACCTTCCGGTTGATAGGTCCAGTTATAAGAAGTTAAAGCACTATGTTCAAGCATTTTACTACCTTTAAACACGTGCTTTTGTCCCTTTGTATCTGTAATGGTTAAAATGGCCTGACCATTCGCTAAGCTAATATCAAAATTTGAACGTGCTTCATTGAAGATACTGCTAGAGAGCTGTTCCTGTTTCATTAAGTCTGACTGGCAGGCCATCATGGTTGAAATCAGATGAGAAGTTACCAATTTACCTTCTTCAATTTTCCAGCTGCCGCCTTGTCCGTTACAGCCAGTCTGTATAGATAACTGATGATTATCTATAAAATTGATGACTAGAGGTTTAGAAGCTTGAGAATTCTGGTAAGTCCAGCTATAGGCAGAGAGCTGCTGCTCAGTATCGGCTTGTTGTGAGACATGTGGCTGCTTTTGATGCGGCTGAATAGATTGGCAAGCCATTAAAGAAAAAGGAAGCAGGGCAAGAAACAAATATTTCAATTTCATTTTAAATCTTTTGTTACAACTAAATTAGAGCATAGCTTAAGGCATCGTTCAGCTCATAAAAACCGGACTGGTTAGGTTTTTAGTTTTAAAACGTATTGTTTTGTAACTTCAAATGAGGGTTTCAAATGAAGTTTTTCTAATCATAGTGAATATTTGTACTAATCAAACCTGTAAATATCCATTCCTAGAGCCCCCATAGAAAAACTGCTATGAACCAAACTGAATCTTGAGCCAGTACCCATAGCAAAGAAAAGGGGAGCTAAATGCTCAAGAGTGGGATGATTCCGTGCAATATAAGGCAAATGTTGCCATTCAAGTACTTCATCATAACTGCTATGGCTAAGTTTACTCACCACATGGTTGCGAAAAGTCGAAGCCCATTCAGGTACTTCAGACGTATTACCGTGCCAGTTTAACTCGGCCAGATTATGAGTAATGTTACCTGAACCAATCAATAAAATTTGTCGTTCACGTAGAGGCGCCAGCACCTGCCCAATTTGATAAATCTCATCAGCACTCATGCCCATAGGCAGCGAAATCTCGATTACCGGAATTTCTGCTTCGGGATACATGTGCAATAAAGGCATCCAGACACCATGGTCACGCGGGCGGATATTGTTTGCATGTGCCTGTATCTGTGCTTCAGCAAACAGATGCAAAATTTCTTCGGCCAGTTCCGGGTTACCCGGAGCACGATAGTGAATTTCATAAAGCTCGGCTGGAAAGCCACGAAAATCATGCCAGGTTTCGGGACGCGTTGCTATACTCACTTCCAGGGCCTGACTTTCCCAGTGAGCCGACATTACAATAATAGCTTCCGGTTTAGGCAGGTTAATGCTCAAACGTTCTAAGGCAGGTCCCACCTGTTCCGGATCAAGAGCGAGCATGGGAGAACCATGCGAAATAAATAAACCGGGGAGAGTCTGTAAATTCATGAGCGCCTGACCTGAGCAATTTAAATTAAACTTCATGATGCAGAAAAAAAGCCGCTTATTAAAGAAGCTTTATTTCAACGGTATGTTTCAAAAATGCAATTATGGGATTAAGAATATTCAAGCGCGATGATAAGGATGATTATGATTAATACTCATTGCCCGATAAAGCTGTTCGATCAACATCACTCGGACTAAAGGGTGAGGTAAAGTCAGCTTGGAGAGTGACCAGTGCCAAGCTGCTGTTTTACGGACTTGATCTGAAAGCCCATCCGGTCCACCGATTGCCAGAGCTATATCGTGTCCTTCAAGCATCCAGCCTTTCATTGTTTCAGCCAGCTTCTCGGTGCTGAGCTCTTTTCCACCCACTTCTAGAGCAATCAGAATTTCGCTGGGTTTAAGCGTAGCGAGAATACTTTCACCCTCAATCTGGCAATATTTTAATATATCTGCGTCTGAGTCATTCTTGCCGCGTTTAGCCATGGGTAACTCAATGACCTGAGTTTGTACAAACGGTTGAATACGTTTGAAGTAATCTTCAAAGCCAGTCAAAACCCAAGCTGGCATTTTTTGACCTATGGTTAAAATACGGATTTTCATAACTGCTGTTTGGTATCAAAATAACATTATTATAACGTTGAAATGCTATCTGTACTGATACAAAAAGACATAATGAAGCTGGAAAATAACCAGAAGGGCAGGTTGCCCATACGAACAACAAGCCTGTCATGATAACAAATGGAAAAATAAGCGAATGTGGAATCGGTTGATATACAGATACTTAATTTTAATTATAAGTGGTTTTTTTTCATGTGTAGCAGCAGCTGATCTAAGCACATCTTTTAAGCAGGCAGATCCTTCTAATCTAACAGTTTACATGAACCAGATTATTCGGCCGGGAGTTGCACGAAATTATAAAAATGTAGAGGAACTTAATCGGATATCAGCAGGATTAAAAGAGCAGATGCGTCTGTTCGGTATACCCTGTAACTATCAGACTTATGAAGTATACGGAAAAAATTATCGAAATGTCTTGTGCTATATCAATGTTGGCCGCTCAGATAAAATAATTATCGGTGCGCATTATGATGCTTTTGAAAAAACTTCTGGAGCAGATGCCAACGCCTCCGGAGTCGCCGGTGTACTTGAAATAGCACGCATTCTGGCAGCAGAGCGCTCTTCCTTAAAGCATAATATCGAATTTGTCTTTTATACCTTAAAAGAGCAGCCATTTTTTAAAACTGCACAAATGGGAAGTTATATTCATGCCAAATCGGTACAGCAGCAAAAAGAGCAGATTAAGGCAGCTTTCATACTTGATATGATAGGCTACTATGATATTAAGAATGTACAGCAGTATCCGGCAGGCATGAAATGGATATATCCAAGTCATGCTAATTTTATTGCAACCTTAAGTAATATACAGTCAAGTGAAATCGGGAATGCTTACTGTGCATCAATGCAGAAGTTAAACCAGCTGGATTGCCAGCGTATGGTAACACCTTCATTTCTGGCAGGGGCAGACTTTTCTGACCATTTTAACTATTGGCAATTTGATATTCCGGCAATTCTGATTACAGATACCGGAAAATACCGCAACAAGTTTTACCATACACAAGAGGACCGTATTGATAAGCTTGATACTGTAAAGATGGCTCAGGTAATTAACGGCTTAGCCTCTACCATTCTTGAATCTAACTTCTAAAATTAAAGTATTTAAGACAAAAAAACGCAGTCCTTAAAAGGGGCTAAAAGGACTGCGAAATAGGCCATCCGTCTGGAGATACAGATGGCCATTTAGTGTACGTTGTGAGAAAAATTAAAACCCACAGAACCGTATGTCTATACTGAATAAGATGGGGAAACTGCTCAGCTTTTTCAAGCTAAAATAAAGGCTACACATACTATATATACATTTTTTAACACAAAAAAGAGAGCCGAAGCTCTCTTTTTCTTATTTACCCTTAGTGGCGGGCTGTATTTGACTCTTCAACTGGTTTTACCAGAGGTTGCTTTGGAAGAGGTTTTGGCATAGAGGTTAAAGCAAGTGGCAATATCTCATCGATACTTTTCACTGCCTTGATTTCTAGCCCTTCCTTCACATTTTCTGGAATTTCTGCAAGATCACGTACGTTCTCTTGTGGAATGAAAACCAGCTTGATACCTCCACGGTGGGCAGCAAGCAATTTTTCTTTCAACCCACCAATACGCATTGCACGACCACCCAGACTGGTTTCACCTGTCATTGCAATATCTGCTCGAATTGCAATACCAGTAAATGCTGAAACAAGTGCAGTAGTTAAAGCAAGACCGGCAGATGGGCCATCTTTTGGTGTTGCACCTTCAGGCAAGTGAACGTGTACATCCGTTTCTTCAAAACGCGATGCCTCAATTCCAAGTTCATCTGCACGGGTACGCACTACTGTCATAGCCGCAGTAATCGATTCTTTCATAACATCACCCAAAGAACCGGTAGTAATGAATTTACCTTTACCTTTAACTGCTGCAACTTCAATAGTCAGTAATTCACCACCGACCGAAGTCCATGCCAGACCATTTACACGGCCAACTTGGGCTTCTTCTTCCGCCATGCCAAAGTCAAACTTGTGTACACCCAGATAATCTGGCAAGTTTTCTGCAGTAACATCGACATGCAGATTTTTGGCTTTCTTGCTCACGGCTTCTTTCACGACTTTTCGCGCAATTTTGGAAACTTCACGCTCAAGACTACGTACACCTGCTTCACGAGTATAACGACGTACGATGTCACGAATCGCTTCTTCATGTACTGTTAACTCTTTAGCACGTAACCCGTTATCTTTAATCGCTTTGGGTACCAAATAACGATCAGCAATATTTACTTTTTCGTCTTCGGTATAGCCCGGCAAACGGATGACTTCCATACGGTCAAGTAATGGACCCGGAATATCCATACTGTTTGCAGTACAGATAAACATGACTTCAGACAGGTCAAGATCCAAATCAAGGTAATGGTCATTGAACTTGTGGTTCTGCGACGGGTCAAGCACTTCAAGTAATGCAGAAGCAGGGTCACCTCGATAATCCTGTGCCATCTTGTCAATTTCATCAAGCAAAAACAGCGGATTCTTAACGCCGACTTTTGTCAGGGACTGCACAATTTTACCTGGCATCGCACCAATATAAGTACGACGGTGTCCACGTATTTCAGCTTCATCACGCACGCCACCTAAAGCCATACGCACAAATTCACGACCTGTAGCTTTAGCAATAGATTCACCAAGAGAGGTTTTACCTACACCTGGGGGGCCAAC
The DNA here is from genome assembly GCF_006757745.1 of Acinetobacter radioresistens DSM 6976 = NBRC 102413 = CIP 103788. Classification (NCBI taxonomy): domain Bacteria; kingdom Pseudomonadati; phylum Pseudomonadota; class Gammaproteobacteria; order Moraxellales; family Moraxellaceae; genus Acinetobacter; species Acinetobacter radioresistens. The sequence continues at coordinate 2,201,619 of NZ_AP019740.1, read as the reverse complement.
CAGACAGAGGATTGGTCCACGCAGCTTTTTCACACGCGACTGTACTGCAAGATACTCAACGATACGCTGTTTTACTTCATCTAGGCCATAGTGGTCAGCATCCAGGATTTCCTGAGCTTTATTCAGGTTAATACTAACTTTGCTAGCCTTGTTCCACGGTGTATCTAAAATAACTTCCAGATAGTTACGTACCACAGCCGCTTCACTTGAAGCCGGTTGCATCGCTTTTAGCTTACGGAATTCAGCTTCAGCTTTTTTGCGTACATGTTCTGGCAGATCAGCTTCTGCGAGACGTTTTTCAATCTCGGCCACATCATCTTCAGCGCCACCATTCATGTCAGAGAGTTCGCGCTGAATAACTTTCATTTTTTCATTCAGGAAATATTCACGCTGATTCTTTTCCATCTGGCGTTTAACTGAATCATGCAAGGTCTGTTCTAGCTGTTGTTCTTCAGATTGCTGAAGCAGATAAGTCATCAGTTCTTGCAGATGAACTTCGAACTCATCATGTTCAAGGAACTTCTGTTTCACTTCAATATTAAGTGGAACTCGAGTCGCAACAAAGAATAACAGTTGCAGCAGATCTTCAATTTTATTGGCCGCCGCAATCAGCTCACGCGCATTACGCAATTTTGCTTCAGCATACTGGGCAAACAAGGTACGCAAATCTTGCAGGCGGGCATCTTGCTCTTCCTCGCTAGACTCTACAGTCATTGGACTAAGAGTATGCTCAGCGCTCAGATATTCTTCTGAGTCAATAATACGGGTAAGTTTAGAGCGATGCAGGCCTTCAATCAGGACTTTAATACAGTTTTCATCATTTTCATGATTCACAACTTGCACAATCTTCGCGACAGTACCGTATTGATAAAGGTTGTCGTGATCAATTTCTTCTGTAAGCGAATCTCTTTGTGCAACTACAAATACTAAATTGTCACTGTTACGAGCCACATCAACTGCATTGATCGATTTTTCACGACCCACAAATAACGCAATTTGCATGTGTGGATACACCACCACATCACGTAGCGCTAATAGTGGTAATACACTTGGAACCTGAGGCTCTAAGGTTTGTTCATTCATAAGATATTCGGACATGGGCACTCCTAATGAGTGACAACGGTGTTGCCATGACTTTTATAGTGATGGGTAATTTAAAAAATACAAGGGCCCATGCAGATAAATTGTTTTATTTTTAGGTGAGATATGAAAAGTTCATAGTTTTAAACAAGTTAAACGTATAGTTAAGATTAAAAATAATGTATTTTCGTAGGTGTAACTAATGCATTTAAAGGTTGATCCCATTTTTCTCGCTTTAATCTTGAGGGAATAAACTGGAAATCATGTGCTACTCCTAACCGGTACGGATACTGTGCGGCCTGAGCCAAGGTACGATCATAATAGCCTCCGCCCATACCAATGCGTGTCCCGCTAGAGTCACAAGCAAGCAACGGCATTAAAATTAAATCTAATACAGTAACATTACAGCCACGGCCTGCCATGGGCTCCTTCATGCCTAATGGATGATAGGCAAAGCACTGATTACGATACTGATCACGACTTATAGAAACCCAAACTAGTTTTTGATTCATGTTGCAGATCATAGGTAAGTAAACTTTCTTACCTTTTTTAAAACAGTACTCAATAATTTTACGTGTATGGATTTCACCAAAAGCATTCAGGTAAATACCGATTTTATTAGCATGTTGAAACCTTGGCATTTTTATAAGATGTGTCAGCACTCTTTGTTCAGATTGCCGATGCTCAAAAATACTGACTTGGCGGCGTTGAGAACGCAGAGATCGCCGTAAAGAGTGAAGAGAAGTGGACATAATAATTTCAATTACTTTCCAAGTTAAATCGATTTAAAGACTGATGATCTATAAACTGATCAGACAGCTATCTTATTATTAACATGTTATATTGTCCCAATAAGATAATTTGGCTCTGTACCCTTAACCAGACTTTATACTATCACAATCTTATTTTAGTATCAGCTCGCAGCTATAACAGAGCAACTAAAAAATTCTGCCACTACGGCAATGATTAAAAAGTGATAGACTGTAACAATATATTGTCTGATTTTATTATTAAAGTTGAATCATTATATTTTTATCAGTCATATGTATATCTATTTTGGAGTAAATCTTATATAAATAATATAATGTTATATTCTAAATATTATAAAACTTGGAGTTGAAAATAAAATGATTATATATCGAAAAGGTTATAATATTCATTATAATATTAAACTAAAAATTAGAAAAGTAAAACTAGCTAATAATTATGGCTCTGAAGGATTATAAATATGTGTATTATTTTTATAAAGTCTTGAGAAATATATAAAATAATAATTATTATTAATCTGGAATATATTGATTTATACTGCAATATACATGTGAGAAATACTATTTTATCTTCCTATAAAAATTTTTAATTAATAGTTTAATTGTATTTATAATAATTTTTTTTAAAAAATACCTTGTATTTTTTTTGGTTAATCTTATGCATCTTGGAACCTTATGATTATATTTTTATATATAAAAGGTATTAAGAGTAGTTAAGAATAAAATATAATTCATTATAAAAAACTGTAAGATATTTTTTATTAATTTACTTTAATCTTAAACATTGAAAAATGAATAATTTTAACGATTAAAATAGGAATATTTCATGTATTTAAAAAAGAGTTTTATAATTATAAATCTTATATTAAGTATACAACATTTAGCCTATGTAGACTGGATTAACCAAGCCGCTATGAAAGTTGAACCTCATACTATCCAGTTAAGACACTATATTCATGCAAATCCCGAGTTGGGAAATTTAAAATTTAAAACCTCTGAACTGGTACAAAAAGAACTTAATACCTATGGTGTTGAGGTTAAAAAAGGCTTCGCAAAAACAGGTATTATAGGTGTACTGAAAGGAGGAAGACCCGGACCGTTCATTGCACTACGTGCCGACATGGACGTTTTACCTATGCAAAAAAGCTCCGGTTTCTTTTGCCAGTCAGGCCACAGGGTTATATCAGGGTAAAATAACGCCAGTTGCCCACGCATGTGGCCATGATGCTCATACTGCTATGTTATTGGGTGCTGCGCAAGTTTTGGCTGAACATAGGGAAAAAGTTGCAGGTACAGTTGTATTTGTTTTCCAGCCTACCGAAGAAGGGAGAGCAGATATTGATAATTTTAGTCAGGACGAACAGGTGGGTTCAAGAAAAATGATCGCAGATGGTGCATTGAGTAATTCAAAGCCAGAAGTGATTTTTGGATTGCATGTTATGGCAGGTATGCCAAGTGGCCACTTATATTATAAAGATGGAGCTGTCTTAAATAGTGCTGATGGTGTCCGGATTACTTTAAACGGCCAACAGGTTCATGGTTCCATGCCATGGAAAGGAAGAGACTCGATTGTTGCTGCAGCAGACATTATTCAGAACATGCAAACACTGGTATCGCGTGGTACTGATCTTAGCAAGGGCATGGGCGTTATAAGTATAGGTCAGATTCAGGGAGGAACCAGTGGCAATATTACATCGGAACAGGTATCAATGACCGGAACTATCCGCTCCAATCGTGAAGACATTCGCCAGAATATTTAAAGAGCTTGCCTGAAATGATTGATCGTACTGCAAAAGCCAATGATGTTCAGACCAAGATAGAAATTTCTGCTTATGCTCCTGTGACACTTAATGATAAAACTTTAACTCACCTTATGGCTTCCAGTTTAAAGTCAGTTGTAGGGGAGAATAAAGTTCATGTGCTGGAATAAAATGAAAGTGCCAGTGAGGACTTCGCGTATTATGGACAGATCATGCCAGCTTTATTTGTATTTCTAAGGGCTACCCCAACCGATCAGGACATGCACAAGGCAGCCCCTAACCATAGTCCCTACTTTATGGTAGATGATAAAACCTTAAAAACAGGAATAGTTTCACATATACGTTTTGTGATGGATTATCCAAAAATTGCCGGTCAGGTTCAGGCTGCCTGGAGAGCGAAAAAATGATAGAAATTCATATAGAAATCAGAAAATAGAGATACTGATCCCTATTTTTGGCTACTTTTTTGGATGATAGAGATTCTTTATTGAAATTGCTGTCGATAAGCTTCTGGCGTAAGACCCACTAAAGCCTTAAAGGCACGGGAAAAATTAGAAGAAGATGAATAGCCGAGTTCATAGGCAATCTGGGTAATGCTGGCAGATGAATGACTCAGTCTCTCTTGTGCTTTTAATATAATGACTTGTTTTTTTATTCCATTGAAATCAGCATTTTTTTTATGTAACTGTCGTTGTAAGGTTTTGGTTGAAACATGCAGTAATTCTGCACATTCGGTAAGAGTTGGCATTTGATAAGTATTTAAGAGAATCATTTTGATCCATTCAGGGAAGTCCTGACTTTGGGTAATCTCCCTCATTTGCTCCTGACATTTAAACTCTACCGCTTTTAAGGTCATTTCATCTGCTAATGGCAGTTTATAAGCTAATAGCTCCTGACCAAGAGTAATTTTTAAACTAGGGCGGTTAAGGGCATTAAAATGAAACCTGACCTGCTTTAACTGGTTAATTTGTTTAAGATGAGGCGGTTCAGGCAGAGATAAAAAAATAGAAAAGGATAAGAAAGGTGAATCGATCAAGTCATTAAGATTATTATGCAGGGCGATAGCAATCGCTTCAATGTGAAAATTCAACACAGATTGATCCATGTCCAGTTCAGGCTCAATCAGCCATTCGGCCTGCTGATTTTTATTGAAATAAATTGATGCTTTAAAACTTGGCATAATCAGACTGAAGTATCTGGTCACCAGCTTAAGAGCATGTTCAACTGTCTTGGAGGTTAAAATTGCATAACCTACCAAGCTATGTGAACTTAAGTGTAACGAGCGGCCAAGTTCAAAGGCCAGATCAGTATTTACCGGGAACCTTAAACAGTACTGAATTATTTTTTCTACTTGAGAAATAGATACTTTCAAGTCCGGTTGAGCCAGATACTGTTCTATATCGATATGCAGTTCGTCCAGAAATACCTGTATAGGAATATTTCTGGCTATGAGCAGTTCGACCAGTTTCAAATAGTAACGTACAGGTATAAGTGGAACATTCTTATTAATCATTTTAAAACAGCTCTGGTCTCCATACCGATAAAAACTTAAGCAATTCTCTCTATTATTTTCTAAAACTATAAAGAGAACTGGCAGTAGCTTTGTTTTCTATATTATTTAATCAGTTTAAGATCGTTCAGTTCTGGTTTTAAACAAATGCACATACTTACCTAAAATCTTTTCTCGGGCTTTAGGATAAAAATTAATCTTATCTATATGACCATCATAGTGTTTAATCACACGTTCATCCATTAATTTAAACCACCATTTTGGAATTAGAGCGGGGAGAACCATACTGGCATAACCCGCGGGTAACTGTGGAACATTATCGTAATGGCGCAGGGACTGAAAGCTGCGGGTCGGATAGGCATGATGATCCGAATGGCGCTGTAGCTGATAGAGCAGTACGTTACTGAACCTGCTGTTATTGTTCCAGCTGTGTTCTGGCCGGGTACGGGCATACCGGCCACTACCTAAATCCTCACGTTTTAAGCCATAATGTTCCATGTAATTAACGACTTCAAACAACGTGATACCACAAAATGACTGCGTAAGCTGGGTTGGAATAATTCCTGCTCCAAACAGCTTTAGCATAAGCATGTGATAGGCAGCAGTTATTGTCCATCCATGAAACAGCTCGTTCTCTAGAGACCAAAATGTTTTCCCTTTGCGGGCCAAGCGTCGTGTTTCAATTTCTATGGCTGACTTAAAGCTTCCAGTTACAGTTCTTGGCCAGAACTGCCAGAAACTTTCACCTAACTGCGAAGAAGCCGGATCTTCAGGGGTAGCTACACGACGGTGATGCCCATAAGGATGTTCAATACGGAAATGGTTATACCCTGTAGGGGCAAGACAAAGATGCGAAAGGTAATGTTCCAGCTTGCCTGACTTATGGCTCAGCTCATGTGCAGTATTAATTGCTACACCATTGACTAGACCAAGAATATGGCCAAAAAGAATACGCTCTTCCAGTGAAACTGCTTTTTGACTGACAAGATAATTACCATACAGATTGGCAATTATCTGTAAAGGAATAAATAATTTAACAACCCGTGCATAATACGGATCATTCTCCAGATCAGTTACAGCTTCTTCAGGCGGATTTTCCGGGTCTTCTCCCATATACTTATCAATGGCTGGAATGATAATATGTAATGCCAGAGGACCCATATAAGTAAATAATTTCTTAGTAATTTTAGGGCCAAACTGATAACCCAAAAAGGTAGCATTGGCAATATTGGGTACAACCAGACCTAACAGCCAGAGTTTACGTTTTTTATCTGTGAATTTAACGGGCTCTGTGATCTTGTCTACTTGAGTAATTGTATTCATCATCTATTCCATGAGTTATTTTATTTATTGATAAACTCAAGTATGACTTTAAAAGGTTGTAAGCAAAATTCATTAGCGGACATTTATCATTCATTTTAAGACACTAAAAGAGTGGCTACTGACTTACCTTTATAAAAATAATAGTTTTTGTGAGGTAATATCTGGTGATTAAAATAATTAAGATATTTCTTAAGAAAAATAGAAGTATTGTTTTAGTAAAACTATAGAATATTGTCTACTATTTTAATATTACTTAAATTTTTAGGATCATATTTAATCTTAACTTTATTTCCGACATGATAAAATGGGATATCCTTTTTATTTATAATGACTTTGATATTTGGACTTTCTACTACACCGGATGATATTTTAAATTTGAATCTCATATAAAATAGAGGGCGATACTGTACATAAATAGCAGAATCTAGTACATAACTGAGCTCAGCAATTGTAACTACTCCTCTTCTATAGAGAACTATTTTATAGAATAAATCTTTTAAAATTATTTTCCAGAAAATATAGGCAATAAAAAGCCCGAACCATAGAGAGAAAATAGTATAAAATATTTCTTTTAAATTCATATGATTATGAAGATTTCTGTGGTTTGAAAGCAATATTTAATATACTTTGATTTCTGAGATAAACCAAGTAAAAATATAATCAGATATATTGATTATAAGAATTTAGATTTTTTATTATATTTTAATGCCCTACTTTAATTAAATTTTACTTCTAAGGCGATATTGATATAGGGAAGTAGAAAGATATTTATAAATAACTAAAGCCAAAGGCTGATCATAAAAAATTAAAAACTAATATTTGAGGAGGGCTGCATTGGATATTACTCTTATTCTTTTAGGTTTGTTTGCCTTTTGTGGAGGATTAATTGATGCGGCAGTGGGCGGCGGTGGCCTCGTTCAGTTACCGGCACTAATACATGCTTTACCCCAATATAGCTTGGCTACCGTATTTGGAACTAACAAGATTGCTGTCCTGGCGGGCACTTTCTCATCTATTTTTACTTATATAAAAAGAGTGAAAATAGTTTGGAAGCTGATATTTCCAACTATGATTTCAGCTTTTACCTTTGCTTTTCTAGGGGCAATGTCTGTTTCCCTTATTCCTAAAGAATTAATGAGATATATTGTTTTTTGTCTGTTGATTCTGATTGCAATATATACTTTTATTAAAAAAGATCTAGGAAAAACTCATACTGAGCTACAGTATGGTAAAAAAGAAATTGGTATGGGCATACTTTTTGGTGGATTGATTGGCTTTTATGATGGAATTTTTGGTCCAGGCAGTGGTAGTTTTTTAATTTTCCTGTTTGTTAGAATTTTTTCATTCGATTTCCTTAATGCTTCAGCATCTGCAAAGCTTGTAAATCTGGGAACATTTACTGCCTCATTATTGTTTTTTATTCCTGCAGGCCATGTATTATGGAAAATTGGTGCCTTTGTAGGCGTCTGCAATGTCTTAGGCTCCCTGGTCGGGACTATCTTGGCATTGCGATATGGTAGTGGTTTTATCCGTATTTTTTTTCTTGTTCTTCTTATATTTTTGATTGGGCGAATGGGCCTTGAGCTTTTTAAATAGCCTAAAAAATAATCTGAAATTAAAACGGATTAGTTTGAGTCTGTGGCTACTGTTAAAGATAAAAAATTAAGCTTCATCTAAAGTGACCAAAGAATTTAAATACTGAACAAGACTTTTTATGGTCGCGCTAATCTGTAAAAATGCGTTAAGATGGTGCAAATCGGGTTAAAGGCTGGGGTATCAGTATGAATTTTTTTAAAAAGAAAAATAAGGCAAGCTTTGTATTTTTTATTATTACGCTTTATGCACTGATCGGCTTTAGTTTAGGGTATTTCATATGGGAAGACCTTTTATAGCAGAAATGGATCAGGCGATAGCGCTATGATTAATCACTGCTTAAATCAGTCGGCTAGCTGGAATCTGTTCCTCATGTACCTATATCTGGCCAACAAATATACCTAGGCGCTTTGTTAGCTTTGTATAGCGACTTAAAACAATGTCTATAGAAAGCTAACCTGAAGATCTAGAAGTTATTTATAAATCAATTCGTTAATTTAGCAGGATAACCTCTTTATAAAGCATGACTACAGCTAAGAAGCTCATCATTAAAGAAAGGCTTTTCAACAGTATTCTTTGTATTTTGATATTTTTAAGAATTTTCTTTATCTTCCATGAGAAAAATATATAGAGACTGCCAATAATGGAGAGAGTAATAACCGTGATAATAATGAGTAATAAACTATACTGTTGAAGCGAGTTTAACCCAAAAATAGCAGGGACCAAGGCAAGATAAAATGAAATGGTTTTAGGATTACTAAGAGTAATCAGTAAACCGTCTCTATAGGTTGAGAAAGTTTTATTTACATCCAGGACAGCCTGTTCTTGAACAAGATTTTCATTGAACATCCAGAATTTATAGGCGATAAATAATAAGTAAAAGCATGAGATAATGACAATATAGGCTGAAAAATTGGAACTCAATTGAGTAAGATAAGAAATAAAAAAAATAGAAATAGATAAAAAAATAATATCTCCTGTAATTAGACCTAGAAGCATCAATATGCCACTCCAATAGCCTTGGCTAAGTGTCTTAAACATTAACCCCGTCATGCCTGGTCCAGGCAGAAAAGCTGCCAATGCTAGCGTTAAACTGTAGGTGAAAATCTGGGTTAGAATATCCATACTATAAAGAATCAAATAAAAAACTGGTTTTATTTTTCTATAAAATCACAGAAAAAAATGATCTATTTATTCTATTAAAATTAAAAATTAAGGTATAAATTTAATTTTTATTATATTTATTGGAAATATTATACCCATATGCAAATCGATAAGACAGATGCCAGAATTCTGGAGCGTTTACAGGCAGATTCACGAATTACCAATTCTGAACTATCGGAATATATTGGTATGTCAACATCGCCGTGCTGGAGAAAAGTGAAGCAGCTAGAAGAAGCACAAGTTATTAAAGGTTATGGCGTGCTTATTGACCGAAAGAAAATAGGTCTGGGTGTGATGGTTTTTATAAGGGTTTCTATTGATAGCCATAGTGAAAAAGAGGCAAGGAAATTTGAAGAAGAAGTAATTGCTTTAGAGCATGTAGTAGCTTGTTATAGTATTGGTGGGGATGCAGATTTTTTATTACAGGTCGTTTCTCCCGATCTGGATACTTACGCTGAATTTTCAATGTCAGTGATCAGGCGTTTACCGGGCATAAAAGAAATGCAAAGTATGTTTGTATTAAAAGAAATAAAACCTTTTCTGTCTTTTCCAGTCAGAAGTCAAAGATAGTTTTTATAAATTATTAAAATTTAAATTATTTTAGTGAAAACTGGTGTCTCCGGTGATGCCGCTGCATGTCGTTACCCTTGAACCCTAAAGTTCAAGGTGGACGCGACGCATACTTGCTGGGTTTCCTGCTCAGGGCAGGCATACACTCTAAATATGCAGAACGCAATCCTAAAGTGATGATATCGGCTCAGGGGAATAGACTCGCTGGCGAACATCTCAGAGACAAGTTAAGTATAACTGATCTGAAGCTGATGGCAATTGAATAAACTTTTAGGAGTGTAAAGTTAATTTTCAATTGACGAGTATTTATACGTAATCATGTATATGTCAGACAATTTTCTCGACATCTTGCATAATAGTACTCAGCAAACGTTCACAGTGTGCATATTCCTGAAGTGATTTATTTAAAGTGAGTACTTCCTGCATTAGGGAAAGCGCTACCATAATAACCAGTTTGTTATGTTCAGTCCGTGGCGCATTACGGCGTATTTCATGAAATTTTTCATTTAACAATTGCCCGGCACGCTCCAGTTCTTCCTTTTTGTCCGCAGTAGTTGCCAGCCGGAAAGTCTGTTCAATCAGACGCAGTTCAACCATTACCGGTTCACTCATGTCGAAGACTCCTCACTCATATCCGTGTTTGGGTGGGCAAGCTGCTGGATTTCCTGCGCATGCTGATCCTGACTGGTTCCTAAAATGGCCAGACGCTGAATAATGGCTTCTACCTTGTGTTTAGCCAGTTCGTTTTTCTGAAGCAGCCGCTCACGCTCCTGCTGAAGATCATGTATTTCCTGCTGGGACTGACGTTGCTGGGCCTGTAACTGCTCTTTAGTCGCACGGAGTTCATTCCGTTCGCTTAAAATTTCCTGAAAACGATTTTTAAGGTCAGTACAGCTTTTTTCTAGACGGCTATACCGATCTGCCAGAGCAGTGGCATCTGTATTGAGCTGTTTGAACTGACTTTCTACACTGCCCAGTTTCTCTGTCAACTGGTCAATTTCTTCTTGTTTTTGGGTAATGATGCCATTTTTTTGCACAACTTGAGCGTGATGATGCAGATCACTCTCTTCTTTGGCTTGAACGAGCGAACTATTTTCACTCTCAAGATGATGAAGTCGTGTTTTTAAAACACCAATATGCGCCTGTAGACGCTGTAATTCTTCTAACATAACGAGGTCGCACAGAATTGCAATCAAAGGTAATATATAAGCAGTATAAAGATTGGAAAAGCGAATGCAAGACGATATTTCAGGTTGGACAGACTGGCAGCAACAATTTAATGGAATTGAAGAAATTTCGAGCCCAAGTGAGTTACATGGCTTACTCACAGGTATAGTTTGTGTTACAGAGGCGCCTACTCGAGATGAGTGGATGAATATTCTCGCAACTCTTCATGTACCTGCTTTAAATGATGAAGCACTGGCCATGCTGGCAGAGGAAGCAGAAGATGTATTTCATGCGCTGTCAGAAGATGAACTCGACTATTTACCTTTACTACCTGATGATGAGCATATGCTGGCTGATCGGGTACAGGCACTGGCAGACTGGTGTGCAGGTGTAGTGCTGGGGTTTGGTCTTGCATCAGGACATATTCGATCTGACGAAAAAGAACTGATTGAGCACTTACAGGATGTAGCCGCAGTTGAATTTGAAGAGTCAGATGATGATGAAGAAGGTGAGGAAAGCTATCAGGAGTTATATGAGTTTGTACGTCTGATACCGGTTAGCCTTTCGATTGGACGTAAAAAAATTACAGTGTCAGAAAGCTCATTATTGCAACATGTTCAGGCTCAGGCTAAAAAGACCGCCTTATCTGATAGCCAAAATGTAGTTGAAATGTTTACGCCGCACCGTCCGAGTTAACTCGGACTTGGTTTTTGGTTAATACCAGCCGTGTTATATCCCATACTTTACAATTAAAGATTACCAGCATGATAAAACTAACTCAAGAAGACTTTCAACAGCGTCGCGACTGTCTGGCTGTACATATGGGGCCAAACAGTATTGCCATTATTGCCACCAGTCCGGTTGCCTACCGTAACCGGGATGCTGACTATAAATTCCGTGCCGACAGCAGCTTTTACTATCTCACCGGGTTTGCAGAACCAGAAGCAGTGGCAGTCATTGAAACCTTTGAGACAGCAGATGACTACACCTACAGCCTGTTTTGCCGTGAACGTAACCGGGAAATGGAAATCTGGAATGGATACCGTGCTGGTATTGATGGCGCAATTGAAGATTATGAAGCTGATGAAGCTTATGCGATTGATCTGCTTGATGAAGAGATTATTGAAAAGTTGCTGAATAAAGCACGTCTGTACTATCGTATTGGACACAATGCCGAATTTGATGCCCGAGTCAGTCAATGGATTAAGCAGGCTGATACCCAGCAGCGTCGTGGCGATGGTTCTCCATCACAGCTTTTACAGCTGGACCGTATTTTAGATGAAATGCGCCTGATCAAATCTGCCAAAGAAATTGAGATCATGCAAGCCGCATCTGTAATTAGTGCACAGGCCCATACTCGTGCCATGCATCAGGTACGGCCGGGAATGATGGAGTATGCTCTGGAAGCAGAGCTAAATTATGTATTTGGCCAGCATGGTTGCGTACCTTCCTATAACAGCATTGTCGGTGGTGGAGGTAATGGCTGTATTTTACATTATGTGGAAAATAACCAGCCACTTAAAGATGGTGATCTGGTATTGATCGATGCGGCTTGTGAATATGAGCATTATGCCTCTGATATTACCCGTACATTTCCGGTAAATGGTAAATTTAGCCCTGAACAGAAAGTCTTGTATGAAATTGTATTAAAAGCTCAGCTGGCTGCTATTGACGCAGTACGCATCGGGAATTCTTACCGTGAACCGCATGAGCGTGCAGTTCGTATCCTTACAGAAGGTCTGGCAGCACTTGGACTTTTAAAAGGTAATGTAGATGAACTGATCGAAACTGAAGCTTACCGCCAGTTCTATATGCATGGTACCGGCCACTGGTTGGGGATGGATGTGCATGATGTCGGGTCTTATAAGAAAGATGGGGAGTGGCGCAGTTATGAAGCTGGTATGGTGGTTACTGTTGAGCCCGGATTGTATATTGCTCCAGACGATGAAGCCGTAGACAAAAAATGGCGGGGTATTGGAATCCGCATTGAGGACGATGTAGTGGCTACAGAACATGGTCCACTGATTTTAACAGCTGAAGTCGTAAAAACAGTTACAGACATTGAACATTTAATGGCTCAGGCCCAGCATTGATCTGCCAGAAATAAGGAAACTGTTATGCAGCAACAAGTGATTATTGTTGGTGGGGGGATGGTCGGCTTAAGTCTTGCTTTAATGTTGGCTAAAGCCAAAATCGGAGTCAAGTTGCTCGAAGCTATTCGCTACCCTGACTACACCGATACAGAAAGTGTTCCCTATCACTCAAGTTTTGATGCACGTAATACGGCACTTTCACGCCGGAGTGTACAGATTTACCAGAAGTTAGGGCTGTGGGAGGCTCTTCAACAGCATGCTACACCTATTCTGGAAGTTCATATTACAGAACAGGGAAGTTTTGGTAAGGCTCGTCTGAAAGCTGAGCAGGAAAATGTTGAGAGCTTTGGACAGGTGATTGAGAATGCCTGGCTTGGACGAGTACTTCTAACTCAAGTGCGCCAGCAACCTTGGATAGAATTAATTGATGGAGTACAGGTTAAGGCATTAACTCAAGATACAGAACAGGTCTACATTGAGGCAGAACGAGAAGGTCAAGAACTGCAACTTACTTCAAAACTGGTGATTGCTGCTGATGGCCGCGATTCTTTTTGCCGACAGGCCTTGGGTGTTGGTGTAGATGTGCATGATTATGACCAGGTGGCAATTGTCACCGCGGTACAGACATCCAAACCGCACCGTCAGGTTGGTTTTGAGCGTTTTAGTCCTTTAGGACCGTTGGCGCTCTTGCCACTTCCGGGTGAGTATCGACGTTCTGTGGTCTGGCCAGTCAAAAAGGGGACTGAACATGAGTGGCTGGGTGAAGAAAATGATCAGCATTTTTTAAATGCCTTACAACAGACTTATGGTGACCGGGCAGGGAAATTTGAAAAGACCGGAAAACGCTTCAGTTATCCATTGTCACAGGTTCTGGCCCATAAACAGGCAGTTGGCCGGGTAGTTTTGATGGGCAATGCTGCACATACACTCCATCCTGTGGCCGGTCAAGGCTTTAATCTGTGCCTGCGTGATGCGGATGTCTTGTTGCGTTTTCTCGGCAGTCATCTGACAGTATCTGATGATCTGGGTGAGCCAGAAGTTCTAAAAGCTTATGAACAGGCCCGCCTGACCGACCAGCAACGGGTCATCAAGTTTTGTGATTCGGTAGTACGAGGTTTTAGTAATCAGAATCCGGTTCTGAAACTGCTACGCAATACCGGTCTGATTGCTTTTGATATAGTCCCGGGAATAAAACCTCTAGTAGCCAATTATGCAATGGGGCTAAAAGCATGAGTGAAATTCTAGATGTGGTTATTGTCGGTGGTGGTCTGGTTGGTGGTCTAACAGCATTATTATTGGCGCAAGGTGGAGTTCAGCCTACTGTACTGGATGCGGCACCGGTCTTGGCAGAAGCGCAGATATTGCCTGTAGTAAATCCCAGGGTATTGGCACTGAGCCAAGCGACCGTTCATCTTTTAAAAACAGTAGGCGTGTGGAAAGAAATCGCCAGACATATGCCCTATACCGGTATGCAGGTCTGGAATAAAAATGGCTATGGCGAAATAGCTTTTGGTCATGAATCACAGTCCTTTCCGCCAGAAGATCAGTGGCTTGGCTCAATGGTCGAGCCAAGTATACTCAATCTTGCGATTCAGAAAAAATTGCTGGAAAATGTACAGGATTATCGTACCCAAATTAAAGTCACTCACATTGAACAGGGTATAAATTGCTGGCATCTACAGCTTGCTGATGGTTCAGCAATATATACCCGGTTACTGATCGGGGCAGACGGTGCCCAGTCATTTGTACGTGAACAGGCTATGATCGATCTGGACGTGCTGGACTACAAACAATCAGCGGTTAGCTGTGCCATTAAAACCGCCCAGCCACATCAGCACGTAGCACGCCAGATCTTTTTGCCCACTGGCCCGCTGGCTTATCTGCCTATGGCCAGTATACAGCCCGAAGTATATGGCTACTGGCAATCAATTGTATGGACTTTGCCAGAAGATTATGCCGATGAATATTCGGCTCTAAGTGATGAAGAATTTGCCCGGCTTTTAACTAAAGAAAGTCAGCATATGCTGGGAGAAGTTCAAGTAGTGCGTTCAAGGGCCAGCTTTCCTTTAAAAGCGCGCTCCGCTCAGCGCTATGTAAAAAAAGGACTGGCATTGATAGGAGATGCTGCTCACGTAATCCATCCGTTGGCCGGTCAGGGAGTAAATATTGGTTGTCTGGATGCTGCCATACTTTGTGATGCATTATTACATGATGCTAAACGGGGAGTATGGGCACATGAGCAGACATTGCTACGTTATGAGCATCGCCGTAAAGGACAGAATGCAGCTATGATGCATGGTATGTCAGTATTGGGCTGGCTTGAAACCCGAGAGCTGTTTCCAGTGATCTGGGCACGAAATCTGGGGAAAAAGCAGGTTAATCAGCAGCCATTACTTAAAGATCTTTTTATGTCGCAAGCCAGTGGCCTGATTCACTTAAAAGATACACGTTATTGTAAAACTGGCGAATAAAAACACTTTCGTGCATTTCTTTTATAATTGATTACGAATTTGATTAAAAAAGATACGTTTTTTCTGCTTTTAGCTCTTTGCGAATTCGTTAGAGATTGCTAAATTCCAATCTAAATTACCACGGTTCACCATGGAATATAGGCATTTATGGGGAGTGAGAAAACAGATATGAATGATTATGATGATGTAGAAGATGTAGCAGTCGATGAAGATGAAGCAAAAGCAGCTGAGAAAGGTGCAGTTGACGAAGAAGCGGTTCTTAACGACACAGATCTGGCGGAAGCTGAAACTCTGACCGTCACTGCAAAGCAGAAGAAACGTCAAGCTTTGGAAGATGAAATAGCACGCTTTTTGGCAAGTGGTGGGAAAATTATTGAAGTCCCGCCTGATGAAGGTGTACGCAGCTAATCGCATTGAACAGAGTTAATCTAAAAAAGCATCATTCGTGATGCTTTTTTAGTTAGGACATTAATTTCAATAACCTATCCGGTTTGAGACTGCAATTCCAAGGCGCGCTGGTAAGCCACTTTCTTTTTAATACCAGTCAAGTCCGCAGCAAGTTGAGAAGCAGCTTTAACTGATAAATCCTGAAGCAGGCGGCTCAGAAGCTGGTCGAGTTTCTCTTGATCAATATCTTTTTGCTGGATAGAGCCTCCTATCACAACGACAATTTCACCCTTTTGCTGATGATGGTCTGCTTCAATAAAAGTGACCAGTTCACCTAGGGTCATTTTTTTGATGGTTTCAAAAGTTTTGGTAATTTCCCGTGCAAAACCGACCGGACGCTCTGATCCAAATACCTTTGCCATATCCTGGATGCTGTCCAAAATACGGTGAGGTGCTTCATAAAAAATTAAAGTTTGCGTTTCATCTTTCAGTTTTTCCAGCTGCACCAGACGCTGTGAAGACTTGGAGGGCAAGAAACCTTCAAAACTGAAACGGTCACTAGGCAGGCCAACTGCACTTAAGGCTGCAATTGCAGCACAGGCGCCAGGCACCGGTATCACTCGAATACCTTTTTCTTGAGCAGCACGTACCAGTTTAAAGCCAGGGTCACTGATCAGGGGAGTACCTGCATCACTGATCAGCGCCATATTTTCACCTGATTGTAATTTTTCAATTAAATAATCAATTTTATTATTTTCATTATGATCATGACATGCAGTAAGGGGCGTGGTTATATTATAATGTTTTAATAATTGGGCAGACTGTCGTGTATCTTCTGCTGCGATCAGAGCTACGGATTTAAGAACATCAATTGCTCGATAGGTCATATCATCCAGGTGCCCAATCGGCGTTGCCACTACAAATAATTGAGCACTCATAAGGGTGGTTCCATGATTAATAATAAAAAAGTTTTGCTGTTGATCAGTTTGTTTAGCTTCATGCAGACAGTACAGGCAGAAGTTCTGGTTATTCTACCTGAAACCGGCCCGCTCGCGCGAGCTGCCTCCAGTGTGAAGCAGGGGTTTATGAGTGCTTATGAAGCATCTGGCAGTCAAGAACAGCTTAAATTTGTAAACTCATACGGACAAAACATGAAAAGCCTGTTCGCCAAACATATAAAACCCAAGACTCGGCTAGTTGTAGGGCCATTGAGCCGTGAAAAAGTAGAAGAGGCCGTCAGGCTTAATCCAAAAGTACAGGTACTGGCTTTAAATGAAATTGGGCAGCATCATAACAAGGTATTACAGTTTAGCCTGTCTAAAAATGCAGATGCAGCTACTATGGCCGCGCTTATGCTTCGTGACAATATCCGTCAGGTGTCAGTTTTAAGAGAACCGGGCATAGAAGCAGATAGTGAAATCTTTTTAATTGCACTGATGTCACAACTGGATTATCCGGTTCAGATCATTGAAGTTTTGCCTAAAAAACTGCCGAAACAGCAGGCACTTTTACTGCTGGGTAAGACTGACTGGCTCAATAGCATGGTTAAATTACCAAAAACAGGTATTTATGCCCATGCGATTGCGATTGAAGAGGGAGCGAAAATTCCGGAGGGCTTGAAATTCTGTGATGCTCCGGCACTTTATGAAGCAAAATGGCCAGAAATGATCATAGCTTATCAGCAGCAGCCGGTTAACATGGCTTATCAGCGTCTACTGGCTTTTGGTGGAGATGCATGGACTTTGGCAGAGCATTACTTACAGCAGCCCAAAAATATTCCCATAGGTGACTTCAGTTTTGAAGGACGAACAGGACAGATCCATGTAGAGACCCGGCAGATAAAGCGCACTCCACAATGTTATCAGCAGGTGCAGGGTAAGTTGCAGCGAATAGCATTATAAAATCTTTGATTATTATAAAAATGGTTACTTTTACTAAACAGTTAGGGCAGTGGGCTGAGCAGCAGGCCAAGATATTTCTAGAGCAGCAGGGCTTTGTATTTTTGAATCAGAATTATCATTCCCGGTACGGAGAAATAGATCTGATTGTATGCCGGAACCAGGAACTAATATTTGTTGAAGTCAAAGCCCGTAGTATGACAGGTTATGGACGTGCCCAAGAAGTCATTTCCAGAAGTAAACAAAAAAAGATTATTCAGACGGCAATGTCTTTTATAAGCCAACATCCTGTTTATGAAAATTATTACTGCCGTTTTGACGTGATTTGCTTTAACTTCTCTACACAAATTGCAAAAAAGGTACAGCAAGACTTTTATAAGCTACCGTATGATCTTGAGTGGATTGAAAATGCATTTACTTTAGATTGAGAGTTCTTTACTCTGTCATACAGTCTGGGAAAATGAACCTGTCAATAAAGATCAGATCTAAAAATTAGGGAGTCTTGCTGAGTGTTTAATCGTTTCACTTTGGCTTTGCTATGTGTGGCAAGCTTATCTGGATGCGCAAGCTTTATTTCAAATGGTACTGGTGCTACTCCTGTTGGTACTGATAGTGGTGTGCGTTCATTGGGACAAGTTTTTATTGATTCTTCAATTGAACGTACTGCCAATATTAATCTTTATAAACTTGATCCCCGCTTTAAACAGTCACGTATTAATGTCGAAAGCTTTCATGGCAATGTCCTGCTTACAGGACAAGTACCTGATGTTTATCTGAAACAGCTAGCAGAGGACAATGTGCGTGCCATGTCTGATGTCAAAACCGTGCATAACTATATTACAGTGGGTGATAAAGTCGGTTATAACACTATCATGCAGGACGCAGCCGTTACCGCAAATACGCGCGGACTGATTATGAAGGCCAAAATGGTCTCTGACAGCAAAGTACTGGTGCATACAGAAGATGGCGTACTTTATGTAATGGGTCGTCTGAATAATGCTGAAATAAATGATCTTAATCAGGTTTTACAGCAGGTAGGCAATATTACCAAAATCGTTACCCTGATTGATAATGTCGAGCAGGGTTCAGGTCCAGTTGCCAGTTCTTCTCTCGCAAGTCCTGTAGCAAACAATTATGCAGCACCGGAAGTCGAAACTCCTGTTGCCATTGATCCTGATCAGCCTGAACCGGTCTCTATTCAGTAAATCTTATGCAGATTCTTCAAAATTTACAGCGTTTAACTACACAGGCGAAGCTTCGTTATCAGGAGTTTCGCCTGTATGACGCGGCTAGTTATATGCTCAATCATCTGACGCCTAGACAGTCTTTTGAATTGAACCAAGATATAGCATATGGCACAAAAGCTAGACAGCTTCTTGATATTTATCGTACTAAACATCCACTGCCTCAACGTCCGCTAATTGTCTTTGTACATGGAGGAGCTTGGCAGCATGGAGATAAAAAGGATTATGTGTTTATCGGCGAAGCATTTACACGCGAAGGCTATGATGTAGTAGTTTTAAACTATCATCTGGCCCCCCAGCATATTTTTCCGAGCTATATTGATGATCTGACCCTAGCATTAAACTATCTGGACCAGCATCAGCAGGACTTGCATATTTCAACTGAACAGCTGATTCTGATGGGACACTCTGCAGGCGCATTTAATGTAATGTCGGCAATCTATCATCCTACACCCTATACCTTGGAATGCCGTTCAAAAATCAAGGCAGTAATTGGAATCGCCGGCCCTTATCATTTTGATTATAAGGGTGATCCAATTGCTCAGGATGCGTTTGATCAAACCATTCCTTATCATGAGGTCATGCCTTATTACTTTGTTGACCATAACCCGATCCGGCACTGTCTGGTTGTAGCTGAGAATGATCAGATCGTTAAAAAAAGTAATAGTGATGACTTGGACCAGCAATTACGGCAGTGTGGCAATTATAGCCAGATCGTGATGATCCCTAAAACTGGACATATTACAGTTTTAGGGAGCTTATCGAGTCTGTTCAGTTGGCACTTTCAAACCAAGCAAAGCATACTTAAATTTCTTGATGAAGCACTCAAGGCCAGTTAACTGGCCTTTTTTAATATTCAATAATTGGCGTTCCATGAAGTACGTGCATAATCATGGAATGGGCAATACTGCCTTTGAACGGAATTTCTGGTAACTCATCAAATTTGAAAAAACGGGCATCACTGATTTCTTCTTCCTGAAGCTTGATGTCACCCGACTCATATTCAGCATGAAAAGCCAGCATCAGATTGCTGGGAAATGGCCAAGGCTGGCTGGCCAGATACCGGATGTTCTTCAGGTGCAGGCCTACCTCTTCTAAAGTTTCACGACGTACTGCATCTTCTAGCGTTTCACCTACCTCGACAAAACCAGCAATCAATCCGTACATTTTGCCTTTATTGCGTACAGACTGCGCCAGCAGAATTTCATCTTCGCCGCGAGTAATAATTGTAATCACGCAAGGTTGTACACGTGGATATTGCCGATAACGGCAAGTAGGGCAGATCATGGCGTATTCGAGAGGATGGACCTCTGTTTCATGTCCACAGTGGCTACAAAATTTATGATTACGACGCCATTCTAATAGCTGCACAGCACGGCTGGCCTGTTCAAACTGCATACGGCTCCATAAACTGATCAATTGCCGGATCGGAACCAGATGCAGACCTTCAGGAATAGCGTCTATATCAAGAAGATCACGGGCAATGATCTGATCGCCCGGAATAAAATCAAGATCATCTTCCAGCTTCTCGACCTCAGGAAGCTGGAAGTTTTCATCAACTAACAACTGTTGTTCATGAAAGATGTAAGCAAGTGATAGTTCAGACATTTAGGCAGCGGCAACAAGTTTTTGACTACTTGCTAATGCTACATTAAACATCGAGGCTAAAACAGGCTGTTTGTTTTTTAAATTTTCAATCAGCATATCGGCGCTCGCCAGAATATTGAGCAGATCTTCAATATGCTGGGCTTCAATAACCAGCGCATGTTTGTTTGAATGTTCCAGAAACCGCGCCCCTTCAAGTAAAGCCTGTTGACATTTTTCCATTCCCAAGAATAAAACGGCACCAGAAATTTCCTTAAACTGGTTACATACCCCTTCAATGTTTAAGGTGTTCGGGTCTTGCAGATAAAGGGTAAGGCTCTGGCTGGCCAAATCGATGAGTGATTTGGTCTCGGTTAAAAGCATTTCATGAGCTTCATCAAGCCTGTCCAGAGAGATACTCATGTTATTTACACGAATTTGCAGGCGGCTGGAGGTGTGGTGGCGTTCCAGTATTCCAATAGAGTTCATTGCCGATAAAATACTGTTCATGAGCTGTTGGGCATAGTTTTCATCTGTCAGAACGTTCGGCTGACTTAAAGCCCGAGCCTGCTGCGTTAACTCTATATAAGCTTCATTCAGGTTCAGCAGTTTGAAAATATTGGCCAGCATCAGCAGGTTCTGCTGAATATCCTGACTTTTTTCTGGCGACATATTCTGATAATTGTATTCAATATCATGACGAATCTGGGCCATCTGGGTGGTGATCAGATCAGTAATTGCATGAATGGTTTCATAGTCCGGTCCGAACAGATGACGGCTCAGTACCTGAAGCTGAGTATCAGTCAAGATTTCATCACCAATATTGAGCTGTTCACGGACATGTTGCGACAGTGTATCTTCTTGACTAATACACAGTACCACTATGTCAGCCAGATCTTCAATTGATGGGCTAAAGCTGTCTGGTTGTGTTAAAAACTTATCAATACTGGTTTCAATACGGATTAAGGTGCGCAGGCGCGGTTCATTTAAAATCAGTTTTTCTATCTGGTTAAAGGCCATATACACCAGATTCCAGTACTGTTGACTAGGCTGGTTATTGGCTAGAAATGCCAGATATGCTCCTACCAGTTTAATGCCTTGTAAATCGAGCTCGGTTTCCTGCTGTTTTAATATTCTGTTCAAACACATTTTATAAAGCTGGTGTACATAGCTGGATTGTTCCAGATGTGGCGCAGCAGGCAGTTTAAACTCAGGTGACATAAAGTCGAGCAGTGGAACCAGTGGCTGACCTTCACGGGTTAGAGGCTTATCCAGTGCTTTTTCAAGTTGATTCAATGTATCCAGTAGAAATTGGGGAACTTTGACTTCACGCAGGCAAATAAACTCAACATAGCGTTTGAGCATGGTTGTACCCTCACTGAGCGCCACCACCTGGTCATGATCAATATGTTGTGGATCGCTCATAATCTTGCGCATCAGTTCTGCAGAGTAAGCTGCAATCTGGGCCAGATGTGGTATATCAATCAGTGCAAGTACATGTGCGCATTGCTGAAACTGCGCTAGGGTATCCTCAATACCAAAAGGTAAACTCTGATCCTCTGCCAAGGTGCTTACAGCGGATTCAACCAGTTTTATAGAGTTGTCGATTTCATTTTTTATTATCAGTAATGCAGTTGGATCAAAATGAATCGAGGTTTGGTAAGACATGTGATCTGCACCTTTCCTAGTGTTATATCTGTTCATGTAAGGACTGGTATAAATAACCGCCTTACTTCTAGAGATTAATATAACTTAACTAGAAAAGGTTTATATACAAAAAATAACACTTTATGTGGTTTTTTTTATCGGGCAAATAAACAGGGTTCGCCATTCTTTTCCTGATAGTGTTGAACCCACTCTTCATGAGCCGCAAGCTCTTCGGGTGAAGGCATAATTACGGGCAAATCAACATTGATTACTTGTCGTGAAGCCTGTGACTGACTTATTTCGCTTTGAGACAGGGCATCCATATCAAAGGATACTTGTCCACCTGTCATGGCCAGATATACATCGGACAAGATCTCGGCATCGAGCAAAGCACCGTGAAAAGTACGGTCTCGTGCTGGAATTTCATAACGGCGAACCAGAGCATCCAGCGAGTTCTTCTGTCCGGGATGCTTGCTTTTAGCTAGTGCCAGGGTATCAGTTACTTCACACACTTCAGATAATGCAGGGAATCCTGCGCGTTTGAACTCCATATCAAGGAAGTTCATATCGAAGCTGGCATTATGGGCAATAATCTCGGCACCTTTTAAATAATTAAAAAGAACCTCTGCAATTTCCGCATAACGTGGCTTATCCTGCAAGAATTCATCAGTAATACCGTGAATGTCTACTGAGTCACCCACCGGTTTTTCCGGATTGATATAAATATGGATTGAGCTGCCGGTAAGTTTACGATTTACCATTTCAATGGCACCGACTTCAATAATCCGGTCTCCATCCTGGAAATAAAAACCAGTAGTCTCCGTATCAAGAATCAGCTGGCGCGGACCATGTAGCTCCAAGGTCGCTTCAGTAGTGACTACATATGGATGGCTTGACTCAGCCGTCTCTATTTCAGTAGCTAATTCATCATCCATTAATTCAACCTGATCTGGCAATAACAGAGTCGACTCTTCTATATGCTCCGGTTCTGATTCAAGTAAATCGAAGCCTAACGGATCATCCAGTAACCAGTCGCTTTCAGACTTTTTTTCTGATGTATGCTCACTATTGAGCTGTGCCTGAACCGGGGTACTGATGCCTTGCATGATTTGATCTGCACCTAAATTTGCCAGCTGGTCTGCCATTTCATTGCCTGCATGGCCAGCATGTCCCTTAATCCAATTCCATTCGATTTCGCGTCCTTGGCAGGTTGCATCCAGTTTTTGCCATAAGTCAGGATTTTTGACGTCTTTCCAGTTTTTCTTTTTCCAGCCTTGAATCCATTCGGTAATACCCTTTTTGACATAGTTAGAGTCTGTCCAAATGACAAGCTTGGCATCTTTTGGGCAGAATGAAATGCCTTCAATTGCAGCAGTCAATTCCATACGGTTATTGGTAGTAAGGGGTTCACCGCCACAGATTTTATGTTCTTCCTGCTCGGTAATGATATATGCACCCCATCCACCTAAGCCGGGATTACCGCGGCAAGCACCATCTACATAGAGTGTGATTGTTTGAGACATAAATCAGAAACCTGTCAAAAAAATACAAGGGGAAAATACATACCTGAGACTTCTATTGTATACACAAAAACTGGAAGACGACCTGCTGTTAAAGGGAAATTTTAATTTCTTGTAACATTTCAGGTGGAATCGCGCTAAATTATTGCCTTGTGTCATTGGCAGTCATCACTACAATGGCTTATTTAAAAAATAAACTTTGTGCGAGTTGTTTGGAATTTTTTATGTATAAACCAACCACAGCAGTGTGGCAGCCTTCTGCGTCAATCTTGTTTAAAATTACTCTACTTGGCTCTGCTATTGCAGCACTCGGGATGACGACAGGCTGTTCATCAACTCCCGCGAATTCAAAAACAATAAAATCAAACCAGGTTGGGTCCGGTCTTTTAGATGCCAGCAGTCTGGATTCACTTGAAGATCTGCTTTCTGCGACTGATATGCGCGCTGTCGAAGGCGATCGTCTGCTGATTCTCAAGCACGGTGATGTGTGGAAGCGGATGACTGTAGGCTTCAAGATGGATTTAAATCACTGGGACTCACGTATTGAGGCACAGCGTAGCTGGTTTATTTCACGTCAGCCTTATCTTGACCGTCTAAGTGCACGTGCCAGCCGCTATTTGTACCATACCGTAAAAGAAGCCGAGCGTCGTGGTCTGCCAACTGAATTGGCCCTATTACCAGTCATTGAAAGCTCCTATGACCCGGCAGCGACCAGTAGTGCAGCAGCAGCAGGTTTATGGCAGTTTATTCCAAGCACCGGTAAAATTTATGGTCTGAAGCAGACTTCACTATATGATGGCCGTCGAGATGTGGTTGAATCGACTCGTGCAGCCTATGAGTTCTTAGGCAGCCTGTATAATCAGTTCGGTTCCTGGGAATTGGCACTGGCTGCCTATAATGCCGGGCCGGGTCGCATCCAGCAGGCCATTAACCGTAACCGTGCTGCAGGCTTACCTACTGATTACTGGTCGCTTAAACTGCCACAGGAAACCATGAATTATGTTCCACGTTTCTTGGCAGTAGCACAGATTATTAAAAACCCGTCAGCATATGGGGTATCTTTACCGCCAATTGCTAACCGTCCACACTTCCGCGAAGTTAATTTAAATGGCGGAGTCGGGTTAAATCAGGTTTCTTCTATTACTGGCCTAAGCCGTGCCGAACTTTATGCCTTGAATCCCGGCCATCGCGGTGAATATGTAGATCCGGCCAGCCCGATGCGTATTCTGATTCCAGCTGATCTTAGTCCGGCAATTGATACAAAGCTGCGCAGCCTGAATTCAGGTTCAGGAGGGCTATGGGCAAGCAACCAGCCGCCAGTAGCTTCTAAGCCCGCATCATCGGTAAGAGTCCAGACCAGGGTAACTCCAGCTGCTTCTGCAACAGTTCCTTCATCTTCATTAAGCTCTGCACCTGTGTTGGCAAGTAATAGCAGTAAAACAACTACAGCTAAAGTCTCAACACCTAAAGGTTCGGATGCTCTGGCTTCATTTGCAGCAAAAGCAGACATACCAAGTGCTCCGCGTATACCTGTTGCAGTGACACCAGCGGCAAATATTACACCGGTACGTGTAGAGCCACCAATTTCACAAACTGAACGTGACCAGATTCTGGCTCTGGTTAAGGCTGAAGGTGAGAAAAAGTCAGTTGAAGAGGTACTCCAGCCTCAAGCCAGCCAGGCTGAAAAAGATGAAGTAGTTGCTGAGCTAAAAGCCTTGGCTCCGCAAGGTACAGAAATTGTAGATCCATATGATGGCAAGATTAAACTGACAGCTATCCAGACTAGTCTCTCAGTAGCCGAACAGCAGGGTAAAGAGGTTAAGCGTGGATTCTCTTATCCAAAAGCCGTGGCGGAAAATACCCTGGCAAATTCGGAAGAGTTAGAGCGCAACAAGGGCAAAGACTATATTAAGACTGACAGCGAAATTGTAGTTATACCACCAAAGGGCAAGCGCAGTACCTATACGGTTCAGCCAGGTGATACCCTTGCAGTAATTGCCATGAAAAATGGGGTAAGCTGGCGTGATGTGGCGAAATGGAACCAGATTGACCCAAGTGCTACCTTATATGTAGGAACTTCTTTATACCTGTACGATGCCATTCCACAAAAAGTTGAAGAAAAAACTGTAAAAGCCAGCAAACCGGAAACTTACCTGGTCAAAGCCAATGATAGTCTGACCAGCGTTGCTGACCAGTTTGGTCTCTCATTGAAACAACTGGCCGACTGGAATAATCTCTCTGTAACTAGTGGTCTGTTTGTAGGACAGAAACTTCAGTTGAAAGATAATCCGAATGCAGCTGTGGCAAAACCTGTTAAGGTGGCTGACACCAGAGTAACCGCAGAACAGCGGATCAAGACCAAGAGTTACACTGTTAAACGTGGCGAATATCTGAAAATGATTGCTGAACGTTATGCATTATCTAATCAAGAATTGGCAGATTTAACACCTGGCCTGACTTCAACCAGCAGCCTGCTGGTAGGTCAGAGAATCAATGTTCCTGTAGAGGAGACCAGTGTTTCTGCTAAAGTCGAAACTAAAGAAGATAAGAAAACAACTTTGAATGACAATATCAAAGTCAGTACGAATTATAAGACTGAAAGTTATAAGGTACAGCGTGGCGATACTCTCACCAGTATTGCAGCACAATCTAAAGTGTCTGTAAGCGACCTGGCACAGCTTAATAATATCAATACCGGTAGTGGAGTCCGTATTGGCCAGACTTTAAAAGTTCCGGCTGGGGCAAGCATGCCGGATGAATATATTGTTCAGCCGGGCGATACTCTTACATCAGTTGCCGGAAAATATCATTTACAGGTTAATTTTCTGGCAGGCCTAAATGGAATTAACCGTAATTCAGGCTTGCGTGTCGGCCAGAAAATCAAGCTTGATGGAGAACTGCCAGTATCACCTGCACCTGTAGAGAAAGAAACAGTAACTGCAAAGAACAGTAAAAATAATTCTTCTGGCAGTCATCGTGATACTGAGCGTTATACCGTAAAAAATGGAGAGTCTCTGAATACCATTGCCAGCCGTGTCGGTATTTCGGTTAAAGAGCTGGCAGAGTTAAATAATCTGGAGTCACGTGCTGGTCTTTTACGTGGTCAGAACTTGCTGATTCCAAAAACAGTAACTTCATATACGGTAAAACGTGGGGATACATTAATTGGTCTGGCCAACAAATATGGTATGAATACGAGCGAACTGGCAGAAATGAATAATATTCAGCCAAGTACGCAGCTTCGTATCGGTGAAGTGATTAAAGTACCAAATCTATAATAAAAAAACCTGAACAGGATCTGGTATGCACTGGAGTTTTGCAAAAGCTAAGCAGCTGGGGTTTGCGGCTGGATTAAGTGTATGTGCTCAAGGCGGGTTTGCTGCATTGCAAACCACGCCTTATATCGCGCTTCACACCCAGCCCAAGTATAGCGGCCTGAATGCCATGCCATATGCTAATCCGGCAGCTCCTAAAGGTGGATTATTAAGTACAGCCAGTAATGGTACTTTTGATAACTTAAATAGCATGAATGGTAAAGGCAGCTCGGTAGATGGGATTAATTTTCTGTTTGATTCCCTGATGAGCAGTTCTCTGGATGAGCCGGGAGTGCTTTATCCGCTATTGGCAGAAAAAGCCAGCTATGATCCAGAACATACTAAATTTGTTATTTTCTATCTGAATCCTAAAGCACGTTTTAGTAATGGTCTCCCTGTCACAGCTGAAGATGTGAAGTTCAGCTTTGACGCTTATCAGACCAAATCCAATCCGGGGTTGCAGATGTATCTGGCGGATCTGGAAAAAACTGAAGTTCTATCTAGGTATCAGGTCAAATTTACTTTCAGGTCAGATAATAATGCAGAGATGCCACTAATTTTGGGAACATTACCCATCTATTCCAGGCAGGACTGGAAAAACCGGGATTTTACTCGAATTACTATGCAACCTATTGTTGGTTCAGGCCCCTATCTGATTGACCGGATTGATGCAGGGCGTAGCGTTACCTATAAACGAAATCCGCATTACTGGGGGCAGAATTTACCTGTAAATAAGGGACGTTATAATTTTGACCGGTTAAAATATGTTTATTACCGAAATCTGGATATTGCTTTTGAAGGTTTTAAGTCAGGGCAATATACTTTGCATGAAGAGATGACAGCGCGTAAATGGGTGACAGAGTATAATTTTCCGGCAGTAAAAGCTGGGATGGTCAAGACCTATCGCTTTCGGCATCAGAATCCGGTGGCAACCCAGAGTTTTGTGTTTAACACACGTCGTAGCCCCTTTAATGATATTCAGTTCCGCCGCGCTTTAACTTATGCGTATGACTATGAATGGCTGAATAAGGCCCTGTTTTATGGTCAGTATCAGCGGTTGCAAAGTTATTTTGCCAATAGTGAACTTGAAGCAAAAGGACCACCCGGCCCTAAGGAAATGCAGATCCTTCAGCCGCTATTACCCAAATTGCATACTGTAATGCGTCAAGGTGTACTCAAGAACTGGAAGTATCCGGTTTCAGATGCCAGCGGATTTAATCGTAACAATCTGTTGATTGCACGTCAGATTTTAATTAAGGCCGATTATCGAATTCATGATGGCAAACTATATGATTCCAAAGGACAGCCGGTTGAAATCGAATTCCTCATTCATCAGGACGGTTTACAGCGTACCTTAATGCCTTTTGTACGTAATCTGAAAAAACTCGGTATTGTAGTGACGCTACGTCAGGTAGATGTACCTCAGTATCTTGAAAGGATGCGCCGTTATGATTTTGACATGACGACCAGCGTAATGCCGCAGTCACTGACGCCTGGTAATGAACAGGCACAGTTATGGGGAAGTGCTGCAGCTGATCAGGCAGGAAATTATAATTATGCCGGTATCAAGAACCCGGTTATTGATCAAGTAATTAATAGTGTCATCCGGGCACCAGACCGTCAACAGCTGGTTATTCGTACCCGCGTATTAGACCGTCTGCTGCGTGCGGGCTACTATCAGATTCCAACTTATGGCAAGGGGGAAAATTGGTTGGCATACTGGAATATGTATCATCAGCCAAAACAGAAACCAAAACTTTCTGTAGGTTTAGACTACTGGTGGATTGATAGCAAGCAGGCTCAGCAGGTGAGCAGTTATTTGCGCAGGCAATAACCTTATAACAATTGAAGTCACAGGGAATGGCGTCTTTATGGGCACATATATATTAAAAAGACTTCTGTTAATTATTCCAACTCTATTCTTGATTCTGCTGATTAACTTTATGATGATCCAGCTAGCACCAGGAGGGCCGGTAGAGCAGGCTATCCAGCAAGCCCAGAATTTCCAGGGAGTGGGAAACACTAGCCATGCTGAAACAGCTGGCCATTCATCTGAATATCAGGGTGCACGGGGCCTTAGTGATGAAATGGTGGAAAAAATCAAAGCACAATACGGTTTTGACAAATCGGCACCTGAACGTTTCTGGATTATGCTCAAGGGATATCTCACTCTGGACTTCGGCATCAGTTTTTTTAAAGATAAGCCCGTTACCCAGCTGCTCTGGGAGAAAATGCCGGTTACAGTTTCTCTGGGGTTATGGAGTACTTTACTGATTTATCTGGTGTCTATTCCATTGGGGATTAAAAAGGCCAGACAGCACGGCACGCTATTTGATAAGTCTACTTCATTACTTCTGGCGGTTGGTTATGCTGTACCGACCTTTGTATTTGGTGTTTTACTGATTGTATTTTTCGCTGGCGGCAGTTATTTTCAGTGGTTTCCGCTGCAGGGGCTAGTCTCGGAAAATTTTCAGGAGCTCAGCCTGCTTGGAAAAATCAAAGATTATTTCTGGCACATGGCCTTGCCTTTATTCACCATGATTCTGGGCGGGTTTGCTGGACTAACCTACTTGACAAAGTACTCTTTTATGGAAGAGTTGAGCAAGCAGTATGTGTTAGCTGCACGTGCCAAGGGATTAAGTGAAAACCGGGTTCTATACGGCCATGTATTTCGTAATGCAATGCTGATAGTGATTGCCGGTTTACCTGAAGCTCTGATAGGGATTTTCTTTGTAGGCAACCTGTTTATCGAGATAATTTTTAATCTGGATGGACTGGGATTGATGGGTTTTGAAGCCATAGTACAGCGTGATTATCCAGTTATTTTTGGCACATTGTTTTTATTTACCCTGCTGGGTTTGATTTTGCGTCTCATCAGTGATGTGCTATATCAGATTATCGATCCACGCATCAATTTTGATTCACGGGGGGCAAAATAATGTCTCCATTAATGCGGGCACGCCTTCAACGTTTTACCCATAACCGTCTTGGTATGGGCTGCCTGATTATTTTTATTCTGATTTTTATTTGTTCTCTTGCGGCAGAGTTTATCGCCAATGATAAACCGCTACTGGTGAAATATGAAAATTCTTATTATGTGCCTGTACTGAAGGAATATCCGGAAACAGCTTTTGGCGGAGTTTTTGAAACGGAAGCTGACTATAAAGATCCGGTGGTACAGCAGCTTATCAACGCCAAAGGCTGGGCAATCTGGCCCTTAATTGAATTTTCTTATCAGACGCCAAATCTTGAACTGGCTGTTCCTGTGCCATCGCCACCAACAGCACAAAACTGGTTAGGTACTGATGATCAGGGAAGAGATGTACTGGCACGTGTTTTATATGGTTTGCGTATTTCTTTACTGTTCGGCTTTGCCCTGACATTTTTTGCTGCCTTAATTGGTATCGTGATAGGTGCAGTACAAGGCTATTACGGTGGGTGGATTGATCTGCTCGGGCAGCGTGTACTTGAGGTATGGGGTGGCCTGCCCATGCTGTTTATGGTCATGATTCTGGTCAGTATGTTTACTCCAAATGTTTATTGGCTATTTCTGATTATGTTACTGTTTGGCTGGCCAGCCCTGGTTGGTCTGGTTCGGGCAGAGTTTTTGCGTGCAAGAAATTTCGATTATGTGCGCGCTGCACGTGCGCTGGGAGTAAAAGATCATGCCATTATCTTCCGGCATATTCTTCCCAATGCCATGAGTTCCAGTCTGTCCCAGCTCCCTTTTATGCTTACCGCCAATATTACTTCCCTGACTGCACTGGATTTCTTGGGCTATGGTTTACCACCTGATGCTGCATCATTAGGGGAAATTCTGCTGCAAGGGAAAAATAATCTTAATGCGCCCTGGCTGGCTTTATCTGGTTTTTTTAGTCTAGCACTGGTTCTTTCATTATTGATCTATATTGGGGAGGCAACCCGCGATGCATTTGACCCAAGACGCCAGTGACCAGTCAGCTGCGCTAAAGCTACAGGTTGAACAGCTGCATATTCAAAATGAGCAGGGCGAAGTTCTGGTAGAAAATTTAAATTTCCATCTATATGCCGGACAGACCTTAGCTATTGTCGGAGAGAGTGGTTCAGGAAAATCCATCAGCAGCTTGGCTTTGCTTGGACTGTTACCTGCTAATCTTAAAGTTCAGGGGAATGCTATTTTAGATAGTCAGAATCTTTTAAATCTGTCTGAAACAGCAAAACGCCAGATTCGTGGCCATAAAATTGCCATGATTTTTCAAGAACCCATGACTGCACTTAACCCGCTGCATCGGGTAGAAAAAATTATTGGAGAAAGTCTGTATTTACAAGGCTGGTCTAAAGATCAGGTTCGGCAGAGAGTAGTAGAATTACTCCATGATGTCGGAATAACTCATCCGGAAGACAAACTGCGCCGTTATCCACATGAGCTTTCCGGCGGCCAGCGACAACGGGTAATGATTGCGATGGCGTTAGCCTTAGATCCCGATATCCTTATCGCTGATGAACCTACTACCGCTCTGGATGTAACTTTACAGGCGCAAATTCTTAAACTGCTACAGAGCCTGCAACATCGCCGAAATATGGCCATGATTCTAATTAGTCACGATCTTAATATAGTTAAGCGCTGTGCCCAGCAGGTGGTTGTGATGAATCAAGGCAGAGTTGAAGAACAGGGGAGTGCCGAACAAATTTTTAAACAGCCTAAGGCTGAATATACCCGGCATTTATTGGCACATAATTTTGGTCAGGCATTGCCATCCTCCGCAGGCTCCGAACTGTTGAGACTGGAACAGGTCAGTGTATGTTTTCCTATTCGCCAAGGGTTGCTTAACCGTGTAAAAGATTATTTTGTGGCAGTTGAGCCTTTAAATCTGGTCTTAAGACAAGGTGACTCCATTGGAATTGTTGGGGAAAGTGGCTCTGGTAAAACTTCTCTGGCTTTAGCGATTGCCCGGTTGATAGAGAGTAAAGGCCAAATCTTTTTAATGGAGCAGGACCTTAACCTGCTTTCCGAGAAAAAAATAAGGTTATTACGCACTGATTTCCAAATTGTATTTCAGGATCCGTTCAGTAGCCTGAATCCTCGTATGACGGTCGAGCAAATTATTGGTGAAGGGCTGAATTTAAAACATCATATGCCGTTAGCTGTAACTGAGCAGATTGACCAGATTCTACAGACGGTAGAGTTGCCTGTACATTTTAAACAGCGCTATCCACATGAACTTTCTGGCGGACAGCGGCAACGTGTAGCACTGGCACGGGCTTTGATTCTTAAGCCCAAGCTTATTATTTTAGATGAGCCTACTTCTGCATTGGACCGTACCACCCAGCGGGCAATTGTACAGTTATTACGAAATCTGCAACAGGAATATCAGTTAAGCTATCTGTTTATCAGTCATGATTTACAGGTAGTCCGTGCCTTATGTCAGCAGGTGATGGTGCTACGGCATGCGCAACTGGTCGAATTTCAGGATACTGAACAGCTATTTTCAAATCCTCAGTCCGAGTATACCCGGCAATTGATAGCTGCAAGTCAATATTAAAAACCGTCATCAGGAACTTTTTCTGTGACTCCTGCGGCATGCATTGTAATAGAGTAAACCTTGACTAGACAGGCGTTTAAACTAGAGTAAGGACTCTAATTCAGTAAATTGGAAAAAATATCATGAGCTTGATTGCTGAACCGATCACAATTCGTAATACAACCTTTAAAAACAGAATTATTAAGGGCGCAATGAGTGAAGCACTGGCTAACGCAGCAGGGCAACCTAATCATCTGCATTATGGCTTATATGAGGCATGGGCTAAAGGTGGTCTGGGCTGTGCCATTACTGGTAATGTAATGGTTGATATCGGCGCTAAAAATGAGCCAGGTGTAGTAGCAATCGAGACTGAACGTGATCTGGAACAGCTCAAGCACTGGGCAGAAATTGGCAAAGAATATGGTATGGTTCAACTGGTCCAGCTGTCTCATCCGGGACGTCAGTGTCCTAAGGGCCTGAACAAAGAAACAGTTGCACCTTCAGCTGTGCCATTTAGTCCGGTTCTGGCAACTACTTTTGGTACACCGCGTGAACTGCGTGAAGAAGAAATTCTGGATATTATCCAGCGTTTTGCCCATGCTGCCAAAATCTGTGAAAAAGCAGGCTTTGAGGGTATACAGCTACACGGTGCGCATGGTTATCTGATTAGTCAATTCCTGTCGCCACTGACCAACAAACGTCAGGACCAATGGGGCGGTTCAATTGAAAACCGTATGCGTTTCCTGCTGGAAATCTACAAGGCCGTAAGAGCAGGGACTTCAGAGAACTTTATTATTTCTGTAAAACTCAACTCGGCAGACTTTCAGCGTGGTGGTATTACCGAAGAAGATGTTATCTATGTATTCAAAGCAATTGATGCGGCTGGTATTGACCTGATTGAAATTTCAGGAGGAAGTTATGAAGCACCAGCTATGGCTGGTGTCAAGGAAGGTCAACGTAAAGCCAGTACAATTGCCCGTGAAGCTTATTTCCTTGATTTTGCTGAAAGGATCCGTCAGGAAGTCAAATGCTATCTCATGGTAACAGGCGGTTTTAGAACCGTAAAAGGTATGAATGATGCCCTGGAGAGTGGGGCATGTGATTTTATTGGTATTGCACGGCCATTTGCGGTAGAAACTGACTTGACTAACCATTTGATTGCCGGGAAAGACGTTCGTTATGGTGTAGAGAAAATTAAAACTGGCATTCCGATGATTGATAAAATGGCAATTATGGAAATTATCTGGTATGCGGCACAGTTTAAAGCAATTGCTGAGGGTAAAAAACCTAATCCAAAACTTTCTCCCTTAAAAGTATTTTTTAAATACCTTAAGGGAAACCTGACTGCTGTGGTCAAGGGGCAGATTAATTCGCGTAAATCGGCCTAGTTTGTGTATATAGATGAATGTGTTGCATCTAGTGGTAAATAGTCCTGTCTTTAGGGTCTTTCAAACCTGAGGGCAGGCCTGTTTTATATTCTCAGTATGTAATGAAATAAACAGGTTGATTGATTCAGTATAGATGCAGGAAATAAGTAAAAATATCGAACTTCTTCTGTCTGTTAAAAACTTGCTCTGATTGCAGCTCTCATCACTGCATCAGAATAAAACAAGATTTAAAAATAAGAATAAAAAAAGCCCAAGTCATAATGCTTGGGCTTTTTTATAAGATGCTGCCATCTTGAATATGGCGTCCCTACGGGGATTCGAACCCCGGTTACCGCCGTGAAAGGGCGATGTCCTAGGCCTCTAGACGATAGGGACTTTAAGTGAGGCATAGTTCTGAAATTGGCGTCCCTACGGGGATTCGAACCCCGGTTACCGCCGTGAAAGGGCGATGTCCTAGGCCTCTAGACGATAGGGACGTTTCAGAGGTGGGCGTATATTAGGGTGAATCCCCGGATGTGTCAAACACTTTTCTGGCATCTTTCCCTTAAAAATATACCGTTCGTATAAAAACAAAGCAAAATGCCATAATTTGTTTGAAATTGCTGCAAGATATTCTGATTCATGCTTTTGTATAAAAAAGAGCGGTATTTGCCGCTCTTTAGTGCTTTAGGTCGGCATCAAGACTTAGGATGGTAAAACACATAATAACTTGTATAGCATGCTGCAATAAACAACAGGCATCCGAAGAAACTGATTCGCATGGATGGATCAAAAACCATACTGATACAGGTAATCAGACAGAAAACAAAACCTAGAATCGGAACAATAGGAAACAGCGGCGCAGCAAACGCAAGATCTTTAGCAGTTTTTCCCTGCTTATACCAGTCTCGGCGGAAGTTAAACATGCTGAGACAGATACTCATCCAGACTACTACCATGGTAAAGGCTGCGATTCCGAGCAGATTAGTAAAAATAGTTTCTGGGGCAAACTGCTCAGACAACAGACCCGGCATACCGCCGATCATGGTAACGATTACTGCAACATAAGGAATGCCGCGTGCATTTACTTTTGAAAATACTGCTGGTAATTGCTTGTTATAAGACAATGACCACATCATACGTGAGGCAGCAAATAAACCAGAGTTGGCCGCTGACAGCAATGCTGTGATAATAACAAAACGGATAATATCTTCAGCATAAGGGATACCAATGTGCTGAAATACCGTAACGAATGGGCTACTGCTTACACCCTCGGCTGCTAAACCTGCTTCCTGATGAGGTAGAAGTGCAGTTACCACCAAGATTGTTCCTACAAAGAAAATCAATAAACGGAAAATCGCTGCATTGATGGCTTTGGGTACATTTTTGGCGGGGTCTTGGGTTTCACCTGCTGCTACCCCAATCAATTCGGTCCCAGAAAAAGCGAAGTTCACAATCAACATGGTAGTGAAAATAGGAAACAGGCCTTCAGGGAACCAGCCTTGCGCGGTCAGATTACTAAAGAGTGGTGTAGACTCATAACCTTGGTAGCCAATTACACCGAAAATTGCCAGTAAACCAAACAGAATAAACGCGACAACAGTGATTACTTTCACCAGTGCAAGCCAAAATTCAGATTCGGCAAACCAGCGTGTGGAAATCATATTTAAGGTAAATACGAAGGCACCAAAAACCAGTGTCCACATCCACATGGAGCTATCTGGAAACCATTCCTGCATAAGAAGTGCAGCAGCAGTAAATTCGGTACCAAGGGTTACTGACCAGGTTAGCCAATATAACCAGGTAATGGTATATCCTGTTCCCGGACCAATAAACTTATTGGCATAGGCACCAAAAGAGCCTGAAACAGGCATATGTACAGCGAGTTCGCCAAGGCAAAGCATCACCATATAGGCAATAAGGCCACCCAGCACATAAGCAAGGATGGCGCCGACCGGCCCCGTTTGTGCAATGACTTCACCCGAGCCTAAAAACAGGCCAGTACCAATTGCGCCTCCCAGAGAAAGCATAACCAGATGTCGGGTACTCATAGCGCGTTTTAATGGCGCAGAATTGCCCTGATGCAACGCATCATTCGGAGAAGGAGATGACGGCATAGAGTTAAACGGAAAAGAGTAATGAAGCCGGCTATTTTAGAGAAAAAATGTAAATGTGCAATCGAAATAAAAAGCAGGAGAAATAACAGCAGAAGAATTGGCGTCCCTACGGGGATTCGAACCCCGGTTACCGCCGTGAAAGGGCGATGTCCTAGGCCTCTAGACGATAGGGACGTTTCAGAGGTGGGCTTATAATAGGGAGATTTTAAGGATGTGTCAAATGGCAGCTGGTATTATTTTTAACCAAATGAAAGCCTTACATCAATCAACTAACTTCTATGTTCGGGTTATAGGCAGATATACTTATGCCTAGGCCAGAGAGTTTAATTAGGCGATCAGAATAAAATAAAAGATGGCGTCCCTACGGGGATTCGAACCCCGGTTACCGCCGTGAAAGGGCGATGTCCTAGGCCTCTAGACGATAGGGACGTTCAGAAGGTAGCGGTATCTTATTGATCCGCTACCAGAGTGTCAAGCAGTTGAGGTGCGAGTTTGTTTAAAATATAGCAAAACAGCTCGGCAGTTTTCTGCGTGTCATATAATGCTGAATGTGCTTCTTTCCCGTCAAACTCAATTCCCGCCTGTAGACAGGATTTAGCCAGCACGGTTTGGCCAAACATTAAGGCACTGAGCGTGACCGTATCAAACACTGAAAAGCTATGAAATGGATTCTGGTTTTTAGTTCCACTTCGGTTAATAGCTGCCTGTAAAAAACCCAGGTCAAAATGGGCATTGTGGCCAACCAGTATGGCATGAGTACACAGCTGTTCACGGCGGATATCATGAATAGACTTGAAGATACGTTTCAATGCAGTCTTTTCATCTTCTGCCATCGCCATACGCATCGGATTAAAAGGGTCAACCCCAATGAAGTCTAGCGAGCGGCGATCCAGATTAGCGCCTTCAAACGGATTAATATGTGCATGATAGGCAGGACCCGGAATAAATTTTCCTTCCTCATCATAGATAATCGGAATACAGGCAATTTCAAGTAACGCATCAGTCTGTGCATTAAAGCCCGCAGTTTCCACATCTACCACAACTGGCAGAAAGCCACGAAAACGCTGACCAATCACAGGTCGTGAATCTTGTTTCACACTTTTCTCCATTGAATGGTTTGACCGGCATAAAGTGGAATAATCTGTTCATTTTCTAGATATTCTAGGCTCGCTGGAATCACCTGCGGTTCTTTAACCAAGGTAATTGTTTGAGTATTACGTGGTAAGCCATAGAAGTCTGCACCAAACATGCTGGCAAAACCTTCAAGCCGCTCAATACGTCCTACCTGATCAAATGCCTGTGCATAAAGTTCAATAGCAGTAGGTGCACTATAGCAGCCTGCACAGCCACATGCATTTTCTTTAGCATTTTTAGAATGGGGCGCACTGTCTGTACCAAGAAAGAATTTCGGGTTACCACTAGTTGCCACTTCCAGCAGGGTCTGCTGGTGGGTCTGACGTTTCAGAATTGGTAA
This sequence comes from Acinetobacter radioresistens DSM 6976 = NBRC 102413 = CIP 103788, assembly GCF_006757745.1. Taxonomy (NCBI): domain Bacteria; kingdom Pseudomonadati; phylum Pseudomonadota; class Gammaproteobacteria; order Moraxellales; family Moraxellaceae; genus Acinetobacter; species Acinetobacter radioresistens. Next base: position 2,164,068 of record NZ_AP019740.1, on the reverse strand, counting down.
ACAGTAAAAGTGCGGCTTGATTCCGCCTACCAGCATATCATTACGGTTAAATAACAGGTGTTGTGGAGTAATGGTAGCTGCAACATTACGGTCCTGTTCCAGAACAAAATGTGCTGCTTCACTGGTAGTAATATGCTCAAGCACAATTTTAAGTGCTGGAAACTGCTTCAAGAGAGGAGAAAGCACTTCATCCAGAAAACGCTTTTCGCGGTCAAAAATGTCTACATGATTGTGAGTAACTTCACCATGTAACAGTAAAGGCACCTGATATTTTTCAAGCTGCTCTATGACTGCATATACTTTACGGATATCGCTGACACCATTGTCTGAATTGGTAGTTGCACCAGCCGGATAAAGCTTGATGGCATTAACATATTCTGAATCTTTAATTTTTTTAACTTCTTCAGGTGAAGTGTAGTCAGTAAAATAAAGAACCATACGCGGATCAAAATTTACCCCTTCAGGCGCATGAGCCATAATCCGTTCACGATAGGCTAGAGCCTCATCAACCGTTTTTACTGGTGGAACCAGATTGGGCATGCAAATGGCGCGGGAAAACTGTCTGGCCAGATCAGGCACGGTACGTTTAAGGACTAGGCCGTCACGTAAATGGACATGCCAGTCATCTGGTTGGAGAAGAGTAATCGTATTCAAAGTGTTCAGGCAAGAAAAATAAAATAGATGATAATCGATAAACTCTAAAAATGATAACGGCAATTATGGATAAAAGGCACAATAAAGTTCGTAATTTGCCCTAAGGGTATGCTATTTTTATAGAACTATAAAAACTATGCACGATGTTATGGAATATAAATATTACCTTACAACGTTGCAGCAACAAAAAGAAAAAATTGAAACTCTGGTCGCCCTGCATTCTCATCGTACCAGTAGTTCGTTGCCACAGGCACTTGAACAAGAGTTCTGGCAGCAGAATACTGAACGGGCCCGGATCAATATCTCACAATCTTTTGCTGCAGGTGTGTGGGCTTACCTTTTGTTTACGGCTTTAGTGTTGCCAGGTGATTACTGGCTCTCTGGTCAGCGTTTTTTCTCTGCAGATTTCCTGCTGTGTATTGTTGCCATGCTTAATGGCGCAGTAAGCCTGTTGACCCTTTACGGCTTTGCTAGAAGTAAACTGCTTCAGCCTTACTTTTATCAGGCTGCATTAGGTTTAATGCTCTGGACTATTATTTCAAGCTGTCTGCTGAGTATGAGTTTTGCTACCCCTGCACTTAAGTATCAGTCAGCGATTGTGTTGTGTTTTATATATATGCTGGGGTTTATGATCAGTGGGGTACGGCCACTCCACATGCTTTTGGTCGGGACACTGGCCGCGGTTATATCTATTTACTTACTGTTCGTATTTCATATTTCTTTTGAAGTGATCATTTTAAGCCGGGTACTGTTGGGAAGCTGTCTGTTTGGTTTTACTTTAAGTACCATGCTGATCAAGCGGGAACGTATACTGTTTTTAAATACCAAGCTTGCACAGCTTAATGAAAAAATTCAGTATATTCATGCTTCTGAACTTTTACATTTAAGCCAGCATGACGAGTTAACCCAGATCTCTAACCGCCGTAATTTTGATGAGACTCTGGACAGTTTTTATAGGCAGTCACGTAAAGAAGGAACGCCCTTATCTCTACTGTTTATCGATGTGGATTTTTTTAAAAATTATAATGATTTTTATGGTCACCAGATGGGCGATAAAGTGATTTATAGTATTGCCAGAGCAATTAAAAATTCGATTCGGCACAGGGATTTTGTGGCGCGTTATGGTGGAGAGGAGTTTGTAGTGCTTCTTCCTGAAACCGAGGCGCATGGTGCTTATGCGGTTGCGTCCAATATTTATAGGGAAATTGAGCGGCTTGCTATTCCTCATGAACGTTCATGTATTGCCAGCTATATCACTGTAAGCCTGGGTATTACAATTTATAGGGGAGAAGCGGCTGTAACACAGGAGGCTTTGCTTGAGTCTGCTGATCAGGCACTCTATCGAGCCAAACAGTTGGGCCGTAACCAGATTTTCTATCAGTCAGTCGGTTCAACAAAAGTTGCATAACCATTAATTCTTGTAAAAATAAAAGCCGCCAGAATCAGGCGGCTTTTAAACAGATTAAAAATTACTTCTTGTTATTTTTAAGCTGGGGTAAAGCTGAACCCTGGCCCAATGATAGCAGGCCAGAGTCAGTATAAAGACCCAGTTTGGCGCGTGTATCTGTAATATCCAGATTACGCATAGTCAGCTGTCCAATACGGTCCATTGGTGTAAACATTGAATCACCTTTTTCCATAGTCAAGCGTTCAGCTTCATAGGTCAGGTTCGGAGATTCAGTGTTCATGATGGTGTAGTCATTACCACGACGCAGCTCTAACGTGACTGTACCCGTAATTGCTTTAGCAACCCAACGTTGGGCAGTTTCACGCAACATCAGTGCCTGAGAGTCAAACCAGCGGCCTTGATAAAGAAGACGACCTAAACGCAGACCATTGATACGGTATTGTTCAATGGTATCTTCATTATGAATACCCGTTACCAGACGTTCATAAGTGATATGCAGCAACGCCATGCCAGGTGCTTCATAAATACCACGAGACTTGGCTTCAATAATACGGTTTTCAATCTGGTCGGACATTCCCAGACCATGACGTCCACCAATACGGTTCGCTTCAAGAATAAGTTCCACCGGATTATCAAAACGTTGGCCATTTAATGCAACTGGCATACCTTCTTCAAAAGTCACGGAAACTTCTTCAGCTTTAACTTCGACTTCATCTTTCCAGAACGCTACCCCCATAATTGGCTCGACAATCTTGATGCCGGCATTCAGGTATTCAAGATCTTTGGCTTCATGAGTTGCACCCAGCATATTTGAGTCGGTCGAGTAGGCCTTTTCTTTTGACATTTTGTAGTCAAAACCGTTATCGATGAGGAACTGTGACATTTCAGCACGGCCACCAAGTTCATCAATAAAGGTCTGGTCTAGCCAAGGTTTATAAATTTTCAGGTTAGGATTGGTAAGCAGACCATAACGATAAAAACGCTCAATATCGTTGCCTTTATAAGTTGAGCCATCACCCCAGATGTTGACATCATCTTCTTTCATGGCCGTTACCAGCATAGTACCGGTGACTGCACGACCTAATGGAGTGGTATTAAAATAAGGCATACCGCCTGTACTGATATGGAATGCGCCACATTGAATTGCAGCAATACCTTCAAGTGCAAGTTGCAGGCGGCAGTCGATCAAGCGAGCTTTTACCGCACCATAATTTTCAGCTTTCTTTGGAATGGCATCATAGTCATCTTCATCAGGCTGACCAAGATTTGCAGTATACGCATAAGGCTCTGCACCTTTTTGTTTCATCCACAATAAAGCAGCAGAAGTATCCAGGCCACCAGAGAAGGCAATTCCGACTTTTTTGCCTACTGGTACATGCTGCAAAATGGTTGCATTATCAGTCATTGCTAGTCCTAACTATAAAACAGGCACCACGAATTGGCTGCCATTGAAAAATCTATAAACATTTTATTGTAACACTTTTAAACGAACATGTTTTCTTAAAAAAAAGACAAACTTTAAAAATTATAGGGGCGCTAAATTTATAATTACGCTTTTATGAGTTAACTCAGTTCATAGAAATTAATAAGGAGGTTTTATTTAGAGCAGAAAATAATACGGGCTTTTCTTGACTCTATTTCATCATATTTTAAGTTTTAAAAAATCTATAAGACTAAAGTTTTACAAGAGCATTAAAAGTACAGTTTTTAATACTTTGAATTTAAATATTCTATTTATTAAACAATATATTAAGAAAAAATAGAGAATTTTTATTTTAAATTGACTTTGCCAGAAATTAAACATTTTCTAATTTAAATTGGTATGACCAATTTTATAGATAAAATTTTATATTGATCTTTAAATAAGCAAAATTTAGGATAATTAAAGTAATTAAAAGATTTATTGTTCTTTAAAGTAAATATTGGTCTGACCAATTATTGTAGGGTTAGACTAGTTAATATCTCGTGAGCATATCAAGGAGAAGAATGTGCTTTCACAATGGCAACAGATTTATGATCCGATGGGGAATTTATGGATTTCCAGCTTGGTCGCCCTGATTCCAATTATTTTCTTTTTTCTGGCATTGGCAGTTTTCCGTTTAAAAGGAAGTGTAGCGGGAACAATTACGGTGGTACTGGCTTTGCTGGTTTCACTTTTTGCTTATGGCATGCCGACCGATATGGCATTTGCCTCGGTAATTTATGGTTTCTTCTATGGTTTATGGCCAATATCCTGGATCATCATTGGTGCAGTATTCCTGTATAAAGTTTCTGTTAAAACAGGCCAGTTCGATGTAATCCGTTCTTCAATTTTATCTATTACTGAAGACCAGCGTTTGCAAATGCTGTTGGTCGGATTTGCTTTTGGTACCTTTCTTGAGGGAGCAGCAGGTTTTGGTGCACCGGTTGCGATTACTGCGGCATTACTGGTCGGTTTGGGCTTTAAGCCATTGTATGCTGCCGGTCTGTGCCTGATTGTGAATACCGCACCCGTTGCCTTTGGCGCAATGGGTATTCCAATTATCGTAGCGGGGCAGGTGTCTGGTGTAGATACCATGGAAATCAGCCAGATGGTAGGCCGCCAGTTACCGTTTATGGTGCCAATCGTACTGTTCTGGATTATGGCCATTATGGATGGCTGGCGCGGAATTAAAGAGACCTGGCCGGCTGTAATTGTAGCAGGCGGTGCATTTTCACTGGCACAGTATTTGACCTCAAACTTTGTAGGGCCTGAATTACCAGATATTACTGCGGCCATTGCGTCACTGGTGAGCCTGACAATCTTATTAAAATACTGGAAGCCTAAGCATATCTTTCGTTTTAAAGATGAAAATGACAGTCAGGTCGATGCCGAGCTGCTGGCTTCACAGAAGCAGAAATTCAGTATAGGCCAGATTGCCAAAGCCTGGTCACCATTTGTGATTTTGACAGCGATGGTAACTCTATGGAGTATCAAGCCTTTTAAAGATCTATTTGCTAAAGATGGTCCAATGCAGGATTGGGTGATTTCGATCAAGGTTCCTTATTTGCATCAGCTGGTTCAGAAAGTGCCTCCAGTGGTACCCGAAGTTAAGGACTATGATGCTATCTTCAAATTTGACTGGCTCTCAGCAACCGGTACAGCAATTATTATTGCGGCGCTTATTACGATTGTTTATCTGAAAATGAAGCCACGTGAAGCACTGGTGACTTTTGGCGAGACAGTAAATGAACTAAAGACCCCGATTTACTCGATAGGCATGGTTCTGGCCTTTGCATTCATTGCGAATTACTCAGGAATGTCAGCAACATTGGCATTAGCCTTGGCGCATACTGGTAATGCTTTTACCTTCTTCTCGCCATTCTTGGGCTGGTTGGGCGTGTTCCTCACAGGTTCAGATACTTCTGCCAATGCACTGTTTGCAGCATTACAGGCAACTACTGCCCAGCAGATTGGTGTGCCAGAAGTTTTACTGGTAGCTGCCAATACCAGCGGTGGAGTCACCGGCAAGATGATTTCTCCGCAGTCGATTGCCATTGCCTGTGCAGCAGCAGGACTGGTAGGTAAAGAGTCCGATCTGTTCCGCTTTACGGTTAAACACAGTATAACCTTTACCGTAATGATTGGTATCATTATCACTCTACAGGCATATGTGTTCCCATGGATGATTCCATAGGATAGAAAGAGGAAGTGCAGGGTGAAGGTCTCCGATAAAGTTATACAAAGTTTGTATCAGCTGATTGAACAGCAAGGAATGAAAGTCGGAGATCGCCTCGCTTCTGAGCGTAAGCTATGTGAACAGCTTGGTGTATCGCGCTCCTCATTACGGGAGGCCCTACAGCAGTTAAATACTCAAGGTATAGTGCAGAGCCGGTTAGGAGATGGTACTTATATTTGCCAACTGCCTGTTACCTGGTCACAGCATAAAATTGTTCAGCCTCTAAGCGGCCTGATTGACCAGGATCCACTTTACCGCTTCGATGTGCAGGAAGCACGGTTGGTACTGGAAGGGGGAACAGCCTGGTATGCAGCTTTACGCTCTACTGCTGAGGACCGTGTCAAGATTCATCACTTTTATGACCAGATCAGCCATTTCCAGTCAATTGGTGATCCGGATCAGGCTTCGGTAGCAGACGCCAAGTTTCATCTGGCAATTGCTGAAGCATCTCATAACCTGGTCCTGATACAGACCATGCGTGGCCTGTTTGATCTGTTGCAATACAACGTGGTGCTGGGTCGCCGTAAAGTCTATTCAGAGTCAGACCGCTTTGACCAGTTGCATTTACAGCATTTCAAGGTCATGGATGCAATTGACCGTAAAGATCCGCAGGCAGCCCGCATGGCAGTTTGTGGCCATATCGAATTTGTTATACAACAGGTACGCTCGATTGATGAGGAAGAAGCCCGTCATCAGCGTGCCAGTCGCTTAAACAGGATTTAAAATGATTATTTCATCTTCTAATGATTATCGTGAAGCAGCGCGACGCCGTTTACCTCCATTTCTGTTTCATTATATTGATGGCGGGGCATATGCGGAATATACCCTGCAACGAAATGTAGAAGACCTTTCCAAAATCGCTTTGCGGCAGCGTGTCTTAAATGATATGTCCGAACTGAGTCTGGAAACCAAGCTGTTTAATGAAACCCTGTCGATGCCAGTTGCTCTGGCACCAGTTGGCCTGACCGGAATGTACGCTCGCCGTGGGGAGGTTCAGGCCGCGGTTGCTGCAGAGAAAAATGGCATACCTTTTACTCTGTCAACGGTATCAGTCTGCCCAATTGAAGAAGTTGCACCAGCCATCCAGCGCCCGATGTGGTTTCAGCTTTATGTATTGCGTGACCGGGGCTTTATGAAAAATGCATTGGAGCGTGCCAAGGCTGCAGGCTGTTCGACTCTGGTCTTCACCGTAGATATGCCGGTACCAGGTGCACGTTACCGTGATGTTCATTCAGGCATGAGCGGACCTAATGCTGCCATGCGCCGCTATATGCAGTCCTTTATGCATCCACACTGGGCATGGAATGTTGGACTGATGGGACGTCCACATGATCTGGGCAATATTTCTAAATACTTGGGTAAACCAACCGGCCTAGAAGATTATATTGGCTGGTTAGGGGCAAACTTTGACCCGTCCATTTCCTGGAAAGATCTGGAATGGATCCGTGAATACTGGGATGGTCCAATGGTCATTAAAGGTATTCTGGACCCTGAAGATGCCAAAGATGCGGTGCGTTTTGGCGCTGATGGAATTGTGGTATCTAATCATGGTGGACGTCAGCTAGATGGCGTATTGTCTACTATCCGTGCATTACCGGCTATTGCAGATGCTGTTAAAGGCGATCTGAAAATTATGGTCGATTCGGGAGTCCGTAACGGACTTGATGTAGTACGTATGATTGCGCTTGGGGCTGATTTATGTCTGTTGGGTCGTGCTTTTGTCTATGCATTAGGTGCTGCCGGCGGTGAAGGTGTAAATCACCTGCTTGAGCTGATTAACAAGGAAATGCGAGTTGCCATGACACTAACTGGCGCTAAAACTATTCAGGATATTTCTTCTGAATGTCTGGTCAAGCGCATCATGGAGTAAAACTGTGTCTATCACCGCCTCTAAAGTCATACAGCAGTTTCAGCAAGTGGTCGGAGAAAAATTTGTACTTACCGATGAGCAGGAAACCCGTCTTTACCGGCAGGGTCGACGTTTTGGTGAAGGACAGGTTCTAGCCGTAGTAGCTCCCGGTAGCCTGATTGAACAATGGCGTATTTTACAGATTGCAGTGGCTGCGGATTGTATTGTAATTATGCAGGCCGCCAATACTGGCCTGACTGGAGGCTCTACACCTTATGGTCATGATTATGACCGTCCAGTAGTACTGATCAGTACCCGTCGGTTAGCCGGTATACAGGTTATCAATTCAGGAAAGCAAGTTATATGCTTGCCGGGAGCAACTTTAGATGCATTAGAAAAAGCCCTGTTACCCTTTAACCGGGAACCGCATTCAGTGATTGGTTCCTCCTGTATAGGTGCCTCTGTATTAGGGGGAGTGTGTAATAACTCTGGCGGTGCACTGGTAAGACGTGGGCCGGCGTACACCGAACTGGCCTTATATGCTCAGGTTGATGAACAGGGACAACTGCATCTGGTTAATCACTTGGGAGTAAGTTTAGGTACCCAGCCAGAACAGATTCTGATACGTCTGCAAAATGGTGAGTATCAGGAAAAGGATATTGATTACAGTCCGCAGCACCGCGCTTCTGATCCTCATTATGGTCATGACGTGCGTCAGGTTGATCTTGATACACCGGCGCGTTTTAATGCTGACCCTAACCGGTTGTTTGAAACTTCAGGTTCTGCCGGCAAGGTCTGTGTTTTCGCAGTGCGGCTGGATACTTTTGAAAAATTACCAAGTCAGGTGTTTTATATTGGAACCAATAGTCAGGATGATCTGACTGCAATTCGACGCTATTTACTGACACAATTGCCGCGTCTGCCGATTGCAGGTGAGTATATTCATCGGGTAGCGTATGACATTGGCGAGAAATATGGAAAGGATACCTTTCTGTTTATCGAAAAATTTGGAACTGCGCGGGTCCCTAAAGCTTTTGCCATGAAAGACAAAATTGATGGCATGCTGGAAAAAGTCAAAATCAGAGGATTAACCGACAAGGTTTTACAGCTGTTAACCGGCGTTTTGCCACCCCATTTACCGCAGCGTATGGCCGAGTTCCGTAACCGCTATGAACATCATTTACTACTTCGTATCGAAGATCAGGATATAGCACAGGTAGAAAGTTACTTGCAGGAGTATTTTAAAATACACTCTACAGGTAACTATTTTCTGTGTAATGAAGAAGAAGGCCGTAAAGCTTTTTTACACCGATTTGCCATTGCAGGAGCAGCTATACGTTATCGTGATGTACATCGCCGGGAGGTCGAAGACATTGTGGCGCTCGATATTGCCCTAAAACGCAATGACCGGGAGTGGCTGGAAACCTTGCCTGAGTCAATGGAAGAGCAGATTATACATAAACTCTACTACGGTCATTTCTTGTGCCATGTTTTTCATCAGGATTACATCGTCAAGAAAGGGGTTGATCCATTGGCTATGGAGCATGCCATGTGGAAACTGCTAGATCAGCGTGGTGCCGAATATCCGGCCGAACATAATGTTGGACATTTATATGTAGCCAAGCCTGCTTTAAAACAACACTATCAAAAGCTTGATCCAACCAACAGTTTCAATGTGGGCATTGGTTATACTTCCAGAAAAAAATATTGGTCATAAACCAAATTCTTTTAACTGTGCTTTTAAGAACTATTTATTAAAAGCACAGTTAAATTCTTCCCCGCAATACTCTTAAAGCCACCCTATATTTATATTTAAATTTTTTAAATAGCCTAAGCTTAAAATTGACGTTCAAGTCTTTATCCTTCAAATAAACAGCCATAAACAATATAAAAAAATCAGTTAAAGTAGATGCAACAAATTGCAAAGCCCACTAATTACAAGGATATCCTATGACCAGCTATGCAAATATTTTAAAGCCATTAGATTTGGGATTTACTACAATTAAAAACCGGATAGTAATGGGGTCTATGCATACCGGGCTGGAAGACCGTTTTTATCATTATCCGAAGCTTGCGGCCTATTTTGCCGAGCGTGCCAAAGGTGGAGTTGGACTCATTATTACCGGAGGTATAGCACCTAATCGAGAGGGCTGGCTATCGCCAATGGGAGGCACCATGAACAGTCTGGCCGACATTCCCCATCACCGGTTGGTCACTCATGCTGTACACAAACATGGCGCTAAAATTTTGCTTCAGATTCTGCATTCTGGGCGTTACGGTTATCAGCCACTGGTCGTTTCTGCCAGTCCGGTTAAATCACCTATTTCCCTGTTTAAACCACGAGAAATGAGTGAGCGTAATATCCTGACTACTATTAAGGATTATGCACATGCTGCCAGCCTTTCAAAAAAGGCGGGCTATGATGGGGTTGAAATTATGGGCTCGGAAGGGTATCTGTTAAACCAGTTTATGAGTCGGCATGTCAACCAGCGTCAAGACCGATGGGGCGGCACACTGGAAAACCGGATGCGGTTTTCACTTGAAATTGTAAAAGCTATCCGTGAGGCAGTGGGGGAGAAATTTATTATCTGTTTTCGTTTATCAATGCTGGATCTGGTTGATAACGGTAATACCATGGATGAAGTCATCCAGATTGCCCAGGCGTTAGAAAAAGCAGGTGTAACTTTGCTAAATACCGGGATTGGCTGGCACGAAGCGCGTATTCCGACCATTGTTACCTCTGTACCGCGTGCTGCTTTCGTCGATTATACCGCTGAAGTGAAGCAGTATGTGAATATACCGGTCATTGCCTCAAACCGTATTAATATGCCGGAGACTGCCGAAATCATTCTGGCTGAAGGAAAAGCCGATATGGTACAAATGGCACGCCCATTTCTGGCTGACCCTTTTTGGGTAGATAAAACTGCTACAGACCGTGTCAATGAAATTAACACTTGTATCGCCTGTAATCAGGCCTGCTTGGACCATACATTTAAATGGCAGCGTGCAACCTGTCTGGTCAATCCGCGGGCAGCTTATGAAACAGAACTGGTCTACGTGCGTACAAAAAAACCTAAGCGGATTGCTGTAGTGGGGGCTGGGGTTGCCGGAATGTCTGCGGCTACAGTTGCTGCGGGACGAGGGCACCAAGTGACTTTATTTGAAGCAAGTGATGAAGTCGGGGGACAGTTTAATTTAGCCAAAGTTGTGCCAGGCAAAGAAGAGTTTCATGAAACCATTCGCTACTTTAAGGTTCAAATTGAGAAAACCGGCGTAGAGCTTCGCTTAAATACCCGCATTAATCGGGAGCAGTTAGAGCGTGAAGGATATGATGAAATTGTGGTTGCCACAGGTGTTATACCGCGTCAGCTTAAAATTGCTGGCAGTGAAGCGCCGCAGGTTTTGTCTTATGCAGAAGTGCTTAAGGGCGCAAAAGTGGGATACAGGGTTGCAGTGATAGGAGCAGGAGGAATTGGTTTTGATGTTTCTGAATTTTTACTCAAACCTGTCTCACAGCCTCAGCCACAACCTTTAACTGAATGGCAACGTGAGTGGGGCGTAGATTTAGAATCTCATTACCATACGGAAGGTGGAATGGTTTCGGCCGAATTGGAAACACCCGTTCGGGAAATTTATTTACTGCAGCGCAAACCTACGCCCTTAGGTGCAGGGCTTGGTAAGACAACAGGCTGGGTGCATCGTGCACAACTGAAAAAGCATCAGGTACGTATGTTGTGCGGTGTAAATTATAAAGCAATTACTGATGAAGGCTTATGGATTTCTCACGATGGGCATGACCAGCTGCTCCGTGTCGATACGATTGTAGTATGCGCTGGACAGGAATCCGTTAAAGATTTGATGCCACAGGGTGGAAAGAAAGTGCTGGCCAACTATCACATTATTGGAGGAGCAAAGCTGGCAGCAGAGCTTGATGCCAAGCGTGCTATTCGTGAAGGAGCTGAATTGGCTGCAAAGCTTTAACTAAATGATGAAACAATAGACATTTGACTATAAAGCACTAAAATTTTTCTTGAATAAAATGAAGAGGCTTTGTATTCTTAGCGGCATGGAAGCGTGGCAGAGCGGTTTAATGCACCGGTCTTGAAAACCGACGAGGGTTCACGCCCTCCGTGAGTTCGAATCTCACCGCTTCCGCCAGATATCTAAATAAGCCCTTGTATTTACAAGGGCTTATTTTTTTAACTATAGTTTCTTTACGTGTCTCTATAAAAAGTTAAAGCAGGCATACTTTTTTGCGTCATATTTGGAGCATAAAAGATGTGGTTTAAAAATTTTACCTAAAGCATTAACTTTTAAAGCTGATGCAATTTATAAAAGTTTCAACACTAAGCACTCTAATAAAGTTATTAAACTTTCTTTATAGATTTAAGAGTAAAAATAACGTAACTTTTTTAAATAAAGTCATATTTAGGTTTTATAGGTGGAGAGTAAAATACTCGTTTCACTATTATAGATACCTGAAATATTACGAATCCGTTCCAGTACTTTATCAAAATTCTCAAGAGTATCTGACTGTAATTCGACCAATATATCCCACTTTCCATTGGTTGTATGAAGACGTTGCACTGCTGACTCTAAACGTAATTCGCGAATGACCGCCTGAGCCTTAGTTCCTTCAACCATAATATTCATCCATGCACGGATCACATTTTTCTCTGCATTTGGGCGAAAACGTACCGTGTAGCCTGTGATAGTGCCTGAAGCCTCCATATATTCAATTCGCTTTTGAACAGTAGCTCTAGAAACACGCGCTTTTAGGGCTAAATCTGTAATAGACATTCTCGCATTATCTTTAAGTAAACCTAAAATAATATGGTCAATATTGTTCATTTTGATATTGGGTATTAGCAAATTGATAAAAATTAAATCATTTTAATATTTATAAATAATTTTTTGAATCAATTTGTTTATTAATAATAGTGCAAACATAAAGTCCCGAAGAGTTTTAGCTAGATCACTTGAAGTATTAAGCGTTCTTAAAAGGGTGCTGAATTACAAATAAGTTCTCAAGTACCGGGAATCTAGAGACAACAGGGACAATGGATTAATTAAGGAACAGATGATGTCTTTATCGTATACGGATCAGAATAATGGTGCTTGGCAAACTTACCTTACTCAAATTGACCGGGTAGCGCCCTATTTAGATGCTGATTTAAGTAATTTTATTAATACTCTTAAAAGACCAAAGCGTACTCTGATTGTTGATGTTCCAATTGTTATGGATGATGGGACAATTCGTCATTTTGAAGGTTACCGTGTACAGCACAATCTGTCACGTGGACCAGGTAAAGGTGGTATTCGTTATCATCAGGATGTTGAATTAAATGAAGTTATGGCCTTATCTGCCTGGATGACGATTAAAACTGCGGTATTGAATCTTCCATTTGGAGGTGCTAAAGGGGGAATTCGAGTCAATCCTAAAGAACTTTCACTACGTGAACTGGAACGTTTAACTCGTCGCTTCACCAGTGAGATCAGTTCAATTATTGGTCCTCAAATTGATATTCCTGCTCCAGATGTAGGTACGAATCCTAACATCATGGGCTGGATGATGGACACCTACTCAAGCATTAAAGGGCACACTGTAACAGGTGTCGTAACAGGCAAACCTGTACATTTAGGCGGTTCTCTCGGACGTGTACGGGCTACCGGTCGGGGCGTATTTGTAACGGGGCTGGAAGTAGCCAAGAAAATTCAGCTGCCTGTTGCAGGTAGCAAAGTCGCTGTGCAAGGCTTTGGTAATGTAGGAAATGAAGCAGCTTATCTGTTTAGTCATGCTCAAGCCAAAATTGTTTGTGTTCAAGACCATACAGGCACAATTTTTAATCCCGAAGGTTTAAGTGTTAAAGCATTACAAAAACATGTCACAGAGCATGGAGGCGTAATGGGCTTTGCTGAAGCTCAGGTGATTGCAGATGAAGATTTCTGGGATGTCGATATGGATATTCTTATTCCTGCGGCACTAGAAGGTCAGATTACAGTTGAACGGGCACAACGGCTTAAAGCTAAAATTGTTCTGGAAGGCGCTAATGGCCCGACCTATCCCGAAGCAGATGATGTTTTCGTGAGTCGTAATATTGTAGTGGTGCCAGATGTCATCTGTAATGCAGGTGGTGTAACGGTAAGCTATTTCGAATGGGTTCAGGATATGGCGAGTTACTTCTGGAGCGAGGAAGAGATTAACGAGCGTCTTGATAAATTAATGATTCAGGCCATCGCTGATGTCTGGAATACAGCAGAAAATAAAGCATGTAGCTTGCGTACAGCAGCTTATATTCTCGCATGTGAACGTATTTTAAAAGCACGTAAAGAACGCGGTATTTTCCCTGGATAAGTCAGTTTCATAAAGTCAGAGCCAAATATAAAACAGGAAGTGGGTAAATAAAATGAATGACGTAGCGATTACACGTAGCAACTTTAATGATTGGATGGTTCCAGTTTTTGCTCCAGCAAATTTTATTTTAGTTCGTGGGGAAGGTTCTCGTATTTGGGATCAAGACGATAAAGAATATATTGATTTTGCCGGTGGCATTGCAGTGAATGCTTTGGGGCATGCACATCCTGTTGCAGTAAATGCCCTGACTGAGCAGGCACAAAAACTTTGGCACATTGGCAATGGTTATACCAACGAGCCTGTTTTACGTCTCGCCAAGCAATTGGTAGAAAGTACTTTTGCCGACAAAGTGTTTTTCTGCAACTCGGGGGCAGAAGCGAATGAAGCTGCATTAAAACTGGCACGTAAGGTAGGCCTGCTAAGCGGTAATTCTGAAAAAAATCATATTGTAGCATTTAAAAATGCTTTTCATGGCCGTACTTTATTTACAGTGACAGCAGGTGGACAGCCAAAATATTCTCAAGATTTTGCACCATTACCAGGTGGGATTGAGCACACTGTATTCAACGATCTTGAAGCAGCTAAAGCGGTAATTACTGAAAATACATGTGCTGTTATTGTAGAACCGATTCAGGGCGAAGGCGGTGTTCTGCCAGCAGATATCGAATTCCTGAAAGGCTTACGTGCACTATGTGATGAAAAAGGTGCTGTACTGATTTTTGATGAAGTACAAACGGGCGTTGGCCGTACCGGTTCGCTTTATGCTTATATGAATACAGGGGTAACGCCTGATATTCTCACCACAGCAAAAGCATTAGGCGGTGGTTTCCCGATTGGTGCCATGATCACCACAGATCATTATGCCAACATGTATGCAGTGGGTGATCACGGTACCACCTATGGCGGCAACCCATTGGCCTGTGCAGTGGCGGGTGCGGTATTTGAATTTATCAATACATCACAAGTATTAGACGGCGTAAAACAACGTCATCAATATTTCATTGATGCCTTAAATAAAATCAATGCGCAATATGGCCTGTTCAAAGAAATCCGTGGTCAAGGTTTATTAATTGGCTGCGTGCTGAAAGATGAATACGCAGGTAAAGCCAAAAATATTGTGACACTGGCCGGTGAGGAAGGATTACTGGCTTTGGTTGCTGGAGCAGATGTGGTTCGTTTTACCCCTTCCTTAATTATTCCGCAAGAAGATATTGATGAAGGTCTGAACCGTTTCGCCCGTGCACTTGCACGTCTTTAAATCTTTTGTGAGCATCTAACCATGATGATTGTTAGACATGCAGCGCATCGGGATTTAGATGATATTTATCGTTTGGCGCAAAGAGCCGGTGAAACAGGGATTGGTCTGACTTCCTTACCACAAAATCGAGACATTCTAGCTGAACGTATTACACGTACCTCGCGTACTTTAGCGGGTCTGACCGAAAAGTGTGAGGCAAGTTATCTGTTTGTACTCGAAGACACCAGCCTGCAGAAAATTGTAGGTGTAAGTGCTATTGAAGTGGCAGTAGGGCTAAAGGAACCTTTTTATAATTTTCATGTGGCGAAGCAGGTCCATGCATCTAAAGCATTAAATGTTTATAAAACTTTAGATACCCTGTTTTTAAGTAATGACCATACAGGGTGTAGTGAGCTTTGCACCTTATTTCTTGATCCTGAATACCGTAAAAACCAGAATGGAAAATTTTTATCTAAAGTCCGTTTTCTGTTTATTGCGGCGTTTAGAACACATTTTGAAGAGCGGCTGATTGCAGAGATGCGAGGTTTTTCGGATGAAAAGGGTTACTCGCCATTCTGGGATGCATTAGGCCATCACTTTTTTGATATGGACTTCGCTGCTGCCGATTATTTAAGTGGGACCGGACAAAAAGTATTTATTGCTGAATTAATGCCTAGATTTCCGGTCTATGTCGATTTACTTGGCGCAGAAGCTCGGAAAGTTATTGCAGAGGTCCATCCACATACTTTACCGGCTGCAAAGGTATTGATGTCAGAAGGACTTAAGTATCAAGGTTATGTTGATATTTTCGATGCAGGTCCTACTTTGGAAGCCAATATTGCTGACTTACGCGCAGTCAAAGAAAGTCGTGTATTGAAGATCAAAATTACTGAGCAGGTCGAAACATCAAATAAACAGTATCTGATTGCAAATGATCAATATGCAGATTATCGCGTATTACTCATTAATAACCAGATATTAACTACCGATATCTTATTGGTGACGCCACAGCAGGCTCAAGCACTTAATGTCCAGGAACGGGATGAAGTGCGAGTTTTAGCATTAGAAAAAATGGAGAATAACTAATGTCACAAGGTGCATTATTCATTAATGATACCTGGATTCAGGGACAAGGGCCTGCGTTCAGTAAAAAAAATCCTGTCAGCAATGAGCAAATTTGGGCAGGGCATGAAGCCAGCCAGGCCGATGTTGAGCAAGCTTGTCATGCTGCTCGGCAGGCATTTCCAGCTTGGGCACGCTTAGCCTTAGAAGAACGAATTGCCATTATTGAGCGTTTTGCCGGCTTATTGGAACAACATAAAACCCAACTGGCTGAAGTGATTAGTCAGGAAACCAGTAAACCGCTATGGGAAACCTTAACCGAAGTACAATCAATGATCGGTAAAGTGGCGATTTCAATCCGCGCTTATCATCAACGGACTGGTTTTAGCGAAACTGAAATGCCAGATGGGGTGGCGTCGTTACGTCATCGTCCTCATGGCGTGCTGGCTGTATTTGGCCCGTATAACTTCCCGGGTCATTTACCAAATGGTCATATTGTTCCTGCACTGATTGCCGGCAATACCGTGGTGTTTAAACCAAGTGAACTCACCCCTTGGACTGCGGAAGAAACTGCAAAATTATGGCAACAGGCCGGTTTATCCAAAGGTGTACTGAACATCGTACAAGGTGGGCGTAGCACGGGTGAAGCACTTGCAGCAGCTGAACAAATAGATGGTTTACTGTTCACAGGCAGCGCCAACACAGGTTATCAATTGCATAAGCAAATGGCTGGTGCACCTGAAAAAATTCTTGCTTTGGAAATGGGCGGTAATAATGCCCTGATTATTGATGAAGCAACCGATATTGATGCGGTGGTGAATTTAGCCATTCAATCGGCTTTTGTTTCTGCGGGACAACGTTGTACCTGTGCACGCCGTATTATCGTTAAACAGGGTGCCAATGGGGATGCCTTCATTCAACGTTTTGTTGAAGTCGCTAAAAACTTGGTGGTTGGTGTCTGGAATGCTGAACCACAACCCTTTATGGGCGGGGTGATTTCTGCACATGCTGCGGAACAGATGCTGGCAGCACAAAGCAAACTGATTGCTCTAGGTGCAAAAGCATTGTTGGAAATGACGCGTCCACAAGCAGATAGTTCATTGCTCACCGCAGGCATTTTAGATGTAACCCAGGTTACCGATATTCCTGATGATGAATACTTTGGCCCGCTCACCACGATCTATCGCTATAACAGCTTCGATGAAGCCTTAAATATTGCCAATAACACCCGCTTTGGTTTGGCCGTAGGGCTGGTGTCACCTGACCGTGATTTATTTGATCGTGTATTGATTGAAGCGCGGGCAGGGATTGTGAACTGGAATAAGCCATTAACAGGTGCATCAAGTGCGGCACCGTTTGGTGGGGTGGGCGCATCGGGCAATCACCGTGCCAGTGCGTTCTATGCCGCAGATTATAGTGCATGGCCGATGGCTTCCCTGGAAAGTGACAGTGTGAGCTTACCCTCAAAATTGTCACCGGGCATTGTGCTGTAAGACGGACCACATCAGGACACATGGAGAAAAAAATGTCAGGTTATGAAATCAACTTTGATGGTCTGGTTGGGCCGACACATCATTATGCAGGTCTGTCTTTTGGCAATGTCGCATCAACTAAAAACCGTAATAATGCATCCAATCCGAAATTGGCCGCAAAACAAGGCTTGAAGAAAATGAAAGCGCTGGCGGATTTGGGACTCAAGCAAGGCGTGTTTGCCCCACAAGAGCGGCCACATGTGCCAACGCTACGCCGTCTGGGTTTTAGCGGCAGTGATATTGACGTGATTACCCAAGCCATGCGCACTGCGCCGGCACTGTTGTCGTCATTGAGCTCGGCTTCCTCCATGTGGACTGCGAATTCTTGTACGGTGTCGCCATCGGCAGATAGCGCGGACGGTCGCATGCATTTTACTGCGGCAAACCTGAACAATAAGTTCCATCGCTCAATTGAGCATCATACGACCACACGTATTCTGCAAGCAATGTTCAACAATGATGTATATTTTGCGCACCATGAAGCATTGCCTGAAGCCGCACTGTTTGGGGATGAAGGTGCAGCCAATCATAACCGCCTCGGTGGTGCTTATGATCAGGTTGGTGTACAGGTGTTTGTATATGGCCAGCAACAGATTGGCGGCGGGGTTGCTCCACAGAAATTTCCTGCACGTCAAACTCGTGAAGCAAGTGAGGCTATTGCCCGTTTGCACCGTCTCGATAATAATCGCACGATTTTTATCCAGCAAAATCCTGAAGTAATTGATCAGGGCGTTTTTCATAATGATGTTATTGCTGTCAGTAACCAGCAGGTTCTCTTTCATCATCAGCAGGCATTCTTAAATCAAACTGACGCATTGCAGGAAATCCGTCAGAAAATGGCAGGGATTGGGCAAGAGTTTGTGTCGATTGAAGTACCTGAAAGTCGAGTCAGTGTTGCTGATGCGGTATCGACCTATTTGTTCAATAGCCAGATTCTGACCCGTGCGGATGGCGGCATGAGTATTGTGGTACCGGAGGAATCTCGCCAGAACAAAGCAGTTTGGGACTATTTAAATGACATGATTCAAATGGGTACGCCAATTGATGACATCAAGGTGTTTGATCTGCGTGAAAGTATGCGAAATGGCGGTGGTCCTGCATGTTTACGCTTACGTGTGGCGGTGAATGAGGCGGAACTTGCTGCGATCAATCCAAACCTGTTTATGAATGATGCATTGTTCAAAACCCTGAATCAGTGGGTAGATCAATATTATCGTGACGAGTTAACCCAGGACGATTTGGCTGATCCGGATTTATTGATTGAGAGTCGCACCGCGCTGGATGAACTCACCAGGATTCTGGGTTTAGGTTCGGTTTATCACTTCCAGAGATAAATATTCAATAACGCTTTTAAGGATGAAAGTACATGGTTGATCTACTCGCGTTGACGTTGGCGCAACAGCCCCCTGAGCAGATACAGGGTGAAACGGCTGGATTTACATGGCAGTGGCTGGGTGAAGGGCTATTGCAATGTACGCCAAAAACGGCTTATCGAAAAACCATCGTGCTTTCGGCTGGTATTCATGGCAATGAAACGGCACCGATCGAATTGCTGGCACAGATCATTCAGGATTTGTTTTCCGGTCAGCTGGCTTTAGCGGTTCGTGTACTTTTCGTATTGGGCAATCCCGCTGCAATCCGACAAGGGGTTCGTTATCTTGAAAATGATATGAATCGCATGTTCTGCGGTGCTTACCAGCAATTGGCCCAAGATGGCGAAACTCAACGTGCAGCGTTATTGGAACAGGTTACTACACAGTTTTTTCAGCAAAGCCAGTCAAATGCACAACGCTATCATTATGATTTACATACCGCGATTCGTGAATCTTTACTTCCAGTTTTTGCCCTATTCCCTTACCAGATGCAGCCTTATGATGACTTTTTAATTCAAAGCTTAAAGGCTGCTGATCTGGATGCCTTGGTATACCACAATGCAGCTGGAAAAACTTTCACGCATTTCACCACTGAACGTTTTCAGGCCGCCAGCAGTACTTTGGAATTAGGTAAGGCCAAACCCTTTGGACAAAATGATTTGGCCGGGTTTTTCAGTACGGACCAGATGCTGCGTGCTGCACTTTCAGGTCAGGCCTTACCAAACAGACAGAAGCAGGATATTCGTCAGTTTAAGGTAATAGATTCAATCCTAAAAATAAATGATGACTTTAAACTGAACTTAAGTGCAGATGCACCTAATTTTTCTACCTTTCAACCAGGTGAGGTGATTGCTACACAGCAAGCGGGCAGCTATGTGGTACAGGATCAGCCGCTCTGGATTTTATTTCCTAATCCAGAAGTAAAAACGGGGCTTAGGGCAGGCCTGATTTTGAAAGAAATTAAATAGGTTAAAGCGATTAGAAACAGACGGGATGTCGGTAGAGAAGAATATACATGGAGTTTGAATATGGAAGCTCAGTAAAAATACAACAGGGATAAAAAATATCTTTTTGATATTAATTTTTTATGGAACTAAGCAGCAAGGACAGGTTGTCATAAGAAGACAGTTGGAGCAAGCGTGTATGAGTAACAACAATGAAAAAATATTTCCGTCAGGAGAAGTTCTGGGTGAGCAATATGTGGTTCAGCAAGACACATGTAGTAAGACAGAAGTTTCTGCAGCAGAGACAGATAAACCCCTAAAGCGTGCCATGACCAAGCGTCATTTAGTCATGATTTCACTGGGGGGCGCAATTGGAACAGGACTGTTTTTAGGCTCAGGTGATGTCATTTCTCAAGCTGGCCCAATAGGCGCCATTTTATCTTATCTGCTTGGGGGAGCGATTGCCTATATGGTGATGCTTTGTCTTGGGGAGCTTGCTGTACAAATGCCTGTATCGGGCTCATTTGGTGAATATGCAAGAATGTATATTGGTCCGGGTACAGGTTATATGATTACCTGGCTATACTGGTTAACTTGGACGGCTACTTTAGGCACTGAATTTACTGCGGCTGCACTGCTTATGCAGGAATGGTTTCCTTCCATTTCTATGTGGACATGGACATTGCTGTTTGCTGCTCTGGTTTTTGTACTCAATGTGAGCTCGACACGCTTATTTGCCGAATCTGAATTTTGGTTATCCTTGGTTAAGGTACTCACTATTTTATGTTTTATCGGATTAGGTTTGGCCGCTATTTTTGGTGTGATTTCCTATCATGGTCATGAATCTGCTCCGTTATTTAGCAAGCTGACAGAACATGG
The DNA here is from genome assembly GCF_006757745.1 of Acinetobacter radioresistens DSM 6976 = NBRC 102413 = CIP 103788. NCBI lineage: Bacteria > Pseudomonadati > Pseudomonadota > Gammaproteobacteria > Moraxellales > Moraxellaceae > Acinetobacter > Acinetobacter radioresistens. Next base: position 2,143,077 of record NZ_AP019740.1, on the reverse strand, counting down.
CTGGTTTCCAACCGGGATTTATCCCATTTTTGCCACCATGCTCATCGTTAATTTTGCTTTTTCTGGTACAGAATTAATTGGTGTAGCCGCCGGTGAAGCTGAAGAGCCAGCCAAGAATGTTCCCAAAGCCATTAATGCAGCTATCTGGCGTTTATTAATTTTCTTTGTTGGCACCATTGTGGTGATTTGTGCATTACTTCCATTTGAAATGGCGGGTATCAATTCAAACAGTGTTAGTAATAGCCCCTTTGTAACGGTCTTTAATTATATTGGAATACCTTATGCAGAAGATATTATCCGTTTTGTCATCATTACAGCATTATTATCTGCAGCAAACTCAGGGTTATTTGCTGCCTCTCGAATGATGTGGTCATTGTCCAGCAAAAATCAGTTGCCTAAAATCTTTGCCAAATTGACACGCTCTGGCACACCCATTGTTGCCATAATTGTAACTATGTTCGGGGCAATACCTGGTTTGTTATCTGAACAGTTTGCTCCTGAAACGATTTTCAAGAATCTGCTCGGTGTTGCTGCCTTTACCATGGTAGTAGTCTGGATTTCAATATGTGTATGCCAATTCAACTTTCGCAGACAGTGGATTAAATCAGGTAAAACGGTCAAGGATCTTAAATTCGCTGCACCACTATTTCCACTCACACCAATTTTAGGAGGGCTCTTCTGCGTCATTACATGTATCAGTATGGTTGCTGATCCTTCAATGCAAGTCGGTTTTATCTGTTGTATTCTATTTATGATTGCATGTTACTTGAGCTATAGCATTTTCTATAAAAATAGACCCTGCTCATAACAATAATGTAATATTTTACTCTACACAAAAGCTCTCTTTACTTGCTACACAGTATTTGGGTAAGTAAAGAAGAGTATATTAAATAGGTAGGTTTAATCTCATATCTAAATAATTATAAAAATAAAAACATCTTATTCTATATCTGATTTTTAATGATTATATAATTAATTGAATATTAATTAGAAATAGTATTTTATTAAATTTTTATTTAAATTGTAGGTATTATTTTTTTTGCTCTTTATTAATTAATTTTTATTTAATCTATTATTATTTTCTAAAATTTTTATATAAAATTTATGTTTTTCAAGTAATTTATGCTATAAATTTTACGCTCTGCCTAATTAATCTTATAACTTATTTTAGTATCTATGTGATGTATTATGCTTTTTAACTCCAATTTAATCTTTAAAAAGGTTATAGCTTTTTCAATTGTTGGTATATGTTCAAATCAGATTTTTGCTGCTTCTGAAACAGCTGAAAATACCCAAGACTTTGAACTCAGTGGTAATATTACTCTTACCAGCGATTACCGTTTCCGCGGGATTACCCAGACCCAAACTGATCCAGCTATTCAGGGAACCGCAACTCTGACACATAAAAGTGGATTATATTTTAGTGCTTTTGCCTCGAATGTAGATTATGGTACTGCAGACCCTCATATGGAACTTGATCCATCAATTGGCTATAGCACGCCTCTCAAATTATCAAGTTCAGTACCTGTAACTTTAGATATAGGTGCAAGTTACTATAACTATATTAGTGGTAATGAGGGTGATTATGCAGAGTTATATGCCAGACTTATTCTTGAACGTATATTAATAAATGATGACAGTCTATTAACAAGTCTGAGCTATACCAATGACTATGCAGGTCAAGACAAGAATAGCTGGAATGCTACGCTGGGGTATGCTGTACCGCTTGCCCAGACTAATTTCGGTGCGGTGGCCAGTATTGGCTATACTACTGTAGATGACTATGATTTTAATCAGCAAGGTGAAAATAGTTATTTCGACTATAAAGCTGGTCTGACTTATAATTTCGCTTCTTTCCCTGATGCAAGCGCAGAACTTGCTGTAGTGGGTACTAATCTGGATAAAGATGCGTTAGATCATGCTGGCAAGCGCGGTGTAGATACTGGCGCAGTATTTACCCTTACCAAAGCTTTTTAAGATGCGATAAGCTCAAAAGTATGACTGCGTACTTTTGAGCTTTATTTTTAGTAATCTGGCTATAAATATATTAATAAAAACAGTTTATATCAGTTAGATTATTCTCCAGGATATTCACTTTGATAAATATGAAATAGTTTTATGTCATTGTTTTTATTTTTTTAAAAAGTTTATATAGAAATTAGAATTTACGCAAAATTTACGCCCTTTAGTGCTTTATCAATAGAAAATTTACGGTGCCCTTTTTCATACTTGATAGTGGAATTTTCCAATGATCAAGGTTCGAAAAATGTTTACCCAATTTGCAGATGATGCGTACATGAGAATAAGTCATCATGGGGACGCGTTATTAAATAAGAAAAAATACCAGATGCTCCTTCTGTCTTCTAATTTATTGAAATAGGGGAAAGAGGCATGTTGGAATTCTTTTTATTGATCGCGCTGGTAGTAATTTTTGCTTTTCCTTTGGGGAAATATCTATCAGACGTGATGCAATATCACAAAATGAGAAGTGACATCCTGTTTAGCTGGATAGAAAAACCTGTTTACGCCGTACTGGGCACTCAGCCTCAACAGGAAATGAGTGCCAGAACCTATATATTGAGCTTTGTCTTAAGTTGTTTTGTAGTAGGCATGCTGGTCTGGATACTCTTTATGGTACAGGCATGGCTACCACTTAATCCAAACCATGCACCTAATATGTCATGGGACCTGGCTTTACACACCATGATTTCTTTCCTGACTAATACTAACCAGCAGCATTATTCTGGTCAGGCACAGCTATCTTATTTGTCACAAATGGTCGGTATTGTGGGCTTGCAGATAATTACGCCTATGATGGGGCTGGCTATGGTAGTTGCTACCTTGCGTGCGTTGTTTAATCTGAAACAGCCAGGACCTATCGAATGTGATAACAGTTCAGCGCTGGCCAGACTAAATGTAGGAAATTACTGGGCAGATGTAATTCGGCCAACATTCCGTTTTTTAATTCCACTTTGTCTACTCTGGTCGCTGCTACTGAACAGTCAGGGTGTACCTTCGACTTTTGAGGGCGGGCCAGAGGTTCAGGTAGTTCAACCTAATGCTGAACTTTCCACTCAGAAAATTCCATTAGGGCCTGTGGCACCGATGGTGGCAATTAAACAGCTTGGTAGTAATGGCGGCGGCTGGTATGGGCCAAACAGTAGTGTGCCCTTAGAAAATCCGACACCACTTTCCAATTTTCTGGAAATGTTGGCAATCTTGCTTATTCCAGTTTCTATTATTGTCATGCTGGGTTTTTTGACCAGACGTCCAAAATTTGCAGGCTTTGTATTTGGTTCAATGCTGCTGATGTCAGTCATCTCGGCGACTGGCGCAATCTGGTCAGAAAGCTTATCTGATACAGCCACAAATATCTCATCAATGGAAGGTAAAGAAGTCCGCTTTGCTGAGAGTTCTTCAGCACTCTGGGCTGCTGTGACAACGCAGGTGAATAATGGTTCTGTCAATATGATGCATGATTCATCCGCACCATTGACTGGACTGGTTGCATTGTCAAACATGTTGATCAATGCCATCTGGGGTGGAATTGGTTGTGGCTTGCAGCAGTTTTTGGTCTATCTGTTCCTGGCGGTATTTATTGCCGGGCTGATGACAGGTCGTACACCAGAGCTATTCGGCCGAAAAGTGGAAGCGCCTGAAATCAGATTACTGGCTGTGGTTATTCTTATTCAGCCAGTAATTATTTTACTGTTCACTGCAATAAGCCTGTTCTTTCCTGAACTTACTGGTAACAGTAATCCCGGGAGTCATGCAATCAGCCAGGTATTTTATGAATATGTTTCGGCCTTTGCCAATAATGGTTCTGGGTTTGAAGGACTGGCTGATAATACTGTCTGGTGGAATATCAGCTGTAGTATTGCACTGCTGGCAGGCTGCTTTCCGGCACTGATTATTCCTTTACTGATTGCTGCGCGTCTGGCAGTTAAACGGCAGGCACCTGAAAGTGCAGGCAGTCTGAAAGTAGAAACGCCAACGTTTGCCTTAACACTGATTGCTATTGTGGTCATGCTAACTCTTTTACAATTCATGCCCGTCTTGATCTTGGGACCCATTGCTGACCATTTACTACTGGTTCAGGGCTAAGGGGAAAATAATGAAATCTGTGAATCAAACACAAAAAGTTCCTGCTCTATACCAGAGCACTGCCTGGAAAAATGCCTTTATTAAACTGCTCCCACAGCACATGATTAAAAATCCGGTAATGGCAGTGGTATGGCTGGGAACCTTGATTACATTGTTCAGTACAGTGTTCGGACAGACCCAGCTGTTTTTTGGGATGACTGTTACTTTTATTCTTTTTATTACGGTCTTATTTGCCAATTATGCAGAAGCTGTAGCAGAGGCCAAAGGACGCGGGCAGGCAGCTTCCCTGCGGCAGGCTCGTCAGAACCTCACGGCCCGACGTTTAAAAACCTTGCAGGATAAGGAGGGCGAACAGATTGCTGCTACAGTACTGGCTCTAAATGATTTAATAGAAATCCGGGCAGGGGAGCTGATTCCTGCAGACGGTGAAATTGTGCATGGCTTTGCCACGATTAATGAAGCTGCGGTTACTGGCGAATCTGCACCCGTACTGCGTGAAGCAGGGACGGACCGTTCTGGTGTGATCGGAGGAACCAAAGTTCTGACTGACCGCATTATTGTACAGGTCACTGCTGAAACTGGACATAGTTTCCTGGACCGGATGATTGCACTGGTTGAGGGCTCAAACCGCCAGAAAACTCCCAATGAGATTGCTCTGGGGATTTTATTGACGGTTATGACCCTAACCTTTGTGCTGGTGGTAGCAACCCTGCCGGTCATAGCCAGATCTCTAGGTATTATTCTTGATCCGATTGTACTGGTGGCCTTACTGGTCTGCCTGATTCCGACAACGATTGGTGGTTTATTGCCTGCCATTGGTATTGCTGGCATGAACCGCGCATTAAAAGCCAATCTGATTGCCAAATCTGGCAAGGCGGTTGAAGTAGCGGGAGATGTCGATGTGCTATTACTGGATAAAACCGGAACCATTACTTATGGAGACCGTCAGGCAACTGCATTTTATCCACTAACTGGCGTAACACCATCTGAGCTACGTCAGGCAGCAGTATTAACATCATTTGCTGATCCTACACCAGAAGGTAAATCTGTGGTGTCTCTGGCAAAAGAACTGGGCGAGCATGTGCACCAGCCAGAACAAGCCGAATTTATTGCTTTCAATGCCGCCAGCCGTATTTCTGGAATTAATCTGGAAACTGGCCAGCAAATCCGCAAAGGAGCCATAGATGCAATCTTGAAATTTACCTCTCAGTCTCTTGAAAATAATCCTGAACTGAAAACACGGGTAGAGCAGGTAGCCTCCAAAGGTGCAACGCCACTGGTAGTCAGTTTAAACCAGAATATTCTTGGAGTGATTGAACTATCTGATGTGGTCAAACCCAGCATTAAAGAAAAATTTGCACGCCTGAGAGAGATGGGAATCAAGACCGTTATGATTACCGGTGATAATCCTCTGACTGCGGCTGCAATTGCAGCTGAAGCTGGCGTAGATGACTATATCGCCGAGGCTAAACCAGAAGACAAACTGGCCTGTATTCGCCGCGAGCAGCAAAATGGTCATCTTGTGGCAATGGTAGGGGATGGTACTAATGATGCACCGGCATTAGCACAAGCCGACATTGGTCTGGCTATGAATTCTGGAACTCAGGCTGCTAAAGAGGCCGGTAATATGGTAGATCTGGACTCAGATCCGACCAAACTGCTGGCAGTGGTTGAGATTGGGAAACAGCAGCTAATTACCCGCGGTACATTGACAACTTTCTCGCTGGCAAATGACATCTCTAAATACTTTGCAATATTACCGGCTTTATTTGTATTGGCTATTCCACAAATGCAGGTACTCAATGTCATGCAACTCGCCAGTCCGGAAAGTGCCATTCTTTCTGCACTGATCTTTAATGCCATTATTATTCCATTACTGATTCCACTAGCATTGCGCGGTGTCAAATTTACGCCTTCCACTTCAACTCAGCTATTACGCCGAAATATGCTGATTTATGGCGTGGGGGGAGTCATATTGCCTTTTGTTGCTATTAAGGGCATTGACCTGATTGTCAGCCTGATCATGGGTGTTTAAGGAGAATCATATGCAAATATTAACTCAGCCTGTTACACAGCCAGCCATGAGTGCTTTAATCAGGCCCGCAATCGGTTTAAGTCTGATCGCCTTAATAGTATGCGGATTTGGTTATAGTGCGACTGCAACAAAGATCGGACAAGCAATTTTTCCAGAGCAGGCTCATGGCAGCCTGATTAAATATGAAGGCAAGGTTGTTGGTTCCAAACTGGTGGCGCAGCCTTTTACTGCTCCTTCTTATTTCCATTCACGGCCATCAGTGGCCAATTATGACCCCATGGCGCTGGCGGGAAGTAATCTGGCCAGAACCAATCCCGAACTTCAGAAAGTGATCGCTGAACGTATTGTTCAGGTTGCCAGCCTTGAAGCAATTCAGCCAGATCAGATCCCTAAAGATCTGGTCACTGCTTCAGGAAGCGGGATTGACCCTGAAATTAGCGTACGGGCAGCTCTCATACAGGTAAAGCGTATTGCTGAACAGCGTAGTATGCCTGAACAGCAGGTAAGGGAACTTGTCCTTAAATACGCCCAGCAGCCAACATTTGGAGTATTAGGTTCAAACCGGGTAAATGTACTGGAGTTGAATCTTGCACTTGATCAGCTAAAACGAAAATAAGTTTTCAAGATTTCATTTATACTGAAATTGCACGTTCAGGATCATTAATACCTTGCTTAAGAGATTGATGATCCTCTGTTTTAAGAATGAAAAATGACAAATATACAAACAAATAAGGCCGATATACTGTTACAGCAGGTCAAGCGTCATCAGACGGGGCACATGACAATTTTTCTGGGTGCAGCACCAGGAGTGGGAAAAACTTTTGCCATGCTGTCACGTGCGCATGAGCTATATGGACAGGGCCAGAATGTAGCAATTGGTTATATTGAAACTCATGGGCGTCCGGAAACTGAGGAGCTGGTTGCCGGCCTGCCTGTGATTTCAAGAAAGATAGTTGAATACAAAAACCATAATCTTGAAGAGATGGATCTGGACAGTATTTTACAGATCCATCCAGACATTGTACTGGTAGATGAATTGGCGCACCAGAATATACCCGGGAGCCGCCATAAAAAACGCTGGCAGGATATTAATGAGCTTCTTGATGCCGGTATCGATGTTTTTACCACCATGAATATTCAGCATCTGGAAAGCTTGAACGATGTCATATTCCAGATTACGGGAATACGGGTAAAAGAAACCGTACCAGATCAGATTTTTGAGCGTATCCGTGATATACGCCTCATCGACTTGCCGGTAAATGAGCTGCTGGAGCGTTTAAATCAGGGTAAAGTTTATGTACCTGATCAGGCGGCGCATGCCTTGAAAAGCTTTTTTAATATTGCCAACTTGACAGCATTACGTGAACTGGCCATACAGACGGTGGCCCATCATATTGATATAGATGCACGGGAGCAGTTTGATGTAAAGGGTCTTTCGCTAACGCCCTTAAATAATCATGTGCTAATCATGATTCAGGGTAACCAGAACTCTGAAGCATTAGTACGGATAGGAAGCCGTATTGCCGAACGTCGTAATGCAAAATGGACTGTAGTCGCATTTTTAACTACAGCATCCGGTTATAATCCGATCTCATTTGAAACTCAAAGTACAGGCAGGGAAATTGAGCGGGCGCTTCATCTGGCACGGCAGCTAGGGGGAATGACTGATATTCTATATGGAAAAAATTACGCAGGGTCACTGTACAATTTTGCCTGTGAACGGGGAATTTCAACACTGGTACTAGAACAGGAACGTCGGCCGCTATTTTACAGCTGGTTAAGGCCGCCCTTAGCCCATCAGCTGTTAAAATATCAACCCGCATTTGAACTGAGTATTGTTCCGGTTCAGCAAGGTAAGCCGCAAGCCTACCGTTTTAACAGGCAAAATTATGTCTTAAATTTAAAAGAACTGATTTTTGTACTGATCACAACGGTAACTAGTATTCTGATTGCAAAACTAAGTGTGCAATACTTAAAAGTTGAAGAGCTATCACTGATTTTTATTACTGCGGTTATTTTTGTTGCAGCCAATACCCGAATGACTGCTGCCATGCTTGCAGCTATTCTTTTTTTCTTTGCCTATAACTTTTTCTTTATTCCACCGACATTAACTTTCCAGATTTCGGCTCATAAAAGTGTGATCACTGTAGTGGCGTTTCTGGCAGCAGCACTTATTGCGGGCCGTTTGGCATCACGCTTGCGTGAACAGGTGGTCGCCCTAAGATCGGCAAACAGCTATAACAGTATTATGCAGGATTTGGGGCAGAAACTCTCTGTTGCGGTTGACCTGCAGCAGGTCATTGAAATCGGACAGAACAGTCTGGAAAAAAGTTTAAATGTTCAGGTCTGGTTTAAGCTGAGTGATGAAACAGCACTAAGCTCAGATGAAAATCTGCTGACTGAAAAAGAAAAAATTTCGGCAAACTGGACATTGAAGAATCACCAGCCTTCCGGGCGTTTTACCCAGACTTTGAGTGAAAGTGCTTGGTGGTTTCTGCCTTTATTGGCTTCGAAAGAATGTATAGGTGTTATCGGGCTCAATATTTCAGAAAATCAGAGGGAAATGAATATTGAACAAAGACGTCTGGCTGAAGCTATGGTGGAATATATTACCCAAGCTATTACCAGGACGCAGCTCAGCAAGGAACTGGAATATGCCAATATCAGCTCTGAAACTGAAAAACTTCGTTCAGCTTTACTTTCTTCGGTGTCTCACGACCTGCGCTCACCTTTGGCTGCTATGATAGGAGCAGCAGATACTATTGCTACTTACAAGTCTACTATGACCGAAGAAGACCAGCTTACTTTACTCGAGACCATAGGGCTGGAAGGAGAACGTCTAGACCGTTATATACAGAATTTGCTGGACATGACTCGACTGGGCTATCAGGGGTTGAAACTGACGCGTGACTGGATTGAGGTCCATGAACTGGTGGATACAGCAACCAGACGCTTAAAACGTTATAAACCTGTAGTTGAGTTTAATATTCAACGCCTGCCGCAAGAGCTGAAAATTTATGTACATCCTGCACTGATTGAACAGGCATTATTTAATGTGCTGGAAAATGCTGCCAAATTTAATCCTGAAGATCAGCCAATTGATATTATTCTTTCACAACCTGATACCGCACATATCCAGTTTGATATTAGTGACCAGGGTAAAGGTATCGATATTGCTGACCGAGAAAAAATTTTTGATATGTTCTATACCATGCATGGCGACCGTAATCCTACTGGGACAGGCTTGGGACTGGCGATTGTTAAAGCCATTATCTCCGCACATATAGGAAGTATTAAGGCGCAGATTGGTCTCAAAAATAAAGGGACCAATATTCAGATTGTTTTACCTGTCCATATTTCACAAGATTAAAAGGCAATAACTGTGAATATACACCCAGCAGAAACCAGAATCGTAGTGATTGATGATGAACCGCAAATCCGGAAATTTTTAGGAATCGCATTAAGGTCAGAAGGCTACCAGACTCAGCTATTTGGCACGGCTATGCAGGGGCTGGAATATCTCTCTTCCCAAAGTGCGCAACTGGTTATTCTGGATTTGGGCCTGCCTGATCTGGATGGTCAGGACGTATTGAAAGAACTCAGGTCCTGGAGTGAAATTCCAGTTATTGTGCTGTCGGTACGCTCAGATGAACAAGAAAAGGTGACCTTGCTGGATGCCGGAGCCAATGACTATGTAACCAAACCGTTTAGCGTTCAAGAGCTCATGGCCAGGATTCGTGTGGTCTTGAGGAGCAGGCTAAACCAGACTGAAACCCATGACTATGACGATGGTTATCTAAAAATCAATTTTGTACAGAGACAGACCTATATCAACAGCCAGGCGGTTGCTCTTACCCGAAAAGAATTTCATCTGCTCTCATTGCTGGCCAGAAATCGGGGGCAGTTACTGACTCAACCACAAATTTTAAAGGAGCTATGGGGACCTACCCATCAGGAAGATACACATTATCTTAGAATACTGGTGGCTAAGCTTAGAAATAAACTGGGCGAAGATGCAATTCATCCTCAATATATTATCACTGAACCGGGAGTTGGGCTGCGCTTTCTGGGCAAATAAAATTTCTCAGCACTTATTTTTTAATTAGCTAAATTTTATTTATATAAGTAAAAAGCTAATAGGTATATTAGCTTTTTAAACTTGATATTTGGAGTATTAACTATAATTAAAATTAAATATTCCAGTTTTGTTCGGTTTCAGTAATCTGGTTATAAACATTATAATATTCAGCAGATTTTACTGTACACCATACCTCTATAAATTCTTTACCTAAATATTTTTTTAATACCGGATTGTTCTTAAGAAGATTTAATGCCTCGAGCTGATACTTGGGTAAATTAATATGCTCATGTTTTGATTTCGCAAGATGGACTGGCTGCGGAGTATCTAACTGGTGTTCTAAACCATGTAAGGTAGCAATCAGTATGACAGCAATAGCCAGATAAGGATTACAGTCTGCGCCAGCTACACGGTATTCTAGACGCTGATTTTCCTGATCGGAGCAAGGTATACGGATGGCAACATTGCGGTTATTAATTCCCCAGTTTGCTTCCAGTGAAACATGATGACCAAGTGTAAATCTGCGGTAGGAATTAATGTTGGGGGCTAATATAGCCATTGATGCAGGCATTAGCTGAATCATGCCACTAATCGTTTTTAACAACATTTTTGATGGTGTAGACAGATCATTTGAGCTAAACAGATTTTGCATGGAAGCATTACACAAGCTCATATGAAAGTGCATGCCGCTACCCGCTTTTAGCAGGGTGGGCTTGGCAAGAAAGCTGGCATGCAGCTGATGTTTTCTGGCCACCTGCTTGATAATACGTTTTAGCGCCATGATCTGATCGCATAACCGTAAAATATTCGAAGTATGCTGAATATTGATTTCATACTGACCAGAGGCGGCTTCTGCAACAATACCGATCATTTCGATAGATTGTAAACGTGCAATCTGCTCTACTTCTTCAAGTACATACTGATAGTCATCAGGCGTATTCAGGTCAAAGCACTGACTTGATAAAACCTCATCTTCCCCATCTGCATTTTGCTTGTAGAGATAGAACTCAAGCTCAGCCGACATCACCGGATAATAGTCCTGCTGATGAAGCTGAGCGATAATATGGCTTAAAAGATTGCGGGGTTCATATTTACAGGCCTCACCATTTTCATCTTGCATGGTCAGATAAAGCTGTGCATGCGTCTCAGGCTGAATAGCGCAAGGTTGTAATGTGCCGGAAATCGGTATGCAGAGCATATCAGGCTCACCGATTGACTTTCCGAGACCTGTTTCCTCAACCACTTTGCCATCTAGATCCATAGCATAGACAGACAAGGGAAAATAGCAGCCTTTATAAATCTTCTTCAAACTTTGAACATCAATCTGTTTGCCGCGGACATGCCCGTTCAGATCATGCAGGCAGATATCAATATGTCGGGTAAGGGGATACTGGCTTAAATATTCATTGACTTCGCTGGAAAATAAATCTTCTGGATGATCAATATTTAAATATTCTGGTCTCTTGTTGAGTAAATTCTCTTTAATTTTAATAAAAGGATTTAGATCTTTTTCTTGGGTTGGGACGCTAATACTACTCATGCTTAAAACCTTTTTTATAAGGATAAGAAAATAGTAGATGAGTACAAAAAATTATTACGTAAAGAGTTCGTAATTTTTTAGATTGTAAGCGTTTAAAAATAATAAATTCATTTTTTTATATAATTCTATTGATGTAATTAAATAATTTATTTATATAAAGAATTAAAGCGTAGATATCATTTTTACTATAAAAAAGTGTATGTTTTAATTAAATCAAATATAAAAATAATTACCTTAAAATACATTTAAGATCTGAAAATCTCTATTGGGATAGCTAAAAGTTCTATCCTCACTACTGCTTAATAAAAAAACAGGATGGATTGTGATCCAGCTCATCTCGGTTGATAATAATATTTTAATGCCCGGATGACTGAAGATGAAGATCGTAGCAGATGAGAATCTTGCTTTTACAGACTACTTTTTTTCAGATTTCGCTGAAATTGACCATCGTGCTGGCCGTAGCCTCATGCATGAGGATGTGAAGGATGCGGATGCTTTACTGGTACGTTCTGTAACACGTGTCAATCAGCAGCTTATTGAAAATACAAAATTAAAATTTGTTGGTAGTGCTACAATCGGAAAAGATCATCTTGATATTCCTGCTTTAGAAAAGCAGCAGATTAGCTGGTCAAATGCAGCGGGCTGTAATGCACAGGCCGTTGCTGAATATGTAATTACGGCATTACTGTATTTAAAACCAGAGTTACTGGATGCTGGAAAACAGTTTACCTTGGGGATTATTGGTCTGGGTAATGTCGGTTCACGGCTGGCTTATATGGCAGAACTGCTAGACTGGCAAGTAATCGGTTATGATCCTCTGGTTAGTCACTTGACAGTTACACAGGTTCCATTGCACGAGTTGCTGGCTTCAGCGGACGCAGTTTCTCTCCATGTACCATTAACTAAAACAGGGCATTATCCTACTCATCATTTAATTAATGCCGAAACTTTGGCTCTTATGAAAACTCAGGCAATTCTGGTGAACTCGGCAAGAGGACCAGTTATTGAAGAGCAGTCTTTAATCCATGATATACAAACCACACATCGTCTGGTGGTACTGGATGTATTTGAACATGAACCCGTGATCTCTGAAGAGCTCCTAAAATGGGTAAAGCTGGTTACACCCCATATTGCTGGTTATAGTCTGGAAGGAAAGGCCAGAGGAACACAAATGATTTATGAAGCTTTCTGTGAAAAATTTGGTTTTATGGCCAGCAAGACTTTTATAAGCCAGTTACCCGTATGCGAACAATATTTTACTGAACAGGCAGATATTAAAACTGTTCTCAAAACTTGTCTCGGCAAAATTTATGATATAGCCCGAGATGACCAGAATTTACGTGTTTGTCTAAAGGACGGCAGGATTGATCAGCAGGCTTTTGACCACTTGCGTAAGACTTACCCACTGCGCCGTGAATGGTCTGCGCATGGGGGGCCTCAGGCATGAAACATAGTTATCAGCCCACCTGTACATTAGAAGTAATGCAGGCACGTGCTACCATGTACACCCAGATTCGTCAGTTCTTCGCTGAACGGAATGTGCTGGAAGTTGAAACACCTGTACTTTCACAGGCTGGAGTCACTGATGTACATCTTGCGTCTGTATCAGCGCAGCGCCATGTAGAAGGGAGGTTGCAGATACATTATTTGCAGACATCGCCCGAGTTTGCCATGAAGCGGCTGTTGGCGAGTGGAAGCGGTCCGATTTACCAGATCTGCAAGGTGTTTCGTGATGATGAGCATGGCCGCAAACACAATAGTGAATTTACCATGCTGGAATGGTACCGGCCAGGTTTTAGTCTTCTTGATTTGATGCATGAAACCACAGCGCTTTTAAATATATGTCTGGCGCAACGTTTTGGTGAAATGCGCCCGGTGGTAATAAGTTATAAACATGCATTTCAAGATCGTCTAGATATTAATCCATTACAAGCTTCTGTAAAACTCCTGAAAGATACTGCCAACCGTTTAGGCATAAACTTGGATTTGAGTGATGACCGGCTTGCCTATATTGATCTGCTATTCTCACATTTCGTCGAGCCAAGTTTAGGCTTTGATGCACCCGTATTTCTTACCGATTTTCCACCAGAGCTAGCTTCTCTGGCCAAAGTGAAAACTGATGAGGATGGGGAACAGGTAGCGGCCCGTTTTGAGCTTTATATTGAAGGACTGGAATTGGCTAATGCCTATGATGAGCTAATTGATAGCAAAGTGTTGCGGGAACGCTTTGAAGCTGACAATACAGAACGAGGTACACTTGGCCTACCTATCATGCCAATAGATGAAAATTTATTGACCGCTCTACAGTATATGCCGGAATGTTCAGGAATTGCCTTGGGAATTGATCGTTTATTAATGATAGCAACCCGACAGATGCGGCTGGAAAATGTCATTACATTTCCTGCACAGATTGCTTGAGTTTAAAATAAAAAAACCGCTCGAAAGAGCGGTTTTTTTATGAGCAAAGACAATTAGTCTTGCTGAATGCCTGCAACTACCCAGTCTTGCTGAGAACCAGCAGGTTTAACAAAATGCCAGGTTTCAGAGAAAGGTTGTGGCAGACTGTTTAAGTCTTCACTCACTGTACCTGTAAACCGTACACTGACCACATACTGACCATTCTCAGTTGCACTGTCAACTACCATAGCATTTAGGTTACTGAATTCGGCAACATCTTGGTCCTGATTGGCCATAATGTCACTACGCATTGCATTATAAAGTTCCGGAGTTAAATAACGACGGATCTCTTCAATATTACTCGCCGTATTCATTGACTGAATATGGTTGAAACGTTGACGCGCAATACGCAAGAATGCTGCCGGTTCAGTGCCATCTGGTAACTGTTGGCCACTATTCGTGTAGGCCGTACCAAATGGCGCATTATTTGCCGTGTTCGCTGCAGTTGAACTGCCGCCAACTGACTGACCGAAAATATTGGTATTGTCTTGAGTACGCGGTGCTGCATTATGCTGGCCAAATGGTGATGAATTTGGTCCAGCTGAGTTTGGTGCATACGGATTGTTAGTAGCTAGTTTTTTTTTTGCTCCGAATTTACGGAATACAAAAAATGCAACTGCGGCTGCAAGCAAAACCCAGAGCCAGCCAGGAATGCCGCCTTTCTCTTGTTCAGCCTGTTGCTGTGCAGCCAGCTCCTGATCATTTGCCGCTGTCTGTGCATTTGGGTTGGTATTATTGTCATCTGCTAAAGCATTCGCTGCTACTGCACCTACTGCAGCACCTGCTACACCTGCAGCAACCATTGAACCTACACCCGGACCAGAACGCTGGGGCGCAGTTGCAGGCTGTTGAACCGGAGCTGCCTGACGAGGCTGTTGATAAGACTGGGTAGGTGCCGCAGAACGTGACATACCCATACTCTTACCACCGCCGGCACGTTTTGCTTCAGCCAAAGGTGACATAACCAAGGCCGCCATTAAAATACCGGCCATCAAGCCACGCTGGTGTACTTCCATCAAAATTTCCTATATCTAAACGATTTCGATATGTTATTTATGCCGGCTTTTATATAGAAATTCAATGCTAGATCGGTATTTTTTCAAATTAAATGATTACCATATATTAAGACAGTTCATCACTCAGCTGTAGCGCTTCGCTTAAAGCCTCATGTAACCGGGCCACCGCAATCACCTGAACACCAGGTACCGGTTTCTGTGGTGCATTGGCTCGAGGTAAAATTACGTACTTGAACCCATGTTTGGCCGCTTCTTTAAGACGTTCCTGCCCATTGGGAACTGGACGGATTTCCCCAGACAAGCCGACTTCGCCAAATACAGCCAGTTGTTGGGGGAGAGCTTTACCACGCAAACTCGATGCACATGCCAGAAGTACTGCCAGGTCAGAACCTGTTTCAGTAATTTTTAAACCGCCCACTACATTCACATAAACATCCTGTCCCGAGGTTTGTACACCGCCGTGCCTGTGCATTACTGCCAGCAGCATATTTAAACGGTTTTGCTCGAGACCCAGAGCAACCCGCCGTGGCTGCCCATGAGCGTCATCGACCAAAGCCTGTACCTCGACCAATAAAGGTCGGGTGCCCTCACGGCTAATCATAACAATTGATCCAGGAATAGCTTCATCGTAACGGCTCAAGAAAATTGCAGAGGGGTTGGCTACTTCCCGCAGGCCTTTATCTGTCATCCCGAATACGCCCAGCTCATTGACAGCACCGAAACGGTTTTTGACTGCACGAATCATGCGGTAACGTGAATCTGACTGACCTTCAAAATACAGTACGCAGTCGACCATATGTTCAAGTACACGAGGCCCGGCCAATGCGCCTTCTTTAGTCACATGACCAACCAAAAATAATGCTGTTCCACTATTTTTAGCAAAACGAGTCAATAAGGCAGCTGATTCACGGATTTGCGAGACACCGCCTGGGGCAGACTGCAAGGTCTCAGTGTATAAAGTTTGGATAGAATCAAGAATGGCAACCGCCGGGCGCTCATGGGCAAGAACTTCACAAATTCTTTCAACACATGTTTCAGCCATAACCTTTAGCCGGTCAGTCGGCAGGTCTAGACGCTGAGCGCGTAACGCAACCTGCGAAAGTGATTCTTCACCTGTAACATAGAGCGCAGCGCTGTTTGCACTTGCCATATGTGTCGCAGTCTGTAGCAAAATAGTGGATTTTCCAATACCCGGATCACCACCGATCAGGACAACAGAGCCTGTAACCAGACCCCCACCGAGGACTCGGTCGAACTCACCAATACCAGTCGGCAGGCGCGTTTCATGAGAGACCGAGACTTTGTTTAAAGTCGTGATATTGGCAGCTTGTCCGGCATAACCGCCTCCTAAATTCGGTTTGGCACGGTGATTCACGGCAGGTTCTACCACAACTTCTGTCAGGCTGTTCCATTCGCCACATTCTGAGCATTGACCTGCCCATTTTGAATGGTCTGCTCCACACTGTTCGCAGCGATAAACCGTTTTTGCTTTAGCCATAATCGAAATATATAACCTTTGGAAAAGGGTTCTATTGTAGAGATAAAGCTGCTGAAACGGAAAGCTTCGTACATATAGAACGTTAGATCATGTCGTCAGAAAGCAATTTATATATTCTTCAGAACTATAAGGATTCTACCCAAGTGGGGCACAAAGAAGTTGTTTTATAGGAGGTCTGGCAATAGGAATGTTTAATATAAGAAATAGCAGTAAATTTTTCCCATTATTGTGTTAGGAAAAACACAATAATTAGTCGAAGTGATTTAAAGTTATTATTTAATGGAAATATAGGGATAATTTATATATAACTATTTAATTAATATATTAAATTTAAAAAAAGACTATTAAATATTATATGAAAATTAAACTATATGAAAAAATAAAATTAATTCTCTGGTTAATTAATGTTCAAAAGAATGTTGCCGAGTGAAAAATAATTTTTGTTTTAGATGAGTTTTGAGCTAAGTTTGTTGCAAAATGTTTTAAGAAGAAATTAAAAATGTCTAACCAAATGCATAGCTCTATTCCAGAAGAGGAGGGAGAGCTAAAACGGAGTTTATCGAACCGTCACCTGCAGCTGATCGCCATTGGCGGTGCTATTGGTACCGGTTTATTCATGGGATCAGGGAAAACGATCAGTTTGGCAGGACCATCCATTTTATTCATTTATATGATCATCGGGGTAATGGTCTTTTTAGTGATGCGTGCATTAGGAGAACTGCTACTTTCTAATCTGCACTATAAATCATTTATTGATTTTTCTGCTGATTTGATCGGTCCTTGGGCAGGTTATTTTGTTGGCTGGACTTACTGGCTATGCTGGATCACTATAGGGATTGCTGATTTATCCGCAATTATTTACTACCTGCAATTCTTTAATAATGGCCTACCTTTTACACCATTAGAAGGTGTATTGATCAGTATTGCGTCAATTGTCTTTATTATGGGGCTGAATCTGGTTACCGTAAAACTGTTTGGCGAGATGGAATTCTGGTTTGCCCTGATCAAGATTATTGCCATTGTAGTACTGATTGCCGTAGGTCTGTGGATGATCTTTACTGGCTTTACTTCAACAGCAGGTGAAGTAGCTTCCTTTACTAACTTGTGGTCACATGATGGTCTATTCCCCACAGGGATGAGCGGTTTCCTGGCAGGCTTCCAGATTGCAATTTTTGCCTTTGTTGGCGTGGAGCTGGTCGGTACAACAGCTGCTGAAACTAAAGACCCGGAGCGTAATTTACCTAAAGCGGTTAATTCAATTCCAATACGGATTATTATTTTCTATGTGCTGGCGCTATTGATTGTCATGTCAGTTACTCCTTGGAATAAGATTGATCCTAATATCAGCCCGTTTGTAAACCTGTTCAGTCAAGCAGGCGTAGCAGCAGCTGCAATTATTATGAACCTCGTAGTGCTGTCTTCGGTCATGTCATCAATGAACAGTGGTGTGTTTTCAACCAGCCGGATGCTATTTGGCCTGTCCCGTGAAGCTCAGGCACCACGCTGGTTTGGTAAACTGACATCACGCGCTATTCCGGCAAATGCCTTGTATTTCTCAGCTGTCTGTCTGTTGTTGGGAGCTGCTCTACAGTATTTTGTTCCAAACGCAGTTCAGGCATTTACGCTGGCAACAACCTTGTCAACTATTCTGTTCATCTGTGTCTGGATCATCATTATGTGGAGTTATATTAACTACCGCAAACAGCGTCCGGAATTGCATGCCAAGTCAATTTTCAAATTGCCAGGTGGAGTATTTACCTGCTGGGTGGTCATTATTTTCTTTATTGGGATGGTTTATGTATTGTCCTTGGAAGCAGATACATTCCAGGCGCTCAAGGTTAGCCCGTTGTGGCTGATTATTCTGGCCATTGGCTACTTCTTTACTAAAAGCAAGAAATCATAATTTGCAGTAACTGTTAAAAAACGTCAGTTTAGAACTGGCGTTTTTTTTCATCTCGCTTTAATCTCTATAGCCTGAAACACTATGGTCAAAATATTGATCACAGTATACTTTATGGAAATTATCGAATAGGTGGCCAGATGCGTCTTGTCGTTTGCTACATCAGTGTATTGGTTACGGCGACTCTACTTGCCGGTTGCGGTCAGTCAGGGGCTTTACAGCTACCCAATGATCCCAATTATGATAAACGTGCAAGATATCTGCTTTATCCAAATACCGCGCCCGAGCAAAGCAAGCCCAGCGATACCCATCAAGCCCAGCAATCTGACGAGCCAGTAAGCGAGACTTTTGCAGCACCTGATGCTGAACCAGCTACTCAACCTACACCATAAGCAGAACAGATAAGGATACATTCATGAGTTTTACCCGCATCAATGGGGTGTTGCATGCAGAGCAATGTTCACTGAAGCAGCTTGCACAGCAGTTTGGTACACCTTTGTATGTTTATTCAAAACAGGCTTTTGAAAAACACTATACAGATATGGACCGTGCATTTGACTTCATTGATCATCAGATCTGTTTTGCCGTAAAATCTAACTCCAATCTTGCGGTTCTGGGTGTGTTGGCCAAACTGGGCGCCGGTTTTGACATTGTCACTGGTGGTGAGCTGGCTCGTGTTCTGGCTGTTGGCGGTGATCCGGCTAAAGTAGTATTTTCAGGTCTTGGAAAAACTGAAGCAGATATTGAAAAAGCCTTAAATGTTGGAATTGCCTGTTTTAATGTTGAATCTCATGCCGAGCTTGACCGTATTCAGAAAGTTGCTGAAAAATTGGGTCAGAAGGCGCC
This sequence comes from Acinetobacter radioresistens DSM 6976 = NBRC 102413 = CIP 103788, assembly GCF_006757745.1. Classification (NCBI taxonomy): domain Bacteria; kingdom Pseudomonadati; phylum Pseudomonadota; class Gammaproteobacteria; order Moraxellales; family Moraxellaceae; genus Acinetobacter; species Acinetobacter radioresistens. The sequence continues at coordinate 2,123,603 of NZ_AP019740.1, read as the reverse complement.
TGTTTCCCTACGGGTAAATCCGGATGTCGATGCAAAAACTCATCCTTATATCTCAACGGGCTTAAAAGAAAATAAGTTTGGTATACCTTCAGATAGCGTATTTGAAACCTATCAGTATGCAGCTTCACTGCCTAATTTGAATATCGTGGGGATTGACTGTCATATTGGCTCACAGCTGACTGAAACCAAACCGTTTGTAGACGCCTTGGAGCGCGTCATGTTAATGATTGAACAGCTTAATGGGTTGGGGATACAGCTCAAGCACATCGATATTGGAGGCGGATTGGGCGTAACTTATAAAGACGAAGTGCCACCGACTGTACAGGAATATGCAGATGCCCTGAAACCGGCTTTGCAAAAGCTGGGGCTGAAAGTTTATATGGAGCCGGGCCGCAGTATTTCAGCCAATGCAGGTATACTGCTTACCAGAGTAGATCTACTCAAGCCAACCAATCACCGTAATTTTGCTATCATTGATGCTGCAATGAATGATTTGATTCGACCTGCACTCTATGAAGCATGGATGGATATACAACCAGTGGAACCACATCAGGATATTCAGGAAAAAGAATGGGATATCGTAGGTGCTATTTGTGAAACAGGCGATTTTCTAGGGAAAGAGCGTAAACTGGCGCTGGCAGAGGATGACCTTCTGGCCGTTCTGAGTGCTGGTGCTTACGGCTTTGTGATGAGTTCTAATTACAATACACGAGCGCGGGCAGCAGAAGTTATGGTAAATAATCATCAGGCATATCTAGTGCGTGAACGTGAGACTATTGAGTCGCTGTGGGAACGTGAACATCTGTTACCAGAAGTGTGAGTAAAAAACATGCTGGAATTTACTAAAATGCATGGGCTGGGTAATGATTTTATGGTCGTGGACCTGATTACCCAGCGTGCCTATTTCGATACGCTTACTATTCAACGCCTGGCAGATCGTCACTTTGGTATCGGTTTTGACCAGCTACTGATTGTTGAGCCACCAGACATACCTAGTGCTGATTTTAAATACCGTATTTTTAATGCAGATGGGTCAGAAGTAGAGCAGTGTGGTAATGGAGTGCGCTGCTTTGCACGTTTTGTGCATGAGCGCCAGTTAACCGCAAAAACCAAAATTAAAGTACAGACCAAATCTGGTATTGTCGAGCCGGAACTGGGACCAAACGGCTGGGTTCGGGTTAATATGGGTTATCCGAAATTTGCTCCAGAGCTCATTCCGTTTGTAACAGAAGAAACTGATCCTTTATATGCGCTAGAGCTGAGCAACAACCAACTGCTTAAAATTGATGTGGTGAATATGGGGAATCCCCATGCAGTAACTATTGTGCCAGATGTACTGACTGCTGATGTCGCAGCTATTGGTCCACAAGTAGAATCACATGTACGCTTCCCTGAACGTGTGAATGTCGGCTTCATGCAGATCCTGAATGAAAAACAGGTGCGCTTACGGGTTTTTGAACGTGGCTCTGGAGAAACACTGGCCTGTGGTACAGGTGCTTGTGCTGCTGCGGTAAGTGGCATGCGCCGTGGTCTGCTTGCCCCAGAAGTGGAAGTCGAGCTGGCGGGTGGCAAGTTACAGATTGGCTGGCGTGAGGGTGATATGGTATGGATGACAGGTCCTACAGCAAATGTTTATGAAGGCCGTTTGGATTTGCGTTATTTTCAAAGTAATTAAAACCGAATTAAATAGTATTAAAAGTTCTATTCAATCCCAGAGAGGGCAGGATGCAGCCTGAAGCATTACACTTGCTTTCTATGTGGCTCAAAGAGCGAGAGATCCAGAATCAATCTGCCCATACTTTAAGTGCCTATGCACGTGATGTAAAAGATTTTCTGGATTTCTGTGCTGTTAAGAAGTTACCGCTGAACAGTATTGAAGCTTCAGATTTGCGTGAATACTTGGCTTTAAAGGTAGAACGAGAGCAGTTAAGCTCCAGCAGCCTGCAACGCCATTTATCTGCCATACGGCAGTTCATGAAATGGGCTGAGCAGGGTCAATATCTTGGTTTTAATCCTGCAGATGACTTTCAGCTTAAACGGCAGCCACGGCCATTGCCCGGCATGGTAGATATTGAAACGGTGCAGCAGATTCTGGACCAGCCGGCGCCTGAAAAACTTCAGGACCGGCATTTATGGCTGCGTGACAAAGCCATGCTGGAGCTACTTTACTCTAGCGGATTACGCCTAACAGAATTACAAAGTCTGTGTATGAAAGATATCGATTTTAATCGACGACTATTGCGTATTACAGGTAAAGGTAACAAGACCCGAATTGTACCATTTGGTACTCAAGCTTATGAGAGTCTGCTGAAGTGGCTCGAAGTCTATCGGCTCTGGCAAGGCCAATTTAATGCAGATTCGGCAGTTTTTATCAGTCAAAAAGGCGGCCAGCTGGGACCCCGGCAAATTGAGAACCGGGTCAAGTTACAAGCACTGCGGGCTGGAGTAAATATTGATCTGCATCCACATTTACTCCGGCATTGTTTTGCAAGTCATATGCTCTCTAATAGTGGTGACCTTCGAGCAGTTCAGGAAATGTTGGGCCATAGTAATTTGAGTACCACCCAGATTTATACCCATATTGACTTTGACCATCTGGCTAAAATTTATGATCAGGCCCATCCCAGAGCTGTTAAAATTAAATAAATAGTTTCTAAAAAGAATAACTAAAATCCATCTGACCTAAAACTAGAACTATTGTAGAATAATCAAAACTTAATTTTTCAAGTATAAAAACAGCTTAATTTTATAGTGATCGAGATAGGAAAATGAACCGGTTTCTCTTCTCATCACTGGAATATTTTAATAGAAATGGGGACCTAAAATGATAGTCAATATTCAACAGAAATATGATGAGCTAAGTTCGGCACAGAAAGATATATTTGCTGGGTATGGCTTACGTCAGGTCAAACATTTTGTAGAAATCAGTTTACCTACTATTGAAGCGGCGCTGCCTGCTCATACCCTGGTTCAGGGAATCAATGTCGAGGGTAAAATTCAGGCTATGCATTCTGATACCTTGCAAACTTATCTCTGGATTTCAGATCAAAAGTGGCAAGAAACTGCTCATGCTCTAATGCCTATAGACTTAAAAGAAGACTTTATAGAAGTATGGAGAATATTTGGGCTGTCTCAATATGAATTGATTGCTTTGAGTCATGTACATCGCGATTTTTTAGAAAATTATATTACTTGAAATTATAGACATTGGATTTGAACAGTAAGCTATAAGGAAAAAAGTAGTTAAGCTTATTAATGAAACTTCCAACTGAGCATCGGGCAAGGATGCTACTTAAGGATACCCCTATACAAAACATGCCCCATATTTTGACTAAAATAATTATTTAAAAGAGCAGTTTCTGATTGTCTCTTAAGAGAAAGAGTGGCTGATTTATATACTCACAAAACAGAATTCCTTCAATAATGTAAGAGGAAAATATTGCTTCAAGGAACAGTCATTAGATGAAGCAAAATAAATACTGCCATATGCCATCATTCAGGAATCTAAGTCGAGCTAAAATCAAAGGTCATCAAGAGGCAACTGAAAACTTTGTTTAATAATTTGACTAGGTAAATCTGTTTTTACGCTTGTAATACCATTCTTTTTAGTCAGATGTGTAGATTGAAATTTTCGGTAACTCTCCAGATCAGGTACTACAACTTTAAGCATTGCATCACATTCACCCAAAATAATATAGCACTCCATTACTTGGGGCAGTTCTTTCATTGCACAAATAAAAGTATCGATAGTTTCAGCATCCTGCCCAACCAGCCAGATTCGTGAAAATAAAATCAGTTGAAAACCGATTTTCTGCATATCTACGACAGTAGTGTAATGCTGAATAATGCCAGCTTCTTCAAGCAGTTTGACTCGTCGTAAACACGAAGAGGGGGATAGTCCAATGACTGTGGCCAGATCATTATTTTGGATACGGGCATTCTTTTGTAATGCCTGAATGATATTTCTGTCGATGCGATCTAGCTTTATTCGAATTAATTTAGAATCTTGTTTCATAAATTAGAATTTTATTCGAAAATTAATTCTTATTATAAAATATTTGAAATCCTATTTTACAGCTTTTTGTAGATACTTATTTTCCTGATTCAGGACATTCAACAGGAAAAAGAAAATGTCTGTATTTGTACTCTTTGCATTGACTGTGCTTCCCCTGATTTTCACACCTGGACCAGATATGCTGTTTATCTTGTCACAAGTCATGGGTAAAGATGCAAAAGCAGGCATGATGGCAACTTTTGGTATATGTTTTGGCTATCTGATTCATTCAGTTCTGGTTGCTTTAGGAATCGCAGCAATTATTGTATCTTCACCCTTGCTGTTTGATACGATCCGCTATATAGGAATTGCCTATCTGTTGTATCTGGCTTTTAATTTGCTGAAGTCTGTGTTTAATCAGAAAAAAGTGACAGTTGAAGAGATACCTCATACAAATTCGGTCAGGAAGGGGTTCTTTACGGCTTTACTGAACCCAAAAGGAATGCTGATCTATTTTGCTATTCTTCCCCAGTTCATTGATAAAACACAAAATACAGTAAGTCAGGGCTTAATTTTATCCTTTATCTTTATTGGGCTCATTTTTATTGTATATTGCAGTTTAAGTATGGTCTTTGCCAAAATTACACAAAAAACTTCCATTGATGCAAAAAAACAGAAATGGATTGATGGAACCTCGGGTGGATTGCTTGCAATGGCGGCCACTTGGCTTCTAGTGAACTGATGAATATAAAAAGCATGCTATCTAGGCATGCTTTTTAGATTTAAAGTACATTAGAAAATTTGATTGTGTTAAAGCGTTTTAAGGCCAGAATGCTGGTTTCTTGTAAGCTAAAAGCTGAATAAGCTGTTCTGGTTGTGTCTTAAATGACATTTTTGATCTGTACAGTCATACTTTAAAACTTAAGCTACCAGCCTTTAAATCACTTCAGTACCGGTTCAGGTTTTCTGACTTTAATACCCGAATTTGAATCATAAAATTTTAATAAAAATAAATATATAAATATCAGTTAACTAGTAGAGTAATTACCCTAAGATCCCTGTTACATTTTTTTATGAACTCTGCATTTCACGGTTTTTACGCTTTTTTACGTCTCCAAAGGTAATTGTGACTTGACCCAAATGCCATACCCATTGCAAGATAAGGCACCTAAAAAATTTTAATTGAAGAGTTATCATAGCTTTTCTCAACATTTACTTTTGCTAAAACAGCCGAGGATTACATGAAGGCTCTTGTTGCTGTAAAACGTGTGGTTGATGCCAACGTTAAAGTTCGCGTTAAGCCGGACCATAGTGGGGTAGACCTTACTAACGTTAAAATGTCAATTAACCCATTTTGTGAAATCGCAGTGGAAGAAGCGGTTCGCTTAAAAGAAAAAGGAACAGTATCAGAAATCGTAGTGGTTTCTATTGGTCCTAAAGAAGCACAGGAACAAATTCGTTCTGCTATGGCTCTAGGCGCTGATCGCGGAATTTTAGTAGAAACTGCGACTGATGAAATTGGGGCACTCGAAGTTGCCAAAATTTTAAAAGGGATCGTGGAGCAGGAACAACCAGAAATTATCCTTTTGGGTAAACAGGCTATTGATGACGACAGTAATCAGGTCGGTCAGATGCTGGGCGCATTGCTTGGTGCCGGCCAAGGTACCTTTGCTTCAGAAGTTAAAGTTGAAGGTGGCAAGGTTCAGGTAACCCGTGAAATTGATGGCGGTCTGCAAACTGTTGAGCTATCACTTCCTGCAATTATTACCACTGACTTGCGTTTGAATGAACCCCGTTATGCGGCTCTGCCAAACATTATGAAAGCACGTAAAAAACCGCTTGAAACCAAGTCTCCAGCAGATTATGGCGTAACAGCAGCTTCTAAGCTGAAAACTGTTAAGGTTGAATCTCCGGCTGAACGTCAGGCAGGGGTGCAAGTGAAGTCTGTTGATGAACTGATCAACAAACTTAAAAATGAAGCGAAAGTGATCTAATACAGAAGGATAAAAATCATGAGTATTTTAGTTATCGCTGAGCACGACAATAACACCCTGAATGCTGCGACTCTAAATGTTGTTGCTGCGGCTCAAGAAATCGGTGGTGATATCACTGTATTGGTTGCAGGTTCTGGTGCTCAGGCAGTTGCTGATGCTGCTGCTAAAGTTGCTGGTGTAAGTAAAGTCTTACTTGCTGATAATGTAGCTTATGCCAACCAGCTGGCTGAAAATGTTGCTGCTTTAATTGCAGAAATTGGCAAGAACTATTCGCATATTCTTGCTGCTGCTACAACTTCCGGTAAAAATATTTTACCACGTGCGGCAGCTCTGCTTGATGTCAGCATGGTAACTGATATCGTGGCTGTGGTAGGTCCTAAAACCTTCCGTCGCCCGATTTATGCAGGAAACGCGATCGCGACTGTTGAATCTTCAGAAGATGTTATTGTAGGTACAGTTCGTGGTACAGCATTTGATGCAGTAGCTGCTGAAGGCGGTTCTGCAACAGTTGAAACGATTGGTGAAGTGAAAGATGCTGGTGTTTCGTCATTCGTAAATGAAGAGATCGTCAAATCTGAACGTCCTGAACTGGCTGGTGCACGTATTGTGGTATCCGGTGGTCGTGGTGTAGGTTCAGGCGAGAACTATCATAAAATCCTTGATCCGCTCGCTGACAAGCTTGGTGCTGCACAAGGTGCTTCACGTGCCGCAGTTGATGCTGGCTTTGTACCAAATGATATGCAGGTGGGTCAAACTGGCAAGATCGTTGCACCTGAGCTTTATATCGCTGTAGGTATCTCTGGAGCGATTCAGCATTTGGCTGGTATGAAAGATTCTAAAGTGATCGTAGCGATCAATAAAGATGAAGAAGCTCCAATCAATGCTATTGCTGACTACTGGCTGGTAGGTGACTTGAACCAGGTCATTCCTGAGTTGGTTTCTAAGCTTTAAGCATTTATATATCAAAAAACGTCCGTTTTCGGGCGTTTTTTATTTTTAAGTCAGGGCACTCTAAATTAAATACAAGAATTGCTAAGCCTAATAAAAAAATGAAAAATAAAGTAAATTTAACTTGGAAATTTTGAGCCAACTATAAAAAATAAAATAGCGTCAAGCCATCTTGCAAAACGCTCCTTATTTGAACAGTAAATAGCTGAAATAACTCAATAGAACTCGATGTTCAAACAAACAAAACCAAGCAGTTTTATGCTATACTCATTCGCTAATTTTTAATTTTGGCCTGAAGTTTTTTTAGGCTAATTTTTCGCAAGATTAATATATAAATATCTGTGGTTTTTAGGCCGCCGGTATGAAGAGGAGTATGCATGAGCGTATCGGAAATCCGCCCGATTGCCATTGAGGATGAACTCAAGCACTCGTATCTAGATTATGCAATGAGCGTGATTGTATCGCGTGCCTTGCCAGATGTGAGAGATGGTCTGAAACCTGTTCATCGTCGTGTGCTATATGCTATGCACGAGCTGGGTAACGACTACAATAAAGCTTATAAAAAGTCTGCCCGTGTGGTCGGTGATGTTATCGGTAAATATCACCCGCATGGTGATTCTGCCGTTTATGAAACTATCGTACGTATGGCGCAGGATTTCAGTCTGCGCTATCAACTGGTTGATGGCCAGGGTAACTTCGGTTCTGTCGATGGCGATAGTGCCGCCGCAATGCGTTATACCGAAGTACGTATGCGCAAACTCACCCATGAGATTCTGGCTGATCTTGAAAAAGATACCGTTGACTGGGAAGACAACTACGATGGTTCTGAGCGTATTCCTCAGGTCATGCCAACCCGTATTCCTAACCTGTTGATTAATGGTGCAGCCGGTATTGCAGTCGGTATGGCGACCAATATGGCGCCACACAACATGACTGAGGTGGTAAATGCCTGTCTGGCCTATGCAGACAATACCAATATCAGTGTTGAAGGGTTGATGGAGTATATCTCTGGTCCAGACTTCCCTACAGGTGGCATTATCTATGGTAAGTCAGGTATTGTAGACGCTTACCGTACAGGTAAGGGGCGCTTGCATATACGTGGTAAATATCATTTTGAAGAAGATGAAAAAACTGGCCGTACCACCATTGTATTTACCGAGATTCCTTATCAGGTTAACAAGGCAAGAGTAATCGAACGTATTGCTGAGCTGGTTAAAGAGAAAAAGCTGGAAGGTATTTCTGAGCTGCGTGATGAATCCGATAAAGACGGTATGCGTATCGCGATTGATTTAAAACGTGGCGAAAATGCTGAAGTTGTCGTAAATAACCTGTTTTTAAATACTCAGCTCGAAAATTCTTTTAGCATTAACATGGTTTGTCTGGACAATGGCCAGCCAAAACTGATGAACCTGAAAGATATTATTGCAGCGTTTATTCGCCACCGTCAGGAAGTGGTCACGCGTCGTACCATGTATGAGCTACGTAAGGCACGTGAACGTGGTCACATCTTGGAAGGCCTGACTGTCGCATTGGCGAATATCGACGATATTATCGATGCGATTAAAACTTCTGCGAATCCGGCAGAAGCACGTGAGCGTTTGCTTGCCGCAGATTGGGCCGCAGGTGGGGTTGGAGCAATGCTTGAAAGAGCAGGTTCGGTTTCAATTCGTCCAGATGAAATTGAAGGTGAAGATCCGAGTCGTCCATTCGGACTGGATCGCGACATTTATCGCCTGTCTCCAACACAGGTTGCAGCTATTCTTGAACTTCGCCTGAACCGTTTAACCGGTTTGGAACAAGATAAATTACATGCTGAATATTCAGAAATTCTGGGGCAGATTACTGAACTGACCGCGATTCTAAATGATTTCAACCTGTTAATGGCTGTAATTAAAGAAGAGCTGGCTTTAGTATTGCAACAGTATGGTGACGCACGGCGCACAGAAATTGTAGAATCACGGGTCGATTTTTCACGTGAAGACCTGATACCTGAGGAACAGGTTGTATTGACGGTCTCCCAGTCTGGCTATGCCAAGACTCAGCCATTGTCTGATTATGCAGCTCAGCGTCGTGGTGGACGGGGTAAGTCAGCTACCTCAATGAAAGAAGATGATTTCATTCAGCATCTGATTGTGACTTCAAATCATGCCACCGTACTGTGCTTTACCAATGTTGGTAAGGTTTATCGTCTGAGAGTTTTTGAAGTACCGCAGGCATCACGTGGTTCGCGTGGTCGTCCAATGATTAACTTGTTGCCGCTCGATGCAAATGAGACCATTACTGCCATTTTACCTGTCATTGATGCGCCGAAGAAATTTACTGAACGCTTGGCAGCCTTTAAAAACTTTGTAAAAACGAATACTGTAAAACTTCAGGATAATCCGGTCATTTCCGTGCATTTGCCAGAACTTGAGACAGCATTGGCAACGCTTGATGATAATGCTGACGAGCTCTCAGCTGAACTGCGTACCCAGCTAAAACAGTTATGTGTAGAGCTGGCTGTAACAGATTTGGATGATGAGATCATTATCGAGTTTGCCCAGCAGGCCGAAAGTGTCCGTAAAAACTATTATGTATTTATGGCCACAGCTTCCGGTACAGTAAAACGTGTTGAGCTTGAGCAGTTCAGTAATGTGCGCTCGAATGGTTTACGAGCAATTGAACTCAATGAAGAAGATACCCTGATTGGTGTGACTATTACTGATGGTGAACAGCAAATTATGCTGTTCTCTAACGAAGGTAAGGCTATCCGTTTTGCAGAAACTGATGTACGTGCCATGGGCCGTTCAGCTAAAGGTGTGCGTGGCATGCGTGTCGCACTGGCTGCCCAGGCAGAGGATACGGAAGATACTGATACTGACTCGGAAGATGAAGACTCTTCAGATTCAAATGTAGTCAGCCGTATAGTTTCACTGGTGGTTGTACCAGAAACTGGAGAAGTACTGTGCGCATCTGCAAATGGTTATGGCAAACGTACCCCTGTAGATGATTTCCCAACCAAAAAACGTGGCGGTAAAGGGGTTATTGCAATTAAGACCTCTGAACGTAATGGTGAACTGGTGGGTGCGGTTGCAATTGACGAAACCAAAGAGCTGATGCTGATTTCTGATGGGGGGACGCTGGTCCGTACGCGTGCAGCAGAAGTAGCCCAAACTGGGCGTAATGCTCAGGGCGTGCGTCTGATTCGTCTAGGCGAAGGAGAAACACTGGTTGGTGTGGTTTCTATTGAAGCCGTTGAAGAAGATGAAGTAGAAGCTTTCGAAACAGTTGAAAGTACTGAGCAACTGGAAGTTGAGAAAACTGAAACAGAACATCAGGAACCTCAAGAAGATTAAAGCCTGATAGTTAAAAAGGACGCTTCGGCGTCCTTTTTATTAGGTGATTATTTATAACTTAAACGATAATTTCCCCAAACCAGACAGACGGCTGCAAAGGCAGCCAGATAAATCATTTTGGGAAGCACCAAGCTGGTCGGCACACCCATCTGGTTAAGCTGAATAAACATCTGAATGCCTTGTGTAGAGGGTAAAGCGACTCCTAGCCATTGCATCCATTCCGGCATAGCCGCGTGCGGCCATGCGGTACCAGAGAGTAAAAATAATGGGATTGAAGTGAAAACAATAACATGGCCAGCACGTTCTGGCATGTCTAAATAAGAAGCCACCAATATAGCTAGGCCAATAACACTACTAATAAAAATAGGAACGCCGAGCAGCATTCCCCAAAAATTACCACCACGCGGATAGTCATAAAACCAGAATGTAAAACCGAACAGATATAAACAGCCTAGACAACCAATCGTTAAAATGGCAAAAAATAGACCAGATACTTCGGATTTTACTGGGCGCCACAGTTTTTCTCGATAGCCTGCAATTAACATGCTTAAACCCAGAACAATAGTTTGATGGATAATTAATGGCGCAATCGCTGGAAAAATATAGCTTCCATAGCCAGAGAGAGTGTTAAATAAAGGAATCTGATGTATAGGTACAGCAGGAGAAAAATGTGCAATTTCACCAAATTTTTCAGCCTGTTGAGCAATAGCATTTTCGACAGAAGTTGCAAGGCCTAAACCAATCTGCTTGGTTTTTAGAAAATAAGCTGCACTTAAATATAGTCCGATACCTCCTACCTCGCCGCGGCGTATACTATTGGAGAGCTGATCCGGCAGCAATAATATTCCATCTGCCTGCTGTTTCTGGATCATTAATTTCGCTTCAGCGAAATTTCCGGTTATTGCCTGGATTTTGACGTTTGGACTTTTTGCAACTTCAGTAATAATACTGGAAGTAACCAGACTTTGTTCTTCATCTACGATAACAATGGGTAAAGCTTCTGCTGTCTGAGCTTTATAAGCAGTCGGATAGAAAAAACTATAGAAAAACACAGAAAGAATGAGGGTAGTTAAAATTGAGCTATTACTGGCAATATCCTTAAATGTTTTTAAATAAAAATACAGGAACTGCTTCATAGGGCCGCTCCTTTTAAATATTTTTTCAAAAGCAGATAGCTGATTACTGCATAGAAGGCACAATAGACCGCAAGTATCAGTGCAGGAAGCCATGACACAGTAAGCGGGCTACCGACTACCCATTGTTCTGTCTGTAGTTTGGCATAAGGGGTATAAGGAATAATATTTGCCCAGAATTTTGTAAAAAGTGGGGCATTATTTAAAGGCAAGGTAACGCCAGCAAAGCTTAAGGAAGACCCGCCATAAACTGCAATAAAACCAAATGACTTTGCTAGATTTTGCGTAGCAAGTACCACAGTACTGCTAATCAAAGCGTAAGCACTATATAACAGGATTTGGCCAAGTAAAATTAACCATAAATGTCCAGCTATAAACCAGCCACGGATACCAGCAAGCCAAAACATCCACAACCAAGTCCAAGCTGTAAAAATAATTACATAGGTTATGTTTTTAGAAATAAGTGCACTAAAAATCGTTTGATGATGTACCCAGCTTTTAACACTCCGGTTTTTGAGTTCTTGGCCGACTGCAAATGCAACACAGCAACACAGCAACAAGTGTAAAATGGCCGGCACCATAAAAGGTTCCAGATAAAATTCGTAGCTCAGTCCCGGATTATATAAAGGTGAAATCTTTACATGGGGAGTAGGAGCCTCAAGATAGGGCAGTTGATTGGCCAGATAGCTTCTGCCCATAAAATCTGCGATTGCTTCTAATGTACCAATCAGCATGGCAGAAGAAATAGTATTTCCAATACTGAAATAACTCTGGTTGAATGCTATTGCAATCCCGCTATCCTGTGCCTGAACCAGGCGCTGCTCTGCGCCTTCCGGAATAATCACATATCCCCAAATTTTTGTCTGGTTCAGCAGGCGTTCAACTTCATCTTGATTAGGTGAAATAATTGCAATTTCTAGCACACTATTATGAGACAGATATTTATCAATATTTTGGCTGAGCTGGCTCTGATCCTGATCAATAATTGCAATAGGCAAATGCTCAGGCTTACCCTGATAGAACATGCTGCTGAATAAAATGATAATAAATAGTGGCGCCACTGTGACCAGACATAAATCCCAGCGGTGAGTGAGTAGATATTTCAGTTCACGACAGATTCCATACAACACTAGTGGTCCTCTTTAATCTTAAAAAGAACACTCATGCCAACTTTTAAATCAGGAATCTGCTGGGCAGGTGTCAGGTGTACTTTAAAACTGCGAATATCATAACCACCAGTTTGCCGGGTAGTTTTAATAGTGGCAAACTCACCTTCTGCATCAATATTCTCAATATTGAAAGTTGCCCGCCGGTTAAGTGCCGGAATAAAACCTTCCAGTTTTTGGGCTTTATAAATCTGTGTATACTGATCTTCACGGATGTTCAGGCTTACCCATAAACTGTCATCCTGAATCAGGCTGACTACAGGCACGCCAATCGCAACGAGTTCACTTGGCTTACCATAAGTTTTAGACACTGTACCACTAACAGGTGCGTATAATTTGGTCTCTGCCTCTAAAGCTTCTGCTTCACTTACCGCTGCTTTGGCTATATCGACCTGTGCATCTGCTGAAGAGCGCTGCTGTTCAGTACTGCCGCGTTTGGCACGCGCATATTGCTGATAGGCTGCTTCAGTCAGCTCCTGTGCAGAAACTTGAGCAGCATACAACTCGTCACGACGCTGCCTTGAAATTACTCCTTCCTTATACAGGTTTTCACCACGCTTATAAGTCGTTCGAGCCAGCTGCTCCTGAGCTTTAACACTTTGCCAGTTAGCATATAAGGTTGCGATATTTTCTTCTTGAGAGCCACGTTCAGCAGTTGACTGTAAAGCAAGAGCAGACTGCAGTGCTGCTAAGGCCTGCTGCTTTTTTGCGTCTACTTCGGGACTAAACAGACGAACCAGTGGCTGGTTTTTATTTACTTTCTGGCCCTCCCGTACATAAATTTCTTCAATACGGCTAGGGACCTTGGTGCTGACATAGATTGTTTCTGCTTCAACCCGGCCTTGAATTTCAATATCCTGTGGCTGATAACTTTTCCATAATCCAAATGCAATGGTAGCCAGTAAAATAATAACCAATATAATAATTGCAAGTTTAAGCCAGGCTCTTTTATGCTGAGGCTGCCGTTGTCTTGTTGCAAGCTTCTGTTCGGTATCAGCAGAATCTGGCTCAGTTTGACTCGGCTCGGCTGGCTCATGAATATTATCTTGAGAAGATGCAGTATTTTGTGCAGGTAGTTTTTTTTCTTCATTCATACTCATATCCTGTCGACCTTAGCGAATATAGACTGTATCAGGTTGATGAATATAGCTTTTAAACTGTTCAATTGAGCCATGACCCTGTAACAGACTTGCCAGTGAAATAATATATTTATAAGCATTTAAAGCCATTTCACCTTTTAAAATATTTAAACTGTTTTGGGCATCAATGACTTGGGTGGCTGTTCCCATATCTTCTTTAAATGATAATTCCTGTATACGAAGATTTTCTTGAGCAGCACGCATGTTTTGCTGTAACAGTCGATGACTGTTTTGCGCAGAGGTTAATTCACTATAAGATTTGAACAGAATATTCTCGATTTCCTGTTTGGTGCGTTCGGTAGCAAGACCAGCGGCGTAACGTTGTAGTTCCGCTGCTTGCACTTTTTTCTGTTTATCTATACCCGAAAACAGATTATAACGGGCAGCCATACCTATGATCCAATTTTGCTGTTCGTCTAAACTGTATTCACCAAAAGCAAAAATACTGGGTTTCTTTGCAGCATTTTGAGCACGCACATTTTCTTCAGCTAATAGTGTATCAGTCTGCATTTTGCGAATGAGAGTGGATTGTTCAGGATAAGTCGCCATAAGTTGAGCCAGAACCGGTGACTGCTGTGAATTTATAAACAAAGGCGTATTAAGACTGTCTACAGTTTGCTGCTTAAGTAAATTCTGTAATTGAAAACGGCTGGCCTCAAGATTGGCTTGACTATTTTGCAGGGCACGTTCGGCATTATTGCGGGCAACTTCAAATTGCATGCGCTGCCCTTTACTGATAAACCCGGCACGTTCCAGCTTGAGGGCATTATTATAATGATTTTGCATTGCATCACGATTAGTACGGCTAATGCTATTCAATTCTTGCTGTAACTGAGTATTAAAATATGCCTGAATGATTTCAAAGCGTTGTATATCTTGTTGTTGCCGGCTATCAAGCTGACTACGCTGTGCCTGAATATTAGCAATTTGTTTGGCGCTTTGGGTAAGACCGCCCGTATATAAAGGCATCATCAATGATATAGTTGGGCGTACCACTTCATCTTCAAGCACAACATTTGCGGTATCCGGTATAAGGCCAATGCCCCCATGAATAACTTGTCCTATACCGTTACGCAATGGGTCAGTAATATCTGTAGGTAAACCATTTTCTCCTTGCCATTGGTCGATACGCTCATTCACACCCTGTGAAAGAGTTTGTTCAAGGTTATTTTTTACAGATTTGAGGGGAAGATCAATTTCATTATGAAAGGTATAGGCCCGTACATTTAAATCTATGCGGGGTAAGCCTAAACCTTTAGTGGCTTCAGCTTCTAACTGTGAAGCCTGCTGCAAAGCCATGCTTGCCTGTGAACTATAAGAGTTTTGAAGGATATATTGTTCAGCTTGTTCATAACTAAACGTCTGTGCAAAGCCAGTTCCTGTATATAATAGGAAAGTTGTAATAAAACCTATTTTATAAAAATAGTGAGGAACTAGTTTTAAATCAGAAGATCTGAATATTAATTTTCTTAAAATCTGCATATATTAAACAGCTTTTCAAAATTTCTAGGTAGTTTAATCTTTTATATCAATATTTCTATTACTACATTGTTTCTGTTGAAGTTGTCTTTTAAGACTAAAGTTTGTCTTTATCCTTTATATTATAGTTTAAAATAAAATTTAACAGGTAAATCTTATTTTAATATTATATAAAATTGCAGAGAATTGGGCTAAAAGCAAATAATCTTTTTAGTATTTAATCTACAAATGTATTGATAAATAGTTCTCTATGATTTTTTAAATAAACTTTAGAAAGGTTGAATTATTATATAAGTTCCTAATTAAACTAACATCCTATTTTTATTGAATAAACTGTTCTATCTTTAAGTAAGTATTGAAATATCGGTTCGAGAATTTACTGCATCATTTGCCAATATGTGATTAAATGCCTTGATTTTATTTTTTTAATTTCTTGAAGGGAAAAATCATGCGCGCGTATAATTTCTGTGCTGGTCCTGCTGCATTACCTACTGCTGTTTTAGAAAAAGCTCAACAGGAACTGTTGAATTGGCAGGGTAAAGGCGTTTCCATCATGGAGATGAGCCATCGAAGTAAAGATTATGTCGCTGTTGCCGAAAAGGCAGAAGCAGACCTGCGTAAACTCATGAACATTCCTCAAAACTATAAAGTTTTATTTTTACAAGGTGGTGCCTCCCTACAGTTTTCTGCTATTCCGCTAAATCTACTGGGTAAAAATAATAAGGCCGACTATATTTCTACAGGTATCTGGTCTGAAAAAGCCTATAAAGAAGCACAGCGTTATGGCGATATTAATGTAATACAAGCTGGCACAACGGTGAATGGCAAACTGGCGATTAGTGAACAGGCTCACTGGAACCTATCTAAAGATGCAGCTTATGTGCATTATGCAGATAATGAAACTATTGGTGGATTACAGTTTGCAAGTGTTCCTGAGGTAGATGCGCCACTGGTTTCTGATTTTTCTTCAAGTATTTTATCTGCGCCGCTGGACGTTTCCAAATTTGGACTGATCTATGCGGGTGCACAGAAGAATATTGGTCCTGCTGGTCTGACTCTGGTTATTATACGTGATGACCTGCTCGATCAGGCTAAACCTGAAATTCCAAGTCTTTTGAAGTATTCAGCGCAAGCTAAAGACGGCTCTATGGTAAATACACCTTCAACCTATGCCTGGTATTTATCTGGATTGGTATTTGAGTGGCTGCTGGAGCAGGGCGGTGTAGAAGCAATTCATAAAATTAATCTGGAAAAAGCTAAACTGCTGTATGGTTATATTGATGCCAGTGATTTTTATGCGAATCCAATTGCAGAAGCAAATCGTTCACTCATGAATGTTCCGTTTACTCTGGCAAATCCGGAACTGGAAAAACTTTTCTTGAAAGAAGCTGAAGAAAACCATCTATTAAATCTGGCCGGTCACCGTTCAGTAGGTGGTATGCGTGCAAGCATTTATAATGCTGTACCATTAGAGGGTGTTCAGGCACTAGTTGATTTTATGGATGACTTTGCCAAACGCAATGCTTAAACTGATACATATAATTAATAAAGAACCCTCTATAAATTAGAGGGTTTTTTATTAATGAATAAAAATTTTAGAATTGGATTATGCCCAGTTGATGAATAATAATGGCAGAAATAAACATACCGAGAAGAAAGAAACATAAGGCTCCCATATCAACTTTAATACGTAGACCGCTATGTTCAACAATTCGTGTAGTCGTCTGTTCTGGAATAATTTTCATCAAGGAACCTAAATAATGCTATTATTTTTTAAATCCTATCAATTGCTGCTAGTTTTAGCATAAATATTCGCCTGAATCCAGATATTGCCTCGAATATATTGGCCAATTTTAAAGTTTTCGTACTTTTTATTGCGAGTCGCGATCCGGATAAGAGTAGCTGGTGTGTTTTCTTCTAAAATAAGCGTTACATCATAAACAGTATAATCCTGGTCCATAAACTGCATACTGGTCTTGCCTACAATATTCCCTTGAAACCAGGCTTCATCTTCTTGACCGATTGTCTCTCCATACAGATAGGCTACCATTTTAGAAAAATCAACTGTTACAGGCGCAGTATCTTCTTCAGACTTTGGTTCCCATGCATCAATCAATTCCTGAAGATTGGCTGGGGCAACACCATTATGTTGCTGTAAAATATCATTTAATGCCCGGTGCTGACGAATCGATGCCGGGTCATCGACTACCAGTTCTTCATGAGCAGAAACAGCTTCAAGTTCATATGCCCAAGCATTAAGCTGAACCTGATAGCTTTGACCTTTTTCATAACACTGATGATTAACACTGTATAAACTGTCAAATGCATACACTACAGTATTCGGATTATTACCAAGTTGCAGACGCAGAACTGCCTGAGTACCTGATTTACAACTAATAATACGCTCTATTTTTGCATTATAGCGATAAGGACTATCAAATACAGGAAATGCAGTCTTGAGTGCTTTTGGCTTATTATTTTCTACTGCAATAATTTGTGCTAGACGAACAGGTGATTTATCCGGACCTTGAATCAGCCAGACAGAGGCATCCATTTCCTGCTCATTCTGACATAAACCCATAGGCATCATCGGTGAGTCAAGTGACATACCTAACCATTTAGGGACTTCAGTTTCAGGCTGGTCAGTTAATAAATTCCAGTGTTCAACGTGACTACCAAAATTCTGATCATTGATCAGGATAATTTCCGGGCTGTTCTGATTATTCATATGCACTATTAGGGATCGCGTGAGTATATCTATTAAATCGAGGGTAACTTGTATTTTTCAAGCCCATCATTACGCTCTTTTACTTCTAAATTCAGCATTTGGAGCAAAACTAATTTATCTGAAACTAAACTGTAAATAAAGACCAGAGATCTGGTGCGTTTTAATGCCTGTTAAAGACTTGCAATCAGTAGGGTGAAGAATATGGCAATAAAGGATAATTTATAAAGATTGTTCCTAAAAAATAACTGAACTTTGTTAAACTGAGAATCTTATACTTACGGAGTTTTCAGGTGCTGCCCTTTAAATTATGGATTGATGCGGATGCTCTACCGCGTATTTTACGTGATGTGATTATGCGGGCTTCAGATCGTTACCAGCTTGAAGTAACTTTTGTGGCAAACCAGAATGTCGGTATTACTCCATCAGTACGTATTAATTCGATTCAGGTCATGGGTGGGGCTGACCAAGCCGATCAGGAAATTGTCAACCGGATGCAAAATAATGACATTGTGGTAACACAAGATATTCCATTGGCCGCACAGGTCATCGAAAAGGGGGGTATCGCTATTCACCCTCGTGGAGAGATTTTCACTACAGCTAATATTAAAGCGCGGTTGCATTTACGGGACTTTATGGATACCTTGCGCGGAGCTGGGGTTCAGACAGGGGGCCCACCACCTATTTCAGACCGAGATAAACGTGAGTTTGCCAGTAGCCTGGATCAGACCATATTAAAGCAGAAGCGTAAGACAGCCTCATGAATCAGAAGGTGCCGGTCTCTCGCGGCAATATTGTGTTTACCTACACTATTCTGGTATTCATCTGGGCTACTACTCCACTGGCAATCGTCTGGAGCGTCCATGATCTGCATGTCATGTGGGCAATGGTGATTCGTTTTTTTATAGCTTTACCACTAGCAGCTCTTTTGCTGCTCTTGCTCAGAGTAAAGCTTCCCATTCATAAAGTAGCGCTGCACAGTTATATCGCGGGTTCCTTTAGCTTGATTGGTTCGCAAATTTTTACCTATGCAGCGACAGGTTATCTCAGTTCAGGCATTATTGCATTGATGTTTGGGCTGGCACCAATTATGGCAGGTTTAATTGGCCGTTTTTTATTTAAGCAGCATTTATATAGTATGCAATGGCTGGGAATGGGGATCGCAGTAGCAGGGCTCTCGATTATTTGTCTGGGAGGAAATACAGGCCAGCAGGTTCATCCTGTAGGCATTCTCCTGATGTTGCTGAGTGTTTTTAATTATGCTTTATCTATTTTCTGGGTAAAGAAAGTAAATGCGCAGGTTGAACCAATGGCACAGGCGACTGGTTCGATTATCGTGTCCGTGCTCGGTTGTATGCTGCTGCTTCCTTTCATCTGGCAGTATGCACCGAGCCATATTCCAGATACCAAATCGTTGATGGCTTTATTCTATACGGTGATTATGGCATCTCTGGTTGCAATGTTCTGTTATTTCAAACTGGTCCAGAACATTCAGGCAACTACTCTGTCTTTAACCAACGTCATGACACCGATGCTGGCTATTCTCATTGGTTCAGTATTAAATCATGAAAAACTGACAGTCATGATTTTTGTGGGCGCTACTGTACTGTTATCAGGACTTTTTCTTTACTTTTATCGTGATATTAAGGCAAGTCGTGAACTTGCCCAGAAAATTAAAAGTAATTAGAACTTTAATCTAGCTTGCTACACCTTGAGTAGAATTAATACATTCAGCAAGCTTGGCACGATCTTGAGGATGCAGTGTCACAAAATAAGCTCCTGTCCGGAAGCCTGTTTCATCCTTAGGCTTGCTATAAACCACTTGGGCAATTGTTGCTACATGAAAGAAATTATCAGGATGACTTAATGTTAAATGAATATAGCTTCCATCTTTAAGCTGTTGATTTGTATAAAAGCTGATACCACTTTCTGAAATATTAACCTGTTCAGGCACAGGTAGCATGGTCTGGACGATAGCGTCATAAAGAGACCCTGTAATCAGATTCATTTTCTGGTTAAATAAGGATAGTATTCGAGCAATTTGTTGATCTTTTTGATTTAATTGTTCTAATTCGTAGTTAATAGCATGATCAAATTGATCTAATTCTGCAAGTAGTAGAAAATAACGCGGCAATACAAAATTAGGGTCGTAAGGATCGTTAAGAGCAACATCATCAGAGATAATCTGATAATTAATCCTTAAAGCAGCATCAATGCGGGACATCACGCGACGTTCGTTCGAAGCACCCTGATGCTGTAATGTTTCCATAATGAATTACCTCGGACTAGATGGTATGTTTAAACCAATCTCGCTGTATATAGGGTTGAGATACACTCGCGCACGGCGTAGTAATCACTTTATTTCTTTTATTGCTTTAGTTTCCATGATCGGCCTGACCTTGGGTGTAGCAGTTCTTATTACAGTTCTGTCTGTCATGAATGGTTTTGACCGAGAGTTAAAAAACCGTGTTTTGGGCATGATACCTCAGGCCACAGTTTCTTCAACCCAGATTTTAACAGATTGGCCCGAACTTGCAAAAAAAGTCGAGAGCCACGAACATGTTACTGGCGCAGCACCATTTACCCAGTTACAGGGGATGCTAACTGCACAAGGCCAAGTTGCAGGTCTGATGGTAACTGGAATAGAACCTCAATATGAAAAAAAGGTTTCTATTATTCAGGATCATATGGTTGAGGGAAGCATTGATAGCCTGAAAAAAGGTGAATTTGGTATTGTGCTGGGGAAACAGATGACAGATGCACTCGGCCTCGGGCTGAATGACAGTGTCACTTTAGTATTGCCTGAAGCCACACCTTCACCGGCAGGGGTTGTGCCTCGCTTTAAACGTTTCAAAATTGTGGGCATTTTCAGTATTGGAGCTGAAGTAGATTCCATGATGGGCTATATTGCCTTAAATGATGCTTCGACTTTGTTACGTTTGCCGGATGGTGCTCAGGGTGTACGTCTGAAGCTGGATGATATCTTCAGTGCACCTCAGGTAGCTAGCTCGATTGCCCGTGAATTACCAGGGAATTTCTATGCTTCGGACTGGACCTATACTCATGGGAACCTGTTTAGTGCCATCCAGATGGAAAAAGCGATGGTAAGCCTGCTCCTGTTTCTAATCGTTCTGGTTGCTGCATTTAATATTGTTTCTTCTCTGGTCATGGTAGTGACCGATAAAAAATCTGATATCGCTATTTTAAGAACACTAGGTGCATCACCCGCTACAATTACCCGTATATTTATGGTACAGGGAACAGTAATTGGAGTCATCGGGACAGTATCAGGCGCAATTTTAGGAATTATTTTTGCCTCAAGTATCAGCAGCTTTATTTCATGGCTGAATAATGCTTTTGGTCTGCACCTGTTTGATGCCTACTTTATTAATTATTTGCCTTCTTATCTCAGATGGCAGGATGTCGTAGTCATCGTCAGTCTGTCTCTGATTTTAAGCTTTCTGGCAACTATTTATCCGGCACTGCGTGCAGCTAAAATTCAACCTGCCGAGGCTTTACGTTATGAATAATACAGTACTTGAAGCCCGTAATATCTATAAGCATTTCACGGATGGGAAATCAACCGTAGAGGTGATTAAAGGCTTATCTTTAGAGATCAAGGCGGGTGAGTTTACATCGATTGTTGGAGCCAGTGGCTCTGGTAAAAGTACCTTACTACATGTTTTAGGGGGGCTAGACCGGCCAACTGAGGGTGAGGTGTTTCTAAATGGACAGCGCTTTGACAATTTAGGTGAAGCTGAACGTGGTTTTATGCGTAACCAGTATCTTGGGTTTGTCTACCAATTTCATCATTTACTGCCAGAGTTTACTGCTTTTGAAAATGTAGCAATGCCCCTGATGCTGCGCAAAAATACACAGTTTAAAGAAGCCAAACAGCAAGCAGAATACTTGCTGGAACGGGTCGGCCTGTCACACCGGATAACGCATAAACCAGGCGAATTATCTGGTGGTGAGCGTCAGCGTGTAGCTTTGGCGCGGGCATTGGTAACCAAACCTGCTTTAATGCTGGCTGATGAGCCGACAGGTAACCTGGACCGTAAAACTGCTGTAGGTATCTTTGAGTTATTAAGTGAACTGCGTCAGGAATTGAACATGGCAATGCTGATTGTAACTCATGATGAGCAGCTGGCCCAAGCTGCCGATTCAATTCTGCATATGCAGGATGGCTTATGGGTGAACGCGTAAGTCGGAGATAATCTGATCATTAACCTTGTTAAAGCCCATCAGTATGGGCTTTAATTATTTTAATAAGTTATAAATATAAAAATCATGTGGAAAACTATTTTATTGGCCTGGATTGCTGGAATCTCGGTCATGGGGAAAACTTTTAACTTACCTGTTTTTCTGTTACCTGGACTGATGATCTTCAGCGTAGGTTCAGGGCTATTATATTGGTATCAATATAGTAAGCTGGAGTCGCACCATCCGATTCCATGCTTATCTAGAGCAGTTTTTATTCTAGCCTTAGGCATCCTGACAGGCACATTGGGTTATCGCTACGCTGACCATGCGCTAGAACAACGTCTAGATAACAGGGAAACAGAAACAAGAAATATTGAGGCAATTGTTTATATCCGACATATTGATGAGCGTTCTGAGAAGCAGATCAGGCAAAAAGTGGAAGTACTTGACCAGAAAAAACAGCCTGTTCAATGGTGGCTCACATTTAAAAATATACCTGAGCAACCTATAAAATTTGAGTTAGGAGAATATTACCGGATTTATGGGGAAGTCATACCTGCTCATGGATATGCCATGCCGGGAGTATTTGATCAGGAAAAATGGTTTATTCAGCAGAATATCATGGCCAGTGTAAAAATCTGGAAAATAGAGAAATTGGACCATGAGGCAGTTTACCGGCTTGGTTTTAATCAATATCTGAATAATCAACAGGGTTGGATCAATGGTCTTCTATTACTGATGGAGCGGCAGCGCTATCATTTTCGTACTTTTATTCAAAATAGCACACTGAAAAATAAAGGCCTGATTTTAGCACTTCTTACAGGTGATAAAAGCTTACTTTCCTCTGAAACAGAAGAACAATTTCAGCGGCTGGGAATCAGTCACCTGCTGGCAATTTCTGGCCCACACGTATTAATTTTCGCAGCTCTGGTCAGCTGGGTATTGCAAACCCTGATACGGCTGTATGGTCCAAAACTCTATTTAAGCTTGCCTCGCCCTTATCTGCTGGTTTTTCCTTTCTGTTTTTGTGTATTACTTTACAGCGCTTTTGTCGGTTTCGAGATTCCGGCACTACGAACACTGCTCATTACTCTGCTAGGGAGTAGCCTGCTTTTATTAAGACAAAAAATCCAGGCATTAAGCTTATTGCTGGCAAGTGCCAGTTTACTATTATGGATAGATCCTTTTAGTGTTCTCTCGGCAGCTTTCTGGCTTTCTTTCGGGGCCTGTTTTATTCTGTTGCGCATTTATGAAAGTATAGATCGGCAGCCTGCCCAACCGGCTTTTAACTGGAAGCAAAGAGTTTTAACTGCTGGAAAGTTACTGATTGAATCACAAGGGAAAATTTTTATTGCTCTCTTTCCGTTAGTACTGATTTTTTTCAAACAGGTAAGCTGGATTGCGCCATTGACCAATATTCTTGTCATTCCATTATTAGGTGCTGTCGTAGTGCCGCTAGATATACTGGCTGCATGTCTTTCCTATATCATTTCTCCTTTGGGCCTGCTTTTATTTCATTGTAGCGATTTAGGCTTGAATTTAGGCTTGTGGATATTAGAAATACTGGACCATCTGTTTAATCCCCAATTACAGGGAATTGCATTTACACCGTTGCTTATTGTGAGCCTCAGTATCGGCCTGATTATTTTATATCTGCCTCGATCTGTTATTCCTAAAGCTTGGGCGCTGTTATGTTTTGTACCAGTTTTTACGAGTAGGGCACCAGACTCGGATTTTAAGTTAACCGTTTTAGATGTAGGGCAGGGCCAAGCCATTCTACTTCAGAGTAGTCAGCAAAAAATAATGTTAGATACAGGCGGTTACTATGATGAAACCAAATTCAGTATAGGCCAGCAAATTCTTGCACCATTTTTATTTTCCCAAGGGATAGCTCGCTTAGATCGGGTGCTATTAACTCATCTGGATCAGGATCATAGCGGGGCACTCTTACCATTAAGCCAAAAAATTAAAATCGATGAAGTAATAGCCAATACCCAGTTACCTGAAACATGGAATATAAAACAGTCATCACCATGCCGGGAAGGACAAAGCTGGTCTTATCAGAATTTTAAGGTCCAGGTACTATCACCTGGCTTAAATACTTACCCATCAATGGTAGAAGCCAATCCGAATGAATATTCATGTGTGTTATATGTGCAATTAAACCAGGCCCAGCCTTACCGGAATTTCTTGATTATGGGAGATGCTGGCTGGCCAACTGAATATGAACTCATGAAAAAGTATCCCGAACTTCAAGT
Source organism: Acinetobacter radioresistens DSM 6976 = NBRC 102413 = CIP 103788 (assembly GCF_006757745.1). NCBI lineage: Bacteria > Pseudomonadati > Pseudomonadota > Gammaproteobacteria > Moraxellales > Moraxellaceae > Acinetobacter > Acinetobacter radioresistens. The sequence goes on along the minus strand of NZ_AP019740.1, from coordinate 2,099,229 downwards.
CGACGTACTAGTATTGGGTCACCATGGCAGTAAGCACAGTTCTGCTTACAGTTTTCTAAAATATTTGCATCCTAAGCTGGCAATTGCCTCAGCAGGACAGAATAACCGTTATGGTCACCCGACCAAAGAAGTTAAGGTACGTCTAAAGGCACTTGATATTCCACTTCTTTTAACTGCCCAAACCGGTAATATTGAATTTTATCAAGAAGCTGATGAACAAATAAATTACACGCTCTATAGAGAGCAGTGGAAATGGTTAAAGATTAAGTAAGATTTTTGTTGTGCTGCCGCAGCTGATCCACTTTTTGTAGTGCTTCAGCTTTATCAAGCGTATAAATGGAGCGTAATTCTGGGTGAGCCTTAAAACGTTTATAGCTCCAGTGGTAATGTTCGGGATAGCGTGTAATCAAATCTTCGATCACATGATGAATAACTTGGGTACCTTCTACAGCGCTGCCTTCATAAATTTTCTCATCAATTGGTTCAATAAACATATTAAAGCCATCCTGTTCATTACGGATGGCGTAAAGAAGCAAAGTACTGGACTTAGTTTTTTGAATCAGCTTGGCGCTCAGGCTGCTTGAGGCTAAGGGTACACCAAAGTATTCCACCAGATCACCACCCACATTTGGTGTATGGTCAGGCAAGATAACAGTTGTGCCTCCCTGTTTAAGCGCCTTAAAAATCTGGCGAACACCAGTTTCATCTGTAGGAACCAGATTGGCCTGCTCACGGCTGCGCGCTTCGCGGACGAACTGATCTGCATACGGGTCTTTGACCGGTTTATAGAGAATGGTCATTGATGTATATTGCGAACACCAAGAGTTCATAATCTCCCATGTGCCAAAGTGCGGAACGATCAGGACTAATCCTTTTTTGGCTGCCACCGCCTGATGAAAATAATGCTCGCCTACAATTTTATGAATTCTCGAAATATTCTTCTCTGTACTTGAGCCCCAAATACTAAAAAATTCAAAGTATGACTGTATTTCATTGCGTATAGCCTGACGAATAATCTGATTACGCTTTTCGGTCAGCAGATATGGAAAAGCAATCTCCAGATTCAGATTTATTGTTTTTGAGGTATTCGACAGTTTTAAAGTATTCATCAGACCTGCAAGTATACGAGCAATAAAGCGTGATACTCGTATAGGCTGGCGACTAATGATTTTCAAAAGACGATAAGATAAAGGCTGGGAATTTGAGCTAGTCATTATTTAAATGTAGGATTCTGCTTAACAAACGTAAAAGAAAAAATATTATAAGTTAAAAAGCTTTATTTAGACAGTTTTTCATTTTCCAGTGTATATAATGAAGATATTTTACTTTTCGGATAAATATATATGTCGGATTGGCCGCCAAAACCTAATAATGAAGTTCCAAGTTCAGACAGCAGAAGCGGTAAAGAGTGGCAGATACTAGAAAAAGCTGTACTGGCTTCTGTTGAAGAACAGCGCCGTAGCCGTCGCTGGGGAATATTTTTTAAGTGTTTGACTTTTGCCTATATTCTATTGCTTTTGCTCATGATGGGTAGGGGCTGTACTACGGCAACTACCAGTGGGGCAGGCTCAAGTTCAAATGCTCATCTGGCTGTGATCGATATTATTGGTACGATTGACTCTAGTGACCGTTCCGTAAATAGTGAAGATACCAATAAAGCTTTGAAACGTGCATTTGAAGCAAAAAACAGTCACGCAATTGTGCTCAATATCAATTCACCTGGGGGGTCACCTGTCCAGTCAGATGAGATCTGGCAGGAAATTCGCTATTACAAACAGCAGTATCCTGAGAAGAAAGTATATGCACTAATTGGTGATATGGGAGCCTCAGGCGCTTATTATATTGCTTCGGCTGCTGATGAAATCTGGGTTAATCCATCCAGTTTGGTCGGCTCAATTGGTGTGATTATGCCAAACTATGGGGTGATGGGCCTTGCGCAGAAACTGGGTGTTGAAGACCGGACATTAACTTCAGGCGACAATAAAGATATTCTGAGCATGACTAAACCAGTCAATCCTGCACAGAGGGAGCATGTACAGACGGTCTTAGACAATGTGCATAGTCACTTTATTGCTGCTGTAAAAGAAGGCCGTGGCAAGCGCCTGAAGAGTAATGACCCTGCAATTTTTTCAGGATTATTCTGGAGCGGTGAGCAGGCGGTTAAACTGGGCGTTGCAGATCGTACCGGAAGCATAAACAGTCTTAAACGTGAGCTTAAACTGGATAATGTTCTGGATTATACAGTTCAGCGTAGCCCATTTGAATCGGTACTTGGCCGGGTAGGTTCTGAAATAGGCCAGGGCTTTAGTGAATCAGTTACCCAGCAACTTAAAATTCAGCAGGATACCAAGCTGCAATAATGAACATAAAGGGATATATGACGAAGCCATTAATACACTTTGCACATGCCAATGGTGTGCCTTCAAAAGTTTATGAAAAGTTGTTTGAACAGTTGCGTGATGAATACGACATTATTTATGTGCCTTTGATTGGCCCAGATAAACGTTATCCAATTACCAATCACTGGCCTCATCTGGTAGAGCAGATCATCGACAGCATCGTTCGGCAGGCTCATGGTCGCAAAGTTATCGGGCTTGGACATTCGCTAGGTTCAGTTCTCACGATGATGGCTTCTTATCAACGTCCCGAGTTATTTTCACAGGTCATTATGCTAGATCCGCCGTTGATTATGGGAAAAGCATCTTTTGTTTTCCATATGGCTAAATGCTTTAAACCCCAACTGGTAGATCAGATGACTCCAGCAGGGTTATCGGTGCGGCGACGTGATCATTGGGAGTCGCGCGAGCAGGCAGGCGAGTTACTTCGCACTAAAGGTTTCTATAAAGATTTTGATGCAGACTGTTTTCAGGCCTATCTGAAATATGCATTAACTGAAGATCCGGTAAGGGGTGGCGTAACTCTGACTATCCCTAAAAATGATGAAGTAGAAATCTTTAGGAAGAATCCTTCGCTCTGGTGGTTACCGATGGCAAAACCGAAAATACCAGTACATCTTGTGGTCGGAGATAAAAGTGTTTTTCTTAAGCGGCGTTTTCCACACGTAGCCAAGAAAAAAATCGGTGTTTCTTTTAGCATAGCCGAGGGCGGCCATATGTTCCCGTTAGAACATCCTGTTGAGGTGGGCCGACTGGTAAAACAGCTGATCCATGCATAAATGATGAGCCAATAAAAAAGCGCCTATATGTGGGCGCTTTTTTATTGGCATAAATTGTATTATAACTTGCAAAACTGCATGGGTTTAGTCAACAGAGAATTTCTATAAAGTACAGAGCCATCTTCTAGATGCTGAACGGCGCCAATACAGATCCATTCAACCACCTGAGGGTAAACCAGGTGTTCTAACTCATGTACACGGTTTGCCAAAGTCTCAACTGTATCAGTTCTTTTAACCGAAAGTATTCCCTGCGCTAGTGCCTGACCAGCATCTAATTCAGCTGTCACATAATGAACTGTACAGCCATGATATACATCACCTGTATTAATTACACGCTGATGAGTATGCATACCTTTATAATAAGGCAACAGGGAAGGGTGAATATTCAGCATTTTCCCTTCCCAGGCTTTGACAAATTTTTCACTTAAAATCCGCATGAAGCCTGCTAGCACGACCAGATTAACTCCCCAGTCAAGCAGCTGCTGATGCATAACATCATCAAATGCTTCCCGGCTTGGATACTGTTTATGTTCAACAAGAGCAGTCTTAATTCCTGCCTGTTTAGCACGTTCTAGAGCATAAGCATCAGGCCGGTTGGACAGTACACCAACAATTTGGCCTGATAGTTTGGCATCGATCAGGGCCTGCAAGTTAGATCCACTGCCCGAAACGAGTACAGCAATTTTAATCATATGAAATTACGCGAAGATCACACGAATTTTTTCATCTGCACCTTCAACAGATTCAGCATTGTCAACAATGTGACCCATTATCCATGCTTTTTCGCCGAGGTTATTTAGCGTGTTAACCGTTCTCTCAGCATCTGCCGCATCAACAGCCAATACCATACCTACGCCACAGTTAAATGTGCGGTACATTTCAAATTGTTCAACACCACCTTCCTTTTGAAGAAGCTTAAACAATTCTGGCCATTCCCAAGAAGATTCATTAATGACTGCTTGAGCACCATTTGGAAGTACGCGTGGTAAGTTACCCGGTAAACCGCCACCTGTGATGTGTGCCATTGCGTGCACATCAACCTGTTTGAGTAATTCAAGGATTGGCTTGACGTAAATGCGGGTAGGTTCCATTGCAGTATCTGCAAGTGGGCGACCATCAACGATTTGAGTTAAGTCAACATTTTTTACATCTAAAATTTTACGAAGCAGAGAGTAGCCATTAGAGTGCGCACCTGAAGATGCAATTCCAATCAGTACATCATCGGCTTTAACTTTAGAACCATCAATAATTTTGCTTTGCTCAACTACACCTACGCAGAAACCTGCCAAATCATAATCTTCACCTTCATACATGCCTGGCATTTCAGCAGTTTCACCACCTACTAACGCACAGCCAGCAAGTTCGCAACCTGCACCAATTCCTGTAACAACATTTGCAGCAACCTCTACGTTTAAGTGGCCTGTTGCATAATAGTCAAGGAAGAACAATGGCTCTGCACCACATACAAGAAGGTCATTTACGCACATTGCCACCAGGTCCTGACCAATCGTGTCATGACGGTTTAAATTCAGTGCTAAACGTAATTTGGTACCCACACCATCCGTGCCAGATACGAGAACAGGTTCTTCATAACCTTTAGGAATTTTACAAAGTGCACCAAAACCACCAAGTCCGCCCATCACTTCAGGACGTGAGGTGCGCTTGGCGACAGATTTGATTCGATCGACTAATGCGTCTCCCGCTTCAATGTCGACACCTGCATCTTTGTAGCTTAAACCAGTATTTGGGGTAGAAGTTGAGTTGCTCATAATGAAGTCTCCGCGTTCGCGCGGGGGATTATAACCTGAATATACGAAACTCTTATGTTATTTATGCTCTAAAATGCTATTTTACTAAAATATTTCTTTCTTCATAATGATTAGATACTTATAAAAGGCGTGTTTCCATGGTCGACCGTACCTTACGTCGTATTTTTATTCTTGCGGCGATTGCATTATTACTTTGGGTGCTTTACCTGCTAAAACCGGTAGTCATACCATTTTTAATGGCCTTTCTGATTGCTTATCTATTTAGTCCGCTAGTGGCATGGCTCCACAAATATCATTTACCGCGCTGGCTCTCGATCAGTATTGTCTTTATTGGAATTGGTATTCTCCTGGTACTGGCAATCTGGTATGTGGTGCCTTTGGTCTGGCAGCAACTGGTTTATGCGCGTGACAGTATTCCAGCAGGTATACATTGGTTAAACGCGACCTTTTTGCCTTGGGTTTCTAACACATTTAATGTCGAGCAGATGGAAATTGATACTGAACAGATTTCTACTGTAGTCATGGATTATATTCAGACCAATTATAGTGCAGATAGCATTCAGACCATGTTGCTACGTCTGGCGCAATCCGGATTAAATTTCATCCAGATTGGCGGTACAATTGTTCTGATACCAATCATTGCTTTTTACTTTCTGCTGGACTGGGACCGGATGCTGAACAGTATGCGTCGCCTGATTCCACGGCCTTATGAAAAAAATACTATTCAGGTAGTTCATGAATGCCATAATGTATTAGGTGCCTTCGTTAAAGGGCAATTCTTGGTCATGATCCTGCTGGGAATTGTTTATGCAGTAGGTTTACAGCTGATTGGTCTTGAAGTCGGGCTGATCATTGGGATGGTTGCCGGGCTTGCCAGTATTATTCCTTATCTGGGTTTTGCTGTAGGGATTATTGCCGCAGTCATTGCGACATTGTTCCAGTTCGGTTTGGACTGGACCCAGCTAATTCTGGTTGGTGTCGTCTTTATGGTGGGTCAGGCGGTAGAAGGCTATATCCTGCAGCCTTTTCTGCTCGGTGATAAGATAGGTTTATCACCTGTTGCTGTTGTATTTGCTGTGTTGGCCGGTGCACAGCTAGCTGGTTTCTTCGGTATGCTCATTGCTTTGCCAATGGCTGCAGTGATTGTAGTACTGCTTAGACATTTACGTGAATGCTATGAACACAGTACATTCTATGGTCCACCTAATCTGATGGGAGATAAAGGTACGGACAGTCTCATTATAGATGCCGAACAGGTAAATCTTGATATTGAGCTTGAAAAGTCGCAAGATACTGAAAAGACAGTTCATATTGATACTAAATAACGATAGGATATGGCCAAATATATGCGTCAGCTGCAACTGGATATAGAACTTCAACTTGATGCTCGAATCAGTGATTTTTCCGGGCCAAGCTGGGGGCCTGTAGTAGATGCAGTCCGGCAGTTGCATGCTGGTCTTATGAACCGGTTTTATATTTATGGTGCAGCAGGCTCAGGTAAAAGCCATCTTCTATCTGCGATTTGCGATTCCTATATGGAGGTAGGTAAATCTGCCATTAAAGTTTCACTCCTTGAACTCTTGGATGCGCCTATTGAAGCAATTACATCACTGGAAAAATATGATCTGGTTGCACTGGATGATATCGAAGCTATAAGTGGTGTTCCACATTGGCAGCGTGCCGTTTTTCATCTTATTAATTATAATAATGAAGAGGGAGGGCAGCTGATTTTTTCCTCACGGTTTGCACCAATGGAATTGAAACTTGAACTACCTGATTTACAGTCACGGCTGACTCAGGCGGTCAGTGTAAAAGTGCCCAACGGTAGTCTCTATGCAGATCGTCAAGCACTAGTTCATTCAGTACTAGCACGCAGGGGCGTACAGCTAGACCAACAGATTATTGATTATCTTTTATTACATGGGCCACATCAGGCAGCACGTCTTTTACAAACTTTAGAACAATTGGAAACCTTGCTCAAGGGAGAGCGAACACGGCTTTCAAATATGACTTTGCGCCAGATATTTGCCTTAATTGATGAGTATGGCCGGTAAACGGAAAAATCTTGAGTAATTACTCAAGCTGTGACACAGTACAGAAAAATAATTCGATGTTGCACGGAACTGCAGCTTAAGAATAAAAAATAGAAATAAAGTATAAGGAGATGGATATGCTCAAACAGAGCATAGGCATAGCTATGTTATGCATTGCGGGGCAAGCCTATAGTGCTGACATTGTGGTAACAACAACTGAAGATATATCCTCTGCAAATGATAAACAATGCTCGCTTCGGGAAGCAATTGAATATATCAATCTGGGTTTACCTGAAGCTGGCTATAATGGATGTGGTGGGAAATCATCTACTTCTACGATTTTGCTTGAAAAAAAAGCAGTCTATAAACTCAGCAATCATATTAACATCAAGGCTGACCTGTCGATCAGAACCAGTTATACCACCGATGTTAATGATAAGGATGTACCCGGTTTAAATAACGCCACAATTCAGATGCTGGGTACTGATAATATTTTCCGCATTGATGACAGTAAAAAAACTTTAGCGACAGTCAGTCTAAGAGAAATTACTTTGCAGGGATGTGGGGCCAGTCAATGTGCCGAACAGGGAGGGCTAATTTATAATAATGAATATCTGACTTTGGAATACACCCGTTTATATAATGGATCAGCAGCCCAAGGCGGAGCAATATATAATATGGGCCAGCCAGAGGCTGAAACTGCTGCCAGTATAGTTGAAATAAAATCAAGCCTTATTGAAAATAATAAAGCTCTGGCAGGTGCTATTTTATATACCCATGCTCCTGAGTTCCGGATTTCAAATTCAGTATTTCGTGAAAATAATACAACTCAAACAGGTTCCAGCAATATTTATTCGGCCAGCCGTCTAGAAGAAAATAAGATTACTGATTTTCCTCAAGCTAGGGCTTGGGTAAATAGTAGTACTTTTTTAAAAAATCAGGGCCATATTATTAACTTGCGTGACGGGATCGGGTTAAACAATCTGACCATTGTCGGTAATCAGGCTGGTATTTTATTCGATGCACCTTTAGGTAAAGGATACTTGGCCAACAGTATCATTTTAGGAAATCCTTATCCTGGTGGTCAGCAGACTAACTGTGCTTTTGCCGAAAATGACCAAAGCATTCTACAGAATAATCTGGTCAGTCAGGAATGTGGATTAGGTGCTACCCATTATCCTAATGAATACTGGTCCGGTACACAGCTGATTGCGGGAGAGACCTTACAGGGCGCATGCAAGAGTATGTCGCAGGACCCTAATAGCCTGTTATGTCCCTATAGTCAGCCTAAAGATACATTTTTGGGATATTTTCGTCCCCGTATCCTGCTAAGTTATAACAGTCTGGCGGATTCACCTATAGTCAATAAAGGTAAAAATTCATTTAATCCTGATATCAAAATAGTGGGCTGTGAAGCTGCTGACCAGCGCAAACAGGCGCGAGATTCAAATAATATATTTTGCGATCGTGGAGCAATTGAAATTATTGTCCCAACGACAGTAAGTCTGGTGGGTGAAGATATACGGACTGGTAGTCAGGCCAAAATGTCGGTTGCCGATTTACTTGGAGATAGCGACCTGATTCCTAAAGAACAATGTAACGCAATCTTAGGCCCTCATCCATCCGGAGAAGCATGGCAGGCTGGCTGTATACAAGTTGTACAAACAGTGACTCAATCTAAGGGGACATTAAAGATTGATGAGGAAGGTAATCTGGTCTATACCCCGAATGGTGGCTGGCATGGAACTGATATTTTTAAGATCCGTCTGGTAACTACTTCTACGCGCTTTAACCAGAATATTCCTTATATGGAAATTAATGTACAGGTCAGACAAGAACCTGAAAACCACATGGAAAGTGACAAAATTAAAACTTCCGGTGGGGCACTCGGAATGTTCAGTTTATTTACGCTTTTAGCATTAGTCGGGCTACGTCGGTATACAAAATAATTAGGGCCAAATAATGAAAATTTATAAAAAGGGGCTATTGAGCCTGATGATACTGACGGCCATGACTTTGATGGCTGCAGAAGACAAGACTATTTATGTCAATACGTTTGAAGATGAAGATGGCGAAAACCTGAATAAGTGTTCGCTACGTGAAGCTCTGGTTGCAGCCCGTAAAAATATTGCATATGGTGGGTGTACAGCAGGAAATACTGGAACTGGTCAGCTAGACAGAATTCAATTGCAAGCCGGAGAATATATACTTAAGAGAGAGTTACGGCCAGAAAGTGCGGTCAAGATTTATGGAGAAACACCGTTCGATTACAAGACAAAAGATCCTTTAACACACCAGTATCCGGCACGTGGGCCTATAAGCACAGTTATCAACGGAAATCATACCTCCCGAATTTTCAATACTTCAGAAACCCAAGCCAGTATCTTTCTTGAAAATATTGAACTGAAAAATGGTTATTCCTCTGCTGAAGGAGGAGCATTACTCATAGCTGGCCCACTAAATATGACAAATACGGCTATTAAAGATTCTAAGTCGGATAAAGCAGGTGGTGCTGTTTATATCATTGCACAAAACCTAGAAAAACAGATGACTTTAGTAAACACCCTAATTCAAAGAAATCAGGCAAAAATTGGAAGTGCTTTTGCCATGGACTGTTCAGCAAATCTGTTGGGTACCCAGCCTGCTATCAGTGTAGAGCGTAGTAGCTTGGTTCAAAATGGTACGATAAATGACCGCAGTACGATTGAGTTATGCGGCTTAACACGTGTTTCCTTAAGTGCCAATACTATTGCCCGGAATAAAGCAAATCTGGTAGATGGCCATATTATTCGTGCGGTATCTGAGCTAGGCCGTCCATTATACTCCGCCTCATCTCTCGCTTTAATCAGTAATACCATTGTAGAAAATCAGGCCAATAGTACATTTTATTTTGATGAAAACAGTACCAAGGCTTTAGCCTTTAATGTTTTAGCTTTCAATACAGGCAAATCCTGTGACTTTGTCCGTAAAGACAGTAATAGCCAGAATAAGACATTGGGGCTAACTCTGGCATACAATGCACTACAACTTGGCAATGTGGAAGGTCAATGTGTATTGCCTGAAGAACTATTAAAAATACAGACAACGGTAGACCTGAGCAATATCTCACGTCAAAGCGTTCTATCTGATTATCAGCAACCCTCAAAATACAATCTCTATCTACCGCTCTATTATCCTAAGGACAATCAGAATGCTTCAGATCTGGTGAACACAGGCGCAACACAGGATTGCAGTACACTTGATCAGCGCGGACTGGCCCGGATTACAAATGGTACTTTAACTTTAAATCCTGAAATGAAAAATACCTGTGAAATCGGTTCTGTAGAGCGCATGCGCCTAACAGCAGCTGATATTACAGATTTAAAGAATCTGTCTATTGTACAAGTTCTAGATACCTATCAAAAAGAAGCTGACAACTTGAAAGAGGGCATAAAAGAAATAGAAGATACTGAAGAGCAGGCTATTTATCAAAAAGAGTTGAGCGAATTAGAACGTCTAATTGCCAATATCAAGTTGAAACAGAAGTATCGTACCATTTACATTGATCCTTTTACGCTGGCTTTACCAAGTGAAGAAGAATTTCTCAACGAAAATGGCAAGCTTGAATTGCGTCCAAAAGAACTCAGTACAGATCAGTATAGTATCGAAACGCATAAATACGGTGTAGGTTCAGTTTCTGGTAGTGGTGCAGATTTTAAGTTTAATGGACAGCAAGATGAACATCTGTTTTGTGAATGGATGCCTGAGTTAAAGCGTATTATGATTTATCGGACAGATGACCAGTTATCTGCTAATACCGGTAGCGCTTATTGTGCTTACACCATCAAGGCAAAAACGGGTGAGTCTTCAACAGGACTTGTTAAAGCAGATTTTATTAATATTGCTCCAATTGCAAAAGATGATAAATATACATTACAGTATGGCTCAGACTTAAAAGTCAGTATTAATCCGCTAGAAAATGACAGTGATGATGGTGATGGTCCTACATCACAATTAAAGCTCAATACAAATAAATCAGCCTTCTTTCACGATGCAGACGGACAGGAATTACCTATACGTTTTAGCGTTATTCCTCCAGGTGTAACGGTCAGTGCAGACCGTACCGGTCCATGTCCGGGTAATTATATTCGAGAGACCTGCTATGGTGGACAGATCCATATCCAGGCCAAAAATAATTTCAGCCAGTTTAACTATCGGTTTGAATATAATATTTTTGATGCTGAAGGTGAGGAATCTAGTACGGCAACTATCTTGCTAGAAAATACAGCTAAGAATACTAATACTGCCGGTGGAGGAGGAAGCTTTGGAATATGGGGAATATTAAGCCTATTAGCTTTAAGCATGTATCGGTTTCGCCGTAACGTTTAAAAAAAGCCTCGTAAGAGGCTTTTTTATTGAATTGATTGATTTTTATCTAGTTTGCCTTAAGTGCAGCAGGCATGTATTTATTCATATATTCTTGGCGGATTGATGCACGTTGCTCTGAGGTAGCTGCTTTTTGCATTCTTTGTCTCAGATCATGCCGTTCGTGACTGCTCATCTGTTGCCAAGTTTCACGCATTTTCTGTTTTTCCTGCTCTGGCAGCTGGGTAAACCAGTCCATGCGTTGCTGTAGAGCGGCACTTTGTTCTTCAGGTAATTCTTTTAAAGTCTGATAACGTTTAATCAGGGCGCGCTGTTCTTCATCGGACAAGGTGTCCCAAGTTTCATTAATCTGGGCCCCGGCATCTTTAGAAAAAATCCAGAAACGTTCGAACCCTGCAAAGCTGGTTTGTAAAAAGCTTAAGGTACATAAAGCTAAAGCCAGTTTCTTAGCTGCCATGACCGACCCTATCCTCACCTAAAACCAGTAACATTTCCAAATCTTCCACCATTTGGGGTGAAAGTTTTGGAGTAACAGCAACCTGATTTTGTGGCTGCTCTGTCATTTCCATAGAGTTGGGTAATATGACAAAACCAGTAATGGCTGCAGCAAGAGCAAAACCTGTCATCCGCCACATGCTGTAATGTGGTGATGGACGATCCTGTATGGTTTCGAGTACATGATTCATCACTACAGGTTTAGCCTTATGATGAGTAGCCAGTGTATCAAGCTTGGAAGTCACTTTTTTTGTGAAATCATCTTTATTCATCTGATGATCCTCCCATATGTGGATTTAAATGCGCTAAAGCTGTTCTTAATCCCTGAATTGCCCGATGGTAATGAGTTTTTACACTGCCCTCGGTACAATCCATAATTTCCGCAGTAGTTTGGGTATCAAAACCCTCCCATGCCCGCAACATAAAAGCCTGTTGCTGTCGAACTGGAAGTTTTGAAACAGCGGCCTGTATTTCTTCTGCAGTAACCGCTTGATCCAGAAAATCAGAAGGGTTTGGACTCGATTCATCCACGATATCCATCATTTCTTCTTCATCTGAATCCAGACTGACTTTTCTAAAAAATGAAAAAGGTTGGGCACGGCGTGCTTCCTTACGACGCCAGTCCTGTAATTTGTTATTTAAAATTGTATAGAACAGGGGGTACCATTCTTCAGTACTTTTATCACGATAGGATTTATGTAGGGAAATAAATGCTTCCTGTACCAGATCCATAGCTATGCCTTGTTGCCCCTGTGTTGCACTTTCCATCATGACCAGAGCACGACCCGTCACATCCTGCATAAAAAACTTCAGACGCTGCTCAGCCGTACTGGCATGCGTACTGCTGAGATGTTCTGCATCAGGCTGTTTCGGTACTAAATCCATAGAGATGGAAAATCCCGTCATTGGACACCCACTCATTATTTTGTTGGTCATCACTTAAATAACGTCAAAAATAATGTTTGGGTTGACATAGTAGATAATTATTTTTTAAGAGTTTAAAGGATTTTTAACCACAATTAGCCCTTTATTAAAATAATTTAACCTTTTAGAGCCGCTGGCGAACCATTTCAAAAAAACAGATAGAGCCTGCAACTGCAACGTTCAATGATTCTTGACCACCTGGTTGGGGAATCACGACAGCTTTTGCATGCTGTAACGCATATGCTGACGCACCCTGTCCCTCATTTCCTAAAATCCATGCACAAGGTTGTGTGAGGTCCTGCTGATAGATACTTTCAGACTGATGTGAACTGGTTACGAATACAGGAATTTCAAACTTCTCCAGTATGTCTTCAAGCTGGACATTTTCATAAATATTTAAAGAAAAATGAGCTCCCATACCAGCACGCAGTACTCGTGGTGACCAGAGTGAAGCTGAGCCTTGGGTACATACAACCTGCTGAATATTAGCGGCGGCAGCAGAACGCAATAATGTGCCTACATTTCCTGGGTCCTGTACATTCTCTAAAATAAGTGTATCAAGATGATATTGCAGGGGTTGGGTATTTGTCGGCAGATCAATAATTGCGAGACAAGCCAAACTTGTACCCAAGGTACTTAAATCACGATAAAGTGCTTCACTTAAGACAAATACATGACCCTGATAATACTCAAGGATCTGTTTAAAGTCTGGATGATTTAATGCCTGTTCAGTACTGAACAGTGAATGGATTTTTTTATTTTCCTGGAGCCAGCTCAGACAGAGATGGGTTCCTTCAAGAATAGTTTGCCGCTGTTTTTTACGGTAACTGTTCTGTTCAATGAGTCCCCGTAAATGTTTGATTTTAGGGTTGTCTTTAGATTCAAGAAAAATAATTGACATAAGTAAAGAGTCCACAGAGATGAGTAGTTAAACCCATCTCTGTATAAATAAATTATTGGTGATAGCCTGTAACCAGCTCAACTTCATTTTTGGAACCAATAATCACTGGCACGCGCTGATGCAGATCGGTCGGCTCAATTTCTAAAATGCGTACGCGACCTGTAGTTGAAGCACCACCAGCCTGCTCAATAAGCATACTCATTGGATTTGCTTCATACATCAGACGTAAACGGCCCGCTTTTTCAGGATCTTTTAAATCATATGGATAAAGGAAAATCCCGCTACGGCAGAGAATACGATGAATATCGCCAACCATACAGGCAACCCAGCGCATATTAAAGTCTTTAGCGCGTGTAGAAGTTTTTCCAGCCAGCAGTTCATCAATATAACGCTTAACCGGTTCTTCCCAGTGGCGCTGATTTGAGGCATTGATAGCAAATTCCTGGGTATCGGCTGCGACCTGAATATTCTCTGCGGTTAAAACAAATTCCTGGCTGTCTGGATTAAAGGTGAAGAATACAACGCCTGCACCTACAGTCAGTACCAGCATTGTGGAAGGGCCATATAGAACATAACCGGCAGCAACCTGCTGAGTCCCTGCCTGCATGAAGTCGGCAGCCTGAGTTATATGGTTTTTTGCAGGTAAAATTGAAAAAATAGTTCCTACACACATATTGATATCAATATTGCTTGAACCATCTAACGGGTCAAATAATACCAGATATTGACCATTTTCCTGAGCAGGCGTAAATTCATCAAGCTCTTCTGAAGCCAGCCCGCCTACTTGGGGATGTACTTTTAATGCATCAATCAAATAGTCATTAGAAATAACATCAAGTTTTTTCTGGGTTTCACCTTGTACATTTTCATGCTCTGCGCTGCCCAAAACACCTGCAAGTGCACCCTTTTGTAAAGTCTGATCTATTACTTTACAGGTATCGGCAATAGTGCTGATAACTTGAGCCAGCTCAGGCGTTAAATTCCCAGTTTGTTGTTGTAAATATTGGGACAAGGTGTAATTGGTCATACCAAAAAGCTCCAGCAAAGAGAAAATAGATGTATAAAAAGAACTGGGCTATTTTAGAGGAGAACCAATGTAATTAACAATTTTATTGCGTGATGAGATGTGTTGTTTTTGCGCTTGCAACTCTACACGAACATGCTATGTTGAATTATGTTCATAAAAAAGGAAGTAAATCTATGACGACCAAACATTTTGATGCGACTCCAACTCCAAATGAGCCAATTAAGCTGGATAATATCTCAACTGAAAAAGTGAAAGAAGTTTGGGAAAGTTATGAAGCGAAACCTGAATACAAAGAATTTAATAAGCATGACATGATTGAAGCCATGCAAAAAAATGAAGAAGATAAAAAGTCGGAGAATTAAAAAAGCGCCCAACAGATGTTGTGCGCTTTGCTCTTGGAAATTTGAGCGTTTAATTATTTAAGTAATGGCGGTACAGCTTCGTAGTTGATTTCTACACGACGGTTTTCTTTCCAAGCTGCTTCATCATGGCCAGGATTAATTGGCATCTCTTTACCATAGCTCACAGCTTCAAGCTGATTGGGGTTTACACCATTTGTCACTAAATAGCTTTGTACTGCTTTGGCACGACGTTCACCCAATGCCATATTGTACTCACGTGTACCACGTTCATCGGTATGGCCAGTTAGAGCAACTTTTGAATTGGCATTTGCCATCAGGAACTGGGCATGAGCCTGTAGGGTCTGATAATCCTCATTGCTCAGATCACTGCTATCATAGTCAAAGTATACAACACGTTTTGCTAAATAAGCACGATTCGCTGCGGTAACACCTTTAGCTGAAGCACCAGCCATATTCTGTGCATTTAATGCCGCATCTTCACTTAGACCGGTTGTGTTAACACTCGTACCCGCTGTAGTTGGAGTGGTAGTGGTCGTAACATCTGAAGTAGGTTTACGGTTGGCACAACCAGTAATAACTAGGCTGGCAGCCAGTAAGGGAAGAGTTAAATATTTTACTGCGTTCATCTTAATCTCCATGAAAAAATTGTTATAGCCAGTTAAATTATTTGGGTGCCCAAGCAGGCTCACGAACTTCGCCTTGTTCACTTGGCAGATTCATCCGGAAGCGCCCATCAGTTGACATAATTGCCAGTAATCCCCGGTTACCTTCACGGGTAGCATAAACGACCATCTGGCCATTTGGAGAAAAACTTGGAGATTCATCCAGACTGGTTGGGGTAAGAATGTTGGTAATGCCAGTAGCAATATCCTGAATGGCAACTTTATAGTTACTTCCGGCTGGGCGGTGTACCAGTGCGACTTTTTTACCATCTGCACTTAAGGTACCGCGCGCATTAAATGCACCTTTAAAAGTCAACCGCTTGACTGAGCCATCTGCAAAGCTATAACGGTAAATCTGTGCTGAACCGCCACGATCTGAAGTAAAAATAAAAGATTTACCGTCTGGTGCATATCGGGCTTCTGTATCGATGGCAGAATCATTAGTCATACGTTTAAGCTGACGGGTATTCAAATCCATCTGGTAAACTTCAGGGTTTCCATGCATAGACGCTGTGAAGAGCATAGACTGTCCGTCTGGAGAGAAACTTGGTGCACCATTAAGACCACGGAAACTGGCCAGTACTTCACGTTGCCCAGTAGCCAGATCTTGCACATAAATCGCAGGGCGCTTGGTTTCAAACGAGACATAAGCCAGTTTTTTTGCATCTGGTGTCCAGGCTGGAGACAGAATCGGGTCACGTGAAGAAAGGACAGTACGCGGCTGTTCACCATCAGTGTCAGCGATCTGTAAGGTATAACGCTGTTCTGGGGTTGCCGGATTGCGCAGTACATAAGCAATACGGCCACTAAAATCACCAGGAATACCTGTCAGTGCCTGATAGATTGCATCACTGATCATATGGCCAGCCTGACGTATACGTGAAGCGGGTACAGTTAAAAGTTCATTTAACAGATAAGTCTGCTTCTCGACATCATAAAGCTGGTAATGCACTTCATACGAATCACCTGCGACAGACTTGATACTACCTGTCACTACATAAGGGATTTTAGTCGCTTGCCAGCTTTGCGCATTAATATTATTGAGTGCAGCGCTAGCCGGAAGATTTTTTGATGAACTAGTAAAGCGCCCTGAACGATTCAAGTCACTTTCAACTATTGGATAAATAGACTGATCATTTGCAAAGGGTACTATTGCTATTTTAGGAGCTTCTTCAGGAGCCTTTGCAATTTCAAGGTGTAACTGGGCAAAAGCTGTAGTGGTGATGGCCGGACTAAAAACAGCTGTTAAGGCAAAGGCTAAAAGAGTTTTACGCGTCATATTCATAATCGCAGGGCGCTCAATTCCATGATTCTGGGGTATGGGAATGCTAATTTGTAACATGATGACATAATTTAAATCTATTTAAAGCATGTAAATATGACTATCTCGTGAGAAGTCAGAACCATCTTATAACTAAAGAAATAGATACCCCAAGTTATAGGTTTCAGAAAATTATAAAGAGTAAAATTAATATATTGATATTAAAATCAAAATAACCCAATCCTATCGATAAAAAATAAAACTCGGTCAATTTATTTAAACACCCTCAAAAGAGGGTGGTTTTTTTATTTAGCAGTAAATGTAGAGGTAAAGGTACGTGCTTCACGTCGTGCATCGGCATCAGATGGCATTGGATAAGGAGCGGCTGCCCTTACCGCAGCTTCTACACTGGCTTTCATATCTGGGTCACTTGAATTCACTACCACTGAGAGAACAGCTCCACTATCACTTAAAGTTACACGTGCTGTTGCCTTGTTACCAGAAGAGCCATTAGGTATATCCCAAGCACGTTTAATTTTATTTTCAAAATCACGTTTGGCAGATGAAGCAATTTTTTTAGCTTCAGCTTTTTTATCAGCCGCTTCTTCAGCTGCTTTTTTTGCAGCTGATGCTTTCGCTTCAGCCTCAGCCCGGTCTCTGGCATCGGCATCGGCTTTGGCTTTTTCAGCAGCATCCGCTTTGGCTTTGGCCTGCGCATCAGCTTTGGCAGCAGCGTCAGCTTTTGCTTTGGCCTGCGCATCAGCTTTGGCTTTTGCAGCAGCGTCAGCTTTTGCTTTGGCCTGCGCATCGGCTTTGGCTTTTGCAGCAGCGTCAGCTTTTGCTTTGGCCTGTGCATCGGCTTTGGCTTTTTCAGCAGCATCGGCTTTGGCTTTTGCAGCAGCGTCAGCTTTTGCTTTGGCCTGCGCATCAGCTTTTGCTTTGGCCTGTGCATCGGCTTTGGCTTTTTCAGCAGCATCCGCTTTTGCTTTTGCAGCAGCGTCAGCTTTTGCTTTGGCCTGCGCATCAGCTTTGGCTTTTTCAGCAACGTCAGCTTTTGCTTGTGCATCAGCTCTAGCTTTTTCAGGAGCTTCGGTCTTTTGTTTAGCCAATGCTTCAGCTTTAGCTCGTGACGCGGCATCTGTTTTTACTTTTGCGTCTGCTTGAGCTTTTAATTTTTCTGCCTCTGCTGCTTTCGCCTTTTCTTCTGCACGTTTTGCAGCTTCAGTTGCCTGTAGTGAAGCAGAGGTTGTAGCAGGAACTGGAATAACAGGAGCTGGTTCTATACTTGGCTCGGCAGTTTGCGTAATTTCGGTTGCCTGGTTTTCATGTACGGTCTCTACAGTATCCGTCTGTTCTAGAGGAACAGGTTCAGGCGGGGGGAGATCCTCAGGTTTAATAAGTACAGTTTTAATTTGTTTAGGAGCTTCAGGCGGTGTACTCATACCCAAATAAAGCAAGCCGACCACAGCCACCAGATGTACGCCTAGCGTAAATCCAATTGCTACTGCTTTTTGTTTAAAAGGAGGCTTTTTAAAATCTTTCATAAAATTACTTTAATGGTTCGGTCAGTAAACCCACTTGAGTTAAACCGGCTTCCTGAAGACTGGACATCAAGGCTATGACATCACCGTAAGGGCGGGTATTATGTCCACGGATCACTACATTGAGCTGTTTGTTGTCTGCCTCAGCCTGAGTCTGTGCTTCAGTTAAAATCTGGGTCAGCTGAGATAGCTCTAGAGGCTCTGCCTTATGCTGTTCGTATTCTAGATAGTAATGACCATCTTTATCTAGGGTAACCATGGCAGGTGCATCTTTAGATTCAATCGGATTACCATTAGCTTGTGGTAAATCTACATTAATGCCACTGGTAATCATTGGAGCAGTTACCATGAAGATCACCAGCAATACCAGCATGACGTCGATATAGGGCACGACATTCATATCACTTTTTAAAGGTTTTTTGATCCGCTCAAAGCGTCCGGAACGTTGAATAGCCATTATTCAGCTTCCTGTGCAGGACCCACAGACTGACGTTGTAGCAAGGCTACCATTTCTTCGGCGAACAGGGCACGGTCTGAGTAAAGTGCTTCACCTTTAGCTGTAAAGTGGTTAAAAGCCAAGACAGCAGGAATAGCTGCAAACAAGCCAATAGCAGTTGCAATAAGTGCTTCGGCAATACCTGGTGCGACAGTAGCGAGTGTTACCTGGTCAACAGCAGCAAGACCAATGAAGGCATTCATAATGCCCCATACTGTACCGAAAAGACCGATATAAGGGGCAACTGAACCAATGCTGGCCAATGCTCCCAGCCCCTGCTCAAGATTACCTTGGTCACGGCTCAGACCTACACGCAAAATACGTTCGGTTCCCTCAATCGACTGTGTCGTTGAGGCATGTCGTTTACTCAATTTAAAAAATTCGCCCAGTCCCTGATAAAAAATATCTTCCAGGCCTGAGCGTTTTGAGTTGAGCTGGGCGTTATTGTATAGCGTATTCAGCTCGGCACCAGACCAGAACATTTTCTGGAAATGTTCATCATCTTTTTGGGCTTTCTTATGACTCATATACAACTTGGCAATCAGGTACCAGCTATAGATTGAAGCGAGTAGTAGAATCAGCATAACCAGCTGAACCACAGGACTTGCTTGCAGAATTAAATCGGAGATATGCAGGGTTGATTCAAGTTGTGTTGCCATAGAGAAGTTGCCAGTGATTTTTCTAGTCTTGTTCCAGTTCTTTACGGATGAGATCGCGGATTTGCTCTGGCAGCTTGCGCGGCATCATTTTGTCATTCAAGCAGGCCAGTTCGACTTCACCCGAAGCCAGCAAGATTTCACCACGATAAATATTCTGTTGCAACACAAATGATGCAGCTTTACACGAAATAACACGTGCTGTAACAGTGATCAGGTCATCCATGAGAATTGGACGCATGTATTTGACATTAATCTTATGCACCACAAAGTTATAATCTTTTTGGTGCCAGTAATGATCAACACCAGCAGCGCGTAGCCATTCCGTACGGGTGCGTTCCATATAGCGGATATGATTGGCGTGATAAACTATACCGCCCGCATCTGTATCTTCAATATATACCCGAATCTGAAACTCGAAATGATTTGCCATAGATCGCATCCGTCTAAAATACTTTTAGATATTTAAAAACTAAATATCTGGTTTTGCTTTACTTAGGGTAATACTTGATATTTCTTTCTTGACCAGACTTGAACTTATTTCAATACAAGGAAACTTAAACCAAAACATGTAATTCATTACGACTGATATAAAGAAATTGCTATTTTACCTCTGGCTGAAAGAAAGCTTTAAATTGAAAGTCCTACCAAGATACCACCCTGACTCAGGCCCGGATTTTAGCATAGACGTTCTGAACTCAAATGGCACAAGCTGACAATCCTGTAGAGAGCATGCAAATACAAGAAAGCAATTAATTGGCAAAAAGGTTCAGTGCATGCGAGCACTTTGCCAATTGTATAAAAACTGCCTATACCGCACCCTAACTATAAAAATCGTGACACTTGGCTAAAGAAGCATAGATGAACCTGCTAACGGATATTTCCATAAGTTCTAAAAATGTATTTAGCCAAATTTCACATGTAGAAAAATAAATTGGATAAGAGGTGTGCAATGCTCACGCAAGTTGTACGTAAAATCTTTCTCACCCGTAGCGGGAATGAAACTGCATGTAAGCAGCATAATGTAGCGAGTCTGAATATACCTATTCGACATTTTGATTTTAAATTTGATAAAGATGAGCTGGATAGCAAGTTCTATTTTCAGACTGTTTTAGGCAGTGCGTACTGGCAGGCGCTCTCGATTTTTCTGACGTATGGTGAAGACCTGGTTATTGAAACTGCTCGTTTTCATCGTGATCTCGTAATTGATCCGGTCTTAAAACAGAGAGTTACCAGCCTAATTGGACAGGAAGCCATCCATTCAAAAATTCATGAGGAATGGAATGAAATCTTAAAAGATAACCGTTTCCCTGTCACTCTGTACCGTTTTTTGGCAGACAAAGTCTTTGACCATATCTTTCTGCGCTTTCCTCAGCCAATGAAATTATCACTTATGGCGGCTATTGAACATTTCACCGCGGTTATAGCCCAGCATATGATGGTTAATACGGATTCTTCGATTATGGCTATGATGGACAATCCGCTAACTCGTACTGAAGATAATAAGACTATGGCGCTATGGATGTGGCATATGCTTGAGGAGTCTGAACATAAAGATATTGCTTATGACGTTTATCAGGTTCTATCAGGTAATTACTGGTTAAGAGTTTCTGGTTTTGTACTGGCATTGGTTACTATTCTGGGGCTGGTGTCATTAGGTGGCATCATGCTCCCTTATCTGCGTTCACCACGTTATCTCATCAGCCGACGTTATTACAACGATGTCAAAGATAGTTTAAAACTGCTGGTCGGGCGGAAATATGGCGTCTTCGGTAGTAACTGGCATCATGTATTCGATTATCTGCGCCGTGATTTTCACCCGAATGACCATGACACTACTGAGTATCTGGAATTCTACAAAAAATATTTGCTTGATCCGGAGAAAGGGCTGTTAACGCCATACTTTATTAAAGAGTTTGTGCCACCTCTGCGTACAGCTGCAGCTTAAAAATCTTGAATATCGAATATTGGATTCAGCATGAAATTATCAGGTAATAGAAGTAAATCAAGCCAGAATGCCTATGCGGTAGTTACCGGTGCCGGTAGCGGTATTGGACGGAGTTTTGCATATGAGCTGGCTAAACGTGGAGGTGCAGTAGTCTGTGTAGACCTTAACCTGGCAGCCGCACAGGATACTGTTGATCAGATTAAGGCAACTGGTGCGAAAGCATTTGCATTACAGTGCGACGTAGGAAATGCTGAACAGGTAAACAGTGTTGCTGAACAGGCTGAGCAGCTTTTAGGACACCCGGTTACACTTTTAATCAATAATGCTGGCGTTGGGCTGGGTGGCAAGTTTGACGAAGTATCACTTGATGACTGGAAATGGTGTATGCAGGTAAATCTATGGGGTGTTATCCATGGCTGCCATGCTTTTGTGCCAAAATTTAAAAAGCTGGGGTATGGCGCTATTATCAATGTGGCCTCAGCAGCCTCTTATACAGCCGCTCCAGAGATGAGTGTATATAACGTCAGTAAAGCAGGGGTATTAGCCCTCTCTGAAACTTTGTCATCTGAGCTGAAAAAGTTCAAGATTCAAGTAAATGTGGTCTGTCCAACTCTGGTCCCTACCAATATTATCAAGAACGGCCGTATTCCAGGCCAGTACTCAAAACTTGCTGATCATGCCTTGATGAATTATGCATTTACGACCAGTGATAAAGTCGCCAGATTGAGTTTAGACCGGCTGGATAAAGAACAGCTTTATACAACACCACAACTTGATGCCAAACTGTTCTGGCTGATGAAACGAACTTCTCCAAGTCTGTATGCCAAGTTTCTTGGCCTGTCTTATCAGTTTATAAAAACTTGAGAGTATAAATATAATGATGACTGAAGTTAAAACCAAACAGCGCGTCCATAAGAAGAAGCAGTCTGCTAAAAATGATAACCAGTTATATGATACTTTTATTATCGGAGCTGGTATTTCTGGTATTGCAGCTGCCATCAAGTTAGATGAAGCAGGGTTGAATCATTTTAAAATAATTGAAAAGGCAAGTACTGTAGGGGGGACCTGGCGGGAAAATACTTATCCGGGGTGCGGCTGTGATGTTCCTTCGGCACTGTATTCCTATTCATTTGCGCCGAGTACTCGCTGGAGCCATTTATTTGCCAAACAGCCTGAAATATTTGCTTATCTGAAAAATGTAAGTGAAAAATATAATATTCTGTCAAAAATTGAATTTAATCAGGAGCTGGTCAAGGCCAGCTGGCATGAAGACCAGCAAAGATGGATACTGGAAACTCATGAGAGGGTTTATCAAGCTAGAACTGTAATTTTTGCTACAGGCCCTATTACTGAGCCGCAAATTCCCAAGCTTGAAGGACTAGAAACCTTTACAGGAAAGATGTTTCATTCAGCAAAATGGAATCATGAATATGATTTAACAGGCAAGCGCATCGCAGTTATTGGAACAGGTGCCTCAGCAATTCAGTTTATCCCGCAGATCCAACCCTTAGCCAAGGAACTTTTCGTGTTCCAGCGTACCGCACCTTGGGTCTTGCCAAAACCTGATTTACCCTTAGGAAGATATACCAAGACCTTGCTTGCCAGGGCCCCAGTCATTCAGCAGAGATGGCGTCAGGCTGTAGCGGGTTCTCTTAACCTGATTAATTTGGGGTTACGTCATCCTGTATTTTTAAAACCAGTCAACAATGGAGCTAAACAGCTGCTTAAACTTCAAATTAAAGATGCAGTATTACGTCAAAATGTTACCCCTCAATTCTTGATTGGCTGTAAACGTATTCTGTTTGCCAATAATTATTATCCCGCCTTAATACAGCCGAATACCCGGTTAATTCCACACGGACTGGTTCGGGTAGAGGGCAATAAAGTAATTGCAGCAAATGGAGAAAGCCACGAGGTAGATGTCATTATCTGGGGTACAGGATTTGAAGTATCCCATCCGCCGATTGGTCAGCGCGTGATTAATGAAAAAGGACAGTATCTGGCAGATTTATGGAAAAATAGCTCACCGGAAGCCTACTTGGGGACCAGCCTTGAAAGTGTCCCTAATGCTTTCTTGATGCTAGGCCCAAATATTTTGGTCTATGATTCATTTATAGGACTGGCAGAGGCACAGGTACAATATATCGTAAACGGCTTATTGCAGATGAAAAAACAAGGAATCAGTAAGCTCTCTATAAAGTCTGATGTGATTCATCAACATAATATTCAGGTGCAAAAACACCTGCGTAAGACTGTATTTAATAGTGGTGGATGTAAAAGTTACTATCTTGATCAGAATGGCCGTAATTTTGCTGCCTGGCCATGGTCGCTTAAAGTTTTAAAGCAGCGGCTAAGCCGACTGGACTTAAATGATTATGACATAGAATATTTAGAGAATATGCAAGAAACTAAACGCTCTGCATAAAACTCTAACTGAGCATTTTTTAAGATCATATTTTGGAACCGTGATTAACCCGGCTTAGCACACCGGGTTTCTCTATTTCTAGCTTATTCTTAATGTTTTGGTTCTGGTGGGGTCATACCGAACTGCAAGTAAGCCATATTGGTCGCGATACGGCCGCGCGCAGTACGCATGGCATAGCCTTGCTGAATCAGATAAGGTTCAATCACGTCTTCTAATGTCCCTGAATCTTCTGCCATTGCTGCAGCAAGTGCTTCTACACCGGCAGGCCCGCCGTCAAATCGTTCAAGTAGCATGCTTAAATACCGGCGATCCAGCGTATCTAATCCATCTTTATCGACATTCAGCATATCTAGCGCGCGCTGCGCCATTTCCTGAGTTACTTCTCCAGTACCTTTTACCTGAGCATAATCACGAACACGACGCAATAACCGATTGGCAATACGGGGTGTTCCGCGTGCACGGCGTGCGACCTCACGTGAACCTTCTTCAGTAATTGGTACATCCATGAGACTGGCTGAGCGCGTTACAATATGTGTCAGGTCTTCTACTGAATAAAATTCCAGACGCTGTACGATACCAAAACGGTCACGCAGGGGCGAAGTCAGTAATCCGGCACGAGTAGTGGCAGCAACCAGTGTAAAAGGCGGCAGGTCCAGCTTGATTGAACGGGCAGCTGGTCCTTCGCCAATCATGATATCCAGTTGATAGTCTTCCATCGCCGGATACAGAATTTCTTCAATTACCGGGGAAAGTCGATGAATCTCATCGATAAACAGTACATCACCTTCTTCGAGGTTGGTCAGCATTGCTGCCAGATCACCCGCGCGTTCCAGTACCGGCCCTGACGTGGATTTGAGATTTCCACCCATTTCCCGGGCAATAATATTAGCTAGGGTAGTTTTACCCAATCCCGGCGGGCCAAAGATTAAGGTATGGTCTAGTGCTTCACCACGACCACGCGCCGCACCGATAAAGATTTCCATTTGCTCACGTACTACCGGCTGACCAATATAGTCATCCAGTGAGGTTGGGCGGATGGCACGATCAAAATGATCTTCTGGTTTTTCTGAACCACTAATAAGTCGGTCTTGCATGAGCTTGTTATCTACTTAATTTATTTCATCATTGACTTAAGTGCAGCACGGATCAAATCGGCTGATTCACTGAAGTCACCTTTTACTGCAGCTACAGCTTTTTGTGCTTCTTGCGGTTTATAGCCCAGTGACTGCAGAGCGGCTTCTGCTTCGGCAATCGGAGAGTTGGCAATGAACTGGATTTGCGGCAGGGCAGTGCTACTGGTAGTTGCTGCCTGTGCCAGTGTTTTGAAACGGTCACGCAATTCAATCATTAAACGCTCGGCAGTCTTCTTGCCAACACCAGGGATTTTAACCAGTGTGTTCAGGTCATCATGTTCAATCGTATGCACCAGCAGTTCTACACTTAAGGTAGAAAGAATACCAAGAGCCATTTTCGGACCAACACCATTAACTTTGAGTAAGGTACGGAAAATAGTTTTTTCCTGGGCATTACTAAAACCGTAAAGTTGTTGAGCATCTTCACGTACTACCAGATGAGTCCACAATGTAACTTTCTGGCCTTTTTGTAATTGGCAAAATGTAGAAAGCGGGGCGTCAATTTCATAACCTACACCATTAACATTTAAAAGTACGGTAGGAGCTTCCAGTGCAAATACTTCACCAATTAAACAACCGATCATTTTGAGTTTATATTCCTGAATTAAAGAAAAGTAGTACGGCGACCCTGTAAGGCTTGGGCCAGTTCATATGCCTGATGATCTGAAAACTTACTGATAATATCCAGTACCTGCATAATGTTCTGGTAATGATCAGTCTGAAAATTGGCCCCAAACTCCTGTAAAATTGTCATCAGACGCCGCTCTTTAAAGCTTAAAGACTTTTGTGGCAATGTTAAAGGAACAAAAGCATCCAGAATGTGCTGCAAGCTCATATGCGCGATAATTTCTAGATCTGATTTCTGCCGGTGCTCAAAAATCTTGTTTCGGGCCATATTCTTGGCAGTTTCTATACCTTCACAAATATCTTTGGGGCAATACTGCAACAAGCTGCCTTTAAGCTGGCCAGTTAAAATTTCAAAATGATGGCGTGCAAAAGCAGAAGTTACTTCGTCTACCAGACGTTTCATGGCCCGACCACGTAAGGCCGCGATTTTTTGCTGCCAGGTGGTATTCTCAAAATTCAGTTCTTCTGGCTGACCATAATCTGCAATCAGATTCAGGAAAATCGGCTCGACTTCTTCATAACTCAGCATATTTAAAATAATGCCATCTTCCAGGTCGATCAGGGCGTAACAGATATCATCCGCCGCTTCTAGTAGATAAGTAAGTGGATGGCGGCAATAATGATAATCACCGAGCTGAATCAGTCCAAGCTGTTCGGCAATCTGCTTTAAAATTTCTTTTTCAGACTGATAGCAGCCGAACTTGGCCCGTTGGTGTGATGGCTGGTCATCAATGCGTTTAGACAGCCAGGGATATTTTAAATAAGCGCCCAAAGTCGCATAAGTCAGGCGCATTCCACCATCATTCGGATGATAATCAATTCGGGTGAGCAGACGCAGTCCCTGTGCATTACCTTCAAACTGACGGACGTCGGCTTCCTGCTCAGGAGTTAATTCTCTCAGCAAGTCATTATGAGATGCATCATCAAACCATTCCCGAATCGCATATTCACCTGCATGTCCAAAGGGCGGGTTACCAATATCATGGGCCAGACACGCAGCCTGAATAATGGCTCCTACATCTGCTGGGGAAATCCATACCGGTAACTCATCCTTGATTTTTTCAGCTGCAAGCATACCCATTGAACGGCCAATACATGATACCTCCAGTGAGTGGGTCAGACGAGTATGGATACCATCATGCTGGGTAAGCGGGTGCACTTGGGTCTTGCGGTTTAACTGTCTAAAGCTTTGCGAAAAAATAATGCGGTCATAATCTTTATGAAAAGGGCTACGGGCCAGTTCTGAAGTACTCTTTTTACTTCCCAGACGCACCGCCGAGAGAAGCTCTAACCAACGCATTTGTTCCATTTATGATTATTCAGTTGATTCAAAACCTGATCATGCCAAAAAATCCTATAATTCGCCAGCCAGAAGCGACAGTAATTGTCGGGCTTGGCTTAGATGTTTTATATTCAGCCGAGCTTGGCCTTTTGGCTGGCAGACAGAACAGTCATTTAAAACTGCGTTTAACTTAAGTCTCTAAAGTATTCATAAAAGCAGTACCCTAATAAATTTCCTAAATATCGCCTCTAATGCCAGATTAGACATCAGAAATAGCTGAAAATTACAGTAAATTTTTATATTTTTAACTCTGGAATAGTTTGAAAATTATACAATATTTAGAAATTACATGAAGTAAGAATATTTATTTTTAATCTGTGAATAGTATGCCTGAACACCGAGATGATAAGAGCTAGGCGAAGGTTAAGCTCTTATTTTTTTAAAATAAAGCGTAGGAAAATGAGCTTTTCATGGCTTTATCACTAGCCCCAAATAGGCTTTCACAGTAGAATATGCGCTCTCTTCAAGTCACATTGCGGCATGGTCGCTCAGGCCTGCCCGTGGAGCCAAAATCAGCATGTTTATCGTGGCCGGTGCACCAGCACATTCTTCTTTCAAGAAAACTCAACTATTATCACGTTTAGCGTCAATTAGTTCTGTTCAATCTTTTGACAGCCAGTGGGTTTATCTGTTTGATCAAGCGCTCAGCGAGCAGCAGCATCAATCTGCTTTGCAACTTCTGAATGATGGTGAAATCTTTGAATTGCGCCAAGTTTCAGATGATGAAATACAAATTCTGGTAACACCACGCGTGGGAACCATTTCGCCATGGTCATCTAAAGCGACTGATATTTTCAAGAACTGTAATGTGCCGGTACATCGTCTGGAACGCGGTATTCTTTATACTTTAAAAGGAATTCCTGAGGTTTCTGCTGATGTGAAACTGGCTCTGCATGACCGTATGACCGAAAGTGTATTTGCTCAGATTGAAGATGCACAGGCGTTATTTAATGAGACTGCACCAAAACCTTTAAATTCAATTGATATTTTAGGGCAAGGTAAAGAGGCACTGGTTAAAGCCAATAATGAGTTTGGTTTTGCCCTGTCTGATGAAGAGATTGATTATCTGACCCAAGCTTTTACTAATATGGGCCGTAATCCGAATGATGTTGAGCTGATGATGTTTGCTCAGGCTAACTCTGAACATTGCCGTCATAAAATCTTTGGATCAGAATGGACAGTAGATGGTGAAAAACAGCCATTATCCTTGTTTCAAATGATCAAAAATACTTATAAAGAATCTCCAACCGATGTTCTGTCTGCTTATAAAGATAATGCCTCTGTAATTGTAGGCTATGACACACAACGCTTTTATCCAAAACAGGATGAAAGTGGTCATTATGTGTATAAATATAAAAGTCAGGCTGCCCATATTTTAATGAAGGTAGAAACCCATAATCACCCAACAGCGATTTCTCCATTTGCTGGTGCAGCTACAGGCTCAGGTGGCGAAATCCGTGATGAAGGCGCAACAGGCCGTGGAGGTAAGCCAAAAGCAGGTTTAACCGGCTTTACTGTGTCTAACCTCAATATCCCTGGCTTTGAACAGCCTTGGGAAGAAAATTATGGTAAGCCATCTCGTATGGCGTCTCCGTTACAAATCATGATTGAAGGGCCACTGGGTGGCGCTGCCTTCAATAATGAATTTGGCCGTCC
Source organism: Acinetobacter radioresistens DSM 6976 = NBRC 102413 = CIP 103788 (assembly GCF_006757745.1). Taxonomy (NCBI): domain Bacteria; kingdom Pseudomonadati; phylum Pseudomonadota; class Gammaproteobacteria; order Moraxellales; family Moraxellaceae; genus Acinetobacter; species Acinetobacter radioresistens. The sequence goes on along the minus strand of NZ_AP019740.1, from coordinate 2,070,431 downwards.
GGCATTAAATGGCTATTTCCGTACCTTTGAACAAAACGTAAATGGTGAAGTTAAAGGATTTCATAAACCCATCATGATTGCTGGCGGTTACGGCAATATTCGTCCTGACCATGTTGAAAAAGATGCGATTCAACCGGGTGACCTGTTGATTGTACTCGGTGGGCCAGCTATGTTGATCGGTTTAGGTGGTGGTGCAGCATCTTCTGTTGACAGTGGTACGATGGGAGAAAATCTTGATTTTGCTTCGGTACAGCGTGAAAACCCTGAAATGGAACGCCGTTGTCAGGAAGTGATTGATACCTGCTGGCGTCTGGAAGATTTCAACCCGATTGTTTCTATTCATGACGTCGGCGCGGGTGGTTTATCTAATGCCATGCCTGAATTGGTCAATGACCATGAGCTGGGAGCTGTACTTAACCTGCGCAAGATTCCTTCGCTTGAGTCAGGCATGTCGCCAATGGAAATCTGGTCGAATGAAGCTCAGGAGCGTTATGTACTGGCAATCCGTCCAGAATCTCTGCAGCAATTTGAAGAAATCTGTGCTCGTGAACGCTGTCCGTTTGCTGTATTGGGTGAAGCAACGGAAGCACGTCATCTTACGGTTGAAGACCCGCTATTTGCGAACAAACCGGTAGATATGCCGATGCAGGTTATGCTGGGCGGCACACCACGCATGCAGCGTTCTTATGAGACAGCGCCTCGTCAGGGTAATGATTTTGATGCCTCAAAAGTTGATTTAAACGATGCAATTTTCCGTGTTTTGAAAAATCCGACAGTTGCTTCAAAATCTTTCCTCATCACCATTGGTGACCGCTCAATTACCGGTATGGTTGCGCGTGACCAGATGGTAGGGCCTTGGCAGGTTCCTGTCGCTGATGCAGCAGTAACTACCACCAGCCTGCAAGGCTATACGGGTGAAGCAATGGCAATGGGAGAGCGTCCTCCTGTAGCTTTACTGAATCCGGCAGCATCAGCACGTCTGGCAGTAGCAGAAGCAATTACCAACATTGCCTGTGCCAATATTGAACAGATTAGTGATATCAAGCTTTCTGCCAACTGGATGGCTGCAGCAGGCCAAAAAGGTGAAGATCAGGCCCTGTTTGAAGGTGTAAAAGCGATCGGTATGGAAATGTGCCCAGCCTTAGGAATTGCAATTCCGGTTGGTAAGGATTCACTTTCCATGCGTACCACTTGGAATGATAACGGTGAAGATAAAGCTGTAACTTCTCCAATGACCGGTGTGATTACAGCATTTGCACCTGTTGGTGATGTGCGTAAAACCATGACGCCCGAGCTGAAGAAACTTGAAGATTCAGTACTGGTACGTATTGATCTGTCTAAAGGCCAGTTCCGTCTGGGTGGTTCTATTTTGGCACAGGTTTATAAAGCAATCGGTACAGTTACACCAGATGTAGATAACTTTGATGAGTTTAAAGCGTTTTTTGCACTGATTCAGGATTGGAACAACCGTGGCCTGATTCAGGCATATCATGACATCGGTGATGGTGGCCTGCTGGCAACTGTTACAGAAATGATGTTCGCCTCACGTCTGGGTGTGGCACTAGAAGAGCAGTCAGTTGAAAGTCTGTTTGCAGAAGAAATTGGTGCAGTATTACAACTTAAGGCCACTGATTGGGAAGCACTGCAGGCAGAAATTTCCGAGTCTCTACTTAAAGACGCTATCAGCCTGATTGGTTCGGTGAATACGACCGATACTTTAAATGTAAATGGTTTAACGCTAGCACGCTCTGACTTGCAGCAGGCCTGGTCGGAGGTTTCTCATCAGATTCAACGTTTACGTGATAATGTTGAAACGGCAGATCAGGAATATTCACTGATTACCAATGCTGACCATCAAGGTATTATTGCTAAACCAACCTTTGACTTAAATGAGCCAATTGAGGCACCATTTATCAATACGCGTCGTCCAAATATGGCAATTCTGCGTGAACAAGGTGTAAACGGACATGTAGAAATGGCCGCGGCATTTGATAAAGTGGGTTTCAACAGTATCGATGTGCATATGAGTGACCTTTTAGCTGGTCGCGTAAGTCTGGATGAATTCGAAGGTCTGGTAACCTGTGGTGGTTTCTCTTATGGTGATGTGCTTGGAGCAGGTGGAGGCTGGGCAAAATCAGTCCTGTTTAATACCAAGTTGCGTGACCAGTTCGAGCAGTTTTTCCATCGTGAAGAAACATTCTCTTTAGGGATCTGTAATGGTTGTCAAATGTTGTCACAGTTGGCGCCGTTGATACCTGGCGCAGAAAACTGGCCACGTTTTCACCGTAATACTTCTGAAGTATTTGAAGCCCGTACTGTAAACGTACGAGTAGAAAAATCAAATTCTGTAGTGTTAGAAGGAATGGAAGGTTCTATTCTGCCAATAGCCGTTGCACATGGTGAAGGTCGTGCAGTAATTTCTGATAACAGCTTGAGTAGCCTGAATGCTAATGGTCAAATTGCTCTGCGTTATGTCGATAGCCATGGCAACCCGACCCAGCAGTATCCTCTTAACCCGAACGGTTCTCCAGAAGCAGTGACTGGTGTAACCTCTAGAGATGGACGCGCGACTATTATGATGCCACATCCAGAGCGTACTTTCCGTGCGATCCAGCATTCATGGAAACCGGAAGAGTGGAAGGAAGATGGAGCATGGTTACGCATGTTCCGTAATGCTCGCAAGTTTATCGGTTAATTATACACATATAAAAAAGCCACCTCAGGTGGCTTTTTTTTATAAAAAAATTTTTGACTATTTATCCTCAGATGCCTTGGTATAGGGCTCAAGCTCATAAGCCTTTTCAACTTGTGGATGACGTTTCTTGTCGGTACTCACTTTTTTGGTCCAGAGTTCATCTTCAGATTTCTGTAACTGATCATTCATCTCCTGAGGCACAACATTTCTAAACAGATCACTTTTACCTTCAACGACGTCAGCAATAACCTGATAAACTATTTCAGGATCAAACTGTTCATGAGGAAAGGCCATTTGAGAGTAATCAAAGATCCACTCTTCAGGGTTATTTCCCCAAGTTTTCCAGTCTTCAAACATCCGGTCATTGAAGCCTGTCAAAAAAGGTCCCGGATTTACAGTTGCAACCTGTACGCCAAATTCTTGCAGTTCACCATCCAGTGCTTTGGCAAATGCTTCAATCGCATGTTTGGAGCCTGAATAAGCTCCAATCAGGGGCCCGGCAGAAAGTCCGGCAACACTTGAAATGAAAATAATTTTTCCGCTATGTTTATCTACCATTTTACGAGCGAACTCTTGTGTTAACAGCATTGTGCCGAAAACGTTCACTTCAAATTGTTCACGCAAATTTTTCTCAGGTATATCGACCAAAGAGCCGGCTTTTGAAATCCCTGCATTATTAACCAAGACATCAATGTCCCAAGCTGCAGCTTTTTCACGATCTTTTGGATCCGCAATATCAAGCTTTTCAAAGCGAATATTATCAAGTCCCTGAGCCTTAGCTTCCTGTTCCAGACTAAAAATCTGTGCTGCAATCTCGACACCTGCAATCACTTGATAATTCTTTGCCAAGAGAAATGCTGCGCCTTTACCAAAGCCAGTGCCCGCACCTGTAATTAGTACTGTTGCCATAAAATAATCCTGAGATTGTCATGAATTTTTTTACTATTCGGTAATTTATTCAGCTTGCCTAGTGACAATAACGTTGGCTATACGATATTAAAGATAGAGATAACAAAAAGGAGGTTCTATGTTAAAGCTGATTTACTTCGTTCCTGATGAGTATCTGGATTCTACCAAACAAGCAATCTTTGCCGCCGGAGCAGGAGGAATAGGAGATTATGAACATTGTGTATGGCAGGTAAAGGGAATTGGGCAGTTTAGACCAATGCAAGGAGCGGACCCACATATTGGTCAGGTCGGAAAAATTGAACAAGTAGAGGAATGGCGGGTAGAATCAATTGTACCTGAAGAAAAAGCTGCTGCTGTTGCTCGGGCGCTAAAGAACAGCCATCCTTATGAAGAACCAGCATTCGAGTTTATTCAACTTCTCAACATACAATAGCAGAGCTGTTTTCAGCATCTTTTATGAACAAGCTAAAGCTGTAATAGGCGATTGAAGCAGGTTTTATTTTAAGAAAAATTTCCTTTTAAAATCTATTACCTTAGCCTACTTACCGCTCTATACAAAATAACTTGTTTATACTTGTCTGCTTACTTTTATTAATAAAGTAAGCAGAAGCAAGAAAACCTATTTTACTTACTTGTACTCGATGACGCTCATGAAAACTTTTTAAACTTTTTGTATAAAAAGTTTGCGATCAAAACGGTACTGTGGAAAGAATACACCATCTTTGGCCCGTTCACCTGCAGCAATCACCATGATTGGATATTGCTGGTCATTTAGTTCCAAAATCTGGCGTACCATCGGCTCATCAAAACCTTCCATCATGCAACTGTCAAAACTGTAGGCACGTAAAGCCAGTACCAGATTTTCACATGCCAGCGCTGTGGTCTTGCTTGCCCAGAGTTTGGCATCTGCAGGACTAAATGCAGAGACTGGCATCTGCTTATCCAGACTGCGCGCCACTTTAAAAGCAACTTTCTTAAAGTTGCCAAAAGCATTCAAATAGCCCGTTTTATAGTTATACGGAATATACTTGTAGTATTTCTTGATTGCTGGCGGCGCTTCTGGAAAAGGAAATTCATTGACATTACGTTTTGCCATTTCATCAATGCGGTCTGTACGTGCAACACAGACAATCAGTTCAGATGCAGTTTTGGCAGCGAGCTGGCTCATACAGGCTTTTATCAGCTGCTGTTTTTTATCAGGATCTTGAACTACGTAAAAAGTCCATGGTTGCAGGTTGGATGAATTGGGTGCCAGTAAGGCTAAATCCAGACATGCATCCAGCACATCTTCTGGAATGGGCTTGTCAGTAAACTTGCGTACTGAACGGCGACTTTCTACAACTTTTTTGAACTGCTCAACGTTAATATCCTGAGGTGCAGGTTCATAGTAACGTTTCTTTTCTGGCTGTTCACTGTCTTGGGTATAATTTTCAGTATTTGGCATAATTAAACAGTTCAATAGGAAGATTTAGAGAAAATCCTCAGAGACAGAGGAGTATAGACAACAAAAAATCTGGACACATCTCATGTATCCAGATTTGAGCATAAAACTTAATTGAACTGTGTAAAGTCAGGTTTACGTTTTTGCATAAAAGCCTGTACAGCTTCCATCATTTCAGGAGATTTAACGCGCTGCATAAAAATTTCAGCTTCTTCATCAATGCACTCAATAATATTAGCTAAATCTTTTTTCATTAGCGCTTTAGTCTGTTTAAGGGAGGCAAGCGGTAACTGGGTCAGATATTCGGCAGCTTTGTGAGCATAATCATAAACATCATTTTCAATAATCAAGTTAATAATTTTGGCATCTTCATAGATGTCATCCTTAATCACACGATTGACCAAGCCTACCTGTTCGGCAGTTTTTGCTGTGAATTTTTTAGCACTAAACAGCAGTTCAGCAGCACGATGGTAGCCTGCTTGCTTAACAAGAAGCTGGCTTGCTGCGCCTTCTGGAGAAAGACCTAAACTTACAAATGGAATCTGGAAAATAGCATCATCATCACTGTAGACCAGATCGGCATGCAACAGTATAGTTACTCCTATACCAATAGCTACCCCATTAACCGCTACAATTAAAGGCTTTGAAAATTTTGCTGCTGATTTAAGCAAGACAAAAGGGGGCATATTGCCTGCTTTATCCTGTAAAGGCTGCTGGGTAAATTGCATGAAATCTTTCATGTCATTTCCTGCAGTAAAGTCATCATTTAAGCCACGAAATATTACTACACGTACATCACTAGAAATATCTGCTTCATCAAGTGCCTGAGCAATCCATAAATAAAGCTCACCATATAAGGCATTCTTGGCTTCAGGCCGGTCAATAGCCAGCGTAAGAATTCCGTGATCCAGTTTTGCTTTTAAATGTTGATGTGGTTGTTGTATACAGCTTAATGTCATCGTACTATCCATGCTTTAAATCATGATTTTATTATGGCTTATTATGTCGCATATCTTTTTTGAAAATGCAACTGATGAGTCATTAAAGCTCAGAACTTATGTCATATACTTTTGATTATCTTGTCTTCATCGGGCGTTTTCAGCCTTTTCATTATGCACATTTGCAGACGGTACAGGTTGCCTTAAGTCAAAGTCAGTATGTGATTCTGGCTTTGGGTTCAGCTCAAAATGAACGGAATCTCAAAAATCCATTCACAGCTTCTGAACGTGAAGAAATGATATTGTCCAACTTTTCACCAGAAGATCAGAAGCGAATTATTTTTGTTCATGTCATTGATGTCTACAATGATGAAAAATGGGTAAAGCAGGTTAAAGCTTTAGTTAATCAGGTGGTTCAAACTGGCTCTAAAATTGGTCTGATCGGCCATTTTAAAGATGCATCATCATATTATCTGAAACTATTTCCAGAATGGACGATGGTTGAACTGGAGAGTCTGGAAGGTGCCATTTCTGCGACGCCACTGCGCGAAGCCTATTATCAGGGTATAATTAAAACAGAAGCTTTCCCGGCGGGTTCACAAAATTTTTTGAAGAATTTCCAGCATGGTCTGGTGTACCGTCAGCTACAGCAAAAATATAAAGAGCAGGACTATAGCAATATACAGTAATGAAGATTAAAACCTTTAGATAATTTAGCGATATTAGAGAGTTTATATGTCGAACCGGTTAAACTTGAAAACACACCTGTAGTCTGCTTCACACCTTTCTTAAAGAAATCAAGTAAGACTGAACACCACAGATCTATAAAAATGCCGGCTAAAGTGCCGGCTTGCTATTAGAGTTTTTATGGTTTATTCCACTTCACTCATTGTGCGGATATCATCTAATACTTGAGCAGCATGACCAGCTGCGGTGACTTTACGGTAACTCTTCATTAGCTGGTTGTTATGGAACAGGAAGGTAGAACGCTCGATACCCATAACTTTTTTGCCATACATATTTTTTTCTTTAATGACATCAAAATGTTTGCACAGGATTTCATCTGCATCACTGACTAGTTCAATTTGCAGTTCCTGCTTATTGGTAAAATTCTGGTGAGATTTGACTGAATCACGAGAGATACCCACGACAGTAGCGCCCATAGCATCAAACTGATCTTTTAATTCAGTAAACTCAAGGGCCTGAGTAGTACAGCCGGGTGTAGAATCTTTAGGATAGAAATAGAGAACCAACCATGCAGATGGCACTTCAGATAAGTTGATCTCACCATTTGCGGTTGGGAATACGTGGTCAGGTAATTTAATATCTTCAGTACTCATGGTTTTCTCCAAAAACTAGCCACGAATGTGGCTAGCAAAATAATAAGGCAATTATTTTTTTGCCTGCGCTGATTTCATGGCTTCTTGGGTCAGGTTTTGCAGTTTTGAAGTTAACTGTGGACCGAAGCATGCTTGTAAATCACTATTTTGTTTTTGAACAAAAGCTAAACTGCTTGGGCTTTTCTTCTGGTTAATTGTGCTCTGGATTTCCCATTTTTGAGCATTGGTCAATTTACCATCTGCTTCTACAGCACAGGTACAGTATTTGCTTACTTCAGCAGCAGAGAGTTTCTTGCTTTTACCTGTTTCTGTTTTACAAACATTGATTAGGGCAGATTTAACATTTGTGCTTTTATAAGCCTGCTGAAGAGGATTTGCTTCTGCAGCATGGGTATTTACTGTTAACAGAGTAGCTGCTGAGAACAGGGAGGAAAGGAAAAGTTTTGATGCTAAGTTCTTCATAAATTGTACCTGGTGATTACGGTATATAACGTGTAGGGTCTTCAATACCTGCTTCTTGGAAACCTTGTTTACGAAGTCGGCAGCTATCACATTGTCCACAAGCACGTCCTTGGTCATCTGCCTGATAGCAGGAAACCGTCTGGCTATAGTCTACGCCATGTTCAATGCCCAAACGTATAATATTCGCTTTAGATAAATGTAACAGGGGTGTTTCAAATTTTAAAGGTTTGCCTTCTACTCCCACTTTAGTGGCCAAGCGCGCCATATTGGCAAATGCTTCAATAAACTCAGGACGACAATCCGGATAACCTGAATAATCTACGGCATTAATCCCGATTACTATAGCCTCTGCATCAAATACTTCTGCAGCTGCCAAGGCATAAGACAAGAAGATGGTGTTACGGGCAGGAACATAAGTTACGGGTATGCCTGACTGTTCCTGTACAGGGACATCAATATTATGATCTGTCAGTGCCGAACCACCCAGATTGCCCAGGTCAATATTAATAACGCGATGTTCTACGCCGGCACGCTGAGTAAGTGCTTTAGCTGCATCCAGTTCAGTAGTTGAACGCTGACCATACATAAAGCTAATAGCGATACACTCATAACGTGCCTGTGCCCAAGCCAGACAGGTTGTTGAATCTAATCCACCAGATAATAAGACAATTGCACGCGAGCGCATATATTGTTTCTCCAATCTTTCTGTACCGTGATTAACGGCCAGTTTCATCATTCCAAAGTAGCTTGTGTAGTTGTAACTGAAAGCGAACGGGAAGCTGGTCATCTAGAATCCACTGTGCTAATTCACGAGCCAGTTTAGGTAATTGGGCTGCACCTTTTTCCACTGCAAACGCAGGAGAGAACCAGACTGTACTGACTTTCTGTTCTAGGGAGTACAGCGCAAGCTGCTCTTTGGCCCATTGATAATCATCACGGTTACAGATAACAAACTTGATTTGATCATTTGAAGTCAGAAATTCTAGATTTGACATTAAGTTACGTATAACTTCTCCAGAACTTGGAGTTTTTAAGTCTAGAACTTTTGATACGCGTGGATCAACTTTAGATACATCGAGTGCACCACTGGTTTCTAAAGAAACCTTATGTCCTAAATCACATAAACGTTGTAGTAAAACCAGACAATTCGGTTGTGCCAGCGGTTCTCCGCCGGTTACACAGATGTAAGGTGTATTATAACTTCGGGCAGTTGCAATGATTTCTTCAAGTGACTGACGTACCCCTCCTTCAAAAGAGTAGGTCGTATCGCAATAGGTACAACGTAAAGGGCAGCCAGTCAGACGAATAAATACTGTTGGTAACCCCGCAGCGTTTGCTTCTCCCTGCAACGAATAAAAAATCTCCGTAATACGTAAACCAGCTGCCGGATCAGACACTGGAATAACGGAAGAACGTAAGGGATTCATAGCCCAATATCACCTTCTATAAAAAACAAAAATCTCTACGATCAGGCATGACCGTAGAGACCTTTAAACAGACAGAAAATTAGTCAGCGCGAAGCAGGTCATTTAGACTGGTTTTAGCTCGTGTCTGAGCATCTACCTTTTTCACGATAATTGCAGCATAAAGGCTGTATGTTCCATCTTTAGATGGCAAGTTCCCTGGTACAACAACTGAACCTGCAGGAACACGGCCATAATGGATTTCGCCAGTTTCACGGTCATAAATCTTGGTAGATTGGCCGATGTAAACGCCCATTGAAATGACAGAACCTTCTTCAACAATAACACCTTCAACAATTTCAGAACGTGCACCGATAAAACAGTTATCTTCAATGATAGTCGGGTTGGCCTGAAGCGGTTCAAGTACACCACCGATACCAACACCACCCGACAAGTGAACATTTTTACCGATCTGTGCGCATGAACCTACAGTTGCCCATGTATCCACCATTGTGCCTTCATCAACATAGGCACCAATATTCACATAAGAAGGCATAAGAACCACATTCTTAGCTTGAAAACTACCACGGCGAGCTACAGCAGGTGGTACTACACGTACGCCGGCTTCTTTAAACTGCTCTTCAGTCCAGCCAGAAAATTTGGTCTCGACTTTATCATAAAAACGTAGGTCACATGATTCGATTGGCTTATTATCATTTAATTTAAAAGATAATAAGACCGTTTTCTTCAGCCATTGATGAACAATCCATTCACCATCAATTTTTTCAGCTACTCGCAGTGTACCGTTATCCAGACCTTTAATGGCTTCTTCTACAGCTTGACGCACTTCTGAGGGACAATCTGCTGCGGTAAAGTTGGCGCGGTTTTCAAAGGCCTGCTCAATAATAGTTGAAAGCTGAGTCATGATATTCCTTCCTGAAAAAATTTATGAGAGTTTACACTATTTGTGTATAAAAACAGCCAAAAACTAGCAAACTTTTCATCTATAAAGGTCTCTGGTACGAGTAAAGTAAATATGAAGCTTTTTGGAAATATTTTTACAAAAAAACATGTAAAAACAAGAAAAAACGTTAAATGTATCAAAAAATAACAGAAACCACGTAATTTGTGTCTAAAAACCCACTTAGGTTTTATCTAACATACAAGACACGAAACAATTATAGATTAAAAAACAAACTCTTCTGAGGAGATTAATAATGAAAGCTTTAAGAGTTTTAGCGACCGCTACTGTTTTAACCGCTTTTGCAGGTTCTGCATTGGCAGCTGATGAAATAATTGTCACTGAAGAAGGGGTTTCAACTTTCTCTTTCTTTAAACCTGCTTCAGTACGTGCAGAAGTTGGTACTACTGGTTACGGTGGCGCGATTTCATATAATGCCAATCCGTATGTTGGTGTAACTTTAGGTTACAACGGTGGAGATATCTCTTGGTCAGATGACTTATCTGTAAATGGTTCAGATTATGACATCGATATGGATAACAATAATGTTTACTTAAATGCTGAGATTCGTCCTTGGGCAAACTGGTTCTATATGGCTGCTGGGGTAGCTTATGTAGATAATGATTATGATTTGGATCGTCGTGTAGGTGCTGATGAAAAATTTAGTGTAAATGGTACTGAATTCCGTGCAGGAGCTGACGGTGCCCGTATTAATGGTCAACTTTCTTATAAAAATAATTTAGCACCGTATGTAGGGATTGGTTTCTCTCCAGCGATTACTAACCGTTGGGGCGTATTTGGTGAAATCGGTGCATTTTATAATGGTAACCCAAATGTCAACTTGACAGCTTCTGGTACAGCTATCACTACTGAGCCTGGTACTGACTTTGCTACAGCAGTTGAACGTGAAGAACGTGATATTGAAAATGATAACAAATATGAATGGTTACCAGTAGCTAAACTGGGTGTAAGCTTCCGCTTCTAATCCAGTCAGCAATAAAAAAACGGACTAAGGTCCGTTTTTTTATTGCTTTTATAATTATTCAATCAAATTTAAAAATTGCTTAAAAACTTACTCTTCTGGATAGGCCACTTTCTTGAGTGCTTTTATGTCAGCTTCAGGTGAACACAACGAAATAAACTCGTAACCATAACCACGTAACAAATGTCCCTTACGAACTGCTAACCAAGTGGTATTTAAACCAAAAATATCAGTTTGAATCTGTTTCAAGCGATAGTCGCGCTCTGCATCATAAGCGACGTTATTAACGATGCCTACCCCCATACCGAGTTCTACATAAGTTTTAATAACATCTGCATCAAGTGCAGACATTACTATATCAACTTCAATATTGGCTGCTTCAAAAGCCTTGTCAATTTTAGAGCGTCCAGTAAAACCGCCATGATAAGTAATGATTGGATAGTTAGCCAGATCTTCTAGACGAATATTTTCCAGTTGGGTTAAGGGATGATGCTGTGGAGTAATAATGCTATGTTCCCATGTATAATATGGAACACTGGCCAGATTTTCTTCTGTTGTCAATGATTCTGTAGCAATGCCAATATCAGCTTCCCCCTGTAAGAGCATTTCTGAAATCTCTACCGGACTGGCTTGTTGCAGGATGAGATGAACTTTGGGAAAAGCTTTTTTAAACTGGTTAACAATCGGTGGAAGTACATAACGCGCTTGGGTATGAGTGGTAGCAATGGTAAGTGTACCTTCATCAACTTTGTTGAAATCATCAGCTAACCGCTTGATATTTTCTGCATCGACCAGCATACGTTCAACAATATTTAAAAGAGATTGGCCAGGTTCTGTCAGACCTAGCAGACGCTTACCTTTACGAATAAAAAGCTGTACCCCCAGTTCATCTTCAAGATCTTTAATGTGTTTGCTAACACCTGACTGTGATGTATAGAGTGCCGCTGAGGCTTCAGTCAGGTTGAAATTCTGTCTTACCGTTTCCCGAATAATTCTAAGTTGCTGAAAGTTCATCTGGATTACCTCAAAAAAGAGTGGGGCATATACAGCCCCTTTATTATATTTACGCGACCTGATCTTCAAACAGGTGTAGGGCAGAAGCACTGATCCATACATTCTGCTGTGCCCTGAACTGATGCTGTTTTACTTCTTCTGGTGAAAGCGTGATTTCAATCAGATTACCATTGCGGTCCTGTAATTCTGCTACAACATTACCAGCAATCCAGATTTCACGCAGAAATGTTGCCTGAATTGTATTATCTTGCGGTTGAGCGTGAATACGTAATTCATCAGGACGTGCAAATGCAACCACTTTTCCCTGTGCAACTTCTACACTATGAGGAAGTTGGATACGGTCTTGTCCGATCTGGATAATGCCTTGCTGATATTGTCCTTCAAAACGGTTGGCCTGACCCAAGAAGTCAAATACGAATGGCGTAGCTGGTTTCTCATAGACTTCCCGAGGTGAACCAATCTGTTCAATATTACCTTTATTCATCACCACGATTTGATCAGCAACTTCAAGCGCTTCTTCCTGATCATGGGTAACAAAGATGGAAGTGATATGAAGTTCGTCATGTAAAGTTCGTAACCAGCGACGTAACTCTTTACGAACTTTCGCGTCAAGCGCACCGAAAGGCTCATCTAATAATAAAACTCGCGGTTCTACTGCAAGCGCACGCGCTAAAGCAATACGCTGACGTTGTCCACCTGAAAGTTGGGCTGGATAACGATCTGCCAGAAATCCTAATTGCACCAGATCTAACAGGCGGGTTACCCGTTTTTTAATTTCAGCTTCCGATGGTCGAGTACTGCGGGGACGTACACGCAAGCCAAAAGCAATATTGTCAAATACGCTCATATGTCTAAATAGCGCATAATGCTGAAATACAAAACCTACCTGACGTTCACGAACATGTACATCAGTCGCATCGCTACCTTCTAGCAGAACCTGTCCGCCGTCTGCCGATTCAAGACCGGCAATAATCCGGAGTAAAGTCGTTTTACCACAACCTGAAGGGCCAAGCAGGGCAACCAGTTGACCTTCAGGAAAATCGAGTGAAATATTTTTTAGTGCATGGAATGCACCAAAGTGTTTTTCAATATTTTTAACTTGAATACTCATGGGGGCATTCCTTAAGAAGAGGCTGAATCATCATTACGCTTAGCTTGTTTTTCCTGCCCGAGTTCTACCCAGGTTTTCAGGATTAATGTCACAATTGCCAGTAATGCCAGTAGTGATGACACAGCAAAAGCGGCACTGAAGGTATATTCGTTATAAAGAATTTCGACATGCAGGGGTAATGTATTGGTTTCCCCACGGATGTGACCAGATACAACTGAAACTGCGCCAAATTCACCCATAGCTCGTGCATTACATAAAATTACGCCATAAAGCAGACCCCATTTAATATTGGGTAAAGTCACTTTCCAGAAGGTCTGCCAGCCAGACGCACCCAGTACAATTGCAGCTTCTTCCTCTTCATTACCTTGTGATTCCATTAATGGAATCAGTTCACGTGCTACAAATGGCACAGTAATAAATATTGTGGCTAAAACAATCGCAGGAGTGGCATACAAAATTTTAATATCGTTATCTATCAGCCATTCTCCCAGCCAGCCTTGAGATCCAAAAATTAGGACCAGCATCATACCGGCAATAACAGGCGAAACCGAAAAGGGCAGATCAATAATGGTGGTCAGAATAGACTTGCCTCTAAAGTTAAATTTGGCTACACACCATGCAGCAGCTACGCCAAAGACTACATTAAGAGGTACTGCAATCGCTGCTGTCAATAAAGTCAGTTTGACTGCAGATAAAGTATCCGGATGGACCAGCGCCTGAAAGTAAACCCCGACACCCTGCTTAAAAGCTTCAACGAATACCAGAATAAGAGGAAGAACCAGACAGCTTAGAAAAAATAGCAGACCGATAGTGAGTAATAGATAGCGTACCCAAGCTGCTTCCCTGGTCGCATCGCGTGACTGCAGTTTTTCTGCCAGTGCATTACTATTGGTGGTTAAACTCATCTTGCGGTTCTCCCGGTACGACGGCTGGCCCAGGCCTGCAACAGATTAATCAGAAATAAAATCGCAAATGAAATTAAGAGCATAACCACAGCAATAGTGGTCGCAGCCGCATAATCATACTCTTCCAGCCGTGAAATAATCATAAGGGGAGCAATCTCGGTTTCAAAAGGCTGATTGCCTGCAATAAAAATTACAGAACCGTATTCGCCCACTCCCCGAGCAAAAGCAAGTGCAAAACCGGTTAAAAGAGCTGGAAATAGAATAGGTAAGATAATTTTAGTAATAGTCTGAAAACGGGTTGCACCTAATGCAGAAGCCGCTTCTTCCAGTTCAGTTTCTACATCGCTTAAAACTGGTTGTACCGTGCGCACGACAAAAGGTAGACCAATGAAAATCAGTGCCAGTGTAATTCCGATAGGGGTATAAGCGACCTGAATGCCTAAAGGCTCCAAATACTGTCCAATCCAGCCAGTGGGTGCATAAAGAGAAGTTAAGGCAATACCTGCAACTGCAGTAGGTAGCGCAAAAGGCAGATCGATCAAGGCATCTACCAGCCGTTTTCCTGGAAAACTGTAACGTACCAGACACCAAGCCAGTAGTAATCCAAAAACAACATTAATAAAAGCGGCCAGCAATGCAGTCGTAAAACTGAGCTGCAGAGATTTTAAAATACGCTCTGAACTCAGAATTTCCCATAAACCATCCCAGCCAATACCTAGCGACTTGATAAATACCGCAGAAAGAGGGATCAGAACAATTAAAGACAGATAAGCAAGGGTAAAGCCTAAAGAAAGACCAAATCCTGGCAGCACTCGGGAACGCTGCAACATGTTAACTCCTCAAAAGAGAGTATGCCCACTTAAAATAAGTAGGTGAAATAAAACTGAAAAAACTGCTCAAGCATATTCATGAGCCTTTAAATTGCAAATCTGAAAAACAACTCAGTGTTATCAGTAATATTGATATTTAAGCTATTTTTCTCTGCAATTAAAAAATCGAAAATCTCCGGAAAAGGCCCGAAGCCGGAAGCTACATTAATATGACCTACTTTACCCAAGCTAACTGGTTTTAGATTCCAGGCATTAGCAAAAAACTGGGCATCTTCAAGCTTAAACCACGGATCATTGTCACTGATGATTAGCTGGGCCGGGACACGGATTTTTAGATTTTGAAAATATTCTGCATAGTTATATTGACTGTTCCGTGCAAAACCGGCCTCACCAAAACGTTCAGGATTAGCTGGAGCGACCAGTACCAGATTTTTGATTCTGTGTGCCAGGTCGGGATATTCGGCAAGTGCGGCGACGCTGGTCAGACAGCCAAAGCTATGCGCTACAATCTGGAGAGATTCCTGATGTAAACTTACAGTTTTCACAAACTGGGCAATCCATTCCTGAAGTATTGGCATATTCCAGTCTGTTTGCTGTACACGGGAACAGGACCTGAGCTGTCTTTGTAACCAGGATTGCCAGTGTTCATATTCACTGCCACCTACGCCCGGTACAATTACTGTATGTATTGAACTCATGTCTGATCCCCCGGTTTACACAGAACTCTACTTTTGACTGTTATTGATTTTTACAATCTGGTCAAATACACCGCCATTTTCGAAATGCTGCTTTTGTACCTTATTCCAGCCACCAAATTCCTGATCAATTGTGACCAGCTTCAGCGGTTTAAAAGTACTACTATATTTTTTCAGGACTGCCTCATTACGTGGTCGGTAATAATTACGGGCAACCAGATCCTGTGCATAAGGTGAATACAAGAAGTTCAGATAACCTTTTGCAACATTCAGATTCCCTTTTTTGGCTGCATTTTTTTCTACAATCGCTACAGGCGGTTCAGCCAGAATAGATAAAGAGGGCGTAATAATTTCAAACTTGCCAGGCTGTTCACGTACTGCCAGAAAGGCTTCGTTTTCCCAAGCCAGTAGCACATCACCAATACCACGTTCAGCAAACGTTGTAGTGGCTCCACGTGCGCCAGAGTCAAGCACTTTGGTATTTTTATAAATCTGGCGAACAAACTCCTGTGCCTTGGCATCATTACCCCCTGGCTGGTGCTTTGCCCATGCCCAGGCTGCCAGATAATTCCAGCGCGCGCCTCCAGATGTTTTAGGGTTCGGAGTAATAATTCCTACTCCCGGTTTTACCAGGTCACCCCAGTCTTTTATTCCCTTCGGATTACCTTTACGTACCAGAAATACAATAGTTGAAGTATAAGGAGTGGAATTCTGTGGTAATTTTTTCTGCCAGTCAGCAGGTAATAATTTTGCTTTTTCAGCAATTACATCGATATCAGCAGCAAGTGCCAAAGTCACCACATCAGCTTCCAGTCCATCAATCACCGAGCGTGCCTGCTTACCTGAACCGCCATGAGACTGGCGTAAATTCAGGTCTTGACCGGTACGTTGTTTCCAGTAAGCACCAAACTGCTTATTTACCTGATCATAAAGCTCACGCGTTGGATCATAAGACACATTGAGAAAATCTTTAGCTGCAAAGCTTGCAGTAGAGGCCGAAAGTAATGCTGCAATTATTCCAATTTTTACTTTTGAAAATTTCATATTTTATCCCCAATATTTTGCATAAGCATAAAAACATGAAAGCAGAATAGCGCTAGTCTTTATCCATAAAAAATAATAAAAAACGAATTCATTATGAAAAATAAAGAAAAAGAAAATATACTTCTGTTTCTAAACTAAGTTGCAGAATCAACTGGATACTTCATATCGATGCTGTTTTTCAAGAATGCTAAGAAAATAGAAAATGTTCCTATTGAAGACCGGGCTTTTCAGTATGGAGATGGCTGTTTTACGACAGCCCGGCTGCGGAATAACCAGATAGAGCTGCAAGATTTACATTGGGCTCGGCTGAGGAACAGTTGTGAGCGTCTATATCTTGATGCTGATTTTGACCTGATTGATAAAACGCTTGAACAGCTACAAAATCATTATCCGGTATTGAATGGTACGTTAAAAATACTGATCAGTCGCGGGACGGGGCAGCGGGGTTATAGTTTGCCTGAACATCCGGCCGATATTTATATACTGTTTTATCCTAAAGCCAGTGAAGTGATTAGACCGCAGCTGATCCGAAGTGGTGTGCTGAATCAGGCTATGGGTTTATGTATGCCGAGTCTGGTAGGTATTAAATCTTTGAATCGTCTGGAGCAGGTGCTACTTAAAAAGGAAGCCGAAATGCAGGGTTGGGATGAGGCACTGGTCACCGATGTGCAGGGAAGTGTTGTTGAAGGCGTGAGCAGTAATTGCTTCGTTTTTCAAAACAATACATGGTTTACACCGGAACTTCGCTATAATGGCATCCACGGTGTGATGCGGGCGACAATCCTGTCACGCATGCAGCGGGAAAATATCGTCTGCGAGCAGCGTTTCATCGACATGGAAAATATTGGGCATTTTCAGAGCCTGTTCTTCTGTAATGCATTAAGTCCCATGAAAATTGTTACTCAACTTGGACAGCGGAGCCTGGATTCCCAGCCTTGTCTGGATTTATTCCGTATTTTGCAACTGGATCAGATTAGCTAGTTTATGCCGAAACCTCACTCAACTCCGAAAAAAAAGAATGCTAAACCTACGTTCCCTGCTGTACTGACGATTATTGCAGGCCTGTTCATACTTGGCTTGGTGTTGCTCTGGTCAAGCCTGTTTAAAAATTATCCGGTAAATGGGCCAAAACAAATGCTGGCAATTAATCCGGGAGACACCTATTCAGGCTTTATTGACCGGCTGGCTGAAGACGACAAAATCAGTTTTCCAATTATTTTAAAGCTTTACCAGAAACTGGTCATCCATGACACATTAAAGGCTGGTGTATATGAAATCCAAAAAGGCATGAGTGTTCGGCAAGTACTTGAACTGATCTCGAACGCTGAAAATGCCCAGATGAACCGGATTTTAGTGATTGAAGGCACGACCTTTAAGCAGTTACTTGAAAATCTGAAAAAAGACCAGCTGGTTACTCATACTATTACTCATTTACCAGAACAGCAGCTATTAAAGGAATTGAATATTCCTTACAGCCATCCGGAAGGGCTATTTTCACCAGACACTTACTTCTTTGCAAAAGGTGAAACCGACCGCAAGATTCTAACCCATCTCTATACACGCCAGATGAAAGCACTGGATGAGGCATGGCAAAACCGGGCCAGTGGTCTACCGTATAAAGATAAATATGAAGCACTGATCATGGCTTCTATTATTGAAAAAGAGACCAGCATTGATAGTGAACTGCAACAGGTTTCCGGAGTGTTTGTGCGCCGCCTGAAAATGGGAATGCGCTTACAGACTGACCCGACCGTAATTTATGGTATGGGGGATAACTATAGAGGTAATATTACCCGAAAGGATCTGCGTACACCAACGCCTTATAATACCTATACAATTTCTGGCTTGCCGCCAACGCCAATAGCTTTGCCAAGTAAAAAAGCAATTGAGGCAGCAATGCATCCGGATAACTCAAATAATATTTACTTTGTTGCCACCGGCAATGGGGGGCACAAATTTAGCGCCAGCCTCGAAGAACATAACCGTGCAGTACAGCAATATCTATCTGTACTTCGAGCTAAAAATTAGGAGCGTAGGATGTTTATCAGTTTCGAAGGTACAGAAGGCGTAGGAAAAACTACTCTAATCCGTGAAATTTATGCACATTATGAGCAAAAGGGTGCCGAGATCATACTCACTCGTGAACCGGGTGGAACATCTTTAGCTGAACAGATTCGTGCACTATTACTCTCTGTTAGTCATGATGAAAAGATGAGTGATGATACCGAGCTTCTGCTGATGTATGCAGCAAGAGCCCAACATTTACAACAGGTCATTTTACCTGCGCTTCAGGCCGGTAAAACGGTTTTGTGTGACCGTTTTACCGATGCCAGTTTTGCCTATCAATGTGCTGGACGTGGTCTGAATGAAAATAAACTGGCGCTTCTCAACCAGTCTTTTGTTTCTCGTATGCCAGATATTACATTATGGCTAGATGCACCGGTTGAGCTGGGAATGTCTCGTGCCCGTGAGCGTGGTGCACTAGACCGTTTTGAACAAGAAAAGGTCAGTTTTTTTGAAAAAGTGCGCGCAGGTTACACTAGATTATGGCAACAACATCCGGAACGGATTAAGCGCCTTGATGCTACACAAGCACCAGAAAAGGTACTTGAACAGGCGTTGGAACAGATTGGAAAACTGGCCTGAATTAAAGGCCAGTTTTAGAAAAGGATTGGATTAACCAAGTGCTGGTTCGACTTCCTCATTAACCCGCGGTTGACTAACTTTGAAATCTGGTGGCATTAGGATGGTTTTTCGAAGTTCAGGCGCCAGCTCCGGATAATCCAGCGTATAGTGCAAACCACGCGATTCTTTACGTTCCATCGCGCAGCGTACAATCATCTCGGAAACCAGTACCAGATTACGCAGCTCAATCAGGTTTTTACTGACCTGATAATCTTCATAATATTCAGTGATTTCCCGTTTAAGCATCTCAATTCGATGCAATGCACGCTTGAGGCGTTTACTGGTACGGACAATACCAACGTAATTCCACATGGTCTGACGCAGTTCGTCCCAGTTTTGCAGTATTACAACATCTTCGTCTGCATCGGTAACCTGCGAGTCGTCCCATTCAGGCACAGCAGGCAAGCTAACTTCAGGGTTAAACTGGCTCTGGATATGCTGGGCTGCACTCATGCCATAAACAAAACACTCTAGCAGGGAGTTACTTGCCATTCGGTTCGCACCATGCAGACCGGTATAGGAGGTTTCCCCAATGGCATATAGGCCAGAAATATCGGTCTGGCTATACTCATCCACAATCACGCCGCCGCAAGTATAATGCGCAGCTGGCACCACGGGAATCATATCTTTGGTAATATCAATACCCAGTTCAAGCAGACGGGTATATAAGGTCGGGAAGTGTTCTTTTACAAATTCAGCCGGTTTATGGGTAATGTCCAGCCACACATGACGAATACCCAGCCGCTTGATTTCAAAATCTATGGCACGAGCCACAATGTCTCGAGGGGCCAACTCGGCACGCTCATCAAAACGCAGCATAAAACGTTCACCCTCTGGCAGACGCAAATAAGCACCTTCACCACGCATGGCTTCTGTAATCAGGAAAGAGCGGGCTTGAGGGTGATACAGACAGGTTGGATGGAACTGGTTGAATTCCATATTGGCCACACGGCAGCCAGCACGGTACGCCATGGCAATTCCGTCACCGGTTGCAATATCAGGGTTAGATGTATACAGGTAGGCTTTCATAGCTCCTCCGCAGGCCAGTGCGGTAAATGGGGCTAAAAAAGTATGGACTTTGCCAGTCTTTTCATTAAGTGCGTAAAGGCCGACGGCCCGATTTTTTTGCTCATCTATTCCTAATTTTTCGGTAGTAATCAGGTCAATTGCAATATAGTTTTCAAATATGGTCAGATTTTTCTGTTCTCGGGCACGCTGCACCAGTGTCGTTGAAATCGCTTTGCCGGTTGCATCGGCAGCATGAATAATCCGGCGCTGAGAGTGTCCGCCTTCACGGGTAAGATGCAGTTGTTCGGCATCATCCAGCGTAAACTGTACGCCATGTTTGAGCAGAAAATCGACTGAAGGTTTACCACCTTCTACAGTATGTTTAACCGCGTCCAGCTCGCATAACTGGGCGCCTGCAATCATGGTGTCATCAATATGCTGTTGAATAGAGTCAGTTTCATCCAGAACTGCGGCTACGCCACCCTGTGCATAATATGTGCTGGCTTCTGTCAGGGGAGCTTTAGCTAAAACAGCAATGTTATAATGGTGAGGTAATGATAATGCCAGGCTTAATCCGGCTCCACCGCTACCTATAATAATGACGTCAAACTGATGAGTTGTATTTAAACTGCTCATATTCATCGGCTATTTGATAGAAATTCGATCATCAGACCGTTTTTTGCCTAAGAATGCAAGACTTAAAACGCTCAGGTTTAACCAGAATTTCCAATTAAATTTAAATTTTGTAACGTTTTGGCTAAAACCTTGTTTTAAATTATTCATCAAACATATTATTAATCAAAATTAAAAAACCGTTCAGCTAAAAAATTATCATTTAACTGCAGTATGTGAGTTGTGCTTCATGAAAAATCGCTTATTACAAAAAGGAATGTACGCTGCTGTTTTTACTATGGCAGCGGTACAGACACAGGCGGCTTCTACAGTCGATTTCTCTAATCTGGTTGAGCAGGTCAGTCCGGCTGTTGTGAGTGTAAATGTTGTCAAGAAAATGACACAGGAAGAGCTGTTACAGCAGCAGGTACCGGAGTTATTACGCCGCTTTTTTGGCAATCAGGTGATTATTCCGCAACAGCAAGTACCGCAAGAAAAAACCGGCTACGGCAGTGCCTTCTTTATTAGTAAAGATGGTTATCTGCTGACCAATCATCACGTAGTTGAAAATGCCTCACGTATCAGCATCACCTTGAATGATCGTCGTGAAATTGATGCTACTGTAGTTGGAAGTGATGAACGAACCGATGTGGCTTTACTTAAAGTTAATGGCTCAAGCTTTCCAGCTCTGCGAATTGGCAATGTAGACCAGCTCAAGGTTGGTGAACCGGTGTTGGCAATTGGCTCGCCATTTGGTTTTGATTATTCTGCGTCAGCGGGAATTGTCAGTGCTAAATCCCGAAGTATGATGGGAGAAACCTCTGTACCATTCATTCAGACAGATGTTGCGCTTAATCCCGGTAATTCTGGGGGGCCACTATTTAACCAGCGTGGTGAAGTTGTAGGTGTAAATTCACGTATTTTTAGTGGAACGGGTGGCTATATGGGCCTGTCTTTTTCCATACCAATTGATGTCGCAATGGATGTCGCTGAGCAATTAAAGAGTAATGGTAAAGTAATCCGCTCTTATCTGGGGGTAATGCTGCAAGATATCGACCGTAATCTGGCAGAAGCGTATAAATTGCCTAAACCGGAAGGTTCACTTATTACCCAGGTCGCACCAAATTCTCCAGCGGCCAGAGCAGGACTAAAAGCTGGTGACATCATCTTGCAAATTAACGGGATGGCGATCTCCCGTACTTCAGATCTTTTGAATTATCTCAACCGTCAGGCTCCAAATCAGAGTATTCGCTTGCAGGTATTACGTGACGAGAAATTGAGTAATATTACTGCTACGCTCACTACGGCACCAGATAATACGCCAGCAAAAACCAATACACCTGTACAAAATAAAGGACCTGTTTTAGGTATAGCTATTCGCAATCTGACCGAGGCTGAAAGCAGGCAGTTGGGTATTGAGGGCGGAGTATATATTCAGGAAGTTATGCGAGGGGGGCTGGCAGCACAATCCCGCTTGATGCCAGAAGACATCATTACTCAAATTAATAATACGCCTGTGCGAAACAGCGATGAGTTCGTAAATGCAGTAAGTAAGCTGAAAAAGAATACGGTAGCCCGGGTTGCGCTGATCCGTCAGGGGCAACGCGCTATCTTGGGCCTGCGAATCCAGTAACAAACTATACCAATGTTTAAAGCCATCCTGCAGGATGGCTTTTTATTTAAGTACCATTAGCCGGATGATGCCTTTACACTAGATGTTTTATGTGAGTTGATGCAAGACAGGAAAAAATTGCACGTGAATACATTTTTTGATTTAAACATTCAGGTTCAGCCAGAGCATATTGATAGTTTGGGACATGTAAACAACGTCGTATATGTCGCCTGGATGCAACAGGTGGCAGAAGCACATATTGAGGCACTTGGACTGGGACTGAAACAGTATCAGGAACTTAAACATGCCATGGTCGCAGTTGAGCATCAGGTACAATACCGTAAAGCTGCATTTGAAGGGGAGGAACTGATTCTACGTACCTGGCTCTATGATATTAATGCATTGTACTCATACCGTCAGTACGCTTTTTACCGTCCACAAGACCAAACCCTGCTGTTTACCGGTCAGACCAAATGGGCATGTATCGAAATAGCAACGGGTCGCCCAAAACGTATGTCGCCCACTTTTACTCAGGCTTACCAGCCAATTTCAGCAGAGATAAACCCGATGGATTTCTCGACAATCTAAATTGGTCGATATGGTTTTTCCAGATTTTGCTGATTTACAGCTCAAAGCAAAAGCGCATGATTTATGGATACTTTAAAAATTCCATCTGTTATAATCGCTCGCAATTTCCCGAAACAGCTTTTGCTATGTACCTTAAATTTTGTACATAGCCGTATACATTTTTCAAGGTAGCCCATGGCGCAAGCTAAAAAATCTGTTGATATCAAAAACATTCGTAACTTTTCGATTATTGCGCATATTGACCATGGCAAGTCGACCCTGGCAGATCGATTCATTCAAATGTGTGGTGGATTGCAAGACCGTGAAATGCAGGCACAAGTGCTTGACTCAATGGAGCTTGAACGTGAACGCGGTATTACTATTAAAGCCGCTTCTGTAACACTCTATTATACGCATCCGAATGGTCAGGAATATCAGCTCAACTTTATTGATACCCCAGGGCACGTTGACTTTTCTTATGAAGTCTCACGGTCACTGGCAGCCTGTGAAGGTGCTCTACTGGTAGTCGATGCAGCACAGGGTGTTGAGGCACAGTCAGTTGCCAACTGTTATACCGCAATCGAACAAGGCCTTGAAGTTCTGCCAATTCTTAACAAGATTGACCTGCCACAGGCTGAGCCTGAACGCGTCATTCACGAGATTGAGGAAATTATCGGAATTGAAGCGACTCATGCACCGACTTGCTCTGCAAAAACCGGTATGGGTGTGGATAAAGTTCTGGAAACACTGGTTGAGGTTATTCCGGTGCCAGAGGGTGACCGTGATGCACCTTTACAGGCTCTGATTGTTGACTCATGGTTTGATAATTATTTGGGTGTAGTTTCCCTGGTTCGCATCAAGCAGGGGCGTGTGCGCAAAGGCGATAAAATGCTGGTGAAGTCAACAGGCCAGACTCATATTATTACCTCTGTGGGTATTTTTAATCCAAAACATACTGAAACCGGAATGCTCGAAGCAGGCGAAGTAGGTTTTATTATTGCCGGTATTAAAGATATTTTTGGCGCTCCTGTTGGTGATACCATTACTCTGGCCTCTACGCCAGAAGTAGGTACGCTGCCGGGCTTCAAAAAGGTAAAACCTCAGGTATATGCGGGTTTATTTCCGATTGACGCCAGTGATTTTGAGCCTTTCCGTGAAGCATTGCACAAGCTTCAGATTAATGACTCGGCACTATTTTTCGAACCTGAAAGTTCTGATGCGTTAGGATTCGGTTTCCGCTGCGGCTTCTTGGGAATGCTGCATATGGAAATCGTTCAGGAACGGCTGGAACGCGAATATGATCTGGACCTGATCACTTCTGCCCCTACAGTAGTTTATGAAGCATTAACTAAAGCAGGTGATACGATTTATATCGACAGCCCGTCAAAAATGCCTGATGGTTCTACTGTTGAAGATTTGCGTGAGCCAATTGCAGAATGTCATATCTTGGTGCCACAAGAATATCTGGGTAATGTTATGACGCTGTGTATTGAGCGTCGTGGCGTTCAAAAAGACATGAAATTCTTGGGTAATCAGGTCTCTATTACTTTTGAAATTCCAATGGCAGAAGTCGTCATGGACTTTTTTGACCGCTTAAAGTCCTGTTCACGTGGTTTTGCATCACTAGATTATAACTTTGTCCGTTTTGAAAGCTCCTCACTGGTAAAAGTAGATGTGCTGATTAATGGTGAGAAAGTTGATGCTCTGGCAATGATCTGCCATCGTAATGATGCGCGTCACCGTGGTATTGCTCTGGTCGAAAAAATGAAAGATCTGATTCCGCGTCAAATGTTTGATGTAGCGATTCAGGCAGCTATTGGTGCACAGATTATTGCCCGTTCTACTGTAAAAGCCATGCGTAAAAACGTCTTGGCGAAATGTTATGGTGGTGACGTGTCACGTAAGAAAAAACTTCTGTCTAAGCAGAAAGAAGGTAAGAAACGCATGAAGCAGGTGGGTAGTGTTGAAATCCCTCAGGAAGCGTTCCTTGCAGTCTTAAAAGTAGAAAGATAATAATAAGAGGTCATCTAGCTCATGGATTTTGATTTTAACTTGATCCTCGTTCCAGTCACTGTCATTTTTTTCCTGGTGTGGCTGCTCGATAAACTTGTTTTCAAGCAACGCAAAACGAGGGGCCGTGGCAATGAAAATTTTATCATTACCTGGGCTTATGACTTCTGGCCAGTACTAGCCATCGTGCTTGTACTGCGCTCTTTCTTTTATGAACCTTTTAATATTCCGTCAGACTCTATGGTACCAACCTTGGAAACCGGAGATTTTATTCTGGTCAACAAGTATCAGTATGGAATGCGTCTGCCGATTATAAATAAAAAATTCATTGATATTGGTGAACCTGAACGTGGTGATGTGGTGGTATTCCGTTATCCGCCGCAACCAAGTATTAGCTATATTAAACGTGTAGTCGGCTTGCCGGGTGATCATATTGTATATGACCATGGACAGCTGAGTATTAATGGACAGCCAGTTAAAAAGGTTCCGGTTGAGTTCAGCCGTGAAAAGGATATTCAGGACACGCCAGCTTCGATCTATCATAAAGAAACTTTGGGCAAACATACTTTTACCATGCGTGAGCTTGAAGGGGTAAATGTTGCGCGTCAGGCTCCATTTATTAACTATGTTGAAAATGGAAAATACTCGGGTGAAGATGGTCTTTACTGGGAAGTCAAAGTTCCAGAAGGTCATTATTTCGCTATGGGAGATAACCGTGACCAGAGTGCAGACAGCCGCTTTTGGGGGTTTGTGCCTGAAGAAAATCTGGCCGGTCGAGCAGTTTATATCTGGATGCATAAGGAACCCGGCTTCAAGATACCAAGCTTTGCACGTAACGGTAAAATTGATTAACCATTTGGGTGGGTAATAACAATGCGTAATGCTCAGCAAGGCACTTCTTATATTACAATTCTATTTGCGATTATTGTCTTTGCAATGGTGGTAAAGGCTGTAGTAGCCATATGGCCAGCATATTGGGATAACCGTGTGATTAACAGCCAGATTGAAGAGTTATTAAAAGACAGTCCAGCAGATATAACGCCAGCAAAATTTACCCAGCAGATGGATCAGCGTTTGGACATGAACAATATTGATGACTTGCAGTTCAAAGATATTGCCCAAGTTTCAAATGATCAGGGTTTACATGTAAATACCCGCTATGAAGTGAGAAAACCTTTCTTGCTTAATATTGATTTAGTACTAAAGTTCGAGAAGAGTTTTGATCAAAGGTCACTCTAAGGTAAGTGATTTTCGCTTACCCAGCCGTATCGGCTATCAGTTCAAGCAGCCTGAGTTGTTGCAGCTTGCCCTGACTCACCGGTCGGTTAGTCACAAATATAATTATGAACGTCTGGAGTTTTTGGGCGATTCACTATTAGGCATGATTATTGCCAACTATTTGTATCATGCGTATCCTTTTGAAAATGAAGGCCGACTGACCCGCATGCGTGCTACTCTGGTCAGGCAGGAAGCATTAGGCAAGATTGCAAACGATTTGAAACTTAGTCAGTGTTTAATATTAAGTACAGGTGAATTAAAATCGGGAGGACACCACCGTGAATCGATTCTGGCCGATACTGTAGAAGCCATTATCGGAGCAATTTATATTGACTGTGGTGAGCTCAAGATTTTACAAGACATCGTACTGAAGTGGTATGGTCCATATTTAAACAATATTGAGCCAACCGACCAGTTAAAAGACCCGAAATCCCGGTTACAGGAATATCTGCAAGCCCGTAAAAAACCTCTCCCTGTTTATGAGGTGGTCGATATTCAAGGGGATGCACCGAACCAGCATTTTAAAGTGGAGTGTTCGGTCGACAGCCTGCCTAAATTTATCGGAGAAGGGTCAAGTCGTCGCTTTGCTGAGCAAGCAGCAGCAGCGGAAATATTAAAGTTATTGGAGCAATAGACTGCATGTCGATCCAGCCAGATCAAAACAGTACAGATCAAGAGTCAAACACACCGGACAATAACCTGATTGACCAGTTCTTTAGTTCACAGGGTGTGACTATACCTGCTGATTTTAAGAGTGGGTTTGTGGCTATTGTCGGACGTCCGAATGTCGGTAAATCAACTTTGATGAACCACCTGTTGGGACAAAAACTCTCTATTACTTCCCGTAAGCCCCAGACAACACGACATAAAATTATTGGTATTGATAGCCGTGAAAAGTCACAGGCCGTTTACGTAGATACTCCGGGAATGCATAAGAAAGAAGTGCGTGCCATCAATAAGATGATGAACCGTGCAGCACATTCAGCCCTACGTGATGTAAATCTCGTTCTGTTTGCGGTAGATGCCCATAAGTGGACACAAAATGATGACCTGGTGCTTGAGAAGCTGAAAAATGCTGAAATGCCAGTCATTCTGGTTATCAACAAGATTGATACTATTGAAGAAAAAAGGACATTACTTCCTTTGATTCAAGAACGTACTAAACTCATGAATTTCGTGGAAATTGTACCAGTTTCTGCATTGCGTGGTGCAAATCTGGAACATCTGCGCGATACAATTGACAAGTATTTACCTTTCCAACCGCCGCTATACTCATTTGACCAGATTACTGACCGTTCAGAGCGATTCCTGGCATCAGAAGTAATTCGTGAAAAAATTATGCGACAGCTTGGTGAAGAGCTTCCATATGACCTGACTGTTCAGATTGAATCTTTTAAAACTGAGGAGCCGGCATTAAATGAGAAGACTGGCCGGATGAAAGCTGCCTGTACCTATATCGATGCCACCATTTTTGTTGACCGTCCTGGACAAAAAGCCATCGTGATTGGTGAAAAAGGTGCTAAGCTGAAAAAAATCGGGATGGATGCCCGTATTGATATGGAAAAAATGTTCGAACAGAAGATCATGCTGACACTGTGGGTAAAAGTGAAAGGTGGCTGGTCTGATGATGAACGCGCGCTCAAGAGCCTGGGATATAGTGATATCTAAGGCTTAAGCTTTTTGCAGGAGTTCCGTAGTGATCAAGACAATGGCAATACTGATAAGCATTCTAATGCTGCAAGGCTGTATTCATAAGATTGTTACGGTTCCTGTAAAGGTGGCTTATAAAACCACGAAAGGGGTAGTCAAGGGGACTGCGGCAGTGGTGGGTGCAGTTATCCCTGATGGGGATGATGAAGATCAGGCATCAGATCGGGACTAGCTCAACCCTATGCGCAATGAAGCTTTGCATGGTTACCTGATCCATTACCGTAAATATCGTGAGAAGAGTCACCTTGTCTATTTATTTACTGAGGAATATGGCCGGATTGATGGAATTTTACGTCAGGTTCCCCCGCCACAGTATCAACCTTTAGCACTTCAGGCTTCTGGTAAAGGTGAACTCAAAAATTTCAGTAAACTTGAAATCGTAAATCAGCCTATTTTCTTTTACGGTGATGCATTCTTCTCTGGCTTTTATTTAAACGAATTATTACTTCGGTTATGTCCGCTTGAAGAGCCGATGCCACAGACTTATCAGCAGTATCAGTTGACATTGGTCAAGTTACAGCAACTGGCAGTAAATGCACAGCCCGGGCTGCTATTAAGACAAATTTTACGCCAGTTTGAACATATTTTGCTTGAAGAGCTTGGTTATGCTATCGATTTTTCGGTAGATGCCCATCAGCAGTCAGTTGAACCGGAACGACATTACCATTTTCAGATTCAGGAAGGCTTTATACCTGTACAAAAAGCCAGTTCAGCTACCTTGGCTGGCCAGAGCCTTCTTACAATGCTGGACTATGAAAAAGGTGCAGATTTCTCCCAGCCACAGTTACAGCTATTATCTCGACTTTATCGCCAGATGATTACATCTTTACTGGGTGACCGGCCATTGAAGAGCCGCCAGTTATGGATTCAAAATACTCATTCTCAATCTTAATCAGGAATTTATTATGGCTGCATTGCTTGGTGTAAACATAGATCACGTTGCTACTTTAAGACAAGCACGAGGCACCGTTTATCCGGACCCGGTGAATGCGGCACTGATTTGTGAACAGGCCGGTGCAGAGGGTATTACCCTGCATTTACGTGAAGACCGCCGTCATATTCAGGATAGTGATGTACGCCGTATGCGTCCAGCTTTGAAAACCCATATGAATCTTGAGATCGCCGTAACTGATGAAATGGTTGAGTTTGCTAAAGAAATCCGTCCACAGTATGTTTGCTTTGTACCGGAGAAGCGACAGGAACTGACCACAGAAGGCGGTCTGGATGTAGTGACTAATTTTGAAAAAGTTAAAGCAGCAACTCAGGCATTATTGCAAGTTGGTTGTGATGTTTCTCTCTTTATTGATGCCGATCTGGCACAGATTGACGCGGCTATTGCCTGTGGTGCACCTACCATCGAGATTCATACCGGTGCTTATGCAGATGCTCATAATGAAGCAGAACAACAGGCAGAGCTTGAACGTATTATTAAGGGAACTGAATATGCCGCAGGTAAAGGCCTAGTGGTAAATGCAGGACATGGTTTAAACATTGACAACGTGACGCCAATTGCAGCAATTCCACAGATCCATGAATTAAATATTGGACATTCGATTATTGCAGATAGTCTTTTTATTGGCCTGGCACAAGCTGTACAGCAAATGAAAGCAGCAATTAAGGCAGCACGTTAATTATGTCGACTTTAAACTATGATGAACTGATGCAGCCAGTAAAAGCTTTTCTTGGTTGTGAAACCCCGAAAGCCTGGCTGGATGAAGCACTGAATAATTTAGAGCTACTGATGCAGGACCATGCCAACTGTGAAAAAAAAGCAGCTGGTACAGCAATGAACCTGATGTTCCGTTACAGCTTTTTTACTGACTTGCAAGTCAAGCTGGCACAGTTAGTTCGTGAAGAGATGCTGCATTATGAACAGGTACTTGAGTTTATG
Source organism: Acinetobacter radioresistens DSM 6976 = NBRC 102413 = CIP 103788 (assembly GCF_006757745.1). Taxonomy (NCBI): domain Bacteria; kingdom Pseudomonadati; phylum Pseudomonadota; class Gammaproteobacteria; order Moraxellales; family Moraxellaceae; genus Acinetobacter; species Acinetobacter radioresistens. The sequence goes on along the minus strand of NZ_AP019740.1, from coordinate 2,040,328 downwards.
GCTAAACGTGGTCAAGAATGGAAAGCGGTCAGTGCTGGACGTTATGCGGCCGGCTTGCGCAAAGAAATTCGTACTTATGAGCCAGAAGCTTTAATTGATGTACTGATTATTGGTGCTTTTGTAGAAGCACGTTCTTGTGAGCGGTTTCATGCACTTGCACCGCTGGTCGATGAAGAGTTAGGGCGTTACTATCGCTATTTGCTTAAATCTGAGTCTCGACACTTCGAGGATTATCTGGCTTTGGCGCTCGACGTGGCCAAGACAGCAAAACTTAAAAATGCTGAAGAAGATATCCAGACACGCATTGAACATATACGGGAAATTGAAAAAGCTCTGATTTTAAGTTCAGATGATCTTTTCAGGTTCCACAGTGGTGTTCCGGCTAAAACTGCAGCTTAACCCCGAGTGCTAATAAGAAATCCTTCTTTATGAAGGATTTTTTTAGTTTGAAAAATAGTAGTTATTAAAAAACAGACAATAAAAAGCCCACTTTAATGCTGTGGGCTTTTATATATTTGGCTCTCCCACCTGGGCTCGAACCAGGGACCTGCGGATTAACAGTCCGTCGCTCTACCGACTGAGCTATGGGAGAATCTGAATGCGATTATAGAGGGATTTTAAAGTGGGTCAAGCTTAAATTGTCATATTTCTGATGCTGGAGTCCCATATGCTTTTTATTTAGTCAAATATTGAAATAAAACAGAAAAAAGCTTTACAGTGCGAATCAACTGTTGCTAGATTAATAACAGAACAGAGCGCTTGAGTAAAACCAAGCAGTGTGGATTTAAACCAACTTGCCAGCACTAAAATGGCTAAACAGGAGAAGGCGAATGAATACGCTATCTATTTCTCAGATTTTCTCTCATTTTTCTTTATATCAGAAAAATTATCTTTCTATTATTCAAGATGCTGAACAGTATTTTACACCGGTAACAGAAGCCTTTATTGAGCTTTGGCCAGCTGGTAGACATCAACTTTACTTAGGTGATCTGCTACAACTCTGGTTGAGTGAAAAGTGGTTAATAGAAAAAACCCATTCCTCAATTTTAGATACTCTTTCAGCAACACCGCAACAGATTCATCAGCTGAAGAAAGATCAGTATATTTATCAAATCGCAGGCAGCAACTTATCTGGTCGGAATCAGGCAAAAGTCTGGTCAGCTTCACAGCAAGATGTAGTCTCAGTGCCGTTAGACAGCGCCTTTAAGTTTTACTGTATTTATAAGGGAATGACCCGTCCGCAGAAGCACCATATAAATTCGGGTAAATTTCTGAAATCAGCAATTTAGAGAGAACCTAGAAATCCTAAGATAATAATTAACTTTATAGCTGGCCTATGGAGATGAAACGCTTAAAGAGAGCATTATTTTAATACTTTGAAAGCGTAAAGCTAGGTTAGAGTTTGCTGAAAAACAGGCTTGCTCGATTCAGGATTTTTAATCTGGAGCAAGCCGGAGAAGAATAGCTGCTAATTACGGAGAATCATGCAAGTGGCTGTTGCAAAAGCATAAAGTTTTCCTTCTTCATCGAAAATTTTTCCTTCAGCAATACCAAGGTTCTTGCTGAGATTGATGAGGGTTCCTGTAGCTTGTAATTCTTTGTTTTTAGGGATTGGACGGCACATTTTAATATTTAAATCTATAGTTCCATATCCTGCACCTGCTTCTAGCATACTGTGAACTGCACAGCCTGTAACAGAATCCAGAACAGTTGCTGCAAAGCCTCCATGTACACCACCTAACGGGTTCAGATGCCGCTCATCTGCTTTCACCTTGAAGGTAACAGTACCCTGGGTGACTTCTACAGACTGCATGGGCATGGTTTTGCCAATGCTGGCTGAGGGCAATACCCCATCACGCATTGCTGTGAGCAGTTCAAGACCAGTCATTTGTTTGGGATCTTTCATTTTTCTTCCTGTTCTACTATTAATTTATAAAGTTCTAAAAAGGAACTTGTTATTAACTTAGCGGATCGATTAAATTAAAGTCAATAAATTTTTATATGTTAGACAGAAATGAAATGGTCTGAAACCCAGCAGCAGAACTGTCCTGTAGCACAAACACTTGCCATGATTGGTGACCGCTGGACTTTATTAATTATTCGTGATGCATTTTTAGGACTGTCCCGTTTTGAACAGTTTCAAAAATCATTGGGAATTACCCGGCATGTACTTGCAGAGCGTTTAAAACGTTTGGTTGAAGAAGGCATACTGGAAAAACAAAGTTACATAGACCGCCAGCAACGTTTTGAGTACGTGCTGACTGCCAAAGGTAGGGACTTAAAACCTATTTTAATGGCAATCGTCGAGTGGGGTGTGCAGTGGACAGATGCAAAAGAACCAAAATTTTATTTGAAAAAGGAAATATTGGAAGAATTAAAATAGACAGTGAACCCGAGCTAAAAAAAGCCTGCTATGTAAGCAGGCTTTTCTAATTACAGGATTTATTTGGCAGCTTTTTCAGCCTCAACAGAAGCAACAGCTGCATCTACACCTTCAATCGAGTCTGCTGCTTTTTTAATACGTGCCAGAGCATCTACCAGTACTTCATCAGCAGTAGCATAAGAAATACGCATAAAACCTCCCAGACCAAATGCATCACCTGGAACTACTGCAACACCAGTTTCTTCCAGTAACCATTCAGAGAATTCTGTGCAAGATTTAAGACCTTTAGCACGAATAAGAGGTTTAATGTTGGCATAGGCATAAAAAGCACCATCTGCAGGCAGACAAGAAATACCATTGATTTCATTAAGACCATTTACAACAAGGTCATGGCGGCGCTTAAATGCTTCAATCATTGGCTCAAGTACATCTTGTGGGCCATTAAGTGCAGCTTCTGCAGCCACCTGTGAAATTGAGGTCGGGTTAGAAGTTGACTGAGACTGGATCTTTTTCATTGCCCCAATCAACTTGGCAGGACCTGCTGCATAACCAATACGCCAGCCAGTCATTGCATAAGCTTTAGATACGCCATTTAATACGATGGTGCGGTCATATAAATCTGGCGCAACAGTTGCGATATTATAAAATTCATCATCCCAGCGGATCGGTTCATACATATCATCAGATGCAATATAAACTTCCGGATATTTGCGAAGGACCTCAGCTAGAGCTTCCAGTTCAGCTTTGGTATAAATCATGCCTGTAGGGTTGGAAGGGCTGTTTAATACTACCAGACGGGTTTTGTCAGTAATTGCAGCTTCCAGCTGTTCAGGTGTAATTTTGAAACGCTGCTCTTCACCGCATTTCACAATAACAGGTACACCTTCAGCAATAATCACCATATCTGGATAACTGACCCAGTAAGGTGCAGGAATAATTACTTCATCACCTTTATTTAAAAGTGCGAGTGCAAGGTTAAAAAATGACTGTTTACCACCGCAAGAGACCAGAATCTGGTTTGGTTGGTAATCCAGATTATTGTCACGTTTAAACTTGGCAATAATTGCTTTTTTTAGGCCTGGCGTACCGTCAACAGCGGTATATTTAGTAAAACCATTATTGATCGCTGTAATAGCAGCGTCTTTGATGTGTTGTGGTGTATCAAAATCAGGTTCACCTGCGCCCAAACCAATCACATTCTTTCCAGCAGCTTTTAACTCAGCCGCTTTATTGGTTACAGCAAGCGTTGGGGACGGTTTGATGGCATTTACACGATCAGAGAGACGTACGTCCACGGCAATATTCCTTCTTATGGGGATTAAAAATAAAAAGCAATATTATCTTAGCGTAAAAACTGCTTAAAGGGCGTGTAAAAATTACTATATCAGTAAAAAAATGAAAAAGATGGAATCACCTCATGATGAAGCTACAAAAAATCCCGGAATGTCTGTTCGATTTGAACGGAAAAGCACGTTACAATATGGATTGTTTTATTTTGAGTTAGTGTATGAGCCAAAACAAAAAGCCACTGGTCAAGCTCCCGTTTCCAGTGCCGGCAGCCGATCATCCAGAGCAGGTTGCTGTGCATAACCACGTTCGCCCTAAAGCTGAAAACTATGCCGACCGTACATGGGCTCCGCCACGTGGCACTCGGCGCTCTATGGGTAAGCGTTAGTTATAAAAGCAGATAGATCGCCTGTTTTTATAACCCCACACAGTTTAATTTATAGCGTGCTGTTTTGGTAATAATGTTGTTTTTTCTGATACATCTGCTGATCAGCACGTTTTAATAAAGCTTCTATGCTTTCATTTTCCCTGCTCGTAGCACATCCCATGGAAATACTGATAGGTTGGCTGGCATAATACTGGTTATCAATCTTGAACAGTTCTTCAATAGTTTGCGTTGCAGTCAGTGTTTCAGCTTCTGTAGCTGTAGGTAAGAGAATGACGAACTCATCACCTCCAATGCGTGATGCAGTATAACGGGTGTTTTCAATCGCCTGATTAAGTACGTTTCCGACTCTGCGCAATAGCCCATCACCAATATCATGACCTAAGGTGTCATTAATTTCCTTTAAACTGTTCATGTCTATAAAAATACAGGAAACAGGACGCAAACGGCTACGTTCAAGACGTTTGACTTCCTCAGAAAAGAAGGCCCGGTTGCAGAGCTGAGTCAGCACATCATGCCTGCCCAGATATTCCAGATAATTTTCAGCCTTTTTACGTGCGCTGATATCAGTTAAAGCGACCTGCACCATTCCCCAGTCTTCTTCATAACCGGGAAATACGGTAAATTGCAAAATAACATGACGGACACTGCCATCAAGCGCATAATTAACTGCTTCACGCTGGTGATGCAGATTACCATTCCAGAGTTCAATCAGCTGTTCACGGAAGGTCTGCTGCATCTCGTCAGCAAAAATCTGATCAGTATTTTTTAATAAACTCTCTTTATCTGGCGCTTTAAACAGGTCCAGTGTTGCCTGATTTACGTCGATAATCACAATATCATCGATACACTGGTTAACGAACTCACTATGAACATCTAAAAAGGTATGGAAATCCTGAATATTTAGCTGTTTTAGCTGATCAAAACGCTGTTTGATGCGACTGAAATCTTCTACCCATAAAGAAGTCGGTGAATAGATAAATAATGATTCGGCAAGAATACGGTTCTTTTCTTCCTGACGTCGGGCATTTTCGTAGTGGGTAATATCTTCTGTGGTTAGAAGCAGGCGTGAAAGATCATGTTCATAACCAGGTAAAACGATAGCTCTTAACTGAATATCTAAACGTTTACCAGTTAGGGTATAATTTACAGCAGTACTAAAAAATTCGGTTTCTCCCTGCCATAGTGCTACTAGTTCCTGAATGTGGGTTTGATACATGTCCTGCTGAAAAATATTTGCAGTATGTTTAATCAGATCTTGCTGGCTGTCTGCTTCAAAAACTTCTAAAGTTTTGGGATTGACCCGAATGACCTTGATTTTATGAGCACAGCTGCGTACCCGTTCTACATCTTCTTTGAGAAATGCGGCCAGATCATTTATACCCTCTGAACGCCAGACATCGAACTGTTTTTTGATTTCACTATAATCTTCAAGCCACATGGGAATTGGAGACAGATCAAATATTGAAGAATCAAACAGTTCCATGCTTATATCCACATTTTAGGTGACTGGCGAGAGTATAGGGGTAAACAGATTTTTTTAGAACAAATAAGCCGATGAAAATAAGTGGTTATCTGGATAACAGATATTTCTGAAGCTGTAATTACTGAGCTGAATAAGTTAATAATCTAAAAATCTGTCATATTTTACTTTTAATATTTCTAGTTTCAGCCCAGTAATTTATAAATATATAATAAAATTAAATTTTAAGCTTTGGCAAGCCGATTGACCGGATGCTCAATTTCAATTTCTCCTTCCCAAAGGCGAATAAAATCCTGTTCATTAAAATCATAAAGTTCCATCAATGCGATGATGACACCAGTAAATACCAAGGCTCCTTCAGTATTTTCCGGGAAATCATAAATTTTACCATTGAATTTAGATAAAATATCACTGATTTCATGTTCGCGGCCACGTCCATAGCGGTCACGAGGATACATATCTTCATTAAGTACAATCAGGGCAACGGCTTTTTCAGCTTTTTTCAACCGGGTTTTGTCTAAAGCCGCCTCAAACGAGTCACTACCATGATTAAAATAGAAAATGACCTCATCATTAATAAATTGTCTTACCATATCTTGGGTCAGGGTCGGAAACTGTTTTAAAGCATTTCGTTCTACATAAGGCTTAAAAGATTCAGGAAGTATCACATTTTTTGAAATACCTTTAAAAAATGGAGCAATATCTGAAACTTTGTAGCCTGCAATACCACAACCCAAGGCGGTAATAAAATATTTCATTTTAGGGTGGTTACGGGTATAAACCTTGAAATCCTCTACATAATGCTCAATCTGGCTAAGTGGCATTTGCTGAATATGCTCGTTTAAAGTGGGGATAGCATAACTTTGCCCCGCCCAACCTCGACCCACACCTTTTACTGCTCCAAAATACTGGTGGGCTACCCGGGCAGCGCCATCACTGTGTTCGCCTGCCAGATTACTGCCAAATACAAATACAGTATCTTCAGGCAAAGCTTTGATAATACTTTCATCGTGATATTGGTAGACCATATTAACCAGACTTTTTAGAGAAGTGTGTTGTCATGTTGCCGCTGAAAATGCATAGGGTCAAGTGAAATCTTGAGCGCTTTGAAGTGTAACCAAAACATAGCAAAAAGCTATCAGGAAACGCTTAAACATAAAAGAGTTAGTGCCCGAATTCTGTTAAAATATACAGGTCAATCATGAGCAGAGAAGAGTATCAGTGAGCGAGAGCCGTCCTTTTGAATTGGTTACACAGTATGCGCCTGCCGGAGACCAGCCACAGGCTATTGAGAAACTGGTTAAAGGCATCCAGCAAGGGTATAAAAGTCAACTGTTACTTGGGGTGACGGGTTCAGGTAAGACCTATACTATGGCGAATGTCATTGCACAAACCCAGCGGCCCACCATTGTAATGGCACATAATAAGACTTTAGCTGCCCAGCTCTATGGCGAATTTAAAGCTTTTTTCCCCAATAATGCCGTTGAATACTTCGTCAGTTATTATGACTATTATCAACCAGAAGCTTATGTTCCGTCCTCTGATACCTTTATTGAAAAAGATGCGGCAATTAATGACCACATTGACCAGATGCGGTTGTCTGCTACCCGTTCTTTACTAGAACGTCGTGATGCTATTATTGTCGCTTCGGTCTCTGCTATTTATGGCTTGGGTGATCCTGAAGCCTATATGAAAATGCTACTGCATATTGTTCAGGGAGACCGTGTTGGCCGTGACGATATTATCCGCCGTCTTGTAGAGATGCAATATACCCGTAACGAGCTTGAGTTTGTGCGTGGTACCTATCGGATCCGCGGTGAAATTATGGATATTTTTCCGGCAGAGTCAGAACAGAATGCGATCCGTATTGAACTGTTTGATGACGAAGTAGATTCAATACGCTGGTTTGACCCTTTAACTGGCAAAATGCTGCGCAAGGTACCCCGTGTAACAATTTACCCGAAAAGTCATTATGTGACACCAAAAGATAATCTGGTTCGTGCAATTGATACTATTCGTGACGAGCTAAAAGACCAGCTTAAATTCTTTCGCGAACACGATAAACTGCTTGAAGCCCAGCGTATCGAACAACGTACCCGGTATGATCTGGAAATGATGCAACAGCTGGGTTATACCAACGGTATCGAAAACTATTCACGCCATTTATCTGGACGTCGTCCGGGTGATGCACCTCCGACTCTGTTTGACTATGTACCTGATGATGCTCTGCTGATTATTGATGAATCACATGTTACTGTACCGCAAATTGGAGCCATGTATAAAGGAGACCGTTCCCGTAAAGAGAACCTCGTAAATTATGGCTTCCGTTTGCCTAGTGCGCTGGATAACCGGCCCATGAAATTTGAGGAATGGGAGCGGATTATACCCACTACGGTCTTTGTAAGTGCTACACCTGCCCGTTATGAACTGGAAAAGTCAGAACAGGTAGTAGAGCAGGTAGTACGGCCAACCGGACTGATTGATCCGGAAATTGAAATACGTCCAGTATTAACTCAGGTCGATGATGTGCTATCAGAAATCAACATACGTAAAAATTTAAATGAGCGTGTACTGGTGACCACTCTTACTAAGCGTATGGCTGAAGATTTAACTGCTTATTTGAAAGAATACGGGGTAAAAGTAGCCTATCTTCATTCAGATATCGATACTGTGGAGCGAGTAAAAATTATTCATGAACTTCGTACCGGGGTGTTTGATGTATTGGTCGGCATTAACCTGTTACGAGAAGGCCTAGATATGCCAGAAGTATCCCTTGTCGCGATTCTGGATGCAGATAAGGAAGGTTTTTTGCGTTCCGAGCGTTCACTCATTCAGACCATTGGTCGCGCCGCACGTAATATTAAGGGCAAGGCAATCTTATATGCTGACCGCATTACGGACTCTATGCAAAAAGCAATTGATGAAACAGAACGTCGCCGTAACAAACAGATTGAATTTAATGAATTGCATGGAATTATTCCGCGTAGTGCAGTGCGTCAGGTCATTAAAGAAATTGATACTGGAGAAGTATTAGCTGAGGACGAGATTGATGAGAAAATCACCGCGCAGGCACTTTCTCTGACAGCCGATGAACGGCATATTTTAGCTGATCCAAAACTTCTAAGTAAGCATATGGCGAAGCTGGAAAAAGAAATGCTTAAAGCTTCTAAAGAGTTACAGTTTGAACAGGCAGCCCGTCTTCGTGATGAAATTCTGCGGCTAAAAGCCCAAATGTTACAATAGTGGCAGGCTGAAAGTTTTTCGCAGCAAATTCATAACATAACACTACAAAGAGTGCAAAAAGAACAAGTTAAGTTAGATTATTCTGTGAAATAACTCTTTCATTTCTACGAGGTTTCATGTGCTATGACTAAAAATATATCAAAAGCAGGTTGGCAATTAACAAAGATTGCAGTAGGGGGAGCATTGCTAACTGGTCTTGCTGTCGGGACAATGGCGTATGCGCAAAGTAAAACCATGCCTGTGGTTGAGCGAGTTGAACTGGATAAGTATCTGGGTGTATGGTACGAAGTAGCCCGAAAACCTATGTACTTTCAGCGAAAATGTGCGCGTGATGTTACAGCTACCTATACTTTAAATGAAAATGGCAACATAACAGTAGATAATCGCTGCTATACCCAGGAAGGTAAAATGATGCGTTCACTAGGTGAAGCATATGTGATTAACCCTCCATTTAACAGTAAACTTGAAGTCAGTTTCCTGCCAGAGGCAATTCGTTGGTTACCCTTAGGCCGAGGCGATTATTGGATCTTGAAGCTTGATGACAATTACCAGACAGTACTGGTAGGGGAACCTTCTCGAAAGTACCTTTGGGTACTGTCACGTACACCACAGGTTAAACAGGACGTGGTAAATGAATACCTGAATTACGCTTCTTCATTGGGTTATAAGCTTGATGATATTATTCATACTCAACATACGACTAAATAATAGATTTGTCTTGATCTTCTGAGTCTTAGAAAACATGTTTAAGTATGATTTTTAAATAAATAGATGAATTTTCCATTTATCTTTTCTGCTCCTTTATAATGCAAGATTAAAAAATAGAGGGGCAGTAGAAAGTGTTTAAAGGCGTTGTGCTATCCGTTACAGCATCACTCACCTTCGGGGTTCTCTATTTTTTTACAACCTTTCTTGCTCCTCTTAATAGTGAGCAAACCTTTGCTTGGCGTATGCTATCAACTTTGCCATTTCTGACATTTTTTATGTATTGGAGTGGTGATTTTAAATATATTTCTGCTATTTGGCAGCGGCTTAAAGCCAAACCTCAATTTATTCTAATGTTATTGGTTAGCTCCATTTTATGTACTTCCCAGTTATGGCTCTTTCTGTGGGGTCCAATGAATGGACGAGGCTTACAGGTTTCATTGGGCTATTTCTTATTACCACTGGTCATGGTGCTGATAGGGTGTATTTTATTTAAAGAAAAGTTGTCAAGATTTCAGGTAGTGGCAGTGGCACTGGCAGCTATAGGTGTTGGCCATGAACTCTGGCGAATCGGCGGTATAGCTTGGGAAACAGCCTATGTCGCCGTAGCCTATCCCTTTTACTTCTTTTTGCGAAAAAAAATTCATACAGATCATCTGGGAGGCTTCTGGTGGGATATTGTATTAATTCTTCCGGTTGCAGTTTATTCGAGCAGCATTGGTCTACATAGTTACAGTCAGTTTCTTGCTTATCCCCACCTATTCCCGGCGATAGCAGGTCTGGGAGCGTTAAGTGCATTAGGCTTGGGCAGTTATATTTTGGCAAGCCGTTATTTGCCTATGGTAATTTTTGGCTTGCTCAGCTATCTGGAACCTGTACTGCTAGCCTTGGCTTCAGTTGCCTTGGGCGAAGCAATCTCAGGCGATGAATGGCTGACCTATATTCCTATCTGGTGTGCAGTATTGGTGTTAGTAGTAGAAGGAAGCTTACATTTATACCGACAGCAAAAAAATAAACAGGATCTGGTACGTAATCTGAAATCTTACCAGACCCGTTTAAAAGATGACTAGCTAGAGTCTTGAGTAAGAACTACATGATTTGCTAAGTGATTTTATTCACCCAATTTAAGTATTCATATCTCTAGAATTCTGAACAGATAAGCCTGTAAGATAATTTTGTAAAAAATTAGCGATATTTTATGAAATTATAAGCAATATATTGGAAAATATGACCAGCCCTTTCAGCTTTTGTTTCATTCTTGCCGATAATTCCATTACAATTATCGGGTTTTGAAATTCACGCCTAGATACATTATTAATTAGAGGACGTATTTGTGAGCAAAGACACTATCATCGCCCTGCACGCAGAACACCAAGGTCGCTGGAAAAACCGTGAAGAAATTGCGGAACGGATGATTGCGCTGATTGGCCAGTTATACCGTGAAAAAAATATTGTCACTTCTGTTTATGGCCGTTCTTTAGTTAACCGTTCAGTAATCCAGATTTTAAAAGCCCATCGTCGTACCCGCGTAATGGATGTAGAGCTTTCTGTTGTTCATACTTTTCCAATCCTTGAGGCATTGGTAAAAATCGACAATATCGGTTCTGCTGAGATTGATCTGGGTAAACTGGCTGTTGAATATAAGGAACAGGGTGGTGATGTTGACTCTTTTGTAAAAGAGGCTGTCAAGTCACTAGAAGGTAACCCTGCTTCTGCACAGCCTAAAGATGTTGTACTTTATGGCTTTGGCCGTATTGGCCGTATTCTGGCGCGTCTGATTATCAGCCAGTCTGGTCTGGGCCGTGGTCTGAGCTTAAAAGCAATTGTAGTACGTAAAAGTGCAGATGGTGATCTGGCGAAACGTGCTTCTTTGTTGCGTCGTGACTCAATCCATGGTTCATTTGCGGGCACCATCTCAATTGATGAAGAAAATGAAGCAATCATTGCCAATGGTAACTATATCAAAGTGATCTACGCTTCTAGCCCGGCTGAAGTAGATTATACTGAATATGGTATTGAAAATGCTTTAGTTATTGATAATACAGGCAAATGGCGTGATGCAGAGGGCTTGGCTCAGCATCTGAATTGCCCAGGTGCTGCACGTGTTATTTTAACTGCACCTGGTAAAGGTGAAATGAAAAATGTCGTGTACGGCGTAAATCAGGCAGATATTCTGGATGAAGACAAAATCATCTCTGCTGCTAGTTGTACTACTAATGCGATTACTCCGGTTCTTAAAGTACTGGATGAAAAATATAAAGTTATTAATGGTCATGTTGAAACAGTACACTCATTTACCAATGACCAGAACCTGATTGATAACTACCATAAAGCTGACCGCCGTGGCCGTGCAGCAACACTTAACATGGTAATTACTGAAACTGGAGCTGCTAAGGCTGTTGCTAAGGCATTGCCTCAGCTTAAAGGTAAGTTAACCGGTAATTCAGTACGTGTGCCAACACCAAACGTATCACTGGCAATTCTTAACCTGACTCTGGACCAAGAAGTTGATCGTGAAGAAGTGAACGAATTTATTCGTCAAATTTCAATCAACTCTAACTTGCAGGGCCAGATTGGCTATACCAACTCTACTGAAGTGGTATCGAGCGATTTCATCGGTTCACGTACCGCAGGGGTATTTGATGCACAGGCAACAATTACTTCTGGCAACCGTTTGACTGCTTATGTATGGTATGACAATGAAGTTGGCTATAGCTGTCAGGTATTACGTATTGCTGAGCAGATGGGTGGCGTAAGTTACCCTAAGATTCCTGCTGAAACTAATGCATAAGTCATAAGTATTTTAAAAAAACCTGGGTTCACCCGGGTTTTTTTATATCTGTACAAAAAAACTGCTGAACAACACATAGAAATTTATAACAATATTGATGAGTAAAAAAATAATATGTTGTTAAGGAAGATATTTTGCAAATAAAGACCATGCTAAGTGGAATAGCCTTTATTCTACTCGCGACCCTGTGCGGGGTGCTGATTGCCATTTGGGCATTTAAACATTTCAAGATCAACATTCCCTTACAAAATCAGGCAGTTGATATTGAATTACAGGAACCCTTGCAAGCACGCGTTAAAATTCATGAGGCCCTAGATGTGAATGTCAAAGGAAAAGTGAATGCCAGTATACCGATTCATGAACAGCTTGATATTCCACTATCTCAGACTTTAAATCCACGGGTATATTTTGATAATGAAGTACCTATCAATACTGTTATACCGGTAAAAGAAACACTTAAGGTGAAACAGGAACTGCCTATTGATACCAAGGTCAAAGTCAGAATTTTGGGCAAAGATGTAACGTTACCGCTCAAAGGTAATATTCCTATTGATCTTGATGTGCCGATTGATATTAAAGTGCCTTTAAACCAGAAAGTACATTTAAAATTTACGGCTCCAGTCAAAACGGTGATTCGTGAAAATCTGAATATTCCATTGAATACAACATTGAATACAAGTATTCCCATTCAAGGTAGACTCAGTGTTCCAGTTAATGCGCCACTTTCTGCTTCGGTTGATGTCAAGAATATTCTGCCGGTAAAGATACGTAAGGGAGAGCTTTCAATACCCCTTGAACATATAGCACTTAAGCGGGTCACGGCTGAACCGGCCAGTTCGCAAGCTCCCACCTTAAAATAGGAGAAGTTAAGGATGAATATCAGTAACTTCTCGTTAAAAGTTTGGCTGGCCAGTTTTATTTTAGTGAGTAGCTTAATTGCGCTAGTGTTCTGGCTGTATTTAAATGTGCAGGCTTCTCTAGAGGTGAGCTCGACCCAGACCGATATTACTTTACCCCATTCTCTAGGTACCCGTATTCATGTAGGAGAATATCTGACTGCACAGACTATAGGGCGAATCAGTTCATCAATTGATCTTGATCACCACTTGGTTTTACCATTGGATGGCAAATATCTGGCAGATTTAAAATTTAATGTGACCACTCCTGTATCGGTACAAATTAAATATTCGACCATGCTCAAAATTAATCAAGTGATGCCCATCGAAACGACTACAGATTTGATCTATAAAAACAAACTACTTCCAAAATTTCCTTTAAAACTCGATGTACCGGTAAATATTGATGTTCCATTTGAACTGAACCGGACTTATGAATTGCCCATCCAGATTGCATTTAATGGCCCGGTGTATTTCGAGTTTAACCAACAACCGATTAATGTGCATGTAAAGCATCAGCTTAATCCTTCTTTAGAACTGAATGATCCGATTAATATTCCTAAGATCGCTAACTTCGAAGCCACCATGTATAACGTTGAGCGTAATACCAAAGCCAATCTGGATATGAAAATGCTACTGCCGTTAAGTTATATTCAATATCAATAGAACAGTTAAAAGTGGAATTAAATTATTTAGGTTGCTTATTTAAAACTAAGCGAGTTGCTGATTTAAAGCTCTAAAAACCCTATAGAAAAACCGTCAAACTTTATAAGCATTTATGAAGCTTGCAAATACCGGCTTATAATAAACAATTGCTATATTTTCTATTCGAGAATTTAGTAAAAATATGGCAGAATAGGCGGTTTTAAGAGTTTTTAGAGGATTGGCATATGCGCTTTGTTGATGAAGCAGTCATTACCGTAGAGGCTGGCGACGGTGGCAATGGCGTAGCCAGTTTTCGCCGTGAGAAATTTGTACCTTTTGGTGGACCGGACGGTGGTGACGGTGGCCGTGGGGGAAGCATTTATATCCAGGCGGATGACAATACCAGTACGCTGGTCGACTATCGTTATACCCGTAAGTTCCGTGCTGAACGTGGCAAGAACGGAGCAGGTGCAAACTGTACCGGACGTGGTGGTGAAGACGTTGTTTTATATGTTCCTGTAGGAACGACTATAGTGGATACAGAATCAGGCGATATTATTGGTGATCTAGTTGAAAGTGGCCAGAGAGTACTGGTTGCCGGTGGTGGTGAAGGTGGGCTGGGAAATACTCATTTTAAGTCATCAACCAACCGTGCTCCACGTAAATGCACAACTGGTGTAAAAGGGGAGTACCGTGAGATCCGTCTGGAGCTTAAAGTACTGGCTGATGTAGGACTGCTGGGGATGCCGAATGCTGGTAAGTCGACCTTTATTCGTGCTGTTTCTGCAGCTAAACCTAAGGTAGCAGACTATCCATTTACCACTATGGTGCCAAACCTGGGTGTCGTTGATGCTGATCGTCACCGTTCATTTGTAATGGCTGATATTCCTGGTCTGATCGAAGGCGCGGCAGAAGGCGCAGGCTTGGGTATCCGCTTCCTGAAACATTTGGCACGTACCCGTATTTTATTACACATCGTCGATGTGCAGCCGATTGACGGTTCAGACCCGGTACATAATGCCCAAGCAATTTTACGTGAACTTGAAAAGTTCTCACCAACACTGGCACAGTTACCTGTGGTTCTGGTTCTCAACAAACTCGACCAGTTACCAGAGGATAGCCGTGAAGAATGGTGTGAACATATTCTGAATGAATTGAAGTGGGATGGCCCGGTGTTTAAGACTTCAGGTCTGCTAAGTGAAGGAACAAAAGATGTTGTTTATTATCTGATGGACCAGATTGAGCAGCAACGTGAACGTGAAATTGAAGACCCTGAATATGCAGCTCAGGTTAAGGCATTCCGTGAACAGCTTGAAGCTGAAACACGTGAGCAAACCATCGCCGCCAAAGAAGCCTATCGTGCAATGCGTCGTGCGCAACGTCTTGCAGATCATGAGGATGATGAGGACTTCGATGATGACGATGATGAAGTGGAAGTAATCTACGTACGTTAAGTAGAACTGAGGACATGATGATAGAAGTGGTAGATGGGCAGCGACAGCTCAAAGCTTGTAAACGTATCGTTGTAAAAATCGGCTCATCTTTACTCACAGCAAATGGTCAGGGACTGGATCTTAATGCAATTTCGCATTGGGCTAATCAGATTGCTGACCTGCATAAAGCCGGACATGAAATTATATTGGTGTCTTCCGGTGCTGTGGCAGAAGGGATGGTGCGCATGAAATTGAGCAGTCGACCCACAGATTTACCCAGTCTTCAGGCATGTGCTGCCATTGGCCAGATGGGATTAATCCAAACCTGGTCCAGTGTATTGGAAAAGCATGGGATTCAAACTGCACAGGTACTTTTAACTCACGATGATCTGGCAGACCGCAGACGTTATTTAAACTCATGTGATGCATTACAGCATCTGATTGACTGGCAAGTGGTGCCAGTTATTAATGAAAACGATACAGTCTCGACGGATGAAATCCGCTTTGGCGATAATGATACACTTGCTGCAATGGTGGCAGGACAAGTACATGCTGACCTGTTAATTATTCTGACAGACCAGCAAGGTATGTTCGACTCAGATCCGCGTTCCAACCCGCAAGCCAAACTACTTTCTACAGTGCGTGCACTCGATGATAGTCTGTTTGAAATGGCAGGCGGTGGCGGCGTACTTGGCCGGGGCGGTATGGTCACTAAAGTTCGTGCTGCACGTTTGGCTGCAAGATCAGGTTGTCCTACCCTGATTGCTAGTGGTGAAAGTGACAACGTACTTTCACGTCTGATGAGCGGTGAAATGCTGGGGACTCTATTTGCCACTGATAAAGATCGTATGACTGCGCATCAACAGTGGCTGGCTGCCCATTTACAGACCGCCGGGCGGCTTGTAATCGATGATGGTGCGATAGAAGCTATTCGTGAAAAACACCGTAGTCTGTTACCCGTGGGTGTTCGTGCCGTGGAAGGCCATTTTAACCGTGGTGATGTTGTGGAGTGTGTAGATAGCCGGGGCAAACGGATTGCAGTAGGCCGAGTGAATTTCAGTTCGCGCTCTGCGGAAATTGTAAAAGGTCTATCTTCCAATAAAGTTTATCAAGTTCTTGGTGAAGCACGCTCTCTAGAAATGATTCATCGCAATCATATGGCGATTTACTGAGATTCTTGTATTAATAAAAAAGCTCGCTCAGGCGAGCTTTTTTATAGGCTCTAATGTAGGCAGTTCAGCATCTTCTCCAACCATATAGCAGTAATCAGCCAGACTAAACATTTCTAGGTCTTCATAACTGTTCCCATACGCATAAACAGACTGGTAATCGGTTAATGTATATTTTTCTTGTATCCTTAACTTTTTCTGCTCGCAACTGCAATCTGGACTGCTATAAAATCCGCTCAATTTGCCCTGATGTACTTCAGTTTCAGTGCAAATCAGGTCTACTCCAAGCAGCCTGCAAAAAGGTTCAAGATAAAGATCGATTGAAGCCGATACAATAACAACATCGTCACCTTGTGCTTGATGTTGTCTCAGACGCCTTAACAATTCAGGATTAAGCTGGTGTACTAACAAGTGTGCATACTGTTCTGCCATTGAATGTATATTTTTGGCATTACTATCTTTAAACATGGCCGAAAACAATTTCGGGCGCATCTGGTGTGCAGGGTATAGCTTGAAATAATAGGCCTGAATCCAAGGGAGAATTTTCAGGCCTTGACGCATGATATGTCGTTTAGAGAGCGTATAAAAGATAAAGCCAGTAAAGCTGTCACTACGGCACAATGTACCGTCAAAATCAAATAGCGCAAGGTTTATAGCTTGATACGTTTGGCGCGTTGCATGCATGTCTGATATCGTCCATTGACGCGTGTGGCAAACCAGTTGGTATTATAGTCACGGCTTAATTTTGGTCCGGAAATGACTACTTCTGGCATAATGGCATAAATTGGTTCTTTACCTGTTTTTTCCTGGTAGAGTTTTTTTACTGCAAGGTAAGTTTGAGTATCTTCAAAGTCTTGCTCTTTTTCCTCCTTTAAATCAGAGCGAATTTGGCGTGGCGTAATCAGAACATTGTTTGCAGCAAAGACCGCAATCAGCTCACGTTCAGACTGGCTTTTGTTTGAACGGATGCTACCGTCTTTATTATAAAGTAGCAGGTCACCATCTAGGTCTAGCTCTGCTTCAGTTAAGTCATTAAGCATACTCTGAAAGGCTGCATTACGGCTTGAATAGCGTCCAGAGTTATAATCTGCAAAGCGGTAGAGCGGCTTGTCATAATCAGCAGGGTACATCATCAAACGATGGATCCCATAATATAGGCCGCCATTTTGGGTATACAGGTCGCTACGCAATTCAGCCATGTTCATACCAGAACGCTTATGCTCTTTGGCATAACCGATATGAACCTGCATTGAACCCAAGGTTGTAATCGGATTTAAACGTTCAGAAACATCTTGTCCTACCAGACGGGCGGCTCCGGTTAGAGCACTTACATGATAGTGTTTACTAAAATGATTAAACATTTCACGGTAGAGTTCATCCAGTTCACGTTCTGTTTTAACCTTGCGCATTCTGCTCAGGTAGTTATCATCCGGAGAAGGTTGGGTTTTCAGCATATTCTTAAAATATCCGGCCAGTGTTACACCCAGTTTATCTTCAAGACGCTGATCAACTTCACGTATAGCTTTTTCACCCAAACCCGGTACTTGCGGGTCAGCAACAAAGTTAGATTCTTGATCGACTACTGCAATAATTGTACAGATATTTTCCTTGGTTTTAGGTATTCCCAACTGGTCAGTAATCTCATATAAGTCGCCAGCCCAAGAGCCACGGTTTTGTACACGAGTAGGAATAAGCCGTTTAATCTGCTCTTCTTTTAATTCTGGCTCATCATTTTTAGACCACCACGAGCCTTCGCCGCAGGCAATCAGACTGAGTGACAGAACAAGAACACTTAAGGATTTAACGGCGGTTGTGCAGCGTAAATTTTTTTTCATGACAATGAAGACAGATGAGTACAGGGATAAGCACCTAAGGCGAATGAAGTATACTATGTCGCTAATAAAATGTACGAATATATATGTATATTAGAGAAGCCCGTTTAAAAAATAATTCTATATCCCTGTACATATTATTAAGCGACAGAGAATTGATGAATAAGATTTAATAATTCTAGTTGGCATGACCCTTGCTTTTAAAAAGATGAATATTCAACTTTTTAAATTTAGGGAAATAGGATGTATAAACCGCTTACTTTATCACTGGCTATATTGTCAGCTTTACTAGGCTCTACTTCAACTTTTGCAGAAGAGTTTAAAGTTCTTAAACAGATAAGTAATCAGCCGGGACTTTTAACGCAGGGAAAGTATAAAGATCAATATTATATACCCAGTACTTTAAAAACTATTCAATGGGGTTATCTGCCTAATAAAGATTCTCGACCAGTTCTAAGTGTGCCTACCGATAGTACTGTTATTTTTGATACTGTTTCCCATGAAGGCCTGCTCGAAGATCAGGGGCGTAATGCAGAAAAATATTTTCGTTCCCAGGGTGTAAAGCCAGAATATATTCTAGATGAAGCAAAGATGATTACGCAGTCTGCTTTAAAACATGATTTTAGTAAAGATGGACCACATATTGTGACGGGGCCTATTGAAATACAGGGGGCAATGCCGGGTGATATATTAAAGGTAGAAGTACTCAATGTTGAACCACGAGTTCCGTATGGGGTAATTTCTAACCGTCATGGTAAAGGCACTCTAGTAGGAGAATACCCTAAAAAAACAGTACAGGAAGGTGCTTCCCACTTACACCCGGAACGTTATGGCAATGTATCAGTTTTTACACCTATTGAGAAAAATGCTCAGGGAGAATATGAAGGTGTACTAAAAACACAACAGGGCAAGTCGATTCGTTTCCCTCTTGCACCATTTATGGGAATTATGGGTGTGGCTGCTAATACCAGTGAACCAGTAAATTCAATTCCACCTGCTTTCTTTGGCGGAAATATTGATATTAACGAGTTAGGTAAAGGCTCAACTGTTTATTATCCGGTCCAGGTTCCTGGCGCACTTTTCTATACTGGTGATAGCCATTTCGTTCAGGGCGATGGTGAAGTCGCTTTAACGGCACTTGAAGGTTCAGCACGCGCTACATTGAAATTTACACTGCTAAAAGCTGGAAAGGACAAAATTCCTGGTAAGGAGATTAAACATGTACTGGCTGAAAATGATCAATTCTGGATTACACCAGGATTAGATGAAGACCTTGATATAGCCATGAAAAAATCCACCCGTGAAGCTATCCGGTTCTTAAATCAGGAATATGGTATTGATGAAGCACTTGCTTATGCTTATTTAAGTGCTGCTACTGATTTTGAAGTTTCACAAGTAGTAGACCGGACTAAAGGAATTCACGCTATGATTCGAAAAGCTGATTTCAAAGAATTTAATCAGCCAGAAAAAAGCAGATAAATGGGAGAAGAGAGAAAATATCGATGAGGATATTTTCTCTTGCTCTTAAAGAAATATAGGGATACTTAAACTGAACTAACTAGCCTAATAATATGTTATGACTCTACATTTTTTATTATAAAAATATACATTCAGTCTTTAAGTGTCACTTTTATTTAATCAAATGATTATTCAGGTTGCCTAAGTAATTATAGGGGCTAAGCCCTTACATTTCTCGACCATCCTCTTACAGACCCAGCTTAATAGGGGGTATTAAATGACTTATAAAGCGATTTAAAAAGTAGAGGAATCAAAATGAAGAATATTTACGCAGTTCTTATACTTTCTTTAACTGGTACGTCATTTACGTCTTCTGTTATTGCTGCTTCTACCGCGGATCGACCTGCACCAGAAGCCATTGCTGCAGCCGAAGCCCAAAAAGCTGCTTTAGACTATCAATATGAACAAGAGCACAAATCATCCGCCTCTTCAGATTAGACAATACAGGGCTTTATAAGATATAAGCTGTGAACTTTAAAGCCCTGCTTTCAAAAACAGTTTTATTATAACTATATTAAACCTGTTCAAATTATATAATATTTATATTTTCTAAATAATAAAAAATTACTCTCTGTTTAATTATAAATGAATCTAATAATTCATAAAGGCTATAGCAGTTATACATAAAACCTTTCATCTCATTATAAAAAAGTAATTACAATTTACTAAAAGTGTGCATAATAATTTTATCTTTAGTTGAAAAGGTTCACTTATATGGATCCATCGCCGTGTCGATCAAAAATTATTTTTAATCAGCCTCATTTATCCGGAGGTCTAAACTAATGGAATTTTTATTAGATCCGGGCATATGGGTGGGTTTACTTACCCTGATTGTTTTAGAAATTGTTCTAGGTATTGATAACCTGGTTTTTATTGCCATTTTGGCTGACAAGCTCCCTCCTGAAAAACGGGACAAAGCCCGTGTAATAGGTCTTTCTTTAGCCCTAGTAATGCGTTTGGGCTTATTATTTGCTATCTCTTGGTTAGTCACTTTGACTCAACCGCTTATTACTGTCTTTGACTGGACTTTCTCCGGTCGGGATCTGATTCTTTTATTCGGTGGTCTGTTCCTGCTTTATAAAGCAGTCAGTGAATTACATGAACGGATGGAAGGTAAAACTGAAGTTAAAGTTACTACAAATGTAGCTTATGCAAGTTTTACTGCGGTTGTAGCCCAGATTGTTATACTCGACGCTGTATTCTCTTTAGATTCGGTGATTACTGCAATTGGAATGGTTGACAATATTTATGTCATGATGGCCGCCATGATTGTCGCTATGGTAGTAATGTTGCTGGCTTCCAAACCATTAACTGAATTTGTAAACCGTCATCCGACCGTTATTATCCTGTGTTTAAGCTTCCTGCTCTTGATTGGTATTAGCCTGATTGCTGAAGGATTTGGTTTCCATATTCCTAAAGGCTATATTTATTCAGGTATAGGTGTTGCAATTCTTATTGAGATATTTAATCAGTTTACTTCGCGAAATGCAGCAAAGCATGAGGCAAAAATTCCTCTGCGTCATCGTACAGCGAACTCGATTTTAAAACTGATGGGTGGACGTGTAGAAACTGTGGCTGATGCACAATCTACAGAAGCGCAAGATGCATTTGTAGATGAAGAGCGCTATATGATTGGTGGAGTATTGACACTTGCCGAACGCTCAGTAGCCTCAATTATGACTCCCCGTAACCAGATTTCCTGGGTAAACCTTGAGGATTCACCTGAACAGATTCGTGAACAGGTATTATCTGTTCCTCATAGCCTGTTTCCTGTATGCCGTGGTAGCCTTGATAAAGTAATCAGCGTGATACGTGCCAAGGAACTGCTAGATGTACTTGAAGATGAAGTCCAGCTAAAAGCCCTGTTAAAACAGCAACGTCCAATCTACATTTTTGAAAAAATGAAAGTGATTGATGCGATTAATACTTTGCGTACTTCCAAAGGCTCGCTAGTATTGGTCAATGATGAGTTTGGTAATATCCAGGGACTTATTTCACCACTAGATGTATTTGAGGCAATTGCAGGTGAGTTTCCAGATGCCGATGAACAGCTTGACCTGGTAAAGATTGATGAAAGCACTTGGAAAGCTGCTGGAAGTCTGGATTTGTATCAACTAGAACTGGAGCTTGGCATGCTAGACTTGGTAGAAGATGATGCAGACTATGTGAGTGTAGCTGGTCTGATTTTAGATAAAATTCAGGATAAGATCACAATCGGTACTCAACTAGATTTCCGGGGTGTACATTTTGAAGTGACAGAACTGGAAGGTAACCGAATCAAGACTGTTCAGATTACACATCAATCATAATCTGGTCTTTTAAAAAGAGCTTCTTTAAGAAGCTCTTTTTTATTTTAATGTATTCATATGCAAGCCTAAATTTAAACAGAGAAGAGCAAGCATCGTTTAAATAACTAGAATAGCCCGTTATATGCCGGTTTATATAAACTATACTTTATGGACCACGAACACAGTTACGACCTTCACGTTTAGCTTGATAAAGATAGTGATCAGCAATTTTGAAAACTTCTTCAGTGCTTTTGGAGCTCTCTGGCCAGTATGCGATACCAATAGAAATAGTTACCGGGCCAGACAGGTTGGTAATATTCGATTCTATTTTTTTTCTTAAACGTTCAGCACTGTTATAGACTGCTTTTTTATCAATAGTAGGCATGAGTACAGCAAACTCTTCTCCTCCACAACGACAGCAAATATCATCTTTACGAAAATTGGTTCTTAAATGACCGGCAATTTGTTTTAAAACTATATCACCTTGAATATGGCCATAAGTATCATTAATTTTTTTAAAATAGTCGACATCAATCAGGATAATAGAAAAAGGTGTATGGTTATCTACCATTTCTTTAATAAAGATATCGATACCCCTGCGATTGTACAAGCCAGTGAGAGGATCAGAATTAACATGATGATTCATTTCTGAAATTTTCTTACTAAAATTTTGTGCACTTAAAAGTAAAGATAGTTTGAATTTCTGTACTTCATAATACCAAGGGCTAATCGCTTGAATTTTCTGTTCTATTTCTGGCTGGTTAAGACGACTCGCCATTTTAGCCAAGTGATTCAAGGGGGAAGAAATGAATAGTGAAAGTTTCCAGATCACCAAAAAGATCAATAGATAAAATAATAGGATAACAACTGATACTTTATAAATTACTGAATTTGCCTGTTTAAGTAACTCTCTGGTTGGCTGTTGAGAAACCACAATCCAGTTAGTAGTAGAAATACGAGCGAAACCTGCTAAATTTTCTATTCCTCGACTGTTAATGAGCTCTACTCGCCCTCTATTGATCTGGTTCATATAAGAGAGGGCAGTATTGTTAGTCATAATGCTACCTATTCTCGCGGAATCGGGATGAAAGATAATCTGTCTGCTTTGATCGATCACATACATATAATTTTTTTTATAACCGTATTCGCTGGCAAGAAGGTCACTGATAATATTTTTTTCATTTAAATTGATAACAACCCCCATATAGCCCTGATAAATATTTTGCTTGTTGAAGATTGGTTGAGCTATAAAAATAATTAAATTGTGCCTGATAGAATAATAAGGTTGAGAAATATAGGGTTGTTTACTCTGTGCTAGATGCTTGAAGTTTAGAAGATCCTGATTTGTCAGTTGACCGCTATCAAAACTGGCCGGACTAAAATTAAGAATATTTCCTCGACGGTCACCAATGATTACCGCATTAAAATAATGAGCTTGATTCTTCAGGCGATCGACTTCATATTGCCGTAATTTATTATTATCAAAAGAATAACTAACGGCTAAAGTACTATGCTTGAGTTCAGATAAAAGATTTCTAAAATAGTTGTCAGTACTATTCGCGATCTTAAAAGCATATTCATAGTTCAAGGCAAGTGAATCATTTATTAATTCTTTTTTAGCAATATAGTGACCAATGAGTAAGGAGATAATAAATAAAGAAGAAACAGCAAATATGGTAAGAATAAGGATTAGTTTTCTTAAGTTAAGGTTAAGGGCATGAATAAAGCTAATATGTGACATGGTGCATGAAATCTATATCAACAGTGAAATATTCTATCTTATTTTGTATGTTCTTGGTTAATATTTGTTCTTTTTATTTTTAGATATGGGTTAATTAACCGAGTTAAAAGATATTAAAATTAGATAAATTAATAAAAAAATTCTATTTTAGAACTCAACCTTATGACATTTTATATATTTTTAATATATTAAAAAATAATAAATAATTTTTTTAACTATTTATAATAAGGCTATAGTTTTTAATCACTTAATAGTTCCAATAAAAATTTATTCATTATGATGAAGTTTAATTTGTATTTTGATACATATTTTTATTATTTAAGTTAAAGCAAAACAGCCACTTATGCTAAGCTAAATATAAATAATAAATGAGGATAACTATATGAAAAATATACCAAATGGAACCCAAGTCATTCATCATCTAAATTATGAAGAACAAGTATTTTATAAAGAAGAGAATGGAAACTTACTATTTTGGAATGAGAGTAAATGGGAAAAAGCCCTGATAGAAAGTATTGAGATGATGATCATTAAAGATTTTGAATTAACTGATCTAAGAAACTAAAAGACTATCCTGAAGGGGACGTTTTAAGATAGATCAATTTATAGCTGTAGCCCTGCCAATACAGGTGATTGAGCAGGGTTTATCATTTCTAATGTACTGAATTTATTTAATTTATCTGAAACTCAAGTTAAGTTAACCTATATTCTAGCTCAGGTAGACTTTTATAAAAGATATTAGTTAAGCTTTTGATTATATACCGATATTCTTCAAGATAAATGCGATAGTTGAATTTTAAAAACTCAACAAATTAAAAAATGGATATTCTTTCTGTAAATAATTAAACTAGTTGGTCCGCTATTTGATCTGTTCTAATTTGGGCTTTAGCTTAAAATATCTCTGACTACTTTTTCTCTCCTGTACTGTAATTTTATTAAGCCTAGCTTGTTCAAGGTATAAGTTGGGGGAGCTAAGCAGGCCATTAATTAAGTGTTATCAGGTTTTAAAGTAGATCTAAAGATGAATAGCTTAGTAAATAAGTTGAAAGTGAGGTTGGAAATTTGAGTCAAAATACCGTAATCAGAGAGCTATTTGATCGGCCAATCGAACAAAAAATTTGGGTCGCGCCAATGGCAGGGGTGACAGATCGACCATTTAGAACCTTATGTAAATACTTTGGTGCAGGCCATGCTGTTAGCGAAATGATGACAGCTGATAAGACACTGAGGATGAGTAAAAAGAGTTTATATCGGGCTAATTTTGATGGTGAATTAGCTCCAATTTCTGCCCAGATAGCAGGATCTGATCCAGAACAACTGGCTGAAGCAGCACGTTATCAGATTGCTAATGGTGCTCAGATTATTGATATTAATATGGGATGTCCGGCAAAAAAAGTTTGTAATAAACTTGCAGGCTCTGCTTTATTACAGGATGAAGAACTGGTTGCGCGTATTTTAGATACCGTAGTTGCCGCAGTTGATGTGCCAGTTACCCTTAAAACTCGTTTGGGGTATTTAAATGGTCAAGAAAATATTCTGCGTGTGGCGAAGCGGGCAGAAGAGGCTGGTGTTGCGGCACTGGCTTTACACGGTCGGACTCGTGAAGACATGTATTTAAATCATGCACGTTATGATTTGATTCGTGAAGTTAAAAAAATTATTCATATCCCAGTAATTGCTAATGGCGATATCGATAGTCCTGAAAAAGCCAAATTTGTATTGGAACATACAGGCGCCGATGCGATCATGATTGGGCGTGCAGCACAGGGGCGTCCATGGATATTTCGAGAAATTGCCCATTATTTAAATACTGGAGAATACCTAAAAGCCCCTGATATTGAAGAGGTAAAACATGTATTACTTGGGCATTTAAGTGAGCTCTATGAATTTTATGGGGAGTATTCTGGCTGCCGTATCGCCCGTAAACATATAGCTTGGTATACCAAGGGCTTATATGCCAGCAATGAGTTTCGTCAGAAAATGTATCAAGTAGAAAGTACGTTAGAGCAGGCAAAAGTAGTAGAAGCTTATTTTAACCAGTTATTGGCCCAAGGACGTTTAATGAGTGATGTACAGCAAGAAACTGTTAACCTGCTTGATCCTTAAGCCAAAAAGAGGCTAGGCATGAATATTGTATTGCTCTAGCCTCCGGTTAAAAACTGTTAATCTGAATTTAAATGAGTGGCCTGATTAATTTCAAGATTTAGCAGGTTAATCAGGTCAACAGCATTTAGCTGTCGAATCTGGGCAACATTACTGCCGGCCCAGAATGCCCCATACTCATAATGACCCTGTTTGGATGCAATTTGATGCAGTTGTTTTGCAATATCATAAACATATGGATAGGCGGGTAGACTTGGCCGCTGAACCAGATCAACTTCGGTATGCCATGCATTAATCAGGCCGCGTGCCGGGCGTCCTGAAATAGTTGAGGTAATTTGAGTAAGAGGCCGGTTAAATAAAGCTTCGCGATAGGCTGCATTGGCATTTGAGCTTGGACATTGCACGAAGGCAGTTCCTAACTGTACAGCTTGAGCACCAAGTGCAAGACATTGCTGTGCCTGGCGGCCGTTCATGATTCCGCCCGCTGCTACGACTGGTAAATCAAGATATTGTAAAATTAAGCGTACCAAGTCAGTCGTTTTAATGGCGCTGTCACGATGCGGGTTAAAGCAGCCACGATGTCCACCGGCCTCTACCCCTTGAGCAATAATGACATCAATCCCTGCTTCTGCAATTGCTTTTGCTTCCGCCAGATTGGTTGCAGAAACCATAGTTAAAATCTTTGCTTTTTTAAGTGCTTCAATTTGATGTGGGTGTGGAATACCAAAATGAAAACTGACGGCTGCTGGGCAAGTCTCTAAAACAAGATTAAGATAATCATCTGAGTCCTTAAAGCTTGGATAGATATTTTTTAACTCGTTAGGCGCAGAGGCATCAAATTTTCTAAAGTGCGGTTCTAGATATTCAATCCATTCTTGTGCAGTATCCTGATCCAGTATTTTAGAGCGATGACAAAAAAAATTAAGCTGAAAGGGCTGTCGGGTTAGCTGTTGTGTTTTTAAAATCTGTTCACGTGCCTGCTCAACTGTATTGGCTCCTAGGCCTAATGAGCCCAAAGCTCCGGCATTAGAGACTTCAGCCGCCAGCTCGGGTGTACTTACACCTGCCATAGGCGCCAAGAAAATAGAGTGTTTCAAGCTAAGTCTTTCGATCAGATTCATATTCTTATTACCTAAATTTTATTTTAAGATTTACGTCAAACGCTCGAGAGATGCAACCAATATCCAATATTTTGTTAATAAATAACGTAATTTCAGGCATGGCTAATTTCCTAATGCCTTTTTTATATGAAGGCAGAGCAGGCCATAAACTTGAGTTTCTCTATCACTACCAGATTATATTCAAACTAAAATAGCCTAAGTTAAATTAACTTAACGACATGCCCTGTCGCAAAGAAATAAATGCAGGCTTTGCAGTCGCAACAGACTAGTATAATTAATGATTATCTCTCTACATGGATGATTGGGTCTATGTCTGAACGTATTCGCGAGAAACTGCAAATTCTGGCTGATGCCGCCAAATATGATGTATCCTGCTCATCAAGTGGCAGTAATCGAAAAAATAAGGATAAAGGACTCGGAAATACCGGTTCCGGGATCTGTCATAGCTATACTGAAGACGGTCGTTGTGTCTCTCTGCTTAAAGTCTTATTTTCAAATATCTGTATTTACGACTGTGCTTACTGTGTTTCAAGGCGTTCAAATGATGTGAAACGTGCTGCCTTTACTGTGCAGGAAGTCGTAGATCTTACTATTAATTTTTATCGTCGTAACTATATTGAAGGCCTGTTTCTAAGTTCAGGGATTTTTAAATCGGCTGACCATACTATGGAACGCATGTTGCAGGTGGTTAAAAAGCTTCGGTTAGAAGAAAATTTTAATGGATATATACACTTAAAGACTATTCCAGGAGCTTCACCTGAACTGATTACAGAAGCTGGACTATATGCTGACCGGATGAGTATTAATCTGGAAATGCCAACAGCAGATGGACTACAAAAGTTTGCACCTGAGAAAAGTCACAGTGAGGTGCAGAAAGATCTGGGAATTGTCCGTGACCGGCTTATCCAGTTTAAGGATGAGCGTAAAATTATTAAAACAGTACCCAAATTTGTTCCGGCAGGTCAAACCACACAAATGGTTGTCGGGGCGCATCATGAAACTGATCAGGACGTGATTTTAATGGCAGACCGCCATTATAAAGAGTTTAAACTGAAGCGTGTCTATTATTCTGGTTATATTCCAATTAACTCTGAAGATCAGGCTTTACCTGCCATTGGATCAGCACCACCATTATTACGTGAAAACCGGTTATACCAGACTGACTGGCTCATGCGCTTTTATGAGTTCGATGCTCATGAACTGGTTGATGACGAACATCCGAACCTTGAACTGGATGTAGACCCAAAATTGGCTTGGGCACTACGTCATCCTGAACAGTTTCCGGTAGATATTAATACGGCTGAATATAGAATGATCTTGCGCGTGCCGGGTATTGGCGTACGTTCTGCAAGAAAGGTCATCCAGGCGCGGCGCTTTGGCAGTATTCATATTGATCAGCTTAAACGCATGGGGATTGCTTATAATCGGGCCCAGCACTTTATTCGCTGTGCAGATACACCCAAATTTATCAAAGAAATGTTGCCGAGCCAGATCAGGCAGCAGATTCTGCTGGCCGGCCAGTCCAAATACAATGCACAGCTCTCTCCACAATTAGGACTAGGCTTTTAAGTGGCCCAGTATGTTTTTGATGGCAGTATGACCGGACTGCTAAGCTGTGTTTTCCGGGCTTTTCAATTTAAAGAGTTTTCAGTAAAAATTAGTATAAAAGGGCGCTTCCAGTCGGGACTGTTTGATGAGGTGATTCATGTAAGTGCAAATGATGAACATGCACAACGTGTATGGAATGCTTTAAAAATTAAAGTTGAATATACGAGCCTGAAAAATTTTTATTACACTTTTTTATCTGAACAGGAACAGGCATTTCAGCAGCTCTTTGAATTTTGTATATATGTATTTCAGTCTGCTTTACCCGTAGACTACAACTATGGTCATGCTGCGGTATTGGGTCTTTCCCAATGGACCAAGCAGGTAGGGCGTGAGAAGCACCGCATGGAAGCTTTTGTCCGTTTCAAAAAAGCCAAGAATGGTCTTTTCATTGCGCTGGTACGGCCAGACTTTAATGTATTGCCTCTTATTGAACGGCATTTTAAGGACCGTTATCAGGACCAGTCTTGGCTGATTTATGATGAGAAAAGGAATTATGGAATTTACTATGATTTAAAACAGGTCCATCAGGTGCATATGCAGGTAGAACAAGTGGACCAGACATTACATACTGGGTTTAGTCAGAAATTTACAGTGGAACTGGATGATGATGAATTGCTTTATGACCAGCTCTGGAAAGACTATTTTTGTGCTATTAATATTGAAGCTCGACGTAATATAAAACTGCATATACAGTATGTCCCTAAACGTTATTGGCGTTATATGAATGAGAAAATATTGTCCGAAGACTCATTTTTGCAAAAGAGATGAGAAAAATTTCATAATCGAATAAAGTAACGCACAGTATTAAGCTTAGAGTTAATGATGAAATTCTTCCATGTTGTTTTAATTTCTTTATCTCTTGTTTTGCTGGGAGCATGCGCAGAAAAACGGCCTGATGATTTCCATAGTACGCCAGCTGATTATCGGGTAAATAGTGCAGTAGAACTGCAAACCAAAATAGATCATCTTAACCAGGAATTACAGCAACAATTCTTAACTTTCAAATCTCAATATCCTGATGCGTTTTCTGATCCCAAGGCTGAGCTAGATGTTCATAATTTGCATACATTAAACGAGCATCTGGTGAGCCGGTTTGCGTTGAAGAATGCAAAAAATGGTTATTGCAACATGATGAACAGCTATTTCGTGAAGATGTTTCAAATTGGACACCAGAATCTCAATCTGGTTGAACATCTTAAACTTGAACATCTACCTGCTCATGAAAATCTGAAAGAAATTTTTGCTCAACCCGAAAATTTCTATCAGTTTATTATTAATCGTTATACCAGCTATCGACAAGTGCAAGAGACCATGAATTATGGCTGTAACCTAAAAGGTGCTCTCGAGCCGTAAATAAAAAACCCATCATATCGATGGGTTTTTTATTTAGCAGCTAGTCAATTTTTCTGGTTGGGGTGCTTCCTCTGGAAAGAAGACAGGACGTAGTTTTACACCAATAGTATTACCTAAGAAGGCAAAGATCAGCCATAACCATCCATGTAAACTACCTGAAGCAATCCCACTGAAATAGGCACCAATGTTGCAGCCATATGCCAAGCGGGCACCATAGCCCAGCAAGATACCGCCCAGAACTGCAGCCAGCAGTGAACGACGCGGTATGTTGAAGTTAGGAGCAAACTTACCGGCCAGACTCGCAGCCAGCAATGCACCCAGCATGATACCGAAGTTCATCATGGAGGTTACATCAAACCAGAGTGGTTCAGTAAGGGCTTTAGCATTGGCAGGTTGTTGCCAATATGCCCATGAGGCGACATCTATACCACCCAGACTAGCTGCTTTGGCAGCCCATACAGCTAAAGCCGAGGTTACTCCCCAAGGCCTGCCAGCCAAGGCCAATGTGGCAAAGTTCAGTAAGGTCAATAAAATCCCGCCCCAAACCAGTGGCCAGGGACCACGTAAAAAGCGTTTCCAGCCAAACTCTGATGGGGGAGAGCCGATTTCTAATGCACCATGGCGCTTTTTCTCAAAATAAACAGTTGCCAGCGCGATGACTGCAAAGAGAGCAAAGTTCAAAAGTAAAGCAGGCATTACCCCCAAACTTTTAACAACAGAGACAGGCGCCAAGTGCGGCAGGTTAAACCACCAGTCCAGATGCAAGGTTGCCAACAGGGAACCCAGACAGAAAAATATCAGGGTAACCACCATGCGGGCACTACCGCCACCGACCGTATAAAGCGTTCCAGATGCGCAACCACCCCCTAATTGCATGCCTATACCAAAAATAAAAGCACCAATCACAACCGAAGTGGAAAGTGGAGACACAAAACCGGTTACCGGCTGACCAAAAAGCTGGCCAGCTCCTAAAGCAGGAAAAAATAGTAATACAGCCAGTGCCAGCATGATCATTTGCGCACGCAAACCACGACCTCGACGCTCCTTGATAAAAACGCGCCAGCTGGAAGTGAAGCCAAAGGATGCATGGTAGAGTGTCATCCCTAATGCTCCACCAATGAGAAGCAGCAGGGCTTGATTCAAGCCAACAATCTGGTATGCACTCATTGCACCAATTAACAGCAGCAGCAAAGCGACCCAGACCGTAACTTGAGAACGATTGGATTTTTCAGCAACAAGATTCATGGGAGAAAAATAATACGAAGAGAATGAGTCTATTTTAACTTATTTTGATGCCTTAATTATTATGTAAATCTATAAAATATATAATATATAACTGAGAATAAGTGATAAGTTATAGTAGTTAAACTGATACAAAAGTCTGAACTAAAAAACAGAAATTTTAATTATTTCTCTCTGTATGCAAACCTGATGAAATAAATAAACAATACACATAGTTTAAATATCAGATCAATGTCAGAAAAGATAAAATATATTAAAGATAAAAAAATGCACTACAGATGTATTAAATAATGAAGGAAGAAAAAATGGATATTATTCCAGCCGAGCAGGCAAAACTATGGACTTTAGAAGCGGGTCTGACTATGACGGTAGTACGAGACAAGCTTAATGATCTGATTGAACAGGCAGCCAGACAGGGGAATACTGTTATATTCATGATTTTACCTAAATACATTGCACTTGAAGACATACATGCTCTCTCAGCAGAGCTGCATGAAATAGGTTATCAGGTCAGGTTTGGACTCGAAGAGAGCTATTATTATTTCAATATCCATTGGCATTAAAACTAAAACAGGCGAGGGTGTAAATAATTCTGTGTAAATACAGTTTTAAAAATACTTGGTTACACGCTCTTCAAACATGATACTAAAGCGATTCATGGCAGCTTTCCAATTCTGAATAGGCATCGTCCATTTTTTGCTTGCTGCCATAATTGCTAAATATACCACCTTTTTCACGGAATCATCAGTTGGGAAGATTTTTCTTTTCTTGGTTGCATGGCGGATAACGCTGTTCAATGATTCAATCGCATTGGTCGTGTAAATCGCTTTGCGAATATCCATAGAGTAAGCGAAAAACGTGTTTAGATTCGACCAGTTGGCAAGCCATGACTTGCTGATTTGAGGATACTTCTCATCCCATTTTTGTCCAAATTCATCTAAAGCCTGTAAGGCTGCGTCTTCTGTAACAGCTTGATATATCTTTTTTAAATCGGCTGTGACAGCTTTGTAGTCTTTCCAACTCACATATTTAAGATTGTTGCGTACCATGTGAATGATACACAACTGAATATGCGTATCAGGGTAAATTGTATTAATCGCATCAGGAAACCCTTTCAATCCATCTACGCAGGCAATCAGAATATCCTTTAAACCACGATTTTTCAGTTCTGTAAGCACTGAGAGCCAAAATTTAGAACCCTCGTTTTCTGACATCCACATACCTAATAGGTCTTTCTGTCCGTCTGTATTGACACCTAATGCCAGATATACCGCTTTGTTAATAATCGTACTATCTTGACGCACTTTCACGACGATACAATCCATATAGACAATAGGATAAAGGGCATCCAATGGTCTATTTTGCCATTCTATTACTTGTTCTTTAACTGCATCCGTCACTTTGGAAATAAGCGTTGGGGAGACGTCCGCATCGTACATTTCCTTGAATGTGGCAACAATATCTCGTGTCGTCATGCCTTTGGCGTATAGGGATAGGATTTGGCTATCCATTTGTGTGATACGGGTTTGACTCTTCTTGATCAACTGGGGCTCAAAAGTGCCATCACGATCTCTAGGCGTGTCTAGTTCAAATTCACCATCATCAGTAAATAGCCGTTTAGTTGTATAGCCATTACGTGTATTTTTGCCTATACGAGGGCTATTCTTCTCATAGCCTAAATGTTCAGTCAGTTCAGCATTGAGTGCAGTTTCAACGGTGAGTTTCTTTAAAGCTTTACTGAAATTATTCAGGTCAGCTTCTGTTTTTAAGTTCTTAGCAAATTCTTTTGCCAATGCCAGCATTGCTTCATCTTTCATGGTAAACACCTGTGTTGCCCCCAACAGCGTTGAGGGATAGTTTAAGCGTTTACACAGTTTTATTTACAGTCTCAAACAGGCTCCTAAAGAGCCTGCCTTTTAAATCAAAGATTTTTAGACCGATGTCATGCCACCTTCATGCTTGACTTCAAGATGTTCAGGCAGATGTGGATTGGTTAATGCAAAGGCTTCTTTTAACTGCATATCAAAGTTATCTGTAAGCATACTGTCAAAACGCTTGGCATTATAGCGGATAAGTTGTTCAGCTTCTTCATCAGTAATAAAGCCCCTGCTGACCGCATCTTCTACATGCTCTTCAAAAGTTAAACCGACAAACTGTCCCTTGGATTCAGCTTTTTTAAATCTGTCCCAAAGCGGTTCAATCTGTAGCAGCATTTTAAAAGTAGATTCTAGTCGGCCATTTACATCATCTTCTCGGACATTATAGTAAACATGAGCTTTTAGTTGTTCGCGGAACGGATTTTCCATCATAATCCACTGAGCCACCTGTTGTTTGAGCTTATCATTGGGTTTGGCCACAGGGCGACCAAAGGGAAAGCAGACCAGTTTAACCAGCCCGGCTGCTGCAGGCACTGGAAAATTGGCAAATAGACCGTAAAAAGCCTCTTGTACCTGATGAAACGCTTTTTCCAGAGCCAGTTGTGCGTGATCCTGTTCAGCTTCAGTCCTACTGCCACGTTCATAATATTTTAAAATAGAAGTCGCAATGAATAGATAGGAGTGGATATCAGCCAGACGGCCAGACAGCATTTCTTTGCGTTTGATATCACCAGCAAGTAAACCCAAAGACATATCGGCAGTTAAGGCAAAGCAGGCACTAAAACGGTTAACCAGCTTATAGTACGGTAGAGTAAAATCATCGGCTGTAAAAGCTGCACGTGAAGAACCACCTGTAAATGCGTAGGCCAATGCCCGTGCACCCCGGTTTAAGGTATAGCCTAAGTGATGATAAAGCATTTCATTAAACTTGTTTAAGGCACCAGTCTTATCTGGAGATTGCAATAGCTGTAATTCTTCAAACAGATAAGGATGGCAACGCATTGAGCCCTGTCCAAAAATCATTAGGGAGCGGGTTAGAATATTTGCCCCCTCTACAGTAATGGATACAGGAACTGCCTGATACTGTAGAGCCAAAAAGTTGCGGGGTCCAAGTTGAATTGCACGACCACCGACTACGTCCATGCCATGATTGACTACTTTACGCATGGTTTCTGTTGCATAATGTTTTGCCATTGCCGTCATGACAGCTGGCGTGCCACCCTGGTTCAAACCACAGGTGACCATATAACGGAAAGCTTCCAGCATATAGGCATCACTGGCAATATCACTCGTCGCTTCCTGTACACCTTCAAACTTCCCGACTGAAAGTTTAAACTGCTGACGAATGCGGGCAAAAGCACCGACAGTCAGGTAACACATTTCGCCTGCTGCGGTAGAGAGGGCAGGCAAGGAAATACCACGGCCAACTCCCAGGCATTCCATCAGCATGCGCCAGCCTTTACCTGCATTTTTGGGTCCGCCGATAATCCAGTCAATTGGAATGAATACATCCTTACCATCGACTGTACCATTCATAAAAGGCGAGCCCGGATAATGGCGCGGTCCAATTTCTATACCGGGATGGCTGGCTGGAATCAGGGCACAGGTAATTCCATATTCATTTTTGTTTTTATCACCAAGCAATCCGTCTGGATCAAACAGCTTAAAAGCCAGACCGACCACAGTTGCAATGGGTGCTAGAGTAATCCAGCGTTTGGAAAAATTTATTTTTAAGCCGAGTACCTGCTCACCGTCATACTCGCCATAGCAAACTACACCGGTATCGGGGATAGCACCGGCATCAGAACCTGCTTCCGGGCTGGTCAGACCGAAACATGGAATTTCAGTACCATTAGCTAACCCTGGTAAATAACGTTCCTTCTGCTCTTCAGTGCCGTAGTGCATTAACAGTTCACCTGGCCCAAGTGAGTTAGGTACCATACAGCTTACTGCCGCCGTCATGGAGCGTGAAGCAATTTTGCTCATAATCCGGCTTTGTGCAAAAGCCGTAAATTCCAGTCCACCATAAATTTTAGGTATGATTAGACCTAAAAAGCCTTTCTCTTTAATAAACTGCCAAACGTGTTCTGGCAGGTCTTTATCATGATGATGAATTTGCCATTCATCTAGCATGTCACAAAGTTGTTCGACTTCATGGTCAAGAAAAGACTGTTCTTCTTCAGATAGATGCGGATAAGGATAACGGTCAAACTGATCCCAGTCTGGCGCGCCCATAAACAGTTCTTTTTCCCACCAGCTGGTACCGGCCTCTAATGCTTCGCGTTCGGTTGTGCTAATACTCGGCATCGCATTACTTAACCGGTCAAAAGCCGGACGTGTGATGAGATTCATACGTAATGAATTAACAAGTAACACCAGGCTAAGTAGAAGGAACGGTATCCCCAAAATTAAGGACCATGGACTGATCACAGCTGTAATAATGACAGCTCCGATCATTGTTATGGCACCCGTAACTCTGGATAACCCATAAAAAAATATGGCCCATATGGTAATCAGCTGTAGCAAAATGCTCAGAATAAATAGCATAAAAACACTCCTCTAAATCATTACATCTGATATGTAAAAACGACCAGCAGGAATCAACAGTTAAGAAGGCATCATTTTTCTGTTTATATCACTTGAGGTTTTTTCAGTGAGTCAGTGCAATTATTTTTAATTAGATTAAAATATTTAACCTGCTGTATTAATCCTTTTAAAGCTATATAAACTCAACCATAAATAGTTAAATTTTTGTCACCAAAAGTATAAAAATACCTCTCAATAAAAGACTATATAATTGATAGAAATGTATTTATTTGGTGGTTTGATACCTATAAAACCTGAAGATATATTTGAAATGAGGTTACATAAAATATGTTAGAGCCATACAGAGATTGACACTTTATGTGATGAATAATTTTTGAACATATTATAGAAATAAATATAGATCAAAAAATAGGAGAACTATTATGTCACGTGGAGACAAGTCAGCTTACACAGAAAAACAGAAACGGCAGGCTCAGCATATTGAAGAAAGTGAAAAAGAGCGTGGGCATTCAGAGGATGAGGCAGAACGGATTGCTTGGGCTACCGTAAATAAACAGGACGGTGGTGGCAAAAAGAAATCGGATTAACAGCCAACACATTATAAAATTAGTAAAAAGGCCCTCACTAGAGGGCCTTTTAAAAGCTTAAAACAATTAGGCTTCAATCGTTTGAACTGCAATTTTTTTTGCTGGATCTGTTTTGCGACGCACTTCAGGAACCGGTTCACCATAATACTGGCGATCTGCAAAATAGCTTGAACGTACCATAGGTGCTGACCAGATATTTCTAAAGCCAAGCTTACGGCCATGTTCAGCATAACGCTCAAATTCTTCTGGCGTGACAAATCGGTCAATCGGTGCATGCTGTTTGGAAGGCTGTAGATACTGACCAATAGTGATATAATCTACATCATGCGCACGAAGGTCATCTAGAAGAGCAATTACTTCCTCTTCTTTTTCACCAATACCCACCATTAGCCCACATTTAGTTGGAATATCAGGGCAGTATTCTTTAAACATTTTTAACAGGTTTAAAGAGTGCTGATAATCTGAACCCGGGCGCATTGCTTTATATAAACGTGGCACAGTTTCAATATTATGGTTAAACACATCCGGCGGACATTCAGTCATAATACGTAATGCAATATCCAGACGGCCACGAAAATCTGGAACCAGAATTTCAAGTAAGGTATTTGGACTAAGCTGACGTGCTTCTTTAATACAGTCAACAAAATGCTGTGCGCCGCCATCAAGTAAGTCATCACGGTCAACTGAAGTGATAACTGCATATTTTAGACCCAAATTTGCAATTGTTTCTGCCATATGGCGTGGCTCATCTGCATCTAATGCATTTGGACGGCCGTGAGCAACATCACAAAATGGACAGCGTCGGGTACAGATGTCACCCATAATCATAAAGGTTGCTGTACCGCCACCAAAGCATTCTGGCAGGTTCGGGCAGGCAGCCTCTTCACATACAGTATGCAGTTTTTGCGAACGTAAAGTTGTTTTGATACGTTGAACTTCTTCTGGTGCAGTCATCTTCACCCGGATCCAGTCCGGTTTACGAGGCACTTCAACCGTAGGTACAACTTTTACAGGTATTCTAGCGACCTTTTCTGCGCCACGAAGTTTAATACCCTGTTCTGGTTTACGGTTTTCAGACATATTCAACTTTTCCACTGTTTGAGGAGAGATCAGATTGACAGGCTTCTTATTATAACGGACTTAGCTTTAAATAGGAAAAAAACGCTATTCATTTAAAAAATGTAGCCATCACATAATATAGGTGGGGGAAATACAGCAAATTCATCAGGATTACGTCATAATATAGGCAAGATAAGAGATAACGTTTTCATGTAAGGAGCTTTGAATGCCACGTAAGAAAGAGGTCGTTAGTGGGAATTTCGTTAAATATGATGCGGTAGTTCTCGGTTCTGGACCTGCGGGCGAAGGCGCGGCAATGAAGCTGGCGAAAGCAGGTAAGCGTGTAGCTATTGTTGATATGCGTGAGCAGCTCGGTGGTAACTGTACGCATGTCGGTACTATTCCAAGCAAAGCTTTACGTCAAACTGTATCGAGTATTATCCGTTATCAGCGTGATCCGATGTTTAAAAAAGTGGGAGACTGGAAACAGTTCACCATGAAACAAGTGCTACGCAATGCACATAAAGTGATTCAGCAACAGGTCGATACCCATTCACGCTTTTATGACCGTAATAAAATTGATATTTATCATGGACGTGCCTATATACAGGACAAAAATACAGTTTTAATCTTCAGCGATGACGGTATTAAGGAAACGCTGGTATTCAAACAACTGGTGATCGCAACAGGTAGCCGCCCGTATCATCCGGCTGGACTCGATTTTAATCATCCACGCGTATTTGATTCAGATAAAATTCTGGATCTTGATTTTGCTATTCAAAAAATCATTATTTATGGTGCTGGTGTAATTGGTTGTGAATATGCCTCTATTTTTATTGGTCTGGATCATAAAGTTGACCTGATCAATACACAGCATAAACTGCTCAGTTACTTGGATGATGAAATTGCCGATGCATTATCTTACCATTTGCGTGAACAAGGCGTACTGATCCGTCATAATGAACAGATTGATTATCTGGAAACTTATGATGATCACGTGGTATTGCACCTGCAGAGTGGCAAGAAAATCAAGGCAGATGCTATTTTATGGTGTAATGGCCGTTCCGGTAATACAGATGGACTCGGCCTGGAAAATGTTGGCCTTACACCAAATAGCCGCGGACAGCTTGCGGTCAATGATCAGTACCAGACTGAAGTTGAAAATATTTATGCTGCGGGCGATGTGGTAGGCTGGCCATCACTGGCTTCAGCAGCATACGACCAAGGGCGTTGTGCTGGTGCCAATATGAGTGGTGAGCTCAATGTAAAACCGGTAAAAGATATTCCAACCGGTATTTATACCATTCCAGAAATTTCTTTCTTCGGCAAAACTGAGCAGGAACTCACCGAAGAGAAAATTCCTTATGAAGTAGGGCAGGCTTCTTTTCGTCATCTGGCACGTGCACAGATTACTGGTGACACTGTCGGTGAACTAAAACTTCTATTTCATCGTGATACTCTGGAACTTTTGGGAGTCCACTGTTTCGGTAATAATGCTTCTGAAATTATTCACATTGGTCAGGCAGTCATGCAAAGTCCAAACAACACTTTAAAGTATTTTATAGAAACAACGTTTAACTACCCGACTATGGCGGAAGCTTATCGTGTAGCTGCATTAAATGGTCTTAACCGTTTATTCTAAAATGTTGTATATAAAAACGCCCATCAACTGATGGGCGTTTTTATAGATTTTTTTACAGATTAAGCCATCTTTAAATGACAGTTCTATGAAAGGTTTATGACGATTTAATAATATTCAATCTTGAAAACTTTTAAGTAAATGCTTGCTGTGAGTCAATGTGCACAGAAAGCCTGATTAAAATATTCAAAAAGCTGTGGTGTATTGCTCCACAAATAAAAAGCCAGAACAAAAAGAAGTACAATACTAATAGCAATCATAATATTCAGGCTGTCAAACGATTTAGTCATAAATTACGGCCTCTTCATTAACAAAGAAATGTACAAATACTCCGAGCACACTTAAGACAATTGCGGTTAGCCATACTGCATTGTAATTACCTGCAATATCATGATTGACGCCACCCAGCCAGCCACCAAAAAAAGAACCAATCTGATGGGTGAAAAACACGATACCACTTAGCATGCTCAAGTATTTTACTCCGAACATGTTTGCAACAATACCATTAGTCAGTGGAACTGTAGATAACCACAAGATTCCCATGACCATACCAAAAATATAGACACTAATTGTTGTTAAGGGAAGAGCCAGAAATGCAATAATGGCAATACCGCGAATACCGTATAGCAGCATTAAAAGCTTAGGTTTAGAATAACGATCACCTAACCAGCCGGCACCGTAGGTTCCAATAATATTAAATAATCCAACTAAGGCTAAAAAGATAGTGCCGGTCGTGGCGTCAAAGCCGTGATCGATCAAATAACCTGGCAGATGTACACCCAGAAAGACTACCTGAAAACCACAGACCAGAAAACCAAGAGCCAGCCACCAGAAGGGTCGATGTTTTCTAACTATGTGTAAGACTTGCTTAAAAGTAAGAGCGGGCTTTAAAGCCTCACTGATTACTTTGGGCGGCTGGTAATGGGGAGCCTTAAGCATCCATGCCAGCGGAATAATGAAAGCCACTAGAACAGCACAGACCATAAGTGCAGCAGACCAGCCTATACTTTTAAGCAGCAGCAAAGTAGCAGGCAACATAATGAATTGGCCAAATGAACCCGCCGCACTGGCAATTCCCATGGCCATACTGCGTTTTTCTGGAGGAGCGGCCCGACCAACGGCTGAAAGGAGTACAGAAAACGAAGTAGCTGACAAGGCAAAACCTAAAATCAAGCCTACACTTAAATTAAGAAGTAAGCCTGTT
The DNA here is from genome assembly GCF_006757745.1 of Acinetobacter radioresistens DSM 6976 = NBRC 102413 = CIP 103788. Classification (NCBI taxonomy): domain Bacteria; kingdom Pseudomonadati; phylum Pseudomonadota; class Gammaproteobacteria; order Moraxellales; family Moraxellaceae; genus Acinetobacter; species Acinetobacter radioresistens. The sequence goes on along the minus strand of NZ_AP019740.1, from coordinate 2,000,189 downwards.
GAGCTGAAAGCCATAAGAACTAGGCCAGCGGTGTATAATGCACCTCCAATGGCCACAACAATTTTACTTCCATATTTATCTGCAAGGGCACCTGTAAAAGGTTGAACTGCTCCCCAGATCAAGTTTTGCATGGCAATCGCCAGACTAAAAACATGATGTCCCCATCCAAACTCATGGCTCATTGGTACAAGATATAAACCAAATGAATGCCGCACCCCTAGTGATAAAGCCAGAATGAAAGCACTGGCAATGAGCATATATATAAGCGGTTTGGAGAATTGTGTGGTTGACATATAACGTCCATGGAATGATCGCACGAGACTATAATATTCGATTCGGACAAGAGAAAGAGTGAAATAAAAAATTGGTATGAATAAATTAAAGTTATAAATATTTTAAAAATAAAATTCTTACAGAAAATAGTAAGGCGCTCAAAATAAAAAGCAGGAAAAATTCCTGCTTTTATCGATATAAATTAATTTCGAAACGGTAGCCTACACCTGCATATGCCAAGATCGGATTTACCTCAATATCAGCTTTAGATTTAATCAGCTCACCCAGTTGAGCATCTCTCACCGTGATGGTTGTATCGTTTTTTAAGTGAGCATATGAAACTGAACCTACTGCAAACCACTTATCATTAAAGTCATAAGTAAAGCCTAATGTTGCGACAGGGGCAAAAGCATCACTGGCTTCTACCTCTACTTCTGGGTTGGCTGTACTTGGTGTCCCTTCAAGGGCAGCGCCTGCCTTTCCTTGCTTAATATTTGCAATCATATGTCCGGCAGCAATTAAGTCCTGTTCAGTACGTGGATTAATTTCCAGTTCATTAAAGTAAGCATACATAAGACCTACACCTACATAAGGACGGAACTTATTTACACCTGTTTTGCCAAAATGATACTGAAGTTCAAAAGCTGGAGTCCAAGCACGTGCCGAAGCAGCTGGGCCATAAGCTTCTAAATCTGTAATAAAGATATCATTTTGTAGTGCAATATCTAAAAATTCTAATGGTAAACCCCCTAACTGAGGAGTGGCGATGGCTGAAAACGGCGCATAAATTTTACCTTTACCTTGTAAGTCAACTTTAGGAGGAATACCTGCTTTAATTTCTAGAGAAACATTATCTGTGAAAAAGTAATTAGATATGATTCCTAAGGTAGTTACATCATCAGCTTCAAGTCCAGTTCCAGGATTACTCCACTCTTCCAGACCATTAATAACGGAGCTACCACTTATCGCGGAGTCTAATTCACCACCAGAAAAGAAACCTAAAAAATTTAAAGTATCAGCTAAAGCTTGTTGCCTAACATTAGGATCTAGATTATTTAAAACCGTATCAACTTGAATAGTACCATTTCTTGCTTTCGTATTATTTGCAATAGCTGTATTAACTTTAAAGGGTTGTGCTTTACCTTGAGGCATAACATGTAAAGCACCGACGGAAACAGAGAAGCGTTTAAAGCCATCTGCTTTCATACCAAACCAGTTATTTTCAGCAAAAGACAATTGTGGTAAACCAAACAGAACACTCGTTGTGAGTGCTAGGGCAGTATATTTCATATCTAGACAAGCTCCATGTCTTTAAGACATTAATTTTTTTTGTTGGTAGGTGCAGTATCGGGAAATTAGAGTAATTACTCTGTATTTTAAATGCTTGGTTAATGCATGCTTTTGTAGGGAATTGTGGTTTTTAAGTTAAAATTTAATAGAAAAATGAAATAATTAAAAATTATGTAATGTTTATTAACACTAAATTCAATTTTTATTCATATTTAAAAAATATGGAATATTAAGTTAAAATAAAAGGCTACCTAAGAAGTAGCCTTTTTAATAAATTTTAATTAACGTTGAAAGCGAGAAAGATCTTCTTCCGAGCGTGCTGTTAAAACTTCAATGCCTGTTTCAGTTACTAAAATTGTATGTTCATATTGAGCAGAAAGTTTATGATCCTTAGTAACCACTGTCCATTTATCTCCTAATAGTTTAGTCTGCCATACTCCGGCATTTACCATGGGTTCAATGGTAAAAGTCATACCGGCTTCCAAACGCATGCCAGTACTCTTCTGGCCATAATGCAAGATTTGTGGCTCATCATGAAATACTGTGCCGATACCATGACCGCAATATTCCCGTACTACACTAAAGCGCTCGGACTCTACATATTTTTGAATTGCATAGCCAATATCACCCACATATGACCCTGCCTTAACTGTTTCCATCCCACGATACATTGCTTCCTGAGCAACTTTACACAGGCGATTTGCAAGAATAGAGGTTTCGCCACCTACGATATACATCATGTTAGTATCGCCATGATAACCATCTTTAATAACAGTTACATCGATATTGAGGATATCACCCTTCTTGAGAATTTTAGCTTCTGAGGGAATACCATGACATACCACGTGGTTTACTGAAGTACAGATTGTATGTTGAAACGCTGCGCGCCCTGGCGCAGCCCCATAACCTAAACAGGCAGGGATGGCCTGTTGCACATTCACTATATAATCATGACAAATCGTGTCTAGTTCTAATGTGCTGACTCCAGGTTTAATATAGGGCTTAATCATATCGAGTACTTCTGCCGCCAAACGCCCCGCAATACGCATTTTTTCAATCTCTTCAGGGGTTTTTATTAAACGGGCAGGAGCTGAATAAGTACTGTTCATGATCACTAAAAACTTTTGGTAATTTGTAAGTGTCTATGGTATAAATAGCCGCCCGTTTTATCAAATGGTTTTTTGTGATCTCTAGATACATGAAAACCGTTTAAAAACGGAAAAATCCGCACATATGTCGTCACATTGCTCTGGGTGCCCTGCGGGGTGGAGAATGCGGACATATGGAGGCCTAACCCAAACTTTAAGGTAAAGAAAATGGCAGATTACAACGTAAGCATGCGCGACCTTCTTACAGCTGGCGCACACTTTGGTCACCAAACTCGTTTCTGGAACCCAAAAATGCGTCAATATATCTTTGGCGCGCGTAACAAAATTCACATCATCAACCTTGAGCATACTGTTCCTGCGCTAAATGATGCTTTGAACTTTGCTAACCAGTTAGCAAGTAAAAAGAATAAAGTTTTGTTCGTTGGTACTAAACGTGCTGCTTCTAACATCATCCGTGAACAAGCTCAACGCGCTGGTCAACCATATGTAGATCATCGCTGGTTAGGTGGTATGTTGACGAATTGGAAAACTCTTCGTCAATCAATCAACCGTTTGAAAGATCTTCAAACTCAGTCTCAGGACGGTACTTTTGCTAAGCTGACTAAACGTGAAGCTCTTGAGCGTGCACGTGAGATGGAAAAACTTGAGCGTTCTTTGGGCGGCGTGAAAAACATGGGTGGCTTACCTGACGCATTATTCGTAATCGATGTTGATCACGAAGCAATTGCTATTAAAGAAGCTAAGAACCTGGGTATTCCTGTAATCGGTATCGTAGATACAAACTCTAATCCAGACAACGTAGACTACGTTATTCCGGGTAATGATGACGCGATCCGCGCAGTAACTCTTTATGCTTCTGCTATGGCTGACGCGATTATTGCTGGTAAAGAATACGCTCAATCACAAGCAAATGCACAAGCTAAAGCAGAAGAAGCTCCAGCTTCTGAGGCTTAATGCGTTTGACGCTAGCTTGTCATTTTTGCGACATGTGATGGTGGCAAAGTAAGCGTTAAGTATGCAGGCGGCCCATGAGAATCCTCTGGGCCGTTTCTGTTCTAAAAGAATTTGTTTTCTACCACCGAATTTAGGAGATTAACATGACTGCTGTTACTGCAAGCATGGTTAAAGAATTGCGCGACCGTACTGGCCTTGCAATGATGGAATGTAAAAAAGCTTTAACAGAAGCTGATGGTGATATCGAACTTGCGATTGATAACCTTCGTAAATCTGGTCAAGCAAAAGCAGCTAAAAAAGCGGGTAATATTGCAGCTGATGGCGCGATTACGATTGTTCAGGAAGGCAATAAGGCAATTCTTGTAGAAGTAAACTGTCAGACTGACTTTGTTGCTAAAGACGAAAACTTTGCTGGCTTCTCTGCAAAAGTTGCTGCTGCTGCGCTAGCTGCAAATGAAACTGATGTTGCTAAAATTGCTGAACTCAAGCTTGAAGATGGTGCTACTGTTGAAGAAGCACGTATTGCACTTGTTCAGAAAATTGGTGAAAACATTCAGGTTCGTCGTGCTGCGATTGTTGAAGGTGAAAACCTTGCAGTTTATAAACACGGTCTGAAAATTGGTGTTGTTGTAGCTTACACTGGTGATGCTGATACAGGTAAAGGTATTGCAATGCACGTTGCTGCATTCAATCCAGTTGCTGTAACTGCTGAACAGGTTCCTGCTGAGCTTGTAGCGAAAGAAAAAGAAATCGCTGAAGCAAAAGCAATCGAATCTGGTAAACCAGCCAATATCGTTGAAAAAATGGTATCTGGTTCAGTAGATAAATATCTGAATGAAGTTGTACTTGAGCGTCAAATGTACGTAATTGACAACGACAAGAAAGTTGCTGAAGTACTTAAGGTGACTGGTACAACTGTAGCTCAATTCGTACGTTTCGAAGTGGGTGAAGGTATCGAGAAAAAAGCAGAAATGAGCTTCGCTGAAGAAGTTGCTGCTGCTCAGGCTGCTGCTCAATAATATTGAATCAGCAGGTCGTAAAAAAGCCCTCAGTTTGAGGGCTTTTTTGTATTTATAAAACTCAATATTCTTGAGTGGTTTTATGTTTAGCTTGCTAAAGTAAAGGAATAACCAATTGGAATGCAGTTTTCGAATAATTTAAACGATGATATGGCTTATTAAGCGCTAGTAAGCGCTCTATGCCGTGTTTTCCACTTAGGTAGGAATTTACCTAAATAAGCATCCATGCACCATACGGGGCCAATCAGGAGAAACTGGAGGTCTTTTAAAAAAGAAGGCTTTTTACCCTCAACTTTATGTCCATAAAACTGGCCAATCCATGCCAGAACAAAAACTCCAATATAAAAGCCTATTCCTAATGGCAAGGTATAAATAAGCCAACCCATAACCAGAATTAACGCTGCCATTGCTACAGCTAGTACCAAGTCAAGACGGGCATAGAAAATTATAGTTAAAACTACGAGCAGAGTCGCAAGCAGGGTGCTGAAGTGTGCGATGATCCCGATAATTGAAAATAGGATAGTTGGAACACAAATCCAGTGAATCGCTTTATTGGTTTTATTCTGGTGGCTTTCAGAATATTCTTCAAACCATTCTTCCACTGTCTTCATTATCCACTCCTTGTGTGATTTTTATTAGTCTTAAAATATAAACAGAATATAAATCAAAAAGACAGAATGCGTCAAAGTTTTCTGACAGGGGAGTATTTAAAGATAAATAAGGCTATTTTTGATACAGACCCATAAAAATTGCTAACCAGGTATTTTAAAAATTGGAAGGAGTTTTAAGCAGAGAAATGGAAGTTAGTAAAGTTTAGAAGAAACTATAAAAACAAAAGCCACTAATTGTGGCTTTTAATCTTCTTATGCAGTAAGACAGATTTAAGAGTTAGGACCATCTACACGTTCAATACTTACTTTCGCCGTACCGGCATTAGTTACACCAATACTTTTGGCAGCGCCATACGACAAGTCAAGTACACGGTTACCATGGAAAGGTCCACGATCATTAACTTTAACAATTACACTTTTACCATTAGAGCGGTTGGTTACGCGAATATAACAGTTTAGTGGCAGGCTGCGATGAGCTGCTGTCATGGCATTCATATCAAATGTTTCACCGCTTGCAGTCTTGCGGCCATGGAATTGACGTCCATACCAAGATGCTACGCCGGTCTGGCTGAACTTACGAACAGTATTAGACGCTACGGTATTCAATTTTTCAATCACTGAAGGTTCTTCTTCAGGGATTTCAATTTTCGCTGCAATAGTCTGGCGGCGAATTTTATCACCGGTACGCTCAGTGATTGAAAGACTGTTAAGGTTTGAAAAGTGAGAGTTAAAGCCTTGTGCATCACGGTTTAAAACACGGGCTGCAAGATTTAAATTGTCATTATCATTGCTCAATGACGAAGCCTGTACCATTTCTGCTTGAGACTGCGTTACGGTCAGACCGATAGTTAACGCAAGTATATATTTTAGCGAAGTGGGCATTCATAAACTCCTAAAGATCAGTGCTGCTTTGCTGATAAAACTCCAGTAAACCAGCACATGTATCCAAATGTTCGTTTGTGTTACTGCATTTGACGATGGGGGATAATATTCATGTGTCACCAAAAGTGTCTAGTCTTTAACGAGAAATATTTACAAAAAGGACAAAATCTCACAAATATAGATTAAAAAATAATCAATATTGTAACATTTGATTTAAAAAGTAGAATTAATAGCCTTTTATCTATAAATAATTGTTGACTTTTAAAATAATGGGTAAATATTTGGTTTAATGATCGGCTACTTCTGTCCCTAATTGCCATACAGCAGTGGCATACATCCGGCTCTTATTATAGGTAGTAATAACCTGAAAATTCGGGTAGGTAATATAGTAAACCGGACCATATGAATCTTGAAGTTGAATGATATTAACCATATCCAGATCATCAATTTTTACTAAAGGATTAAGTGGGCTAATTCCTTTATTTTTCAAAGCTCCATAAGGTACAGGCTGGGTAAGATCAGTCGCAATAATACTGTCTGGATTTGAACCGGTGTATCGTGCAGCAAAACCGATAGGCTGGTCGCGTTGCCAACCATGATGAGCTAAGTAGTTAGCAATAGAACCGATAGCGTCTACTGCTGAGTTTCTGAGATCAATATGACCGTTGCCATCGTAATCTATACCCAGTTTAGTAATATTACTCGGCATGAATTGCGGATAGCCAATTGCGCCTGCATATGAGCCAATAATGCTGCTGGTTGGATAGTCTTCTTTATAGGTCCAGGCAATTAAAGCGCCTAATTCATCGCTAAAATATTCAGCGCGGCGTGGATAACCGAAGGCCAATGTAGCTAGTGCATCACGCGTGACGAAGGAACCTTTATTGGCACCATAACCAGTCTCTACTCCTAAAATACCTAAAATCACTGCCTTAGAGACTCCAAACTGCTGTTCAGCCCGGTTTAAAGCATCTGCATACTGGTTTTTAAAAGTAACTCCGCGGTTAATTGTACCTGCTGACATGAAATTAGTTTTATATTCATACCAAGGTTTACTTTCCCCAGGACGATTCATGATGTTAACAATGTTTGGTAAATTTTTACTGCCCTGCATGGCCCAGTCTACCTGCTGTGCAGTCAGACCATAATTTTGCATAGTTTTAGTTTTAAATGCTTCATAATTAGGGTGAGTAATAAAATCATTTGCCTGAGAGAAAGCGACAATACCGGCAGCACTCAAACCTATACTAAATTGCTTGAATTTTTTATAAATATTTAAACTAATCATTGGCTCTTAAATCTCAACTATCGATGCGTATGAATAGACATGACCAAACCAAAAGTGGCCATTAAAGTAATGATGGCGGTACCACCATAACTCATAAAAGGTAGAGGTACGCCAACTACAGGTAAAATACCACTGACCATGCCGGCATTAACAAACACATAAACAAAAAATGACAAACCCAGTGTTCCGGCTACAAGACGTCCATAATTATGAAAACAGTTGAGGCCGATCTGTAATACCCTGAAAATAATCGCAAAATAAAGAGTAATAAGGATGAGAACTCCAATTAAACCAAACTCTTCAGAATAAGCTGCAATAATAAAATCAGTATGGCCTTCAGGTAAAAAATGTAAATGGGACTGGGTACCTTGTAAAAAGCCCTTACCAAAAAATCCACCTGAACCAATTGCTGTTTTAGATTGGATAATATTCCAGCCTGTTCCTAAAGCGTCTGCTTCCGGATTCAGCAAGGTGAGTACACGTTGCCGCTGATAGTCATGCAGAAGAAACTGCCATGCTAGGGGAATAATCATGCACATGAGGCCTATAGCAGCTCCAATGAGCTTCCAGGAGAGGCCACTTAAAAACAGGACAAAGAGACCGCTGGCAAGAATCAGTAATGATGTCCCTAAATCTGGCTGCTCTGCAATGAGTAAAAATGGAACAATAATAAGAACCAGAGAAATAATGACGTTTTTAAAGCTTGGAGGAAGAGGATGGCGTGATAAAAACCAGGCAATCATCATTGGCATACCAATCTTCATAAACTCGCTGGGCTGTACACTGCCAAAACCAGGAATATCAATCCAGCGCTGTGCACCCATGCGCACTTCGCCAAATATCATGACTGATAACAGCGCTAATACACCAAAGATATAAAAATATGGCGAAAACGCCTGATAAACCTTGGGCGGAATCTGGGCAAGTGTAAACATGACAATAAAGCCAATACCGAAGCTCATGGCCTGCTTGCTAACTAGACCAACATCTTGCGCAGAAGCACTATATAGTACAGTTAAGCCTAATAAGGCATTGAGAAACAGAAAAAGGCATAACCACGGATCAATATGCAGCCGCTGCCAGCGAGACGGTTGCATGGCTGTACTCAGCCCATCACGAGGAGCTTGACGCAGGAATTTATATTGAGAGCTTGGAGACATGTAGGTTTGAAAACAGGCTAAATTAATGCATGCCGCATGCTAACACAAAGCTTGCACAAGACAATCGCTATGCAAACTTTGCAATAAAAAAACCTGGCATTAGCCAGGTTTCCGATTCTGATATTTTAATCTCAAGACTATCTGATCAGTCTTAATATAAACTGATGAATAAGTTAAATATTAATGGAAGAATAAAGTATCGTGATATTCTGCAAGTACCATTAACTCATCTTTAGTCAGATTTGGGATAAGCTTGTCGATAGCGATATGCACTGCTTTAGTGACCGCTGCCGCTCCGATATTAGCAGCTTTACGTTTAATCATGCCCAGATCAAGTGTTTTGTTGAAATCGCTCATAAAGTGACGGATGGTTGCGTCACCGAACTGTTTATAAAGCTCGGCCAGCACTGCACGGTCTACTTTATTGCCCGCCTTAATTTCAGCAAAATTATGCTTAAGGTTAGTGACCAGACTGGCATCCAGTGGTTCACCTACTCTATATTGGTTATCCGGACCTTTAAACATGCTACGTTCAGAGAATTCAATTGACTGCTGAACTACTTCATTTGGTGCTTTATTTAATAGTTGTTTCAATAAGACAGCCACAGTTGACTTAATATAACCTGCAAGTTTCTCTGCTGTATCACGTTTGTCACTGGCAGGGAAACGGCGTACCAGTTCGGTTAAAATAGCATCAATAATTTCATCATTGATTTGTAAAGCGATTTTATCCCGAAGAGGATAAAGCGGCTCCTTTGAATTCTTTTTTTCAACTGATGTCTGAAGATTGTTCAGTAAAGACTCAGACGGGGTAAAACCAAAAAATGGCATGATTAAAACCTCGGTATTTTTCGTTTTATTGTCGCGCCAATCGGATCGGGTTTGGCATCCAGGTTAAATCTGATACACGACATGGATTAATATCCAGCCCACCACGTCGTGTATAAGTTGCATACACCATCAACTTTTCCGGCTGTAAATGTTGCCATATATCTGCAAACATTTGCTCCACACATTGTTCATGAAAGCCATTATGTTGACGGTAAGAAATAATATAAGCTAACACACTACGATAACAAGGTTTTTTACCTTGATAGCGAATAAAAACCGTTCCCCAATCTGGCTGGCCAGTCACTGGACAGTTACTGCGTAGCAGATGCGAATATAGCTGGATTTCTCCTTCTTCATGGTCATCTGCATATTGCAGCAAACCTGCATCCGGATGATTCTTCAACTGCTGGGGTGTCAAATCATCAATGCAGATACCCTGCGGTTGACTAATTTCAAGGGCATCCACCTGAAAGAGCTCTAGTTTTACTGCTGCACCTGCAGCCTGAGATAAATCTTTCTCTACAATCTCTATGAAAATAGCCCGAGTTTCAAACCGATGAAAATTCAGGCTGTTAAAGTAGAGTTTTAAAGATTTGGATTCAATAAGATGAGGCGAAGAAGCGGGTAAGCTCATACGTCCAATAGCGACTTGTGGTATACCGTGGCTGTTTAACCATGAAATTTCAAAAATATGCCACCAGTCTTTACCTTGCTGAATACCTTCTATATGGGCATAGTCAGCGCGAGACTGCGCGCGTGCAATAGGAAAAAGAATATCAGGTTGATACTGGTTTGGATAACTGGTGTCTTTACCCAATAAAGACTGCTCTACACTCATTCACGCATTCCTGAACCACGAGACAATAGATAGTATGCAATGCCATAAAACACTGCGCAGAATAATGTAACTACCACAAGAGAAACTGAAACGTTTACATCACTATGGCCTAAAATTCCGAAACGGAAAGCATTCACCATATATACGATCGGATTGATCAGAGAGAGGTTCTGCCAAAATGGGCTTAATGAACTGATCGCATAGAACACTCCCCCTAAGTAGGTAAGTGGTGTTAATACAAATGTTGGGATAATTGAAATATCATCGAAAGATTTAGCATAAACAGCATTGATAAAACCGCCCAGAGAGAAGAGCAGGGAGGTAACAATCACGGTAAATATGGTCACAAACCAGTTAGTGATATGCAGATCAGTAAAAAACAGACTCATCGCTGTCACTATAATACCAACCAGTACACCGCGACATACTCCGCCAATCACATAGCCCCATAAAATCAAATGCAGAGGCATTGGACTCATAATGAGTTCTTCAATACTTTTTTGAAACTTGGCACTAAAAAAACTACTGGATACATTGGCATAACTATTAGTAATTACCGCCATCATAATCAGGCCGGGGACAATAAACTGCATATAGCTTACGCCGCCCATCTCTCCAATACGTGAACCGACCAGATTGCCAAAGATTACAAAATAAAGGCTCATAGTGATCGCAGGTGGAAGCAAGGTCTGGGGCCAGATCCGCATGAAACGTCGGATTTCTTTGCGAACTAAAGTTCCAAGTGCAGTTTGTAATTGACCTAGTTTCATGTTGTCGCTCCATCCAGATTTTTTTCGACCATTTTTACGAAAAGCTCTTCGAGACGGTTCGATTTGTTGCGCATACTGCGTACCTGAATATTCTGTGCCTGCATGAGCTGAAACAGATCATTTAAAGAATGGGCTTTATCCATTGTTACTTCTAGAGTCATTGGATCAATCAGATTAAAATTAACGCCAATAATATTCAGATGCAAAGGTTCAATAGGTTCAGCCAGATCAAAAATGAAGGATTCCTCATTTAATTGATTAAGAAAATCCTTCATAGTGGTATCTTCTTTAATTACGCCACGATCAATAATCGCGATCCGGCGACAGAGCATCTCGGCTTCTTCCAGATAATGAGTTGTCAGAATAATTGAGGTACCCTTGGCATTCATTTCTGTCAGGAAATCCCACATTGAACGGCGCAGTTCGATATCGACCCCAGCAGTGGGCTCATCCAGAATAAGTAACTTTGGTTCATGCATCATGGCTCGTGCAATCATGAGACGGCGTTTCATACCACCAGAAAGCATACGGGCCTGAACATGACGCTTGTCCCAAAGGCCAAGCTTTTCCAGATATTGTTCTGCCCGTTGTTCTGCCAGCTTTTTAGGAATACCGTAATAGCCAGCTTGAGTGACCAGAATATCAAAGGTTTTTTCAAAATGACCGAAGTTGAACTCTTGTGGCACGACTCCTAGGCATTGTTTGGCCTCAGAAGGATGGATGTCTAAATTGTAGCCAAAGATTTCTACAGTTCCGGAGGTTTTTTTAGCCAGTGAGCTGATGATACTGATCGTTGTAGACTTGCCTGCACCATTGGGCCCTAAAAGTGCATAGAACTCTCCTTCCGGTACAGTCAGATTAATTCCTTTGAGAGCTTGAAAACCATTTTGATAGGTTTTGGACAAATCCCTTAGCGTCAATGCATCAGTCATGAATTTCTCGCATGGTGAATAGAAAAGATATTCTGAGCGATCTGCTTCAATAAACCAAGTACATTAATGGTAATCGGCAAGCTAGAGATTAAAATTTGCTTAAAGCGTAAGCATCAGTGGTGTTTATCTGCATTTATGTACTTTACCTTGCTCATTTTTTTGTTATGATGTGCATCGCGCGTTCGTAGCTCAGTTGGATAGAGTACAGGTTTCCGAAGCCTGGGGTCGTGGGTTCGATTCCCGCCGAGCGCACCAAATTCTATGTTCAAACCTGTCAAAAGTTGTATAAACCTATTGTTTATAATAGACATCTAATAATAAACCTGTATAAAGTTGTATAAACCTTTTTAAAGTTGTAACGCATTAATGCATTACAGGATGCGTTACAACTAAGTTTGTACTCACAGGTGTAACGCAAAAAAATGCCAAAACAAGTAATTTCGCTGACAGACAGCAAAATCAAAGCATTTCTCCGTGATATAAAAAGTAATAATCCCAACGGGTTACAGAAGGATATTCGGCTAAGTGACGGTGCAGGTCTGAATCTTCTAATTCGAAAAAATGGTACTGTCATGTGGCGTTTTGATTACACCCGCCCAATTTCTAAAAAAAGAAATACGATGACTGTCGGAAATTACCCAGCGATGTCACTGGCCAAAGCACGTGAATATCGGGATCAGTTCAGGGCGTTACTGACTGAAGGAAAAGATCCTCAGGTAGAAAAGCAGGGTGTTGAGGAAAAAGAAAGATTAAAACAACAGGCAACTTTTAAATCTGTTGCTGAGCTATATAAAAGTAAACAACGTCTGGCCGAAGCTACTGTAAAGAGAAATGACGGTATATTTGAAAAACTTTATCGGGATATTGGCAATATGCCGATTTCAGATATTACTCCACGGGATCTGGCCAAAGTAATTGAGAAAGATGAGAACAAGGGGCATATTGAATCTGCAATGCGGATCAGATCTAAAGCCTCTCAGGTTTTTCGCTTTGCAGTGAAAATGGGTCTGTGTGAGCGTGATGTTGCTCAAGATCTGGCAGGTACCATTACCCAGAGAGAAAAAAATCACTATTCAGCATTAACAGATCCCTTTGATTTTGCGCGTTTGCTTTTTGATATAGATCATTATGAATCACAACTGGTCCACGTAAAGCTTGCATTGCAACTGGCACCATTAGTATTTGTCCGCATTGGCGAACTACGCAATGCCAAGTGGTCTGATATTAATTTTGAGACGGCTACCTGGTCTTATACGCCGTCAAAAACATCTGCGAAAACTGGACTGGACCATATTGTTCCTTTATCTAAACAGGCTATAGCAATTCTAAAAGAAGCTCATAATTTTACGAATAATTCAGACTTTGTTTTTCCTTCACGCTCTGACAAGCATCGGCCAATTTCTGATATGTCTATTAATATGGCATTGCGCCGTATGGGATATGGTAAAGAGGATATGACTGGCCACGGCTTTAGAGCAATTGCCCGGACATTATTAGATGAGGTTCTGGAGTTTCCACTGGATATTATTGAACAGCAGCTTGCACACCAGGTGCGTGATATGCACGGCAGGGCATATAACCGGACTAAGCACTTAGATAAAAGACGTGTGATGATGCAAAGATGGTCAGATTATTGCGATGAACTTAAAGCTCAATTTATTGCATCAAGAGACAAAAAGTTTACGGAAATAAAGCCCTCATGATGCGAGGGCTTGTTTCTTATTAAAGAATGTATAAATAGTGGACTTCCACCAGCGCTTATAGCCACTTTCACTCACCCAATCCGGCTCGGGAAAGCTCCCGTCTTCAACCATTTTAATGATAGAAGCTCTGGTTATTCCGGTCATTTTTGCCACTTCACTTGTTTTTAAAAGACGATCTTCATCAGCATGAAAAGCCTTTTTAATCTCTTGCATTTCATTAAAAATGGCTTCGAGCAAGTTGTTTTCAGATTCTGCTCGCATCATGACACCTCCTTTAAACTCTGCTTTACTGAATCGGGCAAGCCAAATACATCTTTAAATGCTTGGTCAAAACCACCGTCATTAATAAAGCTATCAATAGTGTTTCTAGATTGCTCATGCTTTGCGATATAGCTGGAAAGCATTTGGTAAATAGCGTCAGCATTTCCGTCATCAACTTGAATGGTTGTTATGCCGGATTTATGGGAGATAGATAGTCGTAAATCTCCCTCATATCCCTCTACTGCTAAAAAGAAAACATCAGCTTGTTGCTGTTCAAGCATCAAGTTAAAGGGCTTGTCCTTGTGCAGCTCGTCAATAATGAAGTTGGCCACAGCAATATTTGTTTGCTGGATATCACTCATTGCCTGGCTCCTTTGGATCTTCACCTAGCGCAGACCAGTGAGTAATTTTTTCCTGAATTAATGCTTCACCGCTAATAGGGCAAGAAAAACCAAAATGATTTTCCCAGTCAGCCGCTATCTGCTCACCTTCGATAAAAATTAGATAACGTCCATTGATGTGCGGTGATTGTTTTTCGTAATCAATCCAATTCGGCACCGCTTGGGCTCTTGCTTGCCATGTACACCAGCTCGAATTAATTTCATTTAGAGCTTCACGGTACTCTTCATCCCATTCAATTAGTTCATAAATATTTTCCAATTCGTTATATTGAATATTTGGTAAATATTTGAAATTAACTCCTTGTGAGAGGAGGTGTTTTTCATGAGCTTCTCTTTCTTTCTGAATATCCATCACACCGCTTCCTTCTTAAAGTGTTCACACATATTTCGGATAATTTGATGCAACCATTTTTCTTCTGACTTTGTATGTCGAGAACCCCGTAGAAATAGGTTTACTAAGTGTTCTTGATAACCGCGTTCAAACCAGATATCTGTGAAATAATCTTCAATACGATCATGGCCACAGCTTCCGCGATATGCTGTCCAAGCGTGGTCATAGCATCTGATTGTGATTTGATATGCCTGCTCGCCATACCACACCAAAAACACATCAATAGATGTGACCTTGTCTTTGGCCGGAATGTGGTGTGTTCTAACTTCTTTAATATCCATTTCACTACCAATATTTTATTAAAATAGAAAATTAAGTCTTAAAACTTCTCTACTTATTTATTTAAGTAGAGAAGTAGGTCTTAGCTAACAACTTCATATTTTGATAACTGAACACTCAGAATCTTGTTGCTCCTGATATTCCATTCAATCTCATCAAGACCAAATGTCTGCTGTAAAAGAGCAATGAGCTGTTCAAAGCTGAGGCATAGGTCACTACGTCTGGTTACTACGGTACTGATCATCTGTTTACAGTTTTCTAAAGAAAAAGGCTGATCTTCTTTAGTGATTAAAGGCTCAGTTTTAGGTGAAGATATATTTTCTGGCTCAGAACTTTTTAGAGGTTTCACTATTGCCTGTTCTTCGACTATTGGCTTGGCTTCTTCCTTAGATGTACCGGCCATAACTTTAAATGCTTCAGCTGCAGCTACGCTTTTTAAAAAACACTCAGCAGCTTCTTGTACTTTTGCATTCATTGAACGTTGAACTAGCTCTTGAGCATGATGAAAAAGGTAATCCCTATCAGCACCTGAGATATCCAGCATTTTTTTCAAGCCTAAGCATTCCCACTGAACAATGACGGCTGTACAACGGCTCATCTGTAATGGAATCTGACGTAATTCACTTTCAGAAAATTCGCTATAGGACTTTTGGGTCTTACTTAAAGATTCAGGTGCAACCTCCTGAGTTTCTCGTTTAACAACTGAAGCCTTAGGGGTTAAATCATCCAGAGTCTGATGCTTAGCAATCTGTTCCGTTGTATCCATCTTTGGTTCTGCATTTTTGGTTTTGAGAGCCTTAGGTAAATACCAGGCTTCATCTTCTTTATAGGCTGAAATATCAGTCAGAACTTCACGTACAGTTTTATTACTTAACTGGCAAATCGTCATTATCTGTGCGATTTGCAGGCCGGTAGGTGCATCATTTAGTGCACTGATTATTTTTTGCTTGGCTTTATCCAAAGCATTTTTACTGTTGTAACGTTTTAGATCAGCTGCTGAATTCATTACATTCTCCAGTTGGCTTCTTTAAATTTTGCGTTAGTGATAAGAGCTTCAATTTCAAACAGGCCCACATTGGTAAAGATATGATCCATCTTGCAGCCAAAGACAGTCAGGGTGCGGGTAATAGATGAGTATGTGTATTTCATAGTGATACCGCCGTATATCTATTATGGAATTTGCCACCCCATAGGGCGGCATGGCCCTTATTCACTGATCTCTGCATAGCGACGGTCATAAGCTTCATTGATCCGCGCCGTATCATCGTCTGGAAGGCTATTGATTGCCGGATCACTCATGATGTCATTCAGACGGTCTACATTTTGGGCAGCATCAATATGGGCTATATAGGAATCCACCAGACTTACCGCATCAGCGAAAATATCCTGCTGTGACAGCACTTCTTTGCGCTGTGCGTAGAGACTCAACAGGTCGTTATAATCTTCCACCGTCATTTTGGCCTTATGGTTTTTAATACTCTGAGCTGTTTCAGTCTCTAGCTGATGCACATCCTGAGTATCTGCAATCATTCGTTCCAGTCCTGCCCGGGTAGAAGTGCTCTTGATCTTGTCTACGGGTGCCTGTCCTTGCTGATAAACATTGAGCTCATCAAGACGCTGTTTGACGTAAGCCAATAAGTAATTTCTATCGACCTCAGTTAATTTAGTTTCCTTCTCGATCTGACTTTTTAAACCATTAATAGAGCTGGCCTGAACGGTACTGGTGAGCGTCTTCATATAGCTCTTTTTAATTTCAGCAGACTTGTTTACATCGACCTGAGCAGTTTCTGATGTTTTATTTTGCTGGATCAAGTTCTCAGCTTCTTGCTGTAGCCGTTTAAGATCTTCCACAGTCAACTCTGCCTCTACAACTTCATTCTCTGTAGAATTCTGGACATTTTCAGCTTCAACAACTTCAGCTTCAACAACTTTTGGCTGTTTACGTGTACGTGGTTTCTTTTCTTCTTGAACTAGCTGTTGCTCGGCTTGCTGTTCTACAGGTGCTTCTTTAACGACATTGGCCTTAAGGTCAGAGGTAGTCACCGGTGAGGTCTGCTGTACTGGTTCTGGCGTCACATCAATAATGGCGTCCTGTTCTTCTTCCTGAGTCCGGATACCCATTAACACTTCTGGTGCGTAGATCCGGCCAAAGAATGAGGCAGCACGATAACGCAGCATCTGTTCAGGCATGGTTTGCCATTTAGATCCGTTCTTTTGATACCAGCCTTCTTTTACTGCCATTTCCATTGAGATTTCAGCAGATTCAAGGCGCTCACCTGTAGCTGTTTCAATGGCCCATGCTTTACAGGTGATATTGCGTAGCTTGACAGTATGGACTTTTTCTTCTGGCAGACTCTTGCGGGCGCGTTCATTCCACTTCCATTCCTTGGTGGTGTAGGTCACTTCCACTTCACCACGGTCTTGCATTTCAAAGCGCAGCGGTGAGTACTTGCCAGAGGTATTAATTGCCCCGATCACGAATTGTGATGACCAGGCTGGACGACCTTCGACAATATAAAGGTTCTGCATAATCATCAGCGGATCGGCACCCATGCGGTTTGCCATATTCAGGGCAATGACACAGTTGGCCAGACCATTCGGATTAGGTTCACTACGGTACAGCCAGTTTCCATTCTGGTCTTTACCATCTTTGATCTTTAGTGTATCGCGGTAAACTTCCGGTACCATGGTTGAGGCGGCAAGCATTTTGGCAATACGTTGTGCCAGTTCAAAACCTTCCAGTGAAGTCAAACTGACTTCAACGGGTCTAGGTGCTGTTACAGCAGTCTGACGTGAGGTACGGATCTGTTCAGCAGTCATTACTTGAGAAGTCATTGTTTTAATCCTTATAAAAATTATTTGCGAAATTTGCAGGTGTGATAAACAGGGCAGTATTTGTCGTGACACATCATTGATTTTGAGTTGCCGTAAAATACGCCGTGCTTAATGAGTTTTGCTGCATGGTGCAGTAGTCCAGGTTCTTCTTCAGTACCTAGAAGTACCTCTGCAGGTGAGTCGATTTCACCGATACCGACATGCTGACCTTTATCTGTTTTTCCGGTAGTCAGGCCATAGATACGGGCAGGGGCCAGCACCGGTTCTTGCAGTGCATGACTGGCCAATACGGTATAAATCCCCATTTGTGGTGTATGGCCTACGGTTTTGACTGTACCGTCTGAAGCAACAGCATTCTTGCCAGATTTAAGGTCACCAATGCCCAGTTCACCCTCATTATTTTCATAGATGCGGTCAATGGTGCCTGTAAGCTCAATGCCCAGATCAGCAAGGATGAGAGATTCACAGCGCACTTCTACACCTATAAATTTTTGGGTTGGCGCAATATGAGTAATGTACTTTTGCACTAATGAATGACCAATTGCCTCAGCAGCATTCTGATCCAGGTCGGACCAATCTACTTCTTCACCTGGCTGCCAGATCTGGTGATGCAGGATCTCGCGGCATTCTTCCAAGGTGACGTCTTCTCCGATCAGGTTCAGATAGTCCCACTGGGTTACTGCTTCATGAACTGCTGTACCTAAGCGTGTGCGTGCACCGGCTGGAGTGCGTTTGTTTAAAAGATTCTTGGCTTCCCAGCGTGCCGGACAGTCAAACAGGTCTGACAGGGAGCTGGCCCGGATTGGAATAATTTTGTCTGGATTTATGGCTGCATTCATTAACGCGTCTCCACAACCTGAACTAAAGCAGAATCAGTTTTAGAGAATTTCGCGTTATAGGTATGGGCTTGGACTGCCTGAGTTTCTGTATCATCGGCACAGCTGCGGAGCATGGCGACCAAGCCAATGAGCAGGCTTAACAGCAAGAGGAAAGTGCAAAGGTCAGCGAAGATTGAGCGCGGTTTACCGTACATCTCTTCTTCTGTAGGTTCTTGAAAGAGGATCTGAGTCGTTTGACTCTGAATAGGTTTTTGTTTCATAATTCACTTACTCACAGGTTAGGTGTGGGTCATAGCTCCAGGTTGTTACTGCAACGCTGGGGCTTTTTGTTGTCTGTATGAGATTTAGTTTACCAAAGGAAACTTTGTAGTCAAGAGGAAAGTTTATTTAAAGAAACTTTTTATTCTTTATGGAAACTTTTATACTTTAATAGACAAAAGAAAACCCACACGGGGTGGGTTGAGGGAGTATTGGGTAAGCTAATAACAGCTCTAGATACAAAACCTATATATTAGGCACTTTTGATATATATACTTTGAGGTAAGTATTGCTCTATTCGAAAGAATCTATCTTTTTTCGAAACCCTCACAATTACATTTTCTTTGAAATCTTTAAGACCTGCAAATTTGTCATCAATAATTGGGAAAATAAGTTGTCCATTGGATCCTTTAGCAATTGATGCTAAATTATACAATTCTTGAATATCGATAATTTCAATTTTATCCTGTGTTGAAAAGCTTGGGTAAGGTAACTTTATTGCTTCATCTTTGATAAAAGCAGAGTAAGCTAGATCAAAAGCAACAACTAAAGATAGTTTTTTCCCACTACCAAAATTTTGATCCAAGGAGTTAATTTTGAATTTATGAATACCTTTATCATTAGGATCTGCAGAAAGATAATATGTTTGATTGAATAAGATTTTACAATATTCAGAAAAGTATTTATTAAAAATCCCTATATTATTTTGAATAATATTAATATTATTTTCAATTAAGCTATTAAGTTTCTTTAACTGTATATTTAAAGAGTCAAATTTCTTATTAAGATCAATTGATTTTTCATGCAAAGCAAGTGCATTACTTAATTTAGATTGCATCTCATTAATTTGATTGTTCAGCTTTGTGTATTCAGCCAATGACCCATATTTTGCTAATTTATCTAAAGTTATAGAATAATCTAAAGAAAATTTAGATCTTTTGTTATTAAGATCATTTTCTTCTTGGTAAAGTTCAGAGACCCTAGTGTTAATATACTCAATTTCATTTTGAAGCATTTTATTATGAAAATTAACAGTTTCTTCAAACTTTTTTTCTAAATTTAAATTATAAAGGTTGGCCTCATTATAAATTAATGAAATTGCATTTGTATTGTCATTAAACTCTTTATTCAGTAAAATATTTTTTCGCTCATTAAGTGCATTAATTTCAAAATTAATTACGCTAATTTTTTCATCAATATCATTGATAAGGTTTTGATAGGTATTCAGCCTATCTTCTTCGGTACTATATTTTTCATTGATTTTGAAATTATCCCGCTTTCTGATAAGTTCATCGAGATCTTTTTGCGTTAATAAAATAACTTGATCTAAACCAGCTGGTTTAATTCTATCAAATACTTTAATATCATTTTTTTGTTGCCTAACTTCTTTTTCTAATTGAAATTTTTTCTCAATCTCAATAGGGTTTGGGTAACCAAATAGAAAAAAATGAATAACTTCATAATCTAGATCTGAAGTAGCTTGATGCAAGAAACGAAGTATATAGTTAATTTGTTGATCATCTTTCCTTATAAATTTGCTGATGAGCTGGCGAAAAGTTGGTTTGTTAGTATTATAGTTGAATAGAATTTCTTTCAATTGATAATTGTATTCATCATTTGTGACTTCATTGCCGTTAATGAAGTTTATAACTTTTAGTTTATTGGGGTGTTTAGTGGTGAAACCACTAATTCTTTTCTCAAAAATAACTTTATAAGCCGTCTTTGAATTCAAGTTATTTTTTAATTCTAGTTTAAAGATAGGCTCAACATAATAAAAAAAATTAAATACATTTTGGTCTATTGCTTCTTTGTTTTCCTTATCTTGATAAAAGGGTTTTTCATCCCCACCTAGACAAAAATCAATAGCTCTTAACAAAGTGGTTTTACCAATGCTATTTGTTGAGCCACTATCTACACATCTTTCACCAAGAATAATATTTAACCCCTTGTGAGAGACTGTAAATAAAACTGTGTAAACGCTTAAACTATCCCTCAACGCTGTTGGGGGCAACACAGGTGTTTACCATGAAAGATGAAGCAATGCTGGCATTGGCAAAAGAATTTGCTAAGAACTTAAAAACAGAAGCTGACCTGAATAATTTCAGTAAAGCTTTAAAGAAACTCACCGTTGAAACTGCACTCAATGCTGAACTGACTGAACATTTAGGCTATGAGAAGAATAGCCCTCGTATAGGCAAAAATACACGTAATGGCTATACAACTAAACGGCTATTTACTGATGATGGTGAATTTGAACTAGACACGCCTAGAGATCGTGATGGCACTTTTGAGCCCCAGTTGATCAAGAAGAGTCAAACCCGTATCACACAAATGGATAGCCAAATCCTATCCCTATACGCCAAAGGCATGACGACACGAGATATTGTTGCCACATTCAAGGAAATGTACGATGCGGACGTCTCCCCAACGCTTATTTCCAAAGTGACGGATGCAGTTAAAGAACAAGTAATAGAATGGCAAAATAGACCATTGGATGCCCTTTATCCTATTGTCTATATGGATTGTATCGTCGTGAAAGTGCGTCAAGATAGTACGATTATTAACAAAGCGGTATATCTGGCATTAGGTGTCAATACAGACGGACAGAAAGACCTATTAGGTATGTGGATGTCAGAAAACGAGGGTTCTAAATTTTGGCTCTCAGTGCTTACAGAACTGAAAAATCGTGGTTTAAAGGATATTCTGATTGCCTGCGTAGATGGATTGAAAGGGTTTCCTGATGCGATTAATACAATTTACCCTGATACGCATATTCAGTTGTGTATCATTCACATGGTACGCAACAATCTTAAATATGTGAGTTGGAAAGACTACAAAGCTGTCACAGCCGATTTAAAAAAGATATATCAAGCTGTTACAGAAGACGCAGCCTTACAGGCTTTAGATGAATTTGGACAAAAATGGGATGAGAAGTATCCTCAAATCAGCAAGTCATGGCTTGCCAACTGGTCGAATCTAAACACGTTTTTCGCTTACTCTATGGATATTCGCAAAGCGATTTACACGACCAATGCGATTGAATCATTGAACAGCGTTATCCGCCATGCAACCAAGAAAAGAAAAATCTTCCCAACTGATGATTCCGTGAAAAAGGTGGTATATTTAGCAATTATGGCAGCAAGCAAAAAATGGACGATGCCTATTCAGAATTGGAAAGCTGCCATGAATCGCTTTAGTATCATGTTTGAAGAGCGTGTAACCAAGTATTTTTAAAACTGTATTTACACAGAATTATTTACACCCTCGGATTTAAATGTTTATTTATCAATTCATGAATCTGAATCAATTTATCTATCTCTAAATTATTAATCTCAGCAAGTAAATCGGTATAATCCCATATATCCTCTTTTAAGTTAACTTTAAAATCAGTTTCACCTAAGGTTACTTCTTTATGCTTTGTTTTCTTAATTAGATTTAAAATAATTAATCTATCAACTTTTTTATTAAAATTTCTTTCACAAAACTTATTTAGAGTTTGTCTTACTTTATTTAAAGAGCTATCAGAAGTTACTTGTATAGCAATTCTATTATCTTCATCGAGTAAATCTATAGATGCAGCATTCTGTTCTTCAAAATTAGTATTAACTAAATTATAATTAAATAGCTCATTAAGCAATTCAACGAAAAATTGTTCTGCATGAACATTTATTGATAATTGATTTAATGATGTGCTCATAGATACTTCAAAGCTTAGACTTCCAAGTGCTCTCTTTATTTGCCCCATAATAATTTCATTATTCATCGTTTATACACCCCCATACAATTCAACAATTTTATCTATTCAATAAAAGCCGCATATAGCGGCTTTATTATTTTCTAAACTCTCTGTGGTGCTGAACAACTACACCAATAATCGAAATAGGATGCTTTTGTGAGTTGTGAATAGGGAAATCTGGATTAAGTGGAACTAACTCAAAAACCTCGCGACCATGTTCATCAAAACCCACAACCCTATATTTCTTAAAGGTAACTTCATAATCACCATTTTGAGCCACTACATAATCACCTGGCTGGGGTGCGATTGAGGCATCAATTACGATATCATCACCAGGTTGAAAATCTGGATACATGCTCATACCTTCGACGGTCACACTAAAAATAGTGCTCGGGTCCTTATTCTCATATGTGGTGAGGGTATACCCCTTTGGCTCACCACCATCATAGGCGACTTCTCGCCACAATCCTGCCTGAACAAAATCTAACACTGGAATCCTTGTAAGTTTTTTTCCATTAAATCTGACGTTGTTAAAACCTTTGCCATCTTCTTCTTTTATAGGGCCGCCAAGATTCTTAAGGCCCTCACCATCTAAAATCCATTCAGGTGATGTTTTTAAGGCTTTTGCAAGAGAAGTAATGCTCTTACCACTAGGGGTATTCACACCCGAGATCCATTTAGAGACCGTACCTTTGCTGAGGCCTGTAGCCTCAATCAAATCAACTTGCTGAAGGTTAAGTTCCTTCATTCTCATCAAGATACGCTCAGAAACGCTGCTCATTGCAAAAATACCCATAACTATTGTTTCCGATAGTAAACAACCTTGTTGACCCAAAAAGAAACTTATGGTTTACTTAGGGAAACTTTTAGTTTATTAAGGTAAACAATATGACCGTAGATGACGTAAAGGATCATTACGGAGCTGAGAGTGATGCTGACTTAGCACGAATTCTAAAAAAAACTCGTGGGGCAATCAGTAAATGGCGCTCTTACGGAATTCCAGCATCAACCCAAGCAATTCTCCAGATCCAGACCAAAGGCAAGTTAAAAGCCGATTTGCGCTTATTAACCACTTAAATCAATTATCAACAACTTAAGTTTTTTAGTAAACGTGAATAAAAACAAGGGTTCACATATGGAATTTAGCAAAGAAGCACAAGCTGCACTGTATAAGATGATCCGTCATACACCAGGTATTGATGCAAAACAGATTGCTGAAGTACTGGGCGACTCTCATAAAACCGTTCTGAATTATGGCAATCCAAATATGGACTATTTGCCGAGCCTTAAGAAATTTGAAGCTTTACTGGACTACACCAAAAACCCGGCAGTACTCCAAGTGTGGGCTCATAGCTTAAATATGGCTTTGGTTCCGGCAGGTTGTGATGGCGATAAACATCGTGAGCTTTCTATCTTTGAAGCAATGATGCAGCACAACATTTGCAGCGGCCAGGTCAATCAGAAGGTTTATGAGGCTTATGAAGATGGCGTGGTGACACCTGATGAATATCAAGAAATTCACGAAATTGCTCAAAGAATGATTGATTTCATTACTGCTGTTGATCAAGCAGCGAATAAGCAAATGAAGAAATATTTAGCTGCTGTACAAAATGAAAAAGCCTGATTTCTGAGATCAGGCTTTTAGTGTTCACCAACATTAGGAAATCTAAATGAACAAAAATATTTTAGCAGAGATAGAAATAAACCAAAAGATCTATCTGTTTCAAAAAGCGGTAGAGCGATATGCGGTAGAAAAAACCTTGCCTAATGCTCAGGCCGTGTCTCAAACCAAAGCGCAATTGCTTGCTTTCACTATTGGAGGTGGCAAATGAATATTGGCGTGGATTTTGAAAAATTCATACAACAGGCGGTTACTGTGGAAGAGAATTACACAAAGATGCCGAATATTGTGATTGATAGCATCATGCAAAACA
This sequence comes from Acinetobacter radioresistens DSM 6976 = NBRC 102413 = CIP 103788, assembly GCF_006757745.1. Classification (NCBI taxonomy): domain Bacteria; kingdom Pseudomonadati; phylum Pseudomonadota; class Gammaproteobacteria; order Moraxellales; family Moraxellaceae; genus Acinetobacter; species Acinetobacter radioresistens. Next base: position 1,975,595 of record NZ_AP019740.1, on the reverse strand, counting down.
TAAGCCCAAATGCTTATAAATGCCTGAGCGTTATTATTCGCTGCACACTTGGTTATCAACGTGACAGCTATCAGATTGCACAAACTTTATTTTTAGAAATCACTGGCATTAAACGCAAGGAAACAGTGATTGATGCAATTCGTGAACTTGAACAATTAAAGATCATTTCTGTTGATCGTAGTACCCACATTAATACTTTTTCTCTTACTTTTGATCAGTACGAAAAAACCGTACTAGTACGGAAAAATAGTACTAAGTCAGTTAGTACGGAAAAACCGTACCAAGTTGGTACTAATAATCCGTACTTAGTTGGTACGGAAAATCCGTACTCTATTAAAGAAAGAAAGAAAAAAGAAAATAATATTAAATTTTCTTTCTCTGAATCATTAGAAAACCTAGGTGCTGATGAGCAGTTAATCAAAGATTGGTTGGCTGTCCGTAAAAACAAAAAAGCTGCTAATACCGAAACAGCTTTCAAAGGTTTTGAACGTGAATTCAACAAAGCAAATTTAAATATCAACACTGTGCTGAAGATCTGCATCGAACGTTCATGGCAGGGCTTCAATGCATCTTGGTTGCAGAACATCAACCTTGCTGAATACCAGGAGCAAGTTCCTACCCAAGCCACCATCCCTGAACAACCAGTTACCGCCTTTAAAGGCGTAGCCAAGAAATTTAAGGGGATGGACCAATGATTGAATTATTTTCTATCCCGGTTGAGCAAAGCATTCTTGCAACCATCATTGGTGCAGAGCAGGGCACTGACGAGTACATCGAGCAGCTGGACCCGAAAGATTTTTATGCAGTACAGCATCAAGTCATTTGTACTCACATCAAGAGCCAATTCGCTAAAGGCGAAGCTTACGATGAAGTTACTTTGTGGGAACTGATCCGCTCTAATGGGCTCGAGAACACTGTGATTGATGAGCAGTTTCTGGTGAACCTGATGAGCCGTATTGCTCAGTACAGTCTGCTGGGTACTCACATTAAAAAACTTAAGGATTTTTCAACTCGTCGCAAGATTCAGGATGCAAGTAAGCAGATTGGTGCGCTGGCACTGGACATGGTTTCACATACCTCAGAAACGGCACTGAATCGCGCACAGGCGTTAGTTACAGGTCTGGACATAGGTCAGGTCGATGACAAGCTGAAACATGCTCATGAGTTTTCTAAAGAAGCCGTTGGTGAATTCTTGGATCGCCATGCCGCACTTCATGAGAACAGAGCATTTGAAGGTGGAATCAAGACAGGTTTCATTGAACTGGATAACAAGCTTGGTGAAATCGGAAAAGGTGATCTGGTTATTATCGGCGCTCGTCCAAGTATGGGTAAAACCACATTTGCACAGAATCTGGCGGCAGACATGATGATTAACCAAAGCCTGCCTGTTCTGTTCGTATCAATCGAAATGTCAGGCAAGCAAATTGCCCAGCGTCTCATTAGTGGCATCGGACAGGTTGAGCTTCGCAAGGTTTTAAGTGGTCATGCCGAAATGGAAGATTGCGGAAAGATCAATACAGCCGCAGCCATTCTTGAAAAGGCTCCTCTTGAGATTGATGACAATGCCCGGACCACCACGTCAACTATCCGTAGATCGGCCCGAAAGATGTCAATGAAGTACGGAAAGCTTGGTGCAATCTTTGTTGATTACATCCAGAAAGTGACGCCACTGACTAAAAATAACTTTGGCCGCAGTGACAAGGATATCGGCGAAGTTTCAGCAGACCTTAAGCGTATGGCGCGTGATTTTGATTGCCCTGTATTTGCTCTGGCGCAGTTGAACCGGAATCTTGAAAACCGACCAAACAAACGCCCGGTTAATGCCGATCTGAAAGAGTCAGGTGATCTTGAGCAGGATGCAGACATCATCATGTTTATCTACCGCGATGAAGTTTATAACCGTGATTCTAAGGAAGCTGGAACCGCAGAAATCATCATTGGAAAGGCCCGCAACGGATCAACCGGAACCGTAAGACTGGCAACTGATTTGGCTCGTTCTAGCTTTGCTGACCTGAGTCCCGAGTATTACGAGAGTATGGGAGGTGGGGTGTGAATTTCCTTCAAGAGGTTAAGTTGGGCGATCTGCTTCGAAAAAAAATAGTGACCGAAACAACATACAACTCTGGTCGCAAGGTTAAGGAAGATGGGTATCTGTCTGGATTGGGTGTTAATCACAAGTGCTCATGTAGGGATGTTTTGTCGCTTGGTGAAGTTTTTGAGCGGAATTGGGTAAAGCAAAAAGACTCAATGGGTAGCGAGACTCAGTATTTAGAAGGCTTGGGTGCTTATGACAACTTGGCTTACAACACGCTCACTATCACAACGCAAAGGAAAAGAAATAGGTTTGGCAACTATGTGCGAATCCATGAGCTAGATATATCTGCTGGCCCGCATGGTGAGTCTGGGGAAATTATCCGCTTCCCTGAGGGCAGCACTATACGGGACGTTAAAAAGAAAGCGGCAGAGATAATTGTTGATTCGTATAAAAGCGGCAAATGGTACTTCTATTTGCGAGATGCAAGCGATGGTGAAGGCTGCTCTAAATGTGCCAAATCCGAATCTATCTTGTTTGATGAAACGTGGGGTGCCGCATGAAAGATCAACATGACAACAAAACCGTGGATTGGGTTCGATCAAAGCACGCAGTCAGACAAGGCGAAAAAATGATTCTAGTCTTGCGTCGCATGATTGCTAAAACAGGACGCACCTCAGTTAAAGAAGTAAATGAATGGATTGGTGGACATGAAATGGAATGGTCTTTCAATAAACCAATGAGCATCAAGGAAGTGATCAATGGTGCCAAGCATATCAAGGTTGAAAGCGATGGCATCAAGACACGCTGGCAAGGCGTATCAAAGCAATGGCTTGATGCAGTGGATGAAGATTTAAAAGGGCTTACAGCTGTGAGTGCGTGGGCTACTGCAACGTGTGTGGGGATGGTTGAGCAGAGAAATCCAGCAGCGGTGCTGCTAGGCAAGATGATCAGTTGGGGAGCCACCGCATGACTAAGCATGACAACGTGAGCCAAGAGGGAATTATGAAAGCAACTGAGTTTGTTAAGAATTTTGGATTAAACACCACAGAGAACTATGCCGACCATTGCGTAAATATTAATGACCTAAAACGCATTGTTGAGAGTCATGAGCTAGTTGAGAGGTGTGGCGGTTTAAACTCTCTAAAAGCATGGGTAAAAGAGACAAAGAGCAAACTCAGTCTTGCGACTTATTTTCATTGCAACAAGCCACTTGTTCTCATTCAAATTGAGAAGGCTGAACAAGCCATCGCAGACGTGGAGGCATGCCAATGAGATCAGTTGAGGATATGGCGCAGGAATGTCTGCTTAAGCTCCTGCCGAGTTATACCGCCAATGATTTGAGCGCGCCAGATCGAGAAAACTTGGTCTACGTCTGTGTTGAGCTAGCTAAAGAACTACAAACCGAACTCAACAAGCTCAACCGAGGCACACCAACCGCCATTCTCGAAACTGAACGCCGGAAGTGTGAGCACTGCTGGGTTGATGCAACAGTAGATGGTTCGGTACGGGACTGCATTAAGTGCGGACAGCGTAGGGAGGAAGGGTGATGGATAACTTTAAGGAAGTAGCTCATAAAACCGTGGCGGAACTCTTCGACATGTTGAAGGAAAAGCAATACACCGTGGATGCCTTGACTGAGATTGGTCATGAAAAGCAGCAGGTAATTGATAACCTAAAAGCCCAGCTCGAATGCTGCCGGAAAGAGAATGTAGTGCTGCAAGAAGTGATGCTGCGTGATAGCGCCTTGGCAACTAAAGCTCAGTTAGAAAGGAATGAGTTGCAGGAGCGGATTGATAAATACAGAAAGCTCACCATCAGTATAAGAAATGAGTTTGATCTATGGTCTGATGATAGTGAGTTTGCGGGTGTTATCGAGGCTCAAATTGAGAATTTAGAGGCCCTGCGAGGTGTCAATAACTCATTCACCGAAGCTCGCCAGAAGGCGAAAGATCAAATAAACAATGGTGCTCGCCTTACTAAGCACCAGATCGATTTGCGAGGTGAGCATGAATAATATTGCTATTTGCATACTGGTTGGGCTGATCGGATTTATATGGGGTTTTGCTTACTGCTATAGCTATTGGGCAGAACGAGCAGGCACAGGCCAGCCTTTTGATATCAAAGGAAAGGTTTACAAGATAGTTGAGCTTGATGTGGTCGAGAAGCGAGGTGCCAATGACTAACCTTCGCATTACTGCAACACAAGCGCTTAAAGCCGGACTAGGCCCTCGATTTGGTGTGAAAACCAAGTCGGGGAAAAAGAAATCCAATCCAGATCCAATGCCAAAGGTTCCGGCCCATCTGGTCGAAGGTCAGGGCTTTGGACCGATGAACAATGAACTGCTTTGGTGTGAAGTTTTAATCACGCCTCCTTCGGTGAATCACTACTGGATTAGAGGCAAGAACAAGACTAGCCGACTCAGTAAGCGTGCAATCCACTTTATTGACGTTATGAAGCGTTTTATTGAGCCGGCAGGGTATCAGGGCAGAGTTCGCGTAAAGATCGAATACGCGCCACCTGATGCGAAAATACGCGACATCGATAACATCGTAAAACCATGCTTTGATGCTTTGTCAAAAGGTGGGTTGATTCTGGATGATTCCCAGGTGGATGAATTGCTCGTGAAGCGGTTGCCATCAGAAAAAGGCGGGAAGCTGATTATTCAAGTTGAAAAGTTAAGGGTTTGAGGGTGGATGGGATGAGTACTAATAATTTTGATTGGGCGCTTTATTCAAATGGTAAGTATTGGCTTTATGAACACTGGAATGAGACCAATACAAATATCTATGGAAAAGCCAAATTTGATTCTAAAGAAGACTTCCTAAAACACGCAGGCAAACACTTAACAACAGAACAGATTGAAACTTTAGAACAGGGCCAAAGCGTTTCAATCCCTCAACAGGACGGGACCACATTGTTTTTTAAATACGTGAATTTGTAGGGCATAAAGGGGAACGGGATGAATGCGGCAGTGAAAACACAAGTAATGGATTGGGCGAAATATACAATTGATGGCTGGCTGGAGCAGTTCGGGGCTTGGTGTGAAACTGAGCGCATGAGAGGAGGAGACTATCCCGATGGTTTGCATATTAATCAGATTTACTGGTTGATGCGTGAAGCAGGCAAGGAAATGCCGAAGGGTAAGGCCTATATCCGTTGTGAGATTAGCGACTTTGAAGCAGATCAGGTGCAGGCGTTGTTGAGGAGTATCTTTCAATCTGAGTCAGTGGATTTTACAGCCAAGTATGCAGTGATGTGTCTGGTGAAGCACAAGGTGGAGAATCGTAGCCATAAGGCAGTAGGCGCACTAACTAATCAGGGGGAAACTCAAGCTCGAATGATGATTAATTGTGGTCGTCATTTTATTCATTCCCGCGATAACAGACTAAAAATTGGCTAGATATTGACACGCGCGTGCGAAAACGGTATTTTCTGTTAGAGTGGACGAAGTTATAGTAATTCACTCAATATTGATTGAATCCGTAGGCGATACGGTAAAATGATAAGTGCGTTACAGACTCGTGAAATTCGATGAAGATGCACAAGCAAGAGGTCGCAACTTGCCAATCAATAATTACGTTTTGGACCGGGGATTCCCAGTCGGCGTTCAAGAAGAAGCTCACAGAAATGTGGGCTTTTTTTGTGTCCTTAAAAAGACATTTACCCTGCTGAGGAAATCACATGACTGGTAATCGGTGGCATGCAACGCAAGACAATAATATGCGTCCAGATGTGGCTTTTAAGCCCTGTCCTTGGTGTGGGTCTAACTCGATTTGTGTTGATACGACGAAGGAAGAGGGAGAGCACTTGAGTACATGGTCAGCTCAGGCGAGTTGTCATGAGTGCGGCTCTATGTCGCCTGATACTGATTTTGCAGGCTGGCGACGCTCTCATCCGTTATTTGATGAGTGGGTTTGCTTGGATTGGGAAATTGAACGTGATGTCGTAAACCTTGCCGTTAAAGTCTGGAACAGTCGAGAATAAGGAGAATCAAATGCTCCAATTTATATTCTGTTTATTCGGCCTACACGGTGCGACTGAGATCGACCACACGATTGACGATGAAGAAATCAAAGTGTGTCGGGATTGCATGAAAGAAGTTAAATAATTAAGGGAGAGTACATTGTGAAAAATTGGGTAAAATGTTTTGTTCATAATTGCATTGTGCATCCGCTTATGATGTTCATGCCAAAAGATTTGGCGCATGAAATGCATGATCGTAACGCTGACTGGGCTTTTGGCTTGGATCGTTATGATGAACTTAAACTGGAGCAACAGAAATAATTGCTTCCAGCTGAATGTCGTAATTGCGGTAGCATTTGCCGGACGTATTACGGCAAATAAAACCCCTCGCATTCAATGTTGAGGGGTTTTCTTTTCTTATTGGTGGTGCTTATGGACATAGTAGAAGCAAAACGGAATTTAGAAGTTCTGGAAAAGAACCGCAGCCGATTGATGAATTACAACCATCTGTATTCAAGCTATGCATTTAAAGAAATGTGTGGCGCTGAACTTCGCAAAGTGAATAAACAGATCCACGGCATAGAAGAACAATTAAATGCGGAATCCAAAAAGACTCGCAGCAATCAGAAAGCTTCCATGCATTCGGTGTGGTAATCCCAATAGCCAGGCTGCTCATTCAAATAGTACCAAGCATGGTAAGGGTAGAGGGATTAAGGCTTCTGACCAGTTCACAGTTTGCCTATGCCATTCCTGTCATTTCAAGTTCGATACTTTCCAATTGGGCAATCGGGCAGAGAGTGAAGCCATGTTTGATCAGTGGTTGGTGAGAGTGAATCGGATGTTGGTGATGGAAGATAGAGAGGTGTTTTGATGGATTTACGGAAATTAATAGTGAACATCCTGATTGTTCCATTGCTACCCATTGGAATACTGGTGGCTCTCTATCAGCGTTTAACGTGCAAGCATGACTACAAAAAGATCAAAACAATTCATGGTGATCAAATTATAGCAATGGGATGGACGCGCAGCGTTTGGGTATGCCAGAAGTGTAACCATGAATACTGGTCTGGTAACCTGCATAAGATGACAAAAAGATAAATTTAATCAAGCTAAGTGTTTGAAAACATTATCGTACGATAATTCAGGAGAAAAGGAATGCTCCGATACATACGCCAGATATTCTGCTTCCATGAGTGGGAGTTTGAGAATGATGTGTTCAGGGTGAGAGAGTGTAGGAAGTGTGGGAAATGTGAGAGTGCGTGAGCGCTCTTTTTTGTTGTTTGAATTAAGCCCTCTTTAGAGGGTTTCAGTGTCTTAATTGTGCTGATTTTAGTATAATAATTAAACGTTATTATAGGGATAGGCGCATGCTTTATACTGAAAATATAGTGAAGCACAAAGCAACAGGGAAGCTATACGAATGCACATGCAGTGAAAAGAATGGCGTTATCTGTGTTAGAGATATTGACACTTTTATTTCTTTGAGAGACGGAAAAGGGATGTTTGAGGACGAACATCCAGCAACGGATTTCGAAAAGGTTGCGAGCAATAGGTTGCACCTAAAATCATTAAATCTTTGAACCCGCCTAGTGCGGGTTTTTTAATGTGAGGCATTTATGTCAGAACAAATCAATGAAGTGGAGCTTCCACCTGGTGCGCTTGAGTTGGAGAACGCGGATTATGAGAAGTTCTGTCTTGAGTACATCAAAACCAATAGTGTTGCTGAAGCTGGTCGAATTGTGGGTTGGGCCAAGCGTCAAAACTCGCACAAGATTTACTTGCGGCCAGAAGTTCAGGAACGCATCAAGTATTTAAAAAGTGAGATGCTGGCAGAATTGGGATTAGACACTTTTTACGTGTTGAAAAACCTGAAATCTGTTGTTGAGCGGTGTATGCAAGCTGAAGAGGTTTTGGATCGTGAAGGCAATCCTGTGTTTATTCAGGGGCCAGATGGTGAGTATGCGCCTCAATACAAGTTTGATCAGGCAGGCGCAAACAAGTCGCTTGAGCTCATTGGTAAACACATTGGTATGTTCAACGACAAGGTAGAACATACTGGCAAGAATGGCGGGCCAATCCAGACAGTCAATACAACCATTACTTTGGATGAGTTTAAAAAAGCCCGAGAGGATATTTTAAATGACTACTGAAGCGAGAGATGTGGCAATACAAGTTGAAGCTCAAGAGGATTTGTATTTCTTCTCTCGCTATATGTTCAAAGAACGTCGTAAGTATAAGTGGATGCATAACTGGCATCATCGGGTGGTCTGCGATGCACTTATGAAAGTTTTTCGCGGTGAAATAAAACGCTTAATCATTAATATTCCACCACGTTACTCCAAGACTGAATTGGCGGTAATTAATTTTATGGCTTGGTGCTTTGGTAAAGTGCCGGACTGCGAATTTATTCATGTGAGTTACTCTGCCACATTGGCTGCAAATAATGCATTTCAGACTCGTAATCTGGTCCAAGAGCCCGCTTTTAAAAAGATATTTCCCGACCTTATACTACGGGATGATAGTAAGGCTAAGGATGATTGGCGCACTGTTGCTGGTGGTGTGTGCTATGCACAGGGTACGGGCGGAACTATTACAGGTTTTGGTGCTGGCAAGATTAGAGAGTCTTTTGGGGGTGCAATCATTATTGATGACCCACATAAGGCAAGTGAAGCCAGCTCCGATACCATTCGTAAGAATGTCATTGAGTGGTTCCAAAATACACTTGAGTCTCGTACCAACTCACCAGATACACCAATCATTGTCATTATGCAGCGTTTGCATGAGGAAGATTTGGCAGGCTGGCTACTTGACGGCGGAAATGGTGAGGAATGGGAGCACTTAGAGCTTTCAGCTATTCAGCCTGATGGGTCAGCACTCTGGCCAGAGAAACATAGCATTGAAACGCTTGAAAGAATGGAGCTGGCAGCGCCGTATGTTTTTGCCGGCCAATATCGTCAGAGACCCTCACCACCAGCTGGTGGTTTTTTTAAGCCTGACAATATTGAAATTGTGGATGCATTACCTGCGGATATCACTCATCAGGTACGTGCTTGGGATTTAGCATCTTCTGAGAATGAAGGGGATTACACTGCAGGTGTCAAGGAAGCTAAAAGCCGAGATGGTTATATCTATATCGTCGATGTACAGCATGCTCAGCTAGGCCCTGACGGCGTTGAAAAACGCATCAAACAAACTGCGGAGCTGGATGGTAAGTCTGTAGCAATACGATTACCACAAGATCCGGGGCAAGCGGGTAAAGCTCAAGCGAAGAACTTCATTACCAAGCTATCTGGATTCAATGTAAAGGCAGAAACAGTATCGGGTGACAAGATTACTCGAGCTCAACCATTTGCAGCCCAAGTCAACGTAGGCAATGTGAAAATACTTCGTGGTGACTGGAATAAGGCATTCATTGAGGAATTACGAAACTTTCCCAATGGGAAACATGATGACCAGGTGGATGCCGGTAGCGATGCATTTAACGAGCTAAATGAAGCTAGAACTCCGAAAAAACCTGCAGGTGCAGGAAGTCGAACTTATTAAGGAACAAATATGGCAAAGTCTAAAAAAGACAAAGCGTCAAAGAAGGCTTTGTCTTATGGCAACTTATACACACAAGAGGCCGTTACTCAGTTTCTGGTAAATTTTGGCAAGCAGCCAGATACAGATGAAGTACTCCGTAAAGCTGGTATTACTCGTCATAGGTTACGTGTGCTACTCGATGATGATGAAATTGCACAAGTGGTTGAAACACGTATTGATGCACTACTTGCTACACCACTCAGAATTGAGCCGGGTGACACTAAAGAAGCTGAAATGCTGAATTTGGTACTCAAAGAATGGTTTCATGAGATTGCTACTGGTGCAATGAGTGCGCTGTTCTTTGGTTATTCAGTTCAAGAAGCTGTATATGAAGTTAAGCCTGAAGGTTATGTGGGCCTGCAGTGGATTGGTGAAAAGCCGATGCAGTGGTTTGAGCCTAAAAATGATGGTCGTTTGATTTATAGACAGGATGGCATTAACGGTGAGCATGAGGTAGACCAGGTATTCAAATTTTTCCTGACACGCCGTAAAGCCTCTTATGAGCAGCCTTACGGAAAAGCACTTCTAGCAACTCTCTACTGGCTATTTTTCTTTAAGCAGAACGGCTTTAAGTTCTGGGCTAAATTTCTGGAACGTTTCGGCACACCGATCTTACTGGGTAAATGTAAAGATACTGAAACGGATGATATGAGCAAAGCATTATTAAATGCCCATGCTCAAAGCGTCTTATCAATTGATATAGAGGATGATGTGCAAATACTCTCTGCACCAGGAACAAATGGTTCAGCGGGTGCAGCATTTGAAGCATTCAATAATCAGCTGATTCGCCAGATTCAGAAAGTTGTATTAGGGCAGACGCTTACCAGCAGTACGGATGGGAAAGGAAGTTACAGCCTTGGCCAAGTACATGAAAATGTCCGGATGGATAAGCTCAAGTCCGATATTCGACTTGTAACTCCTACACTACAAGCTGTAGTTAATGCATTATGCGCTTTAAACGGTTGGGGTGAGTATGAAGTGATGCTAGGTGAAAAGCCTAAACCACTTAACAAAGAGCAGGCCGAACGGGATGTTCACCTGAAAAATGCAGGTGCAAACTTATCGGATGACTACTTTATTCGCGAGTATGGCTTGCAAGAGGGTGATCTAAAGTCTGTAACTGACTTGAACCAACCCGATCTGCAGTTTAAGGCTTTACCCCATAAAGCCTTTAGCTTTGCAGCAACTACCAGAAAGCTATCACCTGAACAGCAGGAAGTAGAAGAGTTGACTGATGCACAGCGCAATATTGAACTCTTAAGCAATGATCAGGTAAACGAGCTCCTGCAGAAGAGTGAAACACCAGAAGATCTAGCCTTTCATCTAATACAGCTTATGCCTGAGGCCAGTCAGTCTCAGTTCACGGCGAATCTGGAACGGGCTTTATATGCAGGTGATGTGCTGGGGTATGTGATGGCGAGTGGAGGGAAGTGATGGAAGATATTCAGACGTTATATGATGAGTTTGAAGAGTTTTGCACCAAATATTGTGGACTGGTTTTCGATGAATTCTCAATATATCAGCGTAAGAAATTGGGCCATTACTTTGATATTCGTGATGAATATTTCAAGCTTTGGCTGAATGCAAGGCATGTTTATAGTAAGGATTCTGCCAATGCAACCAGTCACATTTCTTGAGGCCTTACAGTTTGCCCGGTCTCGTAAAATCGTATTGCCTGATGAGTTTTACTCTCTGGACCTCAAGACACGACAACTGGCCACCACGGTCAGTTTTTTATCGAGCATAGAACAGATCCAGACTGTGATAGCCGCTGTAAACAAGGCCATTGCAGATGGCTCGACATTTGAGGACTTTAAGAAAGTGGTCGCTGAAAATGAGATCAAGCTCAGTGAGCCTTATCTCAAGAATGTTTTTAGGACCAATATTCAGACGGCGTATAGTCATGGACGCTGGCAACAGCAGCAACGCAATAGGGACAAACGACCATACCTGATGTATTCAGCTATCGATGATAGCCGGGTCCGTCCAAGTCACCTGGCATTAAATCGGATTATTCGTCATATCGATGATCCATTCTGGCTCATGTATTACCCGCCGTGGAGCTTCATGTGTCGCTGTACAGTGATTGCCTTAACCGAGAAGCAGGCATTGAAATATGGTATTACGCCAGATGATCAGCTACCGGAAGTGGCTGAGGAAATGGGATGGAGTACCAGTCCAATGACCTATGGCGATCTATCTGGTCTGGTGGACCAGAAGATTCTGGATTCTGACCTGGATAAAGCATTTTTGCTGGAGCAGAAAGAGATCATCAAGGCCGAGTGGACAGCAAGTAAAAGGCTGGCCAGTTTATTTGCTCCAATGGATGATAGTACCCGGGACTTATTTGATGTGGTGGCCAATACAGTTATTCCACTTGATCCAGATATCCGGCCAAGTGCGATTCGTACATTTTTGGACTATATACAGGGCAATGATTCAGCTCTTACGGCGCAGTTAAAGCAACCACCTATCACTTTGGCTGAGGAAGTACTTAAACGCTGGTTGAAGGAGGATTTAGGCAGGCTACAGGCAGTAGCATCAAATAGTGCAACTACAGTGGCCGGATCAGCTTCACTAGCGTACGCTGCATCATTGGAGGTAGGTAAGGTCATTACACTGGATGCACCATTACTATTAGCAGATTCTGGCTCAAATATCTTGATTCAGATTGAGAATGCTAAAGGGTTAGGTATTGATCTGGAAAAGTTAAATGCAGGGCAAGGCGTACTGTTTCCTTTAGGCATATCTTTTCAGGTAGTTTCAAGGGAAATAGCGAATGGCCAAATGGTTTATACACTGAAAGCCTTAACTAACTAAACTTAGGAAATTAATTTGAACCACTCCATTCGGGGTGGTTTTTTTATGGAGCATGAAAAATGCCAGATCCAAATGAAGAGCGTTCCAAGCTCTTATTTAATGCCTCGGGAATTGAAGTTTTACAACCCGAGGGTGAGAACAAAAAACGAAAGTTTAAAGGTGTGGCTTATGCCGGTGGTCGTGTAGATGGTCACTGGTATTGGGGGCGTTCTGGTGTGGTCTTTGATCTTGAGGGTATTGAGATTGATCAACCAACCGCCTTGCTGGAAGAGCATTTCAGTTCAAGCCGAGTTGGTGTTGTAAAGCAAGTCAACACTAGCGGAAAAATTGAAGTAGAGGGTGATTTCTTAAGTAATACGAAGGCTAAAGAAATTGTCCAGGATTCTGATGATGGCTTTCCTTTTCAGATGTCTATGTATATCGAACCGGGTTCTGTTGAGGAAGTTTCAAACGGCAAATCTGTAGTCGTAAATGGCCAGACATTCGAAGGCCCAATTACCATATTCCGGCAGAATCGTATTCGCGAGTTCACGATCTGCACAACTGGCGCTGATCGTAATACCTCAATCAATGCCTTCTCAGGTAAACCTAATTCTAATCAACCACCAGAAGAGGACACAGACGTGACCGAAATAGAAAAAGCACAACAGGCCAAACAGCAGGCAGAAAAGGAGCGTGATGATGCGCTAGAAGAGCTGAAACAGTTTAAAGCCCAGAAACGTGCTGATGAGATAGCAGCTTTAGAAACAGAGCTGAAAACACAATTCAGTGCTGAAGATAAAACGGCTTATACCAATATGGATGATTCCGTCTTTGCCTTTACTTCAAAGCAGCTTCGGCAATTCTCTGCAGGTGGGCAGCAGCCACCAGCTGGCCAACAGCAACAACAAACACCAAATGTAAATCCTGCACTGAACTACCTGTTCAATCATCAGGCTACTGGCGGACAGGGTGGACAAGGACAAGGCGGACAGGGTGGTAACCAAGAACATCAATTCACAGCAGGTGCAAAAGCCTTCGCTGAACAAAACAAGGGGAAATAATTCATGCCTATTCACTATGTTCCACCGGTGTCATTTACCACACGTAAACTGGTACTCGACAATGAAAAGCTGCGCCGTGCCAATGGTAAGGTGATGGCTGGTACCGCCTACAATTACGGCGATCTACTGACACTATCTGATGACAATGTACTGACTCATGCTGCAGATGAATCATCCTGGGATGTGATCTGTGGCCAGAACGTTACCGCAGCCGAAGCAACCATTAAAGCGGCTGACGGGATTGAAATTCCGGTGTATTACGGCGGTGTATTTAACGTTGAGGCCGTGTCTTTAAATGGGGCGTTGTTGGACAAGTCGAAATATGATGCTGCCCGCGCCAAAGCAACCAAAAACAAAATCGAACTTTCTAAGGTGTAATAAACATGCCACAGTCTTTTAATATTGACGGTACTCCGCTTGAACTTCTTGATGTGGGTGAGCTTGCTCTCATTCATAGCAATTACCGTCCGATGGATACATGGCTGCTAGATCGCCTGTTTCCAAACCGTCCACTGTTTACCCGGGATGATGTGCCACTAGCTGAGCTTTCTGCTGATCATGATCTGGCACCGCTGGTATCACCGAATCAGCCAGGTAAGCCATTTGAAACTACTCAGTCTGCAAAAGTAACTCATGTTAAACCGGCATACTACAAACCTAAAAATCAGGTGACTGCTGCAGATACTTTTGAAATTGCCTTGTTAGAGCGTTTACGCACTGCGGGGATTATCTCTACCGGTAACCAGCAGCTCTCTGAACAGGAAAAGATGGTAATTGCTCAAATTGCTGTCATGAAACGCAACCATGATGCAATTGATAACTCGGTTCTGATGATGGCCATTGATCTTCTGAAAAATGGCAAATATCTGCTGCATTCCGATGATTATGAATACAACCTGGTTGATTATGAGCGTGATGCATCCCTAAATTATACGCCACTTGTGGCATGGGGACAGGCAGGTGCCAAGCCAGTGGATGATATCCGCCGTATGCTGGAACGTCAGCTCGAAGCAGATGGTGGTGAAGCAAAAATGGCGCTGATGTCCGGTCTGGTGTGGCAGGCTTTGTGGAATGATGCAGATTTTAAAAAGGAATTTGTGACACCATATGCAGGTATCTCTGTTCCAGTTGCACCAAGCTTCGGTGTAAGCCAGAAACCGACATTGAAAGGTACTTTTGATGGAGTGGAGTTCTGGGTTTACGATGCAACCTACCGTCATAAGGGTAAGGTAAACCGCTTCATTGAGAAAGACTATTTCAGTCTGATCTCGGATACTAATGGTTCGGTGGCCCATTGTAAGATTAAGAACATGACCGCTAATGGCGTGGCTCAGCAGTACTTTGACCGTCAGTGGTACTGTGAAGATCCAAGCGGCATTATGCTGATGACTGAATCTGCTCCACTGGTCGTTCCTTCTAACAAAAACGGCGTTGTTGGTGGCCGTGGCTTCATTACTCTATAAGGAGGCTAAAATGCCGAAGTACACAGCAAAACAATCCATCGGGCATTTTATGCCAGGTGATGAAATCAAAGGGCTTGAAGCTAAACAACTTCAGGCCCTTTTAGCATCTGGGGCTATTGAAGAATATCAGGAGCCGGAAGAGCCTAAAGCAGATGGTACCGCAGCACGTTTGGCTGAACTTGAAAAGGCCAATGCAGAGCTAACAGCGGCAAATACTAATTTAACTGAAGCCAATCAGACAGCTGCTGCTGATAAAGCTAAAGCTGAGCAGGAAATTGATGAGCTTAAGGCAAAGGTGGCTGAGCTTGAAAAGGCCAAGCCAGCGTCTAAGTCTAAGGCTAATGACAAGCCAGCTGAACAGGGTGCTGATACAGCCAAGTAAGGTGATCTATGTACGCAACAGAAGCAGACATGGTGAAGCGGTTTGCTGATGACATTGAAGAGTTAAAGCTGATGCATGCAGATGCAGCAGCTTCTATCAATGAAGCACTTCAGGATGCGGCAGAAGAGATTAACGGTTATATCGGTGGCCGTTATCCTCTACCTCTTCCCAATGTGCCCAGTAATCTGAACCGCATGGCCTGTGATATTGCCCGTTACCGGCTTTATTACCAGCAACCCACTGAAGAAGTACGTAACCGTTATAAAGATGCAATTAAATTTCTTGAACGGGTACAGGACGAGAAAGCACATCTACAGATCCAGACCGCAACCAATGAAATTGTAGATGATCAGCCCAAGGGCCGGCCTACCACAATGCCCATCGGAACCAGTTATGTAGGAGGCGTGTTTGGTGATGAAACGCTAGACAAGATGCCTTCATTTAAATAAGGAGGAGGTATGGCTGGTGTTGTAATAAAGATCGATGCTGATGGCGAGTCAGCAGTAATGCAAGCACTCCATCGTCTTTCAGGTCTTGAAGAAACGCAACAGAGACTGTTCGATACGATTGGCCAAACAATAGTAAGCAATATCCGTAATAGATGGACGCAGGGCGAAGGACTTGAAGGGAAATGGCGTTTGTCTGGCCGAGTTAAACGTGAAGGCGGTACCACTTTGCGTAAGACCTCACGGCTGATGGATTCCATTACTCATAATGTGCTGCAAAGTGGAGTAGAAATTGGTACTGACGTGATTTATGGCGCAATTCATCACTTCGGTGGTGAAATACGTCATGAAGCCAGAATGCGTCGTACCTATTTTCGTCAGGGACGTGATGGCACGGTGGGTAACAGATTTGTCCGTAAATCCCGTTCTAACTTCATGCAGGAATCTATGGGTAAGGCTTACATCATCAATATGCCAGCCCGTCCATTTTTGGGTTTAACCGAACAGGATGAGCAGGATGTATTAAATGATATCGTGGAGCATTTAACTGATGAGCGATAAAAACTTCTTTGCGGTGCGCGATGAAATTGCAGAGAAACTCAACGGGATTTCAGGTCTTAAAAAGATTTATACCCCGGCCAACTCTGCAAATGTTACAGAGCTATCACAGGTTACACCAAATGCCCAGGTCTATTACCGCCGTATCCGAAAGCTGGATGATGTTGCAAAGTCATCAATGAACATGCTGGCCCAGCAATGGGAAGTTACGGTGGTTGAGCGTCATGCTTCGGCACAGCTTAATGATGGCTCTGCAGTTCTGGATCGTGCTGGTGCACTGACGCAACAAGTCCTGGAATTATTATCTGGTTGGCAGCCTGCTTCAAGTGCACGACCTTTAAACCTGATTGCAGTTGAAGAGGACTACTCTCCAACATGCGTCTATATCACTCTGGTGTTTGAATCCAAAATGTTTATCTAGGAGCCAGTCATGGCAGCAAAGCAATATGTAGCCCAGCAACCTTTAGGGCGTTTCAAAAAAGGGGATTTCGTGGGTGGACTCACCGATGCTGAAATCCGACAGCAATTAGATGCTGGTACGATCAAAGAGGTAGAACAGCCCTCTGAAGAGCCGAAACCAGCTGCAGCAAAAACTACAAAAGAGGTAAAAGCAGATGGGAAATAAACCAGATGTTATTTCGTTACAGGGTGAACTGTTTTTGGCTAAAATTATTAATGGTGCAGTATCAGGTATGTTTCCGGTAGGAAGTATGCCAGCCCTGCAGCTTCAAATTACTTCGGATTCAACCGATCACTATGAGTCCAAAACAGGTTTTCGTACGAAAGATGCAGTACTACGCAAACAGACAGGAGTATCTGTAAGCGGTACCCTGGAAGAGGTAACCAAGCAAAATCTTGCCATGGTGATGAGTGGTAAAGTTACTGAAGTATCTGCAAGCACTATTGCTGATCGCTCACTAGGTACTGTTGAAGCTGGGACCATGGTTGATCTGGGTGAGCGTAATCTGTCAGAAGTTAAGTTTAAAGACGGCGCTGATACAGATATTGATACCAGTACCTATGTACTCGATTCGGCATTCGGTACAGTGATTTTTAATATTGCACCGACTGGTGACGTTAAGTGGTCAGGTAAAGCCGGAAAATTAACACGTACTGCGATTGCAAACGATATCGGCAATGAATACCGCTTCTTCTTTAAAGGTGTTGATACCTATAAAGGAGATAAGGTTGCCGTGACTTTATGGCGTGTGGAGTTTTCACCGGAAACGGAATTTGATCTGATCAATGAAGATTTCTCTAGTTACGATATTGAAGGTGAATGTCTGGCTGACATTACCAAGGTAAATGATGCTGAACTTAGCATGTTTGGCCACATTGATCGTTTTAATGTAGCAGTTTGATACTAAAGCTGAGTAACTGAATCCAAAATACAGGCACAGGGGCGCATAAGCGTCTTTTTTTGTGCCTGTGTTTATAGCATATCGTCTTGTATATGGCTCATATACAAACCTATGTAATTTACTACCCTGATGACAGAGAAGTATATTTTTTAAAGCGAAGCCGGCCTAACAAGTCGGCTTTTTTAATGCACGGAACTTAAGTAACAAAACAAGAAAATTGGACGATTAGACAATTTTCTAACTGAAAAAATAAGCCTTGCAGTAATGCAGGGCTTTTTTTTACGCCTGTTTTCAGGCAAACCACTGGCTAGGCTGATCCCCGAAAAGAAGATGGTCGTTTCGACTATTCATTGCATCTTCTTGCCAGTGCTTCTTTTTTAATGAGTAGTCGGAGCAGATCAATGAATGCAATCGTAAAAATTGAAAATCAAACCCCATTTGTCGAAGTCGAATTAAATGGAAAAGTTCAGCTCGGCGTGAATGCGCGTGACCTACATAAAATGCTAGAGGTTAAGACGGACTTTTCGGATTGGATTAAGCGACGCATTAAACAATGTGGCTTTGAAGAGAATTTTGATTTTATTAAGCTCCTCAAAAAAGAGGAGCTTTCAAAAACAGGACAAAACCTAATTGAGTACATCATCTCAGTGGATATGACCAAACACCTTGGGATGATGGAGCGCAATAAAAAAGGTCATGAGATCCGCAAATACTACATCGAGCAAGAGGAATTGGCTCGTCAACTCAAGGATGGGCTACAGGTGCGCATTGGCAAGCTTTCAGCACAACTTGAGGTGATTACTCAATCTCTGTCAGGTGCAGCAAGCTTCCTATCAATCCACGGCAAACAAACTAAGCCAGCATTACTAAAAGAACTGGATAATCTAATTAAGGAGGCTCAGCCATCCTTAGATTTTAAAGATGATGAATAAACAAAAACTATTCTGGATTTTAAATACGAAATTCAAACCAACGCCACCTTCGGGTGGCTTTTTCGAGATCCCCTCATGAATAATTTTTTTCTGGCAGCTAATCGCTCTATTACAGTGAATGATGTTGAAGTACACCAGATCCAGATGAAAGATTTTGACCAATGGGCAGTGCATGCCGAAAAGGTTAAAAGCTTTCTAAAGGGAAAAAATTATTCAGATGAAATTTTAACCGAGCTTTTTAAGGCTCATTCAATTGAGGTACTGGGAATATGCAGTTTGGCCACTAAGCTTCCAGCAACCAGTTTGATCGATCTGGCCACAACATCGGAACAGCAATTTAAAGAAGTTTTATCAGCAGTACTGCAGGTCAACGGTACTTATTTTAAAGAAGACCAGCCTAAACGCCGTAATAAAAAGCAGGCAGCAAAAGACAATGATTCAACCTGGTTTGATTCATTCCAGCTACTGATCAGTGCTGGCCACACTCATACCGAAATCATGAATATGACTTATGGTGCTTACAGTGAATACCTAAAATCAGCCCAAAAGGATTACCGGAACAAGCTTTCGGCACTAACCAGTGTAGTGAGATCCGCTCAGCATGCATCTGCTAAAGAACTAAAGAAGTTTCTTGATGAGCTAAAAGAAGAAATAGTGTGAATTATGTAACATTTTCACATAATTAAATTTACCATTTCCGATTAGAATGGTCGGTATTATAAAAGTGCACTTGAGCTTAATCATGAAAAGAGTATTAACAGCGGAAAGTAGAGCAGCATATAAGAAATGGTTTAACTCATTCAGCAGTGACGAGCAGAGAGAGTTGATAAATATGGGTGTGGCATGCGGTGCCGACTCAAAGTTTTTTAAGCATGAGATACTAGACCTCCTGAGTCATCTTGATAATGAGAAACTTAAAAGCAATAGAATTTTATTCAAGAAATTTGCTGAAAGATATATTGCTTTAGTCCCTGATCATATTCGACCTCATGTGAACTGGACACTACTGGAAAATAGTCGTGATTATCGCTCCTGGTTTGCAAATAGACAGATGTTTGTTTTTAACTGTCTGGTTGTTAAAGATATTTATGAGCATAGCAAGGATAAGAATTCGAGCTACTTATTATGGGCCCCCATCATTGATGACCATACCCCGGAAACTTGTAAAAGTTTCAGTAGCAAAGTATTTAATATTCTTGATAAGGAGTTTCAAGAACATGCTGTTGAGCATTGGAGCAGACCACAAGAAGGTTGTAGATGCAGTTTGATTTCGATTACTCATGCACAGGCAGAGAAATACCTGATGGACATGAACATGAGTGCATAGAATAAAGAGGTATAAGTGAACAAGGATGTTCTTTCACATTGCGATAATTTAGACCGTTCGGTTAAGATGCTCAAAAATATCTCAAAAAAAGGCATGAGAATGAAAAAGTTAATTTTAGCAGTGGTATTGGGGATAGGTATTGCAACAAGTTTGTATGCTTCAACTGATATTAGCTCAATTCGTGGCAGTACTGAGTTTGTAGAGATTGGAAACACTCAGGCTCGTATGGTAGATGTTCTGGGAAATCCAGAGTCTTCTTTCAAACATATTATTCATGACCGTAAGGGATGGCCTCACGCAGCTGTCAGCTATATTTATTCGGTAAATGGGCAACGCTATACAATAGTTGTGGTTGATGGAAAGATTTATCGCATTATTTGGGAGCGTTAATTATGGAGTTCTCAAAACAACAATTAATTGGTCTGGCAGGCGGATTATTACTATTGCTTGGTGTTTTTCTGCCAATAGCCAGTATGCCTATTGTAGGTTCAGTCTCTATATTTAGTAGCGGACGTATTGATGGCTATATTTTACTAGGTTTAGCTATCATTAGCTTGATCTTGGCTTTTGTTAATGCTTTAAAATTATTAAGAATTACTGGCGGCATATCAATCCTAATAGTGGTAATAGATTTTATCTATCTCTTGTATAAACTAAATAGTATTAAAGGAGAGGTTGCCGATAAATTAAAAGGTAATCCCTTTGGTGGTATGGCAGAAGCAATGATGAGCACGGTACAAATACAATACGGTTGGGTGTTCTTGTTTATCGGAAGCTTTATGGTGATTTATTCCGCTGTAGCAAAACCTTTAGTTCAAAACATAGAGGATAATGATTTAGATATAAAAAGAAATTTAGCTACCCCATCATTCTCAAAGCCAAGTAGACCTAGAACTAAGCTGGTTGCTGATGACCTTTTTACCCATAATGCTGGAAAACCATTAAGTACCAGTGTGGATGAATTCAAGAACTGTCCATTTTGTGACGAGCAAATAAAAGTAGCTGCAATAAAGTGTAAGCACTGTGGAAGTATGGTAGAAGAGTGAATCTTAAATTTTTATTTATTGGTGCTCTGGTTGTTACTTGGGCTTAAATATGCAAGGGGTATTAAATAATGGCTACTAAAGTGGCACAGCAAATGATGTTTTGTAAGACGTGTGGTAAGCAGACACTACACCAAAAAAACATTAAAGAAATGAGTTGGTTGATGCATTTAGTGTTAGCTATTTTTACAGCAGGTATTTGGTTATTTATCTGGGTGCTAACATTCTTGTGGCATATGATTGCAAAACCTGCCTCATCTGTTGCAAATCGGTGGGTTTGTTCTCAATGCGGTAAATGAAAAAAGCACCCTAGGGTGCTTTTTTCATTCTCAGATCTGAGCATCATATCGAGATACTCAAATTAAGGGTAGTTAGTATCGACCTTCTAATGCATCGATTCTTCGGCCGTGGTCATTTTGATAATACTCCATGCTGTCAATAGCTTCTTCTAGTTTTTCAATTCTATCTACTAAATCTTGCAAATGATCATCCTGCTCAAAAGTCGTCTCTAATCGAAGGATAAGTTCAGCGGTTAAAGTTCTTCCGTTGTCCTTAGCAGCTTGATCGAGTTTATCTTTTAATTCAGCAGGTATTCTAAAATTAACTTGAGGATCGGTGCGTGCCATAAATATTCAAATGTTCAAATGTTCAAATTACTCAAACTATAGAGTGCTATAAATAAATAGTCAAAAATAGTTGACATGCAATAAAGCACTTGCTTTAATGTGATTGTGATGTTTTTTTAAATCACGTGCTATATAGGAGGATTTATGGCAAGACAAGACCCGCAGGTAAATGTGCGTATACCTGAAAAAACTTTAGAGCGATTCAAGATTGAAACAATTAAGGATCGTAGAACTATCACAGCTCAGCTAAATATGATCATTGAAGAATGGTTAGAAAAGCGAGAAAACCAAGAGAGTGCGAAAGCATGAAACCAACAGACAACAAAAAAGCCCAAGACTTTGACGAGCAGGGCTTAATTGATTGTCAACAAAGGAATATTAACAATGTCTAGTTTAACACAAAATTTAGCGAATCCAAATACTCAACCGTTGGTTATTGGTGATTTCCAGATTCGTCAGGATGAGAATGGTCGTTATTGCTTAAATGATCTACATAAAGCAAGTGGTGATGATAAAAAACATTTCCCTGCTTATTTTCTTCGCAACCAGCAAACCAAGGACTTGATTGAGGAAATAGAGCGATATGCAAATTCTCATATCGGTCAAAATATAAACTCTGAAAATTTGCAAAGTGCTGTAAAAGTAATTAAGGGTGGTGCGGAAAAGCAAGGTACATACGTCGTAAAAGAATTGGTTTACTCGTACGCAATGTGGATCTCTGCAAAATTCCACTTACAGGTAATTCGTGCTTATGATGCGATGGTGATGCAATTCAGGGTCAAGGCGCGTCAAGCTATCTCACCCGAACAACAAGCTTTACTTCATGAAATTGTAGATCGTCGCTCTCAAGGCAATCGCAAAATTTATGCAGAAATGTGGAGTCGCCATAATCGGCACTTTAAAATTCCGCGCTATGCAGAGCTTTTAGAAATTCATTTTGCCGAGTCAGTTCATTATCTGGAAACAATGGATTTAAAGGCAAAAGTGGAAAAACAGGAAGTTAAAGCTCTGCCTTATCCGCAAGAGGTTATCCAAGTAGCTCAGCAGATTAGCAATGAGTTTAATAACTCTCGGTATGATTCTTGGCATGTGAGTGCTAGGGATGGTGTTTTATCAGTAATGCCACTACCGCCGGGCTTTTATCCAACAATGGATATTGCTGAATTTACCAAGCGTTTTGATAGTGTGTTAGATCTGTTGTATGGAACGGATACATTGAGAATGGGGCGCTACTTCTTGAAAGAGCGCAATTCTAAATAAAACAAGAACCTCCTTCGGGAGGTTTTTTAATACCTAATTTTACCCGCTTCGGTGGGTTTTTTATTGCGAGTAAGAACATGGCCGGTAAAGAATTAACCTTTAAACTTGTGATGGAAGCTGATACTAAAAATTATGTATCGAATATTAAGGAATCTGAAAGTGTCACTAAGGCCATTTATGCCGCAATAAAACAGGAATCTGAAAGACTAAAAGCTGCATCTGAACAAGCAGCTCAGGTAGTTGGAAAAATAGTTCCTGATGATTTGCAGAAGAAGGCAGATCAGGCTAAAGGAAAGTTGAGTGAAGTCTCTCAGGCGGGTGGCGAACTTGAAGGGCAGGCTGTTCAGACAGCCGGTAAGATTGATGGTTTAGGTAATGAACTCCAAGATACGGCAGCCAAGGCAAATAAGGCAGGCTTTGAGATTGGTGAAGCTATTCCAGGTGATGCGCTTCAAATTGCAGAAATGCTGGGTACTAAATTCTTTTCTGCTGCCAAAGAAATTGAAGCATTAGGTGATAAATCGGTTATTAGCGCTGGTGAGCTACGTTCAATGTCGAGCACTGGTGAACAAGGTCTCAATGAGCTTAATTCAGCCCTAAAAGCTGCTCAGGCTGAATTGGTTCGTTTGCAAAGTACGGATGGTACCTTAAAAGATATTGAAATCGCCAAGCAGCGTGTTTTAAGTATTGAAGATGCCATTAAAGAAACGTCCAGTGCTTTTAATTACTATCAGGACGTTGCCATAAATGCTATGCGTGGCGTGGACAATGCCACACAGTCTTCGATTAATCAGTTACAACGTTTTAGCTCGGTAGATCTTGGCCAAGTAGTAGGTGAAGCCCAGACTGCGACCCGTGCAATTCAGTCAATGGGTGAAGGGGCCAATCTCAGCACTAAAGAAATTGAGCGAATTGGTAGTATCGGCACTAGCAGTATTAATACGCTTGAAAGCGAGCTGCTGGCAGCTAAGAATGCTTTCTCCGCATTAGAACAAAGTAGTGAAGCTGTTACTCTTGATGAAATTAAGGCTGCAGGAGAAAAGATCAAAGGTCTTGAACAGGCAGTTGATCTGACCAAAGCAGCATTTGCAGATTTTGATACACAAGCATCCTCTGCAATGCGTAGTGTATCGACCAGTGCAGATAAGGCTTCAACCAGCGCAAAGCAGACCGGACATGAAATCTATGAAGCTTTAGGCATTAAGCCGCCTACAGTTATTAATGATGCAATTACTGCGCTTGAACGAAAACTAGAGGATTTTAAGGCTAATAGCAAACTTCCTGCAGAAGAAGTTGAGCGTGTAACTAAAATTACCGAGCAACAGATTGAGAAGCTTAAAGATGAGCTTCACGGTGTTGAACCGGCGGCAGAAAAAGCAAATTCAGGTGTTTCCAATCTTTCTAAAGGGATGGGAGCGGCTAGATTTGCAGCGACTGCTCTTGCGGGAGCTATGGCCGCCGTTGGTATTGGTATCGGTGTGAGGGAAATTGCTCAGGCAGCGGATTCGTATACTACACTTTCAGCACGAATCAATATTGCAACCAGCGAAGGTGGTAACTTTCAGCAAGCTATGGCGGGTGTGCATCAAGTGGCACTTGCTACCAATTCAAGTTTAGAAGCTACTGCCAGCCTGTTTACCAAGGTGAATGATGTTGGCAAACAGATGGGAATGACCCAGCAGCAAAGTCTGGAACTGGTAAAAACCATCAATATGGCCATTCAAACAGGAGGTGGATCAGCACAGGCCAGTGAAGATGCTATTGTCCAGTTTACCCAAGCACTGCAATCTGGAGTACTCCGTGGTGATGAGTTCAACTCAATCATGGAACAGGCTCCAGGAATTTCTAAAGCCTTGGCTCAATCCCTTGGTGTGACTACAGGTGAGTTACGTACTATGGCAGAAAACGGCGAGTTATCTGCTGAGCGCGTAATCAAGGCCTTACAGAAACAATCCGCTGCAATTGAAGCTGACTACAATAAGTTTCCAACTACGATAGGTAATGCATTACAGCGTATCCAGACCCAATGGCAAATCCTGATTGGTACCATGGATCAGTCCACTGGCGCATCTGCAACAGTTGCACAATGGCTGGTAACTATTGCTGACAATATGGATGTCGTTGAACGGCTTTTAACCGATATTGGTAATGGTTTTATCTGGGTCGGTGATCAGCTTAAAAAAATTGATCCGGCAACTATCGAGGCTCTTAAAGAAGCCTTAAGTACTGCCTATGAAACTTTAAAGTCTTTAGTTGAATCACTTGGAGAGGTTTTTGGAACAGCTACTCAAGTTTTAGATACTGCACTTACGTCTATATTTAATTTCAATAGTGGCATAGACAGTGCCGTTGATAAAACAAATGGTTTTACAAAAGCACTTGAGGCAGCAGGTGTAGTATTTGCCTTATTTAATGACGGTTTTAAAGGCATAGCAATTGTTGTAAATCTTTTTGCTGGCGCTATGTATGAGGCTACTGGTGCATTTATGTACTGGAAGTCTAAATTTATGTTTGGTGATGCAAAAGAGGCGGCCTTTAAAGAATTTCAAGATCTTACCGCCAAAGCTCAGCAGCTTTATCATCAAGCAGATGAGTTGGCTATTAACCATGAAGTCCAGGTTATACAAGCTTTAGACAATATTGCGAAAACGCGAGAACAGAAGAATCAGGAGGCAATAGCCGGAAGTACTGCAACGTTTGCTGAGCTGATTGAACAAAACAAGGGACTTAACCAGAAAACCAAGGAGTTAGCAACAGAACGTGCTGCGCTCGATACACAGCTGAACCAGGCTAGAAAGGATGGGAACCAGTCAACAATTGATGCCATTATCCAGAAATCTGGCGAGTTAGAAAATCGAGAGAAGGAGCATGCCACCAGTAAAGCTAAGCTGGATAAAGACATGCTGGTTTCTGCCCAAGCTTATGCTGAAGCTGCCATTAAAGCTAATGGTGGGGTCATTGACGGTACCATGCAGGCTGATCTAATGACGAAGGGTTATATCGTCACAATGGATAAGGCAGGCAAGGTTAGCGTGGCGGCTTGGGGGGGTGCTGCTCAGGCTGCAGATAATGCAGCCAAAAAGGAAGAAGCTGTCAAGCTGGCCAAAGAGAATCTACAAAAGGCAGATGAGGCATATCTGGCTTTTCAGAGACAATCCGCCGTTGAACGTGCAGTTCTGGAACAACAGATTGCCGAGGCTAAGCGCACTGGTGATTTAAGTGCATTGAAATCTGCACAAGATTCCCTTCGGGGTATTGACCAGAAGGAAACTGAACTTGCCAATAACCGCAATGTACGTGCTGCGGAACTGGATGCGGCTAATTCCGGATCTGGACAGGTGGCAGAAAATGCATATTCGAGAGCTTCTCTTGCAGCCAAGCAGCTTGGGGTAGATATCGATGTTGCGTTAAATCGAGTCTCTAAATCCTTTACTGAGCAGGGTAATAATGTCACTGATCTGAAAGGTAAGTTAGCTTCTGCAGGTATTACCGGTAAAGCGGCAGGAGATATAATTTATCAGTCTTGGTCAAACTGGTTACAGACGGCTAAAAGCCAAGCTGAAATTGATTACGCAAGGTCCAAGCTTGAAGAATTTGGTGATCAAGGTGAAATCTCAGCTGAACAAGTCGAACAGGGCCTAATTGCTATCAAGATGCAGGCTTTAGAACTGCCGGATGATATTGATCCGGTGACAGAGGCATTTAAACGGCTAGGCATTGAAACCAAGGAGAATTTAAAGCTTGCTGCACAACAGGCTTTGATGGATTACATCACTGTCAGAGATAGCGGAAAGGCGACTGCTGAAGGTATCCAGAAAGCATATGAGAAAGCTGCTCAGTCTGCAGCAGCATCGGGTGATGCAGGTGTGATTGCTGCGACTAATGCTGCGAATGCAGGCCGCAATCTGGAAATCCAGATTGATGACAGCGGTCAGGCTGTAGTCAAAACCATGAATGACTGGGCCAAAGCCAATAATCGGGTAGAGAACTCAGCCAGTGCCATTGGTGATGGTTACCGTGAAGCTGGCCGGGTCGCAAGAGAGGAGGCCAAATCCTCTACTGAAGCCTGGTCAGAAGCGCTTACTGCCATGCAGGGCAAGCTTAAAGCCTCTAAAACTGGAGTCATGGCTAAAAACGGTTATTCAGTTGATGAGATTGAGCAGCAGCTGACTGAAATGGGTTATGGGGGCAATGTTAAGCAGAAAGCTAAAGAACTGTTCCAGACCGCTCAACAGGGTCCAGGTGGTTATTACCGTTCAGCCTCTCATGAATATGCTGCGCGTTATGGTGTCTCTGCATACGACAACCAGAAACAGACGGGCAATTATATGTACATTGCCGAGCAGCTGGAAAAGCTGGAAGAGTATGCAGGCAAGTCGGGCAGTGTAGGTGCAAGCTCCAAAGCTAAAACAGTTGTGCCTGAGGTGAATATCAACAGCCTGGCTCCGGATGTGAGCTATCCTAAAACCAGTTTACCGGTATCAGATCCAGCCAGAACCGTACGTTATGAGTTTGATCTAGGCAATGGTAAAACCGCAACAATGTATGGATCGCCTAATGATGGTGATGAACTGGAATCAATGCTGAGAAAACTGGAAATGATAAAAAAGAGTAGCTAATGAAATTAATACGAGTGTCTACATCAGAAACCGTCCCGCTTGAGGACGGTTTTTTATGGTCTGATGAATTTGAATGGAAGCCCATCGAGCAGAAACAGAGTCGGGCTATTGATGGTTCTCTAATTATCCAGGAGGGCCGTAAAAAAGCAGGTCGTTCAATTGTGCTGCAACCGGCAGATAACACGATGGGCTGGATCAAACGCCGTGATTTACGCACGGTTCAAGCCTGGTCTGCTTTATCTGAACAATTCATTCTGGCTTTTGAGTATCAGCACGACAGACGTGAATTTCATGTGATTTTTAACCATGAAGCCGGGGCTTTGGAAGCTGCCCCAGTGAAGGGAATTCCATCTGTATCTGACGATGACTATTACAACGTGACTTTACGTTTTATTGAAGTGGGGGAACTATACAGTGGCAATTGAAACTAAAAATCTGGTGCTCTATAAGTCCGAGCGCCTGAGCGATACAGAAGATGGTGGCGGCAAGTACTCTGGCCAGATGATTGAAGATGGCCAGAGTAATAACCTGTTTAATGATGTGAGTGAGCTGGACCGCACCATGGGGGATGTGTCACTGCGTAAACTGTTCCCCGCCGTGACAACGAATGATACAGACCTGCTTATGGGGGCTACGGTCTTTATCTCGGAAAACCCAAAAGATCCCAATGTCTCAGCTTTGCTGTTTAGTACAAAGTCGTGGATCGATGAGCGCAAGTCCGCCCAGAACCGGATTGAAAATTATCTGGCCAAGGGGGGACAGGCAGCAGGGAGTCCACTGGATACACATTATGCCGGTATGAAAACCCTGCAGGTGGCGATGTTTCCAAGTGAAGTCGAAAGCTCGGTGGGCAGTACACTGGTATTGGTCTCGAAAGAAGGCCAGGCACTGCAGCATGAGCAGTATGTTCGCATCACCAAAGTTGAGACCCGTATTGCCAAGATGATCATCGATGATAAGGAAGTTGAATATAAAATTGCGACTTACAGCATTAATGATCCACTCGATCAGGATTATGTCGGGCTGTCTGCCAAGCAATGGTACAGCGGCGATAAGTCTCAAACGATTTTACGGGATACTATCGTAGCCGATACCGGCAAGTATTATGCATCCAGCAATCTCAAGTCTGCTGCAAAAGTCGGTGAGTTTACCGTAAATGCGGAAAGTATCTTTGCCCAGCTGGTCCCATCTGCCCAGACTGAAACGCCAATTGTGGATGTAAACGCAGCCGGGGAAAGTATGGTACTGGTACCGGGTAACACTGCTGCTATTACTGCAACTTACTTGACCACCATTGGTACCGCTCAGAATCTGTATATCGGCTCAT
The DNA here is from genome assembly GCF_006757745.1 of Acinetobacter radioresistens DSM 6976 = NBRC 102413 = CIP 103788. Taxonomy (NCBI): domain Bacteria; kingdom Pseudomonadati; phylum Pseudomonadota; class Gammaproteobacteria; order Moraxellales; family Moraxellaceae; genus Acinetobacter; species Acinetobacter radioresistens. The sequence continues at coordinate 1,946,807 of NZ_AP019740.1, read as the reverse complement.
CTGTTATGCCTTCCAGCATGTCTTTTAACCTGTTTGGCCAGCAGATCACTGACCAGGGCGGACTGCTTAAAAACATGCAAGGGACGCAAGTCGGAACGATTGATTACCAGCGCGGTGTGATCCAGTGGACACAAGCTGCAGGTGCAGGATCTGCAAACTTAAGTATTACCTTTAAGCCTGCTTCAGCACCCAACCAGTACTTTCAGTCGGAAACCCGGCCCGTCACTCAACAAAACCAGAGTGCCAACTGGACCGGTGTACTGGTACCACCACCCGCCCCGGGCAGCCTTTCAGTTTCTTATATGTCACAGGGTAAGTTTTATGAACTGAAAGATGACGGCTCTGGGCGGTTGTCTGGCTCGAGTGCTTCGTTTGGTTCAGGCAATATCAATTATGAAACCGGTTCCTGGTCTATTACGACGGGTGCCTTACCGGATGTGAATACACCGATTTTACTGTTATGGGGTACACCGCTGGCTACATTTATACGCTCAGGTCTTGCGGTTGAACCGGCAGCATTCGAGTTTGATTTGCAGCAGGCAGGAATAGCCTCAGGCAGCGTGACAGTAAAATGGCTGCTCGAAGGCAAGAGTATGACCGCGACTACTAACACCTTAGGTCAGTTTAGTGGCGATGCCACGGGTACCTTTAACTATGCCAGCGGTCAAGGCCGGCTGGTACCGAATAAACTGCCGCAGAAAAACACGGTCTTTACTATCAATTATAGCTATGGCGTACCGCTTGATCAGATTGTTGAAAATGTCATGCCAACTGATCAAAAGCTGAAATTTACCATTGGTTCAGGTGCTGCAATACAACCCAATAGTGTTGAGTTAAGTGTACCGGTTGCTGATCAAATCGGTTCAGTCATCGGTACGGTGGTTTTAACTGATATTCCAGTGAATGCCGAGGTGGGCAATCTGGTCAATAGTCAGGGCAAGGTACAGGGCACCATTACCTATGCAACAGGTGCGGTAGAAATTATTCCTGAAGCGACCAGCTCGGTTTTCACCAAGTCCTATATACCAACTGCGGTTTATGGAGCAGCATAAATATGTCATTTTATTTACCCGCCACTTCTCAAATTAAGGAAGAAGTAGTGCAGCTCGGGGCATACCGGGCGACCAGTATTAGCGTGAAATACCGGGATAGCTCAGGCGTAAGTGCCGGGGTCAAACAGATTACTGGTGACAAGCTACGTTTTGATTTAACCCGGGGTTTTGATGAGCAGATCCTCTCCGGAGCAGTGCGTTTTATGCTGGGTTCAGACACTTATCTGGACCGTACTGGCACCTTGGTACGCAATGTAAATCCAGCCAATAACAGTGGCACCAGTTCCGGTAGCATTCAGTATGGTACCGGCAAGATTGAAATCGCTAGCTGGACACCGAATACGGATAACCAGCTGGTACTGCAGTCTCTCACTACAACTACAGATATGCCCCCGGTCAACCGTATCAGCTTTAGAACGCCGGTCAGTCCACTGCGTCCCGGTTCATTAACAGTCGTCGTAGCCACTTTAGACTATGGCCAGCTGACATTGCGGGCTGATGACGATGGCATCATTGAAACCAGCCGGGCACATGGCCAGATTAATTACGATACCGGTTTTGTGGATCTGTTTTTTTATACTAAAACCAAGATTACTGAGGCTAACCGTCCTGGGCTGGAGAGTGAACCCTGGTATGACCTATTACTGGAGTATCAGGAAGGCACTGAAACTTATATCAATATACCGGTCTGGGTTGCGCCGGAGACTGTACGTTATAACGCGGTGGCTTATACCTACATCCCGCTGGATGCCGAAATTCTGGGCTTGTCTGCTACCCGTCTGCCGCTGGATGGCCGGGTACCGATCTTCCGGGTGGGTGATATCGGTATTGTCAGTTCCAGCAAAATATTTGAACTGCCAGATCATATCGCTGGCCAGACTTATGAGTTGCCAGATCAGCGCATTTCATGGGCCGAGCTTGAAGATGCCGACGGGGTAAAAGTGCCATTCGATATGTACAGCGTGGACTATGACTATGGCAAGTTTACGCTAGGTGGTGATTTTGCTTTAAATGCGCTGACCGCACCATTGACAATGAAATATCGCTATCAGGACATGTTGCTAATCCGTGATGTGCAGATCAACGGCCAGCTGACATTTACTAAGCCACTTACACATAACTATGATGCTGAAAATACCATTGTCGGTTCAGCGCTAGTCATTGGTGATATGCAGGCCCGGTCTACCGGTAAATTTGTACAGCAGACCTGGAACAGCCTCTGGCGAGATGAGCCATCTGAAGGGGCGATTTCAGCCAATTACAATGATGCCTTGTATCCAATTAAAGTTACAAATAATGGCGCGATTCAGGAACGCTGGGCCTTGGTTTTTACTGGAGATCAATCGTTCCGCTGCATCGGGGAATACTCGGGTCAGATTGGTACAGGGACTGTGAATACGGACTTTGTACCGATCAATCCGGTCACCGGTGTACCATATTTTGTGGTGAAAAAGGAAGGCTGGGGGCAGGGCTGGGTAAGTGGCAATGTACTGCGCTTTAACACGGTCGCTGCAACTTTCCCAGTCTGGGTGATCCGCACGGTGAAGCAATCTGAGCCTACAGCAATTTCAGACCAGTTTCAGATCATGCTGCGTGGTGATATTGACCGCGTTATTTAAAATTTAAATCAGCTATGACCGCTTTATGCGGTCTTTTTTTATGGATCAAATAAAATGGTAACAGAAGTAGATGTGCAATTTTTTAGCCACTTGAATGGTTTAACTTTAAATAATGAATGGGGTGAAATGATCCGTATGTTGGATAAAACCCTTGTGAATGGGGTTGAATTACCAGCAATCACGGCGGCCTCAATAGATGTGGATGGAAGCGTCCATTTAACCTTTTTTGCAAATCATAAAGCATTAATTTTGCAAGTGGTTGAGCTTTCTGGTTTTGCCCCGTCGGTGCTTAATCAGCGATATCGCGTAAAAGGTGTGCCGTCCGCAAATCAACTGATTTTAAAGCCTAAAAACCCAATTACAGAAACAGCAATAATCACAACTGGTGGGGCAATTTTACCACCATTGGGTTATGAGATTGTTTTTCGCGACACTGGGGATGTCAAGCGGGTCTATCGTGCGAAAAATGCCACAGAAAAGCACCCATACATCCGGGTTGATGAAACCTTGTCCGATGGCACAAACACATATAATTCCACTTATGCCAAATATGCAATGGTCGGACTATTGGAGCACATGGATCACATAGACGACTATCTAAAACCCGATGTTCACCAAATCCCAGTTAAGTCAGGAGAGCTAGATAAAAACTGGAAGATTACAGGCACAGGATCAACTGTAAAGCGTGGCTGGTCGCGGTGGTATTGGTCGAGAAATTCAGAAACAGTTGGGTATAGAAATGATAACTCAGCCCCGCCAGCCGGAAACCGTGGTTTTACGTTAGTCGGGGATTCAGACGCCTTTTATTTTCTGGTATCCATGGTATCAAGCACCGATGGATTAAAAGGTAAGGTTTTAAACGGGGCGGGGATTTATATTGATCCAGATGACAACACCTTAATGCCACCCTGGTTTTTAATGTCTACTGTTGCTGACATGGCGGCTGATTTCAATTTTAGTTTTTTTTACTCTGCAAGCACTTACAACGGGATTTTGCCACTATCTCATTCTGAGCAACATTCTTACTTTTACATCCCTAAAAAAACACTTGACGGATTAACCAAAGCCCAAACATTGGCCCGGCCAATTCTTCTTAATTATGCCAGCGGAGCATCCACCATATATAACAAGGGGGCTAACAGTTTTATGAATGTGCCTTTTGGTGATTCTGATGGATATTTGCGCGGCAGTTTGCCACATATTTTGTATAGTTGCTCAGCCATTTCTGTAAATGAAACAACGCCAGTTTTATCTAATACTTCAATGTATGTTACAGAGGCAGCTTTCACGGTAAACCTAGGCGGCGGGTATAGTTTTTATTTAGGGGAGTTTGAATGAAACCGGTAAGGAGGCAAGTTTTTAAAACGGCGCCCGCTTTTCAAATTATTCCTATTACACCAGTAATTTGTAAAATTAGCGGGTCAGTAAAAAAGCTGGGGGTTCAGTATAGTGACGCAGTGGTTGGACTTTTTAATAAAGATAACTACATGCCTATAGCCTTCAGAAGACCTAATAAAAATGGGGATTATAGTTTTTTAGGGCTTAACCAAGATTTAAAAACCTTTGTTGTGGCTTTTGATTTAAAGCAACAATTTAACGCAGTTATTCAAGACAACATGAGGCCGAAATGAGTAAAACTTCAGTTAATGCTCGGCTTGCTATGATTCAAGCCTTTGCAAACTTTATGGATGACGGTAGCCAAAGCGCTACCGTTATTTTTTATGAAGGTGTGCAGCCTGCCAGTCCTGCTATTACAGCAGACTCAAACAATGCTTTAGTGACACTCACATTTCCTGAGCCATGTATCAAAGAAACTACAGCCACTTATGTTGAGCTTCATCCAACTGATACGGCAACGGTGATTAAGTCAGGCACAGCAACATGGGCACGTATTTATAACGGTGCTGGTGAGGTAGCTGCTGACCTAACCGTAGACATTGATATCACCCTGGCGAATACCAATCTTGCACTGGGTGGTTCATTGTCGATTACATCAATAAAACTCAGACCTTGAATTAAAAGGGTGCTCATGTGGATTTTAAAAATAAGCTCGGCACCGTTGATGCTCACAACCTAAACCTAAATTTTAAGCCTGATAATACCGATAGTCACAATATCATTCTGAATTTTGAGCATCTGGCCGATGGTTCAACCAATCTTAATTTTGGTGATGATGTTGCAGCTGTAATCGATACAGTACTCGAAACTGAATTTTCATTTGAAGTTACTGCTATCTATGCCGACAGTAGTACCAATACTGCAGTTATAGATACGGTATTAGATACTGAACTTAGCTTTGATGTAGTTGCTGTATTTAGTGAAAATACACATGTTGTTGGACAGATCGAAACTGTCTTAGACACTCGTTTTAGCTTTGAGATTAATGCTGAGTTTGCTGAAAATCTGTGCACGATTGATACAGTGCTGGATACCGGATTCAAGACTGAGATTGCAGCAATTTTCGATATCAACTTTATTCGTGGCATTGAGGTTTATCTCATAGCTGGCTATCAGGGAGCTTTGCCTTGTTTAAGTGTAATTGAAATCCCTTGGGCTAAACCGGTATTACGGGCGCATCACAGCGCCTTTTATTTTGAGCACAGTTTAGGGTTAAGCAACCAGGCATTACTTGGCTTTGAAAAGGCTGCCTTGCTGTACCGCTCGGTTCAGTTACAGCATGAGCAGGCGACTGGTTTATCTAGTGATACGTACTTTATCTGGCAAGAAAACAAAAGACTGGCCAAAGCGCGAACCTTGGTATTTGAAGAGGGCAACAAGCTCAGGATTAACCGTATTACAGATTGGGAGGAGCTGGTACGGAAGCGCCGAAACTTTACCTATTCGCATCAAGTAGCCCACGTCTTTGAAAAGTGTTTTGCATTCGAGTGGGATAAAGGTCTTGAACTGATCACGACCAGTAGCATTGCATGGGATAAAGCCAAAGCCATTCATTACCGAAAGCATCCGGTTCAACCTTGGCCACAACCTGAGCTTCCTGAATACGTGGGCAGGACTGACCTCAACTTTACTTGCTTGTGCAGTGAGTCAGATCCACACAACCTTATTTTAAACTTTGGGGCAGATGACTGTATTCCAGCCCTGCCAAACCGCAACTGGTGGTATATCGTGAATGAATTATCCGTAAGCCGTCTGGACAATGGTCAGAACATCCAAGTGTATGATGGCAGTTATAGTACAGATCGTAGCCGCTGGTGCTGGTCATATAGCCTGAGCGTACCTGCGTCTGAAATACCAAAGCTCGAACCGGTTAATGGTCAGCCTGTGATTTTAAGAGTTATGGTGAATGGTACCGAACATCACATGCTGCTTGAAAACCGTAGCCGCTCACGTCGCTTTGCCGAAACCACTTATACCCTGAATGGCCGTAGCCAGTCCGCTTTACTGGACGCTCCCTATGCACCGACACGCTCATTTACCCAGGAGAATGAAAGGACCGCACGGCAGCTCTGTCAGGCTGAACTGGATCGGGTCAACAGCTCAACAACACTGCAGTGGGGGCTGATCGATGAGCTGAGCTGGATTGTCCCAGCGGGCAGCCTAAGCTATTCCAACATGACCCCCATTGCTGTAATCAAAATGATAGCCGAGTCTGCAGGTGGCTTTGTCTACAGCGAGAAGGGCAGCGATACCATCACTATAAAGCCCAAGTACAAAAAAACATTCTGGGATTCAATCACGGTTGAAGAATATGACCGGCTGATCCCTGAAAGCCTGGTCACAGAGCAGTCTACCGATTATGAGCCTTATCCTGATTATAACGGGATTACTTTGACCAATGACCGCTCTGGCTTAAGTGGCCAGATTAAACGTACTGGCACTGCAGGTGATACTTTGCTGGAAACAGCGAACAATCCACTGTTTACCGTTGAGAGCATGGGGTCTTATGGCAAAGCAGTTCTGGCCAAGTCAGGTCTGGTCGAAACCCACAATCTGGTGATGCCGATTGGTCCGGATGTGAGTGAATGTGTACCTGGTGATTTAGTGGCATTTAATGCTGAATGGTGGGGCATTATTGAGGGGGTGAACGTGTCATTCAATCATGCGGTGATTAACCAGAGTATTAAAGTGGAGAGCATCAATCGTGAGTAATCCATTACAGCGTTTAATCGACTTATTGCCCAAGGCTCCAGAGTTCATTGGCACCATCACCTCAGCAGATCATCCCAATTATAAGGTTTTAGTGGTCGATGGTAGCGGATTGGTTCTGTGCACCAGCAGTACCAAATACTCCACCGGTACCCGGGTATTTGTATCTAACAACGAAATCAAGCGTCCAGCGCCTGAAGGCAGGGTGTTACAGATAGAAATTTAAGAAAGCTAAAACAGTTTAAGCACCCTACGGGGTGCTTTTTTTATATCTAAAAAATGAGGGAGAGCTCATGCAGGAGCATGAAAAAACCGTCCTGATGCTGGTTTTTATCGGCGCAGTTATTGGCTTGGCCAAACTGCTGGCATCAGATGAAAAGCTGACAACACGGCTGGTATTGGGCCGTTCCATTCTGGGATCAGCATCTTCAGTACTGGCAGGAGGTGTACTGCTACAGATTCCCGATATTCATCCACTGGCACTCATTGCCATCGCAACGGCCTTAGGAATTATGGGCAGTTCATTTATCGAAAGCTGGTTAAAAAACAAAGTAACTCACTGGAGTGGAAAATGATTTTAATGAATGAAAATGCATTGAGATATCTTGCGGTAAAACTACCCTATCTGGGCGCAGTCATTTCACTGTTGCTCTTTGTACTGCAATGGGCACTGGATTATCACATTATTCCTTTGCAGTACCATTTTATTATTACATGTCTGGTATTGCCGGGCTTGGCTCATATCGGTAAAAAATTTGCACAACCGGAACTTGCTGAAGGTCCACAGTTGACAGGTATTAATACGCTGCTGGCTGCTACTCCACAGGTTACCCAAAGTTATGATTTACCCTGGATCATTGAAGCTAAAAAGCACATTGGTTTACGTGAGAATACCAGCAAGACAACCCATAACCCGACTATTCTAAAATGGCTAAAGAGTCTTAAAGCGTGGTGGGCTGAAGACGAGACAGCGTGGTGCGGCACTTTTATTGCGTGGTGCTTAAAACAGGCCGGAATAGCTTATCCAAAACACTGGTACCGCGCATTAGATTATGTGAATTATGGTACACGTCTATATAAACCGGCTTATGGGTGTGTGGCAGTGAAAACCCGAAAGGGTGGTGGCCATGTGTGCTTTGTGGTTGGACGTGACCAGAAAACTGGCAAGCTGGTCTGTCTAGGCGGCAACCAGTCTAATATGGTCTGCTATGCACTGTATGCCGAATCCGAATTTCAGGAATTTCGCTGGTATGGCAAAACTTCACGACCGGCTGAGCATCGCTATAATCTGCCCCTTATGTCAGGAGTAACAGCGACTCAGGTTACTGAAGCGTGATTACTTATAGAAAAGCCCGCTGATGCGGGCTGTTTCTGTGTTAGTTTTTTTACTTTTTAATATTATTTAAAATTTTTAAATCTAAATTAAAGTCTACTGCTCTACCTAGACGTGCAGAATTTCTCATCTGATAAACTTGAATAGTATAAATGCCAGTTTCTGGCAGAATGATCTCACCTGTGGAGTCTGCTGATGTCGAGCCAATATAAATTGCCTCCGCTTCACCTGGTTTGTCACCCGGAGCATAGACATTAACGTAAGCTAGGTCTCTTGTACTTAAAATATTAAATTTTAAAATTTGTCCACGCTGAGCACGCACTGTATATCGCGCATCATTATACCCTTTAAAATTCCCCTTAATCTTTGTGCCATACGTACCTTTTTTAAAAACTATAGGTGTTTCGACAGGTTTTGCAAATGTATGAGCTACTCCAATTGAAGATAAGACTAAGATTGCAACTTTTAAAATATTTTTCATATTGGCATCCAATTTAAGTTTAAAAATATAAATATTTTTGAATTGGTTTCTATTTTAAATTTCAATCGAATCATTAATGTTTAAATTCGTTTATAACAAGTAATCAATACCTATAGGATTTGGTACGATTACTTCAGCTGCAAATAGTAACTGTTATCTGTAATAGATGGTCATTGAGGTTGATACTTTTATTACCGTCGTCTTGGACAATGAGTGCCATTCCCACCTGGTAGGCAATCACAAGCACTACCATCCTTATCCCGATCTAATCGCTTATAACCAGGTTTCTTGGCATTGAAATAGTTTTGTGCTTCTTTGTGCGTCTTAAAGTCAGCGCACTTTACAGCGAAAGCAGAAGTAGTCGATAACCCCAATAAAATTATCATTAAAAATTTCATTATATTCATCCGTCATTTTTTTCTTAAACTTATCACAACTTTTATGTAGATTATCTGCTTTCAACTAAAGAAGAATAAAAATGAAGATTTCAAAGGGTTTCTGGGGAATGCTCTCAGTCATATTGGTTGTAGGTATAGCTTTCTACAGTTATCTAGCTATTGCATCCAAACCTGAAATATTAAATGGGTATAAAGAAGGTAGTGAAGAATATAAAGGTTATACCTTTGCAAGAGACAACCAGCTCAAGTCTAAAGAAGAATGCTCAATAGCAACTATAGAATTTCCAGAACTTCCCAAAGTCAGTGTCAACTTTATGAGTGGTTGTAAAAGTTATTTTAAAAAGCCTTCCAAGTAAGGGCTAACTATTTGTATGAATTATTTTTTATATATTTCTAATACTAGAAATATCACTTATTTTAATTAAAATAGATAAGACCATGATTACTATATGAAAAACTATACTAGGAAAATACAAAATGCTTAAAAACAAAGCCGCCTTGAGTAGCTCTATTTTTATTAATAAAATTTAATTTTTCTATTGAAATATATAAGAATTATTTTAATTGATTTCATTGTTAATAGAAGTCTAGATAGTAGCTAATATATAAAAGTAATTAAAAGTAACTTTAGGTTAAAAATGTAATTCTTATGTTTTTAGTAATTTTAGAATTTTTTGTTTAATAGTTAGTTAGTTTTTTAAACAATTTACATTTTTTTATTTTGAAACATTACAAAGATATATCGTTAGCACAATCAGGTATTCTATATAGGCTAGATAGAATTCTAGTTGTTAATTTTAAACTTATAGGAAGTATTATAATGACTAATCAACAGAATGATCAACAACGTCACCAGAACCAGCAAGGTCAGCAAAACGATCAACAACGCCAAACAAATCAACAAATGCCAGGTCAGCAGAATCAACAAAACGATCAACAACGCCAATCAAATCAACAGATGCCAGGTCAGCAGAATCAACAAAATGATCAACAACGCCAATCAAATCAACAGATGCCAGGTCAGCAGAATCAACAAAATGATCAAAATCAAAAAAATATGTAACATATAGTGTTATATAAAGTGAATTTGATTCTTTAGCTAGTAAAGTCCTCCAAGTGAGGGCTTTTTATAAAACTTAAAAACTATATAAGCTTAAATTTCTTATTCACAAAATATAAAGCTAATATGATTCCTAACCAGAATAAGTAATCTAGAATAAAGTAGTTAAAGAGGAACTCATCTAGATCCCAAAAAATAAATAATGCGCTTATACTGTTACCAGGTGAGGTAAAATCTCCATCAATTAAAAAGACAAATGGAAAGCCGCCTGCGAGTCTTGGTACTTCCTCAATTCTGTCTACAATTGTACGTTCAACAGGGATATATCTTTGATAAAGCAATGACATCGAGGTTAATATAAAAGCCAAGATACCGATGTAGCATGCATACAATATTTTTCTCATAAACTTGACCTAAGGCTTCATTATAATTCTAATAAGATTTAGATTACCTCAATTAGGGCTTTTTGATAACTTTGATCCATATCTAAATTTTCTTAATTACTATATTGATTTTTATTTATGCGTTACAGTTTGCGTTACAAGAGTTTTTATTATTAAATTATATTTTATATAACAATTACTTATAATTTTAATTAGATGCACGCCGAGCGCACCATTTTTATATATGATAAGAATCGATAACATCCTATAAACCTCGCTAGATAAGGCTTATTAAGAAGAATGACTATGAACAGCCGAAATGATGGCTTATATACTATATATAACGGTATTTTTGCCATGCAATCATATAAAATTTTTCTTATGAAGAATAAAACCACGCAATATAGCAACCAGCACAGCAAAAAGAATAATTAAGAATATTTGTTCTGCTGTGTTTAGGTTGGGACTATCTATAAAGTAGTGTTGTATAATAAATAAAAAAGCTAAAATAACTATAATAACCAGTATGATAGAAAACACAAGGTATCTCACTAAACTACATATATTCTATATATAATATTATCTGAAGACTGAATATTGTCAGGCTACAATTAGATTATAAAGATAGAAAATTTCTTCCATTCCACTAGAATCACAGAGTTTAAGTAATACTTTGATACCTATTACAAGGCACAGTAATTGTATTATTAAAAATATATCTGTATTGATAAAAGTGAAACTCATAAAATTATGAGGAGCTGTCATGAGAATCTTGAGATGGCTATCATTTATCGCAATTGTAGTGATATTGACTCTGATTTTTTGCCTTTACGGAGACTTGGCAGGAGATTCTGTCAGATCAAAAATTTTTTAATAAATTAAACCTCTTAATCAGAGGTTTTTTCAATTTTAAACCCTAAGTTTTTACATCAGGTCATAGTAGTAGAACTAATTAAGACTTTTTATGTCTTGTATTATATTTAATTGATATTATAGCCCTCCTGAAAAAAGGGGCATTCTTCATGCAAAAAGGCTTAGCAGGTGAATTGTTTGGTGTAAATATTTATTTACCTATTTCACGTATTGAGGTGAAAGCCTTAATACAAGCAAAAAATGCTCTGGCAGAATATTTAGTCCGTGATAAGTATAAATCACTTTATGAAGTTCATTTACAGCTAGACAGACAGATCCATGTATTTGCTCATCGCTTAGAAAGGGAAGAGGCAGCCCGCTTTTACAGGTTTTTTCTAGAAGAAGTCACAAACTCAAATAGTAAAAAATTGGAGCTAAATCCAAATTATACCTTTTCAAAAGCAATTCCATCTTATGGATTCGAATTTAAATCTCAATATAATATTAGAGTAGATAGTCTTCTAAAAAATTATTTAGGTTGTATTTTATCCAGCTTAATTTGCATAATTTTTTTATTGTATAGTGCAATCGTTAATTTTAATTTTTAAGTTAAAAGTAAATAAGTTGCTTAAGATATTGAAAAAAATTAATATGTTATTAATGCTGAAAATGACGTTATATCACGAGTATTTTTAGCTTTAGATAGAAATTATGCGGAATCTTTTTATTTAGGGTATGCAGGGAAGCGAGCGTATATCCAGAATCCTATTTTTGAGAATTTTAAATCTTATAAGGGAGCTTAGGTGAAAAAGTTATCATAGCATTCTGTGTTGTATGAAGATGTCTTGATACCTTACTCAACCAAGATCATAGATGGTATTGGCATATTTATTATTTTCACAAATATTCGATGTATTATTTCATGAGTTAATCTAATTTGAGCTATTCGATAGCAGCAAGTAAGAGTAAAAAATAAACTAAAAAATCGTCTGTAAATATATTTTAAAATTACGAACTAAGGAATGAATATAGGGTAATCAGTCATCTTTGACCTGTAAAAATGACTGATTTAATAAGTCATTTTCAATGCTGTCTTAAATGTTGTATAGACTGATTAATCTGTTGCATGGCGCGGTTAAGCTCTGATGGTGGAAGTCGGCTTTCTTGCAGATACGTCAGCCATTGCATCTGACAAAGTTTTAAGTGTTCAATGTGGTGTGCTTGCTGAATACGTTCAATAAGCTGTTTGGCCATTAAGCCACAATATTGTCTTAACAGACTCGTCATTAACTCTTTTATAGCTAGAAACCCTAAGAGCTCAACATTTATTTTAGCGTTAGAAGTGGACCGCTCTGAATATATAATTTCATTTTGCCTGTCATTACTTATTAATATTATCGGGGCTGTTTCTATTTCAAATTGGTCTGCTGATATGAGTTTTTCTTTTTGCTGACCTTCAAAACTGATCAGTCCCATATTATAAAGCTGGTCTAGTACCTCAGGTTCTGCAATTCGTTGCTTGAATTGTGGCGTAAGTATATCAAAATCTGGTGTACCAATCAGAATAAGTAAACGTCTCTGGCGTACATTTAGATGAATTGATCTGTTTTTTAAAACTTCTATACCTAATGGTGTTTTTTGATAATCAGACATTGCCCCGACTTCCCCTAATCAGTCAAGGCAACCCTACATTAAAAAAATTAAAGTTTGATGAATAAGTTTTTAAATATCAGCACCTAAACTAGGGTCTGTTCTAGGGCCTTACGTAGATAAGGATCCAGCTCTTCTTGACGTAGCAGCCAGTTTACATAGTCGCCAGGTAATTCTTTAATTGCGGTACCACGGTGTTTGCCAAAATTCAGAATACGGGGTATCCGTGCGTCTTCTGATGCAGTATAAAGTTCTTCAATACTCTGAATATTTAGATGGTAAAGAATATGCATGAGTATATTTGCAGTTAAAATAATATCGGCATCTGCACGGTGAGCACCTTTGAGTAATTCTCTTGCTTTATCACTTCCTTTACTGATCATATAAATCAGTGCAGAGATGTTATGTGCCTCAGCATCGGGCCAAACCTTGCGGGCCAGCGCCAGAGTGCAAATAGCTTTAATATTTGAGGTGTCTATGCCACATTTTTCAATGGTACGAATATCATAATCAATATTATGACCGATAATATAGACAGTTTCGGAAGGTAAACTGAAGTCCTTATAATGAGGCTGACCAGCAATATCGGTTTCTAGAATATGATGTACTGCCATCGCGGCATAAGAAATTGATTGTTCACCAATACTGTAGAGCTGGTCAAATAACTGACTTTTGTCTAGGCTCAAACGGCCTTGAGCAATTTGGACAGGCGCGTAGGCAATTTCAATCGGTAGTCCATTGAGTGTATGTGTTTCAGTATCGAGAATAATGGCCTGCATGTTGAAAAATATGCCTGAACAAAAGAGAAAGTCAAAATCTAACATTATTATTTCTATTCTGACAATTTAAAAACCTGTCAGGGCTTTAATTGAAGGGTTTTTAGCTCATCATTTATCAAGTTGAGCCACAAATTACGTCGCTTCTAGAATAATTTGACTTTCATTCACCTTATTTTGAAGAAAAAAATCCTTCAATCTGGTTTCTAAAATTTATATATGAGAATAATTAAACAATTTTCTTGCTATTTTTTATAGAAATTGGGAACGGGTGTCATGAAGAAGAAAGAACACCCTAAAAATCAGTGAATGATAATAACTTAAAATAAGGATATAAAATAATGAAAAGACATATATTGACCTGTACTGTACTTGCAATAAGTATCAGTTTGACGGCTGTAATGATAGTGATGACAATGATAACCAGAATTTCAGTACGCCTGTTCCTTCCATTCCAGTAAATAATATAGATAACCCGGTATTAGCTACGCCTGTAGCCTATACCAAAACAGATGTGGTTATTGCCGGTGAAAGCGTGGTCATGACTTATAAAATGCTTGGCATTAATAATAAAGGAACACAAGCTACTGCGTTAGTTTTCACCCCGGAGGGAACACCTCCAGCAAAAGGATAGCCGCTAGTTGCATGGGCACATGGCACGACGGGTTTGGCTGATCAGTAAGCACCGAGCCGGAGTAGTCTAAATCCGGTTATTAAAAATATGATTAACGGCCTGCTTCAGTCTGATTATATGCTGGTAGCACTTGACTATGAAGGGCTCGGTGAACCTTGTGGAAATGAACTTCGTTCTTACTGCCAAATGGGATCATGGCAGCGTTTACGGGTTGAATATTACTAATATTATCTCGGATGTAAAATCTCTAATGCCAAGTCAATAACCTGAATTTAAAGCGATGACTCATGTTTTTTAATATGAGCCATTTTTATTTAAAACTGAGTAAAGTTCATTCTGTTTAATAATAAACTTCATGTTACAATACGCGCCAATCTTAGCACGGCTTAAAAGCCCTAAATTAATAGGACCTCGCTAATGTTTGCCAATATCTCTATTGCTGAATTTGATCCGGAATTAGCTCAGGCAATTGCTGCCGAAGGTGAGCGCCAAGAAGCGCACATCGAGTTAATTGCTTCTGAAAACTATTGTTCTCCAGCGGTTATGGAAGCGCAAGGTTCAAAACTCACTAACAAATATGCAGAAGGCTATCCAGGCAAACGCTACTACGGTGGTTGTGAGCATGTTGATGTTATTGAACAATTGGCAATTGATCGTGCTAAAGAACTTTTTGGTGCTGACTATGCAAACGTTCAGCCCCATGCAGGTTCACAGGCAAACTCTGCTGTTTACCTGGCTTTGCTGAATCCGGGCGATACCGTTTTAGGTATGAGTCTTGCTCATGGTGGCCATTTAACCCATGGTGCAAAAGTAAGCTTCTCCGGTAAAACCTATAATGCAGTGCAATATGGCCTGAACCCGGAAACTGGCGAAATCGACTATGAAGAAGTTGAGCGTCTGGCTTTAGAGCATAAGCCACGTATGATCGTTGCAGGCTTCTCTGCATATAGTCTGGTCGTTGACTGGCAGCGTTTCCGTGAAATTGCTGATAAAGTTGGTGCTTATCTGTTTGTTGATATGGCCCACGTTGCAGGTCTGGTGGCAGCAGGTGTATACCCGAACCCGGTTCAAATTGCTGATGTAACCACAACCACTACCCATAAAACTTTGCGCGGCCCACGTTCTGGTCTGATTCTGGCAAAAGCGAATGAAGAGATTGAGAAAAAACTTCAGTCTGCTGTATTCCCAGGTAACCAAGGCGGTCCATTAATGCATGCGATTGCGGCCAAAGCAATCTGCTTTAAAGAAGCTATGTCTGATGAGTTTAAAACCTATCAGCAACAAGTGGTTAAAAATGCTCAAACCATGGCGCAAGTGTTTATTGAGCGTGGTTATGATGTCGTTTCTGGCGGTACATCTAACCATCTATTCCTGTTATCACTCATTAAACAGGATATTACAGGTAAAGATGCAGATGCATGGTTAGGCGCAGCCCACATTACTGTGAATAAGAATTCCGTGCCAAATGATCCACGTTCTCCATTTGTTACCTCGGGTATCCGTGTAGGTACACCAGCAGTCACTACTCGTGGTTTCGGTGAAGCTGAAGTGCGTGAACTCGCTGGCTGGATGGCTGACATTTTAGATAGCAAAGGCGATGAAAATGTTATTGCTGATGTAAAAGCGAAAGTGGAAGCGGTTTGCGCTAAATTCCCGGTTTATGCTCAGTAAGTGATTTCTTTAAAAAAGCTCCCATAAGTGGGAGCTTTTTTAGTGTTATAAACTGTGCTTTATTTTAAGTTCATATATCTATAATAAACCCATAAGCAGTTATTTATAAATAATATTTTTAAAGTAAACTTATTCAAAATCTAAAGATCAATAGCTTTAGCAAGAAATTTTTAATCTTATAATATTTTATTTTTATTCTCTTAGATTGTTTGGTAGTTAAACTTATCTCTTTCACTATATAAAGGTATATCACCTAAAAGTGAATAATGAGAAAAGTAATAATAAAAAAATCACTCCGAGTACCCAAGGTAAAAATTTCCATATCATGGGTTGTTTCTCTTCCATAGTTTCACTAGAGAGGGGAGAGATTTCTGTTTTAAGTGTATTATTAGAGGTAGAGATAAGACTCTGCTCATATTGTTCGGGCTTTAGTTTTTTACATTCTTCACTTAAATAATTATAAAATTGTTCTGATTCACTCTCTTCGAGTCTGTAGGCAAATACATGAATCTTGTCGTTAAGTTGCAATGTAATATGGTCGCTACTAAGATTTTTCTCCTGTTTTAATTGATCTCTTAGTTCGTTTCGGGCTATAAGCGCTTTTCTTATTTCTTCTCTTTGCAGAGGTCGGTGGATTTCTACACCAAATAGCTCACCTAATAGTTCTAATTCCATTATGATCTACCATTTATTGTTGTTGTACGCCGTGTCTATAGCAATATAAAGCAATAGCTTACTAAGACAATGACATTGTCTAACAATTTAAACTTAAGGCAAGAATAAAAAAGTTAAAAGCACTATTTTATATTTAAGATAACTGGCTTATTTTGTATGGTAAAAATATGAGTTCTGTTTTTGCTCACATCAAAAATTTTTTAATAGAGGAATTTCTGCTAATAAGAAAGTTTATAAAAAATTTGTATTCAATATTTTAGTAAAAGAAGATAATCAGAATAACTTGGTTAATAAAATAATATGAGCAATATAGAAAGTCTAGCATTTTATATTCGCGCCCTTTTTATAAAAGTCTAAGACAATATCCAGATCAAAAAGTAAACCTTCAGGGGTATATTCATTTGAATGTAGTTTGAGTAATGCAGGCATATATTCAGTTTTATATACGGTAGGGTAATCTTTGCATAAAATCTGTATCCGTTTTTGTTGAGAGGTCTTAGGATTGTCTAACTGATCCAGATATTTTCCAATTTTCTCACCTGCCTGATCAAGCTGAGCGGCGAGAGGAGAGCTGGAGTTCAATGGTTGAGCCGTGTCTGTCTCTTGTGGCTGCCTTTGACAAGCTGCGATTGATAAAGATAAAAAAACAATCATAAGAATTTTTTCTTTCATATTCATTTTTATTTTGGGGAAGATTAAAAAAGTATAGGATGAAAATAATAAAAGAAAATATATGATTGTGGTGGAATAGTAAGCCAAAAGTATAAGTTTAATTTCGGTAACTTATATCAGTATTTGAGAAGCTATAAATTAAATGGTTGAGAAACTTGGTTTAAGATGTTACATCTATGAATAGGCTTAACTTATTGTTTAAAGGTTAGCGTTCTTCATTTAACTGGATACAGTAAAGGATAACTTTTTTCATTCTTTACATTTTATATGTTTTGTGGCTCCTCTTAAGGGGAGCTTTTTGTTGTTTTATAAAAAACAATAGGGTGGAAAAATACTTTTCTGATAAGTAATTAATTATTTCTAGACCAGAAAATATACATCTATAGCGTTGCAATATTTATTTAAAATGGAAGGAGTCAGTTTATATGGCTAAACCAAATATTATTATTTCTTCACAGGACTTGCATCGTCTTGAAACCATGCTCGAGCATCAATCTCATATGACTCAGACTATAGAACATCTGGAAGATGAACTTGCTCGGGCTGAAGTAGTGGAGCCACATGAAATACCGGCTAATGTGGTCAGCATGAATACCCGAGTGCTGATCACGATAGCCCCTTCAACTGAACCGACTGAAATCCAGCTGGTTTATCCGCATGATTTTCGCGGTGATAAAGGACAAGTCAATGTACTTGCTCCTATAGGTGCTGCTATTTTAGGGCTGGCAGAAGGCCAGGAAATTGAATGGCCGCAACCTGATGGTCACCTTATGAAAGTAAAAATTGAAAAGGTACTGTATCAGCCTGAGCGAGAGGGTGATTATCGTTAGATCAAATGCCGTGAAATTTCACGGCATTACTCTTTGTAGTTATTCAATTAACTATGACAAAACTTAAACGTAAAAACTGCTATTTCGGCTTGTAGTCTGAAAGATTTGGTTTAAATTGAAAATATAGCTTTCAGCTTCACTTCATATTGTTCTGTTATTTTATTATCAGTCTATTTTACTGTTTGAGGCGATACCCGGCGTCTATATGCAGCATTTCCAAGAACTCATTCCATTGTCCAAGATTGAGGTTACTCCTCAAGAAACTTTGATCATAAAACGCAATGATCTGGTTCCTCTGATTCATGATCAATACCGGTTAAATCATTATGCCGAGCATCTGGTTCAGGCACAGTCCGTACTCCTCAATGGAGTAGACCCTGAATTAACCCGGCAGTTAAGCCAGACTATTGAACAGCTGATTCAGGCTTTAGCTGACTCTAAAAAATATCTGAAAAAACGTAATTTCAATGCATTACAGAAATGGCTGGGAATTGATATCGAGTATCAATCAAGGCAGGTGGAATATTATAGAAATCTGGACCGGTTACTTGCTCAGGCTGATCATTTGAGTCAACAGTTACAGATTGAGATTCAGAAATCACAGGCGCGTTTTCAGCAATTACTGGGTTTACGGGAACAAATGGCGAAATATATTGTAGCTGCACAGGAGTTTCTTAATGAATATCCAGCCTTTATTAAAAACCAGCATCCATTAGATAATTTTGCAGAAAGATTATCTAAAAAAATTAATACATTACAAATGTTACAGGCAGGTAATGATATTGCCATTACACAAATACGTCTTTCACAGCAGCTTTCTTTTAGTCTTTTAGACCGGTTTAAGGAAGCTCAGCAAGTACTGATTCCTGCTTGGCAATACCATGTGCAGCAGACAAATTTAAAGCATTCTGATGCAGAATTAGAGAAGCTGGATAATAGCCGGGAAAATCTGATCAGAACATTGAAGAAGTCTTTAGAGAAACATTAAAGTAAACCGAAGCAGGGTGAATTATGGCCGATCTGGAAAAAAATGATTTAACGATAGTTACTTCGAGAGACTTATCGGAGCAGGATTTTCAGCAACTAAATTTACAGGAAATAGGGTTAAAGGATTCAGACTTTACAGAAGTCCAGAATGCCCATAAAGAGCTAAATGATATGAGTCATCATACTGTCGCTGAATATGGGAAAAATATTGCGACTAAAACCTCTTCTTATACGGATGAATTGCTAGATTTAGTCCAGAACAAAGACCTTGATGCTACCGGCCAGAAACTCAATCAGGTAGTACAGGTTGCTCAGCAGCTGAATACTTCCAGCATTTTAAACAAACCCAAAAGTTCAGGTTTTCTGGGTAATTTGCTGGGTAAGATTAAAGGTGCCAAACAGAACTTTGACCAGCAGTTTCATACTACTAAAGAGCAGATTGATGTTCTGGTAAAAGAAATTGAAATTTCACAGACCGGGCTAAAAGCCCGGGTTGATACACTGGATAAAATGTTTAATGGGGTACAGGATGAGTATAGGCAGTTGGGTATTTATGTCGCTGCGGGAAAACTTAAACAGCAAGATATTCAGCAGCAAATCGCTAAGCTCAGTGAACAGCCTCAAGACCAGCCGATTACACAAAAGATTTATGATTTAAATCATCTGGCAAATAATCTGGAGAAACGTATCAGTGACCTTCAGGTTTTACAGCAATCTGCTATGCAGACTTTGCCAATGATCCGGATTATTCAGTCCAATAATCTGATGCTGGTGGACAAGTTCTATGCCATTAAAAACATTACCTTACCCGCTTGGAAAAACCAGATTAGTTTGGCTATCTCTCTTAACGAGCAGAAAAATAGTGTACAGCTTGCCAATAGTATTGATGATGCAACCAATGAATTACTACGCCGTAACGCAGAGCTTTTGCATCAGAACTCTGTAGATACTGCTAAAGCCAACCAGCGGTCAGTCATTGATATTGAAACCCTTGAACATGTTCAGAATACCCTCATTAAAACAGTAAATGATGTGATTCAGGTACAGAAAGAAGGTATGCAAAAACGTCAGGAAGCTACCAGCCGCTTGCGTATGTTACAAGATAATCTGAATCAGCTTGTGCTTGAATCAAATTCGGGGACAAATAAACCTTAAGCTGTTTTTGTTATATTAATAGCCTAAGTATACCTGATTAATCTTTGGAGATATTATTTGCCACCTTTAGATGAATATGCGTTGAGTTCTAAACAGATCGAAACAGGAATGCTGGTATTGAAAAAGCGTCAGCATAAAGTAATGCTGCTTTGCGTAACGACCAGTACTTTATTTATTGCAAGTGTGGTTGCCATATTTTTACAGCAGAATTTTATCTATAGTTTTTTTGGTCTTTCTCAACAAGTAGAACAACTACATTTACCTTTAACTCTCGAAGCTAGCCTGACAGATCTTGCACCACAGCACGATTATTTTTTTAATTTACTGTCATGGTTTGGCTGGTTATTCTTAAAACTGTTTGCAGCTTTCTTTGGTGCATTTTTCACAGTTTATTTTCTCAGAAAATTTCATTTTTTTTATATTCGCTTTCAGTCATTTATTTTAAAATTCGTTGGATGGCTCATTGCATTTATCATTATCTGGTCAGGTTTGACTTATGTGCAATATGACCTAAACAATGAAGAAAAAGAAGCTGCGCATGAGCTGGTACATTATGAGCGTAATATTCAAGATAGTGCGATTGCACACTACTTGGCTGAGGAAAATGTAGAAAAACCGGTTCAAGCTTATATACTCGCGCAAACGGCCTTATTGCACCAGCCTGCAGATAAAAATACAGCTATTCCCTATATAGTGGAACTGGTCAAAGCAGAGAAGACTGATCCAGACTTTATTGAGTATGGTTTTAAACCAGAACAGCTTTGGATCATGCAGCACCAGGTTTATGGAAAGGCTTTAACACCGTTAGCTCAAAGTGTTGAGCCACAGGTAAGACAGGCTCAACAGCTTTCATATTGGGCAAATATTATAATCATAGCTATAAGTTTAATGAGCGCTGTTTTAAGCCTGATATTTTATTTACTGTCTCGCCGTCTGCAACTGAGAACCGAGCGAATTACACACCGCCTAAACAGCTAAGTCATGAAAAACAAGATCAGAACAGGCCCGAAAAACCGGCTCTGTTCTTTAATCACAATTCTTAGAACCGATTGTATTTATAAAAACATATTGTTTTACCTATTAATGGCTTTGCAGTATCATCAATTCATTCCTTAATATTGACTCCTTTGGAGAAGTTAGCAATGTTAGACCAAAATACTTCAGCACAACTTAAAACATTACTCGAACGTCTGGAAAGCCCGATTGAACTGGTTGCCTCTTTAGATGGCTCTGACAAGTCAGATAAAATCAAAGAGCTGGTCAATGAAATTGCCGCCCTGTCTGATCAGGTGACTGCACGCCTTGATGGCCAGCACAGCCGCCGCCCAAGCTTTGGTGTGGCCAAAGCGGGCGAGCAGCCCCGGGTATTCTTTGCCGGCCTGCCGATGGGGCATGAGTTCACCTCGCTGATTCTGGCCCTGTTGCAGGTTTCCGGATACGCTCCCAAAGTCTCTGACGAGGTACTGGCACAGATTAAAGCGCTCAACCTGACTGCTGACTTCGAAGTATTCGTGTCACTGAGCTGTCATAACTGTCCGGATGTGGTGCAGGCCCTCAACCTGATTGCCATCTATAACCCGGGCACCACTGCCACTATGATTGACGGGGCCTTCTTCCAGGAAGAAGTCGAACAGCGCAAGATCATGGCGGTTCCAATGCTGTTCCAGAACAGCCAGCACATCGGTCAGGGACGTATGACCCTGGAAGAGATTATTGCCAAGCTGGACAGCGGTGCGGCGGCCAAAGATGCAGAGAAACTTAATGCCAAGGCAGCCTTTGATGTCCTGGTGATTGGTGGTGGTCCGGCCGGGAATACTGCTGCCATCTATGCAGCGCGTAAAGGTATCCGTACCGGGATCGTGGCTGAACGCTTCGGTGGACAGGTGATGGACACCATGGATATTGAAAACTTTACCTCGGTCACCAAAACCCAGGGGCCAAAGTTTGCTGCGGCCATGGAAGAGCATGTGCGTGAGTATGAAGTCGACATCATGAACCTGCAGAAAGTTGCCAGCATTAAAGGTGCAGAAGAAACGGCCAGTGGTCTGGTTGAAGTGACTCTGGACAATGGTGCCCGACTGGAATCTAAAACAGTGATTCTCTCTACCGGTGCACGCTGGAGACAGATGAATGTACCGGGCGAGCAGGAATATGCGACCCGTGGTGTTGCCTACTGCCCGCACTGTGACGGTCCGCTGTTCAAGGGCAAACGGGTGGCGGTGATTGGTGGCGGTAACTCCGGGGTTGAGGCAGCGATTGATCTGGCCGGTATTGTTGAGCATGTCACCCTGCTTGAGTTTGCTGATACTTTACGTGCAGATCAGGTATTGCAGGACAAGCTTGCGAGCTTGCCGAACACGACAGTAATCAAGTCTGCGTTGACCACAGAGGTGGTGGGAGACGGCTCACAGGTGACTGCGCTGCGTTATCAGGACCGGGTATCTGGAGAGGACAGGGAGATTGAACTGGCGGGTATCTTTGTACAGATTGGTCTGCTGCCGAACACTGACTTTCTGAAAGGGTCAGAAGTCGAGCTGAGTAACCGCGGTGAGATTGTGGTGAATGAGCGTAACGAGACCAATGTAAAAGGTGTATTTGCGGCGGGTGACTGTACAACGGTACCGTACAAGCAGATCATCATTGCTACAGGTGAAGGTGCAAAAGCGTCGCTTTCTGCTTTTGATTACATTATCCGCTCCGGTCAGTAACCAGATAGACTGAGGGACTCCGGTTTCTCAGCTTGATAATTTTATTTATGTTTTACCTCTTTACGGAATCTGGTCTCGCTAACAGCCAGGTTCCTTTTTTATATTCAATACATTAAGAATAAATGCAGAAAAGCCAAAGTGCCCCCACACTTTGACTTTTATCTGTTATATAGCTTTGGCTATAAATCTCTACTTTTAATATTTAGGGTTTTATTCGTTTTGCTTTTTAAACAGGTTCAGATGTTTAAATTTTTCCAAAAGCTGTTCCTGAGTTTCTATATATTGAGGATTAGGCTCGATACAATCAATTGGACAGACAGCCATACAGGTTTCGTGTTCATAAAATCCTACACATTCAGTACAGCGTTCTGCATCAATTTCATAGATTTTTATACCCTCATAAATAGCATCGTTCGGGCATTCTGGTAGACACATATCACAGTTAATACATTGCTGCGTAATATGAAGAGCCATATTATTCTGCTGTATATGCTAATGAGGCGGCAGAGATATCTACAGCCGAGTTTGGAAGATTACGAATGAGTAGGGCATATTGTATATCGACTTCTGCTGGTATAGGAATCTCGACAATATGTCCTGAACCTTTAGCCTCCATAATCAGGTTCCCATTTTTATCTTTTATTTCAGTCAGAGTAAAAGTGATATTACCTCGCGTAGTCATCAACTCTAAAGAATCGCCCACCGTAAAACGGTTTTTTACATCAATCTGGATGTAATCACCATTCCGCTCCAAAACTTCACCACAGAACTGCTGATGATCGAAGCGAGATGAGCCGGTGGTATAATTTTGATATTCACTATGTACATGTCGACGCAGAAAGCCTTCAGTATATCCCCGGTTGGCGAGACCTTCTAACTGTGTAAATAGTGATGTATCAAAAGGTCGACCTGCCAGTGCATCATCAATTGCTTTGCGATAGATCTGGGCAGTGCGTGCACAGTAAAAATAAGATTTGGTACGACCTTCGATCTTGAGAGAATGTACCCCTATTTTAGTTAGCCGTTCTACATGCTGTACCGCACGTAAATCTTTCGAGTTCATAAAGTAGGTGCCATGTTCATCTTCTTCTGCTGCAAACATGTCTTCTTCATTGCGCTGTAACAGTACGGGCTCTTTAACCTGTTGCTGGCCAAGCATATGTTGCTGGTCTACTTCAGTCTTGTTACAGCAACCTTTAGGCAGATCTTGTAGAGCAATTATGTCACCTGTTTCATCTTCAATAGCATTATGAATTTTATACTCCCAGCGACAGGCATTGGTACATGCACCCTGGTTTGCATCACGCTTATTCATATAACCAGACAGCAGGCAGCGGCCTGAATAAGCCATACACAGGGCACCATGTACAAAAACCTCAATTTCCATATCGGGTACGTTTTGTTTGATTTCTTCTATTTCTTCAAGAGAAAGTTCACGTGATAGAATCACGCGCGTAAGCCCCATGGTTTTCCAGAATTTAACAGTCGCCCAGTTTACTGCATTAGCTTGCACAGAGAGATGAATGGGCATATCAGGAAAATGTTCACGTGCCATCATGATGAGGCCCGGATCGGACATAATGAGTGCATCCGGCTTCATGGCAACTACAGGTGCCAGATCACGTATAAAATTTTTAAGCTTGCTATTATGTGGCTGAATATTCACGACTACATAAAACTTTTTACCTAACTGATGTGCCTCTTCAATACCTGTTTTTAGGTTGTCATGATCAAATTCGTTGTTACGAACACGCAGACTGTAACGTGGTTGACCTGCATAGACTGCATCTGCGCCATAGGCAAAAGCATAACGCATATTTTTAAGTGAGCCGGCAGGAGAGAGAAGTTCAGTAACGTAAGAGAGAGTCATGGCAATAAAGCAAAAGGCATAAATAAAATATGGCTTTATTGTATGGATTTGAAAAAAGGATTCAACCCAGTAAAACAGTTGGGATTTTTAGAATTATCAGGTTAAGAAAGTTTCTGATTTAAGTCTGGCGAATGAAATCTTAAATTTTAGTAGAAAGTTTTTTTTATAATAAAAACCGGGCATTATCACCCGGTTTTTTATTTAACTCATCTTATTTTTCAACAAAAGCCCGTTCAATAACGTAATCGCCCATTTCACCCATACGCGGCGATTCTTTCAGGCCATGCTGATCTAGCAAACCGGCAACATCACGCAGAAAGTGCGGACTGCCGCACAGCATTGCACGGTCATCTTCACGATTAAATGCAGGCAGATTTAAATCTTCAAAAATTTTCCCAGATTCGATCAGAGCGGTTAAACGGCCTTGAGTTTTGAACTCTTCACGGGTTACAGTCGGGTAGTACACCAGTTTATCTTGAATATCTAAGTCCTGGAAAAACTCATTATTTGGTAGTTCATTTAAAATCAGGTCCTGATAAGCCAGTTCAGAAATGTAACGTGTACCATGTACAACAATAACTTTCTCAAAGCGTTCATAAGTTTCAGGATCACGAATAACAGACAGGAAAGGAGCTAGGCCAGTTCCTGAGGAAAGTAGCCATAGATTTTTGCCTGGCAGCAGATCATCAAGTACCAGTGTACCTGTCGGCTTGCGTGAGACCAGAATCTCATCACCCACCTGAACTTTCTGCAAAATTGAAGTAAGTGGACCATCTTGTACTTTAATCGAGAAAAATTCCAGTTCTTCTTCATAGTTTGCACTGGCGATAGAATAAGCTCGCATTAATGGCTTGCCATTGACTTCAAGTCCAATCATCACAAACTGCCCATTTTTAAAACGTAAACTCGGATCACGAGTTGTTTTAAAACTAAATAGCGTGTCATTCCAGTGGTGAACGTGAGTAATCTTTTCGACGTTAAACGCAGCCATTAAAGGTCTCAATTATCTATCAAATTAAACAGCTTGCTATTCTAATCTAAAAACATTCTCGATAAACTGAATATATTTAATTGTGTTTATAAGCAAAAGTGATGAAGCCTACTGTATCACTCCCTATTATCGGGTATATGAAATCTCCCTATCAGGAAAAGTTTGGAATACCGCGCCAGCCCAATCTGGTTCAGATTGAGTCCTATATTGATATGTTACCTCCCTATAATGATCTGCTGGCATTTGCAGGTATTGAGGCATTTAGCCATCTATGGCTGGTATGGCAGTTCCATGACAATAAGTCTCAGGACCAGACTGATAAGTTTAGGCCTCAAGTGCGTCCACCACGTCTAGGGGGTAATAAAAAGCTTGGGGTGTTTGCAACCCGAAGTATGTACCGTCCAGCGCCAGTGGGCCTGTCAGTGGTACAGCTTAAAGAAGTAAAAAAAGTGGGCAAAGCACTGCGAGTGTATGTTACCGGAAGCGATCTGCTTGATGGCACCCCCATTCTGGATATCAAACCCTATATTCACTATTCAGATGCTATTCCCCATGCACAGAGCGGTTATGCGCAGGAAGAGCCACTTCGCAAAGAAGTAAGCTGGTCGGAAGAGGCTTTAATAAAACAGCAAGTGCTTGAGCTGAGCGATCAACTTATTCAGGAGTTAAATGATGTTTTATCATTTGATCCACGTCCGGCTTATCAGGAAGA
The DNA here is from genome assembly GCF_006757745.1 of Acinetobacter radioresistens DSM 6976 = NBRC 102413 = CIP 103788. Lineage (NCBI taxonomy): Bacteria > Pseudomonadati > Pseudomonadota > Gammaproteobacteria > Moraxellales > Moraxellaceae > Acinetobacter > Acinetobacter radioresistens. The sequence continues at coordinate 1,920,191 of NZ_AP019740.1, read as the reverse complement.
TCCTGAACGTATTTATAAGATGAAGTTTGCTTATCTTGATATTAGCTTTAGCGTACAGGCAGAGCAGATTATTATTATTGACCTTGTCTGAAATTAGTTCAGATTGGATTTGATACGGCGTTTATGTTCAAACATCTTCTGATCGGCTTCTGTGACAGCAGTCAATAAGCCTTTAGAGGGATGCCGCATAACATAACCAACAGCGGCACTAACGCCACCTTCTTCCAGTGCTTTTAACATCCGCTGCAATAGAAGTTCTGCGCCTGCCTGGTTGTTCTCAATACTGAGAATACCAAATTCATCACCGCCAAGCCGAGCAACAATATCATTGCTACGAGCATTATTCTTTAATATCTCAGCAGCCTGTCGAATAAAACGGTCTCCTGCTACATGCCCCAGGTTGTCATTTACTTCTTTTAGACCGTTCAGATCAATAATAAAGACCGCAGCAGGATGTCCATGCCGTTTACAGCGTTCTTCTTCTGTATTGACCAGCCGGTCCCATGCCCGACGGTTATATAAACCGGTCAGTACATCACTTAAAGCTTCAACCTGTAGGCGCTCATACTGGCGGATCTGCTCATTTTCACGTAGTTCAACCTGTAAAATCCGGCTAAGCAGGCCACCGAAAACTTCAATCAGGTCAGCATCATGGACAATTGAATCAGGTTTGGGGTGAGGATCAATGGCACAGAGTGTGCCGAACAGACTGCCATCTTCATTAAGCAACGGCTGGCCAATATAAGCTCTGATACTGACTTGCTTGGCAATAGGCGCCGCTGCATATAAGGGTATATCTTCAGAGCGGGGTACAATTTTAGGAGCATCACCAGTAACCATATGTGCACAAAAAGAATCTGCCCAGCGAAAGACCTGACCAGGCTGGATGTCATAACCCGTCGTTTCACTTTGTAAAACAATCCAGTTATCACTTTCCACCCGTGTAATCATCCATAAACTGAAGCCGAAGCGTTTATGCAAATAACCTAATACGGCTTTACCGGCTTCCTGAAAACTTCCGAAATTCGCATTGCTCATCCATTGAACCTATAGTGTAAATACCTGGCGAAGAGCTAGTTATTTATTTAATTTAAAGTATTTTATTTAATTAAAAAACTGGTATTAATGATTTTAAAATAATCTAAGTATAATAATTGAAGTTTAAGGTAGAAGTGATAATATTTTGTCTTACAAGATTAAGACTTTACTTCTAAAAGCTTTTTATATCTTTAAAAAATAATATTTTTTATATTAACTATAAACAATCCATTAATTTTATATGGCCCTGTACTGCATCAGAAAATAACTCTGTTATAGTATTTAAGGATGCAGGGGATATAATAGTGAAGTTTAATTTTGAAATAGATACAGTCTGGTGCCTGGACCATTTACAAAAAGACGGCCGGATTACCGAGCGCGACAAACATTTGGTTCAGACCACCCAGCGGCAAAAACAGCATTTTAAATGGCATCCCCTGCAATGGATTGCAAATTTTAATCTCAAAGATCAACAGCATCCATTGTTATCCCTGACATTAACTCGCTTATGCCAATGGCTGGCCGAAAAAGCTGAAATTCCTTTCTATGTTATTGATCCTTTAAAGGCGGATGTAACTGCACTGACTGGAATCATGTCGCAGGAATTTGCTGTTAAAAATCATATTTTAGCAGTTGAAGTTCAGGCAGATCAGGTATTGATTGGTACAGACCAGCCTTTTATGACTGAATGGATTACTAATCTTGAACGAAGCTTAAGGCCTAAAAAAATCCAGCAAGTGCTCCTTAACCCTGAACAGTTGCAGCGGTATCTAGTGGAATACTATCAGGTTAGCCGCGCGGTCAGCTCTTCTCAAAAAAGCAGCACACACGATCGTACTAATAAAGGCGTAGAGGCACTCTTACAGCTGGGTGATACTCAGAATCCTGATGCTAATGATCAGCATATTGTAAAATTGGTGGACTGGATTTTACAGTTTGCATTTGAGCAGGGAGCCAGTGATATTCATCTGGAACCACGTAAAGATAACGGCAAAATCCGCTTTCGGATAGATGGGGTATTGCATACGATTTACAACATGCCGGCCAGCACACTGACGGCAGTAATTTCCCGGTTAAAAATTTTGGGGCGTCTGAATGTTGCTGAAAAGCGCAAACCGCAAGATGGCCGTCTGAAGACGCGTACACCTAAAGGCCAGGAAACGGAACTGCGCTTATCGACCTTACCTACGGCGTTTGGGGAAAAACTGGTTATGCGGATTTTTGACCCTGAAGTCTTGGTCCGTAGCTTTCAGCAATTGGGTTTTGAAGGGCGTCTGCTTAATGCATGGCAGGAAATGACTCAGCATAGTCACGGTATTATACTGGTGACTGGCCCGACTGGTTCAGGGAAAACCACAACGCTATATTCTTCCCTAAAACAGCTGGCAACCGAACAGGTTAATGTCTGTACCATAGAAGACCCGATCGAGATGCTGGAGCCAAGCTTTAACCAGATGCAGGTTAATCATGGAATTGACCTGGGTTTCGCAGACGGGGTACGTGCCCTGATGCGACAAGACCCTGATATTATTATGGTTGGCGAAATCCGAGATCAGGATACAGCCAATATGGCAATTCAGGCAGCCTTAACTGGGCATCTGGTCTTGTCAACTTTGCATACCAATGACGCGCCTTCTAGCTTAACCCGTTTACATGATCTCGGTGTGCAGCCTTTTTTGACTTCAGCCACAATCTTAGGCGTATTGGCTCAGCGCTTGGTTCGTACCTTATGCCCTCACTGTAAAGAAGAGGGGCAAATTAATGAACATCAATGGGAACATTTAACTTTTGACTATATTATGGAAGTTCCAAATACAGTCTATCAGGCAGTGGGCTGTGAAGTCTGTCGTAACACAGGTTATAAAGGCAGAATAGGTCTTTATGAGTTTATGCCAGTAAGTCTGGCACTCAAACAGCAGATCAGTCTTGATGCATCGCTCGATCAGATTCGTCAGCAGGCCAAAAAAGAAGGGGTGGAGCCATTGCGTATTGCAGGCGCCCGAAAGGTAATTGCAGGCTTAACCACACTCGAGGAAGTATTACGCGTAGTGCCTTTAAATTAATAAAATAATTTTAATTTCTTAAGATTCAATTCATCTTTAGCTGTTTTAATACTCTTATTCGATAATGAGTAAATAAACGAGGTAAAGTGCGTATGAATATGGCGAAACTGGCTTTGTTAACAGGTGCTCTAAGTATTGGTGGCGTGGCTATGGCAAATACTGCCGTGAATCATGCAGCAATCAAAACGGCCCAGGTTACTACGGTAAAACAGGCACTGACCGCAAAAGATGATACCCGTGTGCAATTGCGTGGTCAGGTGGTAAAAGCCTTAGGCGATGAGAAATATCAATTCCGTGACCGGACTGGCACAATTACTGCCGATATTGATGATGAATTATGGCAAGGTAAACCTATTTCTCCAACTACAACCGTAACATTGACCGGCGAAGTTGATATCGATTATAAACCGACTAAACGTGTAGAAATTGATGTAGATTCAGTGAAATTTTAAAGTTTTTAAGCTGTAGTTGTTTCGTGTTTTGTTAATCCTCCTTAGAAACCACATTACTTGCCATTTTAGTAATGTGGTTTTTTTATTGGGCTTTGAATATTTCAACTTTTCAGGGCACTATCAAGATACATAAAAACAGAGATATAAAATAAGGATGAGAATTTTACTGGTTGAAGATGATACCTCTCAAGGTGAAAGTATAAAGACCTGGCTGGAACTGGACGGTTATAGTGTAGATTGGGTAGAGCGGGGAGATTATGCGATGACTGCTCTTAAACAGCACGACTATGAATGTATTTTGCTCGACCGGGGGTTGCCTTATGCCAGTGGTGATGAAATTTTAAAGACCCTGCGACAACATCAGGCCCAGACTCCTGTTATTTTTCTGACAGCCCGTGACAGTATCAGTGACCGGGTGGAAGGATTAGACCTCGGTGCCAATGATTATCTGGTCAAGCCATTTAGCCTGGAAGAACTTTCAGCACGTATACGTAGCCAGATGAGAAACCTGCAAGCGGGACAAAGCCAGACACTGATATGGAATAATATTTGTCTGGATCCGAAAGCAAAAACGGTACAGCAGGAAGGCGAAAGCCGTGACCTGACAGCCAGAGAATTCCAGATTTTGTATAAGTTGATGCAACATCCGAATCATGTGGTGACACGTGAACAGCTGGAAGAGTCGATTTACGCTTGGGGGGATGAAGTCGAAAGTAACGCCATTGAAGTCTATATTTATCAATTACGCAAAAAGTTAGGTAGCCACACAATCAGGACTATTCGTGGTTTAGGTTACCGTATGGGCGAAGCCTAAATGAATGCAAAGCCAGATTCTTTACAGTCTCAACTCATCCGTACTACTATGCTGGGCAGTATTTTGGCGGGACTGCTGGCCTTTTTGCTGCTGATTGGTATTGCTGTTTATCATGCCATGCAGGTTCATGACGAGATTATGGACGAACTCGCAGATACATTGTTGGTTTCTGATTTGTCTGCGAATTCGGGACAGCTTGACGAACTGAGTAATGAATTTGATATTCAGTATCAACTAAACTGGCAAGGGCGTACGCTGGCCCATTCTACCCACTTACAGCAACAGCTTTTTAACGACCTGCCACAAGATTTTGGACTGGTCTGGAAAAATGGTCACTTGTGGCGTAGCTATACGGCGCAGACTAATGATAAACAGTTGAAGGCTGAACTGATCCAGCCCTTGGCTGTTCGTTTTAAGGATATTATCAGAAGTATTCTGATTTACGCTGTTGTATTGTTGCTGGTCTGGCTGGTTCAATGGCTATGGAGTCATTTTGGTATACAGCGGCAGTTGCGTTCCTTAAAAAAGCTCAGTCGAACGATTGCCCAGAAGTCACCATCCGATTTACAACCCATTGAACAGCAGCCATTGGTACAGGAGATTGAACCTGTTATAAATTCGCTGAATCAGTTATTGAGCCGGCTGGATCGGGCATTGACTGCCGAGCAACGCTTCACAGCCGATGCATCCCATGAATTGCGTTCACCCTTATCTGCAATTGCTATGCGTTTACAGGTTTTAAAACGTAAATATAGCCACATTCCTGAACTTGTTCCTGACTTGTTAGCTATTCAGAATGATGTGACCCGTAGTACCCGGGTGTTGGAAAATTTGTTATTACTGGCCAGACTTGACCCTGCTGCATATCAGCAGATGCCTGGTAGTCTGCTACAGCTCCAGCCACTTATTGATGAGGTTGTATACTCACTGGAACTTTTTGCACAGGAGCGTCAAGTAAGTATTCATCAAATAGCTGCATTACCACACGCAGAAATATATGGAAATCAGGAACTCTTATTTACCTGTATCCGTAACCTGATTGATAATGCAATCCGCTATGCACCTGAACATGGTGCAGTTTATATTACCTTAAAAGACGAGCAGCATCACTACCGGTTAATGATTGAAGATAACGGAGCAGGGGTAGATTCAAATACTTTAGAGCGTTTAGGCGAGCGTTTCTTTCGTGGATTAGGTACACGAACATCAGGCTCAGGTCTAGGCCTCTCTATAGCGCGAAAAATTATGGAACTACACAGAGGCTATATCGAATTTACCCCTTCAGACTATGGTGGTTTAAAGGTTACCTTATTATTTTTAAAAGCCCATCAGATAGAATATAAATAAAAAAACAGTATGGGAGAGCCATACTGCCTGTTTCCACGTTTATTATTTTTTGAAGCTGTAAATAGTTATTTGGTTAGAATTAAACGATTGTTGCGGGTCAGACGTAAGCGGTACTCTTCACCCGCATGCATAATACGGATTTCACGCCCGAGTGCAAAAAGATTGCTGGATTGTAGCATTGGCAGAGAAGTGCTGGCTTGAGTCTGGCGTGCAAATAGGTTGAATGGTGCGTTCATTTGTTATAGCTCCGTGGTGTGCAAGAATTCAAATAAATGATAATCATTATCGAATGAGTCTGTCAAATAGAATTTTAAGAATTTATAAACTTCTTATTTTTGCTTACACTAAGTAAAAGCTTATCTCGGATTATTCAATGTCTAAGCCTATCGTGCATGTTGCTGTCGCTTTATTGTTTCATCGTTCAAAAGTATTGGTTGGCTGGCGAGAAGCTAAGCAGCACCAAGGTAACAAGTATGAGTTTCCAGGTGGAAAAGTTGAAGGGAATGAAACTCCTGAAGAAACCTGTCGGCGTGAAATTTATGAAGAAGTCGGGGTTGGCTTGAGTGACTGGCATCCTTTTAGCCTGATCTGTCATGAATATGACGATATTACAGTACATTTGCATCTGTTCTTTGCACATGTACCAGAGGAGATGTTAAACCAGATTCAGAAACCATGGGCTTGGTACACACGTGAAAAATTACAAACACTTGATTTTCCAGCTGCTAATCAGCCAGTGATTGAGCGGTTATATTGGCCACATTCAATCAGGATTGGTACAGCACTTTCAGCGATAGAGCAATTAGCTCAAGATATGCTCTTTTACTGGCGGCCTGAAGAGGCTGAAATTGATAAAAATTGGCTTTTGGAATATAGCATTCAGCAACTAAATAAATTAATAGTGCCTTATCAAGTCTGGCGGTCTCTTAATGTTGAACAGCAACATCACATCGCTGCTGTACATTTAAAACAGTCTGAACAGATGTCTCTGAAAAAAGGCGAACTATGTATTGGGATTCGTTATATTGCTGCCTGCCATGATGCTGCTTCAGTACAGCATGCTGTTCAAATCGGGTGCGAGGCTGTACTTATTAGCCCTGTACAGGCTACTCCGACTCATCCAGAAGCACCAGCATTAGGCTGGGATGCATTTGCAGAACTTGCTCATCAGGCCGATGTGCCCGTTTTTGCTCTAGGCGGATTGTCTAGAGAGGATCTGGAGTGTGCCCGGCAGTACGGCGCCTATGGTATTGCCGGAATCCGTCATATCTAAGTAAAGAAACCAGTTTAAACAGGTCAAGAAGCTAGAATGTATTCAAAGCTGTTTTGGCTTCTTGAATGCTTTTACTGTTTTTCTGAGATTGAGCCGCTTTTAAGATATTTAACCAGAGCTGCTTTTTCATTGGATTGCTCTGTGCATAGCTTAAGCCCCGGCGAGCCAGTGCTTCCGCATTAGCTGGCTTGTTTTGTCTATTAGCAATCATTGAAAGATACAAAAAGGTTTCAGCGGACTGAGGAGCCAGTCTTTGTGCTTGCAATGCATAGCTTTCAGCCTGAGACCATTGGCCCTGTTTATAAGCAGTTTGTGTCTGCAACATCATTTTCCGGAATGCAGGAAGTTCACGACCATCCTTGAACTGCTGTTGAACCTTTTGCTCAGGCACCACTATCTGCACCTTCTGGCGTTTAATTTCTTCCGGCTCATACGGAGTAATTTTTACGCCCGAAGATGTAGCCTGCACTTCAGGAACAGGTCTTGGTGCCAGTTTCTGTTCTTCAGGCTGAGGTAGAGGCGCCGTCTGACAGCCAGCCACTCCAAGCAATGCTAAGGCAAATATGCCAGGTTTTATATGATTCACAAATTTTCTCTATAGCATTTAATTTTCATAACTTCCGCTTGAGATGATTCGGCCTTCAGAAGACGGTAACGTCTGTTCCATTTCAGTCTCGCTTTCACGGATATAGTTTTCGATACTATCTTCTTCAGGCGCAGGTGCGTCGTTATGTTCGGTATCAGGTGTGTAAACTGGTTCGACCTGATAATGTGAAAGGCCACAGGCAGTAGCTCGGCGTGGTACTGTATGACGCAGTATAGGAATGTACATGGCACCTTCACAGCCCTGAGCAGATAAATAACCGGTAGCGCGGTCAATCCAGTGCCACTGTACATTATCAGTCTGGCGCAGATTGACCGGTTCCTGTTTCAACTGTTTCATTACATTAATCCATACCGGCAATGCACCTGTAGAACCAGTAAGGCCCGTTACCTTGTTATTGTCTAGCCCTAGCCATACTACTGCCAGATGATTGCCTGAATAGCCTGCAAACCATGAGTCACGTGTGTCATTGGTGGTACCTGATTTACCGGCCAGTTTAAGGCTGGCTGGAAAACTGTTATATGCAGAACGCCCAGTACCAATGTTCATGACCTGCTGCAGGCCATAGTTTAGAATATAGGCACTCGACGGGTCGATGGTCTGCTGTACATCCAGTCCGTAACGGTCCAATAGCCGGCCATCTGCATCTACTACTGTACGTATGGCACGTGGTGGATATTTGAAACCACCAGTCGCGAAGTTTTCATAAATACTCATGACTTCCATTGGCGACATTTCGACAGCGCCCAAGAAAATAGACGGAAAGGCTGGAATGTTTGAAGTCACTCCAAATTTTCTTAACTGATTGGTAAATGTCGAGAGGCCAAATTCCTGACCAAGTCGTACAGCAGACAGATTATAAGAGTTAGCCAGCGCCTGCATCATGCTGACTACACCATATTCACCACCCGCATAATTCTTGGGTGTCCATTCCTTGCTTTTATCTATTGGAATACTGATAGCAGCATCCTGAATCGAACTGGCCCAGGTATAACGCCCTGACTCAATAGCACTCAGATAGATCACCGGTTTTAAAAGTGATCCTACTTGACGTTTGGCATCAAGAGCACGGTTAAAGCCAGTAAAATCCTGAGTTGAACCAACAGCAGCTATGAGTTCTCCATTCTCCGGATGAGCAATCAGTACTGCACCCTGCAGGTTTTTTAAACGGCCTGGATTACGCTTGGATAAACGTTCTACAGAATTTTTGAAAGCTGTCTGCACACGGGTCTGGGCAATCGGGTCAAGTGTTGTAAAAATACGCAAGCCTCGATTGGTCAGGTCGCCATCCTGATATTCGGTACGTAGCTGACGGCGTACGATATCGAGAAAATCTGGAAATTTGGCTGGTCCTAAAGTTGGCTTGCTAATTACATTTAATGGGCGGGCACTTTCTTCTTCATATTCAGCTTCAGTCAAGTAACCCATCACCTGCATGTTTTTTAGTACTACATTGCGGCGTTTCTTAGCCGCTTCAGGATTACGCCACGGGTTATATAAGGAAGGACCCTGTACCAGGCCTACCAGGAAAGCCTGCTGTGAAATATTCAGTTCACGTAAAGGCAGACCAAAATAGAATTGGGAAGCCAGACCGTAACCATTAATTGAATAATTACCATTCTGGCCCAGATTTACTTCATTCAGGTATGCTTCCAGAATTTCATCTTTGTCATAATGAAGTTCGATGAGCATGGCCATCAGGGCTTCATTAATCTTTCGTTTATAGGTTTTTTCAGGTGACAGGTAAAAGTTTTTAACCAACTGCTGGGTCAGAGTAGATCCACCCTGGCGGCGTCCACCAGTCAGGTTGCTGACCAGAGCCCGGGCAATGCCTCGCACTGAAACACCATGATGATGATAGAAGTTCCGATCTTCAGTCGCAATTAAAGCTTCAATGAGCGGTTTTGGTACACGGTTCAGTTTAATCAGAACCCGGTCTTCATTATGCTGCGGATAAATACCGCCAATCAATAAGGGCTCCAGACGGGTAATACCACTTGTAGAGGGTTTGGTTGTGCGTACTTCGCTGATCTTCTGGTCATTAAAAGTTAATTCCAGAATCTGTTCTGGTTCTACGCTATCACCAAAATCAAAGCCCCGGGTATGGACATATAAGGTATTCCCCTGAGATACATATGAACCTGACTTATCATAACTACTTGCCGATTTATAGCCGAGCAATTTAAGTTCTTGGGCAAAGTCTTGCTGATTGACCGGGGCATTGGTATAGATTTCCAGAGGGCGAGCAAAAACTTTCGCCGGAATATCCCAGCGCTGTCCTTCAAATTTGTCCCGGATAATATTATCTAAGCGGATTAAATATATTCCAAAGGCGACAAAGCCCCCAATAATAAGCACTGAAAAAATGAGTGCAATCAAGCCAATACCACGTTCAAACTTCATAAACGGAAGACATTACCCAAATAAATTTTGCTAATCATGCGAAGCTTTCACCAATTTTGCAATGCTTAAACTGTGAATAAACTCAAATTGGGAACTTGCTCACTTTTACTGTTGCGGTTTTTGAATGTTTTTTTAAAACAACTTTGATAGTGTTATTATAACCAAGAACCGTAAAGGAGTCCGGCGATCTCGTGCAAATAACACATAAGACTTTTCGTAATATTGGCTTATTAGGACGTCCCGATAAATCCTCTGTTGTAGAGACCTTGTGTTTGATTCATGACCACCTGGTGAGTCGCGGTCTGCATCCGGTATTTGATCAGGAAACTGCACAGCTGGTGCCCTATACAGATCCGCAAACAGTCAGTCGGGCACTGCTGGGTGAAATTGTTGATCTGGTTATTGTCGTAGGTGGAGATGGTTCGCTGCTCCACGCAGCACGTGCTTTGGTCCATCACAATACACCAGTAATCGGTGTTAACCGTGGACGTTTAGGTTTTTTGACCGATATAAAACCCTCTGAAGTAATTTTTAAGCTGGATCAGGTGTTGCGTGGAGAATTCCAGCTGGATCGCCGTTTTCTTCTGGAAATGGAAATTCGGTCACAGGGCAATATCATCTATAATGCAATTGCTCTAAACGATATTGTGCTGCATTCAGGCAAGTCAGTTCATATGATCGATTTCGAGATGAATATTGATGGACAGTATGTCTATCGTCAGCATAGTGATGGACTGATTGTTTCTACCCCGACTGGTTCTACAGCTTACGCACTCTCAGGTGGTGGCCCGATTGTACATCCGGGAATGGATGCTATTGTATTGGTGCCAATGCATCCCCATACATTATCATCGCGTCCAATTGTTGTGGGCGGACATAGTGAAATTAAACTGGCTATACGTGAAAATCGTGTGATGCCAATGGTGAGTGCCGACGGTCAGAACAGCGTTTCCCTGAACGTCGGAGATTGCCTGCATATCCGTAAATATCCCTTCAAGTTAAATTTGCTGCATCCACCTGGTTATGACTTTTATATGGCATGTCGTACCAAGCTGGGCTGGAATCAGGATTTTGACTCTTTTCATCAACAGGATTGATCATGAATATTGAACAGATGCTTGCCGTTTTAAATCCTGAGATTGTAGAACGTCTGAGAACTGCCGTTGAAATCGGCAAATGGCCAAATGGCGAGCCACTTACTCAGGAGCAACGTGAAACCTGTCTGCAGGCTGTGATTGCCTGGGAGGTTAAACACCTGCCTGAAGAGGAGCGCACTGGTTATATTAACCGTGGCAGCAAAAAAGAAGATGAGCACTGTGACTCACATGAGCCACAACAGGATGAAGAATTTAAACCGATTCGTTTTGTTTAACTTTATATATAGGCAAAGATAATCCAGTCTTTGTACTTAAAAGCTTTTACTGAGGCCTTAGATTTAAGTCAAAGTAAAAGCTTTTTTATTGTAACTTTCAGCTTTCCATACAGACATCAATAATGCTGTCCTCTTCAAAAACCACGCATATTACATATTGGCTAATTTCATCTGGCAAAGAAAAGTCCAGATGGTTTTCATAATATGTCATCTCCTCTATGTCTAGCTCATCATCTGGAAGCGTATTACTTTTAAACTCAAGTTTTTCTACAACTTGAATTAAGCTTGGTTGAGCGGTGTGAAAGTATTTTTGCCAGTAAGATGTCTCAATTTCATCAAGATGATACTGTATGAACTCTAAAATGGCATTATAAAAAGGATGATTACTATTTATAGCAGCCTGCTGTAATACAGCGCATGCAGATAGCTCTTTAGTCATGTTTTACTCTTTATTGTTATATATAAATTTCTATAAAAATACTCAGGCGTTATGACTTTGACCTACCAGAACTGGTAAGCCAAAATAATTTTTTTACATTTAGGAAGAGTGCCGTGTAGCCCATAGTTCTTTAGCTTTTAACATGGCTTCGTCATAGGTACTACAAACACCCATTGTATATAAAGCAATTCCCATTGTTTCTGTGACAGCTGTTTCACCATATACATGAGTTTGTTTGCCTTCCCAGACTGCTTTAAATTTCTCCAGATTTAACTCTTCTTCAGCAAGGCTGCGTTCCTGTGTCAGTTTGGGCAGTTCATATTCATACAGCTCACTATTTTTAATACCACAAATCAGTGTGCGCGCATCCGGGTTACGCTCAAATTCGCCACCTTCACCCTTGATGACAGCGCTATTCTGGTAGCCTAACCGTGATGCAGTCTGCTGATGAGAACTGCGATAAGCCGGATGGAAAATTGCCTGTAATGTAGCCTTGGCATTAAATGGATTAATCAGGCGTGCCAATGTATGAATAGGGGAACGCAAGCCCATAACATTTCTGAGCGAGATCAAATCACTTAAGACAGGGGAAATCGCCTCAAGGGGAAGATAGGCAAAATTATGTTGTTCGAGTTCGTATTGAACATCCTGTTCACTTTGACAGATGGAATAGCCTAAGTATTCTAGCACCTGTTCAGTATAGAGCCGGTTAAGGGTATGACCTGATGCGCCATGCATAAATACTTTATAACCCGACTGGGCAAGCGTTAATGCTGCCAGCAGAAACCAGGGATAATGTTTTCGTTTGCCGGCATATGAAGACCAGTCCAGATCAACGGATAAAGGGGCAAAATTTAGCTGATCACGGGTAGCCTGTACAAAACCTGCCAACTCATCAACAGATTCCTCTTTTACACGTAACAACATCAGAAATGCACCGAGCTGAACATCCAGAACTTCTTGTTTGAGGATCATGCTGAATGCCTGATAGGCTTCTTCATAAGTTAATGACCTCGCACCATTTTTTCCTTTGCCAATAATCCGGACATATTGCGCAAAAGGATGCTCAAACTCTTTATAAAGATTTTTACGGGTGTTCATTGACAATTTTAATTAGATAATAAGTAAGTTTTTCCACTATGACATAAAACAACAAGGTGTGTAAAACTTTGGTGGGGTTAGACTAATGTCTAATAAGGAATTGTATACAGATTAGCCAGACTTAAAAATAACCATTCCATTATGATATTTCCTTCAAGTAAAATCCGCCTCAGATAGACTTTGTTAAGTTAATTTAATCTTCTCCTGCATTAATAGATTCTACTATTTATAGGTCTGAAGTCTAAGTCATTGATGTTAAGTCCCAAATTCGTTTTTTAAGGCGAATTATTTTCATGCTGAATATTTCCTGTATAGGTAAAAAGTTCTTTACCTTTTTGTTTTTACATGAAATTTCAGGGCTGTGTATTCCTAAGGATAGACCTTGCGCTGGGTATTGACCATGTCCAGAGATATGTAATGAAGAAAAGTTATGGCTAAAAAACCGATTTATAAATCACTTTATTTTCAAGTGATTATTGCGATTATCGCAGGTGTTCTTGTGGGGCATTACTTCCCGAGTACTACTGTCCTCATGAATGGTGTTGAGCAGCAGGTACCAGGTTTGGGCGAACAGCTTAAGCCGTTAGGTGATGGCTTTATTCGTTTAATTAAGATGATTATTGCGCCTGTGATTTTCTGTACTGTGGTAAGTGGTATCGCAGGTATGGAAAGTATGAAGTCAGTGGGTAAGACTGGTGGTGTTGCCTTACTTTACTTCGAAATTGTCTCGACAATTGCCCTGCTGATTGGTCTGCTGGTAATTAATATTGCCAAGCCTGGCGTAGGTATGAATGTTGATCCGGCAACTCTGGATACTGCGGGTATTCAGAAATATGTCGCTTCGGGTGAGTCGCAATCTACAGTCGATTTTCTGCTGCATATTATTCCTGAGACTGTAGTTGGAGCATTTGCAAATGGTGAAATTCTTCAGGTATTACTCTTTGCTATCCTGTTTGGTTTTGCTTTGCACAAACTTGGTGATGCCGGTAAGCCAGTACTTAAGTTTATTGATCAAATCTCGCATGTGTTCTTTAACATTGTAAACATGATCATGAAGCTGGCTCCGATTGGTGCTTTCGGTGCAATGGCTTTTACTATTGGTAAATATGGTGTAGGTTCACTGGTTCAGCTTGGTCAGCTTATTCTCTGTTTCTATATTACCTGTCTGCTGTTTATTTTTATCGTGCTAGGAACCATTGCACGCATTAGCGGTTTCAGTATTCTTAAAATGATCCGCCTGATCCGTGAGGAGCTTCTGATTGTACTAGGTACATCTTCTTCCGAGTCAGTTTTACCGCGTATGCTGAAGAAACTGGAAATTGCAGGTTGTGAGAAGTCTGTAGTGGGTCTGGTTATTCCAACGGGTTATTCATTTAATCTGGACGGTACTTCAATTTACCTGACTATGGCCGCGATCTTTATTGCACAGGCGACCAATACCCAGCTGGATGTAACTCATCAAATTACCTTGCTGCTGGTTCTGCTGATTTCATCTAAAGGTGCAGCAGGGGTAACCGGTTCGGGCTTTATTGTTATGGCAGCAACCCTGTCTGCTGTAGGTCATATTCCTGTCGCTGGTCTGGCACTCATTCTGGGTATCGACCGTTTCATGTCTGAAGCGCGTGCCTTGACTAACCTGGTGGGTAATTCACTGGCAACTATTGTAGTTGCCAAATGGGTAGGCCAGCTAGACAAAGACAAGCTGAATGAAGCTCTGGCTAATCCGGGTGAGGTAGACCGTCAGATGCTTGAGCAGAAAGCAGGACATATTTAAAAATATTTGAACAAAAAGGAAGCTTCGGCTTCCTTTTTTTTAGCTTTATGAACAGCAATAAAAACTCATCAGGTCATGACATCTTTTCGGAAAATAACTAGCATGAGTAAAACAGAAGCTGACTAACAAACTGATAAAAGGAAATAAGACATGCAGCATGATGCCGATCTGGAATTATTCCGTGATAACTTTAGACGTTTTATGAAAGAGCATATTGCACCCCATTATGAACAGTGGGAGCGTGACGGAATCATGCCACGGCATGTCTGGAACCTGTTAGGTGAAAATGGCTTTCTCTGTGTAGATGTACCTGAGGAATATGGCGGCTATGGCGTGCCTACCTATTATTCACTGATGTTGGTAGAAGAGTCAGCCCGGGCTGGTTATAGTTCACTATCGACAGGTATATCCTGTCATTCAGAAATTGCTGCTCCTTATATTCTGAATATTGGTAGTGAGGAACAGAAGCAGTACTGGTTACCTAAAATGGTGAGTGGTGAAGTGGTGGGTGCAATTGGCATGACTGAACCGGGGGCTGGTTCTGATTTGCAGTCAATGCGAACCAACGCAATTTTGCAAGATGACAGTTATATATTAAATGGTTCCAAAACCTTTATTTCTAATGGGCAGCACGCAGATCTGGTAGTATTGGCTGCTAAAACCGATCCACAAGCCCGAGCTAAAGGTGTTTCGCTTTTACTGCTTGATACCCATCTGGATGGTTTTAAGAAAGGAACCAATCTGGACAAGATCGGTTTGCATTCACAAGATACCTCAGAGATGTTCTTCGATAATATTAAAGTACCCCAAAACCAGTTACTTGGTCAGCCGGGGCAAGGCTTTGCTTATCTGATGCAGGAGTTGCCACGCGAGCGTACTGCGATAGCTGCTACTGCTCTGGGTGCTATACGGGGCAGTATTGATGTAACTACAGCTTATGTTCAGGAGCGCCAAGCTTTCGGTCAGCCGATCGCTCAATTCCAGAATACCCGCTTTGTACTGGCACAGGCCAAGATTGATGAATTGGCTACAGCTGCATTTTATGAGCGAAATGTAGAGCTCTATCAGCAGGGCCAGCTCGATGTTGCTACAGCTGCCGCTTTAAAAAGTTTTAGTACCGATATGCAGATGAAAGTTGCTGACAACTTGCTTCAGCTGTTTGGTGGTTATGGCTATATGTCCGAATATCCGATTTCACGTTTCTTTGTAGATGCCAGAATCCAGCGGATTTATGGTGGTACCAATGAAATCATGAAAGAGATCGTGGCGCGTAGCCTGCTTGGAAAATAAAGATAAGATAAAAAAGCCTGCTTCCGCAGGCTTTTCTATTTTAGTGGCGTGAAATTAAGCACTCTGCAATTGCTGTTGTAAATTACGAAGCTCGGCCCGAAGGATTTTACCTACCGTTGACTTGGGTAATTCAGGTAAAATTTCTATCACTTTTGGAACTTTGTAGGCGGTAAGATGCTCTTTGCAGTGCGCCAGTATTTCATCAGTGGATAGAGACGGATTACGTGTAGCGATATAAGCTTTCACAGCTTCGCCAGTCTGTACATCTGGCACCCCAATAACCGCCACTTCAATAATGTCCGGATGCTCGGCAATGACTGCTTCGATTTCATTTGGATAAACATTAAAACCTGAAACCAGTACCATATCTTTTTTACGGTCCAGAATATAACAGAAGCCATCTTCATCGAGCTGGGCAATATCACCTGTATGTAACCAGCCCTCTACAAAAGTGTCAGCACTTTCTTCCGGCCGGTTGAGATAGCCCTGCACAATATGCGGACCTTTTACACAGAGTTCGCCCGCACTACCGAGAGGGACTTCATTTCCCTGAACATCTACAATTTTAATTTCAGAACCAGGTAATGGAAAACCGACAGAACCTTGACGAATTATGCTAATTGGAGGATGCAGCATGGCTGCGCAACTGGTTTCAGTCATGCCAAACCCTTCAATAATATTACCTATTTTAGCTTTCCAGTGTTCAGCTGTAGCTGGTCTTAGTGCTGTTCCGCCAGAAATGGCACAAGTGAGCTCTGGCGGATTTTGCACAAACCAGTCTTCAGCCAGTAATCCTGCATATAATGTATCAACTCCGGTCAACCAGGTAATCTTAAACTGTTCAAATGCCGGCCTTAAATTGCTGACAGGACGCGGTGAAGGAACCAGAATATTATGCGATCCGCCTTCAAAGAACATCAGAAAATTAACACTGAATGCAAAAATATGATAAAGCGGAATAGCAGTCAGAATACTGTCTTGCTGATTAAAAGCTGAATTGTGCGCACGCAAATAATCTCCGGTCATGCGTACCAAGGACAGTAAATTCTGATGCGTAATAATCGCCCCTTTACTGCGACCTGTTGTACCGCCTGTATATTGATACAGCGCGATTGCGGTCGTCTGTGATTGTAATTCAGGTAGCTGTTCTGCTTTTTTAAAAACTTGTGAAAAAGAAAAGTAGTCAATGCTTGGTGTTAGCGAACGTCCCTGAGCTTCGGCGTCTGTTTCTATTTTTTTAGCAATCAGCGCCTGATACGGCGCATCAAAAAAGTCACTTAAACTCGCTGTAATCAGCGCAAGAGATTTAAGATCATTATTTTTCGCAATTACTTTTTCAAAAGTAGCTAAGAACATGTCTGAAACTATTAAAGCTTTTGCCTGACTGTCGTTAAGCTGATACTCCAGTTCGCGTGCGGTATAAAGCGGGTTGATATTGGTAATAATAAGGCCAGCTTTCCAGCAGGCAAAAACTGCAATTGGATAATGCAGACAATTTGGCATCTGCAAGCCTACAACATCACCTGGTTGTAATTGAAGCTCATGCTGGAAGTAACGTGCCAGCAAGTCAGAATAATACTGAATCTGCTTAAAACTTAATGTCTTTGCGAGGCCCGTAGGCAGAACCAGACTAAATGCAGCCGCATCTGAAAAATCATGCACTGCTTTATCAAACAGCTCACTTAAATTTTGTGGAATGGATGTGGCATCAAATTGATAGTCTTGCAGGCTGGCTGGCAAGTTCTTTTTCCATGGGCGTTGTGCATAAATCATTTATTATTCCTTTTAATTGTTGATTCAGTCTGTACCTGACCTGTTATTAAAATTATAGAACTATCAAACTTTCACAATGATTAAATCTGCCAATACAAAGGCATTCTATTAAATAGAAGTAACTTGATTTTTGAATAGGTCAAATACTCAATATAAGAGACTCACATTAAAAAAAATGAAATAGAATACAGATATTTGCTTATAAAAATAAAAAATTGAAGTATTTATACTCGACAGCCAGACTGAGATATTAAAATAAGCTAACTGGCAAAATACATCAGCCGATAACTTTTCTTTGAAATAACTTTTATAAGTTGATGGAATTAAATTAAGAGCCAATACACATTACATATCTGTTTTCCAAATCATCCACAGTTCTTTTTATAAAAAGAGCCAGAGTATTAAGGCTAAGAAAATTTAACGAGGTGTTCCAAAGTAGCAACTGGCTGTTTTTGCATCTATTTCAATCAAAGTCAGATTGCGCAACATTTAAAAGCTAACTATTGTTATACTAATTTGTATACATGTTTTCCAAGGGCAATATAACAATGGGTCATGATGATCAGAAAAATTCATCCTCTTTCAATCTGGAACAGATCCGTAATGAAATCGACTCTGTTGACCAGCAATTACAAGAGCTGATTAACCGCCGTGCCAGCCTGGCCGAAGCGGTTGCAGAAGCAAAGTTTGCTGCTGAAGAAAACCCGTTGTTTTATCGCCCTGAACGTGAAGCACAAGTCTTGCGTAAAGTTATGGAACGCAATGATGGACCTTTATCAGACGTAACCATGGCGCGCTTGTTTCGTGAAATCATGTCTGCCTGTCTCGCTCTTGAAGCACCACAAAGCATCGCTTTTTTAGGGCCGGAAGGTACCTATACCCATTCTGCCGTACTGAAACATTTTGGACAGGATGCCTTGGTTCGTCCAATTGCAACGATTGATGAAGTCTTTCGCGAGGTAGAAGCAGGTAGTGCCCATTATGGTGTAGTACCTGTTGAGAACTCGTCTGAAGGTGTTGTAAACCATACATTGGACTGTTTTAGAGGTTCAAGCCTCAATGTAATTGGCGAAGTAGAACTTCGTATTCATCATCAGTTTCTGGTATCTGAAAATACCCGTAAAGACAGTATCAAACAAATCTATGCCCACCAGCAAACACTGGCACAGTGTCGTCATTGGCTGGATGCACACTATCCGGGCGTTGAGCGGGTAGCGCTGAACTCGAATGCAGAAGCTGCACGTCGTATCCGTAACGAATGGCATTCAGCTGCAATTGCTTCTGATATTGCGGCCAGTTTGTATAACCTTGAAATTATGCACAGCAATATTGAGGATAATCCTGAAAATACTACGCGTTTTCTGGTGATTGGCCGTGAGAAGATTCCACAAAGCGGTAATGATAAAACTTCACTATTGATTTCTGCTCATGACCGTGCGGGTGCCTTACTGGAAATTCTGGCTCCATTTGCCAAGCACAACATCAGCCTGACCAGTATTGAAACCCGTCCTGCATTGCCAGAAAAATGGGCTTATGTATTCTTTATCGATCTGGAAGGCCATATCGAGCAGGAAAATGTTGCGGCAGCAATCGAAGAAATCCGTCCAATAGTTAAAGAACTGCGTGTACTGGGTTCTTATCCGGTTGCTGTACTATAAAGCTGAGACCTGTTAGATCATGGCAGTAGTAGTTTTTATATTACTGCCATATACCAAAAGTTCAGAGAGTGATGAATAAAAGGATAAAAATTGAGAAGCTATTTTTATTCGAAAAAATTTGAAACTCTTCCCGATACTTGAAATATTAAACACTTGAAACAAGGCAAAAGCCCTTGAGGCAAAACTGAAGTTATGTCCCAACCCCTGTTTGAAAAAGTTGCATTTATTGGCCTTGGGCTAATTGGTTCAAGTCTGGCCCGTGTAATTGTGGCTCAAAAGCTGGCCCGTCACGTGGTGGCCGCGACCCGTTCTCAAAAAACACTGGAAGATGCCAAAGCTTTGGGCCTGATTGAGCAGGGCTATAGTGATCCTGTAGAAGCAGTACAAGGGGCAGACCTGATTGTTCTGGCTTTACCAGTACGTGCTACCCAGAAAATACTTGAGCAGATCAAACCTCATATTTGCGCACATACTATCCTGACAGATGTCGGCAGTACCAAAGGAAATGTGGTAGAGGCAGCCAAAGCAGTGTACGGCACCCATCTGCCGCCCGGTTTTGTACCGGGCCATCCGATTGCAGGAAGTGAGCATACTGGTGTCTATGCTGGTAAAGTCGATCTGTTTGCCAATCACAAGGTCATTCTGACACCTTTGCCAAGTAGTGCCAGCTGGGCGGTTGATAAACTGATTGAGCTCTGGGAAGCTGCGCAAGCAGAAGTTATCTGCATGGATGTTGAAAAACATGATGAAGTTCTGGCACATACCAGTCATTTACCGCATTTGATGGCATTTAACCTGGTCGAGCAACTGGCCAGCCGTGAAGATAACCTGGACATCTTCCGTTATGCAGCCGGCGGTTTTCGTGATTTCTCGCGTGTGGCCGCCAGTGACCCTCAAATGTGGCATGACATTTTTTTTGCCAATAAAAAAGCAATTTTAAATGCAGTAGATGGCTTTGAACAGCAGCTCGGCATTATTCGAAAAATGATTGAAAATGAAGACTCGCAGGCATTAATGGGCCTACTGGGACATGCTCAGGCTGCGCGTCAGCACTTTAACCACATGTTAGCCCAAAAACCGTTGATGGAGAAAAACAAGGTGACACAACAATTTACCATTCTGCCGGGAAACAAAACTTTTCAGGGTAAATTTACCGTACCTGGTGACAAGTCTGTGTCTCATCGCTCTATCATGTTTGGTGCAATTGCCGAAGGTACTACTCATGTCACAGGCTTTCTGGAAGGTGAAGATGCACTAGCTACCTTACAGGCTTTTCGCGATATGGGCGTAAGTATTGAAGGTCCGAAAAATGGTGAGGTTACCATTCATGGGGTGGGTATGCACGGACTTAAGGCTCCGGCAAGTGCACTTTATATGGGGAATTCAGGAACCAGCATGCGTCTGCTGTCTGGCATGCTGGCTGCACAGAAATTTGATACGGTCATGACTGGTGACGCCTCTTTATCCAAACGTCCAATGGAACGGATTGCCAAACCCTTACGTCTGATGGGTGCCCAGATTCAAACCACAGGTGAAAAAGGTACACCGCCGGTCAGTATTAGTGGTCAGCAAAAATTGCAAGGTATTCATTATGATTTGCCAATGCCTTCTGCTCAGGTAAAGTCAGGAATTCTGCTTGCGGGATTATGGGCTGAAGGTGAAACTTCAGTTACTGAACCTGAGCCAACCCGCGACCATACCGAGCGTATGCTACGTGCTTTTGGCTATGAGGTTAAAACTGAAGGTCATAAAATTTCACTTATAGGTGGTGGCAAACTGGTCGGTACAGAGATTCAGGTACCTTCAGATATTTCTTCCGCAGCATTTTTCATGGTGGGGGCTGCTATTACTCAGAATTCGGATGTACTTCTGGAAGCAGTCGGTATAAATCCAACCCGTACCGGAATTATCGAAATTCTGAAACAGATGGGAGCTGACCTGACAATTGAGAATGAACGCATTGCGGGGGGGGAGCCAATTGCTGATATTCATATCAAAGGTAGCCGGACGCTCAAGGGGATACATATTCCTGAAGACCAGGTTCCACTTGCAATTGATGAGTTCCCGGCACTATTTGTTGCGGCAGCTTGTGCAGAAGGGCAAACAGTACTGACTGGTGCTGCCGAACTGCGGGTGAAAGAGTCTGACCGGATTCAGGTAATGGCTGATGGCCTTAAAACTATGGGCATCGACTGCACCCCGACTGAAGATGGAATCATCATTGAAGGTAAAGGAAAAAGTGGAGACTGGTCGGCTGTCTTTACCGGCGGTGAAATCGAATCACATCATGATCACCGGATCGCTATGAGCTTTAGTATGGCAGGGCTGCGAAGTTCAGGAACAATTAATATTATGGGTACTGAAACGGTAGCCACCAGCTTCCCGACCTTTACTGAACTCGCTAATAAAGCCGGGCTTGCCATACAGATTAGTGAATAGATACGAATAAAGTTTAATAAAAATGTTGTTTTTGTCTAACAACAGTCAAGTGAATGCTTGGCTGTTGTGCGTTTATTGCTTATGCTAAATCCATACAACAAGAAAGCATTTCAGGACAACGCCAATGAGAACCCTACAATTTACTGCCCAATGTGCTGAACATCAACAAACTGATCATATACAAGATGAATGCCGTATTGCCCAAGAATATGTAACTGACCTTTTATCTAAGCGTCTTGTCCAGCATGGCTTCCAGGCCAGCCGTAATGAGCCTGATAAAATTGCGGTAAGTGTAGAGAGTCATCCTTTACCTATTTCTGTGATATGTGAATCTGCCCAGGATGGAAAGGGGCATCTGGTTTGCAGGATTAATGCACATGCTGACGAAGAACAGGACTGGTTTGAAAAAATTGAAATGCAGAGTGTGATTAAACAGTTGGGGCAGGCTATTGAAACTACATTAAAAAATGATGAGTCATTTAGCCAGTTCGAATGGAAAAGCTAAACTTATGACTCATCTAAAAAGGCCCGAAATTAATATATACCGGGCCTTTATTTATTTTTTATTCAACGATTAAAAAACGGGAAATCGCGATACGTAACTGTTTTAAATAGCCCGTAAAAAAGTGATTTGCCCCCGGCAGAATAGTAATCAGATGCTTTTGTGGCGTAGCCCAGCTAATAGCATCCGATAACAAGGTGATTTCATCCTTTTCACCATGAATAAACAGGATATCTCCCTGAATTTCAGGCGTTTTATAATGACGCAAGCCGGCTACAGTATTGGTAGGCAGACCACATAAAATCAACTGTTTAGGCCTCTCTACTGCTGGCAAGGCATCATAAGCTTTTGCCATCACGTGAGCACCAAAGCTGAAGCCACCTGCATAAAATGGCAAATGGGAATGTAGGGCACGAATATGTTGTAGTACCGCTAAAGTATCATCTGTCTCGCCATAGCCTTCATCATGTGTTCCGGTACTTTGCCCTGAACCACGAAAACTTGGACGATAAACCACACAGCCACGTTCAGATAAAATCTGGGCTAAAAGTGCAGGAACCTTATGTTGAGGTGTGCCTCCCTGAAGAGGGTGAGGGTGGCAAACGAGGGCATATCCTTTTACTTCGCCTTGGGGATAATCAACAAAAACTTCAATTTGCCCCACCGGACCTTGAATAAAGATTTGCTCGGACATAGTACAAACGATAAATAGCAGGAGAATCGCGTATTTTAGCGATTAACTTCAGCAAAAACACAAATTGGCATTAAAATAAGTCGACTGTTATAGTTTGATTAATTATTTTTTGATCAGGTTGTTTATGTTAGCTCTAATTTCCCCTGCCAAGACCTTAGATTATGAATCTGCATTACCTACCGATGAACATACTTTACCAAGACTGCTTGAGCACTCACAAGAACTTATAGACTTTTGTCGTAAACTGTCTGCTTCAGAAATCGCCAGTTTGATGAGTGTTAGTGAGAAAATAGCCCAATTGAATACTGCGCGTTTTCAGGATTGGACACCAGAATTTAATTTTGGTAATGCCCGACAGGCTATTTTTGCTTTTAAAGGCGATGTATATACCGGTCTGGATGCCTATAGTCTGAAACACAACAATCTGAATTTTGCCCAGCAACATTTGCGAATGCTATCGGGTCTATATGGCTTGTTAAGGCCACTAGATTTAATGATGCCTTACCGTCTGGAAATGGGTACCAAACTGCAAAACAGCCGTGGACATAACCTGTATGAGTTTTGGGGAGACCTTATTACCCAGCAGATTAACCAGGAACTGACTGAACACCAGCATAACTATTTAATCAACCTTGCATCAGATGAATACTACAAGGCAGTGCAAGAAAACAAAATACAAGCTGCTATCATTAAACCGATCTTTCTTGACCAGAAGAATGGTAAATACAAAATCATCAGTTTTTATGCCAAAAAAGCACGTGGCCTGATGGCACGCTTTATTATAGAAAACCAGTTAACCCAGCCAGAAGATTTAAAAGCTTTTAATAGTGAGGGTTATTATCTGGACACAGTAAATTCAAGCGCTAAAGAACTAATTTTTAAACGTGATGAGCAATCTGTTTAAATATATTCTCACGTATAGAATAACCAGTATTCGAATTATGGCTATTGGTTATTTATAGAATAAGTTTTCATCAAAAAATAAGGTAAAAGTCCGGCTGAGCTAAGAAATAGGAATACTAATTTATGCAACCTAAGCTAGAAAGACTTAAGCAATACTGGCAAGAACTTCAACAGACTAATGCATTGTATTTATCAGACAGCCTGCTTCAGAAATTAATTACTGCCTATCAGGAACCTCAGCGTTATTATCATACACTTCAACATATAGAAGAATGTCTGGACTTATACCAGCCTCTAAAAATGTGCGTGAATGACCCCTTGGCTGTTGAGCTGGCGATCTGGTTTCATGACGTGGTTTATGAGCCAAAATCTGATCAAAATGAATTAAAAAGTGCCGAGTTAATGAAACAGAGTCTGGCACCTTACATGACTATTGATCAAATCTCTAAAATTTACTCGTGGATACTGGCAACACAAACTCATGAACTGTCTGAAGATGACGATCTGGACCTTAAAACCTTGCTTGATATAGACTTGGCGATTTTAGGTAGTAAACCGTCCCGTTTTGCTGAGTATGAGCAGCAGATTCAACAAGAATATGCCTGGGTGTCAGAGGGTATATATCATGAAAAGCGCAAAAAAGTTTTATCTCATTTTTATCAAGCCCATCCGTTATTTAAAACTGAATATTTTCAGGATAAACTGGAAAATCAGGCAAAAATTAATCTTGAAAAAGTTTTAAAGGCTAATTAAAAGGCTCCCGGAAGGGGAGCTTTTTAACCACAAAAAATTTACTGGGTCTGACTATTATGCTGAGAGCTATCGCGTGTTTCACGCTCTTGTGCAGGGTCAATTACCCGTGATTCGCCAGTGGCTTCATTTGCAGCCTGTCCCGCACCCTCACTCACTTCTTTAGTAGCTACTGCAGTTGCATTAGCGCCTTTTTCCATCGCTATGGTTGCACCTTTGGTAGCCTGACTGGTCTCATCGAAACCAGCTTTAGTTGCATCCTTTAAACTTTCACCTACGCCATCTGAAGGGGCTTCCATCTGGTCCATGGGTTTAGCCATGGCATTATCTTTCGCCATATCCGAAGACTTTTCTTTATCACACCCAACCAAGAACAAAGCCGAAGTCATGCCTAAAGCAACTACCAGTTTATTTAAGTTTTTCATGTATACATCCTTCTAATTTTTTCAACTTTTCTTCACTATTCAAATCTAAACATAAAGAAGGGTGGTATTACGACTCAGCTTTGTTGAAAAGTTGTAAGAGTTGTTATCTATTAGATTTTTTAGATAAAACTTAGATATAAAAAAGCCCTCAATGTAAGGGCTTTTTTATATTCAGTACAATATTACTGTGAACTGCCAGTTCCGCTGGTACCACCAGTTGTACCTGTGGTGCCAGTAGTTCCCGTATTAGTCATGGTATCTGTTGTACCACCAGTTGTGGTACCTGTAGTTGCACCAGTTGTATCTGTAGCGGTGCCTGTTGTAGCCGGATCAGCCACTGTGCCAGTAGTATTGTCTAATCGCTCGCCTGCGGTATTATTCATATCCATAGTAGAGTCTGTTGTAGTTGTGCCAGTAGCAGTCGAATCGGTGGTTGTACCAGCAGTCGCAGCATGATCATCAGCTTCTGGAGTTTTATTGTTATTACAGCCAACAATGAGAACTGTAGAAGCTAAACCTAACGCAGCAATTAACTTTTTCATTTATTTTCCTTCCTTTTGTTGATTAAAAAACATTCAGGAAAATATAAGCATAAAGAAAAGTTGTAATAAAGACTACATATTGTTGAGGACTTGTAAGATATATATAAAAAAAGCATATTCTTGTAAGGAATATGCTTTTTCGCATTAAAAAATTACTGACCGGAGCGGATAATGTAATCAAAAGCAGAAAGCGACGCTTTTGCACCTTCACCTGTAGCAATGATGATCTGCTTGTACGGTACCGTTGTACAGTCACCCGCCGCAAATACACCTTTTACATTGGTCTCGTTACGCTCATTCACCACAATCTCACCGCGGTTACTCAGCTCGACTTCTGACCCTTTCAGAAAGTCAGTGTTCGGCAGCAGACCAATCTGTACAAAGATACCCGCCAGTTCAATCTCCCTGTCCTCTCCAGATACCCGGTCCTGATAACGCAGCGCAGTCACCTGTGAGCCGTCTCCCACCACCTCTGTGGTCAACGCAGACTTGATTACTGTCGTGTTCGGCAAGCTCGCAAGCTTGTCCTGCAATACCTGATCTGCACGTAAAGTATCAGCAAACTCAAGCAGGGTGACATGCTCAACAATACCGGCCAGATCAATCGCTGCCTCAACCCCGGAGTTACCGCCACCAATCACCGCCACCCGTTTGCCCTTGAACAGCGGACCGTCACAGTGCGGGCAGTAGGCAACACCACGGGTCGCATATTCCTGCTCGCCCGGTACATTCATCTGTCTCCAGCGTGCACCGGTAGAGAGAATCACTGTTTTAGATTCCAGTCGGGCACCATTGTCCAGAGTCACTTCAACCAGACCACTGGCCGTTTCTTCTGCACCTTTAATGCTGGCAACTTTCTGCAGGTTCATGATGTCGACTTCATACTCACGCACATGCTCTTCCATGGCCGCAGCAAACTTTGGCCCCTGGGTTTTGGTGACCGAGGTAAAGTTTTCAATATCCATGGTGTCCATCACCTGTCCACCGAAGCGTTCAGCCACGATCCCGGTACGGATACCTTTACGCGCTGCATAGATGGCAGCAGTATTCCCGGCCGGACCACCACCAATCACCAGGACATCAAAGGCTGCCTTGGCATTAAGTTTCTCTGCATCTTTGGCCGCCGCACCGCTGTCCAGCTTGGCAATAATCTCTTCCAGGGTCATACGTCCCTGACCGATGTGCTGGCTGTTCTGGAACAGCATTGGAACCGCCATGATCTTGCGCTGTTCGACTTCTTCCTGGAAGAAGGCCCCGTCAATCATAGTGGCAGTGGTGCCCGGGTTATAGATGGCAATCAGGTTGAGGGCCTGCACCACATCCGGACAGTTATGACAGCTCAGTGACACGAATACTTCGAAGTCAGCAGTCAGGTTGAGCGCTTTAATCTGTGCCAGTACCTCGTCAGAGACTTTGGGAGCGTATCCGGAAACCTGCAACAGGGCCAGAATCAGCGAGGTGAACTCATGCCCCATCGGCAGGCCGGCAAAGAATACCCGGGGCTGCTCGCCCGCTTTGGCCACACCAAAGCTTGGGCGGCGGCTGTGCTGGCCATCAAGGCGTGCAGTCACCTGATCAGACAGGGCGGCAATTTCATTGACCAGCTCTTTGATTTTATCTGACTTGTCAGAGCCATCTAAAGAGGCAACCAGTTCAATCGGGCTTTCCAGACGTTCGAGTAATGTTTTAAGTTGTGCTGAAGTATTTTGGTCTAACATTGCTAACTTCTCCAAAGGAGTCAATATTAAGGAATGAATTGATGATACTGCAAAGCCATTAATAGGTAAAACAATATGTTTTTATAAATACAATCGGTTTTAAGAATTGTGATTAAAGAACAGAGCCGGTTTTTCGGGCCTGTTCTGATCTTGTTTTTCATGACTTAGCTGTTTAGGCGGTGTGTAATTCGCTCGGTTCTCAGTTGCAGACGACGAGACAGTAAATAAAATATTTTACTTTCTTCATGCAGCAAATAAAATTTTTTATGGCATAGTCATGATTGTTAAACTTCTCTCGATGGAGTGCATCATGCAAATTACCCGTGGTATTTATCAGCATTATAAGGGACAGCTATACCAGGTTTTTTCTGTAGCGAAACACAGTGAAACACAAGAGGAACTGGTTATTTATCAATGTCTATATGGTAATTATTCAATGTGGGTTCGACCTTTAAGTATGTTTAAGGAAACGGTGGAGGTAGAAGGTGAAACTATTCCCCGATTTAAGCTTATCCAGATCGTATAAATTTTAAACCATAAAAAATTTATAATAAAAACAGGAAAAACTGCCATGGCGACTTCCGAATTTAATGTCTATATGGCTGAGCTCTATCAATCTTTCCAAGCTCATGATGCAGACCAGGATGACCGATTGCTGCGCTATCGAAATATTGAGCCAGAATCGGCTTACTATTTGTCTATGCTAGTGCGTATTCAGCAACCCGAGAGATTGCTGGAAATTGGTACTTCTACCGGATACTCTACACTCTGGCTGGCAGAGGCGGCCAGAGCAACAGGGGCAAAATTAGTTACTCTGGAAATAGAGAAGGAACGGAGTCAGCAGGCACAGTGGCATGCACAAAAAATGGGATTAAATGATGTAGTCCAGTTTTGGGTCGGAGATGCGCTTGAGTTTCTTCGCCACACTCAAGAACAGTACGATTTTATTCTACTTGATGCAGAGCGGGATGCCTATATTATCTACTGGCCTTATTTAAAGAAAGTTTTGACCCCAAAAGGGGTCCTGATTGTAGATAACGTAATTTCACATGCAGATCAGGTTAAAGATTTTATATCTTTACTTCAGCAGGAGCAGGACATGATGTTAACGACACTGGATCTAGGAGCCGGTATACTCATGGCAACACGAACCTGAATCTTTTATTTTCAAAACTTTAATGTACTGAAACTCACGCTATTGATAGCCGGTCAAAGTGCAAATTAAACTCCAGATATTTGTGAACAAAAGCAGTTTTGTCAGTAACGCGCATCATATTGTCATATACAAATGCCGGTACGGGGTGATAGAGCTCGCCTGTACCATTATTATAAAAAATTTTTAAATAACGTGAAGTAGAGTCATATTTCCAGTAAATAACAGCTAAAACTTGTGGCATAGGTTTCCTCCACGCTTTAGTTATATTTTCATTTATAATGCTTATAAGCTGACCATAGTCGAAATAAATCTTTCTGTGAGTATAAAATATGTTATTGCTGTGCTGGCTCGGCTATAGAGTAAAATTCAAATAAAAAAAACCGCCTCAAATGAGACGGTTTTTTATTAGCTTAATCTAATCAAGATTAGATTTTACCTACTAGGTCGATTGAAGGAGCAAGTGTTGCATCGCCTTCTTTCCATTTAGCTGGGCATACTTCACCTGGGTGAGCGTGAACGTATTGAGCTGCTTTTACTTTGCGAAGCAGTTCAGATGCATCACGCCCGATACCGCCAGCATTGATTTCAACGATCTGGATTTTACCTTCTGGATCGATAACGAAAGTACCACGGTCAGCAAGACCATCAGCTTCGATTAATACTTCAAAGTTTTTAGCCAGAGTCCAAGTTGGATCGCCTACCATTGGGTATTCGATTTTCTTGATTTCTTCTGAAGAGTCATGCCAAGCTTTGTGAGTGAAATGAGTGTCAGTAGAAACTGAGTAGATTTCAACACCTAGCTGTTTGAATTCAGCATAGTTGTCTGCAAGGTCACCAAGCTCAGTTGGGCAAACAAAAGTAAAGTCTGCTGGATAGAAGAAGAATACAGACCATTTACCTTTCAGGTCAGCTTCAGTAATTTCGATGAACTGGCCGTTCTGATAAGCAGTTGCTTTAAATGGTTTAACTTCAGTATTAATTAAGCTCATCATTGTCTCCATGATTGAGTGTTAGCATTTAAATTTCATGATCTAGAATAGATAATTTTTTATCATTGGTAAAATAGTATTTTTACATTGCTTAAATCGGTAAAACAAATTAAGCCATTTCTATTTTACCTAAGTCTTGTCCGGTTCATTTTTTAAGGCGAAATCTAGAGCCAGTCGGGACAAGCATTTTTGCTACGCATATAACATGCCGTCGGACCCTTTAAAATTCAAGGGTTAAAATGAAAAAAACACTAAATATATTAAAGTGAGAATTCTTTCACTGGATGTCATTACGGCGTAAAATAGACAGTTCGTATTTTTATATCAGGAATTGCGCTCGGTGCTGAGTCATTTAAATGTAGATCAACTGGTCATGGCGCGGGACTCTTATCGTTTAAATCGGCTAGGTAAAGGTAAAGATGCAAATCCCAAGCAGTATCAGGAACTTTTTGAAAAATCTAACGCCAAGGTGCGGGCACGTGTAGAACGCCTCCCGAATATTAAACTGAATCAGGATTTGCCAGTCACGCAATATGCGGACAAACTGATTGAAGCAATACAAACGCATCAGGTCATTATTGTGGCAGGTGAAACCGGCTCTGGTAAAACAACACAATTACCCCAGATAGCAATGCTGGCAGGCCGCGGCCTGACGGGAATGATTGGTCATACCCAGCCGAGACGTCTGGCAGCGCGTAGCGTGTCACAGCGTATTGCTGAAGAAGTGGGTGAAAAGCTTGGGGAATCCATTGGCTTTAAAGTCCGTTTTAATGAACAGGGCTCACAGGATTCTATAGTCCGGTTGATGACAGACGGAATTCTGCTGGCTGAGCTGACCCATGATCGTTATCTGACTAAATATGACACGATTATTATTGATGAGGCGCATGAACGTTCACTAAATATTGACTTTATTATGGGCTACCTGAAGCAGCTCATTAAAAAACGTCCTGATTTAAAAGTCATTATTACCTCGGCAACACTAGATGTAAATCGGTTTAGTCATTACTTTAATGGTGCACCAGTCTATGAAGTGGAAGGCCGGAGTTTTCCGGTTGAGGTACGTTATCGTCCGATTTCCGACCTGAACATTGCAGGAAGTGATGATGATGAGTTTGATGACTTCGAAGAAAATTTACCACGTGCAGTAGTTCAGGCTGTAGAAGAGTGCTTCAAGGATGCAGAAGAAAAAGGTCATCCGGAACATGCAGATATCCTGATCTTTTCAAGTACAGAACAGGAGATTCGCGAACTTCAGGAAACTCTGGAAAAACATGGTCCACGGCATACAGAAATCTTGCCACTGTTCGCACGCCTGGGTTTAGGTGAACAGCAGAAAATTTTTAATCCGGGAGGAAAGGGCCGGCGCATTATTATTGCTACTAACGTGGCAGAAACGGCACTGACTGTTCCTAATATTCGCTATGTGATTGATAGCGGTTTTGCCCGTATTTCCCGCTATAGTTATCGCTCGCGCGTACAGCGCTTGCCGATTGAAGCGATATCGCAAGCTGCTGCAAACCAGCGTAAGGGGCGCTGTGGCCGTATTGCGCCTGGGGTCTGTATTCGTCTCTATAGTGAAGAAGACTTTTTAAGCCGGCCAGAATTTACAGAACCTGAGATCAAGCGGACAAACTTGGCTTCAGTCATTCTGCAAATGCAGAGTTTAGGTTTAGGAAATCTTGAAAATTTTGACTTTATTGAGCCGCCTGACCACCGCCTGGTTAATGATGGACGTAAGCTGCTCATTGAACTGGGTGCACTAAACGAGAAAAAAGCTGAGCTGACTAAAATTGGTCAGATGATGGCACGTATGCCAATTGATCCAAGACTTGCCCGCATGATTCTGGGTGGGGCACACTTCGGTGCGTTAAATGAAGCTCTGATTATTGTGAGCGCACTGGCTGTACAGGACCCACGTGAGCGACCTGCGGATAAACAGACTCAGGCGGATCAGAAACATGCTTTATTTAAAGAAGCTGATTCAGATTTTCTATTTTATTTGAAGCTCTGGTCAACTTTAAAAGGCAACAAGGATAACCAGCTAAGTGAAAATAAACGTCGCGCATTTGCACGTCAGCATTTTTTAAGCTGGCTACGTTTACGTGAATGGAAACAGACTCATAAACAACTTGTTGAACTGGCTGAAGGCTTAAAGCTGAGTTTTAATGATAAACCTGCCAGTTATGAAAACCTGCACCGAGCCCTGCTAACCGGATTACTTTCCTTTATTGCCAACAAGACTGATGAAAAAAATGTCTATATGGCGGTGCGCCAGCAAAAGGCACGAATTTTTCCTGCTTCTGTTTTACATAAGGCGGGTGCATCTTGGGTAATGGCTTTTGAAATGGTAGAAACTTCACAGGTCTATCTACGGACATTGGCTAAAATTGAGCCGGAATGGATTTTGCTAGCAGCCCGTGATTTGCTGAAGCATCACTATTTTGAGCCACACTGGTCGAAAAAAACAGGTATTGTAAATGCCTATGACCAGATTTCGCTATTTGGTTTAATTATTGAGCCAAAACGCCTGACCAATTTTGAAAAAGTTGATCAGGCAGCAGCTCATGAGATTTTCCTGCGAGATGCTCTCACAACCGGTAACCTGGGCATTATACCGCCATTTCTAAAACATAACCTGCTTAAACTTGAAGAAGTAGAGCGGGTAGAAGACAAGCTGCGCCGACGTGATCTGGTTGTAGATGAAGAAACTGTCTATCAGTTTTATGCTTCTAAAATTCCTTCTGAAATTGCCAGCCGACGCAGTTTCGAAGACTGGCTGGCTACAGTTGAGGCCAAAGAACCGCGTTTCTTATATGTCGATGAAGAGTCACTCTGGCTGAATGACCGTCCGACTACACAGCAGTTTCCGGATTATCTTCAAAATGGACAGTTACGTTTGGCTGCAAGTTACCGCTTTGACCCAAGCCATGATGAAGACGGGGCTACAGTAAAAATTCCATTACAGGCATTAGCGCAGGTCAATGAAGAGATCTGGTCTTGGGGAATTCCAGGCTGGCGTCAGGAACTGGTTGAGGCCTTGCTTAAATCTTTGCCAAAGGATAAACGACGTAATCTGGTGCCGATCCCGGATACTGCACGCAAGTTGCTGCGTGAGGTACAGGATAAGGATTTGCAGCGTCATGTTCTGAATTATCTGACATTTGCCTTGCGGGGTGAACAGATTACAGAGAAGGATTTTTCAGTTGAACGGATTGATCAGTACCTGATTCCTTTTATCAAGGTAACTGATGAAAAAGGCCGAGTGATTGAAAAAGGACGTGATCTGGCAGAGCTAAAAGCACGTTGCCGTCAGGAAACCCAGCGACCGGTAAAACAGCTGAAAGGTGAATATAAAACTTTTCCGGAAAGCTTTATTTTTGAAGCCACTCAGAAAGTAACAGGCGTAGTGATAAAACAGTATCAGGCTCTGGTTCCGGTAAAAAGCTTTAGTGAGATAGAAGCTAAAGATGAATCAGGTGTTGTTATACAAAGTTTTAATGATCAGGCCGAAGCCATTAAACAGCATCGTGAAGGAGTAATTCGTCTGATTCACATGCAGTTAGGTGACCTGATACGTCAGCTTAAAAAGCAGTTGGGTAAGCCTCTGGCTCTGGCTTATTCGCCATTAGGTGACCGGGCCAAACTGGAGCAAATGCTGGTATATGCGACTTTGCAAATGGCATTAACTGAACTGCCGGTGAATGCCGAAGAGTTCCAGAATGTACTGGCAGAGGTTAAGGGAAATTTCCTGAGTTATGGCCAGCAGGCTTTGGCAGCACTCAGCGATATTTTTATTCAGTGGCAAGATATTCGCCGTAAACTGCTCGTGCTTGATCCGGAAATTTTTGGGCGTAGTATTGATGATATTGAAGATCAGCTTGACCTGATGCAACTGGGCGATTTCGTTTATACCCAGCCGCCTGAGGTATGGGCAGAATTTCCACGTTATTTGAAGGCCTTGGTTCTGCGTCTGGAGCGTTTGCCTAATAACCTGCAACGTGATGAAGCTGCTATTGCCCAGGTTGACCCGTGGATGGACAAGTTATTCAGTGTCCGTAACAATCCGAAATCTATAGACTTTTACTTTATGCTTGAAGAATTACGTATTTCCCTGTTCTCCCAGCCTATGAAGACCAAAATACCTGTTTCTGCAACTCGACTGCAAAAACTATGGGATCGGCTCGGAATCAGTTAAAATACCGTCATTCTTTAAAAGGAGTTTTACATGGGCATCCGCATTACTGGTACTGGCTTGTTTCATCCTGAAAATGTCATTACCAACGAAGAGTTAGTTGAAAGTTTAAATGCTTATGTGGAACAGTATAACCTAGAAAATGCTGAAAAAATTGCTGCAGGTGAACTAGAGCCCCGCCGTGGTTCAAGTGCTGAATTTGTTGAAAAGGCATCAGGCGTCAAGCGTCGTTATGTGTCTGAAAAAAATGGTATTCTTGACCCGAAACGTTTGCGTCCACATTTGCAGGAACGTGCTGATGACCAGCTGTCGTTACAGGCAGAGTGGGGCGTAATTGCTGCCAAGCAGGCGATGGAAAATGCTGGTGTTACACCTGAAGATATTGATGTCGTGATTCTGGCATGTTCAAACATGCAGCGCGCTTACCCGGCAGTTGCTATTGAAATTCAGACTGCTCTGGGAATTCAGGGGTATGCCTATGACATGAACGTGGCATGCTCTGCAGCGACCTTTGGCCTGAAACAGGCTCATGATGCCATTAAGACAGGCGCGCGTCGTGTATTGCTGGTCAATGTTGAAATTACATCTGCGCATTCTGATTTCCGTTCACGTGACAGTCACTTTATTTTTGGTGATGTAGCGACTGCTTCTATTATTGAAAATACAGACAGCAAATCTGGCTTTGAAATTCTGGACACACAACTGTTTACTCAATTTTCCAACAATATTCGTAATAATTTTGGTTTTTTAAATACTAGTGAAAATGCCAATATTGATGACAAGCGTTTCCGTCAGGATGGCCGCAAAGTATTTAAGGAAGTATGTCCGCTGGTCGCAAAAATGATTACTGCTCAACTTGAGAAAAACAGTATTCAGCCTAATGAAGTAAAACGCTTCTGGTTACATCAGGCCAATGCCAGCATGAATGAATTAATCTTGAAGCTGGTAGTAGGCAAAGAAGCAGCCCAGCCAGGGCTTGTTCCGATTATTCTGGATGAATTTGCCAATACTTCTTCTGCCGGGGTCATTATTGCCATGCACCGCACAGCACACGAAGTAAACGATGGTGAATATGGAATTCTGTGCTCGTTTGGTGCAGGTTATTCTGTAGGCTGTATTCTGGTACAAAAGCACGTAGTATA
The DNA here is from genome assembly GCF_006757745.1 of Acinetobacter radioresistens DSM 6976 = NBRC 102413 = CIP 103788. Classification (NCBI taxonomy): domain Bacteria; kingdom Pseudomonadati; phylum Pseudomonadota; class Gammaproteobacteria; order Moraxellales; family Moraxellaceae; genus Acinetobacter; species Acinetobacter radioresistens. Next base: position 1,885,335 of record NZ_AP019740.1, on the reverse strand, counting down.
AAAATATCTTGTTAAACTCTTAAGAAGGGTACAGTTTAGGCTGTGCCCTTTTTATTGTATTTGTATAGTGAGTAAAAGGGTAGCTTTAACCCGGTTCAAAGTGCAATCTGATGTTCTTTCAGACATTGTCTTAATACGCTAAATGCTACAAGCATGTCTTTCTCCTTTACACAGGCGAAACCTAGTAGCAGACCAGCTTGTGAGCGGTCTGCATCCGAATAATAGCGTGATAAAGGTCTTACTTTGACACCACGCGAAAGGGCCATTCTGGCAATTGCAACGTCATCACTATGCTCCGGCAGCTTGAGGACCAGGTGTAACCCTGCTGCATGACTAAATTCATGAATAAACTCTGTGCCCAGATAGCGCTCAATCAGTTCAATTAGAAATGCACGGCGTTTACCATACAAAATTCGCATCCGACGGATATGAGCGGCATAATGACCTTCTTGAATAAATTCAGCCAGTGCACGCTGTGTAAGTAAATGCCCGCCCCGATAAAGCTCGGCAGCTACCGTTTTCAGTGATTCGACCAGACTTTTAGGAATGACCATATAACCGATCCGTAGTGCCGGGTAAATCGTTTTACTGAATGTTCCCATATAAATGACGGGCGTATTTTCTTCCAGTCCCTGCAAGGAGGGGAAAGGCTGGCCGGAAAAGCGGAATTCACTGTCGTAGTCATCTTCAATTATCCAGCTGCCGTGATAACGGGCCAGGTCTAACAGTTGCCGGCGTCTGGATACGCTCAAGTGCGAACCAAGCGGATACTGATGTGAGGGAGTAACAAAGATCAGTTTAGGAACGGAAGATGTATGATCAGGAATAAGACCTTCATGATCAACGGGTACCGGGTTAATACACAGTCCATTGATCCGTAAAATATTCCGCGCACCCCAGTATCCCGGATCTTCAATCCAGACCTGATCACCAGCATCGCATAAAGAGCGTGAAACCAGATCTACTGCCTGATGAATACCTTCAGTAATCAGAATCTGGTCAGCCTCACAGCGTACAGAGCGCGCAACCCGCAAATAATCTGCTAATGCCTGTTTAAGTTCAAGACAGCCTCCGTCATTGCTATAGATGAGCCGTGAAATTTCCGGCTGGCGGCTTAAACGGTTCAGAATCCGGCCAAACTCGGCGTGTGGAAATTCGGTAACGTCTGGTGCGCCTGGCACAAAAGCACCCCACTGATAGGGGGATGCGGCTGCACTTTCAAGAAATGCAGTACCACGCTTAGACAGATGCTTTAACTGTTGCTGGTTGGGCTGTTCTGCCAGATGTTCATGTCCCGGTACCGTCAGATAGCTCTCCGGCAGGTTTTCAGCGACCCAGCTGCCACGTCCCGTATGTGCCTGAATATAACCTTGTGCCTGTAAATGCTCATAGGCATTCAAGATAGTATTACGTGAAACCTTGAGTTCATGAGCCAGATCACGCGAAGCCGGTAGCCGTGTTTTAGGCGGTAAAATACCTTCTGTGATGGCATCACGTAAACAGCAGAATACCCGGTGATATAGAGCTCCCTCGGTCTGTTTCTGTAAGCGCTGTAACAGATGGTCTCCTAACAAGCTAAGCAATTGGCTCTCTCCGGTTTATTAAAAATGGCTCTCGTTTCTGGCCCCATAAAGCATGAAATTATAAAACCTTATGGATGGGCCAGCAGGTTCAACCCTGGAGCTGAACATATACTCAGGCTTAATTTACTGAAATTCAAGGGTCTTAAAACAAGCAGGATTGATCAGAAGATGAATCTGAACCCGTTATAAAAGCATAACAGGAAATTAGAAACCTAAGTCATCAAGGACTATAATTTATAAGGAATTCATCATGTCAGAAGAGACCATACAAGGCGCAGTACCTTTTACCGTTGCAGAGTGCAAAGAAGCGCCTGTCAAATCTTTAAGTTTTCTGGAAGGCGTTGCAATGATTGTCGGCACCAATATTGGTGCAGGTATTCTTTCTATAGCCTATGCAGCGCGTAAGGCAGGTTTTATGCCCTTGCTATTCTGGTTAATTGTCGCTGGTATTTTGACCACCATTACCATGCTATATGTTGCCGAGTCAACATTAAGAACCCGGGCACATCTGCAACTAAGCGGCCTGTCCGAGCGTTATGTAGGTGCTTTAGGCTCATGGATTATTTTCGCAGCGGTTTGTGTTAATTCAATGGGTGCATTAATCGCCTATATGAGTGGTAGTGGTGAGCTGCTGAATTCGCTGACCGGCCTGCCAAGGTCACTCGGCAGTCTTATTTTCTTTATTCCCGCGGCAGGAATATTATGGCTCGGATTAAAAGCGATTGGCCGTAGTGAAAAAGTAATCTGTATATGCATGGTTGCTATGCTGGCAATTTTATTCGGTGCGACATTGCTCAATGAAAAAACCCAGTTTGTAAATCTGATGCAGGGCAACTGGATCTATATGATTCCAGTATTTAATGTCGTGGTGTTCTGTTTTTCTGCCCAATATATCGTGCCAGAAATGGCACGTGGTTTTAGTGATAAGCCTGAGCAGCTGCCAAAAGCTATTATTACCGGTATGGTAATTACATTTATTCTGCTGGCTGCGGTACCGATGTCCGTGATTGCTCTTAGTGGTCTGGATAACATTACCCAGGTAGCAACTTTAAGCTGGGGCAAGGTACTGGGTAATTGGGCCTTTTTCTCTGCTAACCTGTTTGCCTTGTTTGCAATGCTGACTTCGTACTGGGGGCTAGGTGGCAGTCTGGTTACAAATATCGGTGATCGTTTTAAACTGGCAATTCATAGCGATATGAAAAAGCGTCTTCTGGTCATGGCCATTGTAACTCTTCCACCATTTTTGCTGGCTTATAGCGGTATGGTCTCTTTCGTTAATGCTCTTTATATCGCGGGAACATTTAGCGGTGTAGTCCTGTCTATCATGCCCATGCTTATTTTAAAAGGTGCGCGTGCGCGTGGAGATATTCAACCTTCATGGACATGCAGCTCTGCCATTACTCACCCGGGCATTAAAATTCTGATTATTCTTATCTATTTTGCCAGTGCTGTTTATGCTATTGCTGCATTATTCAAATTATTGCCAGCTGGCTGGTAATTTTTATTGTTTCTAAACCTTAACTGCTCATTTATGAAACCGGTAAAGCGATTTGCTTTACCGGTTTTTAATGATTTTAAGCTGGAGAAAACTATTTATATTTCTTAAATAAAATATTAAAAAGACACCATTTTACCTGGATTCATTAAAGCTCCCACACCATAAGCACTTTTTGCAATTGGAATCACAACAGGGGCCAGAGTGCGCGCAAACAGGATGTTGGCATGATCAATCTGAGTGAGCATTTTAAAATCACTGGATTGACCAATAAAATCTGCTGCAATGGCTTTACCAATACGCACAGTCTGGGCAACACCATGCCCACTCCAGCCATGCACGGCATAAATTGGAAACTTGCTCCCGAACTTACGACTGTCTACAGCACCATTGACTGTCAAATCAGTAGTACCACTCCAGGCAAAATCGATTTCAACCTGCTTGAGCTGTGGGAAAACTGTATGAATACGATTTTTTAAATAGTTCAAGGTCTTCTCTGGTGACCAGCAGCTACCTGTACCTTGTCCGCCAAACAACAACCGGTTCTGTGTGACCGGGCGATAATAGTCAATCTGAAATTGGGTGTCGTAAACCGGATGCTCCTCAGGCAGAAGCTCATGAATATCAAGCTCAAGCGGAGCAGTGGTACTAACGTAAGTATAGAAGGGAAGCGTCGTCTGTTTTTTCTGTGGAAGCAACTTAAATGATGCATGATGTACAGCCATCACTACACTTTTGCGTGCCTTGACTGTACCGGTTGTTGTTCTGACATACACGCCGTCTTCGGCTTCTTCAATTGTAATTACTTCAGTCTGTTCATACACGGTACCCCCATTTTTGCAGAAGGCATAAATCAGGCCACGGTTTAGAGCAAGTGGATGAATCTGGCCGCCTAACTCATCAATCAGTCCGCCGGTATAATAGTCTGATTTAATATATTCACCTAATTCGTGTTTACCTACAATGCGTGTATGGTCTTCACCGAGATATTTACGGGCGTCTGCACCTTGGGTAAGACCAACCAGATGACCTTGATGAACCGCAGCAGTAATGTGTCCTCGTTTTCGTTGAAAATCCAGACCGTATTTTTCAGAGATTTCATCAATTAACTGCATAGCCTCTGTAGAAGTAAAATGCCAGAGTTTTTTTGCATCTTCATAGCCAAAATGTTCTGCCATTTCACCCGCTTCCCAACGGGCTAGACCAGGTGTCAACTGGCCACCATTACGCCCCGAAGCGGCACTACCAACACGATTTTTCTCAAGTACAACAGTTTCGACCCCCTGTTCAGCCAGATGTAATGCAGTAGAGGCGCCTAACAGGCCTGAACCAATGACAACCACATCACATTCACAATCAGTTTGCAGGACATTAAATTCATGCCAGTCTGCCAGAGAGCTTTCATAATAATTGGCCGGGTGGTCAGCTTGTAGATGACGAGGATTAACCCAGTTCCATTCTTTACCTGCCTGTTGAGTGGTTGACGGCTTAAAAACAACATCATTTAATATTATAGGTTTAGATATATTTAACATGGCTTCTGACCTCAATGAATTAATAAACATTGCTGATAGCAATATTCTGCTTTTTAAATTTTTTGTAAAAGAAAACGGAGATACCGGCCAATAACCAGATACAACCAAATATCAAGGAGGAATGATCCAGATTGAACCAGAGGCACAAGATGGCACAGACTGAAATAAATGGTAAAACCAGGTTGAGGAACTTATTCTTGAGTCCTGTGCGTTGCTGCTTTTTAATATAAAATTGCATAAATACTGAGAAATTCACTGCAGTAAAGGCAACCAGAGCACCGAAACTGATCAGGCTAACGACTTGGGCGAGATCCAGAAAAGCTGCACTCATTGAAATGAGGCCGACAAATAATACCGAAAAAAGTGGCGTACCGAGTTTAAAGTGAACTGCACCAAAGAATTTACGCGGAAAAATACCATCTCTGCCCATAATATGCAAAAGCCGCGAGGCACTGGCATGGGTAGCAAGGCCGGAAGCAAAGGTATTCATAATCTGCCCACACAGGAAAACCGACTGAAAAAAGGCTCCACCTACATAAAGCACAATTTCTGGCAGGGCTTCACTCGGATTATTGAAACGGACATTGCTGGGAAAATAAAGCTGGATAAACCAAGATGCACTAATAAAGATCAAACCGCCAATAAGGGTGGTCATCAGTACCGCACGCGGGATATTCCGCTTCGGGTCTTTGGTTTCAGCAGATAATGTCGTGACTGCATCAAACCCTAAGAATGAAAAACACAAAATTGATGCGCCAGCGATAAGTGGTAAAAGCTCATGATCTCCATTCCATAAGGGCGTAAGAGTCAGAACATGCTCATAACCCTGAGAAGAGCCTATACCCTGAATTACCAGATAAACAAATATAACCATGAGAATAATAGGCGCAAAAACAAAAACCAGACTTAAGTTGGCTAATATGTTGATACGAAAACAATTCACCAGAGTGACAACACTTGCAGAAATCATGACCCAAGCCCAATAAGGAACATCTGGAATCAGGGCAGTGAGGTAAATGGAAGCGAGTAATACATTAATGAGCGGAAGCAGGAGATAATCCAGCAGCGCGCACCAGCCAACAAAAAAGCCGTATTGTGGACCACAGCTTTCAGCAGTATAGGTATATGCTGAACCTGCTTTTTCAGATTCACGACTAAAACGCGCATAACTCCATGCAGTTAGCACCATTGCAATTAATGCCAGTATATAAGCTAAAGGTACGTGTCCATCGGTAACACCCGAAACGATGCCAAAGGTATCAAATACCGTCATCGGAGTCATGTAGGCAATACCAATAATAATGACTTGCCAGAGGGTCAGTTTTTTTAAATTTACAGTAGTTTTTTCCATATTATAAAAGCCCTTATATTTCTGTTTGCTACCCTGCAATTTTTAAGCCAGTCAATGATATGTTGCTGATATAAATAAAATAAGCATAAAGAATATGTGCCCAAACTTTTAAGTTCAGGTTCTTGTAATTTATAAGGTGGCTTGGCTTCTAATCAGAGGCTTAATTTAAAGCCTTTACCCATAACTGGTTTAAAGCTATAAAACCAGTAGCTGCAAGGGCTGGGATGACCGCACAATTGTACTAGCCATAGGCGTATGTCTCACCAGAGTACCCGTGCGAAAACCTTTTGTGTTGGAGGTAATTACACGGGCTGTATCATTAATAATCACAGCAGCCTGCTTGATTTTGCGGAGGCCAGGCAGAAAAACCTTTTCAAGTGAAGAGACCAGTAAGTCAATAGCAATTACCCCTACAAACTGGCTTTGTACCATTACGGGATAGGCTGTGGTAATCGTGTAGGCACCGTTACAGATATAGTCGACATAAGGCCCCTGAATATAGGGCTGCTTGCTGCATGCTGGCTGTTGAAACCAGTCAAAGGAGCGGAAATCGAGAAAACGCTGGGCATTCTGGTAGTTTTCAAGTTTAGCCTGTTGCAGTTCATCACCTTTTTTAAACCACCATTCCAGTGTCCAGTAATCTTTTTCTTCCTGGTTTTCGGGAGTATATCCTGCAAAACCAATCCCATGTGTATAAGTCGATTTTCCTAATGCAGCCTTAATTTCATATTGTAAAGCTTGACGCTCCTCAGTCGACAGTTTAATACCGCGACCCGGATCTATCATACGTCGAGATAAAATATGGCTGGTCTGCTGGGCCAATTGCTGTGCAGTTGAAGTGGTCTCACTTATAACCTGCTCGAGTAACATCTGGAGCTGTTCTATATATAATTCTGTTTTCATTCCTTTATATCCTTGTCCTTGTTATTTCACCGTCTGGATAGGAACATGCAACGTTCCGGTATATCTATTCTTGTTATGCGATGGACAGTTTGTACTCGAGCATCTGGTCAGTCAGCATCGAGATAATTTTTTTGGTGTGCAGTGCTGCCTGAGCTTCATCTGCCTGATCTAGCAATGGCAATAATTGCTGATATTGCTCAACTACATCTGTATGAAAGTCTGTATCCTGATAAAGTATCGCAACCAGAGGGGCCCACTCTGCCTGAATGGAAAGCTCCTGATTGGCTAGTCTTGAAGACTGTGCAAACGAAGCTAGAGTTAACAGACAGCGCATATCGGTTTGTGCGCGGGTATCCGGTTGTGTAGCCTGTGCAAATAGATGGATCAGTTCCCTCATTTTTGAAAGATCTTGTGTTGTCGTGCGCTGGGCAGCCAGATATACACTATGGCCAAGAATGGCGCTATGGTATTCGCCCAGATCTGCCAGATAATCACTACTGGCCTGCCGCAAGGGATGCTGCTCTAGCAACAGATCAGGAGAAATTTCACAGATAAAACTTCCACCGTTACGTCCACGTCGCGTATCAATCAGGCCTTTTACTCTCAAGGTGTTTAATGCTTCACGAACCGTAATGGGTGATACCCCCATAAGGCGGGCCAAATCGGCCTCATTTGGAAGCTGTTCATTACTTTTGAGCAGACCAGAAATGATTGCATTTTCTAGCCGTCCTACCACCTGTTCCGAGCGCGTGGCCTGCTCGATAGGCGCAAATATAATGGTATGTGCTGTCATGGCTAACTCTCTTTAAAGCCAGGCATAAAATACCCGGCTCAGGAAGCGGCTAATCTTTAAAATACGCCATAGCGATGTACAGCCTGGTCATCTTGGGGAACTGGAGCAATTGCATCCCAGAGTTCAACGATTTTACCGTCTTCTACACGCCATAATTCAAAATAGGCATGACGTGTACCTGCAATACTTCCTTCAGAGTGGGTCAAGACAAACTGGCCATCGGCAATGGTGCGATGAATTTTCGAGTATAGCAAACCTTGACCTTCGTTACGGATTTTGTTGAGGAAATCGATCACTGCCACAGTACCGTCACCAATATCAGGGCTATGCTGCTGAAATAATTCGCCGTTAGCATAATCTCTGAAGCCTTCATAATCACCTTCGATCAGCGTACGGGTAAAAAATTCTTTTACCAGTGACCGGTTATGTTCTTCCTGACCAGTCTTTGCTACCTCAGTGGGCCCGTCAAGCTGGGTACGGCCACTAAGATTGGCTGCTGCTTCAGGGACTAATCCGTCCCAGTGTTCTACAATTTTGCCATCTTTAACCCGGTAAATATCAAAACCGACCAGTGGCTGTTCATCTAGCCCTTCAAAGCGTCCATGAATAGCGACCAGATCGCCATCGGCCAAGATGCGAACAGCTTCATGTTTAAGATTTGGACAGTCTTGTACCAGTTGACGCAAACCAGAAAGCCCATCTGCGACCAGAGGCGAGTGTTCAATAAAGTCTGCCGAGAAGTAACGTTCAAGCGCACTGGTGTCATGCAGGCTGAACAGTTCATGATGCGCAGTTCCGACCAGTGCTTTAATTTCCTGTTGATTCATGTTTGGCTCCAGCCTGACTAGTCATTTGAACTCATTACGTGCTTGATACGGGTATATTCTTCAAAACCGTAACCTGACAGGTCTTTACCATAACCTGATTTTTTGAAGCCGCCGTGTGGCATTTCAGCAGTCAGCGGAATATGCGTGTTGACCCATACTGTACCAAAATCAAGTTCGCGGCTGAGACGTGTAGCACGCCCGTGATCTCTGGTCCATACACTTGAAGCCAAGCCATATTCAACGTCATTGGCTTTATAAATGGCATCCGTTTCATCACTAAATTTTTGTACGGTAATCACTGGACCAAAAATTTCATTTTGAATTACTTCATCCTGCTGTTGCAGACCAGTAATAACTGTAGGTTCAAAATAATAGCCTGGACGGTCAGCATGACGACCACCAGTTTCAATTTTGGCATGTGAGGGCAGACGTTCAATAAAGCCTGTCACATGTTTAAGCTGGTTGGCATTATTGAGTGGGCCATATAAGGCATTTTCATCATCTGGTTCACCGAACCGAGTGTTCTTTGCAGCAGCCACCAGTTTCTGCACAAATTCGTCATGTACTGCTTCAGATACAATTACTCGGGTTGCGGCGGTACAGTCTTGCCCGGCATTAAAAAAGCCGGTCATGGCTATCATCTCAGCCGCTTTTTCGAGGTCGGCATCTTCAAAAACCAGAACCGGAGCTTTACCTCCAAGTTCCAGGTGAGCCTTGGCAAGATTGGCCGCAGCAGAGGCTGCCACCTGTAAACCGGCACGCACTGAACCGGTAATCGATACTAAGGCTGGAACTTTATGTGAAACCACCTTGGAGCCTACATCTGCCTTGCCTAACACCACGTTAAAAGCGCCTTTTGGAAAGAATGGTGCTGCAATTTCTGCCAGCAGTAAAGTGCTTTCCGGTGTGGTATCGCTAGGTTTAAGCACAACGGTATTGCCTGCAGCCAGTGCAGGTGCAATTTTCCAGACAGCCATCATGAGTGGATAGTTCCAGGGTGTTACCTGACCGACTACACCCACTGGCTCACGGCGGATACTGGACGTTAAGCCTTCCAGATATTCAGATGTTGCTGTCCCTTCCAGTAAACGTGCTGCGCCTGCAAAAAAGCGGATCTGGTCCGCACATATTGCTACTTCTTCAGAAGCGATCAGATGCTTAAGCTGTCCAGTATTACGGCTCTGTGCTTCAATTAGGCGGTCTGCATTGGTTTCAATAGCATCGGCCAGGCTTAGTAAAGCTTTCTGGCGTGCAGAGGGCGTAGTCCGTCCCCAGGTTTTAAATGCTTCTTTAGCAGCAGCATAAGCGGCATCTACTTCTGCTTCAGTTGCATTAGGCGACTGTGCATATAGTTCTCCAGTTACCGGACTGATCAGATCAAAATAATTATTGTCTTGCGGTTCAGAATATTCACTATTAATAAAATGTTTTAGTTTTACAGTCGTCATTTTTTACTCTTCCTTGGTTATAAAATATTACATATAAAACTATATGTATTATGTTTTATTTAAACTGTCAAATTATTTTTTTAAAAAGAAATAAAAGCAGGAGTAAGCAAAAAAATTTATCTAATTATTTTAGTAATTAGTAAGTAACTAAAAAGATTAACTTAATTTTTAAAAACCTAACATAACCTTGAAGGGAAAATAATTTTTTTATCTAACCTATTAAGATTCTCTATTTTTTATAGCAAAACAGATTGGCTCCTAAAGAAGAACAAGAAATGGCTCTCGTCAGAATGGGGTAAAAGGGTGAGATTAAAGCAGTCATCAGTCGTCAGACAAGCCTAGAGCAGGAACTGACGGTGCTTAAATAAAAATGAGGTACAAAAAATGGATTCTAAACATACTGATATTAACAGCCGCAAGCAGCAGGCCACTCCACGCGGTGTAGGCATTATGTGCTCATGGTATGTAGAACGTGCAGAGAACGCCACTCTGTGGGACATGGATGGGCGTGAATATACTGACTTTGCAGGCGGGATTGCCGTACTGAACACTGGTCATCGCCATCCGAAAGTGATTGCAGCAGTAACTGAACAGCTCGGAAAATTTACTCATACGGCATACCAGGTTGCGCCTTATGAAAGTTATGTATCTTTAGCTGAGCGTATTAACCAGCGTGCGCCTATTGAAGGGCCGGCAAAAACAGCTTTCTTTACCACAGGTGCAGAAGCTGTAGAAAATGCAGTCAAAATTGCCCGGGCTGCCACTGGTCGTTATGGCATTATCACATTTAGTGGCGGTTTTCATGGCCGTACTTTTATGACTATGGCAATGACGGGTAAAACAGCACCTTATAAACGTGATTTTGGTGTCATGCCGGCAGGTGTATTCCATGGCCGCTATCCATCGCAGTCACAGGGAATCAGTGTGGACGATGCAATGGAAAGCATTGAAAATATTTTCAGTACTGACATGGTACCTCAAGATGTTGCCGCTATTGTACTTGAACCGGTGCAGGGGGAAGGTGGTTTCAATGTCGCACCTCAGGAATTTCTGGTGCGTTTGCGTGAGCTCTGCGACCAGCACGGTATTTTACTGATAGCCGATGAAGTGCAGACCGGTTTTGCCCGTACCGGACAACTGTTTGCTATGCAACATTACAGTATCAAGGCCGATATGATTACTATGGCTAAAAGCCTCGGCGGTGGCTTCCCGATTTCTGGCGTAGTGGGTCGTGCCGAAATAATGGATGCACCGAACCCGGGAGGACTGGGCGGTACTTATGCCGGTAATCCGCTGGCTGTAGCGGCTGCACATGCAGTAATTGATGTGATCGAAGAAGAACAGCTTTGCGAGCGTGCACATGTACTGGGTTCACAGCTCATCAAAACCCTGGAACAGCTTAAAGTTACCAGCTCCATGATTCAGGATATACGTGGTCTGGGTTCTATGGTCGCGGTAGAGCTTGAATATGCTGAGCAGGCAAAAGCGATTCAGGAATATGCCATGAGCCAAGGTCTTTTGCTGCTGACTTGTGGTAAATCAGCGAATGTTATCCGTTTTCTATATCCACTCACTATTCCGGCTGAACAGTTCCAGAAAGCTCTGGATATTCTGAAAGCCGGTTTCACAGCAGTCACCCAGCAAAATCTGGAGCGCTCTGCATGATCCAGCAAAATTTACAGTATTTACTGGACCATCCCGACATCACTTTTACCCAGCCTTCAGCTGATCATTATATCTGTGTACAGGATGCTGCTACAGGAGAACAGCTGGCTTGGGTCAGAACTTATGACCGTGCGGCTATAGAAAATGCTATTCAACGTGCTGAACAGGCACAGGCTGTCTGGAAACAGCAGACTGCCCTGCAAAAAGCTGATCTACTGTGGAACTGGTACCGCCTGATGCTCAAGCATCAGGAGGATCTGGCACAGATCCTGACTGCCGAACAGGGTAAACCGCTGTCAGAAGCACGGGGCGAGATTAGTTATGCTGCATCTTTCATCCGCTGGTTTGCTGAGCAGGCTCGTCGTGTAGATGGAGAGGTTTTGACATCATCTCAGGCACAGCAACGGTTACTGGTAATTAAACAGCCAATCGGAGTAACAGCGGCAATTACACCCTGGAACTTTCCGGCCGCCATGATTACCCGCAAGGTAGGACCAGCACTTGCTGCGGGTTGTTCAATGCTGATTAAGCCAGCAGAACAGACGCCACTTAGTGCTTATGCACTGGAGGTTCTGGCATTACAGGCAGGTATTCCAAAAGATGTCATGATTACACTGAGCGGCGAATCAATTGAAGTTGGCCAGACTTTATGCGAAAGCGACGTTGTCCGCAAGCTGAGCTTTACCGGTTCAACCGAGGTCGGCCGCATTCTCATGAAACAGTGTGCGCCAACAATTAAAAAGCTGTCACTCGAACTTGGGGGGAATGCGCCGGTTATTGTATTTGATGATGCCAATCTGGATCAGGCTGTAAAGGGAATAATGGCTAGCAAATTCCGTAACAGCGGCCAGACCTGTGTATGTGCAAACCGTATTTATATACAGGAAGGTATTTATGATGCAATCAGTGAACGTGTGATTGCTGAAGTTGCCAGGTTAAAAGTGGGTGACGGCCGACAGTCTGAAATAACACAAGGCCCACTGATTGACGAAGCTGCAATTGAGAAGGTCCAGTCGCACATTGAAGATGCCGTTAGCAAAGGTGCAAGCATCCGTACAGGCGGCAAACGGCTAAATCAAACCAGCACATTTTTTGAGCCAACCGTTTTAACTGGTGTCACTCAGGAAATGAAAATTTCTCGTGAAGAAACTTTTGGTCCACTGGCTCCATTATTCAGTTTTAGTACTGAAGAAGAGGTAATCCAGATGGCAAACAACACAGAATTCGGGTTAGCTGCTTACCTGTTTACACAAAGTACAGCCCGGCAGTGGCGTGTGGGGGAAGCGCTGGAATACGGCATGGTAGGCATCAATACTGGCCTGATTTCAACAGAAGTTGCTCCTTTCGGTGGTATAAAACAGTCAGGGCTGGGGCGCGAAGGCTCGCAGCATGGGATTGATGAATACCTGGAAATGAAATATTTATGTGTTGATATAAGTAACTAAAATTCAAAAATATCACATAGCCTGAGTGGTGGAAAATTTTTTCATCTCTCGGGCTATGTTGATATATGTTAAAGGTTCTTCACTTCTATATAGAAGTCCACCACTATAAGAACTTCTCCCATGCACATTAGAATTTCCTGAAGGAAACAGTTATGTCTAATCTTTCTTATATTAATGAAGAGGCAGGCGCCTGGAATACCTATCTGGCCCAGATTGATCGGGTGGCTCCATATCTGCAACATCTTGCTGATTATATTGATACTTTAAAACGTCCCAAACGTGCTCTTATTGTCGATGTGCCCATTGTAATGGATGACGGAACCATTCGGCATTTTGAGGGCTACCGGGTACAACATAATCTGTCCCGCGGTCCGGGGAAAGGAGGTATTCGTTACCATCCAGATGTGGATCTGAATGAAGTCACCGCGCTGGCTGCCTGGATGACCATTAAAACAGCTGTAGTCAATCTGCCTTTTGGTGGTGCCAAAGGCGGGATTCGAGTTGATCCGCGCGCTTTATCAACCCGTGAACTGGAACGGTTAACGCGTCGTTATACCAGTGAAATTGGCCATATTATTGGCCCACAAAAAGATATTCCGGCTCCTGATGTGGGCACTAACCAGAATGTCATGGGCTGGATCATGGATACTTATTCATCAAATAAGGGCTATACAGTGACAGGTGTAGTTACGGGCAAACCGGTCCATTTAGGGGGGTCGCTGGGACGTGTCAAGGCCACTGGCCGTGGCGTGTATATTACCGGACGTGAGGCTGCCAAAAAAAATAATCTGGCGATTGATGGTGCTAAAGTCGCCGTACAGGGGTTTGGTAATGTGGGCAGTGAAGCAGCAAATCTGTTCGCACAGGCAAATGCCAAGGTGGTATGTATTCAGGACCATACCGGTACGATCCTGAATAATAATGGTATTGATCTGGACGCTTTACGAATTTATATGGAAGAGCATCCAGGTGTACTCGGTTTTCCAGGTGCTACGCCTATAACTAATGACGAGTTTTGGGATGCTGAAATGGATATCCTGATTCCGGCAGCGCTTGAGGGACAAATTACTGTTGAACGTGCTGAAAAATTAAAAGCCAAGCTGGTTTTGGAAGGCGCAAACGGTCCGACCTATCCTGAAGCTGATGACGTGTTGCTGCAACGGGGCATTACGGTGGTGCCAGATGTTATCTGTAATGCCGGAGGGGTAACTGTCAGTTATTTTGAATGGGTACAGGATATTTCAAGTTACTTCTGGACTGAAGAAGAAATTAATCAGCGTTTGGATAAACTGCTTATTCAAGCAATTCATGATGTCTGGAATACTGCTGAGGCCAAGAAATGTACTCTGCGTACCGCTGCCTATATTCTGGCATGTGAACGAATTCTGATTGCACGTAAAGGTCGCGGCATCTTCCCGGGTTAACTTTTAACCGGTAGATAAATGCTAAAACCATTGTGAGAAAAACCCAAACAGGATCTATAGATTGATCAGGTTTGGGTATTTAACAGTAAAAAACTATTTGTAAATTAGTATATAAATAAGCAAATAACTTTACCGTTTTAAGATTCAAATTAATTCTCTGTATGCCTGAGCTGACGAATGAGCTGCTCGGCATTAAAGGCACCGGTTAGCCGAAGCTCACGTTTTTCTTGCCCATCCGGCTGTAAAAATAGAACCGTTGGAGGCCCCAGAATTTCCCGTTCAGATAAAATCTCATCCTGAGAAGGCTGATAATGAGACAGGTCAAGTTTGATTCTTTGCCATGATTTTAATGCTCCTTGTACATCTGCACGTGGCGTAATATCGCGCTCGATAGGCTGGCAAGCAACACACCAGTCCGCATACACATCAATCACGATAGGACGCTGAATTTGACGAGCTTTGGCCAGTACTTGATTTAATTCTTCAGCATTTCGTACTATCTGCCATGCATGAAGTTCAGAGGCATGTTGTTCGGCATTTAAAGATGACAGAGCATTTTTTATATTCCATCCACTTACGCCAATCAATAACGCTGCCAACAAGCAGGTCAAAATCTTGGCTTGCCCCTTGTTCTGCTTTCGGGTGATCCAGCCCAGATAAAGTGCGAGGGCCAACAGTAAACCTGCAAACAGAGAATAATATAATGTCAGAGAGAGTAGAGGCCGGATAAAATATACTGCCATCATCAGCATAATAAAGCCAAAGCTGAATTTGAGACGCTCCATCCACAGTCCGGGTCTAGGCAGGAAGCGGGCACCAAATACTGCAGCAATAAATAATGGCAGACCGATACCCAGGCCGAGCATAAACAGGTACAGACCGCCCAATAATGGACTTTGTGTCTGTGAAACAAATAAGAGTGAACCAGCTAAAGGCGCACTCATGCATGGGCCAACAATCAGGGCTGAAAGGACCCCCATCACAGCAGCGCCGTAAATGGTTCCGCCAGTCTGCCGGTTCTGGATACGGTCCAAACGCTGCAAAATACCTTGGGGTAGAGACAGCTGAAACAGGCCAAGCAGATTGAATGCAAATACTACAAATAGCAGTGCAAAGCCAATAATCACCGGTGGACTTTGAAACCAGCGCTGAAAACTGTAACCAACCCCAGCCACCAGCATGCCCATTAATGCATAAACCAATGCCATACTGACAACGAATGCTGTAGCGATAGGAATAGCCCGGTAACCTTTTTTACGCTGCACGATAATGCCTGACAGAATCGGAATTAAAGGTAAAGAACAGGGCAGGAAAGCCAGAAGTATTCCAAAAATAAAAAAGATCAACAGATTAAGTAGCCAGGAATCCTGCGAGAAAAGATTTAAAAATACCTGATCATTATTCCATTGATTTGACCAGAAAAAAGAGCTATCTGAAGTATTTTTAGAACTAATAGATTGATCTGTATTGGTATTTATAACTTCTAGCTGTTGAGCTTTATAAGTTGAGGACTGCCCTGCATCAGAAGATGAATCAATATCCTCACGGCTAACAAGCGTCGGATTTTGTTGTGCCGGTTCGCTACCTGTAAATGAAGCCTGAGTATTACCAAGCTGTAGCAAGCCGTTTTTTTGAGACTGTAACTGCGGAAAAAGTCCATCCTGATCAGTGGTCAAGGTAGTGCGTTGTACCGGATAACACAGCCCGTCTGCCGAGCAGCCCTGCCAGCTGATCTGATAACTGGTCTTTGGCTTCACCTGAATTTTAGCTGCAACCTGATGATAATGAACCTCTGTAATTCCAAAGGTTGGATCATTTTTCTTTGTACCTTTAGGCAGTTCAATGTTTAATGGCTGCTGGCCAACCATAACCTTGAACTGGTTATGATACAAATAATAATGTGGTGCAATATTCCATTGTAGCAGGGCTTCTTTTTGTGAAACTGATTCAGCCTTGAGCTGGAAGGCCTGTGCGGCAGGCAGAAAACTAGCATTTGCCAAAGCGCTAGTACTGACTATGCTCACAAAACAGGAGAGTAAAATTTTTCTAACGTGCACTTCTATTCATAGGGGAGGCTAAATATTTAATTGTATTATGCCTGTCTTAAAAACAAGACGCTATGAACAGTTTTGTTATTCATTTTCAAGCAAACTAGTCATAAAAAACGAATAAACTCATTATAAATTTCTATTTATTCCAAGTTTTATTAAAAAAATAGATATAACAAATATATAGGAAATTATTAAGATTTAATAATTGATTAAAATATATATTTATATTATATAAAAATATATATTGTTATTTGGTGAATCTATGATTCAGGACTATTGGCTTGCCCTACTTGGTGGAGCATTACTTGGCTGTTCGGTGATCGGCTACCTGTGGGTCAATGGCCGGATCGCTGGTATCAGTGGGCTGATTGCACAGGTACTTGATCCCGCTACTTTATGGAAAACACCGGCTCTCTGGTTTTTGCTGGGCCTTATATTAACGCCTTTTCTATATAGCTTATTTGTAGTACCAGAGATTGAATTGAATGCTTCGCCCTGGATGATGATTATCGCCGGGTTATTAGTGGGCTTTGGTACCCGTCTAGGTTCTGGCTGTACTAGTGGTCATGGTATCTGTGGTATTAGCAGGCTTTCCAGACGCTCAATGGTTGCTACATTAAGCTTCATGCTCGCAGGTTTTATCACGGTTTATCTGCTTCGGCACGTTCTGAGAATACAGTCATGAAAAATATTTTGGCCTTTATATTTGGTAGTATTTTTGCGCTTGGGCTGAGTATTTCAGGAATGGCTAATCCTGAAAAAGTACTGGATTTTCTGGATATCACTGGTACATGGGACCCAAGTCTGGCTTTTGTGATGATAGGTGCCATTTTAGTGGCCATTATTCCGTTTCAGAAAGCGCTACGTTCTGCCGAGCCTAAAACTGTATTCCATGAAACAATAGAACTACCCACCAATCAAAAAATTGATTCTAAACTCATCATGGGTGCGCTGATTTTTGGTATGGGCTGGGGTATAGCTGGAATTTGTCCTGCACCAGGACTGACCCTGATCGGCCTTGGCCATTATGAATCACTCTATTTTATTTTAGCGATGCTAGCTGGTGTATTTGTTCATCGCAAATGGTTTGGATAGGAGAGCGAATATCATGACAATAAAACCTCTGGTTAAGGCATTTTTTGATAATGATACCAATACTTTCAGTTATGTAGTTACTGATCCTGTCACAAAGCACTGTGCTGTCATTGACAGTGTAATGAATTATGATGCAGCTTCAGCTTCCATGCATTACCAGCAGGCTGATGAAATTTTGCATTATATTAAACAGCAGGGCTTAACGGTTGAATGGATTCTTGAAACACATGTGCATGCTGATCACATGACAGCTGCGCCATATATTCAAAGTAGTGCAGGTGGCAAAATTGCCATGAGTAAAAAAATCTCTGTAGTGCAGGAGACTTTTAGCAAAATTTATAATTTTGAGCCTGAATATTTTAAGGTTCATCATCCTTTTGATTATCTGTTTGAAGATGGTGAAAAGTTCAAAATTGGCGAACTTGAAGCCTACAATATTCCGACACCGGGGCATACACCTGCCTGCCTGAGTTATGTCATCGGTGATGCTGTTTTCGTAGGAGATACCTTATTCATGCCAGACTACGGTACAGCACGTTGCGACTTTCCAAACGGCAGTGCTGAACAGCTGTTTGATTCGGTACAGGCTTTATATCAATTACCTGATCATACCCGGGTATTCCTGTGTCATGACTACAAGCCAGAAGGCCGGGATGAGTTTGTACATGAAACGACCATTGGTGCGCAGAAACATGGCAATGTCCATATTCAGGAAAATACCCGCAAACAGGATTTTGTAACTATGCGCACCCAGCGCGATGCCAAATTATCTATGCCTAAACTAATCTTGCCAGCGATTCAGATCAATATGGATGGAGGACAATTACCAGAACCGGAGGCAAATGGGGTACGTTATCTGAAAATCCCTCTTAACTTCTTTAATTAATTTTGCTCAAGAGCTCTACCTATAACAGGAAGAAACTCATAAAGACTAGTAATGCCAGAACTTAAACTCATCTGAAAATTCTGGTTCTGGCCAAGCAGCATTAAAATTTTTTTTATTACATTTCATGTTTTATATTAGTCTTAAAATTCTAAAAATATCTTTTATAAAAAACACATAGTGACTCGATTGAGGTTTGGTACAAAATTTGTCTTAGTTAGTCTAAAAAAAATATTTCTAAAAAAAATTATGAAATAATTGTTAAAACAACCGTATTTAAACATTGAAGAGAAACCAAGCCATTAAAGTGTTTAAGCGTTTATCAGGGAGTGTATTAGTGCAATTAAAAAATTCTGGTTTATTTAAACAACAGGTATTTATTGATGGTCAATGGCTAGAAGCAGAGCAGAATAAAAGTTTTGCCGTAATAAACCCGGCTACTGGTGAAACCATTGCTCATGTACCTTCTGTTAGTGAACAGCAGGTAGTAAAAGCAGTAGAAGCAGCTGATCAGGCACTACAAAGCTGGAAACAGACCACTGCAAAAGAACGTTCAATCCTGCTAAAAAAATGGTACCAGCTGATGATTGAACATCAGGAAGATCTCGCGATAATTCTAAGCACGGAACAGGGTAAACCAATGACCGAAAGTCGGGGGGAAATTCTGTATGGTGCAAGCTTTATCGAATGGTTTGCTGAAGAGGCTAAACGCACTTATGGTGATGTGATTCCCCATGATAAGCAGGGACGTCGCCTGCTTGTGATTCGTCAGCCAGTTGGCGTAGTGGCTGCAATTACACCTTGGAATTTCCCCAATGCCATGATTACCCGTAAAGTTGGTCCGGCATTGGCGGCAGGCTGTACTGTCGTGATTAAACCAGCTTCTGAAACTCCACTTTCTGCACTAGCTCTGGTCGCTCTGGCTGAAGAAGCCGGAATTCCAAAAGGTGTAATCAATGTAGTGACTGGCAGTGCCCGTGAAATAGGTGGAATCCTGACTCAGCATCCTCTGGTGCGTAAGGTATCTTTTACCGGTTCGACCGCCATTGGTAAATTACTGATGCAGCAATGCTCTTCAACCATGAAAAAAATCAGTATGGAATTAGGTGGTAATGCACCATTTATTGTCTTTGAGGATGCAGATCTGGATAAAGCAGTTGAGGGAGCGATAGCATCAAAATTCCGTAATAGTGGCCAGACCTGTGTATGTACCAACCGTATTCTGGTTCAAAACAGTATTTATGATACTTTTGTTGAAAAGCTTGCCGCTGCTGTAGCAAAACTCAAAGTTGCTCCTGCTTTTGAACCGGGTGCAGAACAAGGCCCGCTGATTAATGAAAAGGCAGTTGAAAAAGTTCAGCAACATATTGATGATGCAACCTCCAAAGGAGCTAAAGTCATTTATGGTGGGCAGCGGCATCAATTAGGTCAGACATTTTTTGAGCCAACCGTCTTAACTGATGTAACCCCAGATATGCAAGTCGCACAAGATGAAACCTTTGGACCACTAGCACCAGTTTTTAGATTTACCGAAGAAGCAGAAGCTATCCGTATGGCGAATGATACTGAATTTGGCTTAGCTTCTTATATTTATACGCAAAATCTAAGTCGGGCCTGGCGTGTAAGCGAAGCTCTTGAATACGGTATGGTCGGTATAAATGAAGGTTTAATTTCTACTGAAGTTGCACCTTTTGGTGGAATAAAGGAGTCGGGTTGTGGCCGTGAAGGTTCTAAATATGGGATCGAAGACTACCAGGAACTTAAATACTTGTGCATGGGTATCTAGTCAGTTTCTGGCAATTTCTTTGAGAATGTAATCGTATAGTTTTATGATAGCCTGATATTTCATGATGAAATCATGAGTATAAGGCCTGTCCAGGAAACTATTTAACGTTACAATAACAGGGAGAAATTAGACTGAACGTTATGAACACAATTAACACAGCCCCTGTTATTGATACTAAAGCCTTTCGCCGGGCACTGGGTAATTTTGCAACCGGTGTCACTGTAATGACTGCTCAGAATAGTCAAGGTGAAAAAGTTGGCGTAACAGCTAACAGTTTTAACTCTGTCTCACTTGACCCAGCATTGATTCTATGGAGTATCGATAAAAACTCTTCAAGTTACCGGATCTTTTCACAAGCCAGTCATTTCGCGGTCAATATTTTATCTGCGGCTCAAATTGAATTTTCCAATAATTTTGCCCGCCGTGCAGAGGACCGTTTTGCTGGAGTCGATTTTGACATGGGTGCCGGTAAAGCACCTTTATTAAAAAACTGTTCCGCTGTGCTGGAGTGTGAAAAATTTGATATTGTTGAAGGGGGTGATCACTGGATCATTCTGGGTAAAGTGGTTAAGTTTCATGACTATGGCCGTTCTCCTTTACTTTATCATCAAGGTGTTTATTCTGCGGTACTGCCTCATCCGAGTTTGAATACGCCTGTTGAGTCCAGAGAAGATAGTTTTCCTGGCCGTTTATATCATAACATGTACTACTTGCTAACTCAGGCAGTGCGAGCCTATGAAAGCGACTATCAACCCAAACAGCAGGCTACAGGTTTTCGGACCAGTGAAGCACGTTTATTACTTGTATTGGACAGTAAAACTGCCAGTAGTAAAAGTGCACTGCAGCATGAAGTCGCTATGCCGATTGCCGAGGTTGAACAGGCAGCCGAGATTTTAGCCCAAAAAGGTTTGCTTATTGAAACCGAGACTACTTATGTACTTACGGAACACGGAAAGAGTGTGGCCAATATGCTCTACCGGATTTCTGAAAGTCATCAACAGGAAGTATTTTCAAAATATACAGAAGAGCAACGCGAACTCTTTAAAGAAATGCTTAAAGACCTGATTGAACTTTAAAAAGTTTTTAATTTTATATTTAACTTGTTCTGTTATTTTGTCTTATCTGAATTATGAACAGTTTAGGTAAGATCTTCACGTCTTTATAATAGCCTAAGCATACTGACCTTATTAAAATTTAATAATTTATTTTAAAATTTAATTACATTATTTATAATAAATTTATGCATAATGTAATAGGTCCAACGCTTAAATAAAAGGTATTTAAATAATAAGATGAATTAATTTAAATCCTAAAATAAGGATATTAAAGCAAAAGTGATTTATTTTGAAATCTGGAAAATTTTTATCAATTCTTAAATTGCTCAATTTAGTAATTTTTATAACACTAACCAGGATGGTAGTATGAATACTCATGTCATTATTAACGGTGAGAATATTCAAGGATCAGCAGAAACTTTTAAAGTGCTGAATCCAGCTAATGAAGAAGTAATCACGGAAATAGCCAGTGCAACCCCAGAGCAGGTCAATCAGGCAGTTCAGGCTGCTACTGAAGCTTTCAAGCAATGGAAAAATATTTCTGATAAGGAAATTAATAACAGTTTTAGTAAAATTGCGAATGATATCCGTCAGGAAAAAAAAGAAATTGCCCGGTTAATTACCTTGGAGCAGGGAAAGCCATTAGGCTTGGCAGAGTTTGAGGTAGAAGCAGGTGCTAGCTGGATTGAATACATCGCCAGTCTTGAAATACCAGTTGAAACTATTCAGGAACCTGGTGGTAAAACTATTCAGGTTTATAACCGCCCACTTGGTGTGGTCGCATCGATTACACCATGGAACTGGCCGTTTATGATTGCAGTCTGGCATCTGTTTCCGGCCTTAAAAACTAAAAACTGTATTGTCAATAAACCCTCAGAATATACTCCTTTAAGTACAGTCAAACTGGTAGAAATTATTAACCGTCATGTACCAAAAGGCGTGTGTAGCGTAGTACTTGGCACAGGTAAAGTCGGGCAGGTTCTCAGTGAGCATCCTGATATCGCCAAAGTTACATTTACCGGTTCGACACGTACCGGGCAGAGTATTTTGAGCCATTCGGTTAATACACTTAAAGGTGTAGTACTGGAATTGGGTGGTAATGATGTAGGAATCGTACTAGACGATATTGACGTAGATAGCACGGCCGAGAAAATTTTTGGCTCGGCGTTTTTAAATGCTGGCCAGACTTGTGCCGCATTAAAGCGCTTATATGTGCATGAAAATATTTATGAGGACTTAATACATAAACTGGTAGAAATAGCTGAACGGCAGGTTGTGGGTAATGGACAAGAAGAAAACACAACTTTTGGTCCGGTACAAAACCGTATGCAGTTTAATAAAGTTAAGGCGCTTATTGAGGATGCGATTGCTCAGGGTGGAGAACTGCTTACTCAGGCACCAGTACTGCCAGAAAACGGCTATTATATTGCACCGACTTTGATTGCAAACCTAAGAGAAGGTGTGGCACTGGTAGATGAAGAGCAATTTGGTCCGGTTTTACCTATTATAAAGTTTAGTGAGATAGATGATGTGATCCAGCGCGCCAATCAAAGCTCTTTCGGGCTCGGCGGTTCAGTCTGGAGCCAAAATATTGAAAAAGCTCAAGAGATTGCCAATCAGCTAGAATGCGGTACGGTGTGGATTAACAGTCATGCTGACCTGTCACCTGCTGCACCATTTGGTGGTTGGAAACTTTCCGGCTTGGGTTATTCATTTGGATTGGATGGCCTACTTTTATTTACCAAGAAACAGGCAATCCATATCAGTCGCTAAAATGTTAAGGTGCCTCTTAGCTGATAAATGAGATAAGAGGCATTTAACAGTCTGTTTTAAACGTGCAAGGTCAGGTTATATTCAAAGAATATAAGTAATTCTATTCTTCAATTATTCATGCCTATAGTTATGTTTAATTCTAAAAATCAAAGCAATAAATTTTAAAATATAAAAAATATTAAGCCTGGTTTTCATATATTAAATCGGTACCTTAACTTGATGATCAGAAATATAAATTGGCTCCTGACAAATTTTAAAAAATGGTACTCGCAGGCTCTGGATAAACACGCCATATTGTTTAGGTCGATAGGGCCAGATGTATTAAAACAAGTGGTGGCGAACGTACCATGTACATGAGTAAAAACTTGTACTTGCAGAGAATATTAAATAATGAATCTAAAAAATAAAGTCAGAAGCAAAGATTGAATGCTGTTTGGCAATATCGAGTATTTTTAGTGTGGTGGCGGCTATAGTTTAAGTGACACGAGCTAAATACCTCTGATTTTTAAAGTAAGTCTCTAACCTGACTATAGTTTCCTTAAACTCTAAAGCTAATGTGTATAAATAAATCTGATTGATCAAGATCATTATTCATTTTAATTGCTGGCTATAAACTCTGGACTCTTCAATTCAAGCAAAACAATTTCGTAAGGTGTAGATATGGCATTTTTATTTCAGGACTAATGTACAGTTTGCTGAATCTTGAAATTTTTTAAGTCGCTATCTATTTGCAACCATTAAAAAATTCATGGAATGAATACAAGATGCAGATAAATAAAAAAGAATCTTCGAATCAGTTAAGTGATTCATTAAAAACCAGACACCTCACCATGATGTCAATTGCCGGTGTTATTGGCGCTGCTTTATTTGTTGGCTCAGGTAGCATTATCGCAGCAGCTGGTCCGGCAGTAATACTGGCTTACTGTGCCGGTGGAGCTCTGGTGGTATTTATTATGCGCATGCTGGGTGAAATGGCGGCCACCTCACCCGATACCGGTTCTTTTTCGACTTATGCAGAACGTGCCATCGGGCGCTGGGCGGGCTTTACGATCGGTTGGCTGTACTGGTGGTTCTGGGTGCTGCTGATGGCGTGGGAAGCTTATGTGGCAGGATTAATCCTGCATGAATGGTTTCCCTTACTCAGTGTAAATGTATTTACCCTGATGATGACGATTACTCTGACTGCCATCAATTTTATGCGGGTGAGTAAATATGGTGAGGTAGAGTTCTGGTTTGCTCTAATTAAAGTGATTGCAATTGTCCTGTTCATTGTTTTGGGTATATTGGCAATTTCCCGGTTATGGCCAGTGGGTGGCGTCAGCGGCTTAAGCAATCTTAGCACTCATGGCGGCTTTATGCCCAATGGTTTGGGGCCGGTCATTGTTGCTTTACTGGGGGTCATGTTTTCATTTTTAGGCGCAGAAATTGTAACGATTGCCGCGTCAGAATCTAAAAATCCGGTAGAACAAACCAAGCGCGCTATTAAATCTGTAGTCTGGCGGATCTGCCTGTTTTATATTGGCTCAATCTTCTTGATTGTCTGTATTGTTCCATGGAATGATCCTTTGCTTAGCCAGACAGGTTATGGAGCATACCGCCGTACTTTTGAAATATTAGGTATTCCTGCAACCAAGTGGATCATGAACTTCGTAGTACTGACATCGGTCAGCAGCTGTTTTGTTTCAGGTCACTATACCGCATCACGCATGTTGTATTCGCTTTCAAAGCGAGGAGATGCACCCACCCTGTTTCAAAAAACCCGTAAAAATGGTACACCAGTATTTGCTGTATTGGCCTCTTGTGTAGTGGCATTTGCTATTGCACTGATGAATTTTTTTGATGCACTTAAACCCAGAGAAATTCTGGATATACTCATGAACACCACGGGTATGATCGCGATGCTGGTTTATCTGGTGATTGCTATTTCTCAGCTCAGACTACGCCGGAAAATGGAACGCGAAGGTCAGGAAATCAAACTCAAAATGTGGTTTTTTCCGTGGTTAAGCTATCTGGTGATTGCTTTTATTGTTGCATCTTTAATTGCCATGACTTTTATAGAGCAATATCGTGTTCTGGTTATTTCTACAGGTGGAGCGGCATTAATCGTTATTTTTATTGGGATTACACTGCAGTTTAAAGCTTACCGGAGAAAACTGGCAGCCCAGCGTCCACTTAAACGAAGTTATTTCTAGTATATCAATTCATCCATGCCTTAAATCTTTTTTAAATTTTTCAGGTTATAGCTACTGTTATAGATGCTATAACCTGATGATTTTTTAATCATACATTTTAATTTAAATACTGTTTTACTAGCTTATAATCTGCTCATTTCTCTCATTGCTTAATATAAAAATTATCTCTTCAGCACATTTTGGTGCAGTTTTTGCATTTTTCCAGATGATCTTATTAAAAGTTTTAAGAAAATGCAGTTTTTGAATGAAGATAAGCCCGATGAATCTGCTCGCTGGTTTGCACGTCTGGAATTGGGTTTTAAAGCAGCACAGGACCGCACTATTTTACAGCATCGTTGGCATTTTGGACCAATTAGGGTGCAAAAAATGTTATGGCCAGAAAAAACTGGAGTGTGTCATGTCATTATTGTGCATCCGCCTGCAGGAATTGCCGGGGGCGATCATCTGACTTTCAAGATTCATGTGGATGAAGAAGCACATGCCTTGGTTACTACTCCTGGTGCCGGAAAATGGTACAAGACCAATGCGAAACAGGCTTTCCAGCATATTCAGATTCAGGTTGAAAATAATGCAATTTTTGAATGGGTTCCTCAAGAAACCATGCTGTTCAATGGAGCATGGGCACACACTGAAACCACAGTTCAACTAAAGAACAATGCCAGCTTTATTGGCTGGGATATGCTGGTGATTGGGCGCCAGGCGCGAGATGAACGGTTTACTGAAGGCCTGTTTCAGAACCGCTTTAAACTGTTAAGAAATGAGCAGTTACTGGTCGCAGATAGCCTGAACTTTAAGGGGAATGACCGCTGGCTTAGCTCGTGTCTGGGAATGAATAATCGTGCAGCTATGGGAAGTTTCTGGGCTATAGCACCTGAAAAATTTAGAACCAGCTTTTATCTGGATCAACACCTTGATCTGATCCGTGAGCTGATGATGCGTATGGATACACCAGTAACTTTAACTCTGCTCAATGATGTGATTTGTGCCCGTTATCTGGGGGATGATGTCCGTCAGTGCCATGATGCCTTTGCGGCAATCCGTGCCCGGCTGCGACTTTACTGGTTTGACCTGAATGAAGAGTTTCCACGAATCTGGAAAACCTGACAGTTAAATAATCTTCAAGCCTGCGCATTCTAAAAAAACTTGCATATATATTGCATGACATTTGTGAAGAATTTTAGGAAAGAGATATGGAACTCAACCCTACTGAAAAAGACAAATTATTGATTTTTACTGCTGGCTTGGTAGCAGAACGTCGTAAGGCACGGGGGGTAAAGCTGAACTATCCTGAAGCAATTGCTTTTATTTCAGCAGCATTACTTGAAGGTGCACGTGACGGTATGACGGTAAGTGACCTGATGCACTATGGCACTACCTTGCTTACACGCGCAGATGTCATGGAAGGTATACCGGAAATGATCGCGGAAGTGCAGGTAGAGGCAACGTTTCCAGATGGCTCCAAGCTTGTGACTGTCCATCAACCGATTGTCTAGGAGAGCAATATGATTCCGGGTGAAATTTTTACCCCTGACCTCGACATTGAAATGAATGTCGGTCGTCAGACCTTGAAAATCACTGTAGCAAATGCCGGAGACCGTCCAGTTCAGGTGGGTTCACATTTTCATTTTTATGAAGCGAATGATGCATTGCAATTTAACCGGGAAGCCACAAAAGGCTACCGGCTCAATATTGCTGCGGGTACAGCAGTGCGTTTTGAACCCGGTCAAAGCCGCTCTATAGAGCTGGTTGCGCTGGCAGGCAAGCGTGAAGTATACGGGTTTGCGGGTCGTGTAATGGGCAAGCTGGAAGAACAGGAACACAAAAAATGAAAATGTCACGCCGTGCCTATGCGGAAATGTTTGGTCCAACACTCGGTGACCGGGTTCGTTTGGCGGATACCGAACTGTTTATTGAAGTCGAACAAGACCTGACTACCTATGGCGAAGAGGTCAAGTTTGGCGGTGGTAAAGTCATTCGTGATGGAATGGGGCAATCGCAGCTGCTAGCAGAGGAGGTGGCCGATACCATAATTACTAATGCGTTAATTGTCGACTGGTGGGGAATTATTAAGGCTGATGTCGGTCTAAAAAATGGCCGGATCTGGAAAATTGGTAAGGCTGGTAACCCGGATATTCAACCCAACATTACTATTCCTTTAGGAGCAGCAACTGAAGTGATCGCAGGTGAAGGGCAGATTCTGACTGCAGGGGGAGTTGATACGCATATTCACTGGATTTGTCCGCAGCAGGTAGAAACTGCACTCATGTCAGGTATAACCACTATGATTGGTGGTGGAACCGGGCCTGCAGCCGGTACTTCGGCAACTACTGTTACTCCAGGGCCATGGCATATCTCGACCATGTTGCAGGCCATTGATGATTTGCCCATGAATATTGGTTTACTGGGTAAAGGTAACTTAAGCAAACCGGAACCAGTTGCCGAGCAGATCCAAGCCGGTGTGGTGGGCTTAAAACTTCATGAGGATTGGGGATCAACGCCAGCGGCCATCGATAACTGTCTAACTGTAGCAGAAAATTATGATGTACAGGTCGCCATACATACCGATACTTTAAATGAAAGCGGATTTCTGGAAGAGACCCTGGCAGCATTTAAAGATCGTACGATTCACACTTACCATACCGAAGGTGCGGGTGGTGGACATGCTCCAGACATTTTAAAAGCAATCGGGCAGCCGAATGTTCTACCATCTTCTACTAACCCGACCCGGCCTTATACGATAAATACTATTGATGAGCATCTGGACATGCTGATGGTCTGCCATCATCTCGACCCGGCTATTGCTGAAGATGTAGCCTTTGCAGAAAGCCGTATACGTCGTGAAACCATTGCAGCAGAAGATATTCTGCAAGACTTGGGCGCAATTGCCATGATGTCATCAGACTCGCAAGCCATGGGTCGTGTAGGTGAAGTTATTATCCGTACCTGGCAAACCGCGCACAAAATGAAAGTACAACGCGGTACATTAGAAGGCGATAATCCCAGTCATGACAATAACCGTGTAAAACGCTACATCGCAAAATATACAATTAATCCGGCAATTACACATGGATTAAGCCATGAAATCGGCTCAATAGAAGTCGGTAAGCTGGCTGATCTGGTACTGTGGAAACCGGCATTTTTTGGGGTGAAACCTTCCATGATTATTAAAGGCGGCATGATTGCTGCTGCGCCCATGGGCGATATTAATGCCTCTATTCCAACCCCGCAGCCTGTACATTACCGCCCAATGTTCGGGGCATTTCCACGAGGTGTGCACAATACCTGTATTACCTTCTTGTCACAAGTAGCAATTGAGAGAGGTGTACATAAAAAATTGGGACTAAAAAAGCTCATCAGTCCATGCAAAGAAACACGTAACCTCACTAAAGCGGATATGAAGCTAAATACTTACTGTCCTGTGATGGAAGTAGACCCGGAAATTTACGATGTACGGGCAGATGGGGAATTACTGACGTGTGAACCTGCGGAAGTGTTACCAATGGCGCAGCGTTACTTCTTGTTTTAAATGGTAATTTAGATCAATATGCCATCTTTACTATTAAAATAATTGAGGGTGAAGATGGCTTTTAAATTTGAAAGTCAGGAATTTAAACTTAAATTTGATTAAGTCGAATCACTGGCAAGGAGCATAATAGAAGATGAGACGTACGCAGAAAGTATTAAAAACTTAGCCAACCATTTTCTAACTGCAACCCGCGTTTTTAACACGAATCTTGATTTAAGTGATTATGATCAATATATCGAATATTCGAGGAAACAACCTGTATCAGATTTCGTAAAAGTCGTAGATCAAGCCCTCAAGAAATATAAAAATAGTAATTTAGAATCTGATTTAATCTATCTATTCGACATCAGTTTAAATTTAATTAATATCTATTTTTCTGAACTAACTTTTATTCTAGGTGGATTGAGTAATTCAATTTCTTTGGAAGTGGGCAGCGTTATTGACTTTGTTAATACCAAATATTCCAATAATCCCAATTTTAGACGCTATGTTGGATTTGCTGAAAGAGATTTACCATTCCAAATTTTTAAAGAGTTATTTCATTCAAATGAAATTAAAAATGTAGCGGAATTAAATAGTAAGTTAAATGAAGCTAATAATGCTATCAATACTTGGAATAGTACATTCGAAACTAAGCGAGATGAAGTAGAAAATTTAGAAAATAAACTTGAAGAATATAAAACTAAATATGATTTTGTTCTTTTAAATAAGTGGTTTAAGCAACGCTATGAACAGAAAAAAGAGGAATTGAAAAGTAGGAAGGAGGGATATTCTGCTTTTGGTGCAATGTTATTTTTTACGCCGTTATGCTCACTCGCGCTTTTTATATTTTAGTTTAGGTGAGCAAGGACTTAAATTTATTATTTATTTATCATTACCCGTTACTACATTCATGATTATTGTTTTTTATTTCGTGAGAGTAGGACTACAGCATGTTCGTTCGGTTCAATCTCAAATGATGCAACTTGAACTACGAATGGCGCTCTGCCAATTTATTTATAACTATGCAGAAGACTCTGAAAAGTTACATAAGAAAAACTCATCTGGTTTTGAAAAGTTTGAGAACATAATCTTCTCACCACTTGTGTCTTCTGACGATAAAATTCCGACTACATTTGATGGAATGGAACAACTTGCTAAATTAATTGGGGAGTTCAGGAAATAAATGCACCAATAAAAACCTTATTGGCACGAAAAATGCTTAATTTTGAGGCGTAAAACTACTGACAGTTGATATGAGAATCATGAAACATTCAATTGTTAGGGATCTTTGCTTTAAAAAGGATAAGCATGAAAATCTATACCCAGCGATTAGAGACTATTCAACATAACAGTTCCTTTGAAATTGTTGAGCTGACATTTGATACCCGTCAAAAAAGCCGTTTTCGTGCGACCTTAAATTCAGGTATCGATATTGGTGCAGATTTACCTCGTACAGGTATTTTAAGAAGTGGTTCATTTATTGCCACAGAGCAGGGTGATATTTTGCGTATAGATGCCAAACCTGAACATTTGATGCAGGTGATCGCCCAGAGCGACTTTGATTTGGTAAAAGCAGCCTATCACCTAGGTAACCGTCATGTTCCGCTGATGCTCACACCTAGCGCTTTATATTTTGAACCTGACCATGTGCTGGCAGAAATGGTTACAGGACTGGGTCTAACCGTTGCTGAGATCGAGCATCCTTTTGAACCAGAAAGTGGTGCCTATGCACAACACAGTCATGAACATCGTCTAAGTCCAATTAAAGCTTTACATGCTCATGGCCATCACTAATGCCAGCCAGCTTCTCAAACTGCTAACACTCTCTTCTACAGCCTTGCCGGTAGGCGCTTACTGCTATTCGCAGGGGGTGGAAAGTGCGATTGATCAGGGCTTTATTCATGATGAAGTTTCTAGTATTGCCTATTTTGAAGAAGTACTTGAAATGCTGCTAGTACGCTTTGAATTGCCCGTACTTCAACGCCTGATACAGTTTTACGCCAATGAAGAGCAATTTTTATACTGGGCAAACTTATATCGTGCCAGTCGTGAAAGCAGAGAATTGCTGGCGGAGTCACAGCAACTGGCGTTTTCCCTAAATGCCTGGATACGAGATGTTCTAAAACTTCCAGTAACTGTTAAAAAACAGTTTGGTTTTGTTCCGGTATATGCCCAGTTATGTGGCCAACTACAACTAAATATAGCTGATGTCTTAACTGCTTATAGCTTTAGTGTTCTGGAAAATCAGGTACTGGCAGCAGTCAAGACTATTCCACTTGGACAGATGAGTGGCCAGCGCATTCTATGGCAGCTGCATAAACTGATCCCGCAGGCGGTAGAGCAGGCTTTAACACTACAGGATGATGAACTGAGTAGCAGTTTGCCGCAATATGCCATGCTGAGTATGGCACATGAAACCCAATATTCACGTTTATTTAGGTCATGAATGAAGCGCTGGTTTAAAAATTCAAAGTAAGTTGTGAAATTAAAAAGGAAAACAAGATGACAGAACGTAGTCCATTAAGAGTAGGCATTGGCGGACCGGTGGGTTCAGGTAAAACAGCTCTTACCTTGAATCTATGCCGTGTCTTACGGGATAAATACAATATGGCCGTGGTCACTAATGATATCTACACCAAGGAAGATTCAAACTTCCTGACCCGTCATGAGGCTATGAGTCCAGATCGTATTGTCGGGGTAGAGACAGGAGGCTGTCCGCATACCGCTATTCGTGAGGATGCTTCAATTAATCTGGCAGCGATTGATGATTTATGTGAGAAGTTTGATGGACTGGAACTGATCATTATTGAAAGTGGTGGAGATAATCTGGCCGCAACGTTTAGTCCTGAACTTTCTGATCTGACACTATATGTCATCGATGTTGCAGGAGGAGAAAAAATTCCACGTAAAGGCGGGCCGGGAATTACTAAATCTGATCTTCTGATTATCAATAAAACTGATCTGGCGCCAATGGTTGGAGCAAATCTGGACGTTATGGACCAAGACGCCAAACGTATGCGTGGTGAAAAACCATTTTTATTTTCCAACATGAAAACCCAAGATGGTTTAAATGAAATTATAGAATTTATTGAAAAACAAGGACTATTTAAAGCCTGAGGACACTTATATGAAAAATATCATTCAAAGAGCCAGTTTAATAATGCTTGGCCTGATACCGGCAGTCAGTCAGGCACATCCGGGGCATGACCATCACTCAGGTTTTAGCGCGGGTTTCCTGCATCCTTTTACAGGCATGGACCATATGATTATGGCACTGGCGTTGGGCGTTTTACTTTGGTCCGCAGCCAGACAGTGGAAAATACTTGGCATGGCCAGTATGGCTACCGCACTGGTATTTGGTTTCGTGCTGGGTCAGCAACAGTTATTTTCGAGCAGTCTTGCCGAGTATGGCATTATTGCCTCACTGTTGATGGTTACTCTTGCACTATGGTCAAAATCCAGAATAATTTTACCTGTGGCTACAGCATTACTGGTGACTTTTCATGGTATTGCTCATGGTAATGAGCTCGGTCATTCAGGCCATATCGCCGGACTTGTTTCAGGTATGATAATAGCGATGTCTTTGATTTATACCGCAGGCTTGGGCCTTGGAGCATTGATTACACGCTATATTCCTTATGGCAAAAAAATTGTTGGGGCGTGTGCAGCAATTGTGGCCCTGATAGGCCTTGCTTAGTTTTTCTTATTTCCTGCTGTTTAAGAGCTAAATACTTGTTTGGCTCTTAACTCTTCTGAAATTCTATGGATACAGGCAGCTATGCATCTTGCCTTGTATCAAGTTAAGGCATGAGTAATCAGCTTTAGAAAATTAGCATTATCTATATCAAGTTAATTATCGCTATAGTCTAAAGTAGCTGAAGAATTTAATAATAGAGATGTTTAATTATTCAAATATAAGATATTTCATTTTTAATTATCATTAAATTTAAAATAAGAGTGAATTAATTATTTTAAAAGATTAATAATAAATACTTCGAAATAAATTAATCAGTACAAAATATTAATATCTGGCAATAAAAATAGGCTTCTAAATAGAAGCCTGATGTATGATTTTATTATTTTCTTTATTTTTATTCTTGTTCTCTTATATTTATTATTTTTCCATTGTTTTGCACAAAGAACAGATCACTCCACTGTGCCGATGCGAATACATCACATCTGGCCGTTCATAATTTTCATTACATGCTACACAGTGATAGACAGTTGCTACCGGTGTCCCTTCTGTATCGTAGCGTGCCTCTTTCAGGCCATCATTAGTATTTTTAATATAGTATTTGCCCTTGGTCAGTAAACCCATCAGGGGCGTCAGGATAAAAGCTACCAACAGTGCAATCAGAGGGGAATAAGGTGCCAGAAATTCACCAAGCAGGCCAAAGAATGCCGCAATAGATAAACCAGCCGCTACCAGAAATGACACCATGCCTACCGGGTTAATGTTATAAAGCATGTCACGGCGGTATTCAGGCTCTTTAGGAGAAAGCTTTAGTACATATTTATTAATAGCAATATCAGTCGCGACCACCACTACCCAGGCTATTGCAAAGTTAGAGTAAAAACCTAGGATTTTACCTAAAACTGCAAACATATTGCCTTCCATCAGTGCCAGTGCAATGGCCAGATTGACCATCACAAAGATAATCCGACCCGGATAATGCTTGGTAATACGGGTATAAGCACTCGTCCAAGCCAGTGATCCTGAATAGGCATTGGTAACATTGATTTTGATCTGTGAAATTACCACCAGAATGACAGCAAGACTGAGAGCCAGCCAGCCTGGTAACATGTCATGGAATGCTGCATTGAACTGTTGCACAGGTTCAGTACTGTTTACACCTGGAATTTTTGTAAGAAGATAAAAACCTAAAAATGCCCCAATAATTTGCTTGATTGCACCCAAAATGACCCAGCCCGGACCTGCAGAAATTACTGCGATCCACCAGGATTTACTATTTTCCTTAGTTTTAGCGGGCATAAAACGCAGGTAATCAATCTGTTCACCAATTTGCATGATGAGTGAAAGACAGATTCCTGCACCCAGCATGATTGCTGCCATGTCTAATACTGCAAATCCCTCATTTCCGCCATAAGCAGCAAACTGGCTTATCAGATCAGGTTCCTGATAAATCAGATAAGCGACCGGTCCGATCATCAGTATCAGCCAGATTGGGGTAGTCCAGACCTGTAATTTAGTGAGAGCTTTCATACCATAAATAACTAGTGGAATAACCAGCACGGTAGAGACCAGATAGCCTGCCCAGAGGGGAATACCTAAACCCAGTAACAAGCCTTGCGCCATAATTGATCCCTCAAGCGCAAAGAAAATAAAGGTAAAACTGGCAAAGATGATACTGGTTAGCACTGAACCAAAGTAGCCAAATCCAGCTCCACGTGTAATCAGGTCCAGATCAATATTGTAACGTGCTGCATAATAAGCCAGTGGAATACCTGTTAAAAAAATAATGAGCGCCGCAAATAGAATTGAAAACACTGCATTTGTAGTACCATATGCCATGCCGATACTGGCACCAATAGAAAAATCTGCCAGATAAGCAATTCCGCCTAATGCTGTAATGGCTACTACCTTTGGACTCCAGCGTCTAAAACTGTGAGGCGCATAACGTAACGTATAATCCTCTAGGGTTTCATTGGCGGCAGAAGAAGGACTATTCTCTAGTACATCTGTTGCTGATGAGTTATGCATCACAAACACTCCTGTTTTTATTTTGTGTCTGTCTAAATGCTTAGCAAAAGTAGTGCCAGTTTTCTAAATAAAAAATAAAATATATTAATTTGCTGAAAAATATAAATTAATATTTAAATAAAATTCTTGATCTAATTTAAAATTTATGTAAATTTTTAGAAATAGAACTAATTTAAGCCCCAATATAAAGCGGCCTTAGAAAATTATATATATTCGATTGAAATCTATTTTTATATAGTTTTATTATCTTTATGTAAATTAAAATTTATAAATGGTATAAGGTAATATATTTTAATTATTCTATTTTGCTTAAGAAATAAATTTAAAATTTATATTTATAAGAAATTAATAAGTATTAACCTATATTATTTAAATTAACTTAAAGCTAATATCTATACATTTATATCTTTAGTATAAAAGTCTAATAGATTTTATTAAAATTTTAATTATGTAAAAAATTAAACTATGAAGCTGGATCAGGGCCAGATTGATTTAATTCTAATTAAAACCTTCTTGGAGCTAGATTTCAGCAGATAAAAAATGGTAAAACTGAATCAAGATTACTTTCTAAAAACAAAAAATAGGCAACTAATGTAGAAAAATGGTGAATTAAGGTAGTTTGTTATAATAATAAGGCTAGGGATAAAGCTAGAATGTAAGAGAGCCAAGGAGGTTAGGGATTCTAAATGAATAACAATTGTGATGACCACGATACTTACCATATTTTTAATCTGATTGGTCAGCATACTGAACTTCATCTTATTTTAAGCGCGGCAAGTACCTGGCTAGAGTCCCGCATTTCAAATGTTCTTGTAGCAATTATGCTTTATTCTGAACAGGAACAAATTCTGAAATTTACTAGCGGCAAGCAGAATTTTTCTAAACAGTATGGGGAGACCATAGACAATATAAATATTGCACCAGATGAAAGAACATGTGGCAGGGCAGCATATTTGCGTAAAATGGTCGTCAGTGAAAATTTATTGAAAGATATTTACTGGACTCCCTATCAGGCCTCGATCAAGCTCGAAAAGCTTTATACCTGCTGGTCGACGCCTATTCTTAGTGCACGGGGAACTCTTTACGGGACGTTTGCAACTTATTATCGGACATTAAGAAAACCTACTGATCATAATATCAAGTTATTAAAACAGGCTGCGGCCATGGTTGCCTTGGCAATCGAACTTGACCTTGAACGCAAGCAGAGAATTGCAATAAGCGAAAAATATAGTTCTTTTTATACTTATCACCCTGATGCAATTTTTGAAATTGATACGCAAGGTATCATGGTGAGTACAAATATTGCCTCTCGTAAAATTATTGGTTTTTCTGATGAGCAAATCAGGGGAAAGCATTACAGTTCATTTTTACCTGCTGAATATCGTGATATTGCAGATAAAGCGTTTAAAGAGGCAATGCAGGGAAATGCACAATACTATGAAATTCCGGCTTATCATGCTTCTGGTGAAATGATCTGGCTCGATCTGACTAATTTACCGATTAAACAAAATCATCAGGTAACGGGAGTATTCGGTATTGCCCGTGATATTACATTACGGCGTAAAAATCAGGAACACTTGCGGTTATTAAAACGTGGAGTGAATGCCAGTCCTAATGGAATTATAATTACGGATGCTACCGCCGAGCGAAAAATCGTTTATGTTAATCCAGCCTTTTTACATATGACGGGTTATACCGAAGAAGATGTTATGGGCAAGACATGCCACTTTTTGCAAGGGCCGGAGACAGAAGCTGAAAAGATTGCTTTAGTACAGCGGGCTTTAAAGGAACACAAAGAAATACAAGTAACCGTTAAAAATTATCGTAAAGACGGGAGCTGGTTCTGGAACCGTTTAATGTTGGGTCCGGTTTTTGATGAGGCAGGTAGATGTACACATTTTTTGGGAATTCAGGAAGATATTACTCAACAGCGTATTCATGAAGACTATATTACCCATCAGCATAGTCATGATCATTTGACTGGTCTAGCTAACCGGCAGACCTTTGAAACCAACTTACAGCAGGCCTTCAAAACTCAACATCATAGTTCTAAGCCCTTATTCCTTTGTTATATTGACCTAGACGATTTTAAGCCGCTCAATGATAGTCTGGGGCACCTGATTGGTGACCAGATTATTAAAAGTGTAAGCGATCGCCTGCAAGCACTTTTACAAACTGGCGATTTCCTGGGCCGTTTTGCAGGTGATGAGTTTGCGTTATTAATGGTGAATCGAAATAAACGGTCAGAAGTAATTACAACTGCTGAAGAGATTCTAAAACTCTTTACACAACCTTTTCAAATTGATGAGCATAAAATCCATCTGAGTGCCAGTATTGGTATTGTCGCTGATGACTGTTCTATACAGCGTTCGTCAGAACTTTTATATCATGCTGTTTTAGCCATGAAAGAAGCAAAAAGACAAGGTCGTAATACCTGGCACTGGTATGAAGAAGCCAATAAAAAAGTTATGCCAGTAATTGACTACGCGCACTTACGCCTAGAGCTGATGGAAGCTTTAAACGATAATCAATTTAACCTCTTTTACCAACCCTTGATTAATCCTGCAACAGGTCTGGTCAAAGGCGTGGAAGCACTCATCCGCTGGAATCATCCACAGCGGGGATATATTTTTCCTGATATTTTTATTCCTTTAGCTGAAAGAACGGGACAGATTGTTGCAATTGGACAATGGGTGCTCAAAAAAGCCTGTATGGATATTGCTGAATGGAATAAGACTCATCAGAGTCAGCTTACTGTTTCGGTTAATATTTCGCCTTTACAGTTTCGTAGAGCAGGTTTCTTGCAAGAACTGGAACATGCACTGGAAATTAGCAAATTAACACCTGAGCTTCTCAAAATAGAAGTCACTGAGGGTATGGTAATTATTGGCGCTGACCGTGCTATTGAAATTTTAAAATCTATACGAGAGCTAGGGGTACAGGTATCTATAGATGACTTTGGTACAGGTTATTCCAGTTTGAGCTATTTACGACGTTTACCAATTAACCAGATCAAACTGGATCGAAGTTTTATTGAGCATCTTACAGAGAGTGACCAGGATGCTGCGATAGTTCAGTCTATTATCCATCTGGCTCATCAATTAAACCTGGAAGTTGTAGCCGAGGGAGTCGAAACCCTGAAACAGGCGGCCTTTCTCTACCAGCAGGGCTGCGATCTTTTACAAGGTTATTTTTATGCCCGTCCTGCGCCTATAACTGAATTAAAAACTATCTATATTTCATCATTAGGTTAATATGTACTGCAGAAGAATAAGGTCTGAAAAATAAATTACATAATACACCTATGACAAGAGCATCGCTGTTTCTCATGCAGGTCAAACTGTATCAAGAGCTGAATTAGTTAATACCCCATAGTTGCTACTCATGAGTAATGACATTTGTTACAAATAACACCAGCAATAGAATTATTAAATACGGATAAAAATTGGAGTCTATTAAAAGGCATTTGCAGAGTCAGAAAATTCTGGCTGTTGTGGGTTGATATAATTTTTACAGTACTATAACTAAATAAAAAAACTTTTGGCTAAGAATTTGATGAATTCAATCTATTGTTATTAGTTTATTATTTTCTAAACTCTAAGAAGTCATATTTAAATATTCAAATAACAGTTGACTGATAAATAAAGCCCTTTTTGAATTCTATCACTTCACAGGCTGATATATTTTCAATTTAACTTGAGTTTTACTCATTATAGTGTTGTTTTAATCAGCACATATTAATATAAGATTTTGTTTTTTATATTTATAATTTATTTTAAGGTTGTTTTTTGAGCATTCGCTAAAGTGAATAAAATTGTATTTAATGAAAATATATTGAATTTTATTAATATTAAGGCTGATTTATGAGCAATACTTCTCCTCAAGCCCGAAAGCTATATGCTGGCTATAAAGCTGATCATGTGGGCAGTTTCCTACGTCCTTTACGACTAAAAGAAGCACGTCAAGCTGTTGCTGATGCCAAATTGAGCCAAGCTGAACTTACTCAGATCGAAAATGAAGAAATATTAAAGATTATTGCGTTGCAAAAAGAAAATAATATCAAGGCAATTACTGATGGCGAATTACGTCGTGCTTGGTGGCATTATGATTTTATGGAAAACCTGATCGGTGCTGAAGGGTATGAGGATAGTGTCGGTTTAAAGTTTCATGGTATCGAGACCAAGCCCCATAATGTACGTATTGTAGGCAAACTCGATTTTCCAGAAAATCATCCACATCTGGCGCATTATAAATTTTTGCATGATGCGGTAGGCACTAATGGTATGGCCAAA
The DNA here is from genome assembly GCF_006757745.1 of Acinetobacter radioresistens DSM 6976 = NBRC 102413 = CIP 103788. Lineage (NCBI taxonomy): Bacteria > Pseudomonadati > Pseudomonadota > Gammaproteobacteria > Moraxellales > Moraxellaceae > Acinetobacter > Acinetobacter radioresistens. Next base: position 1,846,509 of record NZ_AP019740.1, on the reverse strand, counting down.
ATGACCATTCCAAGTCCAAATATGATGATGCGGCCTAAATTACGTTTTAATAATACGTATGGTGAAGATATTCAGCAATATGTGGTTGACTTGGGACTGGCTTACCGCAAAGCAGTACAAGCATTTCATGACTTGGGCTGCCGATATTTGCAGATTGATGATGTATTCTGGGCGTATTTGATCAGTGAAGAAGACCGTGCGCGTGAGCAAGCCGCCGGGGTCGACTTGGACCAGTTAGCTGACTTTTGTGTTCAGACCCTGAATATTGCCCTTGAAAATAAACCCGAAGATCTGGTGGTTGGTCTGCATATCTGTCGTGGTAATTTTTCTTCTACCTGGCACTACCAGGGTGGATATGAATCCATAGAAGACTATATCTTTAAACATCTTAAAAATATAGACCGCTATTTTCTGGAATATGACACAGAGCGCGCAGGTGGTTTTGAACCTTTAGCTAAACTACAAGGCAGTAATGCAGAAGTTGTTCTCGGTCTGATTACTTCGAAGGTAGAAGAGCTGGAAAATAAACAGGCCATCATCGCACGTATTCATGAAGCTTCCCAATATTTACCACTTGAACAGCTCGCACTTAGTCCACAATGTGGCTTCTCTTCAACCGAAGAAGGAAATAGAGTCCCTTACGACGCACAGTGGCGCAAACTTCAATTAGTGAATGAAATTGTGGCAGAAGTATGGGGAGAGTAATTTTATAATTAACTCTATTGGATAGATATGGCTTTGTTGCACAAAGCTATTCTTGAAGGCTTCTTCAGTAATATAATTTCCAGATGAAGAAGCCTACACCTAAAATCTATCGTACAACCAATTGGTCCTCGTATAACCAAGCTTTAATCAAGCGAGGAAATATTTCAATCTGGTTTGATCCTAAGACGCAATGGTATGCACAACCACAAGGCAAGCAAGGACGAAATCAAACTTATTCCGATACAGCGATTCAATGCTGTTTAATGATCAAATCTCTATTCCGTCTTTCTTTACGTATGGTTACTGGCTTTGTTCAAAGCCTGATTAAACTCTGTGGCTTGAATTGGACAGCACCAGATTACTCCACCCTTTGTAGACGACAAAAGCATATTGATATTGCGATAAGCTATCAGAAAAGTCATGATGGGTTACACCTACTTGTCGACTCTACGGGTTTAAAGTTTTTAGGTGAAGGCGAATGGAAGCGTAAAAAACATCAGCCTGAATACCGTCGGCAATGGCGTAAACTGCATATTGGTATAGATGCTGAAACACTGCAAATACGTGCCGTTCAGCTTACTACAAATAATGTCAGTGATTCACAAGTACTAGGTGATTTACTGGATCAAATTCCACTAGATGAGCGAATAGATTCTGTCTATACCGATGGCGCGTACGACACGAAGTGCTGCAGAAAAGTGATTTCAGATCGTCAAGCACATGCAGTAATTCCACCCAGAAAGAATGCCAAGCCCTGGAAAGATTCTAAAATAAGTTCAATAGAACGAAATGAGTTACTTCAAACGGTTAAACATTTAGGTAGAACCCTATGGAAAAAATGGTCGGGTTATCACCGTCGTAGTTTGGTGGAAACCAAGATGCATTGCATCAAATTATTAGGTGATAGGCTGACGGCAAGACATTTTCAAAGTCAGGTCAATGAAATTCATGCGCGTGTGGCAGTTCTGAATAGATTTACGGAATTAGGTAGACCTCGCACCCAAGTTGTGTCTTAAATTTGAATGGATTGGGGAGAACTCAGCTTTTGAATGTTTATGCAACAAAGCCGATAGATATTAAGCATAAAACTGGATAAAAAATCCAGTATTCTAAAAATAATAATAAAAAATTAATTATAAGAGAAACTTTATAAGAAAGTTTTTTAACTTATTACAAGTAGCCAGTTTTATAAAAAAGTTAATTTTAATAAAATTAAAAACTGGGTCATTATTTTTTAATTATAAACTTAAAATAAAGAATTATTCTAACAGCTTTAATATTCTTGCAGCTAAAAACCAAAGCTAAAATATAATTTGAAAATATATTTTAATTTAATAGATTAATTTTTAAAATTCTTTATTTATTTTTGACAGTATAAATATCAGGTGATGTTTTAAATGAAGATTAGAAATACGTTTTTATTCATTTTCGGTCTTGCTACAGTCTCTACAGGCAATATCCTTGCCGAGCCTTTGAAGCTACCGGCAGAATGGACACAAAGTATAGAGCCTTTCAGGATTACTGGCCCTATCTACTATGTGGGTACGCGTGGTTTAGGCTCGTATCTTCTTGTTTCTGGTTCTAAAGCTATATTAATTGACACAGGCCTAACTGAAAATACTGCTTTAATTGAGCAGAATATACTGAAACTTGGGCTAAACCTTTCAGATGTAAAGATTATTTTGGTCAGCCATGCACACTGGGATCATGTTGGAGCTTTAGCACAAATTCAGAAGAATACAGGTGCTAAAGTATTTGCTATGGATAAAGAAGTTACAGCTTTAACAACAGGTAAGCCTACAGGAGACAATATTCTTCAGTCCTTTTCTTATACTCCGGTTAAAGTTGACCATATATTAAGAGATAAAGAAGTCATTAAAATGGGAAAAATACATCTTAAGGCAACCTTAACTCCCGGCCACACTCCTGGGTGTACCACCTGGTCAACCAGTTTAAAAGAACATGGAAAAACCCTGAAAGTAGTATTTCCATGCAGCTTATCTGTTGCCGGAAATGTATTATCGAATAATCAGACTTATCCAGGTATCGTACAGGATTATCAGCTGAGTTTTCGCCGCTTAAGCAAAATGCCTGCTGATATTGTACTGACCAGCCATCCTGAAGCAGCCGATCTTATGAACCGAAAAGCGAAGTCTGAGGCAGGACAGCTTGATGCTTTCACAGATCGGAAACTCCTGGAAAAAATTATTAAAGATGCTGAATTTTCTTTTAATCAGTCTCTTGATAACCAGAAAAAATAATATATTAAAAGAGCCTCTCTCATAAAGACGGCTCTAATTTTTCTTAAATTAATACTAGCCCATTCAAACTATAACCTTACTTTCACTTTATTAAAGGTTGCCCCGAAATAATTAATGATCATGGCTATCTGGTTGCTCAGTCACACGCTCTTTCGATGTGTGATCGGTTTGAGCATCATAGAGAATCTTGCCATTAAACATAGTCATTAGAACCTGTGCATTTTCCAGTTCCTCAGCCTTTTCCAGTTCCTCAGCCTTAAGCTTATATAAATTATGGCTCATTACAACCAGATCAGCAGCCTTACCTACCTCAATTGAACCAGTTTCGTTTTCAGCAAAAATTGCTTCAGCGCCGTTGATTGTATGGCTGGCAAGCATTCTGCTTAAAGGGATGCCAGATTGAACAACGGCAGAGATTCGTGTCATCGGATAGAATTCACGTACTGGATAATCACTAGATGAACTAAGCTGTACATTGGTATCGAAAAATGCTTTAGGTAAGGGATGACCATCTGCACGGATACCTAATGAGAGAAAGCGCGGTATAGTCGGGATAGCCTCATCACTGACGTGTGTAATCATGTGGCGTGCATCGCGCTTGCCATTCTGTTTTTGGGCATACTCCAAAGCATCAAGCATAAGGTTGTAAGTACTGGTTGGCCCTATATCATGAATATAGATGCGGAATTTTTCACGGTCCAATGCAGCTACGGTTTTTTTCAGAACTTTCTGATCCCAGACGACTGAACCATATGTACTGCTTGCACCTGTGCCAAAAATTTTGATTGAATCTGTCTTGAAGAATTTGCCATGATATTTTGCACGGCGTTCTACGAAACCTGGAATCTGTTCAGTACCACGTGTTTCATCTGCCCATTGTAATAAATCATAACGCACGGTTAATTCACCTTCAGTATCTAGAGCTTTTATAGCCTCCAGAAAACTGTCTGTTGGATAATGCAATGGCACAAGAACAGAAGTCACACCACGCTGTGGCGCCAGATTTTTTTTGAAATGAAAGTATGGCAGCTTTATATTCGGCTACTGTAAAGTCAGGTTGGGGAAGTGTACTAATAACCAGATTTTGTGCTCCAAACTCACGGAAGATTCCGGTTGGGGTACCTTGGCTATCGCGGTCAATAAATGCTCCCACCGGGTCTGGAGTAGTTGCATTGATACCTGCATTTTGCATGGCTCGGGTATTTGCCCATACTTCATGGTGTCCATGAGTAATAAATACAGCCAGAATATCTTTACCCACAATTTCATCCAGCAGTTGTGCTGGCGAACGTCCTGCTGCTTTTGCCTGTGCCAGTACATAGTTCAAGTTCCATCCGACACCACGTACCTGCTTGGCTTCAGGCTGCTTTGCAAGAAAATTCTGGGTAGCCGCTTTATAAGAGTCCAAAGAAGGGGCTTCCAGATTTACCCAGTATATATTTTCTGCACGTAAATAAGCATGATTATGCGTATCTACAAAGCCAGGGAGCAATATTTTTCCCTTCAAGTTTATTATTTGGGTGTCCTTGCCACGCCACTCTTTTAGTCCCGTATCATCACCTACATAGACAATTTTACCTTCTTTGACTGCTACCGCTTCTGCTTCTGGCAATTTGGGGTCCATGGTATAAACTGAACCGCTTTCAAAAATCAGATCCGCTGAGCGTATCTGCTCATATTTATCATCACCACAAGCAGCCAAGGTGAGGGCTAAAGTGCTTGCCAGCGTAAGCTAAAAAATATGCGGTGTTTTTGAAACAGAATAGGGTCGTCCTTGTTATTATTTCTGGGTTACTACCTGAAAATAATTTAATAAAAGTTTTCTTGATTAATAGTCTTGATCTGAAATGTTACGCCGCATAACTTAGGAGATAATATGAAATGAGTCAAAAACCTAAGCGGTATATTATTATACCTTTAAAGGTATAATTAAAATATAAAGGTCTAAACTTATAATATAATTAAAAAATATTTTTAATATTTCATTCTAGAGATTTTATAATCAGTTAAATATAGAATATCTTGATTGATTAATCATTTTATTTCGAGAATACAGAACTTAAAGAAATATATTTTATCGAGAGCTGCCTTTAGAATTGAGCAGATGAGATAGAGGGTAGAAAAATTATTATGGTTAAATACTTAATTAGTGCGTGTCTGGTTGGTGAGAATGTGCGCTATAACGGTGGAAACTGCTTGCAGGAAAAGCTGAAATATTTAATTGAATCGCATCAGGCAATCAGTTTCTGTCCAGAAGTAGCAGGAGGGTTAAGTACACCACGATTACCTGCTGAAATTGTAGGTGGTCAGGCACAAGACGTATTTAATCAGCAGGCAGTAGTCTTAGACTCATCTGGTCAGGATGTCACACAGGCTTTTATAAATGGCGCCTATCAAACTTTGAAAATGGTACAACAGCATCATATCAGCCATGTCATTCTAAAAGCAGATAGTCCATCTTGTGGTTCAAAACTGATTTATGATGGCTCATTTACCGGAAAGAAAATTACAGGCGAAGGAATGACTGCTATTTTACTTAGGCAGCATGGAATCATCGTGATGACTGAAGATGAATTTATGGAACAGCTTAATTAAACTCTTATAGAAAAATTCTGATGCTATGTTCGACCTTATTTATAGAATAGCCATAAAAAAAGCCTTTATCTCTAAGATAAAGGCTTTTTAAATTTTGGAGCGGGAAACGAGACTCGAACTCGCGACCCCAACCTTGGCAAGGTTGTGCTCTACCAACTGAGCTATTCCCGCAATATGCAGCGTATTATAAGGCCTGTTCCGGGCTTGTCAATTAGCTGTTGTATCAACCGATGGTATTTTAAACTTTTTCACAACTCTATAGAGATATTTTTCAGTGTTATTTCCGAGAAATATACAGTAAAACAGGACAAAAACTAAAAATAGTCTTTGTCCGGCTTGTTTAATCTGCACGTCGCCATAAGGTGCCCTGACGGGTATCTTCAAGAACCACACCTTGGTCCAGCAGATTTTGTCGAATGGAATCTGCTTTGGTAAAGTCTTTCGCTTTTTTCGCATCTACACGCTGCTGAATAAGCTCTTCAATTTCACTTTCAGACAATCCAAGTGCTTCCTGACCAATATCAGATCTCAAAAAGTCATCTACATTATGCTGAACCAGACCTAAAATATTGGTCAGATGACGCAATGTGGAATAAAAAACTTTAGCCTGCTCAGCATTTTCTTCTTTCAGGGCACGGTTGAGTTCCTTTGCAAGTTCAAACAGAACAGCCATTGCTTCCGCGGTGTTAAAGTCATCACACATTGCTGCATTAAAGCGTTCAAGATGTATTTGACTAAAATGATCTGTCAGTTCTTCATTAAACTGCTGCTGGTATGCTTTAAAAGCATGGTAAAACCGGGTAAGGGCTGTTTTAGCTTCTTTAAGTGCTACATCAGAAAAGTTCACCGGACTGCGATAGTGTGAAGACACGATAAAATAGCGAATAACTTCTGGATGGAATTTCTCCATCACGTCACGAATAGTAAAGAAGTTGCCGAGAGATTTTGACATTTTCTCGCCGTCTACATTAATAAAACCGACGTGCATCCAGTAATTTACATATTGTTCACCAGTTGCGGCTTCACTTTGTGCAATCTCATTTTCATGATGTGGAAATAGCAGGTCACTGCCGCCACCGTGGATATCAAAATGATTGCCGAGGCAGCAGGTCGACATGGCCGAGCATTCAATATGCCAGCCTGGACGTCCTTTGCCCCATGGAGAATTCCAGAAAGGCTCATTTTCTTTGGCATGTTTCCAGAGAACAAAGTCAAAAGGATGTTTCTTGTCGACTTCCACATCAACCCGATCAGAGGCTCCGGCTTGCATGTCATCAAGTTTTCGGCCAGAGAGACGGCCATATTTATTGAACTGTTCAACCTGAAAGTAAACGTCACCATTTGTTGCCGGGTAAGCACTACCATTGTCTACCAGCTTGCCAATCATGTTCTGCATCTGGTCGATATATTCAGTTGCGCGTGGTGCTTCATCAGGTTCAAGACAGCCAAGGCGATGCGCATCTTCATTCATGGCCTGAATAAAACGGTCGGTCAGAGCCTGGATTGTTTCGCCATTTTCGTTGGCACGTTTGATAATTTTGTCATCAATATCAGTAATGTTACGTACGTATTTGACTTCCCAACCCTGACTACGCAAAAAACGGATAATATAGTCAAACGCAACCATGACCCGTGCATGCCCAATATGACAGTAGTCATACACGGTCATGCCGCAAACATACATGTCGATATGGCCCGCTTTACGCGGTACAAATTCAACTTTTTTACGTTGCTCCGAGTTGTATAAAACAAATGGCTGCATACAGGTCTTCACATGCTCAAACAAAGGTAGTTCATCATAACTGAAGCGATATATTTCATAAAGTTTTATGCATTAATTTTATAGACTTGTGAAAAGTTCAGATTTAGAAAGCGGACTTTTACAGACCTATGTTAAAATAGTGAAAATTTTTCTCCTGATATTATTCAACTCTTAAAGAGTTAAGGTAAGTTGAGCTTGAATTCATCCAATATGACGCAGCAGATTGATTTTCAAAAAGTTGCTCGAGAAACATTACAGATAGAACAGCAGGCTTTAGAGATTCTGGCTGCACAGATTGATACACGCTTTGAACGCGCCTGTGAAATCATCTTGCAGTGTAAAGGCCGTGTTGTGGTTACAGGTATGGGCAAGTCAGGACATATCGGCCGTAAAATGGCCGCAACTTTTGCTTCAACCGGAACGCCTTCATTCTTTATGCACCCGGGTGAAGCAGGGCATGGTGATCTGGGCATGCTGGTCCGTGGAGATGTACTGATTGCAATCTCTAATTCTGGCAAAAGCGATGAAATCATGATGCTCATGCCTTTGATCAAACATCTGGAAGTGCCTTTAATTACTATCAGTGGTACTGAAAGTGGCCCAATGCCACAGAATGCTGATGTTGCATTAACGCTTGGCGAGTTAACAGAGGCCTGTCCGCTGGGTCTGGCGCCAACCTCAAGCACTACTGCTACATTGGCCCTAGGTGATGCACTTGCGGTCGCGCTGCTAGAAGCACGTGGCTTTACGGCAGATGATTTTGCCCGTTCTCATCCGGCTGGGGCATTAGGCAAACGTTTACTTTTGCATGTAAAACATTTGATGCATAAAGATGATGAGCTGCCAAAAGTCAGTCCCGATACACCGATGAATCAAGTTCTCTATGAAATTTCCAATAAACGCTTGGGTTTAACCACTGTTGTAGATACACAAAATACTTTATTGGGTATTTTTACCGATGGTGATCTGCGTCGTCTGATTGATCGTCAGCAGGGTTTTGATGTAAACCTGCCGGTATCGGAAGTAATGATCAAAGATCCGTATACCATTTCTCAGGAAGCGCGTGCTGTTGAGGCACTTGAATTATTACGTGATAAAAAGATCAATCAGTTTGTGGTCGTAGACCAGTCAAATAAAGTTATTGGTGTTATCAGTATGCATGATCTGATTCAGGCTGGAGTGAATTAAAACTATGGCATCATATGTTTTACTTGAACAGGCTCGACATATGCAGGCCCTGGTTCTGGATGTTGATGGAATTTTAAGTGATGGTTTTGTTACTCTCACCAATAGTGGCGATGAAATCAAGTCTTTTGATATTCGTGATGGTCTGGGAATGAAGCTGGTGCAGCAGGCGGGTATGAAAGTCATCATCATTACCGGTCGCAGCAGTAATATCGTACATACCCGTATGTCCAGTCTGGGTGTTGATCTGGTTTATCAGGGCCGTGAAGACAAAGGGGTAGCATTACGTGAAGCCTGTGCGCAGCTTGGCCTTTTACCAGAGGACTGCCTGTATATGGGAGATGACTGGCCTGATCTCTCTGCTTTTGCGATTGCTGGTATGAAAGTTACTGTACCTAATGGTCATGTGGAAGTACGCCGCCGTGCAGATCTGGTCACCCAGTCAATGGGCGGTCGCGGTGCAGTACGGGAAGTATGCGATATATTATTAAATGCAAAAGGTGTTTACCAAGAACTTCTTGAAAAATATCTTGCTGTACCACATTAATAACAGATGTCCTGATTTAAAGAACTTAGAACCACGCTTATGGATACCCGAGTTTTATACGTTGTTGCGATTTTAATAGCAGCCCTAAGCGGTGGTTATTATTATTTCAGTGGAAAGGGCAAACGGCTTGAGGTGAATTCAGGGCGTAACATGACTTATTCCGCAAAAGGCATTCATCTTACTCAAACAGATGAGCAAGGTAATCTGTATGTAAAAGCCAAGGTTGACCGTCTGGAACAGGATATGCAACAAAAAACGTCCAGGCTTGATAATCTGGATGCTTCTATGTATGAGGACGGGACAGTTAATGCCACTTTCTTTGCACGTCAGGCCAATAGCTTTAATGACAATGAAAAAATTGTCTTATCGCAGGATGTAGTGGCTACCCGTTTAGGCGCACAGGGGCCTATGGAGTTTCGTACCGATAAATTGACAGGTTATCCCAAGCTAAAGCAGCTGGAAACTGACCATCAGGTTATTGTGCAGTCACCTCAGGCAGAATTTGTAAGTCAAGGTTTAAAAGCCGATTTAAATAAAGGTCAATACGAATTCTTTAATATTCGAGGAAAGTATGTCCCAAACACTTAATTATAACCGAACTTCAACTTTCCTGAGACAGGCTGTACTTACTGCATTGCTCGGAGTAACTTCTGTAGCTGCTTTGGCTCTACCTTCTGACCGTAATCAGCCGATATCACTGGTTGCTGACCGCGCAACCTATAATGAAAAAACTGGTATAACCACTTATACCGGTAATGTCATTATCGAACAGGGTACTATGAAGCTTCAAGCCAACTCAATTGTGGCTCAGCTTAATAAAAGCCGCCAGATCAGTACGATTACTGCTACAGGCAAACCTGCCAAGTTCCAGCAGCAGCTCGATACCAATAAAGGTCTGGCTCGTGGCGAAGCCCAAAAGATAGTTTACAATGCTGAAACTGGTATTATTACGCTTTCTGGTGGAGCTTATCTCTATCAGAATGGAGCAAGTATTCGAGGAAATACCCTGCGCTATAGCATGAATAAAGGCGATATTGAGGCTGTTGGCTCATCAAACAGTACAGGTTCATCGACAGGCCGGGTACAGATTATTATTCCACCATCAGCTTCAAAAAATTTCCCGGGAGCACGTGATTAATGGAGCAATCACTAAGCCAGCCACAAACTCTTACTATTAAGCATCTGGCAAAAAACTACAACAAACGCTGGGTTGTGAAAGATGTGTCTTTTTCCATGCAGAGCGGTCAAATTGTTGGTCTCCTGGGTCCAAATGGAGCCGGTAAAACGACCAGTTTTTATATGGTGGTCGGCTTGGTCCGTATGGATAAAGGTGAAATCCATCTGGATCATCTGGATCTTTCAGATCTGGCCATGCATGAGCGTGCGCGTAAGGGAATTGGCTATTTACCTCAGGAAGCATCAATTTTTCGCAAGCTGACAATTGCTGAAAATATCATGGCGATTCTGGAAACCCGTAGAGACCTGAATAAACAGCAACGTCAGCAACGTTTGAATGAACTACTGAATGACTTCAAAATTACTCATATTAAAGATTCATTAGGTATGAGTGTTTCTGGCGGTGAACGCCGTCGGGCCGAGATCGCACGTGCTCTGGCTGCTGATCCGAAATTTATGCTGCTGGATGAACCCTTTGCAGGCGTTGATCCGATTTCAGTAGGCGATATTAAAGATATTATTCGTAATCTGAAAGAACGTGGCATCGGTGTACTCATCACTGATCATAATGTTCGTGAAACACTGGCTATTTGTGAAAAAGCTTATATTGTCAGTGAAGGTGCAGTGATTGCAGAGGGTACACCACAAGAAATCTTGGAAAATGAAACAGTGCGGCAGGTCTATTTAGGTGAGGATTTCACAGTTTAATTAGACAGTCTTTTTTTTGATCCTACTTCTAAACCGCTCATAAGCTCTTTTATTTTACTGAGATTTAAAATAAATCTTGTGAGCTTTTTCCTTAATTACAATTTTAAAAACCAGTAAAACTATTTAACAAAAATTACGGTTCAGTTATTAAAAATATGTAAAATGTAAAAGTTCCAAATTATACCTATAGCAAAGCGTTCAACACTGTAACCCTTTTATGAAGAATAAAGTAATTAATAAAAAAGTTAATGGATTAATACCTGCGGTTCTATATTTAACCCTAGCACCTTTAACTACCTTAAATGCCGCCACTCCTGGTGAAAGTTACCATACTTTAAAAAACAATCTTGTCCAGTTGTTCTCACCTCAGCAGAATGAATCATATCGACAGGTAAATATTGCAGAACTTAGCAATTTTCAGCTGGATCGGTCTGCTATTCAGGAGTTGCCTGTAGTGGGTTCAGCTAGTCCGGCGTCTGTTTCGACTCAAGTCTCCACAGAGCTTTCACTGATTGAAGCGGTGCGACTGGCTGTGCAGCGTAATCCGCAAATTACTCAGAGTATTTCGTCTGTTGCTGCACAAAATGCCAATATTGATGTGGCCAGGGCTGGCTATTATCCACAGCTTTCAGGTGGTTTAAGTACGGGTGATATGACCACAGGAGAGCGGGGCAGACAGTTGCTGAGCCTGAATGCCATTCAGATGCTCTATGATTTTGGTAAGGTCCGCTCCGGTGTGAATACTGAACAAGCCCGATTACAGGCTGAACAGGCCAATGTGCTGGTCAGTATTGATGAAATTGCTCTTGAAGTTGCTAATACCGTGATTAACATTAAGCGATATCAGGAGCTTAGCCGGATTGCCCAGCAGCAGATCAGCGGTATTCAATATATTCTGGAGATTGCTAACCTGCGCGCTAAAGCAGGTATCATCAGTCAGGCTGATCCGGTACAGGCCCAGTCTTATCTTGAATCCGCCCAGGCAAATCTAATTGCGCAACAGTCTTTTCTGCGGCAGTATCAGCAACGGCTGCGCACCTTGCTGGGTTTTGAAGTCAGCCACACTGGCTGGATCATACCAGAAACACTGGTAGCCCGATCAGCATTATATGAAGAGCCACAATTTACTACGATCCCGCAGATGATGGTTGCTCAGGCACAGGTCGAGATTGCAAAATCGCAAAGAGAACAAACCCGGTTAAGCCGTTATCCAACCTTGAATGTTAGAGGTTCGCTGAGCCAGGCAGTTAATGGCCAGAATCCCAATAATAATGAAGATGATGGGCTCTACAGCTCTGTCATGCTAGAGGCTACCAGCAACTTTTATCAGGGCGGGGCAGTAACTTCGCAGACACGTGCAGCGGGTTATGCGGAGCAGGCAGCCCGGGCCAGAGTTAATGCAGTTTATCTTGATGTGCTGGATCAGGTACGGACCACCCGTGAACAGGTTGAAAATAAGCAGAGACAGATGCAGGTACTCGTTGCAAGACAGGCTACCACTGTGCGGACAAAAGAGCTCTATCAGGAACAGTATAAACTTGGAACGCGGACGGTAGTGGATTTGCTCAATGCCGAACAATCCATCCATTCCTCGGCTTCAGAGATTGAAATCGCCCGTTATGACATTTATGACAGTATTGTTCAGAATATCGCGGCAACAGGACGTTCACGTGATGTCTATGACTTAAATAATATTTCGATTCAGGGATTTGAAATTCAGCCATGAGTACAAAAATAAATTACCAGCCTTGGCTACAGGGCGTAATGACGGTTGCCCGACATTACCGTATTGAAACCTCTGAAGAGCGCATTCGTTTGCAGCTGGACTGGAACCAGATCCAGACTCTGGATGAGGTTCTGTTATTGATGACCCGTCAGGTAGGTTTAAGCTTACGTAAGAGTAAATTTACGCCCGATATACTGAATCCCTGGCGTTTGCCGGTTCTGGTTGAATTCCGAAATGGACAGGTGGGAGTGATTGACAAGGCCGACACCGCCGGTAATGTCAGTATACAGCTGAGTGGCGATCAGGGCCTGGCGCAAAGTTTTAAAGTAGATGAGCTACAGCCAGTCATTAAAACTGTTTACATCCTCCGGCCTGAGAGTTCGGTACCTGATGCGCGGATTGATGAATATATCAAGCCTTATGAAGCTAACTGGTTCTGGAGCATTGTCCTCAAGGACTGGAAACGTTATATCGACATTATGTTTGCCTCTCTCATGGCAAATATTCTGGCACTGGCGACTATTATCTTTTCCATGCAGGTTTATGACCGGGTCGTACCTTCCCAATCCATTCCAACTTTATGGGTTCTGGCTGGAGGGGTACTGATTGCTGCGATCTTTGAATTTATCATGCGGGTAGCCCGGGTTTACCTGTCCGATATTATTGGCAAACGTGCTGACCTTAAAGTTTCAGATCGGGTATTTGGTCATGCATTACGGATTAAAAACAGCGAACGTTCAAAATCAACCGGAACTTTTATCTCCCAGATACGTGAACTCGAAGGTGTAAGGGAACTGGTCACCTCAACCACAATCAGTGCCATTGCCGATTTACCTTTTTTCTTTCTGTTTCTGGTTATCTTCTGGATCATCGGTGGCAACCTGTTCTGGGTGATGCTGCTAGTGGTACCGCTGATGATTATTCCCGGTATTCTGGCCCAGAAGCCGCTGGCCAAGCTTGCGCAGGAAGGCATGCGTGAATCCTCTATCCGAAATGCCATACTGGTTGAAGCCGTACAGGGAATTGAAGATATCAAGCTGCTACGGGCAGAATCCCGCTTTCAGAACCAGTGGAACCATATGAATGAAGTCTCTGCCGATGTCAGTATGAAACAGCGCAAGATTGTCGGCGTAATGACAGCCTGGACTCAGAAAATCCAGGGACTGACTTATGCCATTGTAGTGCTGGTCGGTGCTTTTGCTGTAATGGAAGGTGACATGACTACTGGTGCACTGGTAGCCTGCTCAATCCTGTCTTCACGTATGCTGGCGCCAATTTCACAGATTACAGGTGTGCTGGGACGTTTGCAGCAGGCTAAAGTAGCTAAACAGAGTCTGGATGAGCTAATGAAAAAACCGGTAGATCAGCCTGAGCGGGCCAGTCTGATTCACCGGCCTGTACTATATGGCAATTATGAACTCAACGGCATAGTCTTTAAATATGGTGAAGATGACCCGAAACCCAGCCTGATGATTCCAAAGCTCAGTATCCGTGAAGGTGAAAAGATTGCCATACTTGGCCGCAATGGTGCCGGTAAAACGACTTTGCTACAGTTGCTGGCCGGAATGCAGGTTCCCCTGCAAGGGAACATTGACCTGGATGGATTAGACCTGAACCTGATTGACCCGTCAGATGTACGCCGCGATGTAGCTTTGCTTAACCAGAATGCTCACCTGTTTTATGGTACCATCCGCGAAAACCTGACTTTAGGTGCGCCTCTGGCCAGCGATGAGGATGTGTTAAAGGCACTGGCAATTACCGGTGCATTGCATTTTATTAAAGAGAAAAAAGAAGGCTTGGACCATATTATTCTGGAAGGGGGAATCGGGTTTTCGGGTGGGCAGCGTCAGGCATTATTATTAGCCCGGTTACTGATTCGCCAGCCTAATATTTTATTGCTGGATGAACCTACTGCTTCTATTGATGACGTTTCAGAAAAACAGCTGATTGACCACCTTAAGGGCTGGCTGTCACACCGTACCCTGATCGTGGCAACCCACCGGCGTGCAGTGCTGGAACTGGTAGACCGGATTATTATTATAAATGAGGGCCGGATCATGATGGACGGGCCGAGAGACCAGATCCTGCAGCAAACTGTAGCAGTACAGCCCCATAAGACCCTTCAAGGAGGCCAGGCATGAGTGATCACAAACCTGAACTGCAACGTTCTATGACAGTCTCTTACCGGGAGCCTCCCTTACCCAAATCAAGTCTGGTAATCTGGATTGTCGGCTTATGTCTGCTGGTACTGCTGGTCTGGGCCTGGTTGTTTAAACTTGAGGAGGTCTCAACCGGAACCGGAAAGGTGATTGCGTCATCGAAAGAACAGGTAATTCAGTCCTTGGAAGGTGGCATATTGACCCGTCTCAACGTTAAGGAAGGTGATATTGTCGAGCAGGGACAGGTACTGGCCCAGCTTGACCCAACCCGCTTTGCTTCCAATGTAGGAGAGTCCGAGTCGCTGCTGGTTTCGGCACAGGCAACTGCGGCACGCTTACGCTCTGAGGTAAATGGTACGCCATTATCATTTCCAGAAAGTGTACGTAAAGTACCGGCACTGGTTCAGGAAGAAACTGCGCTCTATTATTCAAGGCGCAGCAATCTGGAACAGTCCATGTCGGGACTTAAACAGGCACTGGAGCTGGTCAGGCAGGAACTGGTTATGACCGAGCCGCTAGTTGCTAAAGGGGCAGCCAGCGAAGTTGAAGTCCTGCGTTTAAAGCGTGAAGCGAATGATCTGCAAAACCAGATGAATGATTTGCGTAACCAGTACTATGTAAAAGCACGAGAGGAACTGGCCAAAGCCAACACAGATATTGAAACCCAGCAGCAGGTGGTCAAAGGTAAATCTGATACTCTGCAGCGTACCACTTTCAAGGCGCCGGTCCGTGGAATTGTAAAGGAAATTGATGTAATGACCCGCGGTGGAGTAGTGCCGCAAAATGGTAAGCTGATGACGATTGTTCCCCTGGATGAACAGCTCTTGATCGAAGCACGCATCTCTCCCAGGGATATTGCTTTTATTCGGCCGGGACAGGATGCGCTGGTAAAAATCACGGCCTATGACTATTCAATTTACGGTGGACTCAAGGGGAAGGTAACCGTAATTTCACCGGATACCATTCGTGATGAAGTGAAGCAGGACCAGTTCTACTACCGGGTTTACATCCGTACCGATACGGACAAGCTGATCAATAAGGCCGGGCAGAGTTTCGGAATTACCCCGGGGATGGTGGCAACGGTAGATATTCGTACCGGACAGAAAACAGTATTGGACTATCTGCTTAAACCATTTAATAAAGCTAAGGAAGCTCTACGGGAACGTTAAGAAACTTACTTTGAAAAGCCTCCTGAGGGAGGCTTTTTTATTTTTAAAATTAAACCGGTTATACTTAATATTTGTTGCAACATGTGATGGTGATATGCCGTTTACAATTTCCTCCCCAGTGCAGTTTGAAGAAGAAATCAAGAAGAGTCGTTTCCTTGCAATTGCTGCGCCTGTAGATAATGAACAGGCAGTAAAAGATTTTCTTGAAACTTATAAAGATCATAGTACTACTCATCAGTGCTGGGCTTGGAAAATTGGGCATCAAATCCGTTTTAACGATGACGGGGAACCTTCAGGAACAGCAGGCCGTCCTATTTTTGCCACTATTGAAGGGAATGAACTTACCAATGTTATTGTCTTGGTTAACCGCTGGTATGGTGGAATCAAGCTGGGCACAGGAGGGCTGGTACGGGCTTATGGTGGATGTGCTGGACAGTGCCTGCTGCTGGCAGAAAAGGTTGAAGTAATTGAGAAAAAACAGGCTTACTTCTGCTGTCATTTTAATGAATGGGCTATATTGCAATATGAACTTAACCAGCAGCAGATTGAGTTTCAGGAAAATTATACAGCTACAGGAGTAGAAGTAGAGTTACTTTTGCAAGTGCATCAGATTCATTCCTTTAATTTAAAACTTCAAGATATTAGCCGGGGACGGGAACAGCTAAAATTACAGGAGCAGGAGCATGCCTGAACAGGATCCTTTACTAAAATATAGAGATCAGCATAAGCACCGCTTGAATTATATGCCTTGGCTGTACTATACGTTAAAGCCCCATCATCGGGCCTGGGCCGAAGCATGGCAGCAGGAATATCAGGCTTATCTGATGGAAATGGAAACAGTAGAGATTGGTAAAAACTGCTTTATTTCACCACTTGCCCATATTTTTGCCGAACCGGGACGCAAGATTATTATTGGCGATCATAGCTTTATTGCAGCAGACTGTACCTTACATGGTCCAATTGAGATCGGGCAGGAAGTCGCGATTAATCACCATTGTATTTTAGATGGTGGTCGTGCTGGAATCCGTCTACATGATCAGGCCAGGATTGCCGCTTATTGTCATCTGTATGCATTTGATCATGGTATGGCACTTGAACAGGCGATCTACCAGCAACCGGTGCGTTCTCAGGGAATTGAGATTGGGAAAGATGTGTGGTTAGGTGCACATGTTGGTGTAAAAGATGGTATCAAAATAGGAGCACATGCAGTAGTCGGTATGAATAGTATGGTGACACATGATGTGGCTACCTGTGAAATTGTGGCAGGAAATCCTGCTAAACTGATTCGCTATCGGAAATAAAAACTGCATTCTAATATAGAATATTTATAAATGATTATTTTACTGGCAGGTTTTCCAGTTTAAAAAATTAACGCATAAAGTACTTGCTTTGTGATAGCTTAAGTTATGACATTAAAACATATTGGGCGTTAAGACCTAAAGAGAGGCGTAAAATGAACCGTGTAATTGCATGTATTGACTCATCTCCATGTATCAATGCAATTGCTGAGGCAGCTGCCTGGATAGCATCGAAAACACAACGAGAACTAGTGCTATTACAGATTCTGGATTATTACCCTGCCAGTTATCATTTGGGAGAAATTAGTGGCGTAATTGGCTTTGAAAGTAATGCCATGCTCTTGAAAGAACTGGCAGAACTTGAACAGAAACAAAGTGAACTTGCCATGGATTATAGTAATAATCTGCTTAAACATATTTCCAATCTGATTCAAGAAAAATACGGTATTACCTGTACTAAAATTCAGGAAAAGGGAGATTTTCTGGAGCAGAGTTTCAATTTGCTTCATGAAGAAGATATTGTTGTGATTGGCCGTGTGGGTGAACGCTCTGCTGAACGTAACAAAGCAATTGGTAGTAACGTTGAAAACTTTATCCGTGGTGTAAAAAGTACGGTAATGACGGTAGGTGAAACGTTTAAGCCACCAACACGGTTTATTTTTGCCTATGAGTATTCACCGACCTGTCTTGCCATGATGCGCCGCATTGCAGTGAGTGACCTGCTTAGACAGTTGCAGTGCCATTTGCTTTATGTAGGTGACCAACCGGAGGTTCTAAATGAGCCTACTCAGTTCTTGAAGAATGCAGGACTCGATGTTGTAGTAGAATATCGCTATGGAGATGTAGCAGAAAATATTTTAGATTATCAGCGTGAACATGGAATTCAGATCATTGTTCTGGGAGCCTTTAGTCAGAGTAAAATTCGGCAATTTTTCTTGGGTAGTATCGCTACAACTATTTTCCGTAACGCGACAGTTCCGCTATTAGTAGCAAAATAATTGATCTTTAAAGACCAATCTATTTAGCCATTAATATATTTAGAATAAGTTGTAAAGTTTTAAATAGTATTAAAAAAGTCCATATAGTTATCCGCAATTACTGTGGATAACTATATGGACAGTATATGTAAAATAATGAAATTTAAAAATATTTTTATAGTGATTGTTTTTTATGCTTTTGAGTTTTTATTTTACAATAGCTAATGCAAACCCATCGTGACCTTTACTTCCGACTGTTTGTAGAGCTGTAGAAGATAGAAGTCGAGGATGACCTTTTAAGGCCTCAAACAAATCGCGGATACCCTCAATACTTGGTTTTTTATTTTCAGGATTGATGATTTCACCGGCACGTATGACATTGTCCATGAAAATTAAAGTTCCTGAACGTGAAAGGTTCAAGCTTAATTCCAGGTATTCAGAATAACTCTGTTTGTCGGCATCGATAAAAATAAAATCAAAAGGTTCGGCATTCTGTTTAATTAATTCATTTAAAATATCAGCAGCACGTCCAACTTTTAAATCAATTTGAGCAGCCAGTCCGGAATGCTCGATATTTTCCTGTGCGACAGCAGCATGAGCTTCACGGCCTTCGATAGTAAGCACATAACCTTCATCACCCAGTGCTCTGGCTAACCAGACTGTACTATAAGCAGCAAAAGTACCCAGTTCCAGAATTCGCTTGCAATTGTTCATCTGGATCAACATTTGCAGAAGCATTCCCTGATTAGGGGCAACTGCCAGATGTTCAGGCAGACCTCGACGTGCTGTATTATCTACAGTTCGTCCTAAACATCGATCATCGGGAATTAAATGTGAATCAATAAATTGGTCAACCTCTGTCCACATCTGCTGCATAATTTGATCACCTGTATTTTCATTGAGGCAATTGTAAGCCTTTCTAGTCAGAGTTCAATTTACCCTAAAAAGATTCGCTGGTTTTTTCTACAATTTCTGATTGTAAAAAAGGAGGCATAAGCCTCCTGTATCTGACAGAAATTCAATTAGAAATGACACATTGAACTGTTACGGGTCAGATCTGGTCCCCAAGTACGGTAACCATGAGTATCAATGTGAATTTGTCCAGAGGCATACAGGCCAAGACCCATATTAAAGCTTTGCCCATGCTGAGACCAGAATTGGCATAATTTAAATTTGGTATTTTCAATGAAAGCATAATCTTCAGGTTGAGGAAACTCTGGCCCTATACGAAAATCTATAGCTGAATTGAACAAATGGCGTGAAGAATTGGCCCCACCAGCACATTGATTTAAAGGTAAATCCCGATAGACTGAAGTCACTTCAAAATCGGTCAGAATTTTAGACGCTACCAGGTATTTAAATATACGTATGGTTGCCAGCTGGTTATTCCATAATTCACGATTTGGGATGGCATATTGTGAGCGGCCACATTTTTGCCAGTCACGGGCAGTACGCATGAGTTCAAAGCTGGGGATAATATTGCCGACGTTATTGCGTTCCAGAAACTGTTCATACTCGCGCACACGTCTAAGATTATCGCCTGAAGCAAGCCAGGTTTGGTAAGAATTAGGAACAACTTTAGGTGGAATCGGACGTTCAATAATCACGCGTTCCTGTGGTATAAAAATACGTTTTCCTTGTGGATGGGCCATATTGCCTTGTTGCGGCGCAGTAACACAACCACTCATCACCAAAGGCATAATGCCAATTGCCATTATACCTTTCAATAAATGCTTCATCGAAAAATCAATTACTTATAAATTGGATATCTATTCTAATTCAAAAATGTCGGGAAAAATGGGAAAAATTGCAATCTAATGTTTAATTTGAGTATAAAAAAAGATCAGCTTATGCTGATCTTTTCTCATTTTATTTCTCAAGATACTGGAGCTTGTCCGGTTTGCCATTCCACTCTTCACGGTCTGCTGGCTGTTCACCAATTTGAGTAATGTTTGGCCATTTTTGTGAAAGGTCTGCATTAAGTTCGATAAACACTTCCTGACCTTCTGGAAGTTCATCCTCAGAGAAAATTGCATTAGCTGGGCATTCTGGTTCACACAGAGCACAGTCAATACATTCATCAGGATTAATAACCAGGAAATTCGGACCTTCATAGAAGCAGTCTACCGGGCAAACTTCTACACAGTCTTGATATTTACATTTAATACAGTTTTCAGTGACAACAAAGGTCATGGCGACAGCTACCTAAAAATACGGTTCTAATGAGTAATGCGCTATTTTAGGCAAAAATCTACTCTACTAACAATTCCTTTTATTGATATTTGTTATTTATATGCATGAAATACAATTAGAATATTGATATTTAAACAGTACTAAGCAAAACAGTTCTATATTTCTTGAAAAATTTCATAAAAATAGCAATTCAAAAACAAGAGCATAACTACCAATAAAGAGTACAGGAGTAAATTTCGTCTAAAAATGAACAGTAAGATCTATAAAAAATAATGCCTTATTTATACCAATATTTTTTAAGATTAATTCTTGGCCGAGTTACTTTATTGTAGCTTGAAAATCTATTACTGATTCCAAGCTCAGGATTGATTGTTGTAATAGAAGTTAAGATTTATGAGAGAAGTTTAAATTCCTGATCAATTATACTGTTTAAGTGGTCAACTCAAGGAGTGTAAAAAAATAATCTGGAAATAGAACCCAAGATTCTTGGTCTTATCTGCATAAAGATGTCTGCATTTATCTTATAACGAGATAAAGATAAATTTAATTTTATAAATTATAGACTTGAAAATAGATAAGCTGTACAGAATGCAGGTAGAAATAGCAATATATAAAAATCGCACTGAATAGTGCGATTTTTATATTCAGATTTGTGGTCTATTTTCAGCCTTTACTCATCGTCTGCTCAAGCTGATCTTTGAGTTTATAGAGCTGAGCCAAAGCTTCCCGTGGAGAAAGACTATCGACATCAAGCTGTTCTAAAGACTCTAGTATAGGAGAAGTTTTTTCAACCTCCATTATCGTCTCCGTGACTGGAGAAACTACGGGGGGAATTACATCAAAAAGATCATTTTGTACCACTGTCTGTAAATGCTGTTGCTGCTGCTTTTCCAGAATTTTGAGGCGTTTTTGTGCTTCTTTAATTACACTGGCGGGGATACCCGCAAGTTTAGCTACTTGTAAGCCGTGACTCTGGCTTGCTGGCCCAGGCTGTACCTTGTGTAGAAGAATCAGATTGCCATTCATTTCTTTGGCTGTTACATGATAGTTATCTATACCAGCTTCCTGGCCAAGCTCGGTTAACTCAAAATAGTGGGTAGCAAACAGACACAGGCATTTAATACGTTTAGTTAAGTCCAGTACACAGGCCCATGCTAAAGACAGCCCATCATAAGTGCTGGTTCCACGGCCAACCTCGTCCATAAGCACTAAAGACTGACTGGTAGCGTGATGCAGAATCTGAGAGGTTTCTGTCATCTCTACCATGAAAGTGGATTTACCCGATGACAAATCATCTGCTGAACCGATGCGAGTAAAAATCCGGTCAATTGGTCCGAGTCGTGCAGACTGTGCCGGTACGAAACTGCCGCAATATGCCAATAGGCTGATTAGCGCAGTTTGGCGCATGAAAGTTGATTTACCTCCCATATTCGGACCAGTAATAATCGCCATGCGATGATTAAAATCCAGAGAAGAATCATTTGGGGTATAAGGGGTTTTACTTAAACTTTCTACGACCGGATGACGTCCAGCTATAATCTTGATCCCAATTTCAGGTGAAAACTCCGGGCGGTTCCAGCTTTTTAAGCGGGCCTGATAGGCAAAGTTGGCCAGCAGGTCTATCTGAGCTATAGCACTGCTCATAACTTGCAGACTGGCAATATCCTGACGCAGTTCTTCAAGTATTAATTCAAACAGGAGTTTCTCACGTGCCAAAGCACGCGATTCGCTAGAAAGCACTTTATCTTCAAAGCTTTTGAGTTCTGGGGTGATGTAACGCTCAGCATTCTTTAGCGTCTGACGACGAATATAATGCTCGGGTGCCTGCTCTGCCTGTGCACGGGTAAGTTCAATGTAATAGCCGCTGACCCGGTTATAACCAATCTTAAGTGTAGAAATACCTGTCTGCTCACGTTCCTGAATTTCCAGGTCGATTAGAAACTGGCCGGCATGGTCACGAATTTTACGTAGCTCATCTAACTCATGATCAAACCCTTCGGCTATTACATTGCCGTCACGTAATAATACTGGCGGATTTTCAACAATTGCTGAACTTAGGCGTTCAGATAAGACCTTAAAATCACCGAGCTCCTGATAAAGCTGATGAAGCATTTTTGATTTTTTACTATCAATTACTGGCTGTAATGCATGACGTAAAAAAGGGATTTGGCTACATGCCTGACGCAACTGTACCAGATCACGGGGACGTGCAGTGCCTAAGGCAATACGGCTTAATACCCGTTCGATATCACTGATTTCTTTTAAAACCAACCTTACAGGAGCTTCATGATAGCCCTTAACCAGTTGCTCAATGGCATCAAGCCGGGCTTCTAAAATGACTGTATCACGTATGGGCTGCATTAAGGTGCGGCTGAGTAACCGTGAGCCCATTGCAGTCTGACACTCATTAATGAGATGAAATAATGACGTACCATGCTCAAACAACGGATCAATAATTTCCAGATTGCGCCGTGTAACCGGGTCAAGCGCAATAAAATCACTGCTCTGTTCCAGACGGATAGACCGAATATGCGGCAGAGCCGTTTTTTGTGTCTCTTTCGCATAGTGAATGAGGGCGGCGGCGGCGGCCTTCGCTAGAGGTAGATGATCAATACCAAAACCGGACAAAGTGGACACAGCAAACTGGTCGCATAACGTTTTTTGCGCATTATTTAAATTAAAATCAACATTTGGACGTTTAGTGACTGGACAATCAATCTGTTTCTTGATTTGCTCAATAATATTGGCATCGACGAGATCTTCATCGACCAGAATTTCGCTTGGCATTAAACGGGAAAGTTCAATTGCCAATTGTTCTGCTCTGTATTCCTGCTGTTGAACTTTAAAGATACCCGCGCTTAAATCCAGTAAGGCGATACCCACTTGGTTCTGCTGAAAATATAAGGCGACCAGATTAGAGCTTTGATAAGAACTTAACAGAGCATCATCAGTTAGTGTACCTGGTGTTAAAATACGTACAACCTTACGCTCTACAGGACCCTTGCCTGTAACTTCACCCACCTGTTCACAGATGGCGACTGTTTCGCCAGCTTTAACCAGACGCGCCAGATAGCCCTCTGCAGAATGATAAGGTACGCCCGCCATCGGTATAGGGTTGCCGTTAGCTTTACCGCGATGGGTTAAGGTAATTCCAAGAAGTTTGGTGGCCTTATGAGCATCATCAAAGAATAATTCATAAAAATCACCCATACGATAAAATAACAAGGCATGGTTATGTTGCATTTTGACTTTTAAGTACTGCTGCATCATAGGTGTATGGGTGGAGAGGTCAGCCATTATTTCTGTGCTATTCATGTATGTAAATCCTTAAATTTATAAAATAAATTTAGTTTTCTAGGAATTTTGGCTGTCTAACCAATTCGATGCGTACCTGACCTGAACGAAGAGAAAAGTATATCTTCTTCTATATTAAAATTGAGTCAACAGTATGTGAGAGTACGAAGGCACTCTACGGGTGTCATATTAACAAATCCATATAGATTCACAAAAAGGATTGCTCATATGAGTGCGTAAATTAACAACAAAAAGTATGCTCTGTCAGTTTGTATCATAAATAACATGAAATTGAGTGATACTAATAAAAAGTCTTGGTGAAGATGGGTGAAGAGTTATTTAAGGAAAGATGAGAGTTAAAATTTTGATTTAATGCTATAAAAATAATAATTTATATAACTTTGTAAATATATCTCTAGTCAAAGTGCGCATAGGCGTATAGTGAGTAAAGGGATTATATTTCCAAGGCGCTTACTGTTCCTAAATTAAATGATTGATGAGTAAAAATAAATGTTAAAAGCTAATAGTAAAATATTTGTCTTAAATGATGTAATTAAGTTTTATTTAATAAAAATAATTGAAGACTAGGTTATTTTTGATAAAAGAACAGGAAAGTTAAGGCAATAAAAAAGATTACAAGTTCTGAAAAGATGATAGGAAGCAAAAGGAACGTTATATCTTAATTCAACTAAAGAATTTGATCTGGATAAGCTGAAAAATCTTTTGATAAAATGAAGAGAGAATAAACACTGCGCAATATAAGTATTGATTGGAGTATAAATAAAAACAACAGGAAACAACCTGAGCGCTAAATTAACTTGATTGACGTGATACTGCTTTATCTATTGTTTAGTATAAAAAATATTTGTTTTTATTAGGCCTTATCGCCCTATTTTTCTAAAAATAAGGCGATAAGTGAGCAAATATTTTATTGAGATTTTGCTGGAAAACCATCTTCTGCTAAAGCATTTGTAATCTTGTCGATACTTTCGGTTGATTCTACACTGACGACCTTGGTCGCTAAATCAATATCAACTTTGGCACTAGGGTCTATTTCATGAATGGTTGCAGTCACACCACGGGCGCAGCCCCCACAAGTCATATTTTCAATCAATAATTTCATGGATTTTCTCCAAATAGAACATCACTTCAAGCAAAGTTTAAACCTTTCCATGATGGTAAGGTCAAGTGTATTCTTTTAAAAAATTTGCTTGACCTTACCATGATGTCAATCTGTATGCTGCACCTTAAAGATTGTCATGACAGAGGTTGTTATGGATTCAAAAAATATAAAACCCTCTCCCTATCGTGAAACATTATCCATCACCGGTATGACCTGTGCTTCCTGTGTTGGGCGTGTGGAAAAGGCATTGAAGAAAGTGGAGGGCGTTGAAAGTGCCCAGGTTAATCTGGCCACTGAAAAGGCCGTGGTTTCTTCTTCTGAGCCTTTAGACCTTATGGTATTGACTAAAGCCGTAGAGCGAGCTGGCTATGAAGTTAGTGCTACGCAGCCCATAGAACTTGAAATTGATGGGATGACTTGTGCCTCTTGTGTAGCAAGAGTAGAAAAAGCCTTAAAAAAGGTGATAGGTGTACAACAGGCCAATGTCAATCTTGCAACTGAACGGGCTTGGGTACAAGGCAATACTCAATTACAGATTAATGATCTGATTCAGGCTGTACAAAAGGCTGGCTACACTGCCAAGCTGGTTGAGCAAGATCAAAATGAACAACAGGGCAAAAAGGCCTCAGAACAGCAACAGCTTAAACGTGATTTAATTCTTTCCCTGATTTTAGCTCTGCCTGTTTTCATTTTGGAAATGGGTTCGCATATGATTCCAGCCTTTCACATGTGGGTAATGGAATATATTGGTCATCAACCGAACTGGCTGATTCAATTTGTTCTAACCACACTAGTACTCATATTTCCAGGCCGACGTTTTTACCAGAAAGGAATTCCGGCCCTGTTCCGTTTGGCACCAGACATGAATTCTCTAGTTGCTGTTGGAACGCTGGCTGCATATAGTTTCTCACTGGTTGCAACCTTTATTCCAGAAATACTGCCTCAAGGCACAGTGCATGTCTATTATGAGGCAGCAGCCGTGATTGTGAGCTTGATTTTATTAGGACGCTATTTAGAGGCAAAGGCTAAAGGACGTACTTCACAGGCTATTCAACATTTAATAGGAATGCAGGCTAAAACAGCGCGTATTTACCGTGATGGGCAGGTGATAGAAGTACCAGTTGCAGAGGTGACTACTGACACGATTGTTGAGATTCGTCCTGGCGAACGTGTGCCTGTTGATGGGGAAGTAGTGGAAGGCCGAAGCTATATTGATGAGTCCATGATTACAGGTGAGCCTGTTCCTGTAGAAAAACATTCGGGAGATCAGGTGGTAGGCGGGACAATCAACCAGAACGGAACATTAAATATTCGGGCAACTGCGATTGGCGAGTCGTCTGTATTGGCACAAATCATTCGTATGGTTGAGCAGGCTCAAGGCTCCAAACTCCCTATTCAGATGTTGGTTGATAAAGTCACGATGTGGTTTGTTCCAATGGTAATGCTGTTAGCTACGCTGACTTTTATTGTCTGGTTTATTTTCGGTCCAGAACCTGCCTTAACTTTTAGTTTGGTGAATGCAGTGGCAGTATTGATTATTGCCTGCCCTTGTGCAATGGGACTAGCGACCCCGACCTCAATTATGGTAGGTACAGGACGCGGTGCAGAAATGGGTGTGTTATTCCGTAAAGGTGAGGCTCTTCAGCTTGTACAGGAAGTTAAGGTTGTTGCATTAGATAAAACAGGTACACTGACTGAAGGTAAGCCACTATTGACCGATTTTCATGTTCAGCAAAGTTTTGAACATAAGAAAGTTCTACAGATTGTGGCCTCGGTTGAAGCAAAATCTGAACACCCGATTGCACTGGCAATTGTTCAGGCTGCAGAGCAGCAAAAAATCAATCTGTTGCCTGTAACAGCTTTTGATTCAGTTACAGGATCAGGCATTAAGGCAGAGGTTGAAGGACAGAGTGTCCAGATTGGTGCTGACCGTTACATGCAGCAGTTGGACCTTAATGTTACATCTTTTGAGCAGGAAGCAGCACGTTTGGGACAAGAGGGTAAAACCCCAATCTATGTGGCAATTAACCATAAATTAGCAGCCATTATTGCTGTTGCTGACCCCATCAAGGAAACCACATATGCTGCCATTAATGCCTTACACCAGTTGGGTTTGAAGGTAGCCATGATTACAGGTGATAATCGCCATACTGCTCAGGCGATTGCTGCGCGTTTACATATAGATCAGGTCGTGGCTGAAGTTCTGCCTGATGGAAAAGTTGAGGTAGTACGTCAGTTGCAACAGCAATATGGTCGGGTAGCATTTGTTGGAGACGGTATTAATGATGCGCCAGCCTTGGCCCAAGCTGATGTTGGCTTGGCAATAGGCACAGGTACCGATGTGGCGATTGAGGCAGCAGAAGTTATATTGATGTCAGGTAATTTACAGGGTGTACCCAATGCAATCGCATTAAGTAAGGCAACCATTAGTAACATTCGACAAAACCTGTTTTGGGCGTTTGTTTATAATATTGCCTTGATCCCTATTGCGGCGGGGGTATTGTATCCTGCATTTGGTATTTTACTGTCACCCATCTTTGCAGCGGGTGCCATGGCATTATCTTCTGTTTTTGTATTGGGTAATGCCTTACGCCTAAAATATTTCAATGCGCCGCAAGTGAGTACATAAACTATATTGATAAGGGTGGAAATCAAATTAAGGTTGAAACCCTGTTTAGGCCAGAGGTAATAAATGAATATTGGTCAAGCTTCGAAACAATCAGGCATTTCAACTAAGATGATCCGTTATTATGAACAGATTGGTCTGCTTGAGCCTGCTAAAAGAACGGATTCTGGCTATCGGATTTATTCAGAACGTGATCTAAAAACCTTGGTTTTTATAAAGCATGCCAGAGATTTAGGCTTTTCCTCAGAGCAAATGAAAGAACTGGTTTCCTTATGGAAAAATACAGATCGTCAAAGTGCTGAGGTTAAGCAACTGGCTTTAAAACATATCGATGAATTAAAACAAAGAATCGCCAGATTTCAGGAAATGGTTAATCTTTTACAGACATCAGCAAATTATTGTACTGGCGATAATAGTGCAGATTGTGCAATTTTAAATCATATTGAAAAAGGGAAATAAAATAGCGAGGATGGTTATTCATGCTACAGGAAAATATACCTAAAGCTATATACAATACGAGAGACAGATGTTCTGATAATTTTTTGATTTTGTTTAATTAATATATAAATTTATATTTATTTGCGGTATAAAGTAATTTTCTAGAAAAACTATCATCTAAAAAATATAAAAACTTTCTAACTGACCGGGACAAATTTTCTGTACTGAACTGAATACAACCTAAGGCTGCCGCTGTTTTCACGTCGATTTCAGCTACATACTCAACATCTAAATTAATATATTCGGATACTAAAGCAGTTAGTCATCCCAACCTAAATTATTTCACTATAACTCCTCAATAAGTTTATCTGTTCTTTTATCTATAGAGAAATTTTTATTTAAGTATTTAATTTAATGGAGATTTTTTTAAAGCTATGTATGCAATATTGATTGTTAGTACTCTATTAAATGAAAATGTAAATAATAGTAATTATCATTTACAATTAATTTATATAAGTATATTTTACTCATCACACTATTTTTACTTAATAGAGTGATGAAGATGAGATCGTTCACGGATAAGATCGCTTTACAACATTTAGTCAATGCATATCTACAAGAAACAGGTAATGGTCGTTTTATTCCTAGCGCAGAACAATCGCAACAGTTACAAAATCAGAGTCAGGGAAATACCGTATTGTGTATTCCTTTGCAAACAGTTTCCGGGTTTTTATATGCGCCACTTGCCTATGTGAGCAAAGTAGGCAGACATCGTTTCGCTGCTTTACCGTGGGTAGAACAAGGCGGGAAAATACTGAAGCTGAGCCCGGTCAATTTGGCAGCAAACTTGTTGGAAAATTTAATTTTTCAAAAAAATGATGAAGCATTAGATTCCTCATCTTTGCTTGAATGCTGGATTCAAAGCCGCGGGGCTCTGCAACAATTTCTGAGTTACCGTGAAGAGCAGATCGATGCCGTAATTAAGGTCCAGCAAAACTTTATTCAAAGTGAGCAAGCTCTGGTTCTCGGGCATAGTATGCATCCCTCACCAAAGAGCCGTCAGGGTTTTGTTCAAAATGACTGGCAGCTTTATTCTCCAGAAACCCAAAGTACTTTTAAGATGCATTTCCTGTATATCCATCCAGATCAGGTAGTACATGACAATGCACATAAAACTGATATTTCTAACCAATTAAAACAGGACCTTGCACCATTTTTTAATGCCTATCATCAAGCCAAAATGGATGAGTATCCTGATTATGTGTTATTACCATTACATCCATGGCAAGCCCGCTACTTAAAAGATAAAGACTGGTATCAACAGCTTTTACATCAAGGCAGACTGGTTGATTTTGGTGCCTTGGGTTGGGAGATGAAAGCGACCACCTCGGTACGTACTTTATATAGCGAACAGGCGCCCTGGATGTTTAAAACATCTCTGACAGTCGCCGTAACCAACTCTATTCGTATCAATCTTTATAAAGAATGTCATCGTGGTTTGCTGAGCTACAAATTGTGGAATGATGAGTGTCTTTCCGGTTTCAGGCAGCGTCATCCACATTTAAAAACTATCAGTGATCCGGCCTGGATGGCTTTAAAAGTTAACGGCCAGGTTTTAGATGAAACCATTTGTATTTTGCGCGAAAACCCATTCCAGGAAAATGCTAATGTGACCTGTATTGCTTCACTCTGCCAAGACCATCCTTTTGAAGCTAGAAACCGTTTTAGCGAAATCTTTGCGAATCTTTCCCGAAAAACTGGTCAAAGCCAAGCCAATATTGCTTTGCAGTGGTTTGAGCGTTTTCTGGAAATCACGATTTTGCCACTAATGGAGTTGTATCATGAATTTGGTATGGCATTTGAGGCCCATCAGCAAAATACTTTAATTGAGCTTGAAGAGGGTATGCCTAAAAATGTCTGGTTTAGAGACAATCAGGGATTCTATTATATCAAGGAACTGGCCAGCGAAATTTTAGAACGTTTCCCGACACTGGCAACAGATGGCCAAGCAGTCTGTCCAATAGCTTTAGTGGATGAGCGTTTCCGTTATTACTTTATTGGTAATACTTTATTCGGTCTGATCAATGCCATTGGTATAACAGGAGTAGTTGAAGAGCAAAAACTGATTGAAATGCTGCAATCCTGTCTGATGCAGGCCTACCAGAAATATCCGGAAAGTAATTTATTAAAAACTGTTTTATATCAAGAAACCTTCCCCTATAAAGGTAATTTGATGACGCGTTTGTATGAGTTAGATGAATTACAAGCCCATATTTCTCAGCAATCCATTTACATCAACCTTAAAAACCCGCTGTATGTTGTACAGACTGTAGTGGAGGCTGAATATGCTTGATTTTATCGGGATCGGCTTAGGACCCTTCAATTTAAGTCTGGCAGCCTTGCTTCATCAGCAGAGCTCACTCAAATACCAATTTTTCGAGAAACGTCAGGATTTTGACTGGCATGCTGGCATACAGCTACCTAATGCCATGATGCAAGTACCTTTTATGGCGGATCTGGTTAGTCTGGTCGAGCCGACCAGCCCGTATAGCTTTTTAAATTATTTAAAAGCCCATCAACGTCTATATAAGTTCTATTTTCGGGAAAATTTATATATTCCACGCCAAGAATACAATCATTATTGTCAGTGGGTCGTTCAACAATTAGAGCATTTGCAGTTTGGTAGCCGAGTAACCGACATCGCGCCAATTTTAGGTGGTTTTCAGGTTATTACCGAACAAAAAGGCCGGCTATCTGTGCATCAAACTCGAAAACTGGTGTTGGGAACAGGGACAACACCCAAGTTACCCCAGCCATTACAGCGGATAGCCGAGCAACATCCACACTGTCTGCACTCCTCGAATTATCTACATCAGGGTGATCAGCAGTTATCGGGCAATGTGGTGCTCATTGGTTCGGGTCAATCAGCTGCTGAAATCTTTATTGACTTATTTGACAGGCAGATTAACCCTGAAACCGGGCAAGCAAAATTTCATTTATATTGGCTCACCCGTTCAGCAGGCTTTTTTCCCATGGAAAATACGCCGCTCGGTCTGGAAAGTTTTAGTCCAGATTATATGTCTTATTTTTATCATTTATCCCAAGACTTAAAAACGACATTACCTGCAACTCAGGCCAACCTGTACAAGGGTATTAGTGCCAAAACTATCCGGGACATTTATGAACGGCTTTATCAGCGCAGTATTGGAGCAGTAGATACACATGTCACTCTGGCAGGTCATTATCATCTTGAAAATGCCCAGCTGGTTCATGGAAAAAATATTCAGCTTAAATTTTTACAGATACAGAAACAGCAGAATTTAAATATACAAGCCAGTACGGTTATTGCTGCAACGGGCTATCAATATCCATCTTTAGACTTTTTAAATAAGCTTGGCTCTAAGATTGGTTTAAATCCACAGCATCAATGGGAAATTAATGAAAACCATCAACTCAATTATCAGGGTGATGGGGAAATTTATGTTCAGAACACGGACTTGCAGCATCATGGTGTCGGGACGCCTGACTTGGGTTTAGGAGCTTTTCGTTCTGCAAAAATAGCTAATCAAATTTTAGGTAAAACTTATTTTGAAATTGAAGGCCGACAAAGTTTTCAGGATTTTCAGATTAAGGAAACTGAAGCTTCGTTTGCTATGCCTGCTATAGCCAAAAGTAATTTTCGGACAGATGTGATTTCATCACCGATTTCAAAAAAAGTAGCAGATTTATTTCCTCAATATTCAATGAAATAAATGGGGAATTGTCATGGCTGAAATATCAAATTCAGATTCCCGTTCTGTTTCGGATCCTGACCTGTCCCAACGCTGGGTCATGCTGTCTGTTATGTTGGGAACAGGAACGGTGAGTCTCAATAATAGTAGCTTTAACCCGGCAATTCCCCAGTTGATGCAGGATTTTCAGATTGCAGAAGTAGCAGTAAGCTGGGTGGTGGTAGTTTTTCTTTTAACCATGAGCCTCAGCCTGCTGTTAACTGGTTTTTTAAGCCAGCGCTTTGGTCAGCGCCAAGTCTACTTATCTGCATTAAGTATTTTTATGTTGAGTTCAGTCTGCGGTGTATTTGCCTCTGGCTTTGAAACAGTATTGGCTGTACGGGCCTTACAGGGTTTTGCAAGTGGATTGATGATTCCATTGTCGCTGGGCATTATTTTTTCAGTGACACCGAAACAGCAACGTGGTAGTGCAACGGGACTATGGGGCGCAATGATCATGCTGACTCTGGCCTGTGGCCCGATGTTGGGTGCACTGCTTCTGGTCTGGTTCAGTTGGCAAGTACTTTTTCTGCTAAATGTTCCCTTGGCTATAGCAGCATTGGCCATCGGATGGTTATATTTGCCCAAGCAGTCACTTATTCGCAATTTGAAATTTGACTGGTTCGGTTTTAGCTTGCTGGCGGTTTCAATCATTTCGTTACTGTTGGGGCTAAGCACAATTAAGCAATGGGCAGATTTTTCCCAGTCTTTATTCTGGTGGCTCTTCGGTTTAAGTGGATTAAGCGGGTTTGGTTTTATTTGGTTCAGCCGAAAAAGAACCAGCACGATTATTGCTTGGCCCTTATTTCAAAGCCGTGAGTTTAATTACAGTCTGATCATTTCGATTGTACATACTGTTGGCTTGTTTATGAGCCTGCTACTGATTCCATTACTGGTCCAGAATACACTTCAGCTAAGTCCAATCTGGACAGGCCTATTGCTGATGAGTAGTGCCTTAGCCACCAGTCTATGCAGCAGACACGCAGGTAAATATCTAGATCAGCACGGTGCAAAACGGCTGATCAGTTTTGGCCTGTTGCTAACTGCAATCGCCTTTATAGGGCTGGGCCTGGCTGCCGGTCTATCTATTAGTTTGCTCATCTTTTGCATGATCATTCATGGTCTGGGTTTTGGCTTGTCATATATGCCTGCGACCACCGCAGGGCTTAATCATCTACATAATCCAGAGCTGGTCACGCAAGGGGCTGCTGTCAATAATCTGTTTCGGCGCCTCTGTTCGGCTGTCGCCGTGGTGATGGCTGCACTTTATTTACAAATTCGTACACAGCATTTGTTATTGAACCATGAACTGCCTATTGCACAACTGTATGCAATTCGCGAACTGTTTTTCTTCTGTGCCGGCATGATGCTATTAGGCTTGCCCTATGCATGGAAATTTCCACATTCAAAACAGTCCACACTTCATGTTTAAAATTAATAATCAAGGAAAAATTATGGGTCACTTAGCTACAGCATTCGCACAAAATAACCATTCCACTTTTACACCTACCTTGGCTTGGCAACAACCCGATCAGGCTGCTATTAAAAAGGTAGAGCAACGAGTTATTAAACAGTTATTTCAGGCACTGATTTATGAAGAGGTAATTGCAGCCACAATAGAAAATGAATGTTTTATCATTAGTGCTCAGGATCGAAACCAGCAGGCGGTAGAGTATATTGCCTCGGGTAAACACTATTTGAGTTTTGGTTTGGTGCGTATGGATGATCAGGATGTCATGCGCCAAGACCATACCGGGCAAAGAACGGTTGCACAATTAAATCAGGTGATTGATGAAATTGTTCGGGCTATTCCAAATGGGGCAAAACTAGAAGATTTTATTCATGAATTAAAACGGACTTTTATTCATGATGTGCAATCGCAGCAGTATCAAAATGCGTTTTCGCTTCCTGCTGTCCAGCACAGCTATGACGTTCTTGAAACCTATTTGATGGCGGGGCATCCCTATCACCCGTGTTATAAGTCCCGGGTTGGCTTCAGCCTGCAAGATAACTTGAAATATGGCGTAGAGTATGCACAACCGGTCCATCTGGTCTGGCTGGCTGTACATTCTTCTTTATGTTCAGAGAATGTCTCTCACTCAATTGATGCAGATCAGTTTTTACATGAACAGCTGACTAAAGGAGAGACAGAAATATTTAATCAGGTTTTGGTAAGGCAGGGCTTGGATGCTACTGAATATACTTGGCTGCCTGTACATCCCTGGCAGTGGGAAAATACCCTGGCCCATACATTTTTTGAAGAAATAACCGCACAAAAAATGGTGTATTTAGGCCGTGGTACTGATGCCTATATTGCGCAGCAATCATTAAGAACCTTAACCAACTTACAGCATCCAGAAAAGCCTTATATCAAACTTTCGATGAGTTTAACCAATACTTCAAGCTCACGAATTCTGGCTTCGCATGCCGCTATGAATGGCCCGTTAATTACCGACTGGTTGCAAGGCCTGATCGAAAAGAGCGAGATTGCCCATTCTTTAGATTTTGCAATTTTAAGAGAAGTACATGCGACTGCTGTTGACTTTACCAAGCTTCCCACATCTCATGCCAGACAGGCTTATGGCACGATTGGAAGTCTGTGGCGTGAAAGCGTTCACCACTATTTGAAGCCGGGGGAAGATGCCATTCCGCTGAACGGCATCAGTCATGTCCAGAACGATGGCCAACTTCTGATTCAGCCCTGGTTAGATGCACATGGAACTGAAGCCTGGCTGACCCAATTCCTCTCCGTGGTGATCCAGCCTATTCTGTTTTTATTGCATGCTGAAGGAATCGGCTCTGAGTCACATGGACAAAACATCATTCTGCTACATCAGAATGGCTGGCCAACCCGCATTATTTTAAAAGATTTTCATGACGGTGTTCGTTTTCATCCGGACCAACTCACCCATCCAGATGAGTGTCCTAAATTACATGCCTTGCCGGCAGAGCATGCCAAAGCCAATCGCATGTCCTTTATTTTGACCGATGATTTAAATGCAGTTCGGGATTTTAGTTGTGCCTGTCTATTTTTTGTCGCTTTAAGTGATATTGCGATCACCCTGCAACAGCAAATTGGGTTAGCTGAACAGCAATTCTGGCAAAAGGCGGCCGATATTATTCATCACTTCCAGAAAAAATACCCGCAGCATCAAAGTAGATATGAAAAATTTGATGTATTTGCAGCGCAGTTTTGCATTGAATCTTTAACCAAAAGACGGCTGTTTGGTGATAGCAAAGTACAGCTACGTCTGGTGAATAATCCACTACATGCATTTCGTCAACTATCAGTTTAAGAGTGTATCAGATGAATACGATGTTGTTTTCACCTACTGTTAGCACACAAATGGTTCTGGTCGATCTGGTAAACAGTTTTTTGGTAGAAGGCTATATTTCCGAGCAGGCTATTTTCACCCGGCAGCAGGCTAAAACCCGATTAAAAGCCCGTTTTGGCCAGTGTTTTGATTCATTATTTGAAGGGTATACAGATCAGAGCTATTTTGCTGTTCTGTTCAACTCACATGTAGCCGAATTTATTCTGTTGCCCGTACGTAAAGCCATTAAACAGGACTGGCAAATTCAGCCCTTGGCGTGCTGTTTTCGGGTAGAGGTTCTGACAGATCAAGGCTTTCAAACTTGTCTATGCAATGCTTTGGACTTATTTAATGCTATGCGGCGTTTGGAGTATTTTTCAGGCTGTGAGGAATCAAAGCTAGCAAACTTAAGCGCCGAACTGGAATTAACCTTGCTACAAACCCAGCTCAGTAACCATCATCAGATATGTTCTGAAACATGGTTATCAGATCAACCTGCTGAATTATTTATTCAGCTAGAACAGTATGCTGCACTTCGAGACCGTCCTTATCATCCACTGGCCAAGCTCAAAGAGGGTTTTTCCAATGATGAGTACCGGCAATTTAGCCCAGAATTTTCACAGCCCATCCGTTTGAACTGGGTAGCAATTAAAAAAGAAAAGCTGGTCTTTGGACAGGACGTGACCCAGCTTAAAATTCATCAACCCTCCAAAATTTTCTTGAGCAGTGAAGAAAATTTACAGTTACAGCAGGAGCTAAATCAGAAGGGGGTGAGTGATGATTATCTGGTTTTACCTATGCATGCCTGGCAGTTTGAGCATGTACTGGCAGATCAGTTTAAGCCAGAACTTGACGAGCAGGTGATTGTGCCCTTGCAATTTCAGTCTGCTGACCTGTATGCCAGTTCTTCGCTAAGAAGTTTGCTTTCTGAGACCAAACCACAAGATAGTTTGAAGCTTCCATTAGCAGTAAAATCTTTAGGCTCGCTACGGTTTTTACCGATTGTCAAAATGATTAATGGACAAAAAAACCAGAAAATTTTGCAGGTTGCCAAACAAAAAGATGATGTACTGAAAAAACGCTTGTGGTTGTGTGATGAGAACCAGTGGTGGGCGTATTTACCTCATCAACCTGAAAATCTAACACCAGATAATCTTATTTTATTTGAAGAGCGGCCGATGCATCTGGCAGCTCAGCGGCGCCGTATTCCTTCCGAATTATTGCAGCATCCCTACCAGCTTATTCCAATGGCCAGTTTAGGGCATTGCATTGAAGGAGAAATCTATCCGTTTGAGCTGATTCTCAAGGCTCAACAGCTTGAGTCGAACCAGACTAATGTCATTGATGCATTTAAAACCTTGTGCAAAGATTTTTTTGAGGTGAATTTACGTTTATTCCGCTTAGGCCTCATGGGAGAAATTCATGGCCAAAATATCTGCATAGTCCTTAATCAAGGGCAGTTCTCAGGCTTTATGCTGCGTGACCATGATTCGGTGCGGATCTATTTACCTTGGTTGCTAGAACACGGCCTGGAAGATCCATGCTATTTAAGCCCGCATGATTTTAGAATTACGCTTTATCATGATGCTGTCGAAGACTTGATCCTGTATTTACAGACCTTGGGCATACAGGTCAATCTGGCCAGTATTTTAGAAGCAGTTGCTGAATATTATCATATTGATGAACTTAAACTGTGGCGCGTATTAGCTCAACAATTACAGCAGGCTTTGAATCATACCCCATTGTGTGCAGAGGCGAGGGCTGAGTTACAGAACCTTCTATTCGAAAAAGCACAGTGGCCGTATAAACAGCTCATTCGTCCATTGCTGGAGCAGCAGAATCGAGTAGGGAGCATGCCCAGCAGCATCGGCGAAACCTGTAATATTTTAAAAAAAGTTTCGCACTTTTCATTACAGTGAATAAAACGGGTCTCTAAAACGTGCGTTCCCATATCTCTGTCATGAATATTGATTTTGCACTGGAATTTGAACAGCCAGGTTTAGCACAGGCCAGAAAGATATTGGCTGAAAAACTTAACATCCACATAAATTTACATGAGCACAATGAATTGAGCTTTGCAGATTTATTAGAGCCCCGGCATTGTGCAATGGTATTGGGTGAATTTCAGTCCCGTATTCAGGCCTTAAACCTGACCTGTTCAGGTTCAATGTTCATAAAATATTGGGCTGTTCCGCTGCTATTTCCTTATCTATATGCCCTGCTCACTGAACAGCTAAATTTATCTTGGCAGCTGTCAGCACTTTCAGTGCAAATGGCACCGACGTGGTCTTGGGACCAGCATTTGAATTTTAAGGCTTCAAGTTTATCTCTAACGGCTCTAAGTACTCAAAATTCTGGTTATGAAGCATTTATGTTGAAGATTTTTCATGACCTCAATCAGATTTTTCAGGTGATCGGTCAGGTAGCAAAAGTACAACGGTTTCTGCTTTGGGAAAATACCGCTCTGCGTATTTTACAGTTCTATGACCTGATGCAGCGCAAAAATCCCGATGACATTTACAAGAGCGACATGCAACGTCAGTTTCTACTCGATCTGGAGGCTGAACGGTTTGGTTTAAAACACAATCCGTTTTTACTCTTGCAACACAGCAGTCAATCCAGTCTCGAAAATTATCAGCGTAAAAAATGCTGCTTTTATTTTCAACTTCCTGAAGCTGAAAATGAATACTGCGGCAGTTGCCCATTAGCAAATAAACACCCATAAAGTGATCAACCTTCATGTTAGAACTATCCGATAATTTATTAAAATCTTATTCCGCTATTTCCAGTTCAACGATCGGCCATATTTTAGATACCGGCTATTTACCTGGTATTCATGCTGTAAATTCAATTCAGCAGATAGCAGGTAGGGTCAGAACAGTCACCTTAAACTCTGTTAACGCTATGCAGATTCGTGAGGCTCTCTTAGCCAGTAAAGCGGGTGATGTCTTGGTGATCGATGCGCGCAACATCGGTAATCGCGCCTGTTGGGGCGAACAGCGTCATCGAGCTGCCATTTACCATCAACTGGCTGCAATTGTGGTGTTGGGTGCAGTTACCGATATCAGCGCCTTACGTACCATGAAAGTTCCGGTTTTTGCCCAGGCGGTCAGTTGTTTAACTACCAGAGCCGAAGGGGAAAGCCTGGTCGATTTTGATCAGGCCATTTATTATTTTGATGCTGTTATCTCCACTGGTGACCTTATAGTTGGAGATGCTGATGGTGTGTTTATTTTAAAGCCTGACATGGCAGAAAGATATGTGGCCCAATTTCAAAATATAGAGTTACTCGAACAGCAAAAACGTGATCAATTTTTTAAACAACATCCTCCTGAAGATTATTATCACCAGCTAAACCACAGAAATAATTCAGAAAGAGACATAATCTAATGAAGACCTTATCCTCCTGCTTACCAAACCACTTTAATTATCAGGAAAAAGGTATCAGCTATGCACTGCGGGCCTTAAGCTTACCGGATGATTTTCCACTCCTGTATAAATGGATGCATGAACTACATGTTATTCCACAATGGCAACTCAATAAGCCAGAATCGGAACTGGCAGCATATTTTGAAAAAATGCAGGTAGATG
The DNA here is from genome assembly GCF_006757745.1 of Acinetobacter radioresistens DSM 6976 = NBRC 102413 = CIP 103788. Classification (NCBI taxonomy): domain Bacteria; kingdom Pseudomonadati; phylum Pseudomonadota; class Gammaproteobacteria; order Moraxellales; family Moraxellaceae; genus Acinetobacter; species Acinetobacter radioresistens. The sequence continues at coordinate 1,807,892 of NZ_AP019740.1, read as the reverse complement.
ACCATCAGCGGCTCTACATTATTCAGATCGAAGGGGAGGACATTGGCTATCTGGAGATTTATGAAGCCAAGCGAGACAGATTATCATTGTATTACTCTGCATTAGATCACGATTTAGGTTGGCATATTCTATTAGGTGAAAAAAAAGTGGTCGGAAAAGGGCATTTTAGAGCCGTTATGCGTCTGATAATTTATTTCATTTTTGAAAATTCGCCTGCAGAAAAAATTGTTGGCGAACCTGATGAGCGTGTCAGATCTTATGAATACATTGCACAAGATATTGCTTTTAAAGCGCAGAAAAAAATCAGGATGCCAGAGAAAAATGCCATTCTATACTATTGTTTCAGAGAAGAATTTTATGAAAAATGTGGGGAATATAAATCTTTTTTAAATAAATAATTGTTAACTGGGCTTATCAATTTATTTTTTCACCATTTTTAAAATCCGGATTCTAAAATTTAGCGATTCAGGTTAGTTGATAAAGTAACTTCAAAAAGTTGAGTGAAAAAATAGTAAATATTGCAACAAAAAATTTACATTGATAATAATAATTATTATTATTTGCATCAATATTAATATTCTTATAAAGGGATTAAGAATGCGACTATCTCAATTTAGTCTGTGTTTTGTTACTGTAGCAATTTCCTCACTTTTATATGCGGAAGATTCTGGTTCTGAATTAAAAGAGCTGAAAAATTCAGATAAAACAATGAAACTTTCTCCTATTGTGGTCACAGCTACCCGTACACCTAAAACAATTGCTGAGATTGCGGGTACAGTACAGACTATTCAGGGTGAGGATATTGCTCAACAGGCGGGAGCGAGCCGGAAAGTTGCAGATGTTTTAGCGCAACTCGTACCCTCACTGGCACCAAGTAGTGGAACAACCAGTAATTATGGACAAACCATGCGTGGTCGTAATGTATTGGTCATGATCGATGGAGTTTCACAAACAGGTTCGCGTGACGTAGCGCGTCAGCTCAACAGCATCAGTCCAAATATGATTGATCATATTGAGGTAGTTTCAGGTGCGACCAGTATTTATGGTTCAGGTGCAACGGGCGGGATCATTAATATTATTACTAAACGTGCAGATAAATCGAAAAATTTCAGTTTTCAGACCAAGTTGGGCCTGACATCGGCTGACAATTTCCGTCGCGATAGCCTAGCTTATCAAGTGGGGCAAACTGCTTCATTTAATAATGACAAGATGGACGGTTTTTTAGGTATAGATTATACCAGCCGAGGTTCGCAGTTTGATGGTAAAGGCAATCGTATCCCGTTAAGCCCTTGGCAGGGCAGCACGATGGATACTAACACGCTTGATGTGAATGGCCGTTTAAACTTTAATTTAACCGATCAGCAAAGCTTAAGTTTTGGTACACAATATTATAATGATGAACAGGATACCGAATATGGCCCTGACTATTCCTATCTGCAAAAAGGTACACAGCCTTCATATAAAGCCATTAAAGGATGGAGTTTAGATAAACAACCTTTCACAGAACGCTATGCCTTTAATACCCAATATCAAAATCAGGATTTCCTGGGACAAACTTTGAATATTGAAGCGTATTACCGTAATGAAAAAGCACGTTTTGTACCATATGGTTATTCAAAAGATGGTGTTGACGTAAAGCAAAGTCAATCCAATGTGGACTATGCAGGAATTCGCTCTACCGTTCAATCTGATCTGCAGGTAGCCGACCGGGCTTTAAGGCTGACCTATGGCCTGGACTATGACAGGGAAAAAGACCACCAGTGGGCCGATTACTATAAACCTAGTAATAATGGCTTGGTTTATACCCCTACAGGTAAAAAAGAAAGTGCGGGACCTGATACAAGAATCCAGAATATTGGAACATTTGTACAAGGTGATTATGCCATTACGGATCGTTTAAATATTCAGGCAGGTGTACGTTATCAATATGTTCAGGCGGATACTGACAGTTATTTTACTGCACGTAAACCTATTACATTAATGGCAGCTGACTCTACCGATTCTGACAAGCTCCTGTTCAATTTAGGTGCAGTTTATGAGTTAACGGACATACAGCAAGTGTATGCCAACTTTTCACAAGGTTATAGTTATCCTGATGTACAACGGGTACTGCGTGATGTAGCTGCCTATACCTTAACGACGTCAGGTATTGCACCGATTACAGTTAACAGCTATGAACTGGGTTGGCGCTTAAATCAGGATAATGGCATAAACTTGGCTCTAACGGGGTTTTATAACACTTCTGATAAAGTAGTACAGTTCAATTCTGACCGTTCAGTAAATGTAGTCGATACCGATCAGCGCATTTATGGAGCAGAAGCAACTGTGAATTATCCATTTATAGAAAATTATAAGGTCGGTGGTACTTTGGGTTATACGCGGGGACAATATAAAGATGTTGCAAATAACTGGCATGAACTTAATGCTTTTGCAGTTTCCCCGACGAAAGGTACTCTATTTGCTGAGTGGAGCAATGAGCAAGGCTATGGTGTGCGCGCACAAATACAAGCTATTAAAGGTACAGATAAAGCATATAAAGATGACCAGGCATTAAAAGCGGCGGGTCTAACAGATAGCAATAGTGCGGCCGAAATTAAAGGCTATACCACGATGGATGTTTTGGCTCATTTTCCTATGGCTAAAGGTCGTGTAGATTTTGGTCTTTATAATCTGTGGGACCGTCAATACAAAACCGTATTTGCTCAACAAGCAGCAGTTACTAATGATAACCCTATACTGGCGATTCCTGCTGAAGGTCGTACTTTCGGCTTAAGCTATACCATTAATTATTAATACTTATCCAGGAACTATCTGTAGCAGTCTATAGCAGAACAGATAGTTCTTCATTTCTTGAGATGTCATGAAAGATAACGTCAATGGATAAAAAGAAATCAGAATGGTTATCTATTAGAGAGATTTTTTATATCTGCTTGGCAGCTTATGCCTATAGCGTATGGATATCTTGGGTTTTACCTGATTATTTACCTTTCGCAAAAGCTGAAAATATCTATTTTTCTGCCCTCCTGGGTTTTATTTTTCTCATTTTTTATATTGTATTAGTTCCTGGTCTGCGCTCTAAGCGATGGCAAAAGAGAATAAATTATCTGAGTTATGTCTTGTTGCTAGGCTATTGGATAATAAAAAAATAGGAGAACATTAAATGCAGTTTCGCCAGGTACAGGCAACTTTGCACAGCTGGTTGGGTATAGTTGTACTATGGTCAGGTTTCTTAATCTTTTTTACCGGCTCCATTGCCTACTTTAGAACTGAAATTAACCTCTGGTCTAAACCTGAAATCTTTTTATATTTAAAAAAGCCTCCTCCTTCTTTTGAATCGGCCCAAGTCGCTTATGATTATTTAAATATGCATGCCCTGGAAGCAAAAAGATGGCGGGTGAATCTTGCGAATTCCCGAATGCCCTTTAACACTTTAGAGTGGCAAGATAAAACAAATAAGTACCATAAAATACAAGATCCGAATACAGGATTAATCTTAAAAGAGGTCCGAGAAAGTTTGGGAGGCGACTTCTTTTTTAAATTACATTACAGTCTTTATCCCTTACCAGATGTAGTAGGTAGAACGCTCGTAGTCATTATAGGCATTCTATTTCTCATTGCATTGATCAGCGGGATATTGACCCATAAAAAAATATTTAAAGATTTCTTTGTCTTTCGGAGTTTTAAGGGACAGCGGACCTTGTTAGATTTACATCATATTACTGGTGTAGTAACACTTCCTTTTTATTTAATTATGGCCTTTACTGGCATCATGATTTTCTTTTACCTGCTTATGCCTTGGGGAATCAATCAACAATATGGCGAAAATGGAATAAAAAAATTTTATAACGAAATACAATATATCAATCCGCCAAAACTGGCAGCAGATTCAGGTATTCATTTAAAAGAATTCTCTACCTTCTCCAGTCAATTACCTCAACAGGGCAGTAATGGTACTACTCTGGAGAAATTTGAAGTTAAAAATCCAAATACTACAGAAGCCTTAATTACGTTTGACTATGGATATAAAAAATTAATTACTTTCAATAATCCACAATTTATTTTTTTAGCAAATACTGGAAGGCAACTAAATAATGAAAGGAATCTTCATCCTGTCGCTCAAATCAGCTCGGCAACCTATGGGATTCATTTGGGTTATTACGCCAGTCAATCAATGAGATGGGTGTTGGCGAGTTTAGGTTTTGCTGGTTGCATCATGCTGGTCGCCGGAGCTTTATTATGGCAAAAGAAACGGATTAAACAGCAACATACATTAAGTTATAAGATACTGAGTTACCTTAACTATTTCACTTTCTTGGGCTTGCCATTTGCAACAGCCATGTATTTTTTGGCCAACCGTGTTTTACCAACCAATCTTGAACATCGAGTTCAGTACGAGTTACTGACATTTTTTATAAGCTGGATTGGAATTCTAATCATTCCGATGCTGATCAAAATGCAAAAAGCTATTATTTTAGCCTTTATATTCACTGCTTTTATTTTATTGATAACAGTATTAAGTCCTGTATTTCTTTCTCCACAAGCTTTCATCCTCAATACATGGTTACATCAGCAATGGCCTATAGCAGGCGTTGACCTCGTATTTATATTTATTGCTATAGGATATATTTCTGCTTGTTATTATTTTAGAAAAATACAAATGAGTAAGGTGAATAAATGAGTTTGGTTGCAATATTATGGGCAGTTGTTGCAATGATGCAGCTTTGTATGACCAGTCAAATTGGAATGAAAAAACTTAATAATAACTTCCTGGCTTTTAATCATGCTCGTTCTTCTTTAAAAATATTATCGTTTATTTTTATGGGCGTTTCTTTATATCTGAACTGTCTGGATAATGGTGTTTCTGTAGGAATTATCAGCTGGTTTTTCTTGATTATAACTTCAGCATTTTTTTTACAGATTTTATTTTTCTATCATTTTAAAAAATGGTTTTTTTTAACCTGGATCTTTTTATTTCTTCTGGTAGTTTATTATCTGTTAACTCATATATTTAATAATATTATAGTTTAAATCTCACTGAGAGTTTAGTAGTAACCTACTAATTAAGGAGAGCAAACTTTTAAAAAGACATTGTTAAGTAAGTGCATTATAATTACTTAAAATATTTTAGGTGTGATTTTGAATTTTAATGCTTTTAAGTCCATCATTCACCTTATTTAGCAAATGAATCAGGGTAATTACATCATCAAAGGTGAGCTTATTTAGGGCCTGACCATAAAACTCAAAGAAATCAGCTTGCAAGTTATCCCATGTCTCCAAGCCTTCAGCCGTCAGCGCAACAATTTTAGCACGGCGGTCCTGTTCACTAATGACCCGCTCCACCAGACCGTCACGTTCTAGCCGTTTTAATACTGCGTCCAGATTTTGCCGGCTCACGCCCAAATATTCAGTCAGATCAGAAAAGGACATTCCTGATTTAACTTTTGGACGGGACAAAGCACCCAGCACAGCCCAATGTACTGGAGATATTTTCAGCTCATTGAGGCATTTGCGGTCCAGGCTGTTGCCCACCTGAAACAGCCGGAAAAAAAGCCGGTTATGCGCAGAATATAAGGATTGATCATATTTTTTTAACAAAGCATCACTCACAATATTGGATATCCTCAAAACTGAAATAGCCGAGCCGCGCAGAGTATAGCCTATCACTTTTTCGCTTTAATCAGTTTCTTTTATAGTTTTTTAAAAGTATAGCGTTTTAGCAGGATTCTGCCTGTTAAATCCTAATCTAACCACTTTAATCAGCAAGAAATATCTCTCTTATTTTTATTACTGTCAAACTCTTATCTGGCTAAACAGACTCGCATTTACTAGTCATCAAAATAAACTTACATCCTTTTATTAGAAGAGAATATATGCATGCTATGTGTTGAAACCTCAATATCCCTAATCTAAAGCCAAAAATTAATATAGGTCAATACATTGAATAAATAAAATTATTAAGTTGTTGATAGATATATAAATAATAATTTAAGAATATTATTTTATGTAAACATATTGACATAACTCTAATCTCTTTCTATTTTAGATAAAACACACCGGATTAGAACAACAGCCGATTAAATTCGACAACAAAATAGCGTAGGGATGAGCAATGAAGGGATTAAAAGACAAGGTTGTGATTGTGACAGGCGGAGCAGGCGGAATTGGTTCAGCCACCTGCCAACGTCTGGCAGAGGAAGGCGCCAAAGTTGCCATTTTTGATATGAATCTGGAAGCGGCTGAAAAGCTGGCGAATGAAATCAATCAATACGGTCAGGCACTGGCAATTCAGTGTGATATTACCCAAAGTGATGTAGTTGAGCAGGCAGTTCAAAAAACCGAAACTGAACTCGGTCCAATTAATGGACTCGTCAACAATGCCGGCTGGGATATTTTTAAACCTTTTGTTAAAACCAATCCGCAGGAATGGGAAAAACTGATCCAGATCAATCTGGTCGGTATGCTGAATATGCACTTTACTGTGCTAAAAGGCATGGTAGAACGCAATTCCGGCAGTATTGTCAATATTGCTTCTGACGCGGCCCGGGTCGGCTCTTCGGGTGAAGCAGTCTATGCGGCCTGTAAAGGCGGCTTTTTATCTTTCTCTAAAACGCTGGCACGTGAGCATTCACGTCATAACATCAAAATTAATGTGATTTGCCCGGGACCTACAGATACGGCTTTGCTTGCAGGCGTGACTGAAGGCGCGTCAAATCCGGAAAAATTACGTGAAGCTTTTATTCGTGCCATTCCACTGGGTCGTTTGGGTCAACCGGATGATTTGGCTTCTGCCATTGCCTTTTTCTTGAGCGATGATGCCAGCTTTATTACCGGACAGGTACTCAGTGTCTCTGGCGGTTTAACCATGAACGGTTAAACGGAAATCATCATTTAATTTCATAACCATCACAGTTCAACCAGATAGATAAAAACAGTACAGGGTGTAAAGAAAATGAATTTTGAAGATATCTTATATGAAGTTAAAAATGGTGTTGCCTGGATCACGATTAACCGTCCAGAAAAAATGAATGCCTTCCGTGGCACCACTTGTGACGAGCTGATCAAGGCGTTAAATAGAGCAGGTTATGACCGTAACGTGGGCGCAATTGTGCTGGCGGGTGCAGGCGAAAAAGCCTTCTGTACCGGTGGTGACCAGTCCGCGCATGATGGAAATTATGATGGCCGCGGCACGATTGGCTTACCAATGGAGGAATTACATACCGCTATCCGTGATGTACCTAAACCGGTAATAGCACGCGTACAAGGCTATGCGATTGGCGGTGGCAATGTGCTGGCAACCATTTGTGACCTGACTGTCTGTTCAGATAAAGCCATTTTTGGTCAGGTTGGTCCGAAAATGGGATCGGTTGATCCGGGCTATGGCACGGCATTTTTAGCACGTGTGGTAGGTGAAAAGAAAGCCCGTGAAATCTGGTATATGTGCCGCCGTTATTCTGGTCAGGAAGCTGTTGAAATGGGCCTAGCGAATAAATGCGTACCGGCTGATCAACTGGACGCTGAAGTGCAGGCTTGGGCAGAGGAAATTTGTCAGCGTAGTCCGACTGCCATTGCAATTGCCAAACGCAGTTTCAATATGGATACCGCACATCAGGCAGGTATTGCTGGCATGGGCATGTATGCGCTAAAACTTTATTACGATACTGAAGAGTCTCGTGAAGGAGTCAATGCACTGAAAGAAAAACGTCAGCCTGAATTCCGTAAGTATGCCAAATAAGGAGACTGATCCATGAAAAAGAATCCTTATATCACTGAAGAGCTCGAGTTTTTGGCAGAAACAGCAGAAAAATTTGCCCAGAAATATATCGCCCCAGGCTTTTTGGAACGAGACCAAAGCCGAATCTTTGACCGTGATCTGGTCAAAAAGATGGGTGAAATGGGCTTTATTGCACCTGAACTGCCGGAACAATACGGCGGTCAGGGCATAGGCAGACTGGCAGCTGGAATTATCCATGAAGCGATTGCCAAAGCAGATTTAAGTTTCTCCTATATCAACCTGCTTGCTTCCCTAAATGGTCAGATTCTGGCCGAACATGGTCAGCCAGAAGTAGTTGAGCCTTGGTTGAAAAAACTCACTGCAGGCGAAGCTATCTTTTCAATAGCTTTGACCGAGCCGCGAGGCGGTTCTGATGCAGCGAACTTGCGTTTGAAGATTGAACGTGATGGCGATGAATATGTCATTAACGGCGAAAAGACTTCAATTTCTGCGGCCGATCAGGCAGATGCTTCTGTAGTGTTTGGTCGTACTGGTGCCAATGAAAATGGCGCACATGGCGTGACAGCGCTTTTAGTTCCAATGAATTTACCGGGCATCAGTACCACACGTTTTGACTGTCATGGTCAGCGCGCCATTGGTCGCGGTTCAATCTTTTTTGACAATGTTCGCGTACCCGTAAATCACCGTCTAGGGGATGAAAACAAAGGTTTTGTGCAGGTGATGCAGGGCTTTGATTTTTCTCGTGCGCTGATCGGTTTACAGGTTTTGGCCGTTGCCCGGGTGAGTCTGGATGAAGCCTGGGAATATGCAGCCCAACGTGAAGCTTTTGGTCAGCCATTGACTGCTTTTCAGGGAGTTTCGCATCCACTGGCAGAATACGAAACTCAGGTTGAAGCGGCACGCTTACTTTGCCTGCAAACCTTATGGCTCAAGGACAATCATCTGCCACATACCTCTGAAGCGGGCATGTGTAAATGGTGGGGGCCAAAACTGGCCTATGATGTAATTCATCAATGTCTGTTGACCTTTGGCCATGCCGGTTACGATCGCGGTGTGATGGAACAGCGGATGCGTGATGTACTTGGTTTCCAGATTGGTGATGGAACGGCCCAGATCATGAAAACGATTATTGCGCGACATAAGGCAGGACGTAAGGCTGTTCCGGCTTAAGGAAAATAAGTCTAAACCTGAATACGATAATTATAAAGAATGAGGAATAAACGAATGGATTTTGATGCGGTTCTGATCCCGGCCAGAAAAGAGGCCATGCTCAAACAGGGATACTGGTTAAACCAGACAATACTCGATTTTTTACGCAGTGCCGTAGAAAAGAATCCGGACAAAACAGCTTTAGTCAGCGTTAAGGTCGAGAATCAAACTGAACAGACTTTCAGCTACCAGCAGCTTTGGGAGATGACCAATAAAATTGCGCTGGGTCTAAAACAGCTGGGTGTTGAAAAAAATGATGTGGTGTCTTGCCAGTTGCCGAACTGGTGGGAATTTACCTTGCTTTACTTGGCTTGCAGCCGTATCGGTTCAGTACTCAATCCGCTTATGCCGATCTTCCGTGAACGTGAACTGGAATTCATGCTCAAACATGGTGAATCCAAAGTTTTTGTTGTACCTAAAACGTTCCGCAATTTTAATCATGACCAGCTGGCCAATCAGCTGCAAAACAAGCTGGATAGCTTGAAGCATGTAGTGGTGGTCAATGGTGAAGGCGAGAATAATTTTGATCATCTGTTACTCAATCATGGTCTGGAACAAGATGCTTCAGCAGTTGCTGCGCTGGATGGACTGGAATCTGGCCCGGATGACATTACCCAGCTGATTTTTACCTCAGGCACAACCGGTGAACCGAAAGGCGTGATGCATACTGCCAATACCTTATTTTCCAATATTGTGCCGTATGCAGAAAGACTGCATTTAACTGAAAATGATGTGGTATTAATAGCTTCACCAATGGCACACCAGACCGGTTTTATGTATGGCTTAATGATGCCGATTCAGCTGAATACCAAAGTGGTGTTGCAGGATGTTTGGGATGTAGCCAAAGCAGTGGACCTGATTCATCAGCATCAGGTGAATTTCACCATGGCCTCGACACCATTTTTGAATGATTTGTCCAGTACCGTGGCAGAACAGCATGATAAAGTCGATTCACTAAAGATTTTCCTGTGTGCCGGTGCACCCATTCCAGGTCCATTGGTGCAAAAAGCCAGGGAAACTCTGGGTGTTAAAGTTATATCAGCTTGGGGTATGACTGAATGTGGCGCTGTAACACTAACCAGACCTGAAGATAAGGATGAACGCTCTTTCAATACTGATGGAATTGCATTGCCAGGTGTTGAAATCAAGATCGTGGATAAAAAAGGACAGAGTAAAACTGTTAATGAAGCCGGCCGTTTAATGATCCGTTCATGTTCCAGTTTTGGAGGTTATTTAAAACGCCCACATTTAAATGATACAAATGTTGAGGGCTGGTTTGATACCGGAGATATCGCATATCAGGATGAGCAGGGTTACATCCGGATTTGCGGACGTAAGAAAGATGTGATTATCCGTGGCGGAGAAAATATTCCGGTTGCGGAAATTGAGTCACTATTATATAAGCATCCAAATATCGCTTTAGTAGCATTGGTGGCTTATGCAGATGAAAGGCTTGGTGAACGTGCATGTGCGATTATCAAACTAAAAGATCCAGCACAGCTTTTGAGTTTAAATGAACTGGTTGATTTTCTTAAAACCCATAATCTGGCCATACAATATATTCCTGAACGTTTAGAAATCTGGGAAGAAATACCAATGACACCCTCTGGAAAAATCCAGAAATTTAAATTGAGAGAGTTATTGCAGTAAGCTATAAAATAATAACTTAGAAAATCAGCTTATTTTTTTAATAAAAGCTAAGCAGTAAAAATAATTTCTATTAACAGGATTGAAAATTTTTGATGTGGAAAGGAAAGCTTAAACCTATAAATTTTAGAATACTTTAAATGCGATATAATGTAGCTGCTTGGTTTAAATTTTAAAATATTCACAGGCCTCAAGTTTTCTTCTTTGCTAAGCGCTAAATATAATATCTATCAAGCTCAGGACAGTTTCATTTTAGGTGAAACTGTCATTCTATAGTTATTCAATAAATAATTCGATACTGTCTAATATCTGGCTAAGAAAAACTATACTTTTTAAGTCGATAATCCAGTTTCGCCCGGCTAATACCGAGCAGCTTCAGAACTATTGGGTCTGGCTTTTTACATAGTAGTCCCAATTAATTGCTGTTCATGCTGCTCCAGATCGAAACCTTCTGTCAAAATAGTAGTTAAATCTGTTCCAGTGTATTCAGTATAGTTATCATCGTGCTGCGTTTGCGTTTGCGTTTGCGTTTGCGGGAACAAAACATTTAGTTTAATTAACGGCTGATTTTAGGTTCACAGACAGCACATTCCAGCAGATTTTCCAGCTTTCGGATATTTCCTGGCCAAGCATAGGCTTGCATAAAGGCTGTGGCTTTTTTACTGGTGCGCTGTATCTGTTTACCATAGCAATAAGTGAATTGATGAATATGTTATTACTGCAATACACTATCTATCATTATTGATTGTGGAAACTTAATCATTCTGCGTCTTCTTAGATAACCATACTAAAGAAAGTGCTGTAATAACCAGCCATGGAATAAGGGCCATATTCATGACCTTCCAGCCAATTATATCCAGCAATGCCCCAGCACTAAATGAGCAGATCAATCCCACCACGAAAACTGTCATGTCATTAATGGCCTGTGCCTTGGCTTTTTCTTCGTGAGTATAAGTTCTGGTTAATAAAGAAGTACTACCAATAAACAGGAAATTCCAGCCTACACCCAATAAAACCAGAGAAATGGCAAATGAATAGAATTGCAGACCAGAAAGGGCAAAAGCGATATAACAGGCAAACAGTAAGAGACCTGCAAACATGACTTTCAATACACCAAAACGGACAATCAGGTTACCCGTAAAAAATGATGGTAGGAACATCCCCAGTACATGTAATTGAATTACAGTGGTAATTGTACCTAATTCATGATGAGCATGATGCATGGCAATTGGTGTGGCAGTCATACCTAAAATCATGATGCCATAACCAGTAATTGCGCCCAGTAAAGCCACTAAATACATGGGCTGAAATACAATTTTTGGCCAAGGTCGTCCTGCACTAAAACTGGTCTTAATCTCTACCTGATCTGGAATATGCAGTCTTGATAAGATTCCCATCGCAATCAGGGAAACGATAGTAATGATCAGGAAAGAACCCACATATTCCAGATGATTAAATAGTGGTCCACCAAAGCGAGCCAAAACCGGACCAATCAATGCTGCAACTACGCCACCCGCCATAACAAACGAAATTGCACGGGAACGAAAGGCATCATCTGCTACTTCACTGGCAGCAAACCGGTAGAACTGGGCAAAGGATTGATATGCTCCCACACAGAATGTGCCTAATGCCAATAGGTAAAGTGAACTATAGATAATACCAACTGCTGCAATAATTCCACCTGAAATACCTAATAAAGCGCCACATAAAAAGCCATTGCGCCTGCCTACTTTTGCCATCCACATGGAAGCAGGGAACATCATCATGGCTGTACCTAAAAACATCGAGGCAATTGGCAGGGTGGCAAGGGTAGGCGTATTGGCAATATTTGCACCTGCCAGTCCGCCAATCGTCATCACCATGACTGAAATGGTCTGGAATAAAGACTGTGAACTTGCCAGAATGAAAACCTGGCGGTGCATGGTATTTTGCAGCATAAAAGTGGAACCTGAATTTTTATAAGTAAGTGATTAATGAGTGTTTTGAGGTAGCATTATTACCACCTGGAACCAGGCTTGAGCTGATTTCATTCGTACATAAGTCTATTGAGCCTGTTCTAGTAAATAGATCGCTTAAACCTGCACTTATAGTGGCAATCTTGGCCCTTATCATGGCTTCTGTTCCATAAATTTTTGAGCAGATAAAAGATGTCCTGTCTTTACATAAAGGATTGCTCCTGCTGAACAAGCATGAAAGTTATGGCTGTTTTGAATCGGTAAACGAATCCATGAACCTGCAGGATAAGTTTCTCCATTTGCAAGCAATTCACCTTGTATCACCAGAAGTTCAATTCCGTTTGCACTGTGCTCAGCAAAACTCTGATGGGGTATTAGTTTTTCCACATAGGTTTGTTCGTCCTGAGAGTCATATAAAGGGCAAATCTTACGCTGATTAAGTATTTGCCAGTTTTCGGGCTCATGGGTATTAATACGCACCGACAGTACATCTTCTCTGGTCATTTGCATGAGCTTGACAAAAATCAGTGCGCCTTCTTCACTGGATGGAGTATGTTTTGATCCATCCGGATTCCGTAAATACCAGCCTGCTGGATAATGCTGGTTGCCATTTTCAGTAAATGTTCCAGAGAGCACTAAAATTTCTTCACCTAATGGATGTTGATGCTCTGGAAAAATGCTCTGCGGTGCATAACGAACCAGACTGGTGGCACGGGCTGTTTCACCACCTATTCTATCGAGCATAACTCGTTCAACTTCACCACCAGGAGATTTGACCCATTGATAATCGTTAGGTCTAACCATAGCTACTTGGGAAAAATCAGCGTTAATCCACATGCTTTGTCTCATCTATTCAAAAAGTCAAATATCCTGTTGATCTGATAAAGATTAATAGGAAGAGAAACTTAAAAATGTTAATACTGATTGTTACTATTTACGTCTTTTAACAGACGCGCTGAATAGGGTTAGGCCTGCTAGAACATTTAATATAATTGTGACCAATAGAGCTTCCTTATCCAGTTTTGTATTTAAAGGGCTTTGACCCATAAAGTGAAAAATTGATTCTATAAAGATGGTTCTATACAAACAAACCAGTTAATCTTATAGTAATTGATAGAAAATCTTTAGAATGAAAACTCCTGTATATCTCAACGCATTAAGAGCTTTTGAAGCCAGTGCCAGACATCAAAGTTTTTCCACGGCAGCTATTGAGCTGAATGTAACTCCTGCAGCCGTGGGACAACTGGTTAAAAGTCTGGAAGATTACCTAGGCATTACATTGTTTCAGCGGAGTACAGGGGGAAAAGCCCGCTTGGTGGTAACTGAAGCTGCATTAATGGCATTGCCCGATATTCGTGCCGGTTTTAATAGGCTATTACTTGGTCTGGAAAAACTACAGGCACAAACTTCAGCAGGTGTTTTAACTGTTGCGATCAGCCCGGCTTTTGCATCGAAATGGTTGCTGCCAAGAATTGATACTTTTCAGCAAGCTTATCCTGAAATTGATATTCGACTGGATACTAACTTGGAACCTGTAGATTTTGCTCAACATGGTATTGATATTGCCGTGCGATATGGACAGGGAAACTGGTCAGGATTAGTCGCGGAAAAACTCATGGATGAAGAGGTTTTTCCTGTTTGTTCACCAGGGTTTTATCAGAAATATCGACACCTGTTAAAATATGTAGAGAACTTATTAAACCTACCTTTAATTCATGACTTAACGCTGGATGTCCATACTGGCTTTACTACTTGGAATACATGGTTGAAGTACAATCAGGTGAGCAATGGCTTGGCCCAGCGAGGATTAAAAATTAATAATTCAGCTGCTGTACTACAGGCAGCAATTGATGGGCATGGGGTCGCATTGGCAAGAAGTGTTATGGTGGCAGATGATTTAAAAACAGGGCAGTTGATACGTTTATATCCAGATATGAAGTATTCATCGGCCTTGGCCTATTATATTGTTTATCGACAGGAATGTCAGAATAAGCCGAAATTCGTAGCCTTTAAAACATGGCTGATGGACGAGGTAAAGTTATAAACTAAATAATTTTTTGATATTGTTTTTAAATATAGATGTATCAGTATCTATTATTTAAATAAATTATGTATATCCAGTTTATTGGAATAATTGAAATATATAATTAAAGTGTCTTGCTATATTAATATTACTTAAAAATAATAGAATTTTTTTTATTTTAAAAGTTTTACTGAAAATAATTTTATACTAGATATTTAACTATAATTTTAAAGCTATTTTTATAATAAATTCTTATTTTTTTGAAATATATAATGACTCTTATAAATAAGAGGAATAATAGTTGGTTTCTTTTTATTAAATTAATTTTTTATACTTTAAGAAACTTTTTAAATTAACTATTTACTTAAAGCTATAATATGTTTATACATTTATCTAACAAAGCAACTGAAAAAGTACACTATTTCCAATTTAATTAGACTATCTTAAAAAAGTTACTTCAATAATAAAACTCTAAAAGGATGCCAAAGTGGAAACTATAACAGTGAAAAAGATAGTCAGCTGTATTGCTTTTAGTAGTATATTAGGCCTGACTGCATGCCAAAGTACAACCAAAGGCCATCACTCTATGGATGATCGAAAACATCATTCTAAAATGTGGCATGATAAGCATGAAGACTTATCTGATAACCAGATTATTAAAATATTGAGTACTGCCAACAATGGCGAGATTATGCAGGCAAACGCGGCCTTGCCAAAGTTAAAAATGGCTCAAGTCCGTCAATATGCTCAGATGATGATTCGTGAACACTCAGCGAATGAGCAAAAAGGTCAAGCATTGGCAACTCGTCTGATGCTAACACCACAGACCAGTGAGATTAGTAAGTTATTACAGCGTGACAGTGATAAGATCGTTGATAAACTTAACAGATCATCTTCTGACACTGATAAAGATTATATGAAGAGCCAAGTGGAAGTACATCGTAAAGTCCTCATGGTTATCGATAAAAAATTGATTCCAAATGCTAAAAACTCTGACTTAAAGAACATGCTTGTTCAAACACGTAGTGCGGTTGCTACACACTTACAAATGGCTGAACAAATGGTTTCAATGATGAAGTAATATTAAAATCATCTATATATTATATATTATATTTTTTAAATAGGTCTAGCATTCATCATGCTAGACCTTTTAAGTTTATATAGTTTGATATTAAGATTAAATTATACAATAAACAGAATGTGACTAATAAAATCTTCTGCTCACAGATATTTTATAAGTATATTAGAAATGTTTTCTCATAAATCAGTATTTTTTAGTTAATTGAAGCCTTATTATTCTTACTTGAAAAATCAGAAATAAGGCTTATTATGCTACCTATTATTTAAAGTAGAATTAAGAGTGAATATCTGCGTTCTTTAACTAAAAACTGTATGTCATACCTAACTTTGCAGTCCGTGGTTGTCCAGGATATACATAGCGGTTAAAAGCGCTATCATCATATTCTTTATTAAAAATATTCATAATATCAAAGCTGAATCTTAAATCAGGATTTAAGTCATAGTACGAAATTAAATCAGTTGTTGCATAACTGCCCATCGTATAAGTATTATTTGCAGTCTGACCTTTTCGGTTACCAATATAACGCTGATTAATGCCTATGCCTAAACCATCAAATAATCCTGATTTAAATTCATAAATGCTGAGTAAATTAAATGAATTTTGAGGAATATTGGCTAGATGTGTTCCTTTTTCTAAGGTATTGTCTTTATTTACACTAGCATCGACATATGAATAGTTTCCTATAATTTTCCACGCCGGTATAATATTGCCTATCAGACTTAAGTCAAAACCTTTACTTGATACCTCTCCAGCAGCAATACTTTTAGACGAGTTTGTTGGGTCAAGAGTTAAAACATTCTCT
Source organism: Acinetobacter radioresistens DSM 6976 = NBRC 102413 = CIP 103788 (assembly GCF_006757745.1). Lineage (NCBI taxonomy): Bacteria > Pseudomonadati > Pseudomonadota > Gammaproteobacteria > Moraxellales > Moraxellaceae > Acinetobacter > Acinetobacter radioresistens. Next base: position 1,791,443 of record NZ_AP019740.1, on the reverse strand, counting down.
TTTTTTACATAATAAATGGCAGTGTCAAAAGAAAGCTGTTCATCTAGTAATGTGTATTTTGTACCTATTTCATAAGAAATACCTTCTTCAGGGTTAAAGCCCTGATTATTACGATCCACTCCGGAGTTAGGCTTAAATGATTTGCTAATATTGGCATATGCTGTCAGTTGGTCGGTCAGATCATAAGTCATACCAATGCGTGGAATAACAGCATGGTTATCTGTAGACCAAGATGTACTAGAAATAAAGTTGTGATAATCATGCTGATAGCTTTCCAAGCGTAAAGCAAGCAAGGTGTTTAAACGATCAGTCAGATGAATTTGATCCTGAATAAATAAAGCTTGGCTTTTTAATTGTTCACGGTCGTGGGTGGATATATTATTTAATTCTGGCAATGATTGTGGTTTATATGGATGATTAATATCTAAATCAAAATCATCCTTCGAACGAATAATAAAAGATTTATAATCATAATTTTCAAGTTCTATGCCTGAAATTAAAGTATGCTCTAAATTAAAATTTCCGACTATATTGGCCGGCTTTGTTGCATAAACATTCAAAAGCTGAGTTCTCCCCAATCCATTCAAATTTAAGACACAACTTGGGTGCGAGGTCTACCTAATTCCGTAAATCTATTCAGAACTGCCACACGCGCATGAATTTCATTGACCTGACTTTGAAAATGTCTTGCCGTCAGCCTATCACCTAATAATTTGATGCAATGCATCTTGGTTTCCACCAAACTACGACGGTGATAACCCGACCATTTTTTCCATAGGGTTCTACCTAAATGTTTAACCGTTTGAAGTAACTCATTTCGTTCTATTGAACTTATTTTAGAATCTTTCCAGGGCTTGGCATTCTTTCTGGGTGGAATTACTGCATGTGCTTGACGATCTGAAATCACTTTTCTGCAGCACTTCGTGTCGTACGCGCCATCGGTATAGACAGAATCTATTCGCTCATCTAGTGGAATTTGATCCAGTAAATCACCTAGTACTTGTGAATCACTGACATTATTTGTAGTAAGCTGAACGGCACGTATTTGCAGTGTTTCAGCATCTATACCAATATGCAGTTTACGCCATTGCCGACGGTATTCAGGCTGATGTTTTTTACGCTTCCATTCGCCTTCACCTAAAAACTTTAAACCCGTAGAGTCGACAAGTAGGTGTAACCCATCATGACTTTTCTGATAGCTTATCGCAATATCAATATGCTTTTGTCGTCTACAAAGGGTGGAGTAATCTGGTGCTGTCCAATTCAAGCCACAGAGTTTAATCAGGCTTTGAACAAAGCCAGTAACCATACGTAAAGAAAGACGGAATAGAGATTTGATCATTAAACAGCATTGAATCGCTGTATCGGAATAAGTTTGATTTCGTCCTTGCTTGCCTTGTGGTTGTGCATACCATTGCGTCTTAGGATCAAACCAGATTGAAATATTTCCTCGCTTGATTAAAGCTTGGTTATACGAGGACCAATTGGTTGTACGATAGATTTTAGGTGTAGGCTTCTTCATCTGGAAATTATATTACTGAAGAAGCCTTCAAGAATAGCTTTGTGCAACAAAGCCATATTGGCCTGAAAGTTTCTATCAATCCAATCTAAATTACGCCAGTTATAATTACGGGTAAGTAGTTCACCCTCTGTGTCAGCTTTAATGCCATTTGCTCAACTGCATAACCATGCAGATTTCCATTTAAATATTGAGTACCAATATTAAGTGTCCAGTCATCGTTAAAGGTATGTTCAATGCGTAACTGTAGCATGTCATTATCATTATATAAGCGATTCCGGTTCTTGCCAGTTTCCCACCAGTACTCTGCCGGGTCAAAATTATATCTTTTTTGTCCTTCGTAGCGGGTAAAACCCCGGTCTAAAGCATGCTGGTTACGTAACAGATCAGCTTCTAAGGTCACTTTAGTGGTGTCTGAAGGACTCCATTGAATAACAGGTGCAATATTCCAGCGCTTTGAATCAACATGGTCGCGGTAAGTATCTCCGTTTTCTCCCATGACATTTAAGCGGTACATAAGACTCTCATCTTCAGTTAAAGCGCCGGCTGTATCTAAAGTGCCCCGCAACAGGCCCTCATGATCAACACTCAAACCTAAAGTTGTTTTTTGTTCAGCATGGGGTACTTTACTAATGACATTTAATGTACCTCCCGGATCACCACGGCCATACAAACTAGAGGATGCACCTTTTAATACTTCTATACGTTCAATGGTATTACTGTCAGGTGCATTGGGATAACCACGATTAATTGGAAAACCATTCCGGTAGTATTCACCACTAGTAAACCCGCGTGAGGTAAATGTGGTTAAACCCTGACCACCAAAGTTATTTGCCCGCCCTATACCTGCTACATCAAGAGCTTCCGATAAGCGGGTAGCTTGAATATCGTTTAGGACTGCTTCAGAGACAACCGTGACTGCCTGAGGAGTATCTTTCAATAAGGTATGAGTACGTGTGGCAGAGCTTGCCGTACTGACCTTATAGGCTAGATGAGCATTATCAGTTTTGCTGGTTGCCTGTAAACTGATAGTAGGTAATGAGCTAATTTGGTCATTTGCAAATACGAAAATAGGACAGCTAAGTGGTAACAAACCGAGAAGTAGGTGACGTTTTAACACAGAATATAGTTTCACAAGATTTTTATGAAAATGATTATATTTTACATTTTTAAAAAGTAAATATAATCTTCATAATATAATCTATCGTTATAGTACTTTATTAGATATAAGTCTCTGCTTAACTTGAATTTAATATAAAAGAGCAAAAACAGATTGTTCATTTCTGCTAAAAAAGAGAAGTAATATAAGTATTAAATAGATAGGAAGTTACCGAGCCAAACACTCTTCATTAAATTATGATATTAAAAGCAGCAGAAGAAATAACCGAACCGCGGCTGGGAACACCATCTGGATAAAGTAATTCAACTAAACACCAAATAGTTTTAAGTGCGCTTTAAGTGACCATATTTTAAATAAATAAAATAAAGACTTAGAAGAATCAATAACCAGAATATATAGTCTAGAATAAAGTATAGGTAGTGGAACTCGTCTAAACCTATAACTAAGGATAAAGGATCAATACCGATGCTACCTACAGGCGAAATTTCTCCATCGATAAGAAATTGGAAAGGTGCTCCTCCAGCTATTACCTCATCCTTCTCGATTGTATCGACGGCTAGACGTTCAACATCAATAGTAGTCTGGTAGAATAAAGAACTATAAGTCGCTACCAGTGCTAACATATTTAAATATATTATTTTTTTGATCACTTGATCTATCCATATCTTTTTTATCTTTAGTCCCCAAAATCAGGTATATCTTAGAATTGTATTTTAATTTTAGTTTGTTATATCAAGCAGAAACTATTTTAAAGGATTCTAGAGGTGGCTTAAAAAGGTTTAAATTAAATTTTAACCTAATCAATACTTAATAAATAAAAATATAATTTTGCAGTTGTTGTTAGCTTATTAATCATCCCCATGAATCAAAAATAGAACTTTTTAAATTCAATACCAAAGGAGTACCTAAAATTCTGTAACTGTCAGGCAATGTATTTTATCTCTTTTAGGAGCTTTCTATGCTATTCACCAATCCATTATTGGCCATTTTACTCATTCCAACTCCGCAACAGTTGGTCATGGACTCATCTGCAGTACAAGAGTGCCGAGCAGAGCAGTTAACTATTCAGGTCGATAATAAAGCAGGTGATTTTAATGGTATGTCACATTCTGGTACAGAAATTAAAATTTATAATAAAGGACCAGAATGCCAATTCCCGGCACGTCCACGAGTTAAAATTTATGGCTCAGAAGATAAGATTTTGCCTTTGGAAAATGGTACCAGACCTGAACAGCTGGCTCAAAATTTAGTAATTAATAACGGGCAATATGCTGTGATGCAATTACGTTGGGTATCAAGTCCTGTCTATAATGAAAACAAAAAATTAAAAGCAATTACTCTGAGCGTAGATACACGGTATTCGGTATTAAAAGTTCCTCTAGCAGCTGAAATCTATATTCCTGCTAATGTGAAAATAGGAACATTTGAACAGACTCCCCTACGTATAGTAGAGGGTAGAAGTGAACGTTAATAATGTATCTACGATAAAAAAGAAAGTAGCTTTTCATAGTAGTCATATATTGGAACACGCTATCTAACTTATAAAATTTTGTAAGTTTTCACTGACATCAATAGGCGCTTATAACTGCTATGCAGTCGATGAGAATATTTTTATGATGAAGTCATGAAGGAACAGGATGTTCCAGAACATAAAACAATAATAATAAGTTTCAGCACCAGGACTGTGAGATAAGACAGGAGTTATATCTAGCAACCTAATATGAGAAACCTCGGCAGGATGCCGGGGTTTCTTATTACTCAATTATTTTTAATCGAAAAACCTATGAAGCAAATTAGCTGTATAAATCTATTTACAGGACACGAATAAATTAAATATTTATCACTTATGCATTTAATTTTTATGGGATTTTTTAAGACTTAAATAGTGGAATACTGTTGCAGTTAATTGTAATAGCACTACACTTATCGTCCATACAGGTAGTAAAAAATATAAGCCAAATAAAATACTGATATAAATAATTTTTTGGAATTGATTACAATTTTTCCACTGTTGCCATAGGCCTTGGTTAAACTTTCGTAACGTATCCAAAGGTCGTTGGTAAGTCCACCATGCCCGATAAGAAAATATTAGTACTAATAAGATTATGGCTGCAGACAGAACTAGCAAAACTTGATTTAGCCAGCCGAACAGAACCCCAATATGTAAATCTACTCCCCAGCGTGTTAATTTTGCAGATAATGGAAAATCACTAAATCTTAAATGGTCAATAATATGTTGAGTTGACATATCTACCGCTAAAGCATCGATTTGAATTGGCCAACGATGATTCATTTCTTCTATCGACCAGGCCCGATCTTTTTGATAACTGGGTTTAATTTGTAATGCTTGTGCGTTTAAACCATTTTGATGAGCAAGCTCGACAATACGATCAAAGTTTTTGAAGTTTAATTTAGTTGAAAGATGTTGGCCTGAAATATCCATCTGCATGTAATGTTCAGCATGTGGATTTGTCACATTCATCGTTTTTGGATTTAATGCCAGATACAAAGTTGGTGTATCACTATTGAGTAAATGGCGAAGTTGTGCAATGTTTGCTCCGCTCCATTTTGACCATGTTAAACCGGTAATAGAAAAGAAAAATAGCATCGGTAATACAGTTAAACCGAAAATATAATGCCATTTGATAAGTGAATGGCGTGAATGAATGGATTTATTTTTTTTACGATAGCTCCACCATTGAATCAGGCCAGTTAAAGCGAATAGTCCTAACCAGCTTGCTGCAAATTCGCTATATATACGACCATACTCACCTAGTAATAAGCTGCGGTGTAACTGGTCTAAAAAAGTTCTTAAAGGTAAAACCCCACTGGTACCGTAAACAGGAAGTTCACCTTGGATCTTTAATGTATATGGATTTATAAATATTGCCTTAACTGTATCAGGGTTGTCGCGCACCTGATAAAGAATGCGTGTGGTATGTTCAGAAGTCTGCGGTGTTCGAACTGCAAATATCTTTGCATCATGAGGTAAAACAGTTGAGGCAGCTGCAACCTGTTGACTAAGAGGTTGAGTTTTATGGTTTGGGCTATGTAGTGCGGATAGCTGCTCTTTATAAATAAAGCTCTCAAGCTGGGGCGTTAAGCCATAGAGTAGCCCTGTTAAAGAGGCAATAAAAATAAAAGGGGCAATTAAAATCCCTAATTGATTATGAAGCAGCTTTAACAATTGGTATTCAACATATGACTTTAAAAATAGATTATATTCAAAAAATGAGCACTAGAAGAATATTAAATTATATAATCTTTATGCGATAAAACTTGAATAAAATCATGCTAGCTATGATGTATAGAAGTATAGTTAAAGGCTTATATAAAAAATTCAGTAATATTCAAAATTCTTAAATCAAACTGTTATTTTTGAAAATTTTTTCTAATGATGATTAAGCTCTGTTATATGTTACTAAAATTACCAGTTCAAATTATAACGCTATAACTCGTTAAATCATGCACCAGCCCTCTATCTGCTTAGATATAACCATATACATGTATGATTTAAATCATAAGTACGATGATTAAATCAGAATAAATATAAGTTCCTACACTATAACATGCAGAAAATTAAAAAATTATTAGTAGGAAAAGAATTTAAAAATCTCATTTTTTTTTACCAATATTCTTTAATTCTAATAGCGTTAGTTTTTAAACATGAATTTAACTCACTTTCCAATGAGACTAAATCATTTTTATTCATGTTGTGATTGCGGTATAAATCTATTCATGTTCTGAAGCGCTCCAGTAATTCACTTTTGATAAGACCAAAAGGCGCAAAACCGATAAGGCTGGAAAGTTTAAAAAGAGCAAAAAGATTTTTTAGGTTTATCTCGGAAATTAGGGTACTGATCACAATGAATAAAGAGTTTACATTTACGATTAAGAGTATTTGTTTCGATGAAAACTATCGTCCAGCAGACAATACGCGCCTTACCACCAACTTTGCTAACTTGGCAAGAGGGATGAGCCGTCAGGAAAATTTGCGCAATACGTTACGGATGATTGATAATCGTTTCAATGCCTTAGCTTATTGGGACAACCCTAAAGGCGACCGCTATGCTGTTGAGCTTGAAATCATTTCAGTTGAAATGAATATTGATGTGCAAAACCATAGCAGTGGGCTCCCTTTGATTGAAATATTGAAAACCAATATTATCGATAAAAAAACCGGTAAATGTATTGAAGGTATTGTGGGCAACAATTTTTCTTCTTATGTCCGTGATTATGATTTTAGTGTGCTGTTGCTTGATCATAATAAAGATCAGCCTACCTTTAGCACACCAGAAAATTTTGGTGAATTACATGGCAACCTGTTTAGAAGTTTCATTAACTCTGAGACTTATAAAGCCAACTTTAAAAAAGCGCCTGTCATTTGCCTAAGCGTTTCAACAAGTAAGGTCTATCACCGTACTGAAAATGTACATCCTGTTTTGGGTGTCGAATACAAGCAAGAAGACTATTCATTAACTGATGAATATTTCCAAAAAATGGGCTTAAAGGTCCGCTATTTTATGCCGGCAAATAGCGCCGCGCCTTTAGCATTCTATTTTTCAGGTGATTTGTTGAGTGATTACACCAACCTTGAGTTGATCAGTACCATCAGCACAATGGAAACCTTCCAAAAGATTTACCGCCCTGAAATTTATAATGCAAATTCAGTTGCGGGTAAATATTATCAGCCAAGTTTGAAGAATCAAGACTATTCACTCACTCGCATTGTGTATGACCGAGAAGAACGTAGCCGTCTGGCTATTGAGCAGGGGAAGTTTGTTGAAGAGCAATTTATCAAACCATACCAAGCGATTCTTGAGCAGTGGTCTGCAAATTACGCTCTTAATTAATATACATACAGGTCATTGATCATGAAAAAATTATTACCGACTTCAACTGCTGGCAGCTTACCTAAACCGTCTTGGCTTGCAGAACCTGAAAAGCTTTGGTCACCTTGGAAACTCGAAAACGAAGGCTTGATTGAAGGTAAAAAAGATGCGTTACGTTTGGCATTACACGAGCAACAACTTGCTGGCATCGATATCGTCAGTGATGGTGAGCAAACCCGCCAACATTTTGTGACGACGTTTATTGAACACTTAAATGGTGTAGATTTTGAGAAGCGTGAAACAGTTCGAATTCGTGATCGCTATGATGCAAGTGTACCGTCTGTAGTGGGTGCGGTATCACGTCAAAAGCCGGTTTTTGTTGAAGATGCCAAGTTTTTACGTCAGCAAACCAATCAACCTATCAAGTGGGCGTTACCTGGCCCAATGACCATGATTGATACGCTTTATGACGGTCATTACAAGAGCCGTGAAAAACTGGCTTGGGAATTTGCTAAAATCTTGAACCAAGAAGCAAGAGAATTAGAAGCTGCTGGGGTAGACATCATTCAATTTGACGAACCTGCATTTAATGTATTCTTTGACGAAGTCAATGACTGGGGTGTCGCGACTTTGGAACGTGCCATTGAAGGCCTAAAATGTGAAACTGTGGTTCATATTTGCTATGGTTACGGCATTAAAGCTAATACAGACTGGAAAAAAACACTCGGTTCGGAATGGCGTCAATATGAAGAAGCGTTTCCGAAACTTCAGGCTTCTAACATTGATATCATTTCATTAGAATGTCACAACTCACATGTACCTATCGATTTACTCGAGCTTATTCGCGGTAAAAAAGTGATGGTCGGTGCAATTGATGTCGCATCTAACCAGATTGAAACACCAGAAGAAGTGGCGAATACACTCCGTAAAGCGCTTCAGTTTGTAGATTCTGACAAGCTTTATCCTTGCACAAACTGTGGTATGGCACCTCTTTCTCGTGAAGTGGCACGTGGCAAGTTAAATGCCTTAAGTGCAGGTGCAGAAATCGTTCGCAGAGAACTTACAGGATTGGAACTTACTGCTTAATATTTACCAATAAGTGGTATAAAGGGTTACTTTTTTGATGGCAGTTGATAATCAAACAAGTAACCCTCATTTTACTTACTACATGTCGTTCTAATCAGAACGCATGTCGATAGTACCTTCCTGATGGAGTTGGGTGGTATAGCAAACACACAGGAAAAAGTACGGTTCAATTTAGGAATAATGTCATGGTTCAGGCAACAGACTTTAAAAATGCAATGTCTTTACTCACAAGTGCAGTCAGTGTTGTGACCACGGCAGGTATGTCTGGCCGTTTTGGATTTACTGCCTCTGCTGTGTGTAGTGTGACTGACACACCACCGACATTATTGGTCTGTATGAACCAGGCTGCAAGCTCACATGCACATTTCCTGGATAACAAAATTTTAACAGTGAATGTTTTAGGCGCGCATCACGAACATATTTCAAAAGCATTTTCATCTAAACTCACGCCAGAAGAACGCTTTAAACATGGTGCATGGATTGAGTTGGAAACAGGTGCACCTGTGTTGGAAGATGCTTTGGTAAGTTTCGACTGCGAGATTGAGCAAATTCAACAAGTGGGAACTCACACTATTTTGATTTGTCCTATTGTTGCGATTCAACAAAGCCAGCATGATCAAAGTCTGGTTTATTTTAATCGTGCTTATCACCAAGTGGGCCAGACAGAAACTGCTTAAACCCACTCTTTATGCAAATGAAAATTTATTATAAAAGTTAAACGTTTAAATTTTTAAAACGCATGATCGTCATTCAGGTAAATAGTATGGGGGTTATCTATTGGTGAAGGTTAATTTCAGCGCGAACAATATAAAAATGGAGCCAGTTATCTGATCAATTTTTTTCAGAGTTTTACCTTGCTGTAGAAATCTCGAAATAGGTTTCATCAAAGTAATCAAAAATAATGACCATAAAATACCTAAACCCACATGAATGGCTACTAAGCTTAAAAGCCAATATGTAGAATTTTCACCAGTTGGAATAAACTGGGGTAAAAATGAGACATAGAAGAACCCGACTTTAGGGTTCAATATATTCGTAATCAAACCTTTTAAAAACCAATTTTCCTGTTTGTTAGGATTTGACGTTATCTCAAAAACTGTTCGAGGTTTAAAAATCAAGCCAATACCTAACCATACCAGATAAACAGCTCCTAACCATTTTAACAGGTTAAATGCAAGTTCAGAGGTAGCTAAAATAGCGCCTATTCCACAAGCTACGAGTACACCCCATGCTAAACAGCCACACGCAATACCTAAGGCTGCATTGAATGCTTTACTTTTATTTCCTACAGTAGCTGTTCGTATAATTAATGCTGTATCCAGTCCCGGAGTTATTGTTAATAGAATAATTGCTATAAAGAATGGTATAAGAAGCTCAGCCATATTCAGTCGATCAGGTGTAAAACTAGAGCCTATATGATAACGTCTGAATAAATAAAAATTAGACTCTATTATCAAAACTCGCTAAAATCGATAGATCAAAAGACCTGATGCGTAGAGCATTTGCTCATGTATATTAAATATGGATTGATATCCAGCCTGAGTACAAGTAAGAAAATATAAAAATTTTAATCATGTTTTTGTTTTTAATAAATATCTGATAATTTTAATAACTGTTATATGAACACTCATCCTGATAAATATCATAATATTTATTATATATTTAAAAATAGAATAGTTCAGTATGCCATTAATTGTTTTAAGGGGAATATAGAAATAGAGAGCGTAATGTTTGCTCATCAAGATTAAGCAGGGTTACTTAATATAGAAACAAGTAACTTCAATTGAGAAAAAATCAGTAAAAATTATATAGAATAAAAAAGCATAACCCTTAAAGGATCAGTTATATATCTGACCATCTAAAGGTTATGCCTTAAAATAGCTGATTCATAAATTTCCTGAATTATATTTTTTAGCTGTGCTTTACCTGGTTGCGGCCATGATTTTTGGCATGGTAGAGATTGTTGTCGGCAATTTTTAATACTTCTGTAAAACTATTTGAGCTCTCGGGCCACGACGCAATACCAATAGAGGCCGTGATTCTGCCAACATTATTAATAATATATGTTTCTACGGCATGGCGAAATCTTTCAGCACTTTCATAGACCTCTTGTTTATTAACATTTGGAATAATTACAATAAATTCTTCACCACCATGACGGCAACAAAGATCATTTTTGCGGAAATTTTCCAACATGATTTTAGCCAAAGTTTTTAGTACTTCATCACCTTCATCATGACCATACGTATCATTAATACGTTTAAAATGGTCTATATCAATTAGAAGTACAGAAAAAGGAACTTTAGAATCTATCATTCCTTTTGTAAAGAACTGCATCCCTCTACGGTTTAATAAGCCAGTCAGTGGATCTGTATTAATACGATGATCCATTTCGGTCAGCTTATGAGAAAATTTACGTGCGCTTAATAAAAGTGATAACTTGAACTTGGTGACTTCATAGTACCAAGGATTAATCCTTTTGATTCTTTCTTCGATTTTAGGCTGATTTAGCAGACTGGCCATATTGGCTAGGTTATGTAACGGATTGGAAATAACAAGTGCAAATCTCCAGACAATATAAAAAATAAGCAGATAAAACAGGAAAATTCCGCCTGTAACTTTATAAATAATAGTCGATGCCTGCTCAAGTAGCTCATTAGTGGGCTGCTGAGAGACAATAAGCCACTTGGTTGAGGGGATGTATGAAAAGCCAGCAAGATTATCTACGCCTCGACTGTTTATCAAACGGATATTTCCATTTTTGGTCGCCTGCATGTATTTCAGGCCTGTATTATTCCTAACAGTTTCTCCAATTCTTTTTGTATCAGGGTGAAAAATAATCTTATTATTCTGATCAATCACATACATGTAGCTCTTTTTATAACTGTAGTTGATCGTTAAGAGATGGTTAATAATATTTTTCTGCTTTAAGTAAATGGCTGAGCCTATAAAGCCCTTATAGTTATTATCTTTATCAAAGATAGGCTGGGACAAGAAAACAATCAGATTATCTTTTACAGAGTAATAGGGTGAAGAAATATAAGTTTTTTTATTTTTAAGTGAGGCTTGAATTCCGGGCGTGGTCTGAATTTTATTCCGGTCAATATTTAAAATGTTGGAAGAAAAGTTGATGAGCCTGCCTTCAGCATCACCAATGACTACACTGTTATAGTGATCCGACTGGTATTTAAGACGATCAACTTCTGCTTCTCTTAACGCAAAACTGTTAAAGTCTTTCCCCAAAGATTGAGCACTGTACTTGAGTTCTTTTAATATATTTTGAAAATGATTGTCTGTATTAAGGGCAATTTTATTTGCATATTCCGAGTTAATCGCTAAAGAGTTGCTGATCAACTGGTTTTTTACGATTAAATAACTCACGCCTAAAGATACAAAGAAGAGTGTAGATACGCAGAATACGATTAATAAAAGTATTAATTTTCTCAAGTCCAGGTCAAAAGACTTACCCAGTTTTCTCATGAACATCATAAATTAATCAAATTCTGACATATTTCGGCTCATAATACCTTTTTAATTTAATAATGTAGATGAAATTGGATGATTTATTGAACAATAATTCTGTTTTTAATAATTTTATTGTTTATAGAAGTTTTTACTATGTCTCTTTAAAAGTCTTAAACCATTTATGGAATAACGAACTTCATAGATGACAAGCCGAAAGATAAAGAATATTTCTAAATCATCTAAGCGATGACAAACCCTGAATCACCACGCGCGCCGTCTAGCTGTTTTTTCTAAATCATCTAAGCGATGACAAACATACCATTAATTAATATTTCATCATTCCATAATTTCTAAATCATCTAAGCGATGACAAACAATCAATTTCAAAAAACCGAACAGGTACTGTCTTTCTAAATCATCTAAGCGATGACGAACATAAAGTGGATTGCACGCTTACTGAGTCGATTTTTCTAAATCATCTAAGCGATGACGAACTATGAGCGCCGTATTGCGGATAAACCAGGTAATTTCTAAATCATCTAAGCGATGACGAACCCTTTGAGCGGCTTGTCTTCAAGAATGACTATTTTCTAAATCATCTAAGCGATGACGAACGGTAAATTGATGTGTTGATTTGGTTTCTTGCTTTTCTAAATCATCTAAGCGATGACGAACACCAGTTTTTCGCTCAACTTTGATTAAGCCTTTTTCTAAATCATCTAAGCGATGACGAACGGTTAAAGTCAATTTCTACGAGCTTGACGAATTTTCTAAATCATCTAAGCGATGACGAACGCAGATGCGGTCAAACAAGAGTTTGGGATAGACTTCTAAATCATCTAAGCGATGACGAACACTTTATCACTTTTTTTTGTTTTACCTTTAGTCTTCTAAATCATCTAAGCGATGACGAACTTGGACTCTGCAATAAAATAAGCAAAGAAGGTCTTCTAAATCATCTAAGCGATGACGAACTTCAAATTCATCGCGCTCATCATTAAGATCACCTTCTAAATCATCTAAGCGATGACGAACAGCTGTCAAATCCATTCCGGCATCACCGTGTTCTTCTAAATCATCTAAGCGATGACGAACATAACTTTTTCTCTATAACAGAAACTTGCTGCCTTCTAAATCATCTAAGCGATGACGAACACTGTCTTGCTTCGGTTCCTTTGGTTCTGTCTCTTCTAAATCATCTAAGCGATGACGAACTTACAAGTAGCAATACCTACGCCCTTGTAAATCTTCTAAATCATCTAAGCGATGACGAACAGAAGGCATCAAACACCCAAACTGCTTTTAATCTTCTAAATCATCTAAGCGATGACGAACGTCAACAGGCTCAAGAACAGAATCAGCAGCAACTTCTAAATCATCTAAGCGATGACGAACCAATCGAACCTACTCGCCAATCTGCCCCCATACTTCTAAATCATCTAAGCGATGACGAACTTTTATATGATTCACGCCGATTAAAAACTTTTCTTCTAAATCATCTAAGCGATGACGAACCAGGTGCTGCGGCAATAACACACAAATGTGATCTTCTAAATCATCTAAGCGATGACGAACATGCACGCGGCAATATTGCATACAACCCTAAACTTCTAAATCATCTAAGCGATGACGAACTTGTTGAATCAAAACCTCTATACGAAGACTCACTTCTAAATCATCTAAGCGATGACGAACAGAACTAAATGCACAAGTATATACACCATATTCTTCTAAATCATCTAAGCGATGACGAACCTCACAAGATTGCCAATTCAGTCTATGCTGTTCTTCTAAATCATCTAAGCGATGACAAACGAACCGCTTGCACCTGATTATTTTGATTTTCTTTTCTAAATCATCTAAGCGATGACAAACTTTCTGGATACTGCTCAATGGTCAACATTTGTTTTCTAAATCATCTAAGCGATGACGAACCTATATTATATTATGAAACCCATTACAAGAGATTTCTAAATCATCTAGGCGATGACGAACTGCTGCTTAGAAAAACTAGAGCGTGGCCCGAATTTCTAAATCATCTAGGCGATGACGAACTGTTAATCGCGATTTCACTGCCGCGACGTGAATTTCTAAATCATCTAGGCGATGACGAACAATCTGATTGAACAGTTGGGCGGGTATGAGAATTTCTAAATCATCTAGGCGATGACGAACATGTTAGTTCAAGTGCAAGTGTCGGAATAGATTTTCTAAATCATCTAGGCGATGACGAACCCGGTTCTAACTTGGATTCAGTCGCGGACCTGTTTCTAAATCATCTAGGCGATGACGAACGGTTTAGGCGGCCCAAATTCAGGATATACATTTTTCTAAATCATCTAAGCGATGACGAACATGCTGCAACTTTAGATCAGTTAGCTTCATCTTTTCTAAATCATCTAAGCGATGACGAACCATTATCAAAAAGCGGAGTACATGACGAAACATTTCTAAATCATCTAAGCGATGACGAACATCTCCGTTTGATTCAACTTTTGTTGCAATACTTTCTAAATCATCTAAGCGATGACGAACGCGGTTCTGGAACTGATTTATCGGGGGTTATATTTCTAAATCATCTAAGCGATGACGAACGTTTGTTTAAAAGATCAACTTTCAAAGGTATCTTTCTAAATCATCTAAGCGATGACGAACTTGAAATATCATCAAACCATTTCGAGCATTCATTTCTAAATCATCTAAGCGATGACGAACCATTCTGTTCGTGATCTGTATCGCTTTAGCAATTTCTAAATCATCTAAGCGATGACGAACGTTTTCTGTGATAAAATTCTCTCGTCTTGTTATTTCTAAATCATCTAAGCGATGACGAACTTCCTATTTCAATTCGCATTTTATTAGGACTTTTTCTAAATCATCTAAGCGATGACGAACTTTAGCATTATTGCGGAGCTGGGTATGAAGTTTTTCTAAATCATCTAAGCGATGACGAACAGCGCTACTTATATGTGAGCAATATCAATTTATTTCTAAATCATCTAAGCGATGACGAACCTTTGCTCATGGGGGTTCCTTAGGCGAATGCTTTTCTAAATCATCTAAGCGATGACGAACTGACCATGCCGAAAAACAAGGACTCTGAGCAGTTTCTAAATCATCTAAGCGATGACGAACTTGAACGGTGCTAAACACATCAGGCTTGAAGATTTCTAAATCATCTAAGCGATGACGAACTCATATCCAAATTCTTGTACTCGTACTGCTTCTTTCTAAATCATCTAAGCGATGACGAACTTACCCCAATCCTTCGCCGAAGCCCTTCAACTTTTCTAAATCATCTAAGCGATGACGAACTTGATCAGCGTGCTAAAGAGCTTGAGGAAAAGTTTCTAAATCATCTAAGCGATGACGAACTAATTGGCTCCAGACTACCACCTCCCACACTATTTCTAAATCATCTAAGCGATGACGAACACAGCAAAACCCTAATTTACTTCAATCACTTTTTTCTAAATCATCTAAGCGATGACGAACAAACTACAGCTAAAAAAGTTCTCGAATATCTTTTTCTAAATCATCTAAGCGATGACGAACCTACCTTAATATCCTTAAGTACTGGCTTTGGCTTTCTAAATCATCTAAGCGATGACGAACGAAATATTGTATTTTAAGCCTTTGATTCTGAATTTCTAAATCATCTAAGCGATGACGAACTACATTGCGAATAAATTGCGTACTTTGGTATGTTTCTAAATCATCTAAGCGATGACGAACTAGAGTTAAGTTAAAACAAAACTCTTGAAATCAATTATATAAGTTTTTAATGAGTGAAAATACTTCGTTATAAAGTATAAAACTTAATTATATGATTTTATTTAATTTTACTACATATGTCAGTAATGAAGCCAAACATGTAATCTAAAATATCTTTGTCTTGGCATGTTTCAATAAGCTGCATTCGGAATTCTTTTTGATTTAATCCTTTTGCTGCACATGTAAAAGCAATTGGCATCACAAAAGCATCTTTCACTAGATCAGCTAGGTCAAAGACTAGACCCCCACGACGTGTTTTACCGTGCAAAATAGGGAGAGCAAAGCTAATTCCCATTCCATTTAAAGCAACTGCCGCATAGCCGTAGGCAATATAGTTTCCATGATCGAGATAACTGTTGGCTATATCAGCAATAGTATCATGAGAATTTTTTCCTTCATCGCGAATGAACTCAACACCAAAGCCTTTAGCAAGTTGCTTGTATAACGTTTTGGCCCAACGACCTTCGGCTGCAAGTAATTCTTGTTGATTTTCTGAACGATCAATATCTTGTTTAAATGTGTTTAAAGCATTCTCATCAATATAAATACCAGATTGAATCAAATCAAAATTTTTTTTCCATGATTGTGATACGAGGGCAATACGTTCGAGTAATAATATTTTTGCCATGAGTAATCGTGCATCATCTTCTAGCCATGCTTTCATCCAGATTTGCATATATTCAGTGGGACGATATTCACTTTGAGGCGCTAAAAATGTTAAGTCTAAGGATGAAAATAAAGGGGAGCCGCCAGAACCGCAAAACCCAACCATGACATTAGATTCTGCTAAACGTCTGGCAGCCGCATCTGTTAATGAACTACCTTTACCAAGTAGTAAAAAGGCTGTGTTTTTCTCTGGAATATTATAAAAATATTCCACAGGCTGTGAGTTCTCCGTCAAGTAAACAATTCGATCATCTTTTAAAACGACACGAACTCTCTCTAAATAAAAAACGCAGGCACGCTTTGAAAGCATAAGTGGGCGGCTGCGTTCCTGACGGAGTTGACTCATATTATATTTCCTTAAAAAACGGGTAGGGCAAAAGGACTTTCCTTACGAGCAAGCCCATAGCTATCTGGTAGTCCGTATCCCGCATTTTCGCTGTCCTGCACATCAATAATTACTGTAAAACCATGACCTGTACTGCTGACCACCTGAAAGAAGGGCATTCCTTTGGCAGTTTTTAAGCGTCTATCTCTTAAAGGTTCATTTTGATGAGAAAGCTTTGTACGTTCAGTTTTCTGAGTTGGAATACGAAACTTACGATAACTTTTCCAACCAGAAATTTTGGCAGTAGGAACAGCAATTGCGGCACCTAAAACGGTATAGTCGCGAATTTTCCAGTGTCCTTTAATTGCCTCGATTAACTCATCTAAATCATCCTGCTTTTCTGCAAAAATTCGCAAAATATCAAAGTTAGGTTTAGCTGAACGACCATGTTTTTTTTCAAACTGTTCCTGCTTCGCTTTCAATTTATCGGATATCTCCAACGCAAGCGCGTAATGCGCAGGTAGTTTTCGAAATGCACCATGAATCACGGTGTAAATTTGATTACGAATATGACCAAGTTTTAAATCCGTATCATCTGATGATTCAAGAACACGGATATCCAGATAGTAATTGGCATCCATCATTATTCACCCTCGGAGTACACGCCACCACGAATTAAACATGCAATCAGGAACATGCCTTTGTCGCTGTTTACATCCAGTTCATCAATTTCTTTTAAAATATCGAATGCAGAAACTTTATCTTTACCCACGCGATAGAAAATCTGTCCTTCTAAATTTGCCCCATTAGGTTCTACTGCAATTGGCTTTTCATCGTTTTCTTTAAACAGTGGATACCAGGTATCAATTGTTCTTAGTGCATTTCCGATTTTTTGGTCACGTAATGCAGCTTGACCTAGATATTGGTTGTCATTGGCTTTGTGGTCTGGTTTTTTCGGTGTTAATTGATATAAAGATCGGGAGAAACCTTTTGGTTTCTCTTCTAGGTAATTTTGAGAAGGGAAAACTTCTACACCGCCCATTCCGAAGTCAACAATCGCTTCAATATGCAAGGCAGCACTTGTGGATTCACCTGTAATTCCTTTTAACAAAATATCTGCTAGTTTTTGTTCTTGTTCAGACGGTTGATCAAAACTCTTAAGGTTGTAAGAAAGTGCATCAAAACTCAATGTTTCAGGGTGGTCCTGAGCAGTCACTTGAATGGTAATGCTTTCAGCGACAATACGATTACGCCATAACCAACGGCCATTCACGATATTACGTACATAACGACGCACAACTTCTTTAAGTCCATCGCTTTCTTTGGCGCGATTTACAAAACTTAAGAAAGCTTGGCGGAAATTATATTCTTCGCTTTTGTCAGCACCAGCTTTAGAAGCACTTGCAAACAGTACATAGCTCAAGTCAATAAAACGAAAGTCCCATTTCACCAAAAGTTTGGCTTTAGGTTGTAATTTTGCAGATTCGGTCAACTGAATATTGGTGACTTCGCGAGCCAGAGAATTACCTGTTGCTGCTCCTTTTTCTTTATTACCTGCGACATTTTGAGTGCCTCGAATACCGTGATACATCACGTGTAAAGGTTCTTGTTTACCATCTTCAAATAAGTTGAAAAAAGCCCCATCACTCACCACCGTGCCGCGTTGTAAAGAAAGGCTACCTGGTAATTTCTTAAAAATTGTCATGTAAAAAATTCCTTATATTCAAAAATGATTTATGCATTAATGCAATTTTGTTTTAAAAGAAAAATGTCGTCTTGCGGCCAGTGGTAGGTCCACAATAGTTTTTGCAAGTTATGCCAAGTGTCATCCTCAGCCTCGGTATTTTTCCTTAGAATCTCGCCTAAAGAAAAATACTGAACAATGCCGGTAAGCGGTTCTGCATAGGCATGTGCTGTAGTTTCCTGATCTTGTGCTTGGCGAATACCTGCTCGTTGGTCTGTGAGTGGCTCAAGTAGGGCGTACCCCAAATTAGTTGCCGATATCCAACTTAAATTTGGGTCATTAAAGAACGTTCTAAGTGCATCTGCTTTTAATGCCAACAGTTGGGTAAATGCCTGAACTCGATTAATTTGTTTACGCTGCTGATACTCAATAAGCAAATCTTGTCGGTCTAAAATGGCAAACCCAGTTTTGATTTTCTTTAAGGCATTTTCTAATTCATTTTCAGCATATATCGTAATTTCTAAAAACTCGATAATTTGTCCACCAGCGAAACGGCTACGTTTAAGTATGTTTGTTAGTTTTTCTGGACTAATCCGAGAGCTAGAAAATTTGATAATAAGGCTAAACTCTAAATGACAAGATGCTGTTGGCTGTAAAGACAATATTGGACGTTTGGCTGATTTTTTACCAATATAATCTTGCATATTTATATATGTTGCAGCTCTGCGTTGAGCAGGCGTAAAGCGCCCATAAGCTTGTCCGCCTAAACGCTGTTGGTCATGATGAATATAAATAATGCCTTGTTCTTGAGTGCCTAATTGTCTTGCTAAATGATGTGCAAACATATTGGCTGCAAACAAAGGCACACCACCTAATAACAGGCCATTGGTTTGTATATTTGCATTTTGTACTCGCATACGAGGAATCACGACATAACGACTCATCGAACAATCTCCCGTAAGCGGCGGGCGATATAACCTTCTGAATTGCTATCTAGGCTAATTGATACAGTTTCATTATTTATTTCTATATCAAAGGTTTCATTGGTGATTTTTCTAGCAAGATAATCGGAGAATTTAATTCTCCAGTGATCATCTCTTAGCTCTGGGTCAATCAAACCTTGCAAAACAAATGGAAGGCTCGGATGAACCCAGAATGAAGGACGCTCAATTTCTTCCATACTTGGTAAAATTGATTCAGCTTCTTCTAAAATATTTTTTTGAAAAGTCGCCTGTCTTAAGACATCTTTAGCAAGGATGTTCAGGAAAATAACTTCCTGATCTCGAACATCCCGATTGGTCGAAGGAGCGAAAATCTCGAGGTCATGCCAATTTTGAATGGTATTCGTCGCGGTGATAATAAGTTGGCGATTTAAAATTTCTGACCACTCTTTAATTGCTTCTTTTGCTCGTTTAGTCCCATTAAGCAGTTTTATTTTACGGGATAGTCGTATCGTAAATCCGTTATAGAAAATCGCTAAGGCTTGACGTACTTTTTCACTTGCTTGAGGAGCATCAACTGTAATAGGGCGTTGCATTGAACGCACTAGGCTTCCCACATTTTGTGGATTGGCTCCACCTATGCCAAAAATAGCAGTTTGAATGCGGTTAAACTCACTGTCTTTTTCTTTGCATAATTCATTTACAGCATCAACTTCTTGGTTCACAAGATAATTTACACCAGCAGCAGTAAGTGGACTTACTGAAACATATTCACCATTTTTGGGAATTAAAAGCTGGCGCATACGTATATCAATGTTTTCTGTACCGGCTTGATACGGCTCATTAAAAATAGATGAAATGGATGGCTTGAGCTGTTCCACTTGTTGTTGAAACTCAGCTTCTTCTGAATGGATGTCATTATTAATCATGGCTGCTTTTACGACTTTAAAAATAGAAGCCGTTTTACCTGCATTTGCCTGATAATCAGTGGGAATCAGGAAGTCTTCATTTAATAAAGTTCGAGCACTGAGATAGGGTAAATCAAGTGCTTGTTGATTACTTAAACGAATCCCGCCTTTTTCAATATTGGAGTTAATCGTTTTTAAACTAAAGTGCACAGATTCTTCTAAGGCATTTATAAAAATATCAGTTTGTGGTTCAGGCATTATCTTCCCCGTTTTTGTTATCTAGCCAATTTTTAACACATTATTTTAAAAATTAAATAAATACTGAATATTATTGCGACATTAAATGTCGCAATAATATCTTCGTAGATTTAAGAGCAAAATCTATTCTTAAAGTATGTTAGACCTTTTAAAGTGACTCTAACTTGTAAATGTGGAACTACTATGCCTGTAGAGTGTTTTATGTTTATTACTCGATGGCATAAGATTTCTCTATCTACAATATTTTGATATGACTCCCATGCAGTTTGCTTACTTCGTTTAAAAATAAATTTATTCCTGTATAAAAGTTCAATAAATACTTTAGGAGATAACTTTAGAAGTTTTGCTGACATACTCAGTGAAAAATCAGGTGATGATTTTTCTTGATTTGACAATGGATTTATATGTTCTGTGATAAGATTACTCATGAGTGAGCTCCTTTTGATACGAGTTAACTTGAAGAGCAGCACAAAAGAGTTGAGATGCTTTGTGCTGCTCAGTTCTAACTCATTATGACTAGTTAAATTTTTATATTAATAATGTAACAATAATCTAGTCTCGGGCGTTATTTTTTATTTGAATTTATGTTATTGTTATTCATTGGAGTTTTAGATGTAACAAAAAGTAATCCATCTAAAGCGATGGTCAACGAGATAATTCTTAAACAAGAATCTAGTCTCTTTCTCAACTACTTATACAGTAGCAGACAAAAAAGATTATACAGAAATAGCGGTAACTGCTTGCAACTATTTGTTAAGTACAGATAAGCTAAAATATAAGTTCAAAACGACATAAACTGTCGTTCTAAGATCGTATCTTGTTATCAGAACTTTCTCTTTTTTAAAACAAGAGATTATATTTTCATTACATTTAAATTTTAACAATAAACTATGCACGTCATTCTCATCTCAGCTTGTGAAAAAAGAGCGTTAAAGAAAACTCGAGCGATTTTGGATAGCTATGCGATTCGTACAGGACATTCATCTTGGCAAGCACCCATGACCATGGATGGCTTAAAAGAAATTCGTAGTGCACTCAAAAAAGTGGCAACCCGACAAACTGCGGTAGCTGCGTACATTAATTTTGGTGTGCGAAGAATGAAGCTTGCATGGGTTGTGGGCGCAAAACATAAATTTGCACACGACGGTGCCTATCCGGTTGCATCGACCAAGAAACAGCAAAAATTACTGATGCTGGATGAATGGGTCAAAGTAAGTAGCTTATTGGCGGGTGCAGCAGGGGACATGCATGATATTGGTAAAGCTTCACAACATTTTCAGAAAAAATTAAGTCCAGAAATGGCGGGGCAAAAAATTAAAGATGACATTCGACATGAATGGCTGTCTTTAAAACTGTTACAACAACTCAGAAAAAATGGATGGGACTGGCAGCTTGCCTGGAAGAATTTAGATAAAGGTTTAGATAAATTTACTTTAGGTGATCGACAAGAAATTGAACAGGGAGTCCAAAACGAATTAGAAGCAGTCGATTATTTGGTTGTTACGCATCATGGGTTATTAGGCGTGGAAGAAGCTTTAAAAAATGATCCACTCGCATTACCTCACTATGAAAATCATGTTCGAACATTAGTTCCAAGCCGTGAACAAATGAGCTGTGCCGGTGAATTGCCAGACTCTATTTTTAAAAGCCATCAAAAACGTATGCAACGTTTAACTGCATTAATACCAAAACAAAAAACAGACCAGCTTTTATACTGGAAAGCCTTAGCACTACATTCACGAGCAGCTTTGATTCATGCAGATCATATTGTCTCGGCACAACAATATTCTTTGCAAAAGCCTGAAAATGTATCGTTATTTGCAAATACAAAGCTTAAAACTATAGACCAAGACAAGCAAGCCAAATTACAAGATCAACCACTAGAATGGCATTTACACCAAGTCGGAGATCGCGCTTCACGAATCGCAGTTCAAATGATGACTGATTTGAGTTTATCTGGTCTATCTGAACAAACCGTTGAATATATTTGCCAGCCAACGACTCACCCGCGGTTCCAATGGCAAAATATCGCAGCAAATGCCTTGCAAAGAAATATACAGAAGCATCCTGAAACACCGGCACTAGTATTTAATATTGCAGGGACAGGAAGCGGTAAAACCCGTATGAATTTGCGCGCTGCTTGTACTTTACGACCAGATGACCCAAGATTAGCGATTGCGCTTAATTTGCGTTCTCTAACTTTGCAGACTGGGCATGCACTTAAAACATCGATGAATCTATCGGAAGATGAAATTGCTGTGATTATCGGGAATACGGTTACCCAGACTTTATTCGATCAAAGTAAAGAGAAAATTGAGTTCTTGGATGAAGATGAAAATCATCCGGAACCTATGTTTGATGCCTGGGGGGAAGACTGCGATTTACCAGACTGGTTACATCCATTATTTACGGTTGAAAAAAATGGACGTAAAGTTTTAGATCAAAAGGAAACGACTATTCTTGCTTCACCATTACTGGTGTCAACGATTGATTATCTGACTGCAGCGGGTGAACCACATAGACAAGGACATCACGTTAAAGCATTACTTAGGATAATGAGTAGTGACCTGATTTTAGATGAAGTGGATGGCTATGAACCTCAAGCCCTCATTGCCGTGTTGCGTTTAGTTCAGCTCGCTGCTTTGTATGGTCGAAACGTGATTTGTTCTTCAGCAACTTTATCACTGACCGTTGCCAAAACAATTCATCGAGCCTTTGAGTCAGGCATACAGATGCGGGCGGCTCTGTATGGAAATAAGAAAAAATCAATCATTGCGATTATTGATAATGAGCTTAAACCAAAAATATGGTTAGAGCAGTCAAATCAAAAATCAGAATTTAATGGAAATTATCAAAAACATTTGGATGATTTGCAAATTCACTTGTGCTCTAAGCCAACTCATCGACTGGCTCAGTTGCTTTCATTACCTGAAACTACAGTTTTATCGTGGAAACAGTCAGTATTAGAAGCAGTAAAGCAACTTCATCAAGCGCATGCATGGAATTTTAAAAAGACAGAAAAGAAAATTTCTTTGGGGCTGATACGGGTTGCCAATATTAAACATGCAATTCGACTTGCCCAATTTTTATCAGATCATTTACCTGAGGCAAATATTGCTTGTTATCATGCAAATGATTGGCTTATTTCAAGATTTTATAAAGAGCAACGTTTAGATCAGCTTTTAACACGTCATAAAGATGGTAAGAAAAGAAAAACGGGTAATGAGCAGATCGAGCAAGATGATGAAATGATTGATCTCATTCAAAAATCTAATTCTTTAAATATTCCCTTTATTGTGGTTGCGACACCAGTAGAAGAAGTGGGACGAGATCATGATTTTGATTGGGCCATTATTGATGCCTCAAGTGTGCAATCCATTGTACAAACAGCAGGACGAGTCAATCGTCATCGATTGGAAAAAGTACAGCAACCCAATATTATGATTCCACAGTGGAATTATCGTTATTGTGAACAACGAGATATTGAAAAAAACAAGCAACAAACCAGACAGCGCAGACGCGTATTTGTTTATCCGGGTTATGAAGGATATGGTTCATCGGTAACATCAACTTATTCATCTCAAGATTTAAACGAGCTTTTGCCTTGGGATCTTCAATCTCAATTAGTGATTAATGCCCGATTGCGTTTTGATCAGTTAAATTGTTTATTTGCAGAATATGATGATCAACAAATTAAAAGTTTTTGCCAGAATTATTTTAATGATCAAGGAGATCAGTTATTTTCTCGGTCTGATGTAGATGCAAGTATCATGACAGAGAATATTTATAATTTAACGCCTTTACGTGAACGTAATTATCAAGAAACCTATATGTTTGAGTGGGCTGAGAGCTTAACTGTTAAAAAGCAAGTATATGGTTTTGATGCGAAAGCGACGAAGACCTTAAAATATCCGAAATATGGTTTGGTATGGGACCAAGTGAAATTCGAAGAAATTCCTGCTAAACCGCAAGCATGGTTAGCCCTCACTCCCCAACAAATGAAAGATTACTGTGACGAGTACCAGATTGCCCATGAGCAAGGCTGCCGTTTATCTTTAACACTTTACAATAGAGATGCAGTATCTATGTGGTCTTATGATTATGGCTTTGGCATCATGTCAAAGTAGATTAATTTTATATTTAAAAGATAAGGTTCAAGAAAAAATTTTCCTATTTAATCTAATCTAGTGATTATGTTGACCAGTCTTCGCGGATCAGCTCTATTAATTCACGAGAGGCTTTAGGAAGTACCTTATCTTTTAACCAGACCAAATAGACCGGCATAGGGAGCTGATTCTGTGTATTTTTAAAATTTAACTGGATTAGCCGGCCGGTATCAATCAGATCTTTTACCAGAGATAAAGGAAAGTTACCCCAGCCTAAGCCTATCTCCACCATATCAATTGCTGTCTGTAGATGGTTGGTTCGCCAGTAAGAAGCACCTATCACAGGCCTTAAATCTGTTATGTCTAGCTCGGTACTTGCAACTAATATCTGCCGTACATTAATCAGATCTTCAATAAAAATTGCATCTTTATTTGTATGTACCAATTCATGGTTTGCTGAAATTGTAGCTACCACTGTCTCTGTAGTAACAAGCTGCAAATATTCCTGCATCTTAATATTTTGACCGGAACTGGCCAGACAGATACTGATCTGTTCTGCATAAAGCATATGTAGAATATCATCCTGTGGCGCTGTAATAACTTCAATATGAAGCAGGGGATATTTTGAGGCAATTTTTTGTATAGCCAGCAAGAGCTTCCGGTTATTTACATCAGAAACGACACCTATTTTTAAAATATTCTCCAGGCCCAAAGACAGTTCACATGCATGCTTCGTCATTTGCTTAAGTTGCTCTGAAATCATTCTGGCCTGTGGTACTAATGCCAGCGCCGTAGCTGTAGGAATAACCTTGCGTGGAGTTCTTTCAAAAAGCATTAGTCCTAATTCTGCCTCTAGGTTGGCTATACCCATGCTTACTGCCGACGGAACCCTGCGTAAATTTCGTGCGGCCGCAGAAAAAGAGCCTGCATCAAGAACAGCAAGAAATAACTCAATATTTTCACTACTAAAATTCATTTGTTATCAGTTCAACTGAAAGCTATTAACTTTATCAATAATTCTAACTGAAATTAAAATAGGGAATCTTATTAATTTGTTCAGGTAATCTCATTCATGCAAGGAATGAAACGTCGAGTAGTTTATATCACTAGCTATGAAATCATCGGAATGGGAATTTCTTCGCTATGTTTCGCTTTATTGACTGGTAGCACATTAAGCCATACTGGACCTCTAGCAATTTTAGTGACCAGTATGGCGGCACTTTGGAATCTGGTATATAACCTGATGTTCGAAGCATGGGAAAGACGTCAAACGATGCGTACCCGTACTGTGAAACGGCGTATAGCCCACGCAATAGGGTTTCAGCTCACCCTAATAATTTTTCTAATTCCTCTTATTGCCTGGTGGATGGAAATTACATTACTCAAAGCATTTATTTTAGATGCTTCTTTAATTGTTATTATTCCTTTTTATACTTTTACCTTTAACTGGATTTTTGACCAGTTATTTGGTGTGCCGCTTTCTGCTCAACCTATAGCTAAATAGATTTTATTAAAATATAGTATTGAGGATTTTTCTGATCTATAGAAAATATACAGAATAGAAGTATATTTTCTATATTTTAAATTAAATAATATGTAAATAAGTTTTTGATTTTAATGATATTATACTTTATGGGATAAAGTATCATTGATTTATCATGATATTATAAAAACATAGGAAGATTATATTTAAAACTAATTTAATATTTGAATTAATCCTATAAATAATGAAATATACTAAATTAAAAATTTATTTTATATAAAAAATAATTGAGAAACTGAAAAAGAATTATATGCCTAGTAATAGTACTTAACTACCTTCTCTTAATTAGACTTTTTAACATGCCACTCCAAAGCAGTTTTGAATCATTAACTTTAGGTTAATGATTCTGCTTTCAGGTTGATTGATCCTGCATACTAAAAAGAGTTTTATAGATCAGGAGATAAGTATTAAGGAAAGCCTCATGGAAGGTTCGGTTCAGAATAAAGAACGTATATGGACAAAACGTCGACATGCAAAACAACTCAAACTGGAAATGGCTGCAAAATATGCCGATGGCTGCATTATTCCGGCAGAAGATATTATAAAAGTATTAGAAATACTGATTACACCAGGCGATAAAGTAGTTCTGGAAGGAAATAACCAGAAACAGGCAGATTTTCTATCTCGCTCACTGATACAAGTCAATCCGGAAATTCTGCATGACCTGCATATGATTATGCCCAGCGTTGGGCGTCCGGAACATCTGGATCTGTTTGAAAAAGGTATTGCCCGCAAGTTGGACTTTTCTTTTGCAGGAACACAAAGTCTTAGAATCAGTCAATTAATTGAAGACGGGCTGCTCGAAGTTGGAGCCATTCATACTTATATTGAACTCTATTCACGGTTACTGGTTGATCTTATTCCCAACGTTGTACTTTCAGCAGGTTTTATGGCAGACCGGCAGGGTAATATCTATACCGGCCCAAGTACAGAAGATTCTCCAGCTTTAATAGAACCTGCTGCTTTTAGTGACGGCATTGTAATAGTCCAGGTAAATGAACTGGTTGATGATGTTACAGATTTACCGCGGGTTGATATTCCTGCTTCATGGGTAGATTTTGTCGTGGTAGCAGATAAACCATTTTATATCGAACCTTTATTTACACGTGATCCGAAACACATCAAGCCTGTGCATATATTGATGGCCATGATGGCGATCCGCGGTATTTATGAACGTCATCAAGTGCAATCTTTAAATCATGGGATCGGTTTTAACACAGCAGCGATTGAACTGATTTTACCTACTTATGGCGAATCCCTGGGTTTAAAAGGCAAGATTTGCCGCAACTGGACACTCAATCCGCACCCGACATTAATACCTGCCATTGAAACTGGTTGGGTGGAAAGTGTGCATTGCTTCGGGACCGAGCTAGGCATGGAAAAATATATTGCTGCCCGCCCTGATGTATTTTTTACCGGTCGAGATGGCTCATTACGTTCTAACCGTATGATGTGCCAGTTGGCTGGACAGTACGCAGTAGATCTGTTTATTGGAGCAACGCTTCAGGTAGATGGAAGCGGGAACTCTTCCACAGTTACTAAAGGCCGACTTGCCGGTTTTGGTGGAGCGCCCAATATGGGCCATGACCCTCGTGGACGCAGACATGCCACACCTGCCTGGCTGGACATGCGGACCACAGAACAAACTGATACAGATACTTATCTCGCTCGTGGCAAGAAACTGGTTGTACAGATGGTAGAAACCTTTCAGGAAGGCAGGAAACCTACTTTTGTAAATACGCTTGATGCGGTAGGTGTAGCTCAAAAAGCTGGTATGGCACTGGCACCTATCATGATTTATGGTGACGATGTAACCCATTTACTCACTGAGGAAGGAATTGCCTACCTATATAAAGCCCGCAGTATGCAAGAACGAGAAGAGATGATTGCAGCGGTTGCAGGTGTAACTGATATAGGTCTTAATCATAACCCTAAAACAACTGAACGCCTGCGTCAGGAAGGTCTGGTGGTCTTTCCAGAAGACCTAGGGATACGCCGTACTGATGCAACACGCGAATTACTAGCTGCCAAAAATATTGCAGAGCTTGTGTCCTGGTCAGATGGCTTATATCAACCACCTGCAAAATTCAGGAGCTGGTAATAATGGCTGTTTTAACCGGAACTTCTTTGACTGTGGCCGAGCGGCTGGCTGAATTTGCCGTCCAGGCATTACTAGATGAAGTAAATCTGACTCCTAAGCCGGCACTGGTCGACCAGCGTGGCAGTGGTGCACATGATGACCTTAGCCTTGAGCTAATGGAGCATTCTGCACAAAGCCTGTTTCCCATGTTTAAGGCAATGGCTCAGGCCGCAGAAAAATATGGAACTGTCTGTCAGTCATTAAGAGAAGAAATTGGTCATATTGGGCGTCAAGGTGAGAAGCAAATGCTGCAGGTAACTCAAGGCATTAATACGCATCGTGGTGCAATCTGGTCACTTGGATTAATGGTCACTGCTACAGCGCTTACTCTTGTAAAGCAGAAAAGACTAACTGTACCTGACTTATGCAGGCTTGCCGGAAAAATTGCCTGTTTGGAAGACCGGTTCATTCCAGTACAGGCATTAACACATGGCCAGAAAATCCGGCAGCAATATGGCATAAATGGTGCCAAACAGCAGGCCCAGCAAGGTTTTCCAGTAATAGTTCAGTATGGTTGGCCGCAATTATGCCTGAGCCGTAGTAAAAGCATAAGTGAAAGTCATGCACGGCTTGATAGCTTGCTTGCCATGATGTCACAGCTTACAGATACCTGTGTCATTTATCGAGCTGGCCTTTCCGGGCTAGAACAGATGCAGGACGGTGCAAAATATGTTCTGGCCTCAGGAGGAAGTTCTACCTTAAAAGGACAGCAGGCTTTACAACAGCTAGAACATAATTTACTGGCCATTAGAGCGTCGGCCGGGGGAGCAGCAGATTTACTGGCAGCCTTACTGTTTCTGGATAGCATAAGCAGAATGGACCATAAAATATTAAAGGATGACCAAGTATGGAAATATTAAATTTTGAATTTAATGCAGGAAAAGTACCTCAAAAATCTATTGTAGTTGGCTGTGTAGGTTCAGGAGATCTGGAAATCCTGGTGGAACCCGGTTCAGAAAGAAAGCTTAAAGTCAGGGTAACAACTTCAGTAGATGGCAGCAGTCAGCGTTGGAATAACCTGTTTGAACGGGTATTTACCAGCCAGCTTCCGCCAGCAGTCAATATTGATATCCACGATTTTGGAGCGACACCGGGAGTTGTCCGTTTAAGGCTGGAACAGGCCTTTGAGGAGATAGAAAATGCCGGATAAAAATAAACTACTAGAACAGCAGAGCTTTATTGAATTAAATGCCCGTGAACGTGCTTGGTCATTTCTGGACCCGAACAGCGGGCGTGAACTGCTTGATCCATTTGCACGAATTATGTCGCCATGGCTGCCCAAGCAAAATATTGTACCGCAGGCCGATGATGGCGTTGTAATTATCAAAGGATTAATCCAGCAGCAACCTACTGTTGTCATCTCAATTGAGGGTGTATTTCAGGGAGGAAGTCTTGGGGAAGTCGGCGGTGCCAAAATTGCTGGCGCACTTGAAATGGCAATCGAAGATAACCGTCAGGGAATTCCGACCGCCGCTATTTTACTGCTAGAAACTGGTGGCGTACGTTTGCAGGAGGCTAACTTGGGTCTGGCTGCTATTGCAGAAATTCAGGCAGCAATTGTTGAGCTTAGACAATACCGGCCTGTGATTGGAATTATTGCAGGAAGTGTGGGTTGCTTCGGTGGAATGTCAATTGCAGCAGGATTATGCAGTTACCTGATCATAACACAGGAAGGTCGTCTTGGGTTAAACGGACCACAGGTAATTGAACAGGAAGCAGGTATACAGGAATATGACGCTAAAGACCGTCCTTTTATCTGGAGTATTACCGGAGGGGCTCAGCGCTTTGCCAGTGGCTTGGTCGATGCTTATGTACAAGATGACCGAGAACAAATGAAACAACAGGTGATTGGCTATATGCAGCAGGGTATACCTCAACTGCATCGCAGTTCAGACTATTCTTTTTATCTGCCCAAACTCAGTCAAATAGATACATCAGAACAATTATTGCCTGTTCAGGTGCAAGCGTTGTATCAGGGAGAACAGACATGAATATGGACATAAACGCCATCAAGTTTTCAGTTCGGGGTAAACACTGGTTTGAAATTTTAACACGAGGTTTCCAGAAAATTGAAACTGGCATTCATTCTCTGCTGGTTGCCGATGGACAAATAGACGGGCAGATGTTGCGGGTATTTGCAGTTGTACCGGATATTCATAATCACTTTCCACGGGCACGCAAAGGCGAGGTAGGACTCCTTGAAGGATGGTCACTGGCAAAAGCTGTAGATCAACTTATTCAACTCGATGAAGGAAAAAAAGATAAGCGTGCAATTCTATGTATTGTCGATGTGCCGAGTCAGGCTTATGGGCGTCGTGAAGAATTGCTGGGGATACATCAGGCTTTGGCCGGTGCAGTAGACAGTTATGTACGTGCACGTCTGGCCGGACATCCGGTAGTCAGCCTACTGGTCGGAAAATCAATGTCGGGTGCTTTTCTGGCTCATGGCTATCAGGCAAACCGGATTTTAGCACTAAAGGATTCTGGCGTGATGGTACATGCCATGGGCAAAGAATCTGCTGCCCGTGTAACATTACGTACAGTAGATGAGCTGGAGCAACTGGCTGCCAATATACCACCAATGGCGTATGACATTGAAAGCTACAACACATTAGGATTACTGTCTGACATGCTGGAAGTCAGTGATGCAGACCAGCCTACCGGCCAGGACATATTTAATGTCCAGCAGGTTCTGGTTCATGCATTTATCAATATTAGGCAACAGGGCATGACTGACCTTAAACACCGTTTGAATGCAGAAAATCGTAAAGCCTCTAAACAGGTACGTGAATTATTACGTGAGCAATGGTCATGAATACTCAGCTGCAGCCACATGACTTGCTGTGGGGAATGACGCCGGCTATGTTACCGCAAAATGCGCCTGAATGGGTAGCACATGAATTGTCACGGGAAGTGCCGGTGGTGATACGCCGTGCATCTACCCGTCCTGCTGTAATTGCAGTCGGTATTCGTGGAAAATGCCGTAGCCTACGCTATGCCACCGAGATGCCTGTTCAGGCGATTACCCAACATATCAAGCCTGAGGCGCTGGTGAAAACAGACCTTGCCGGGTTTCCCCATCTCCAGCAAAGCCTAGAACTGGTAGGGCAGGTTATGGAAAGTATTGGCTTACCTTGGGGTTATACCGGTAGTACAGGCTTTGAACTGGCAACCGGTCTGAGAACAGTGACAGAACAGAGTGATATAGACCTGTTAATACGTGCAGAGTGCTTAATGGAAAAAGAGCAGGCACGAACTATTTTACAGCAGCTCGATGCCCTTAAACTCAAAATAGATGTACAGCTTCAGACCCCTTCAGGTGGCATCGCATTAAGGGAGTGGGCACAAGCAGCAGGAAGTATTTTACTAAAATGTCAAAATGTGGCTGTTTTAGTGCTCAATCCTTGGAACTTGGAAGGAGCTTAGTATGAGTTCGATCTGGGTATATCCGGGACAGGGCGCCCAAAAAATCAATATGTTACATGAGCTGCCAACCCATAAACTGGTGAAACAATATCTTGAACAGGCGTCTGACGTTTTAAAACAGGATGTGCTGCTACTGGACCAACCTGAAAATCTCAGATCAACTTATGCAGTTCAGTTATGTTTATATCTGTCGGGCATAATTAGTTCTGCTCTTCTAACTGAACAGAATATTTATCCAGACTACGTGGCCGGTTTATCGATTGGAGCATGGGCAGCAGCGACCGTCGCCGGTGTAATCAGTTTCGAAGATGGTTTAAAACTTGTGGCCAGACGAGGTGAGCTAATGCAACAGGCTTATCCGCAAGGATATGGTATGACAGCAGTAATCGGCACAGATCGTATGAGGGTTGAACAATGGATATCACAGGTTCGTATAGAAACCCCAGATATATACATAGCCAATATCAATGCCAGCGATCAGATAGTCATTTCAGGTTCAGAGGAAGCAATGCAACAGGTTTCCAGCCTTGCACGTCTGGACGGCGCAATCGTAAAACGTCTGGCGGTTAGTGTCCCTTCACACTGTATATTGCTTGAACCGCAGGCCAGACAGCTACATATCGATATAAAAGGAGTAGCTTCCGCACAACCTAAAATTAAATATTTAAGTGGTACCTCTGCACGTTTACTGCGAACAGATGCCCAGATACTCGATGACCTTACTTTTAATATGAGCCGGATGATTGACTGGGAGAGTACGGTCCAGGCTGCTTGGGAAAGAGGAGTCAGATTACATATTGAAGCTTTACCCGGCACTGTACTGACCGGCTTGGCACGAAAAATATTTAAAGAGGGTTCAGTTTTATGTTTTCAGAATACTCAACTGGACAGTTTGATCACTGCAATGCAAAAAGAGCAGATAAGCTGAAGTAAAATCTAGTTAAAACAATATGATGTAGCTCAATGGATAGAGGAATTTAAAATGATTATATATGGAACAGCAATTCTGGCAATCTGCCATCTGTTAGGTGATTATCTTGGAAATACTTTAGGCCTGCTGTTGGGTGTAAAGGCTAATGTGGGCGGTGTTGCCATTTCCATGATCCTGTTAATTCTGGCCAAAGAAATCTTAATGAAAAAGGGATATTTGCCTCAAGTAACCCAGTTTGGAGTGCTGTACTGGTCAGGAATGTATATTCCTATCGTGGTCGCAATGTCGGCAGGCCAGAATGTAGTTGCTGCATTGTCTGGCGGAATGGTGGGTATCATTGTTGCGGTGACTTCCTTAATAGGCACAGTATTTGTGATTCGTTACCTAAACCGTATGAGTGGTGATTACGAAACTTATAACTGGTCTATCGAAGCCAAAGAAAAGACTGCCTAATAATAATCAGAATTAATGGACTAAAAAGGAAAAATTATGGATGCACTTATTGCAGTTTTAAGTAAAAATGCGCTAGTCACTGCGCTTGCAGTGACAGGGCTGATGATGTTTGTCTCCCATCTGCTTTCAAAATATCTGACTAAAGGTAAGCTGCAGAGCTCGGCTATCGCTATTACGTTAGGGCTGGTCGTCGCCTACTTTGCTGGTGTATATACGCAGGGTACGAAAGGAATTTCAGATATTGCAATTTTCTCAGGTTTTGCCTTGCTGGGTGGGGCCATGATTCGGGATCTTGCCATTGCTTCAACAGCATTTGAAGTTGATGTGAAAGAAGTGAAAAAGGCTGGGAAAATTGGTTTTGTTGCCCTATTACTGGGCTGTGTAGTGCCTTTTATAATTGGTGCTATGATTGCCTGGGTAATGGGATATAAAGACCCTGTTTCAATGACGACTATCGGAGCTGGCGCAATGACTTATATTGTAGGCCCGATTACCGGTACGGCCATTGGTGCCAGTTCTGAAGTTATTGCGTTGTCTATCGCAATTGGCCTGATCAAATCTGTCTTCTTTATGGTCGGTACTCCTTTACTTGCAAAATTTATGTACCTGAAAAGCCCGCGCTCAGCCATGGTTTTTGGCGGCCTTGCAGGTACTACCAGCGGTACTGCAGCAGGCCTTGCTGGAACAGATGTTCGTCTGGTGCCTTATGGTGCGCTGGTTGCAACTTTTTATACAGGACTGGGATGTCTGCTTGGACCTTCTGTATTTTTCCTGACAATAAATGCTCTTTTTGGCTAAAACTGTTAACATCCTCAAATGAGCAATAGCTGAAATCAACTCTGTTGCTCAATTATTCAAGCAGATACTGCTGGGCAAACATCCGGCATTCTGCAATCAAGGCCAAAAGATTCGGATCACGTTCTTTACTTTTAAGAAAGACCAGACCTATTTCCTGCTTAATCTGGTACTTCGCCTGTAAAGGAATAAGACGGACCGAGCTTTCATAAATAGATGAAATACGGCCGGGGAGCAGTGCAAGACCAACACCACTACTCACCATGCTGATTAAAGTAAAAATATCACTAACCTGTAAAAAAACTTTTGGATCAATTCCTGCCTTCTCAAAGACTGTATCACTATCATTGCGGGTTGCGAAACCTTTTGAAAGTGTCAGGAATGTCTCATCTTTAAGTAAACTCAGATCAATTTCATGTTCTTCGGCGAGCAAAGAGTTTTTATTTACAGCCAGGTAAATACTGTCCTGAAACATAGGTAGCCGTTCAAAATCCAGATCATCTGTGGTGTCATTGAGAGCCACAATAATTGCATCCAGCTCGGTAGATTTTAATTTTTTTACCAGATCCAGATTGGAACTGAGCAGAAGTTGAATATCAAGTTCGCCGCGTCGTAATTTTAAACCGCTAATCACATTTGGTATGGTATTTACTGTAAGTGAATAGAGTGAACCCAAATGCAGGACTTTGGCTGCAAACCCTGCGGCTTCACGGGTTTTATTTACAGTGGTGATCATATCCTGAACAAGTTTTTGTGAATGCTCTTGCAGTACATAAGCACTTTTTAAGGGAATCAGGTTACGGCCTTCATTTTTAAATAACGGACAACGTAGCGCGCTTTCCAGAGAATGCAGTGCTTTGTGTACGCTAACCGTACTGATCTGCATTTCTGCTGCAGTTTTCGACAAATTTCCATAGCGCATGAACATGAGAAATATCTGTATTTTTTTTAGAGTGAGCTCTTCATCAATTTCCATATCTTCTGTTATTTCCAGTATTCAAGACATCCAGCTTTTTTATCATAATGATTTGTATGGAAAATGATATTGAATAAAAGCTTCATTTCAAAAATTTATATATAAACTGATGCACTATCTAATTAAAATTAATAAACACGCATAAAAGAATAATCTATTCAAGGCTAAACCGGGCAATTTTAACTGATCCAGTTTAGCCTTAAGCGGGTTTGCAAATTAGTTTACTGATAAAGAAATAATTTTATAGTACTGGTTAACCGGCTCCGCTTTAGGATTTTGAGTTTCTGTTATCTCAAGCAGGTATTGTCCTGCGGCTGGAAACGTCAGATTTGCTCTACCTTTTAAATCGGTCAGAACAGTTTTTGTATTTTGTTCACTTTGACCTTTTTCCTTTATTACTATTTCTGCTTTAGTTAAAAGCTTATTATTTTTTGAAACTGCTAAGCTTACAGGATGTCCTGCCTTAATATTATTCGGATGACTGGAAAACTTGACTTGGAGGGGAAAATCTATTTTTTCTTTAACTTCAGTCAGTTTGGTTTTCGAGAGATATGTTTCAATACTCCACTCACGAGTCACATTTTTTAATTGAGGTGTTTTCTTGAAATCACCAGGAATAACATAGTCCCGCTCAGCAATACTTTTTTCTTTTCCTTCTGTTGTATCATAAAAAATCTTCCATTCTTTATTATAAAGCGCATATTGCAGCGGATAGGAGACTTTTGACGAGATATAGTATGTTCCGTCAAGTTTTAAAGCTAAGTCAAAAACAGTTGCCGATTTTAATTGAGTATTCGGGGTAACCGTCGTTTGACTTTGATCTGGTTGAGTAATATGAAAGACCACATCTTTTAAAGCATATTCACTGGCAAAAGGAACCTCCGCATAACCGGAAATAACAGGTATTTGAGTATTTTCAGTGATAAATGCTAGAGGCGCTACATAAGGTTCATGTGCGAATACAATGCTGGGTATCAGGGCGACTAAAAAAATATAGTTTTTCATTTTAAGCTTATCAAGGGTTTTTGAGCATAAAGTATATATGAAAATGATTCTTATTTCATAATTTATACTGTCTAACCTGTGAGCTGGTAGAACTATTAAAAATGATTATAAAAGTTATTAACTTTGAATCACTATTAAATTTCATCTAGATAAATATATATTTGATTTTAGCTATAATTTTTCTATTTAAGCTATGCTTTTATAATATTAATTTATACTTTAAAAGTATCATAATAATTTTAATTAAATCTAAAAATTAGTTTTATTTTATGGGTCAGATAATGTAGAGTGAATTAATCAGCTTTGTTAAAGCTGGTACAGGAATTGCTTAAAAAACAAGTATGTTTTTAGCTAGGTGAATGGATATGGAATCACTCAGCCAACAGATGGATTTGAATCATTATTCTCGTAAAGCTGATTTTGCGCAAAGCTTGATGTCCCAAATCTGTGGAGAGCACCGTTTAGATACAACATGTCGCGATACTCTTGATTTTCATTATGATGGTTTAAGATTGCCTCATAAACATATGGCCATTGGTACCATCAGCTATGGTGCCAACGTTGCAATTAATATTTCTAAGCTGAGAGCTTATAGCATCAGTTTACCGATTCATGGTAAACAGGCATTGAATGTACATGGGGCAAAATATCTTTCGCATGAGACAAAAGGATTAATTGTTTCAAATGCAGAGTTACAGGACCTGGTCATAGATAAAGACTGTAAAAAAATTCAGGTAGTAATTCCGGAACAGAGCCTGCAAATGGTACTTGCAGACCTTTTAAATAGAAAAGTTGAGCAGCCTGTTATTTTTAATCCTGAAATGTGTCTGGATTCGGGCCAGCTTATTGAAGCATGGTGGAAAAATATACAGAACTTTTTACAGCTTAAGTCTCAATATACAGGTTTTTATGGTTTACAGATGCTGTCTGAAGATTATGAGAATTTTGTGATCAAGGCGCTGCTTTTATCGCAGGAAAATAATTATTCTCATGCATTGAAGGAGCTGTCTCAGCAGCGGGAGCCTTCTTATATTAGCAAAGTTCGGAATTTTATTGTGGCACATGCCCATGAAGAAATTTGTGCTGATGATTTACAGCGTTTAGCTAGTGTATCAAAATCCAAATTATATGAAGAATTCCAGTATTACTACGGAACCAGCCCGATGTCTTATTTGCGTAAATACCGTTTACAGCAAATCTATAAAATTTTAAGTAGTTCAGATCATCACAGAAAACTTTCGATTTCTAAGCTTGCCTATGATTGGGGATTCAACCATTTAAGTCGTTTTTCTCAGGAATATCGAGAAGAGTTTGGTGAAAATCCGAGTGAGACAAGGTCCAGAATTTTATAAACTTCTGGCAGCTATAAAAAAGCTGATTTAGATAAAAATCTAAATCAGCTTTTATTTTTAAGTTTTATACTCTAGACAGAACCTTCCAGTTTTAATGCCTGTCTGGTTTTTGCTTTTTCCTGCATAACTTTTAAACTTAATGCGATAAAAGAAATAAAGGTTGGAATTGCCAAAATAAAGAAGATACCGCTCAGGCTCAGGTTAAATGTAAAGATCAGAGAACCGAAGAAAGCACCTAAAATTGCACCAATACGTCCAATTCCATGCATCCAGGAAACTCCTACGGCACGGCAGGCAGTAGGATAAAAGATTGCCGAGAGTGGAAGCAGAGAAGATTGTGCACCTGCCAGTAATGCACCAATCAGAAAGATGGTGATGCCAAGCAGTAAGATATTTGAACTGACCAGACCGGCAATAATCAGTAAGGCAAATGCACTTAAATATGAGTATTTAATAACAGTGGTTGGATTCAACTTGTCCATGTACCAGCCCATAAGTGTTGCACCAATGACGCCCCCGAACGGGAAGATGGCTGCAATCAGACTGAACTGTTGTGTGGTAAAACCGGCTGTTTTCAAGATGGTTGGCATCCAGCTGGTTAACAGGTAAAACACCAGCAAACTCATGAAACAGCAAAGCCATAACATGCTAGAGCCCCAAAGATATTTACCTAACACCAGTTTGACTGGACTTTCACTGCTCTGGTTTTCAGCTTGAGTGAGCACCAGTTTGACAGGTTCAGCGAAACATTGGCCCTGAATATTTTCCAGAATATTTTGTGCTTTTTGCTGCTGGTTACGTTTGATCAAGTACTGAGTGGACTCAGGAAGCTTGAATAGAAGAAATGCAACAAGAATAAGAGGAATAGCTCCCCCAATAATAATTACTTTAGCCCAGCCTAAGCTTTCGAGCAAATAAGCAGAAAGTACCCCACCACAGGAAATACCCAGCATAAAACCGCAACCAGCCAGACCGGTTAAAAAGGCTTTACGTTTAACGGGCATGTATTCAGATACAATCGTACTAATATTTGGCATGGCTGCTCCTAAACCCACACCAGTAATGAAACGATAAATCATTAGTTCCTGAGTAGTGCTGGCAAAGCCACATAACACGGTAAAAATCCCGAACAGTAAAGTGGTCAATACAATTACTCCTTTACGTCCAAATTTATCTGCCATTGGACCAGAAATAATGGCACCAATTGACATACCGACTAATGCTGCACTTAATACAGGCGCCAGCTGTGGTTTACTGATGCCCCAGTCATCCAGTAATGCGGGTGCGATAAAACCAATAATGCCAGTATCTAATCCATCGCAAAAGAAGACCAGAAAACCCAGAGTGAATACGACCCATTGCAAGGGTGAAAGTTTGTCACGGTTAATTACAGTATTTGCATCTATTGTCTTCATACTGATTCCTTTCAAAATATAAAATGATGACACTCAAATTGTTGAATCTGGTTCATGCGCTACAGATCAAAATTTCTATACAATGTATTAAAAAATAGAATTCGATTATTTTTATCAGCCTCATTATTGAGACTGCCCCAACACCTTGACCATTACAGATCAATAACGCTTAAATCTTGTTGCCAGTGATCTGTTCAATCTCCTGTAAACTGACTAAATGTTTTTAGCTCATCACAGGATATAGCTATAAACGCTCTTTCCAATTGAACTCTTTTTAACCATATTTCACTATCCAATAAATCCTGATATTCATCCGTTTTTTCCATATTGTTTTATCGGGTGATGTTTATGAGTTAAAAAAAAGTAAACATATAATTTAAGGTAAAAACCTGAATTAATTGAAAATTGGAATATAAGTATTTTTAAGAAGAAAAAAAATCTGAGCCAAAAATTTTGGCTCAGATGAAGATATTAAGCAGCTGCACGTCGTCGTTCAACTTCGCTAGAAGGAGCAGCTTCTGCTTCTTTCACGAGCTCAACATTAAAAGTGATGTACTTGAATGGCTTTTCCAGTTCGCGACGGGCTATTTCAGCTTCATCAGTCACATCTGTTGCTGTGGCAACCAGCCCGTCACGGGTAGCAAAGGCAAAGTCATCCCACAGATACTCGTCACCTTCGATATTGAACTGTGTGGTGAGCTTGCGGTAACCCGGTGCCGATACAAAATAATGCACATGAGAAGGGCGGTTACCATGACGGCCGAGCTTGTTTAAAAGCGCCTGGGTAGTGCCTTCTGGCGGGCAGCCATAACCTACCGGCATGGTGGTCAGGGCAACATATTTACCATTCACATCTGTAAGGATGGTACGGCGCAGGTTAAAGTCGGACTGGGACTTGTCAAAGAATGAATAGTTCCCCAGGCTGTTGGCATGCCAGACTTCTACCTTGGCTCCTTCAATAATATTGCCCTCTGTATCAGTAACTGTGCCTTCAATGATCAGAGTGTCGACCTTGTCGGACTCGGAGCCGTCATCCATACGGGCAAAGCCGACAGACTCAGGGGCACCGGCCACATAGAGCGGGCCTTCGATGGTACGGGGAGTGCCGCCAGTGATACCGGCCTTGGCATCTGCCTCATCGGCACGCAGGTCGAGGTAGTGTTCAAGACCGAGCCCGGCAGCGAGCAGGCCGAGTTCATTGGCCTGACCTGCATCGGTCAGGTATTCGAGGCCTTTCCAGACTTCAGAGGGCTGGATGTCGAGGTCTTCGATAGCCTGGAACAGATCCCCGAGCAGGCGGACGACGACCTGCTGAATGCGCTCATCGACCGGGCCTTTGGCAGTATCGACATTCATTTGTTTTACGAGCGCATCAATTTGTTGACGGTTCATACTATCACTCCTTAAGTATGTATAAGACACTAACAGGGGCTGACGAGAGATCAGCCTCTGAAAAAACGTCTTGTTGTTATCTTTCCTTGGTACAACTTGTTTTATGGGCTATGGCTGGTATTACTCTGTAAAAATTTTTCGCTATAAATCCGATAATCCTGCAACTCTTCAATATCCAGCCAGCTTTTAACTGCCTCAATCATGGGTGGAGGACCACACAAATACATATCAAATGCCTGCTCAGCGAGCTGGTCTCTATTTAAATGCTCCTGAATATAGCCAGTTTTTCCTGTCCATGTACTTGAAGCTTTAGTCACAATCGGCTGATAACTAAAGTTGGGAATACGTTCAGCATAACTCTGCAGCCGCTGCTGTTCACATAAATCAGCCTCACTATTTACACCATAAAATAGCTGAACGGCAGGTGTGTTAGGCTGTTCTGCGATATTGTCGAGCATACCCAAAAAGGCTGACAGTCCGGTTCCACCAGCGATAAAAACCAGTGGACGTTCTACTTCGCGCAAATAAAAGCTGCCTAAAGGGGCTTCCATCATTAAGATTTGACCAACCTCACAGCGCTCACGTAAGTAATTGCTCATTACTCCATCCGGCAACAACCGGATTAAAAACTGTAGCTGGTTAGAGTGATTTGGCCGGTTGGCAAAAGAATAAGAGCGCCAGTCTGGTGTGCCTGGAATCTGTAAGCGTGCATATTGTCCTGGCAAAAACTGTAACTGTTCCTTATGTGTGCTGGCATCAAGGTGTAAAATTGCAGTTGTTTCAGAAACCAGCTCAACAGCAGTGACTGTGGTGGCAAGCTTGAGCGTGTCACCTGCGTTACAGATATTTGAGTTATGGTCAAAATAAAAAGCAGCATTTGACATGACCCGGGTCTGACAAGCCAGCATTTTACGCTCAGCGAGATCCCGCTCGCTTAACGCATCTTCATCAACATAATCCTGCTCGTAAATGCCAGTTTCACACTGTCCTTGACAGGTGCCACATACACCTTCACGGCAGTCTAAAGGGAGGTTGATTCCCTGACGAACAGCCGCATCCAGCAATAGCTCGTCATCATTTACCGAGATAAAAAAAGTTTTACCATCTGCAAAGTTGAGTGCAACAGAATGCCCCATGTGTCACTCCTTATACATGATAAAAGTCGAGTACGGAATCAATCTTGTCATTAAGCAAAACAGTGTGCTGACGACGGATCCGAAACGTTTCTTCAGTTTTGCGCAGAATATAAGTTGCATGTCCGTAGAAACAGCCTTCCAGACCTTGACGGTTGTAGAGGGTCTGCCAGACAACATTTGCCTGAATTAAACCATCCTCAAGCATCTTGACCCGTATATTGTTAATACTGTGCAAAGTACGTGGCAGAGGAGTTGCAGATGCTGCTTTACCTGTACGGATACGGAATACCCGGTCTTCTAGTCCTGAACGGTCTGCATAATAAATATAAGACAAGCCCTGATTTGGATCTTGTACATAGGTATGGTCATCTATCCACTGTGGAATATGATATTCGCTGTCTTCATCATATAACTCGAGATAGGCCTCCCATTCATAGGCATCACAAAGCTCTGCCTTACGGTAAAGAAATTGAGAAACGGCGAAATGGAGTTCTTGAGACATGATTACACCTCATCCGTTACAGTATGATTTTCATAAGTAATATCATGCAGTTTTAAAGCTTTCTTTTTTAGGCCGTCTAACATTAACTGTTGCCAGTGACCGTGCTGGTTCACATAAAGTCCTTCATGTGTGAATTCACGCCCGGTAATGACAGGCTCAATACCCAAGTCCTGTGAATTCTGGGTAGGGCCATAACACCACGTATGGTGGCCACGTGAAATATCGCTCCAGCGTTCCAGACGTGCTTGGAAACCTTTCTGCTGTTCACGGAACTCGACCAGATCATCGGGAGTGCCTAGGCCGGATACATTAAAGAAATCTTCAAACTGACGAATGCGGTTACGGCGAGCTTCAGCTGACTCTCCTTTAACCCCAATGCACTGACTGATTACTTCTGTCTTGTTCCAGGCGACCGGGCGTACGATTCGTAACTGCGAACTGATCTGGTCCATAAAAAACAGACTTGGATAGAGGTTTAAGTTTCTGAGACGGTGCATTGCCCACTCAGCACGCTTTGGACCATATTTCTCGACCAGATAGGGCATGACTGTTTCATATCCAGGGCGGACCGTCGGGTTCGGCATATCACTAAATAAAACGCTATGACCGTTTTTAAAGCTAAACCAGCCATCATCAGTTTCATTATCACCCGCACCCAGCTTGCTATAATCAAGAGTATCAAGATCACTACCTTTGGCTGCATTGACCTGCTGGCGATGCTGTACAGTTGAAACATAATTGTAGTGAACAGTACTGACATGATAGCCATCTAGGCCATTTTCATTTTGCAGTTTCCAGTTACCTGCAAAAGTATAAGCCGACTTACCCTGTAACACTTCCAGCTCACCGGTAGGTGACTGCTCGACCATCAGGTCGAGAAATACTTTGGCATCACCTAAAAAATCTTCGAGGCTATCTGTAGCCTGCACATCAAGGCTAACAAATACAAAACCACGATAGCTGGCAATCCGGCCCTGCTTTAGACCACGACTGGATTTGTCAAAATCTTCACAATATTCACTTGGTGCTTTAACCTTAACCAGACGACCATCGGACTTATAGCACCAGGCATGGAACGGACAGGTGAAAGTAGACTGATTGCCTTTGGCAACCCTGGTTAAGGTTGCTCCACGATGTTCACAGGCGTTAACCATAGCATGCAGTTCACCCTTACCATCACGGCTGATGATGATAGGCTGTCGGCCAATCTGGACAGTTAGAAAGTCATGGTTATTGGGAATTTCACTTTCATGACAGGCATAAATCCATACTTTTTCAAAAATGAATTCCATTTCAAGATCAAACAATTCTGGCTGCGTGAACATATCACGCGCTATACGGAAAACCCCGTCATTTGGACGAAAATCAATGCATCCTGCAACGAAATCCTGCCATTCAGTTACGCTACGTGAGGCCATTTTATAATACTCCATTCAATCAGCGCTTTTCTTGATTGAACCGCGATTACCATTTGGCCTCTATCCGATTTTTCCAGAACTTTATCCAGTTTTTGCAGAAACGTCTTTAAAGTACTATATATATAAATAGAAGAAGATTCAGCGATGATATAACTTGCTTGAGATCAATAAATAAATTTTGAAATTTTATTGGCAGAGGCCGTAACCAGATTCGCAATTTCGTCTTTAAATACATTTTCATCATAAGTACTAAGAGGACAGCTCACTGATAAAACTGCAACCATTTCCTGTTTAGACTGTTTAAAGATAGGAGCAGCACAGGCAGCCATATCATGATTAAAATGACCCCAGCTCACCATAAATTTTTGTTCACGTACTAAATCAAGTCTAGCTAGTAACTCTTTTAAATTTTTGGGTGTGCGCTCGGAAAAGGACTTCCAGTCCTGAAATTTGCTATAACGCTGCCGTACCTCGTTCTCAGGCAAACTTGAAAGTAGATATTGTCCAATTACTGTAGCATGGGCTGGCCATCGGGTTCCCACCTGTAAAGTACTCGTAAATGCCCCAATAGCCTGAACATTATGAATAAAAATAATGTGTGTTCCTTCAAGAACAGACAGATGTGCAGCAACCTGAGTTTGGTCCCGCAGTTCTTTCATAATAGGTGTAGCAAGATCGGTCAGCGAAAGTTTGGACAAGCTGTTAAATCCGAGCTCCATAACTTTTGAGTCTAGGGCATAGGTCTTGGCGCTGGCTTTTCTAAGATAACCTGATGCCTCAAGCGTGTAGATCAGGCGAAAAGCGCTCGAACGGTTCACATTTAGAATCTCTGCAATTTCAGAGATGGTCATTTCACTTGCTTCCTGATTAAAAGCCTGCAAAACAGCCAGCCCTCGGACTAGGCCTGGTACCAGATATCGTTCCTCATTCTTATTGTTTGAAAGGTCTTCAGTTGTATCGTCTAGTGCAACAGTCATGATGAAATTACTCAAACCAGTAAATTTTAATATAGTTTCAGATTCATTGTAATGTTAAAGAATAATTAAAACAATTTTCACATATAAAACTTTTGATTCTATTTAAAACAAAATTATTTTAATAAAAATATTAAATATTTGATTATTAGTAAAATATAAAATTTGACATAAAAAATAATTTAAGGGTATTCTTTTATAAAGTTTCTTATATTAAATATTGTTTTATATACAAAACAAAATGAGGACGCAAGGTATGAGTTGGATCTCAGTTTGTCAGCAGGGTGACGTTAGCGAAGATGAGCCGAAAGCCATCGAAATTGAAGGGAAAAAAATTGGTGTTTTTTTTGTCGATGAAAATTACTTTGCTATCGAAAATGTTTGCCCTCATGCGTATGCCTTATTAACCGAAGGATTTATCGAAGATCAGACTGTTGAATGTCCATTGCACGAAGCAATTTTTGACATTCAGACAGGTGAGCTAAAAAGTGGACCAGGGTGTAGAAACCTATGTACGTACCCGGTTCGTGTTGAAGGACAGGATATTCAAATTCAACTCTAGTCCTCACATGTACAAGGAAGCAGAACAATGAAGACATTTAATGAAAAGTTGGCAAGCTGGATTCATGCAACGCCAGCAACCGAAGCAGGTATCAACAATATTCAAGTTCCAGGTCAATCTGAATTGTTGGTTTGGCAGACACGTTATAAAGAACCAACTCTCTACGAACAAGACTTTGTAAAAAACTTGATTCAGGCATTTTCTGCGGGCGCAACTGAGTTAGATGAGGTTGTTTCTGCCCTTAATC
Organism: Acinetobacter radioresistens DSM 6976 = NBRC 102413 = CIP 103788; assembly: GCF_006757745.1. NCBI lineage: Bacteria > Pseudomonadati > Pseudomonadota > Gammaproteobacteria > Moraxellales > Moraxellaceae > Acinetobacter > Acinetobacter radioresistens. The sequence goes on along the minus strand of NZ_AP019740.1, from coordinate 1,746,492 downwards.
AACAGGGTTTCCGTTGTGAATCTGGTGATGAATGGACTTCTGCAAGCTTTACAGAAGAAATGCAACGTTTAGGTTATTGATTCAGGGAAGAATAAAATGAACGCAATCGTATCAACTTCACAAAGCGCTGAAGAATATTTAGAACTTGGTTTACGTGACCAATGGCACCCGGTTTTAGCAAGTTGGGAAGTCGCTGCTAATCCAGTCGGAATTACTCGTTTAGGCGAAAATATTGTAGTTTGGCGTGATGCTGAAGGTCAGGTTCACGCGCTTGAAGATCGCTGTCCACATCGCGGTGCTCGTCTTTCACTGGGTTGGAATTTGGGTGACCGAGTTGCTTGCTGGTATCACGGTGTTGAAGTTCGTGCTGACGGTGTTGTTGCTGATGTGCCAGCCGTTCATGAATGTCCAATGACTGGTACTAAATGTTTAAAGAACTATCCTGTCATTGAGCAACATGGCGCAATCTTTATCTGGTTTGGTCTTGATGCAAATGAACAACCAGCGCCGCTTGAGTTTCCAGAGCAACTTGCAAGCGAAGAGTGGAGTTCATTCCTTTGCCAAGCAGACTGGAAAGTAAACCATCAATACGCGATTGATAACGTGATGGACCCAATGCATGGGACCTATTTACACGCGACATCGCACTCAATGGCAGATGGTGAACGTACTGCAGAGATGAAACACCGCACGACCGATAATGGCTTTGTTTTTGAAAAAGAAGGTCAAACCGGTGTGAACTTTGACTGGGTTGAATATGGTTCAACAGGTGCAAGCTGGTTACGTCTTTCAATTCCATACCGCAAACAATTTGGCCCAGGTGGCGAATTCTGGATTGTAGGTTATGCAACGCCAATTGATGCCAACAATACTCGCGTATTTTTCTGGCGCTGCCGTAAGGTGAGTTGCTGGCAACGTAATGTATGGCGTTTCTTATATCGCAATCATTTAGAACAGTTGCATTGGGATGTATTGGAACAAGACCGAATTATTTTAGAAAACCTTGCGCCAAATGCCCGTGAAAAAGAATTCCTCTATCAACACGATGTGGGTCTTGCACGTTTACGCCGTTTAATGAAGAAAGAAGCCGAGAAGCAATTAAAGAAAATTGCTGCGTTAAATGCATCAAACCGTATCGAGATGCAGGAAGAAGCTCATGGCTAATGTAGCGTTGTTGCAAGGCAAAAAAGTTTTAGTGACTGGTGCTGCACGTGGTTTAGGCCGAGATTTTGCTCAAGCCATTGCTGAGGCTGGTGCTGAAGTCGTAATGGCAGATATTTTGTCTGACCTCGTGCAACAAGAAGCACAGGTCTTACAAAAACAAGGACTCAATGTTCATGCAGTAACAGTTGACCTTGCCAATGCAGACTCTATTGAAAATGCTGTCGCAAAAAGCATGGAAGTATTACAAGGACTAGATGGTCTTGTGAACTGTGCAGCGCTTGCAACCAATGTTGGTGGAAAAAATATGATTGATTACGATCCTGAACTTTGGGATCAGGTCATGAAGATTAATGTGAAAGGCACATGGCTCATTAGTAAGGCATGCGTTTCACATTTAAAGCAATCGGCCGCCGGCAAGATTATTAATGTTGCGTCAGATACAGCACTTTGGGGTGCGCCAAACCTGATGGCTTATGTGGCGAGTAAAGGTGCAATTGTTGCCATGACACGTTCAATGGCAAGAGAGTTGGGTCAGTTTAATATCTGTGTCAACACCTTATCACCGGGGCTGACTCTGGTTGAGGCAACCGAGTATGTGCCTCAAGAACGTCATGATTTATATATCAACGGAAGAGCGATTCAACGTCAGCAACTTCCCCAAGATTTAAATGGAACAGCATTGTATCTACTGTCGGATTTGTCCTCTTTTGTGACAGGTCAAAATATTCCGGTCAATGGCGGTTTTGTCTTTAACTAAGGAGTGGTCAAATGATTACAGGGATCGAGATTTTAAAGTTTGGAGTTGAAGATAGAGCCGCTTCAAACAAGTTTTTGGCAGATTTTGGTTTAAGCCAAAGTACTTCAGATATTGAAGGTGCAGACTTATACCAGACTCAAAACGGTAGCAAAATTTATTTATTTAATTGTGATGATGACCGTTTGCCATCTGCTATTGAGCAAGGTTCAACTTTACGTGAAGTCACGTGGGGTGCTGATAGTCTTCAAGACCTTGAAGACTTGGCAGCTCGTTTGGCCGATGTAGACGGTTTTAAACGTACTGAAACGACAGTTCAGTGTCTTGACCCCAATGGTATGACCATTCGTTTTGAACAAAGTTTTGTAAAAGAAGTACCAGAACTTAAAACGGAAGGCATTAACCAGTACGGTAATATTCAACGTGTCAATGCAGCAAGCCCAGTTTATGAAAAAGGACAACCGGTAGCAATTGGACACGTTGTATTTTTTACGCCTGATCTGGCAACCACCGAGAAGTTTTACATTGAAAAATTAGGCTTTCATTTATCTGATGCCTACAAAAATCGCGGTGCATTCTTACGTTGTCGCGGTGAAGGTTATCACCATGATTTATTCCTGCTCAGTGTTCCAAATAAACCTGCTGGCCTGAACCACGTTGCGTTTGTTGTTCGTGATATTCATGAGGTAATTGGGGGCGGTTTACATATGAACCGTTCAGAGTGGTCAACTTTTATCGGGCCAGGACGTCATCCAATTTCTTCTGCTTATTTCTGGTACGTCAACTCACCATTGGGCGGTGCATTTGAGTATTACACCAATGATGACTATCTGACAGAAGAATGGCAACCACGTACAGAAGAACACTGCCTTGAGCTTTTTACCGAATGGGCAATCGAAGGCGGTTTGGATAACACTACTCGCCGTCAGGTGAAGTCTTTGTAAAAAATGCCTGAGCCAAGGAGAGCAGAATCATGGAAAGAATTGTAATTGTTGGAGCCGGGCAGGCTTCTGGCTGGGCCGTAAGCACATTACGCCAAAATGGGTTTTCGGGTGAAATTCATGTGGTCTCTAATGAAGAACAGGTCTTCTATGAGCGGCCACCCCTGTCTAAGCAGGTCCTGTCTAGAGAGGCTGATTATGAAAGCCTAAGCTTATTTTCAGCCGATCAAATTGAGAGCTTTAATATTCAGTGGCACAAACCGGCTTTTGCTACGCAGCTAGACCGTCAGCACAAACAGGTCATACTGCAAGATGGTAAAACTCTACCTTATGACAAGTTACTGATTGCTACAGGCAGCCGAGCACGTATACCAGTAAAAACCTGGCAGTTTATTCCTAATGTACTGACTTTACGAAATGTACAGGACTGTGAATATTTGGCTGAACGTTTAGAAAAGGCAAATAAGGTAGCAGTGGTGGGTGGTGGGTGGATTGGTCTTGAAATCGCCGCTACTGCGCGAAAACAGGGCAAGCAAGTGCATGTTTTTGAATATGGAGACCGGTTGTGTGCACGTAGTGTCAGTCCAGAGCTTTCCAGTGTTTTAAAACAGATTCATGAACAGCAAGGTACGGTGATTCATTTAGAGAGTAAGCACGTGCATCTGGTTGAGGCGTATCAGCAAAAAGTAGAGGTTGTTAATTATCCTCAGGCGAGTGAACTCTTTGATTGTGTCGTTGTAGGAGCTGGTGCAGAAATTGCAAAAGAGCTGGGCAGCAACGCAGGTCTGGATGTGAAAGATGGGATTGTAGTGAACTGTTTTGGGCAAACCTCAGATCAGGACATTTATGCCGCAGGAGACGTCGCGATACATCCGGGTTTGGGCTATTGCATTCAGTCTTGGGCGAATGCGCAGAATCAGGCTATAGCGGCCGCCAAGTCAATGCTCGGAATAGCAACTGAATATAACGATATTCCATGGCTCTGGTCGGATCAGTATCACTTTAATATCCAGATTTTAGGAAATTATCAACCTGAAAAAACTAAAAAAGTGATCATTCGTCAAGGTGGTGAAAACCAGGTGAGCTATTTATATCTGGACCATGAAAATCTTTTGCTGAACATGGTTGCCATTAATGATTCTAAACTGGTCAAACTGGCAAAACGCTGGATTCAGTCTGAAACCCAGCTTAACCCTGAACAATTACAAGATCCTGAATTTAATGTCATGAAATTAAAACCTTAGACATAGAATCCGGCACTCATTACTAGACTCAAGGAAAGACATATGAGTAATGAAGAAAAAAATGGATTAAAGCACTGGCTTCCAGCTTTTGTCCTGATGGTATGTGTAGTACTGGCATTTTTCGACAAGATCAGTATCGCAGTTTTGTTTTCCGATGCGCATTTCCAGGATGCGATGGGGATCGCAGGTGACAAGGCAAAGCTGGGCTGGCTGATGACCAGTTTCTTGCTGGCTTATGGTTTTTCATCTGTATTTTTGAGTTTTCTGGGCGATATTTTTAATCCTAAAAAAATGCTGTTCTGGAGCGTAGCTGCATGGGGCATACTCATGCTCTTTATGGGATTTACCACCAGCTACGCAGGAATGTTATTTCTACGCGTATTGTTGGGGCTTGCAGAAGGACCACTCTTTGCGCTGGCATATACCATCGTTAAACAGACCTATACAGACCGGCAGCAGGCACGCGCCTCTACCATGTTTTTACTTGGTACTCCAATTGGCGCATTTCTAGGCTTTCCAATTACTGCCGCGGTACTGGCTAATCACGACTGGCATACCACATTCTTTGTAATGGCTGGACTTACGATTGTTGCTTTACTGGCTATTGTATTTGGATTACGTAATCTGCAACTCAAGAAAACCATTGAACTAGAAGCTGGTGCTAAGCGCATCAATTTTCAAGGGCATATTGCAAACACTAAATTCCTGTTACAGAACAGTTCGTTCTGGCTGGTATGTATATTCAATATCGCCTTAATGACTTATCTCTGGGGGTTAAATAGTTGGGTCCCGTCTTATCTCATCCAGGATAAGGGCTTTAATCTTAAAGAATTTGGTGTTTATTCAAGCTTTCCGTTTATTGCCATGCTGGTTGGTGAAATCATTGGCGCCTTTCTTTCAGACAAACTGGGACGTCGTGCTGTCCAGGTCTTTAGCGGTTTGCTGGTAGCCGGAATCTTTATGTATGTCATGGTTCTGATGACTAATCCAATTCTAATCATTGCTGCGATGTCTTTAAGTGCTATGGCTTGGGGCTTTGGTGTCGCTGCTGTATTTGCCTTGCTTGCCCGCGTGACAACTGCAGATGTCGGTGCAACTGCGGGTGGAATATTTAATGGTCTTGGCAATTTTGCAAGTGCAATTGCGCCTGTACTGATCGGTTACATCGTGATGCAAACACATAGTTTTAATTTGGGAATTACCTTCTTGGCTGCGGTCGCTGTCATTGGGTCGTTGTTCTTGGTTCCTCTTTTAAAACGTTATTAATTCACTGTATAGGAGTTTAAAAAATGACTACACAACAATTCGAATCGTGGAAACAGCCAGAAAATGCTTCTTTAGAAGACTGGTTAAACACACGTATTGCTCGCTTTGAGACACGTAAATACGACTTTGATGCCTTGAAGTTCCAAGCCGATTACGATCCGAAATATCGCCGTGCACAAATGCGCTATATGGGTACGGGGGCAACAGGTGTCGTAAATGACGGTAACACCGTTCCGGCAGAAAACTTCACGTTTTCAACCATGGTTCTACCACCACAGTGTGAAGGTCCTTTGCACATTCACCACGACGTTGAAGAAGTTTTCTTTATGCTCCGCGGCGAAATTGATTTGTTCATTGAGCACAACGGCGAGAAATTTGAGACCCGTTTAAAAGAGCGTGACCTGATTTCAATTCCACCGGGTATTTACCGTGGTCTATTTAACCCAGGTCAAGAAGATGCCTTGATGTGTGTGATGTTAGGAACAGGTAAACCAACAATTCCGAACTATCCACCAGAGCATCCATTGTCTCAAATCAAACGTTAATTGTTTGATGAAGTGAATGAAGGGAAAGAATTAAAAATGATGACACTCATTGAAAAGTTAGCAGAATTTCCAGTGAAAACGGTCAATGTTCAAGGCCAGCAGCAAGCCTATCGCGAAGCCGGTCAGGGTGAGTACCTTGTGCTGTTGCACGGCATTAGTTCAGGTTCTGCTTCATGGGTAAACCAACTTGAAGTGCTGTCTCATCATTTTCATGTCATTGCCTGGGACGCACCGGGCTATGGCAAATCAGATGTACTTTTAACTGATCAGCCCAATGCGACCGACTACACAAAGCGTTTGGCAGCATTGTTCGATACTTTAAAAATTGAAAAAGCAATTGTGGTCGGACACTCATTAGGTGCCTTACAGGCGAGTGCATTTGCTGCACTTTACCCAGAGCGAGTGGAACATTTAGTTGTTGCTAACTTAGCTCAAGGCTACCAACGCCACGATGAACAAACACAAATTCAGGTTTTTGAAAAAAGACCAAAAATGTTGAAAGAACTCGGTGCTAAAGGAATGGCCGAAAGCCGTGGACCTCATTTGATTTATAAACAAGAGCCACAGGCCTTAGCTTTAGTTTCAGAGGTGATGCAGCAATTGACCCTACAAGGTTTCACACATGCATCGTACTTACTGGCATATGACGAAATACGTAATTACTTAATCGATTTAAAAGTCCCATGCACAGTGATTGCAGGGCAGCAAGATCAAATCACTCCTGCGTTAGGTATACAAGAGCTTGCTCAGGAATTGCAGTTGGAACAGCGCTTTGTCATAGAAGATGCAGGACATTTAAGTTATGTCGACCAACCGCAAGCATTTAACCAAATTATATTGACGATTCAGGAACAATCGTAAGAGAGATTAAGGATTATGAGCTTCCAAGTTGAAGGAAAAGTTGCAGTTGTTACCGGTGGCTCATCTGGGATTGGGCTGGCTGCTGTTGAAATACTGGTTGCAGAGGGTGCAAAAGTTGCTTGGTGTGGTCGCGATGAAGAACGTTTAAATGCTTCTAAGCACTATATTTTAGAAAAATATCCGCATGCCAATATTTTTACCAAAGCATGCAATGTGTTGAAAAAAGAAGAAGTTCAGCAATTTGCCAAAGACGTCAAACTCAATTTGGGCAATGTGGACATGCTGATTAACAATGCTGGGCAAGGCCGTGTTTCAAATTTTGAAAACACACAAGATGAAGACTGGATGAAAGAAATTGAGCTGAAATATTTCAGTGTTTTACATCCGGTAAGAGCTTTTCTTGAAGACTTAAAACAGTCGGCCAATGCCTCAATTACCAACGTGAACTCGTTACTGGCATTGCAACCGGAACCGCACATGATTGCGACGTCATCTGCACGCGCTGCACTGTTGAATTTAACCCATTCGTTGGCGCATGAGTTTACTCAATATGGTGTTCGTGTGAACTCGATTTTACTTGGTATGGTCGAATCTGCGCAGTGGAAACGCCGTTATGAAACCCGTTCAGATTTAAATCTGTCATGGGAAGAATGGACCGGCAATATCGCAAAAAACCGTGGTATTCCCATGCAGCGTTTAGGCCGTCCAGAAGAGCCTGCACGTGCTTTAGTTTTCTTGGCATCACCATTGGCATCTTACACCACAGGTTCAGCAATAGATGTCTCGGGTGGTTTTAACAAACATTTATAAATATCAGGTGCTGTCATGAAAAAGTTGATGATGATTGGTTTTGGCGCCATGGCAGCAGAAGTGTATGCCCATTTGCCTCAAGATCTGCAACTCAAATGGATTGTCGTGCCATCTCGCAGTATTGAAAAAGTTCAATCACAAGTCTCATCTGACATTCAAGTGATTTCCGATATTGAGCAATGTGATGGTACGCCAGACTATGTCATTGAGGTGGCAGGTCAAGCAGCAGTGAAAGAGCATGCTCAAAAAGTTTTAGCAAAAGGCTGGACCATTGGTCTGATTTCGGTGGGTACTTTGGCTGATAGCGACTTTCTGGTTCAGCTTAAGCAAACTGCCGAAAAAAATGATGCCCATCTGCATTTACTGGCAGGGGCTATCGCAGGTATTGATGGTATTTCTGCGGCTAAAGAAGGTGGTTTGCAAAAAGTCACTTACAAAGGCTGTAAAAGCCCAAAAAGCTGGAAGGGCAGTTATGCAGAGCAATTGGTCGATTTAGACCATGTTGCTGAACCTACGGTCTTTTTCACAGGAACTGCCCGTGAAGCTGCGACCAAATTTCCTGCCAATGCCAACGTTGCAGCAACCATTGCACTTGCAGGGCTTGGAATGGATGAAACCATGGTTGAGTTAACTGTTGATCCAACTATCAACAAAAACAAACACACCATTGTGGCAGAAGGTGGCTTTGGACAAATGACCATTGAACTGGTGGGCGTGCCGTTACCAAGTAACCCCAAAACATCAACTTTGGCTGCGCTTAGCGTGATTCGTGCTTGTCGCAACAGTGTAGAAGCAATACAGATTTAAGAAGGATTTGATCATGGCAAAGGAAATTTATATTGCGGGTGAATGGCGATTAGGCCGTGGTGCAGTCATTCAAAGCCTGTTTCCGGCAGATCAGTCGGTAAACGCTGAGCTTTCAACAGCAACGCTTGAAGATGTAAATGAAGCAATTGAAAAGGCAGATCAGGCTTGGCGTCAACCGAGCTGGAGAAACAGCTTGCCGCATGAGCGTGCACGTATTCTCTACAAAGTTGCAGACATTATTGAAGCGCGTGTAGATGAATTAGCAAAACTACAAACCCGCGATAATGGTAAGCCTTTAACCGAAACTCGTGGTTTGGTGATGAGCGCGGCGGCAACTGCACGCTATGTTGCGGCGGCTTGTGAAACGTTGAATGATGAGCTCACCACTCAGCGTGCTCCAGACTTTATGACCATGAGCGTACATGAACCTGTGGGCGTTGTGGCAGCCATTACCCCTTGGAACTCTCCAATTGCGAGTGAAGTTCAAAAGCTTGCTCCAGCTTTGGCAGCAGGAAATGCAGTGGTGTTAAAACCTGCAGAAGCGACTTCACTGATTGCTTTAGAGCTTGCCAAAATTTTTGAAGAAGCTGGCTTACCAAAAGGTTTACTCAGTGTGTTAGTGGGGCGTGGTTCAGTGATTGGTGATGCCATTGCTCAACATCCATTAGTTCGAAAAATTTCTTTTACAGGTGGGACAACCACGGGTCGTCATTTGGCACACATTGCCGCAGATAAACTGATTACCACTTCACTTGAGTTGGGTGGTAAGTCACCAACCATCGTTTTACCTGATGCAGATGTTGAACTGGCTGCTAAAGGTGTAGCGTACGGTATTTTTAGCTCGGCAGGCCAAGCGTGTATCGCAGGTTCTCGCTTGTTTATTCATAGCAGTCTTTACGATCAGTTCTTAACGCGTTTGGTTGAAATTACCAAAGGCTTACGTGTGGGCCATCCAGAACAAGCGGGTGTGCACTTAGGGCCACTGGTCAATGACAAACATTTGCAGTCAGTTGATCGCTATGTGCAACTGGCCAAAAGCGAAGGTGGTCAAGTTTTGATTGGTGGTGAGGCACTTACCACTGGTGACTATGCCAAAGGAAGCTATTACTTACCAACCATCATCACGGGCTTAAATAATAGTGCTCAAACCTGTCAGGAAGAAATTTTTGGCCCTGTTTTAGTCGTTATGAAATATGACAACGAGCAAGATTTAATTAAGCAAGCCAATGACAGTTGTTTTGGTCTTGCCGCAGGTATCTGGACTGAAAACTATCGTAAGGCTTGGCGTATAGCACGTGCCTTAGAAGTGGGAACGGTATGGATTAATACCTACAAAAAGTTCTCGATTAGTGCACCGTTTGGTGGATTTAAAGACAGTGGAATCGGGCGCGAGAAAGGCCGTTTGGGCATTTTATCGTACATGCAACAAAAGAGTATTTATATGGGGCTGAATGAACAGCCTAACCCTTGGTGCGATTAATAAATTCAAGGACTGAAAACAAATTTTGAGGAACAGACATGACTGAACGTGTAAATGTAGGCGAAGCAATCGCAAGAGTTTTAGAAGCGCACCAAGTTGATAGTATTTATGGTGTTATCTCCATTCACAATTTACCCATTGCCGATGCAGTAGGGCGCCGTGAAAAAATGCGCTTTGTTGCAGCCCGTGGTGAAGCGGGTGCGGTCACCATGGCAGATGCACACTCACGCTTTAAAGGCCTAGGTGTAGCCTTAACCAGTACCGGTGCTGGGGCAGGTAATGCGGTGGGTTCACTCATTGAAGCAATGAATGCGGGTAGCCCTGTATTGCATTTAACAGGTCAGGTTGAGCGTGAATATCTCGATCGTGATGCAAGTTTCATTCATGAAACCAAAGACCAACTTACATTCTTACGTGCATCAAGCAAAGCGGCATTTCGCATTACCAGTCCAGACAATGCTGTTGGTGTAATACGTGAAGCCATCCGTGTCGCAACGACTGTTCCAATGGGACCTGTCAGTGTCGAGCTACCAATTGATGTGCAGGCAGCGGAAATTGATTTACCACTTAATTTAGGCCCAGTGAAAGCACTTGAATTGCCACAGGCAGAACAAGCTGAAATTGATCTTCTTGTTAATGAAATCAAAAAAGCAAAACACCCGATTTTCTGGATTGGTGGTGGAACTTTAAATAGCGTTGCTGAAGTGAAAGCAATTGCAGATTTAGGTATTCCGGTTGTTTCATCGACTCATGCTCGTGGGGTGTTGCCAGATGATCATCCACGTAGTTTAGGTGCTTTCCATAACTCGGCGGGTGTTGAGCAGTTATTAAAAGATGCTGACCTGATGGTTGTGGTGGGTTCTCGTTTACGTAGTAATGAAACTAAAACTTATTCGGTTGAATTTCCTGAAAACATTATTCAGGTGGATGCTAACCCAATGGCTCAGCAACGTAATTACAAAATTCGGAACTTCATTTGTGGCGATGCCAAAGATGTCTTAACACGTGTGTTAGAACAGCTTCAAGGAACTTCAAAAGTTGACGCCGATTACGATGCTGCTGTAGTGACTGCTAAACAGGCTGCAATTGATGCACTGCGTAAACAAATTGACCAATATGCTTTGATCTGTGATCACTTACGTGCAGCTTTACCTCAAGACGGCATTTTTGTACGTGACATTACCATGTCGGGTAGTACATGGGGCAGTCGTTTATTCCCAGTACAAGCACCAAACCAAAACATCCACTCACTTGCGGGTGCAATTGGTTTAGGCCTTGCAACAGCAATTGGTGCTTCGATTGCTAACCCTGAAAAAAAAGTAATTGGTTTAGTCGGCGATGGCGGCTTAATGCTTGGTATTGGCGAAATTGCAACCATGGTGCAAGAAAACACCAACATGGTCTTAATGATTATGAATGATGGTGGTTATGGCGTAATGCGTGGCATTCAAAATAATTACTTTGGTGGCCGCCAGTATTTCAATGAATTGCATACACCTGACTACAAACTTCTTGGCGAATCAATGGGTGTGAAGAGCTGGAAAGTCGGTAGTGCAGAAGAGTTTAAAACGGTTATTCAAGAGGCTGTCGCTTTTGAAGGGCCAACCGTGATTGAACTCGATATGAACTCGATTGGACCATTAAACTTCGCGGGTCCACCGCAAAAGAAATTGTATTAACCAGTTTGGATGGTTTAGTACATATGCGATGGAAGCTGCTAAGCCATCCTTTTTTTAGATAAATTTTTTTGTCTAAAAAACAATAAAAACGGAGTTTTACAGGTAAAGCAAATAAAGTTCCAGCAGGACGCTGGAACTCAATCAAGGATGTAGAGATGAAAAAGACTTCATTAATCATGGCATTCATTGCACCGCTTACGCTGGGGATAAGTGTAAATGTATTTGCAAAAGATTCATTGCTTGAATGGAAAAGTGCTGACGGCACCGACTCATTAAAGTTAGGTGGATTGGTTCGTTTAAATCAGCGCTATGAGAGTTGGGATAGCCCTAACCGTGGAATAGGTAAACTTGATTTTGATATTTTTAGAATTGATTTAAAAGGTACTTTTGATGATGCATATCTAAACGCGAGTTATATCATTCAGGATCAGGAAAAAACATCAATTGAAAAGGCATATGTTGGTTATAACCTAGATGTCAATAACAGCATTGAAGCGGGTCTGGTTTATAAACCTTTTACGATTTATCCCTATCCGCAAAATGGCTGGACTTACCACATTCCATTTTTTTTAGGTTATGGCAACAATATTGCACCGGGGATTAACTGGAATTATCACGACAAAGATTGGGATGTAAAACTCGGTTATTACCCGCAAATGTTAGAAACGAACTTGCGTTATTCACCTGAGAGTGCAACTTATGATGACTTGGCAGGGAATGCATTTCCATCTCAAAAAGCCTATCAAAATGAAAAACGTCATCAGGTTAATACTCGCATTGTTCGCAAGTTAGAAACTGATTTTGGTAAACAGGAGTTTGGTATATCAGGTGCAATTGCACAATTACATAATGATATTACCGATAAAGACGGCAAATATTATGCAATCGGTTTGCATACTGAAAACAACTATAAGCGCTTTAACTTACAAAGTTCGGTCATTCACTATCAGTACGATGCTAAAAATCCGGATGGTGTAAATAGTGATATGACTTTGATGGGGGCAAACGGTTTAACGCCGGCATACTTTATAGCCTCTGAAGGTACAGTTACGAGTTTAAATCTGGCCTACACATTGCCGGTTAAAGATTTTGGGAAATTAAAAGCTATTCGTTTTTATAACGATTATAGCTATTTAGATAAAGCTCGTAATGACTGGTCCGATTCACAAATGAATACAACAGGAATGATGTTTATTGCATCACCATTTATGGTTTGGGCAGATTATACGTGGGGTAAAAACTCCAATATTATTGGTGGTTCAACTAACTCAACAGGCTATACCTCTGCAACTTCACCAAATAGTGATAAATGGCTATACCGTATTAATTTAAATCTTGGATTTACTTTTTAAACTACTAAAAGGATTAAAGGCCAAGCTTAAAAAATGGCCTTTAATTTTATTAATGGCTTAAAAATAGATGAATCTGTCAAGAACTCTATTATATTTAAAAATTAATAACGCAGGAAATAAGGTAAAACGGCAAGCACTAAACCAATACCGCCCAACAGGAAAAGATTCTCTACAAAATAGGGAAAAATGATCAATATCAGGCCGCAGACTAAGGGAACAGTCATACTCTGTTTCCTGCCATATAAGAAATAGCCTAAACCAATAGAGCTAAAGAGCACTCCAAGCAACAGTTGTGTAGCGGTCATAAACTTAACCGATAATATTCTATATTTATTTTATAATACGAGAAATTGAAGAGGGAATGTAGCTGCTTCCGTCATTTTTAATTTATTGTAAATCAAAATATAAATGTCTATTAATCGCAGGGAGAAAGAGGGATGAGGGATGAGTATCAGCTTGCCAGTAGCCCAGCGTGGTGAAAAAGTTTTAACTTTAAAAGCTGCAGAAGTTTCAGAAAATGAATTTAACACTGAATGGCTAAGGCAGCTTGCTCAAGCTATGCACACGACTATGCTTGAGCAAAATGGAGTAGGAATTGCAGCACCACAGGTCTATATCTCTAAACGTATTATTATTGTAGCATCACGCTCTAATCTACGTTATTCCGATGCACCGGAAATGGAGGCAGTAGTGATGGTGAACCCGGAAATATTAGAATTTTCCAGAGAAACTTGTATGGGAGAGGAAGGCTGCCTGAGTGTACCGGATGTGCGGGGTACTGTAGAGCGGGCTGAGACAGTTAAGCTGCGTTATTTAACTTTAGAGGGTGAACCAGTAGAAACAATATATAAAGGTTTCCCCGCCCGGATCATACAACATGAGATTGATCATCTGAACGGAATTTTATTTGTCGAGCGGTTATAGTAATCCAATGGTTCATCTTAGAATTCTATATTTATAAATATAAAATTAATTATATAGAAATAAATTTTTAAAATAGCCTAAGTATAAAAATCTGTTTTTATAAATATTTACGTCTACAATTTTTTGAAATGGGTAGGTTCACGTAAAAATATTGATTCTAATTTTTAGAACTCCTGAGTCATAAAATACAGTAAAAGTGCAGTTTTTTGCCTAACACTTTTCAAGCAGTTATGTTTATTATGAATATTAGTGAACTAAAACTATGTATGTTTTATCAATACAGCTACTTACTTTACCAAGCCTAAAATACCCAGAAAACATGTGGGCAAGATAAACTAAAAATGGATAAGGAAATTTATGTCAGCTTATTATCAGTTACTTGAGCGTAAACAGAATCAGGATGGTACGGTTACAACATTCTATAGCTCTAATCGGCATGCGCAAGGTGCATGGAATCCGCATGAACAGCATATGGCGCCTGCAACCGGAATTATGTGTGCTGAACTGGAACAGTTTATGCCACGTGATGATATGCGTATCGGTCGAATTAGCCTGGATATTTTTGGACTCATCCATTTTGGTGATTTTTCAATTACTTCTCGCGTCATTCGTCCTGGAAAAACGATTGAGCTGATCGAAGCAGAAATGCAAGCTGGAGGGAAGACCTGTATTGTGGCGCGTGCTTGGCGTATGCTGAAAGCTGACTCTTCAAAAGTGGCAGGAATTGAAGATCAATCTGTCACACATCCTGAATCGCTACCCGTTTGGGATGGTATGAAGCGCTGGCCAGGTGGTTATATTGAAAGTATCGAGGCACGTACCGATGAAAACCACCGGGCAGGTAAAGGTACGGTCTGGCTAAAAAATGAACTTGATATGGTTAACGATAAATCTACTACTGATTTTGTTCGTTTACTCGGGATGGTTGATACAGCGAATGGAATAGTGCCACGTCAGGAAGGCAATTTTGAATGGGGTTTTCCAAACCTGGACTTGCAGCTGCATTTATACCGTATTCCACAAGGAAAATGGCTGGGCATAGAAGCTGTACAACAGTATGGAGAAGATGGTATCGGTTTAACTAGCGCTGTATTACACGATACCCAAGGGCCTTTTGGACGCAGCGAACAGATACTTACCTTAAGAAAAATGAAAGCTTGAAATTCAGTAGAGCAAAAAAATGGGCCTTTAAGAGCCCATTTTTTATAAGTTTATATTTAGGGTGACTCAATTTTTATTTCATCAGGATGGTAAAGACCCAATGCAGTTAAATGCTGTCTTAGAATACGACGCAGTTCAAGAATAGTTTCTGGCGTCATTTGAATAGAATGACCACCTTTAAAGATTTTTTCAGAGGCCGCACCTTCTAGGTGAGCACTTTGATAGGTAACTACACCGTCTGTAATCATATTTGGATCTTGACTGTCTGTATTATTTCCAAGAATTGAATGATATACCAGACCATCAACCGGCATCACATCTTCAGTCAAGTCAATAAATTTAGACTTATAGCTTAAATTGCTGGGTCCATTCTGAATTAGTGAGCGATCAACCTGCTGTAAGATATCCTTAATACTCAAGTCATCATTTCGTAGTGATTCGCCAATTGCATTTACGAAAGTACCTGGTATGCGGATAATTTTACGTGCTGCCAAGGTAAACCAACGATCAGCATATCTAGTTCCTTTATGAGGAGTTGCCAGAAATACAGCGCGAGTAAAATTATTGATAGGATGCAGGCGTAGACGCTCGCGAATCATGGGCTCATTTCGATACTGTACCAGCTGGTAAGAGTTCATTTTCTGAAGTGCTGTTTCTGAAAGGTCAGCCTGACTTACCAGTAAACGGCTAATAATACCCCCCATACTATGACCAATCAGAACTGCATCTTTAGCAGAGGGAGTATTGGGGTCAAGATTCTTGAAAGCTTGCTGTAGCAAGGCATAGATCTGAAAACGACTTTCAATGATTGGCATATTGGTAGAGTAGAAAACTTGCCATACCTGATAGTGTTCACGTAATACATTATCACCTATAATGTCGTTAGTTACTGCAATCCAAGCCTCTGGACTGCTGGCCAGTCCATGGACCAATACGATCACTTTTTTGTCCGGGTTATAGGGCTCAAGCATGTATAAATGCGGCATAGTTAAATCTTGCCGCCGGTCAAGCAGGGTAAGATAAGCCGCAATACCCAGATTATTCTGAGCCAGCCACAAACCGTAAGGTGCAGAAAAGTTGGCCGCAAGTGGATAGTTTTCACCTCCTACTTTAACTTTCTCTGTACTGTAAGGATCATATACATTTAACTGAAAGTGCGGACTGTTTAATATTTCTTCTATACTGCTCTCTGTCTTTGGCTGAGCTGTAATAGTTACTGCTAGATAGCGAGCCTTATGAATATTCGGATTTACGCCATTTTCATAAGAAAAGTTCATTGGGTCAAGGATATATTTATCTACTTCCTTACGCTCTTCCTGTGGTAATACTACAACAAACTCAGAGCCAAAACCGTCACGACGGTTAATTGAGCGTAGCCCTGAGAAGTTAAGGTTATAACTTGAAAGCAATTGTTCTAGTGGCTGGTTTTTAAGCTGTGGGTATTGATCTACATTAATACTGTAGATACTTTTACCCACCTTAATTTGGGGTGAAACCGTTTTACTAGGATGGCGTAAACTATAAGTTGTAACCAGCTTTGCTAGCGCCTGGTTATAAAAATCACGAATCTGCACCTGACGGTTATCAAAAATCCGGTCTTCAGGATGGCGTTCTGTTTTAAACAGATAGGCATAGCTATAACGGATGCTTTTGTCCAGCAGATTCAGCTGTTGATCCAGACACTGATTGTAATTATGTTCCTGTAATTTTCGTTTCTCAATAGCTTTAGTTGAGTCACCTTTACTCTTTGGTGCTGTGCACTCGGCTCCTCCAGAAAGTTCAAGCGACTTTGCCAAATATATCTCACTAGCAGCGGAAAGCATCTGCTCATCCATGATCTGTGGAATCTGCTCGAGTTCTTTAATACACTCATCCGGCTTCTCAGTACAGGCCTCAGCTTCACGTCCCGTCATGGACAATACGTTCAGACTGGCCTCACTCATCCGGTCACGGGTTAAAATGCTATCGCGTTCATTTGCGATACTGATATTCAATGCTTGCTGTTTAACACTGACCACCTGGCAACCGCTGAGCAGCACAACGGATAGGGTAGATAATAGCCAGATTCTATTTATTTTATTTCTAAACATGGGCTGAAGAATCAACAAGATAATCTCGATTAAATCATACGTGAATTCTGGCTGTTTTCAATTCAAACCCTATAAAAATAGGCTGCCGAAGCAGCCTAAATTGTGCAAAATGTGTGAGAGTTATGAGGCAGGTTGTGCAGAAGTGGCAGTACCTGGAGCTGCTGTGGCTACAGGTGCAGATGGAGTGGCAGGAACATTTATATTTAATATCTGCCAGACATTCCAGCGGCCCCGCTTGTCAATTTCTTCAATCAAACGGTCAGCAACTTCGGCTTCTTGCGGATATTTTACTTTGTAATTTTTTAGAGTTGTGGTCGCATTCTTTTTCTGTTCCATTGCAATATAGTTATTAGCTGCTGAAAGATAAGCTTCCTGTACGCCAAATTTCATTGCTTTATCCAGATATGGAATCGCTTCACGCTGACCGCCACCTTCAGACAGGGCAAAGCCAAACCAGAAATTGGCTTCTGGATCATCTTGATTAATACGTAAAATACGCTGTGCATAAACTAGTGACTGAGTCGTATAGTTTTTACCCAGGTCCAGATTGCGTGCCATTACACTTGCTTTGAAAGCACGAATTAATACATCGAATGAAGCATTTGGATTAGCTGCCAGTGTATCGAGTCGTTGACTAACCTCTTTAAGTTTATTTTCAAAACCACGACGTTCCTGACGTTCGGTAAAGCGTGGTGGATAATGGCGTGCCTTACCTTCTACCAGCTGTAGAAAGTCATCAATTTCAGTAATATCAATTTCATTTTCACCAGCCAGTACAGCAAATTTCATGGCGCGCTGATTACTGTTGATAATTGGAACAATAAGTTTATTGGTTTCAAGGGTCGTAGTCTGGCCAGTGGTTGGGTCTGTGACCTGAAGCTTGGTAACTGGCTGTGCTGCGGCTGCTTTTAGCGCAACTTCAAATGGAGGCGGAGCATTATAATCAAACGGGTTTAGTGCATAAAATGGTGGAGAAATTTCAGGTTCAGTAAAGACGACCGGTTCATTGTTTACTTTCTGTTTTACTGGTCCGGTTGAACATGCAGTAAGAAATGAAGTAGCAATCAATGCACAGGCCAGTGGCTTAAAAGTCATATAATTCTTCCGTTAATTGTTATCTACATAAGAGAAGCACGTTTGCCAGTCTAAAAAATCCTATGCAAACATGCAATGTCCAGCTTGTGAGTATATGTTTTAATTTAGCTCAAGCTTTGGTCTGGGTACTTTGTGCTTCGCATTCACGGCGCACTTCTTCAATAATCTTTAACTCTTCTTCACTAAATGGGTGCTGTTCATTTTGTGCTGAACGCTTAAATGTCGGGTCAAGTAGCGATAAACGCTGACATAAGGTGTTCATGCGTTTCTCGTTATATTCAATACGGTCCAGCAATACACGCATACCTTCAAGAATAGGATCGGCCTGTTCCTGTGTGGCGGCATAAGGCTGGAAACCTATACGTTCTGCATAAGAACGACGACGCGCTTCCTGTTCGTTATCCTGAGCTTCTTTATCTTTAAAAATGTAACGTGCCGGTCCGCCTACCGCTGTAACCCCTGCAGGTATAGCCTTTGTAACTACTGTATTCGAGCCTACTTTGGCATTTTTCCCCACAGTAAATGGTCCAAGAATTTTAGCACCTGCACCGACTACTACGCCATCTTCAAGTGTAGGATGACGTTTGCCTTTATTCCAGGTAGTGCCGCCTAAAGTAACGCCATGATAAAGAGTAACATCGTCTCCAATCTCTGCTGTTTCACCGATCACTACACCCATACCATGATCAATAAAAAAGCGTCGGCCAATCTTTGCACCCGGATGAATTTCTATACCAGTGGCAAAGCGGCTGAATGAAGATAAAAGCCGGGCTGTACCCTTGCAGTCTTTCTTCCACAGTTCATGGGCTACCCGATGCATAATTAATGCATGAATACCTGGATAGGTCGTTAATACTTCCAATGTGTTACGGGCAGCGGGATCACGGGCAAATACGGCCTTAATATCTTCTTTAAGCTGCTTAAGCATCTGGCTGCTCCTTTTGGCTGTTCGACTTTTTCCATGTGCCATTGTTCAAGGCCTGCACCCGACTAAAAATGCCACGCAATAAATGATATTCCATACGATCTAATTGTATACGTCCGAATAAGCGACGCAAGCGTAAAGGTAACAGGCGTTTATTGTTGGGATCTAAAAATTCAATCTCTTCAAGCATTTTTTCTAGATGGGGATAAAACTGCTCCATTTGCTCATGTGTAACCAACGGCTCATCCCAGTCCATCATAGACTTGCCAGCTACCGGCATTTGATTGGTTTCTTGAGGTGGAGTATCCATCAGCTCCAGTGTAGCCATACGCATTTCATAGCAGATTACTTGAATTGCCTGAGCGACATTAAGTACGCCATAATCTGTATTGACTGGAATAGTGACATGATAATTGGCCAGTGCCAGCTCTTCATTGGTCAGGCCACGGTCTTCACGGCCAAATACTACCGCAATTTCCTGCTGTTTACTGACAACTGCCTGCATAGAGGTTTGTGCTGCCGGGCGGGCATCTAACAGTGGCCATGGGATGGTCCGACTGCGGGCACTGGTACCAAATACCAGATGACAGTTCTGAATGGCCTCTTCCAGTGTTTCGACAATCTGGACCTGTTCAATAAGATCCTGTGCACCTGCTGCCAGCGCATCAATATCCGGATGTGGATAAGTTTTTGGAGCGACTAGAACCAGTCGGCAAAGACCCATTGTTTTCATGGCACGCAGAGCACTGCCAATATTAGCCGGAAGTGTGGTATTGACCATTACAATTCGGACGTGGGATAAATGCTCTGAGATTAAAGCATTATCAAAACTGCTCATAGGATATCCAATTTTTGTATCAAGAATACTGGCTGACTTCAGCCTGATAAAGTTCTAAAGCTTCATCCATGCTTATATCATTCGAAGCGAGGGAAGCTGTATGTACCGGGCGCACGGGCTCTACTACCCGCGCAGCTTTGGATTTGACCTGGTACTCGATATGCAGAGCTTCCTTGCCAAAATAATCACGCAATTTTGCCAGCAACTCATCAAGTGGGGCAACTTTCCAGCTTGGACCCAAATGTAGCTCTGCTGTAGCATAGGGCTGCTCTATAAATAGCTGTACCGGAATATGCTGGTACATGTCTATATTACAATAAGGTGCAAGTATTTTTTGCAACTCCAGACCCAATGCCGGGCCTAACAGATCATCACTCAGCTGTATCTTGATGCTGTTTGCTCGCTTCTGACGGATTTCATTTAAGCTAAAAGCCTTGCTGAGACGCGCCATCGGGCGTTCATAACCTTCGCGCTCATAAATTTCTCCCTCAATGACTACGACTTTTTCAGGCTGGATAATATCTTTAAAGCGTTGGAAACGCTCGTGGTTACAGCTGACTTCCACACGTGCTGTACCATCATCCAGTGTGATCATGACGCGGTTTGGAAAATTGGCGACATCGATTACCAGACCAGCGAATACAGTAGTCACGCCACGACGGGTAGGCGTCAGTTCATTCAGCCGACTTGGAACAAAAGACTTGAGTTCTGGCCGGTAGACATTAATAGGGTGCCCAGTCAGGTAAAGGCCTAAAGTGTCTTTTTCGCCCTTGAGACGAACCTCATCACTCCAAGGTTTTACAGGTTTAGCTGGTTTACGCTGAATTTCTTCAACTTCACCGAAAAGATCCATAATCCCGGTTTCACGGTTTTGACGGGCCTGATCTGCTGCTTGTACTGCCTCAGGAAGCTGTGCCATCAGGTCAGCCCGTTCAATTTCTAGACAATCCAATGCACCGGCACGAATCAGTGCTTCTAAAGTACGCTTATTGATTTTCTTCAGATCAATGCGGTGGCAGAAATCGAATAGATCTTTATACGGTCCTTGCTGGTTACGCGAGTCAATCACTGACTGCATTGCAGCCTCACCAACGCCTTTAATCGCACCAAGACCATACACAATAGTTTTTTCATCAATTGCATGGAACTGGTAAATTGACATATTGACCGAAGGTGGCAAAACTTCCAAATTGTTTTTTCGGCAGTCATCAATCAAAAATACCACGTTATCGGTATTCTGCATTTCCGACGACATTACCGCTGCCAGAAATTCGGCTGGATAGTGCGCTTTTAACCATGCTGTCTGGTAGGCTACTAATGCATAGGCAGCTGCGTGTGATTTATTAAAACCATAGCCGGCAAATTTTTCCATATAATCAAAAATATGGTTGGCTGTAGCTTCATCAATATCTTTTTTTGCAGCGCCTTCAATGAAGATTTTACGCTGCTTAACCATTTCCTCAGGTTTTTTCTTACCCATTGCCCGGCGCAGCAAATCCGCACCACCAAGCGTATAACCCGCACAATACTGTGCCGCCTGCATGACCTGTTCCTGATACACCATAATCCCGTAAGTCGGCTCTAGTACGCCTTCAAGCAGAGGATGCAGATATTCAAACTCACCACCATGCATACGATGAATAAAGTCAGGGATCAGATCCATCGGTCCCGGACGATATAAAGATACGAAAGCAATAATTTCTTCAAATTTGCTTGGACGTGCTTCTTTGAGCATTTTTTTCATGCCCACAGATTCAAACTGGAATACCGCGGTGGTATTGGCATTGGCAAAGACCAGATAAGCGTCTTTATCTTCAAGTGGAATAGCAGCAATATCTAAAGGTTTATCGCTTTTAATACGTTTATTGATATTCTTGACTGCGTCTTCAATCACGGTCAGGTTACGCAAACCCAGAAAGTCAAACTTTACCAGACCTGCTGCTTCTACGTCATCCTTATCGAACTGCGCTACGCGCGCCGTACCATCAGCATCACACATGACCGCAGAAAAATCGGTAATCTTGGTTGGTGAAATAACTACACCACCGGCATGTTTACCGGTATTACGGGTAATACCTTCCAGTTTTAGCGCCATTTCCCAGATCTCTGAAGCATCATCATAATCCGGGTTGGATGGGTTGGTAACAATATCCTTAAGCTGAGGTTCAGCTTGCAAGGATTCTTCCAGACTTAAGCCCAAGGGTTTAGTTGGAATCAGTTTGGAAATACGATCTGCCAGTCCATAAGATTTACCTAGAACCCGGGCCACATCACGAATCGCTCCTTTGGCCGCCATAGTACCAAAAGTAGCAATCTGGGAGACGGCATCACGACCATAAGTAC
Source organism: Acinetobacter radioresistens DSM 6976 = NBRC 102413 = CIP 103788 (assembly GCF_006757745.1). Classification (NCBI taxonomy): domain Bacteria; kingdom Pseudomonadati; phylum Pseudomonadota; class Gammaproteobacteria; order Moraxellales; family Moraxellaceae; genus Acinetobacter; species Acinetobacter radioresistens. The sequence goes on along the minus strand of NZ_AP019740.1, from coordinate 1,724,213 downwards.
GTGCTACATAATCAATTACACGGTCACGGCCAGCGATACAGAAATCGACATCGAAGTCAGGCATCGAAACACGTTCCGGATTTAAGAAACGTTCAAACAGTAGTTCATAGCGCAGCGGATCAAGATCAGTAATTTTTAAACTATAAGCAACCAGAGAACCTGCACCTGAACCACGGCCAGGGCCTACCGGTACGCCATTATTCTTTGACCATTGAATGAAGTCCATTACAATCAGGAAGTAGCCCGGAAACCCCATCGAGTTAATAATATTAATCTCGTATTCGATACGTTCATCATAAGGCTTACGTATTTCCGGCCAGTATTCATCACGCTCCTCAGGTGGATAAAGGAAATTTAACCGCTCTTCGAGGCCTTCTTTGGACAAATGCGCAAAGAAGGTATCAATAGTATAACCCTCTGGAATCGGATAATCCGGCAGGAAGTACTTACCCAGTTGCAAGGTTACGTTACAACGTTTAGCAATATGATAAGTATTCTCAATGGCTGACGGAATATCCGAGAACAGCTCGGTCATCTCTTCAGAAGACTTAAAATACTGTTCGGGCGAATAGGTTTTCGGACGGCGATTATCACCAAGGACATAACCATCAGCAATACAGACCCGGGCCTCATGCGCTTCGAAGTCGTCTCGGGTCATGAAGTGCACATCATTGTGTGCCACTACACCAATATTATACTTCTGGGCCAGTTTCACCGCTTCTATAATAAAGTCATCTTCGTCCGGACGATTAGTGCGGGTTAGGGCTAAATAAACCCGATTTCCAAATTTGGCGATCCATTCTTCCAGCAAAGGTTCAGCTTTTTGAGGATTAGAGGTAATCAGCATTTTACCGACATCAGAATTCATTCCGAGCAGGGCAATCAAATCCTGGTTCTGGTCCAGTATCCATTCTTTTTGTACACAGGGAATATCTAGCTGTTGACCGCGGATATAACCTTCAGATACCAGTTCTGTCAGGTTTCGCCAGCCTGTATTGGTCATTGCCAATAAGGTCATACGATGTTCAGCATCATTCAGGCGGATTTCTGAGCCTAAAATAGGCTTGATACCTTTACCCAAACATTTTCCGTAAAATTTGACCGCTGCGTGCAGGTTAGACAGATCAGTCAGTGCCAAAGCAGGCATTTCATCTTTTTGAGCAGCTTTAACCAGATCAGGCACACGTACGATTGATTCTGTAATCGAGAACTCTGTATGAATACCAAGATGAACAAACTGCATAGAAAACAACCCTGCCTAAACTGCCCTGTATTTTAACATGCTCTTGTGAACGGCATAGCTCAATATTTACTACATTAGAATCTTTTATAATTTCATTTTAAGCAGGGCTATAAATGGAAAGACAGAAATTCCATTATAAATATACCCTCCTAATAAAAGTACCAGTAATTAACAGGTTATACCTTGGCATATATCGAAAGCACGTAACCTGCCATTTTTGAAAGTAAAGTCAAGATATGGAAAATAAGGAGGGACGTACTCATCCGGATGCTTGAGATAAGCTTTCAGGTCAGCAGAAGTTAGCAGTATTACTGTGCCTGTAATTTTTATCCCTTTTGCATTTAAAAAAACTCCTTTTTAAACTTGGCAAGAATATAATCTCTTGAGATGGAAAGATTGTTTACCAAGGTTTTTTCGCTAAGGTCTGCTGTATTTTTTCAGTTCAGACTAACTCGGCCCTAAGTATCAGTGAGTTGATTAATACTGTCTCTGCTTTTGAATAGTTTTTAGAAAAAGGGGAGTTATCTTCTGGAGATATTTCAAAAAACAGCCCCTTGTGTGGAATAGGAGCAGTTGAATATTCATAGTTACCTATACATTTCGAGTAATTTTTTTGAGTTTTTATATTTTGGATGACTAGCTGTTTGGTTAATTGAGAAGCCGTTACAGACTGTCTAAGCTCTAATACATTTACCTTTATACTCGTATCATAATCTATAAGGTAATGTAGAAGCCTCAGACACTGTACATATGCTAAAAGCAAAGATTACTAATCATATTTTTATCATAAATATTGACCGGTTAATCACAGCTATAGCACGATTATAACAAACAGCAAACCTGAAAAAAGCCCTCTATAGAGGGCGGTTAATCAGTCCTGAACCTATCTGAGACGGGCTAGCCATTCACCGAGCATCTGGACGATTTGAACCAGAATCAAAAGAACAATAACTGTTAAAATAACTACACTGGTATCAAAACGCTGATAGCCATAAGAAATAGCCAGGTCTCCAATGCCGCCCGCACCAACAGCACCTGCCATTGCAGTCGCACCAATCAGGCTAATAGTAGCTGTGGTCAGGTTAAGGATCAGTGAGCTACGGGCTTCTGGCAAAATAAAATTAAAAATAATTTGTAGGGGAGTCGCTCCCATCGCTTGAGCTGATTCAATAATTCCTTCATTTACTTCCAGCAGTGAAGTTTCAACCAGCCGACCGATATAAGGACCTACATAAATAGTCAAAGGCACGATAGCAGCCCATGTTCCAATCGAAGTTCCGACCAGCAGCTTGGTCAGTGGAATGACTGCAATAAGCAATATGATAAAAGGCAGGGAACGTAGCGCATTAACAATAGGGTTTAAACCATGATAAATCAACCGGTTTGGTAAAATACCTCCCGGACGTGTAACCACCAGAGTAATACCCTGAATAAAACCCCAGACACAACCAAATAGCATGGCAAAAAACACCATGTGGAAGGTTTCCTGTAAAGCAGTTACGAACTGGTCAATTGAAAGTGAGCTTTTCCAAAATGGCGCAGTAACGCTAGTGAGCCACTGAACAATCAAGTCTCTCATACCTGCACTCCTGACTGTTCAACCTGCACGCCATTATTTTCCAGAAACAGAATAGCTTGCTGAATCACTTCCGGGTCACCTAAAAGTTGAATAAACATTTGTCCAATAACAGTCCCATGAATTTCAGTCATATTGGCAAACAAAATATTTAAGCTTAAGTCAAACTTTTTGATTACAGCTTGAACTACCGTTTCCTGAGCAGACTTACCCAGGAATTTCAGGCAGTAAATACTATGATGATTCTGGTTTTCCAAATTATTTAGAATATTAACCGGTAATTGCTGTTGCAAAACAGTTTGGATAAAGTTCTGAGTTGTTGGATGTTGTGGCTGACTGAAGATATCTAGTGTAGAGCCTGTCTCAATGACTTTACCATGTTCCATCACTGTGACATAATCACAAACTGATTCAATCACATCCATTTCATGGGTAACCATCACAATGGTAATCCCTTGCTCTTTATTAATTTTTTTAAGCAGTTGCAAAACAGACTGGGTGGTCTGAGGGTCAAGTGCAGACGTAGCTTCATCGCAAAGCAGAATTTTTGGATGATTTGCTAGAGCGCGTGCAATACCAACCCGCTGTTTCTGTCCACCCGACAACTCATCGGGAAAAGCATCTCGTTTGTGCTTTAAATCAATAAAGTCGAGCAGTTCATTTAAGCGTTTTTCGCGTTCAGCCTTGCTATAACCCAACAGTCTCATCGGCATTTCAATATTGGCTGCTACAGTTTTGGTTTGCAGCAAATTAAAATGCTGAAAAATCATACCAATATTGGCACGTTCCTGACGCAATTTACGGGCATCCAGAGCAGTGAAATCCTTCTGGTGAATAATAACCTGACCCTCATCCGGACGTTCTAGTAAGTTAATCAGACGGATGAGTGTACTTTTACCCGCACCACTATAACCGATGATACCAAATATACTGCCATCTGGTATCTGCAGGTTAATCTGGTCAAGGGCACGAATAGTCTGGCCCTTGAGCTGGTAATGTTTGGAGATGTTCTTAAATTCGATCATAGCGTCAAGATACTGTATAAGAATGAAAAAACAGGCAAAGTTCACTTTGCCTGTTTGTTAATCGCAATTATATGATTATTTTGCGTCAGTAAGATAGCTTACCGGCTTGTTTACATCGACTTTAGTACCGCCAAATTTTTCCTGAATGTACTGCTTAACCGGTGCAGTATGGTATAGCGCGCCAACTTTCTGTAGTACAGGATCATTCTGACGATCAGCAGCAGTAGCCAGAATGTTTACATTCATTTTGGTACTCTGGTCAATTGGTTCATAATAAATAGCATCTTTAAGCACATTTAAACCGCCTTCCATTGCTAAAGTATTGCCCAATACTATGGCATCTACTTCATCTTTTACACGGACTGCAGTTGCCATTTGGACAGGCTTGATCACAATCTGCTTTTTATTTTCAACGATATCGGCAGGAGTACCCTGTACCTCGTCAAAACCGGGCTTTAATTTCACCAGACCCGCAGACTGAAGCAGTAGCAATGCACGTGACTCATTTGCCCCATCATTTGGAATAGCAATGGTGGCACCATTTGGGAACTCTTCAACTTTCTTTACTTTGGTTGAGTAAATACCCATCGGTTCTAGATAAGTAGTAGATACCGGTGCAATCTTGTCTTTATTGTTGGCATTATATGCGACCATATAGGCATACGACTGAAATGCGTTCAGGTCGACTTCCTTATTGGCTACAGCGGTATTCATGGCAACATAATCAGTGAAGTTTTTAACATCCAGTTTAATGCCAGCTTCTTTAGTTTCAGGCAGAGTTGCAATGTAGCGCCAGATATCTGCATCTGAACCAGTAGATGCCATAGTTACGGTTTTAACTTCAGCAGAATCCTGTGTAGCGTTTTCAGTTGCAGGCTGTTCAGGTTTTGAGCATCCTGCCAGTCCTACAGATACGCCTAATACAAGGCCAAGCAACTTTTTCATGTATTCGTCCCGGTAAATTTAATATATTTAAATTTACAAATTATAACATTTGATCATTAAATCAAGCTTAAACCAACCGCTCTCGTGAAATGAAGACCGGTTTAAAGCGTTAAGAAATTTGTAGTGGTCTGTTCTAACACTCTATTGTATTAGAGAAACTGACTGCTATCACTACAGCATGTTATTTAACTCAATAAAATTTAGAACCTACTCATGAGCTGCATCATACCAATAAAGCTATATGCAATATAGTGAATATAAAGTCATTCCTTATCTTATTAAGTGCTTTTGAAAATTCAAATTTGAAAAAATTTAATTATTAAAATCATGTGTTTATTTATAATTTTTTATAAAAAATATTTATCTGATAAATTTTTATCCTATATAAAATTTTATTCAATATAAATCTATAAATGAGATAAAACTGAATATAGCAATTTTAAGCTCTACATCTTTCGAATAGAAAGATGCAGAACACTATTTTATTTAACAGACTTATCGCATTTTTGCCAAAAAGCGACTTAAACGGTTGATTGCTTCGCGTAATTCATTTTCGGCAGGCAGGAACACTACACGGAAATGATCTGGAGTTGGCCAGTTAAAGCCTGTACCTTGTACTAACAATACTTTTTCTGCACGCAGAAAATCCAGCATAAATTTTTCGTCGTCTTCAATCGGATACACTGCTGGATCTAAACGTGGAAAACAGTACATGGCGCCTTCCGGTTTAACACAGAAAACTCCAGGAATTTCATTTAACATTTCCCAGGCAATATTGCGCTGCTCATATAAACGTCCGCCTGGACGAATCAAGTCATTAATAGACTGATAGCCTCCAAGTGCAGTCTGAATTGCATATTGAGCCTGATGATTGGCACACAGACGCATTGAGGCAAGCATATCCAGACCTTCAATATAGTCTACTGCACGGCTTTTATTACCGGTAATTGCCATCCAGCCTGAACGGTAACCTGCAATACGATAAGCTTTAGAGAGACCATTGAAAGAGACACATAACTGATCACCTGCCAGTGCTGCCAGGGCTACATGTTCAATTCCATCATAAATAATCTTGTCATAAATTTCGTCAGCAAACAGGATCAGGTCATATTTTTTTGCCAGTGCAACAATCTGTTCAAGTACGTGGCGCGGATAAACCGAACCGGTTGGGTTGTTCGGATTAATCACCACAATACCGCGGGTATTTGGAGTGATTTTACTTTCCATATCAGCGATATCGGGATACCAGAAATTTTCTTCATCACATTTATAGTGAATCGCTGTGCCGCCAGAGAGATTAACAGCTGCTGTCCAGAGCGGGTAGTCCGGCATTGGCACCAGCATTTCATCGCCATCATCTAGCAGACCTTGCATGGCCATAACTATGAGTTCTGATACGCCATTACCAATGTAGACATCTTTTACGCTGACATCAAATACACCTTTTTGCTGGTAATACTGGCAGATCGCTTTACGTGCCGGAAAGATTCCTTTTGAATCGGTATAACCCACTGCATTTGGCAGGTTCAGGGCAACATCATTAATGATTTCTTGTGGCGCTTCAAAGCCGAACGGGGCGGGGTTACCAATATTGAGTTTGATAATTTTATGGCCCTGTTCTTCCATTTCATTGGCGGCTCGTAACACTGGTCCACGAATGTCATAGCAAACATGCTCAAGCTTAGACGATTTTTTGATTTCGCGGGGTGTAGTGTTACCTAAAACGAACATGATCTCATCCAATTATATGTATATTAAGAGAAAAATAGATTAACTGAAATAGCACAATCTATGGTGAAATTTAGCTAGAAATTTTTTGTTGTCTAGCGTAAATATGAAAGTACTGAAGCATGACATTGAATGTCATAGAATTAAAGGAGTTAATGATGGGAAAACTCAATAAAACAGACCGAGAATGGCAAAGAGAGTTATCACCCGAAGAGTTTCGTATTGCGCGACAAAAAGGTACTGAACCTGCGTTTACGGGGAAATACTGGAACAGTAAACAGGACGGGGTATATACCTGCCGTTGCTGTGGTGCAGAACTGTTTTCTTCAGAAACCAAATACGATAGCGGGTGTGGCTGGCCAAGCTTTTTCCGTCCGATTAATTCAACTGCTATAGAAGAACATGAAGACTTAAGTCATGGGATGGTCAGAACAGAAATAGTTTGTCATCATTGTGATGCTCATCTGGGACATGTATTTGAAGATGGTCCACAGCCGACAGGACTGCGCTATTGCGTAAATTCGGCTTCACTCGAATTAAAAACACAAGAAAAAAGTGATGAGGAAACCTATCCATGACCAACATTTATCAGTTTGAAGCTGAGTTGTTAGATGGAAAAACTAAATCAATGGCTGACTATCGGGGCAAAGTCTTACTGATTGTTAATACTGCAAGTAAATGCGGTTTCACACCGCAGTTTGCTGGTCTGGAGAAAGTTTACCAGAAGTATAAAGATCAGGGATTAGAAGTATTAGGTTTTCCATGTAACCAGTTTGGCGGACAGGACCCGGGGACAAATGACCAGATTGGTGCATTTTGCCAGAAAAATTACGGTGTCAGTTTTCCAATGTTTGCCAAGGTTGATGTAAAAGGCCCAGAAGCCCATGCAGTTTTTCGTTATTTAACCAATAACAGTAAGGGAATTTTGGGCAACGGCATTAAATGGAACTTTACCAAGTTTCTGGTAGGAAAAAATGGTGAAGTGCTGAACCGTTATGCACCAACCAGTAAGCCTGAAGCTTTAGAAGAAGATATTGAAAGGGCATTGGCACAGTAAAAGTAAAAATAAAAGGGCGATTTAATCGCCCTTCATTTTTTCAGTAAATTAAGATTAAAGTACTCTCTTTAATCGTTCAATAGCCTGCTCACATTGAGCAATGTCAGCAACCAAGGCCAAACGTACATGATTTTCACCCGGATTACCTTGCGGAGTCTCACGTGACAGGTAACGTCCCGGTAGTACTTTGATATGTGCTTTTTCCATGAGCATTTTGGCAAAATTTTCATCATGGTCTACTTTTAACCAGTAATAAAAACCTGCATCTGGTTTTTGAAGTGGCAGAAGATGCCCCAGTTCATTTTGAAATAGTTCAAATTTGGCCCGGTAAAGCTTACGGTTTTCTTCTACATGGTTTTCATCATTCCAAGCCACAATTGAGGCGAGCTGATGTTGAACGGGCATGGCTGCACCATGATATGTGCGATATTTCAGGTAAGGTTTAAGCAGGTTGGCATCACCTGCGACAAAACCGGAACGCATTCCCGGCAGGTTTGAGCGTTTGGACAGGGAATGAAATACTACACAGTTTTTATAGTCATTACGTCCGATTTCAGCACAGACTTCAAGAAGGCCAACGGGTGCTTCATCGAACCAGAGTTCTGAATAACACTCATCTGATGCAATGACAAAATCATACTGGTCTGAAAGTGCAATCAGTTTTTTTAACTGATCTTTAGACAAAACCGCACCTGTTGGATTACCTGGTGTACATACAAACAGTAGTGCTGTTTTTTCCCATACCTCATTGGGTACATGGTCAAAGTCACCCAGATAGTTATTTTCTTGGGTGCAGTTAATGAAGTATGGTTTTGCACCTGCTAGAAGGGTTGCACCTTCATAAATCTGATAAAACGGATTCGGCATGACCACATAAGGTGTATCTTCTCGTTTTACCAAAGCCTGAACGAAAGAGAAAATGGCCTCACGCGTTCCCGATACAGGAAGAATATTATTTTCGGCACTAATGGTGTTCAGCTGGAAGCGGCGAGTTAACCAGTCTGCAATACTCTGTCTTAATTCAGGTAAGCCTTTGCTGTTCGGATAAGTTGAAAGCTGTTCAAAGTTATCAATAATCGCCTTTTTTACAAAATCAGGGGCAGGATGCTTGGGCTCACCAATAGAGAGGGGAATCAAGGGAAGGTCCGCAGGGACTACATCCTTAAAAAGTTGATTAAGCTTTTCAAAAGGATAAGGATGTAATAATGACAAGCTTGAGTTCATTGAAAAAATACCGTTTGGTTGTAACTTAATGCTGGCTTATAACTTGGCTTGAAGCTTCATCGAGTGCTGATTTCAGTTTTGCAGAAAAAAGCTGAGCTTCTTCAGCATTCATAGGCGTGCCATCCTTCTTTGTCACAAAGAAAATATCTTCAGCCCGTTCACCGAGTGTGACAATTTTGGCAGAATGAATATCCAGCCCCTGCATCATAAACAGACCGCCTACTTTAGCAAGTAAGCCAGGTTGGTCAAGTGTGGAAATTTCCACCATGTTTTGCTGTAAAGCCGGATTTAGGGTGATATCGACAGTATTTTTTACATCAAAATGGCGCAACTGACGAGGAATACGACGCTGCATTAACCCCGGGTAATTGTCGGCATGGCTGAGTGCCTGAACCAGCGCATCTGCAACGGTCTGCTTGCGTTCAGCATCAGTGAGTAAGGTTCCAAAACGGTCCAGTACTACATAAGTGTCTAGACTGAATGCTTTTGTGGCAGTAATAATTCGGGCGTCCTGAACATCGAGATTCATTCGGTCTAGTACTGCAACTGTAGTCGCAAACAGATTTGGCTTATCTTGAGTATAAATAAAAATCTGGACAGCATCTTGTGCAGCTTTACGATGTGCCCGCATCAATACCAGAGGAGCTGGATTATCCCCATGTTGCAGGATTGCACGGGTATGCCAGGCAATTTCATTCGCGGACTCTTTGAGAAAATACTCATCCCCCAGTTCTTGCCAGACCTTTTCTACCTCTTCCAGGGCAAACTCGTCCACCAGAAGTTCACTGGCTGCAAATTTGGTATCTTCAATGAGCATCTGGTATTCCACGGGGCGACCCAGGCCGGTGCGAATTACATCACGTGCATGCGTATATAGCTGACGCATTAATGAGGCACGCCACGTATTCCAGAGTTTTGGATTAGTCGCATTAATATCTGCTACTGTTAAACAGTATAGGTAATCCAGATGCTCCATATCACCCAATTTTTCGGCAAATTCTTTAACCACATCCGGATCGGAAATATCCTTCTTTTGAGCAGTTAATGACATCAGCAGGTGGTTCTGGATGAGCCACGCCACCATTTTGCACTCACGTTCAGTAAAACCATGTGCACGGCAGAATTCGATTGCATCAACTGCACCCAGTTCACTATGATCACCCCCGCGGCCTTTAGCAATATCATGAAATAATGCGGCTAAAAATACGATATCACGACGGGCAAGACGCTGAAAAACCGAGCTGACGACTGGAAAATCTTTCGCAAATTCTGGCTCTTTAAAGCGGTTTAAATTTCTGAGTAACAGGAGTGTATGAGCATCCACCGTATAAATATGAAACAGGTCATATTGCATTAATCCGGTAATTTTCCCAAAAGAAGGTATGTATTTACCGAGCACCCCATAACGTTTCATCGCCACCAATGTGTCGTATAAACGGTAGGGAGAGCGTATAATTGCCATGAAAAGAGCTTGATGCATGGGATTATCACGAAAGCTCTGGTCAATTCGCTTGGCTGCTAGGGTCAGCAGGCGAAGTGTTCGGGCACGCACTCCCTGAATTTCTGGCCGGTTAGCCAGTAAATAGAAAATCTCCAGAATTGCACTTGGATTTTCCGAAAATATTTTATGATGTTGTACTGCGAGTTTACCGTCTACCAGTTTAAAGTGTTCATTGATTTCTTCAATTTTACGCTCATAACTTGGTAGCCGCGGGGTAATAACAGACTCATTAAAATAAGCCAGTAGCATTTCATTTAAAGTTGAAACTTGCTGCGCAGTACGGTAATACCGCTTCATGAACTGCTCAATCGGATAGTTCGGAGATTCACCTTCCTTATGAACATAGCCAAATTTTGCTGCTATTTCGCGCTGGTAATCAAATAGCAGCCTGTTTTCATCACGTTTGACCAGACGGTGCAGGTGGTGACGGATTTCCCAGAGAAAAATTTCAGCTTCCTCCAGAACAGCAAGTTCAAATTCGGAAATAAAACCGAGATGAACAAGATCATAAATCCGATTAACCCGAAAATGCCGTTTAGCAATCCAGCCAATCTGGTTAATGTCACGAATACCGCCTGGCGCATTTTTAATATCGGGTTCCAGATTGCTTTCTGTATGATTATGCTGGGCATAACGCTTTGCCTGCTCCTGCATTTTGGCATCAAAGAAAGTTTTATCTGTCCAGGTCTGTGACACAATCCGGCGTGGCCATCTGGCCAGATGCTGATTTCCAGTAATCAGCCGCGCTTCAATCAGTGCAGTAGCAACAGTTAAATCATTGGTGGCCTGTTCTACACAACTGGCAATAGTGCGTACACTAATACCTGGCTTAAAATTTCCGACATCCCAAAGAGAAGAAATAAAAGTAGAAATTAAGCTTTCCTGTTCAGGAGTGATATCGTCTTCAGATAAAATCATGATATCGACATCTGAGTATGGCAACATTTCACGACGGCCATAGCCCCCTACAGCAAACAGACCAAGATCGGTCTGGTGGAGTCCCGCGTGTTGCCATAAGAAGATCAGAGCTTCATCGATTAAATTGGAGCGGGCCAGAATAATGTCACGGATAGACTGCCCATTTTCATAACTCTCCTGTAACTGCTTTTCAACATCAGTACGCCATACATTAATGGCCTGAATATCATGATTGCTTTTGACATAATTAAGCAGAGGCGAGGTAGTGATCATGAGCATGTTCCGCAGTAAAGCTTTATGGATTTGAGTTTACAATTACTTGTGCGGCTGTTTGCTGCGCAAGTTCACGTGCTTCTTCTATAGTTGCTGCGCGTGCAGTAGCAACACCCATACGGCGCCGTTTAAAACCTTCCGGTTTGCCAAACAGGCGTAAGTCTGTAGAAGGATGAGCTAATGCAAGATCCAGACCAGAAAATGACAGGTTAGAACCATCTTGGCCAGCATAAATAACAGCACTGGCTGCAACACTGTGTCGCGCCGTATTTACAGCTAAGCCCAGAATAGCCCGTGCATGTAGCTCAAATTCACTTTGGAACTGTGAAGCAAGGGTAACTAACCCAGTATCATGTGGACGGGGAGATACCTCACTAAACCAGACCTGATCACCTTTGATAAAAAGTTCAACACCAAAAACTCCACATCCACCCAGTGCCGCAGTGACTTTATCAGCAATCCGTTTAGACTCTTCAAGTGCCACAGGTGACATCGGCTGCGGCTGCCAGCTTTCAATATAGTCCCCGGAATCCTGTCGGTGACCAATCGGATCGCAAAAGCTGGTTTCAATTTTGCCGCTTTGCGGATTCTTGGCACGCACAGTCAATAAAGTAATTTCAAAGTCAAAATCGATTTGTGATTCAACAATGACCTTACCCTGATTTACCCGTCCCCCAGTCTGTGCATATTCCCAAGCTGCATCAACTTCATCAAAACTTTTTACCCGGGACTGTCCTTTACCAGAAGATGACATGACTGGTTTTACAAAGTTAGGATAACCAATATCATCACAGGCACCACGAAAGCTCTCCAGAGAGTCGGCAAAACGGTAAGCAGAGGTGGGCAAGCCTAATTCTTCAGCAGCCAAGCGGCGAATGCCTTCACGGTTCATGGTCAGGTTAACAGCTTTAGCAGAAGGAATGACAACAGCTTGTTGTCCAGCTTCCACCTCTAGAAGAACTTCCGTAGCAATTGCTTCAATTTCAGGGACAATAAACTGGGGTTTGACTTGCTCAATCAGTGCTTTTAACTGTTGGGGATCTGCCATGTTGAGGCTATAAGAAAAATGAGCGGCCTGCATGGCTGGCGCGTGTTCATAACGATCCGCTGCATGTACTTCTACTCCAAGCCTTTGCAAGGAAATGACGACTTCCTTACCTAGCTCTCCCGAACCAAGCAGCAAGACTTTGACCGCTGAAGATTGAAGTGGAGTACCGATAGTCACGCTCATGCGAATCATCCTTGCAAAAGTGGACTTACAGCATAACAGAACTCATGCGCGTGTTAAGTGTTTCAGCAAGAAAAGCTTAAGTTTTTATCAAGTAATCTTCTGATCAATCAAAAGAAAATTTCATTTAGACAGGTATGTAAGTATAGACCAATCCATAAACAATGGCTGCGGTCAGAGTTGCTGGTACGATTTTCCTGAATCTAAAATATAAACCGATCAGTACAAGGAGACCCGCCAGCATGGCCAAGCTTTTATTAGGTGTTTCAATCAGGGGGGGCAATGTAGCAACTACTAGCATAGAGCTAATAGCAGAAATACCGATACTCCCCAGCGCAATTTTTAACCAGATTGCACCACGACGCTGATTCTGCTGCTGATACTTTTGAATGAAGTAAAATGGGCCAAAACGGGAAATGAAATTTGCAATTCCCACGACGAGACCGACCAGAATAATATCCAGATTCATAGTGTTTCCATTAAATCGTCATGCTGCTTGAGGATGTAATGCTTAAACAGTCCGGCCAGAATACCGGCAATAATCCCGATAAAAATTGCTGCAGAAAGATTAATAAAATAACAGGCTAAGGCCGAAACAATTAAGCATACTGCTACCACCAGAGTATGTTTTCTCTCAAAAGCCGCGAGTAAAAAGCTTAAAAACAGCGCAGGTAATAGAAAGTCCAGGGCCGCTTGCAAGAAGCGTGGCAAATTACTCACCTGATTGGCGAACATCCCCCCTAGAAATGAACCACCTGCCCAAGATAGCCAGCTAAACAGACTTAAGCCCAGCATCCATGACTCTGACCATTCCTGTCGGCGTTGGGAGAGTTTAATCATGCCACTGGCAAATACCTCATCGGTAAGTCCCCATGCCCAGGCAGCGGTCTTTTTCAGGTTTAACTGATGGTTAATCAGGTTGTATAAGGCTGGTCCATAGAGCAGATGCCGAATATCTAAAGCGATAACAGTCAGTGCTGTCATCCAGATTGATGTACCACTGCCGAGCAGGGCAACTACAAGAAACTGACTGGCACCAGCATACATGGAGCAGGATAAAAATAGAGCTTCCCAGGCAGTAAACCCAAACTGGGTAGCAGAAACGCCAAAGGCAAACGAGACAGGTAAATAGGTCAGCATAATGGCCTGGCTATCTCTGGCACCTTGCCAAAAACCGGCCTGAGTCAAAACGGAACTTTCATGTTCAGACACAATACACCCTGGAATTTTTAAAGAGTTGAACAATAGGTCAAAACGCAGATTGAGTATTCTACCCGAATTCACTAGCATATGAGGAAAATGTTTGTTTAGGCGACTTAAAATGCGGGCTCATTTAAACCGTTCATTTCTTCTTCTCCCTGTTTTAATCAGCGTGCTGGGCTTACAGGCATGCAGCAACTCATCAAACGAACCAGAGCGAAAAGTCGAGATTAAACCTGCTCCAAAACTGACCAATGATGCCACCAGTTACGCCCAGCAGGCATGGAAACTCATGAATGAGATTGATGCACTGGTTTATCAGAAGCAGACAGAGCGTCTGGAACAGGAAGTTCGTAAACCAATCCGTCAGCTTACCACTGACTGGCGAATTAATGTCAAGATGACAGACTCAGTAACTGAAGGAAAATATGCCCTTTGCCGTAAGGCATTGAGTAGTCTGGATATCTGGACGCGAGAAATTCTTGAAAATGGTTCAGAAGCTGGTCAGAAACAGGCTGATTATGAACGTGATAAGGCACAGTGTAAGGGCGCAATTGATCATCCTGAACTGGGTAATACCGACCCAAAAAAGAAAGGCGTTTAAGTAATTTAAAAAAAATAGCTCAACATATGAGCTATTTTTTATTAAATGATTAGCCTAAACATTAAATTAAAAAGGTGAAGGAATAAATTGCATAATCAGGGCAATACTCACAAGAGATAAGAGGGTACTAAGCATGACAGACGCAACTGACTGCTCAGCAATGCCATTTAATTGCCCATAGATTCCAAATGCTGTCGCCATAGGAAGAGCTGAAAGGATTAAAGCTGCATAAGCCATCTTCGCTGTGCTTCCCGGCATTATATAAATTATACTGGTCACTACAATTGGCATAATCAATAACTTGATAGTGCATACAATCAGTACATCTTTGCTAAGGTCTTTTATGGTCAATGTTGCAAGACTGGCACCAATCACAAAAATCGCAAGTGGAGACGCAGTAAAAGCTAGTGATTTTAATGGAAGCTCTAGCGAGACAGGCCACTGAACGGTATAAACTGAGCAGATCAAGCCCAATATAATTGAAAGAATAATGGGATTTTTAGCAAGATTCTGCAAAGTTGAAAGAATAATAGTGGATAGAGTCTTATCCTGTTGATCTGAAGATTCTATCAAAATCAGCATCAGACTCAGTAAAATAATATTTTCAATCACCAGTGTCATTGCCAGATAGGGGACGGCGGCCTGGGCAATTAGTAAGGTGAGTACTGCTGTACCGATAAAGCCGGTATTTGACATGGATGAACCCAGCCCAATCACAGCAGCCTGATGGCGAGGTAACTTAAAGAATCGGCGATAAAGTGTATATGCACTGAAGAATAAAATCAGTGAACCTAGCAGGTAGCCTAGAAAATAAGGCATCTGCCAGATTTCATCAAAGGAACGGGTAGAGAGGGCGTACAGTAAAAATGCGGGTAGCGAAACTTTAATAATAAACTGGATGATTGCCTGTACATGCGTAGTATTTAGCATGTTTAAGCGCAAGCTTAAATAACCCACACTTAAAATAATAAAGATGGGAAAGATGACTGAAATAATTTGTTCCATGACCTGATCGTTTGCTCCCTGCAAACTTGATTATTCCACTATTTCATTGAGTTTTAAATGTAGTTGGAACGTTTAATTAAAAAGAATACTGGATGAAGATAAAAAGAATATGTTAGCTGTATATTAAAATTATGAACAAAAGGCTTTAGTTAGCAGGGCCTAATAAAAATGCCAGTCATATTAATGAACTGGCATTTTTATTAATTTACTGGGTATATTTTTATACGTTAAAACGGAAATGCATAACATCACCATCCTGAACGATATACGTTTTACCTTCTAGACGCCATTTGCCGGCCTCTTTGGCACCAGCTTCACCGTTGTACTGTACAAAGTCATTGTATGCAACAACTTCAGCACGAATAAAACCTTTTTCAAAGTCGGTATGAATGACACCTGCCGCTTGTGGTGCAGTTGCACCAACTTTAACCGTCCATGCACGAACTTCTTGCACCCCTGCCGTGAAATAGGTTTGTAAGCCCAGTAAAGCATAACCGGCACGGATAACTACATTTAAACCCGGTTCTTCCATGCCCATTGCTTCTAGGAACTCAGCGCGATCTTCATCTTCAAGAAGTGAGATTTCAGATTCAATCTGGTTACACAGAGGTACCACAATGGCATTTTCTTCTTCTGCCAATTTGCGAACAGCATCCAGATGCGGATTATTTTCAAAGCCGTCTTCTGCCACATTTGCAATATACATGGTTGGTTTTAACGTCAGTAAACCAAAACCACGTACCAGTTTGCGCTCATCATCAGCTAAATTTGCTGCACGTGCTGGCTTGCCCTCATCCAGTAAAGGCTGAATTTTTTCTAGTACGGCTTTGGTTGCTACCGCTTCTTTATCGCCACCTTTAGCAACTTTGGTTAAGCGCAAAATAGCTTTGGCTACAGTTTCCAGATCAGCCAGTGCCAGTTCAGTATTAATAGTAGCAATATCATCTAATGGATCAATCTTGCCATTTACATGAATAACATTTTCATCTTCAAAACAACGTACGACATGAGCAATTGCATCAGTTTCACGGATATTCGCCAGAAACTGGTTACCTAGACCTTCACCTTTGGATGCACCTGCTACCAGGCCTGCAATGTCAACAAATTCCATCGTGGTGGGAATAATACGTTGCGGGTTTACAATAGCAGCCAGCTTGTCCAGACGTGGATCGGGTACAGGTACAATTCCGGTATTTGGCTCAATAGTACAAAATGGGAAGTTCTCTGCTGCAATGGCAGCCTTGGTTAATGCATTAAAAAGGGTAGACTTACCCACGTTTGGCAGGCCAACAATACCGCAATTAAAACCCATGAAATGACTCACAAAAATTGTTATCTGAAATTGCCGATGATTTTACATGAAAGCCATGACAAAGTCAGTCATGGTATCTCACAATCCCTGAAAGTCTGTATTGTTTTAAAGCTTGCGCTTATCTAGCTGGCTGGCCAAGGCATCTCCAGTTGCCTGAATAAGCATCACCAGGATCACGAGCACCAAAATAACAGCCAGCATAATCGTAATATCAAAACGCTGATAACCATAACGGTAAGCAATATCACCAAGTCCGCCTGCTCCTATAGCACCAGCAATTGCAGAAGAATTGATCATGGTTACCATCGTAACGGTAAAACCTGCCACAATTCCGGGCAAGGCCTCCGGTAAAAGTACATGCCAGATAATCTGTTTACGGTTACAGCCCATCGCTTGTGCGGCTTCAATCAAACCATGATCCACTTCACGTAAACTGACTTCAGCAATACGCGCAAAAAACGGGGTAGCAGCAATAGTTAATGGCACCACAGCAGCCCACACGCCATAACTGGTACCCACAATAAGACGTGTGAGTGGGATCAGAGCTACCATCAAGATTAAAAAAGGGACAGAGCGTGTAATATTAATGACCCATCCCAAGGGCTGATTAATCATCCGTGATGGATAAATACCATGTTCACTGGTATTGACCAGGATAATTGCAATCGGTAAACCAATTAAAAAAGCTGCAAGAGCAGATATGCCTACCATAATTAATGTATCGATAGTGCCGGTCAAAAGCAGGTTAATGAGCTGGTCGTGCATAGCCAAGTACCTCAATGTGGGCAATATATTTTTTTAGCGCTTCTTTCAAATGCTTCAGATTTAACTGTACGTCGGGTATAGCGACAATCAGTGAACCGATCAGATGCTGCTGGATCGTATCAACATGGCCCTGATATAAGTGAACTGGACCATTTAACTGCTCAAGAATGGCTTTTAAATCTGGTGTGTGGTGTATGGCAGACTCATAACAAAGTTTTAAAATAGTATGTGTAGTCTCTGTAGTTACCTTCGAATTCACTGCAAATGGTAAATCCAGTTGTTCTAGAGTTAATAATTCTTGAGTAATTGGCTGTTCAGGTTTTGAAAAAACACTCCATACCTGACCAGACTCGACAATTTCACCTTGATCAATAACAACTACCTGATCACAAATTTCCCGGATAACCTGCATTTCATGGGTAATCAGGACAATTGTGATTCCCATTTGCTGATTGATTCTTTTGAGTAACGATAAAATGACCGAGGTACTTTCCGGGTCTAGAGCTGAGGTTGCTTCATCACATAATAAAATTTCAGGGCAGTGTACCAGAGCACGTGCAATACCGACGCGTTGTTTCTGCCCACCTGAAAGTTGTGAAGGATAGTTTTCTGCTTTACTGCTTAAACCGACCAGTTCCAGTGCCTCATTAACACGCAGTTCAATCTCGGCTTTTTTATGTCCTGATATTTTAAGAGGCAGGGCAACATTTTCCCACACTGTTTTAGCTGACATCAGGTTAAAGTGCTGGAAAATCATTCCGATACGTTGACGCAGCCGAATGAGTTCCGGATGATCCAGACTGGCCAAGTTTTGTTGGTGAATATGAATACTGCCATTACTGGGCTGTTCCAGACCATTTAATGTACGTAGCAAAGAGGATTTTCCGGCACCGCTTTTTCCAATAATGCCGAAAATTTTACCTTCAGGAATATCCAGACTGACATTTTTGAGTGCATGTACAGATTTGCCTTGTACTTGGTAGTATTTGTTGAGGTTTCTGATCTTGATATGGGAAACCGTAAATTCAGTATGAGAACCAAAACTCACCATTATTCTTCTCCTTATTTCCAACCCTGAAACCACATGCCTTGACCAAAGTCCTGATCCAGTATCGTTTTGACCTTTTCTGAGGTTTGAAAGGCTTGTACAAATCTGGCAAGTTTCTGGTCTTTATCTTGATAATCTGTTCGGGTCACGAACAAGATGGCGTATTTCTTGTCTATCGGATCTAAAAATAAAGCATCCTTCGGGTTAGCTGCTTTTGCCATTTTCAGATAATGCGGAAAACCAAAAATAAGATCTGCTTCATCTATGGCATGGGCTGTTTGTGGACCTTCTACCTCAATAAACTGTAACTGTTTAGGATTGCGTATAATGTCCTGAAGTGTAGTTAATTCATTCTGAATATCTTTAACTTCAATCAGGCCGGCCCGGGCAAGCAGAATTAAAGCACGCGCCGAGTTGACCGGATCATTGGGTATGACTACGCGAGCATGAACAGGAAGTTGCTCTAGTGATTGATACTTTTTTGAATATAAGCCCACATGGCTTCCAGTACCTGGTGCAAATGCATGCAGGTTAAACCGGGTTTCACGAATTGCATTTTTCAGATAAACACTTTGCTGAAAAAAATTGGCATCAATATCACCGTTCTGAACAGCTACATTGGGTGCATGCCAGTCTGAAAACTCAACCAGCTTGACCTGAATACCTTGTGCTTTCATATCATCTGCCACACTTTGTAGCAGATCGGCATAGGGTGGGCTGATGCCGATTGTTAAAGTGTCTTTCTGCAGAGTATTACTGTTAAAACGGTAAGCAGCCAAACCGAGTATAACTAAGAGGGTTGTCAGGCCAATTAGCCAGAACTTATAAGAATCTGATTTTAATAAGGTCATCATCTGTTCCTTACTTCCAGCCAGGGAACCAGAGTTTTTTCCCAAAATCCTCATCTAAAGCGGCTTGCACTCTTGGGGAGTTCTGGTAAATAGTCACGAATTTTTTCAATTGATCGTCTTTATCTTTGTAATCATCACGGACTACAAATAAGATGGCATAGCGTTTGTTGGTATTTTTGTCGAATAACAGTGCACTTTCCGGATCAGCAGTTTTTGCCAGACGTAAATAATGAGGATAGCCAAAAGCCAAATCAACATCATCAATTGCACGTGCGGTCTGTGGTCCTTCAACTTCGATAAACTGCAGATTTTTAGGGTTTGCAGCAATATCCTGTAAACTGGACAGATGATTGTTTACATCTTTTAAGCTAATGAGTTTGGCTTGCTGCAAGAGCAGGAGAGCACGACCCTGATTTACCGGATCATTTGGTATAGCAACTCTGGCATTTTGTGGTAACTCATCAAAGCTTTTATACTTTTTTGAATACAGGCCTACATGAGATGCTGCTCCAGCTGCAAAAGCTTTGAGCTTAAAACCGGTTTCTTTTATGGCATTATCCAAAAATGGCTGATGCTGAAAAAAATTGGCATCAATATCTCCGTGATTTAGCGTAATATTGGGCGTGTTCCAGTCAGAGAATTCAACAAGCTTAATATGAAGTCCTTCTTTTCTGGCTTCTTCTGCTGCAACTTGTAACGGTTTTGCAAACGATGGGCTAATCCCGATGACCAGTTCATCTGAACCTGTTTTTTTCTGTAACGTCCAGCCAGTAAGACCTAAGATAACTATGGTCAATACTGCCCCTAAAATAGTGAATTTCGTTTTTGCTGTTTGTGCCATCATGCACCTCTAAAAATTTTTAAAATGTTTTATGCAAGCTGTTTTTGAATAGGACGGATTTCGGCGGGAGAGGCCGGGGTTAGACATCGGAACTGTTGCACCGGATGTTGTGCAGAAAGCAGGTTACCTTGCTGAAATAACTTATGTCGCAATGTACCTTCGCTATAAGCTGTTTTGTAGCGACCGCGCTGTTGCAGCTCCGGAATAACCCACCGGATAAAGTCCTGATGGGATTCCGGGGCAACCGTACGGGTCAGGTTAAAACCATCAATTCCTGTTTCATCAATTAAATGAATTAATTGTTCCGCTACAGTTGCTCCACTACCCACAATGAGGGGGTAACGTCCTCCCAGCACATGTTGGTCTTTCAGATCTGCCACTGTAATTTTCTGTTCTTTAAATTTATTGTTGACTGAAGCAATACTGTTAGTTTGCTGATAGGGAATGGTTTCTTGTTCTGTAAACTGGGACAGATCAATGCCGACAGAACTGGAATAGTGGGCAAGGCCTGCTTCAGGACTCGCATAGTGGCAATACTCTGCCAGTTTTTCCTGTGCAAGCGCATCAGTTTCAGCGCTAACCACAGTAATGCCAATAAAAATTTTAATAGCTTCTGCTTCACGACCCTGTGCAGTGGCAAGTGTTCGAATTTTCTCGACCTGCTGTTTAATTTTTTCCGGTTTATCGCCTCCAATAAATATGGCCTCAGCATGTTGAGTTGCAAAGGTAAGACCACGTGGCGAAGCACCTGCCTGAAAAAGGACCGGGGTGCGCTGGGGAGAAGGTGAAACCTGAAATACTCCTTCACTCTGGTAAAATTGGCCCTGATGCCGGATTGAATGCACTTTCGCCGGTTCAGTAAATATTCGGTTCTGCCGATCCTTTACAACTGCATCATTTTCCCAAGAGCCTTCCCAGAATTTATAGCAAAGCTCTAGAAACTCCTCAGCCTGTGCATAACGTAAATCATGTTGCTTCAAGCCTTTCTGTCCGATTAATCTTTCAGCACTATCTAAATAACCTGTCACAATATTCCAGGCAATCCGGCCATGGGTTAAATGGTCTAGACTGGCAAAACGCCGTGCAAACTGATACGGCGTTTCATAGCTCAGATTTACTGTAATACCGAAGCCCAGATTCTGGGTAACTGCGGCCATTGCTGAAACCAGAGTAGAGGGGTCATGGCTGGGAAGCTGGATTGATTCTTTTAAGGTCAGCTCAATACCGTTTTGATAGACGTCATATACACCAGTAATATCTGCAAGAAATAACCCGTCAAATAATCCTTGCTCTAAAGTTTTCGCCAAATCTGTCCAGTAGTTCAGTTCATTAAAACGATGTGATTGATCTCGTGGATGTGTCCATAACCCATGGTTAATATGTCCTGCTGAATTCATGTCAAAAGCATTAAGTAAAATCTGTTTAGGTAATTGCTTTGCCATTACAATGTCCCCCTGCGTGGAGGTAGAACTCCATTCAATACATATTGTCCAATAAAGTAATATTTCCAGCGCGCTGCATCATGTAAAGTATGGACACGTGCATTACGCCAGAAACGGTCTAGTCCGTTTTTTAACTGGCTACCCCGGCTACCTGCCAGTTCAATCAGTTTGCTGGATGCTTTTAATGCAGTTTCTGTACTATGTGCACGAACCTTAGCTACCTCAATTGAAGCCTGTGCTATATTTTCCACAGTAGGTAATGGACGGGCTACCTCAAGAGCCTGAGCAGCCTGTTTGAGGAGAACCTCACTGGCACGTACATCAGCAGCCACACGGCCGAGTTCTAGCAGAGTCAAGGGGTCTTGAGTAGCACGATCTAGTCCTGAGTCAATCCAGGGGCGCGCCTGTTTTACCTGCTGCAATGTTTCTTCAAAAGCAGCGCGGGCAATTCCTACTTCAATTGCAGCATGCATAATCTGGGCAAATGGCCCGACTAAGGTGGGCTGAGTGAATGCTGTATCAAAGGCAATCAGATCCTCTTGCTCAACAGCGACGTGATTAAATTTTACCGTACCACTTCCTGTTATACGCTGCCCAAAGCCACTCCAGTCATCCACGATTTCAAGGCCTTGGCTATTACGCTTTACAAAAGCTAAAAATTCCCGACCTTCTGCATCTGTAACTAGCGTAGGAATACGGTGTGCGAAAAGGCTTCCGGTACAATAAAATTTTTCCCCCTGAATTACGTAGTTATTTCCCGTAGCAATCAATTGTGTATGCTTATGAGCGGCAGATCTGGTTTTGAATTCTGCCAGTGCATTACCGAAACGGGCTCCTTTTAAAACTTCTGTGTAAAACTTCTGTTTCTGCTGTTCTGTACCTGTATTACGCAGGACTTCCAGTGCATAGAAATGATTTTGAGGAATCTGTCCAATTGAACCGTCCACTCCACTAAACAGGGCAATGACTCTAGCTACGGTCAGACTTGAAACTTCTGCACCCCCATATTGCTTGGGAACGGTAATCGCCCATAAGCCTGACTGGCTGTAGGCTTCTATCTCTTCAAAAGGCAAAATACGGTTTTGGTCCCGTTGAACTGCCTCGGCTTTAAACTTTTGACTTAAATCCTGTGCAATAGCCAAAGCTTCTTCATCACTTTGGATAATATGTGTCTGATTTTCTAAAACTTCTTTAAGATGAAAATTTTGATATGAGGTCATAAGATATTTCCTTAAATCCAGGCATGACGAGCAGGAAAAGCCTGGTTGAGGTAATAGTTACCAATGGCATGTAACTTCCAGCGTACTGGGTCATGCAAGGTATGAACTCTGGCATTCCGCCAGTACTGGTCCAGATGATGCTGGGATAGACAGGAACGACTGCCGCCAAGTTCGAGCAATTTTTCTGAGATCTGTAGGGCAGCGTCATTGGCATAAACTTTGGCTTCTGCAACCCTTATAGAAGCTTGTGCTGCCTGCTCCGCTGTAACTGTCTTATGCTGGTCAAGTTCATCGAGATATTCAGCTGCTTCATCCAGTAGCAAAATAGATGCATCAAGCAAGATATTTAATTTACCAACTTCCTGTAGTGTGTAATGTTCGGAGCTGGCTTTTTCTACTTGTGCGTCAATAATAGGGCGTGCTTTATGAACAGCAGTTAAAGTTTCTGCAAATGCAGCCTCTGCAATACCAACATCTATAGCCACCTGGAGTAGCTGCGAATAAGCACCGCGATAATTAGGTTTTTCATAAAGTTTTCTTTCATCAAAAATGAGATCAGGATTTACTCTGACCTGGTTCAGACGGACTGTGCCGCTAGCTGTGGTGCGCTGCCCGAAACCGTACCAGTCATTGATGACTTCTACACCTTTTTCCTGTGCGTCAATAATTACCAATACGACATGGCCTTCAGGATGAACTGCTTTAATAGCAAGCCAGTGTGCAAAACTGCTGCCAGTCGAGTAGAACTTTTCACCATTAAGAATATATTGGCCATCTTTAACGCTAAGCGTGGTCTCTAGTGTTTTACTGTCTTTGGTGTGGCGCTCTGGGCCACCATTAGCCAGACGCTTGCCATGCAGAATTTCAGAGAAAATAAAATTTTTTTGTTGCTCGTTTCCCATCATATTAATCATGTTGAGCAGGGCAATCTGGTTTTGCGGGATTTGACCGACATTGGCATCGGCTTTAGATAAAATTCTGAACACCTGAGCAAGTGTTTTGTTTGAAACGAATGCGCCTCCAAAAGCTTTAGGAATACGGATGCCACCTAATCCTTTGAAACTAAACTGTTCAATTTCTTCTATTGGCAAGATCCGGCATTGATCCCGTTCATTTCTTGTATTCAAGGCAAAATCAGCTACCTGATAAGCTGCATTCAGGGCCTGCTGATCATTTTCTATAATATAAGCGGGAGTTTGAGTAATATGAGTCATCTTTATACCTTCCTAAGATGACTCAGAACTTAAAGGAATTATCTGGCAAACTTAAACCAGGTATTATGCGA
Organism: Acinetobacter radioresistens DSM 6976 = NBRC 102413 = CIP 103788; assembly: GCF_006757745.1. NCBI lineage: Bacteria > Pseudomonadati > Pseudomonadota > Gammaproteobacteria > Moraxellales > Moraxellaceae > Acinetobacter > Acinetobacter radioresistens. The sequence goes on along the minus strand of NZ_AP019740.1, from coordinate 1,699,922 downwards.
AACTTATCATTAAAAGCTTATAAGAAAAAAACTGCTGAAATTTATAAAAAATCAGATAAAGCAGATTTATATAAATCAGTAAGTTAATTAAAATTATATAGTTTTTAGCTGGTTGAAATTTATCTTATATATGTAATTGGCATAATTATGGTAAAAAAAACTATAAAAACAGATGGGATAAGGCTATAAGAAAAGAAGTAAATCTGAACAGGTGGTCAGAATTTTTAGAACCATCAGTTTTAAAGTAGAATGATATTCAGGTCTTAATTTAAAAGTCAGTTAAAATACAAAAATAATCCGGAGTTTTTATGCGTACTTTATACCAGTTTCCTTTATCTCATTTTTGTGAGAAAGCTCGCTGGTTACTCGACCATAAAGAGTTAGATTATGTTGCGCATAATTTGATTCCAGGCTTTCACCGGGCCTTTACCCAATTGAAAACCGGACAGAACAGCTTGCCTGTTTTGAAAGATGACAGCTACTGGATTGCTGACTCTACAGAAATTGCCCTATATCTGGATGAGACCTATCCTGAACACAGTTTACTGCGACGTGACCCGGAGCTGCGAGAGCAGGCATTGCAGATCAATAATGTTGCTTCTGAGCTCGGAGAGCATGTCCGTCGCTGGGGGCTGGCCCAAGCACTATCACAGGGCGATGAGCCTTTAGAAATCATGCTCGGTGAACAGGGGTATATGCGTCAGTTTGAGAAATTTTCAAAACCTTTAATCAAAACGCTTGTAACCAAGGGATACCAGCTCGAATCTGAAAAAGTAACTGAATCTAAAGCCAGAATGACTGAGCTGATAGAACAGCTAAATAGCGCATTGATCAAAAATGGAGGACGTTACTTTGTTGGTGACCGCTTAGGTCTTGCCGATATCGCAGTATGTTCCATGCTGGCGCCTTTGCTTGAGCTTGGCGGAACACCTTGGGAAAATGAGCATGAAGAGAACAGAACGGAAGACTTCATGAATTATCAGTCTTATTTACTTGATTTACCTTTAGGTCAATATATTCAGCGTATTTATGAGACAGAACGTAATGCCCGAGTAGACTGGCGTGGAATGTAGCTGGGTATATAAGTAATATAAGCCTTGTTATCGCAAGGCTTTCCAATTTTTTAGGGATAAAAAATATTGTAAAAACACAAAATAATGAGAATATAAAAACTTAAAAGCCATTAATTTGGTAAAGTTTTTAAAGAATAGACTTTAAAGTGAGAAATTTTTTCTAAAAATATTGAAATTAAATGATTAAAGGGAAATAATTCGACTCAGCCGCTGTTAAATTAATAGTCAGGGTGTGATAGGGATCGAAAAGAGGGTCAGCTTATTGGGAGATGGGCACTGACTAAACTCACAAGGTCTTAATTCGACTTCAGTTATATAAACCACAAGTTTATAAAACAGGCTATAGGTTATCCACGTATAGCTACTAGAAGGAAACAGTATCATGTTTTCCCTTGACCCTAAAAATTTATTTGATCATAAAAATAAATCTGACCATAAGTACCACAGCATGATTCAATATACGGTATGACTGGAGCTCAGAATGGGACTGGACCGTTTCGACAAGCAAATTCTTGAAATATTGACACACGAAGACCTGAATTTAAATGAACTCTCTGAGCGAATTAATCTTTCTGTAAGCTCGGTGCACCGCCGTATCAAACAGCTTATTGAAAATCAGGTGATGACTAATCTCAAGCGTGATATCAATTTTCAAAAACTAGGTTTTAAGTTGCATGTCTTGCTACAAGTATCCCTGAGTAAACATGACAGTGATACCTTTGAAAAATTTCTGCAAGAAGTCGAAGAGCTTCCTGAAGTTATTAATGCATTTTTGGTTACCGGCCAGTCTGCCGATTTTATTCTTGAAGTTGTTGCTACCGATATGGAAAATTATAGCGATTTTCTGCTTAAACGGATGGGGAAAATCGAGCATGTTGTAGCGTTGCATTCAAGCTTTGTAATTAAAGAATATAAAGTGTTTAATTGTTATAACTTGCTAAATAAAGTTCCAGAGCAAGTATAAAGCTTAAAAATAAAAAAGCGCCAGTTCTGGCGCTTTTTAATAATATTTAATCAGGCATCAAGCTGAGCCAGTACTTCATCTGAAAACTCAACGTTGGTATAAACATTTTGTACATCATCTAAGTCTTCTAGCATATCAATCATTTTCATGATTTGTTTAGCTTGATCAATATCGGTAATTTCTGCTTTGGTAGAAGGACTCATTACAACCTCAGCATTGTCTGACTTCAAGCCGGCCGCACTAAGTGCATCCTGAACGTCACCGAAGTTCTCTGGTGTGGTAATAACTAAAATCTCATCTTCAGAAATTTCAATATCTTCCGCACCAGCTTCTAGAGCAACCTCCAAGATTTTTTCTTCAAGTGACAGATCATCAAAAGAGATTTCACCACGTTTGGTAAACAAGTAAGCCACAGAACCTGAAGTTCCAAGATTACCATTAGTTTTACTAAAGCAATGACGAACATCAGGAACAGTGCGGTTTAGGTTATCTGTCATGGTTTCTACCAGTACAGCTACACCACCTGTGCCATAACCCTCATAAGTGATTTCTTTTAAATCATCATTATCTTCACCACCAGCACCACGTTGAATGGCCCGGTTAATTGTATCACGCGTCATATTTACTGAAAGCGCTTTTTCGACTACAGCACGAAGACGTGGGTTACTGGCCGCGTCCGGGCCGCCGAGTTTAGCAGCCGTTACAATTTCTCGAATGTATTTGGTAAATACTTTACCGCGACTTGCATCTTGTTTTGCTTTGCGATGCTTAATATTGGCCCACTTGGAATGACCCGCCATGCGAATTATGCTCCAGTTTTATAAACTAAAATTTCGGGTTGAAATGTTAGCATAGCCACTGATTTGTTGAAAACAGGCCACTGCCAGCTTTTAAGCGAAGTTTCCGAAAAATCTTTAGAAGCTGATGCTCTAACAAGAAGATTTAGATAAAACAAATTAATTAAACTGCAGCTTCAACTTTAAGCTCTTAGTCTTGCGAGCACATTCATAGAAAATAGCTGAGCTTTAGGCTCATTAAAACAACCAAAATTTAGAGGCTAAACTCATAAAAAATTATATTAATTAAATTAAAATTATAAAATTACTTGTAATTTGTTTAGAAAAAATTATAAATTAACAGGCTGTATACGACTTTAGTCTAACAGGTGGGCCTAAACTGTTTAGTACTGTAAGGGGAAGCGATTATGTTTTTAACGCTTATCGGCGTTGGTTTGGCTATTTTTATTCTGATCTGTGTCTGGAGTGCGATTGAAATCTACCTGGAAGCTCATCATCGCAAATAATTAGCCTTGTTTTAAACAAAGCACTTTGGGAAATGCTCTGTTACAGCGGTTATCTTCCTGTTTTATCTTTATATAAAGATCAAGAGCCTAACAGTTCTTTGTAGCCAGCCATTTTTCCTTAATATAGAGATCTACCCGATATTGCTCATCATAATCATCAGCAATACAATTTGCCTGACTTTGTGTAGCTAAGTTTTCAACCTTTTTGACAAGGACAGTTGGTGTTGAAGATAATTTATCAATCTGACAAACCCACCATTGTTTTCCAATTCTTCGAACCTGAAAAAACTCACTGTTTTGCTTACGCTTAGCCATAATCATGACACCCTTTTTTCAACTGAGGAGTATTTAGATCTATTATTTTATAGGTGTATAGCTCTAGATAGTTAAGTTTTATGAGCAAAAATCGCTTAAATTTAGAACAATTAAGTGTTTATTTTATAAGATGTGATTACTGTAATACTAAGCTAGATCAAAAATTATATTAAAAATATATAATTATTTTTAATATAATATTTCAATAGGTTGTGTGTAATATTATAATAAAACTGATAGCGCAATACATTTAAGTAAGCTATTAAAAAATTATATTTAACTTTGTATTAAAGGATAACAAGGATTTTAATATATTATAAGGTTCTTTGTTTATTGATAAAATTTAACTCACCTATAATTTTATTAATTCCTGTAGAACAACGATGGAATATATAATGAAAAAACAATATTTATTGTCTGCAATTATCTGTGTAAATACAGGGTTGATCATTGGATGCCAAACAGTTTTACCTTATATCGATACTGCTAAACCGACCACTACTCTAAAGACTTCTTCTGGAACACTGTCTGTAAATACAATTGTGCAAATGGTTTACCCTAAAATACTCAATGAGCCTCTGGCGCATGTGACACCCGTACTCAATGATTATTTTAAATCTTACCCTTATCAACAGCTTGAACCAAATATATTGGGTTTTTTTCATCCTAGTATTGAATATAAAAATCCACAAGGTGAAACTCGTTACCTGGTTATTATTGAAAAAGTAAAAATCAATAATGGATACATTCAGGACTGCCGAGCCTGCTCAAGTACAGTAGATTTATTTATATTTAAAAAACAGGACAACCATTTCCAGTTAGTCAATTCAGCTTTAAATCAGAAAGATATCCCTACAGCCGGTGGGCATTTGTATGTTAGTTTTAAACATGACTTACAGAAAAATTTAAGACCGTTTGGCAAGAACATGATAGGAAGTTATACGCTTGCAACTTTTACAGGTGCAGGGGGGCAAGAAATTTCGACTTGGTATGCGGTCTTGTTGCCTGATGTCGGGAGAGTTCAAGTTCTTGAAATAGGCTCGGCGGGTAACGATACATCAAGTTACTATGCAGATCGTCCTGAGTTTGCATCCATTGTTACATCAACATTAAGAGTGGTTAATAACCAGAACACTTATTATCCTGTTGAAGTGACTTATATTGACCAAGATCAGCCAAAGAAGTCTTACAAAAGTCTATTTATGTATGATCAAGCCAAGCACATCTATGTGGAATATGAAAAAAAATAATCAAAAGACCTTTTAGTTAAATAATAAATCAAATATTGAGTGATAACTTAAAAACAGACTGTATTTTAAAATAAACCAATTTAATGATTTTAAATGATTAGAATAATCTTGGTTTTTAAGAATAACAGGCTAATGAGATTCAAAATTAAAATATGAGTTGGTTTATAAATAAATTTTGCTTTAATTGGTCATATAAAAACTTTAAAAGATTTACTACTAAAAGTATTAATTTATTAAAAAATAAATTAGTGGAATTTATAAAGTTATATAAGTCAACATTAATAAAAAAACCTCATAATTCACGAATTATGAGGTTTAATATATGGTGGGCCCACCGTGACTTGAACACGGGACCAACGGATTATGAGTCCGCTGCTCTAACCAACTGAGCTATAGGCCCTATAAATGCTTATATCTAAAGCATTTTTGCGATAGCAATACTAGCTAAATTCTCAAGTAAACACAAGCATTTCTCAAAAAAAACTGGAGAGATGCTGTTTTATTCATCAAATTTAGGAGATTAAAATGACGAAGCAAATAAATGCGGTGATAAGAAAAGTATTAGCTTGCCATAAAAAATTTCTTTAAGAAGTTAAGCTTAGTAAGTAATTTTAAACTGTTTAATAATTAAGTATTTAGATTTTGGTTTTTTCAAAAACAAAATGAAAACAATTGCTTATTTATTTATAGTGAATTAAAAAATAATATTGGATTTTTGTTTAATTCATGTTAATAAATAAATTGAAAGTACACAACAAACTTTCGATACCGTTTCAGGAAGAAACCATAACTATAGTAACAAGGAGCAAAACTATGTTTCAGTTGTTAAGAAAACTCTTCTGTATGCATGCCTATGAATATGAGCAGTTCTCAGAATTTAATGAGGTAAAAGAGTGTCGTAAATGCGGAGATCATAGGAACTAGATGTATATTTATTGGTTTAAGATACCCATGAACCTGGTATGTTTCAATCAAATCTAATTCGATTTTTATTATAAAACCTGAAGAATTTTATAAAGGCTGCTGTTTTCGGACAGCAGTCTTTTTTATAATTATCTTGAATTCATTCAAAAATTTTAAAATTTGAAAGGCGATAGGAAATAGCATGACTAAGGATTTTAAAGCTGCAACTTATATTGTAGATGATAATCTTGCAGATACGCTTTGTTGGCTATGTCAGCATCAGGACAGTTTCGACAGTTTTTCTTATGATGTGCAGACTGGTGAGTTAATAGTGAATCATGCTGCAGGTAGTGATGTGATTCGTAAAGGTAATTATCTTAATGCAAGTTATGGTGTTTTACTGACGTCTTCCTAGAAAGCAGAGATATAAAAAAGCCCCAGTTTGGGGCTTTTTAAATTTATATATCTATTTAAGCTGACATGGCATCTATACTGAGTTCAGCAACTGTTGGCTTGGCTTTCTCGGCACTTAACCCCAGTTTATTAAAGAGGATACGGTCTTTGCCTTCACCTGCATTTGGTGTCGTTAAAAGTTTTTCTCCAGAGAATAAGGAGTTGGCACCCGCCATAAAGGCCAAAGCCTGATCTGAATCGGAAAGTGATTCACGCCCGGCAGAAAGACGGATATAACTTTGTGGCATGATAATGCGGGCAACCGCAATAGTTCTGATCCATTCGGTGACATCCAGTTTTTCAACATCAGCAAGAGGCGTACCTTCAATCGGTACCAGCATATTGATTGGTACTGATTCAGGATGAACTGGAAGAGTGGCCAGTTCATGTAGTAAGCCAATACGGTCCTGCTTGCTTTCGCCTAACCCGACAATACCTCCGCTACATACCTTCATTCCTGCCTGGCGTACATGGTCAAGGGTATCTAAACGGTCATCGAAAGTACGGGTACTGATGATATGAGAATAGTATTCACGGGATGTATCGAGGTTATGATTATAATAATCCAGTCCTGCATCTTTTAAGCGTTCTGCCTGAGACTGATTCAGCATACCTAAAGTCATACATGTTTCAAGGCCAAGAGCCTTAACTTCACGAACCATTTCCAGTACATAAGGCATATCACGTTCATTCGGATTACGCCATGCAGCACCCATACAAAAACGAGAAGAACCAGACTCTAAAGCTTCTTTGGCTTCACGAATTACTTTTTCTACAGCAATACGTTTTTCTGCCTCAAGATTGGAATCATAATGCGCTGACTGTGAGCAATATTTACAGTCTTCCGGACACTTACCGGTTTTGATCGAAAGAAGCGTGCTAACTTGTATAGTATTCGGCTGAAAATTCTCGCGGTGAATTCGCTGTGCTTCAAAAATCAGATCCAAGAAAGGCTGCTGATACAAAGCTTCAATTTCTTCTCGAGACCAATCATTACGTACCGGACGAGTGCTGCTCATATGTCTGTCCCTAGTCATTTATATAGTTCATTACTGTGCATATTAAGCAAAACCGATGCCAGCTTCATTAGCAAAATATGACGGAATATAAAAAAACAAAGCCCAGCGCATGGACTTTGTTCATTTAAATGTTTTTACCATATTAATTTTAATTATTCACGGTGATTTCCATGAATATTTTGATTTTGTAGATCCGCCCGATGCTGTTTATTCAGCGCGCGGTCGTCTTCTTCATGATGTGTATTTTGTGGTGGTTGTGGGGTGCCTTGCTGTTGCTGGTTTTGGGGCTGCTGATGTTGATTCTGGTCTTTATTTTGCTGATGCATGATAAATTCCTCTTCACAAAAATCATTTGGTATCTTTTTTATGCCATAAACGAGAGTATGGAAATGTAGGGCTTATGTGGGAAACTGTTAGGAGACGTAAAATTAAAAGCTTATGATTTGCTGATCTGTTGTTCAATTGCCCAGTCAATGTGATGGTTTACAATTTCATCATGTTTTGATCTGGCCTGTTCAAGCTGCGCTATAATTTCAGTTGTATAAAGCGCATTTCCCAGCCCGATTGCAATATTACGCTTAAAGCTCTGGTAGCCGGTCCGTCTTAAGGGGCTACCTTCCGTATTTTTAAGAAAAATTTCTTCATCCCACTGCCATAGCTCCAGCAGGCTGATATTATCTAAACCATTACGTGGATTAAAATCTTCTATGTTGGCTTTTTTTGCAAAACTATTCCAGGGACAGATTAGCTGGCAGTCATCGCAACCAAAAACCCGATTACCAATACCATGGCGTAATTCTTGAGGAATAATACCTTTATACTCAATAGTTAAATAAGCAATACATTTACGTGCATCCAGCATATACGGTTCAACAATAGCTTGGGTCGGGCAGATATCAATACAGGCCGAGCAGGAACCACAATGCGCAGTTGCCGGTTCATCAAAAGGCAGGTCTAGCGAAGTAAAAAGCTCCCCAAGTACAAAGAAAGAGCCGGATTTTTTATGAATTAATAGGGTATGTTTACCCGTCCAGCCCATCCCGGCACTTTCTGCCAGCGATTTCTCAAAAATAGGCGCCGAGTCTGCAAAAGGACGTGATTCAAAGTTTCCGACCTTGTCGCGAATACGGCTGGCTAACGTTTTAAGTCGTCCACGCATGATTTTATGATAATCACGGCCACGAGCATAACGGGCAATAATGGCCGAGTTGGGTTCATAGGGTACGTAGCGCGGTTTGGGTGTTTCTACCAGATAGTTCATGCGAACACAGATAATACTTTTAGTTCCGGGTACCAGCAGGGTGGGATCAGCACGTTTTTCTAAATTTTCCTTTAAGTAATCCATATCGGCATGATAGCCTCGATCCAGATACTCCTGAAAACGGGCCATTTCTGCCTGGGCATCGGGCTTGGCAACCACGCAGTCGGCAAAGCCCAGATCAAGTGCCTGAGACTTGATCCATTGCTTGAGTGCCTCGGCATCCAGCTGTGCCAGATCAATTTTTCGGGAAGGTAAAGATTCGGACATAAACCGGATAGGAAGGAAAAAATAATGCTGAAACAAGTGTATCATAGCCAGGCAATTCAAGCATGGGAACGACGCTGGTTTAGCCAGAAAAACTCTTCTTTTGGACTGATGCAGCAAGCAGCCTGGCAAATGACCCAGTATATTATTCAGTGCCTTCAGTATAAAAAGCTTGCTCCGCGTATTGCAGTCTGGTGCGGACAGGGTAACAATGCCGGAGATGGCTATCTGGTAGCAGCTTATCTGGCGGGCGCAGGCTATGATGTTGAAATTTTCGCGGCTGTGCCAGGAGAGTCGGCAGATTTACATTCGGCAATCCAATATGCACAGAGGCAGCATATAAAAATTCATAACAGTTTCGATGTTCCAGAATATTTTAACTCTCATATTGATGCTTTATTTGGAATTGGGCTAAATCGTATTCTGGATGAGGATTGGCAAAAGATTATCTATAGTCTTAACCAGAAAACAGGTCTGAAAATTTCAATTGATATGCCTAGTGGTTTACAGGCAAATACAGGGAAACCCTTGCCTTGTGCCGTCAAGGCGGATCATACCTGTACACTATTGGCTTTAAAAGCCGGCTTATATACCGGGCAGGGCAAAGAGTTTTCTGGTCAGGTTCAACTTTTATCTCTTATCCCTGTAGATGATGAACTGGAACCAATAGCAAGCCTGTGTCCAAAGCAGATTCAACTGCCAAAACGTCAAGCCTCAGGGCATAAAGGCAGTTATGGCCATGTGCTGGTGGTGGGCGGACATGCCGATATGGGAGGAGCTGTGATTATGGCAGCCGAAGCTGCTTTTGCTGCGGGTGCCGGAAAGGTTACTGTGGTATGTGACAGTAAACATCATAGTCCCATTCTGGCCCGTTCTCCCAATATCATGCTTAAAGATATTCATGACTTAAATAAAGACTCTATTTGTGAAATATTGAATCAAGTCGATGCAGTTTGCTTCGGTATGGGATTAGGACGTGATAACTGGGCAGGTCAGCAGTTTCAGCAATGGTTTCCTGAACTAAAACAGGCTAAACAGCTAGAAGTGGTACTTGATGCTGATGCGCTCTGGTTTTTAGCCGCAGCTAATGCCAAATTAGATACTCATTTTTATGCGACGCCCCACCCGGGTGAGGCAGCAAAATTGCTGGGTGTAAAAGTCAGTGAGGTTGAAGCGGACCGAATAGCGGCTATTCATCAGTTGATGCAGAAATATCACGGCCAATGGGTACTCAAAGGTGCAGGCAGCCTCATATTAAGCCAGCAATTGTGGATCTGCACTGAAGGTAATCCGGGTATGGGAACAGGCGGCATGGGAGATGTTTTATCCGGTATGATAGCCGCACTAAAAGCACAGTTCCATGACAATATTCATTTACATGAGATTATCAGCCTGCATGCCCAAGCGGGTGATATGCTGGCACAAAGTGGTGAACGTGGCTTACAGGCCCAGCATATGCCTCAGACAATTTATCAGGTGGTAAACCGTTAGAGCAGACTGCCTAGACCGCTATACAAGCCATATATTGCAATGGTAAACAGTAAAATACCACATATCAGTAGAATTCTCTGATATGCAAAAGAACGGCTAACTCGCTTAAATAGCAAATAGGCTAGGCTCAAGGTCATAAAATCCAGAATTATCCAGACCAGAGTTAATAGAAATAGACTCTGGTTTATTTCTGGCATTACCTGAATAAACTGTGGAAAAAATGCACTAAAGAACAGAATATCCTTAGGATTCGAAATACCTACCAGAAAACCCTTAGTAAATCCGCCGAATTTGGGGTTCAACATCTGGATTTCAGCCTGATGCTTCTGTTTGCTGTCTTGGATTAGTTGCCAGCCTAAATATAAAATATAAAGACTGCCTAGACATTTCAAAATATCCAGAAAAGAAGCATTTAGTGAAAGAAAACCTTTCAGAATAAGTGCTGAAATAAAAATCAGTACTAGTGAAGCTGCATTAGTTCCTAAAATAGTTTTAAAAGCTTTTTGATAGCCGGCCTGTAGGCCTGTACCAACCACCAATAACAGTACCGGGCCGGGGATAATAATCATCAGGACGATACTACTGATGTATAAGAGTAACTCTAAATGGTTCATGTCTTATCCAGTAGAAATCATTTTAACGGCGTCGACTACTATTACGGCTCCGGCCACGAGCCATACCACCCAGCACATTTAATACAGCAAGTTTGCTCATGCTACCAGAAGCATGTGCATGACAAATGGCGGCAGCTAAGGCATCCGCAGCATCCGCTTGTGGGCGAATTGAGAGGTTTAATAGTTTCATTACCATCATTTGTACCTGTTCCTTGTCCGCAGCACCATAACCGACAACAGACTGTTTGATCTGTCTAGCCGTATATTCTGCAACTTGTAAGTCAAGATTAACCAAAGCTGCAATAGCGGCACCTCGTGCTTGACCGAGTTTCAGAGCAGAGTCCGGATTTTGTGCCATGAATACTTGTTCGACGGCGGCTTCTGTTGGTCCATGAAATTTCACAATCCGCTCAATGCCTGCAAAGATACGTTTCAAGCGTTCAGGCATATCCTGGCTTTCTGTACGAATAGTACCGGCATCAATAAAGCGTAATTTATTTCCTTCTTTTTCAATGATTCCATAACCTGTTAAACGTGAACCGGGATCAATACCGATAATTAATGACATACTGGGACTTTAAAAAAGGAATAATGCCCTTATTGTTACATAAGCGTATTAAAAAAGCTTGAAGGTGATGCATTACCTGAAGGCTACACACTTTATTTTGTTGAGATTAGATTAATTTTCATGAAATTATTTCTTACTGTTTTTGCTGTCTTGGTCTTGGAAATACTCGTCTGGATCGGAGTGGGTGACCTCGTTGGCAGTATGTGGTATGTATTTTTCTGGTTTATTGCTGCCTTTTTTATCGGTATGAATCTTATCCGGAAATACTCTGCCGGTGTAATGCCACAGATGCAACAAATGCAGATGGGGCAAATGAGTGCAGATTCGTCATTGACTAATAATCTTCCAAAAATTATGGCCGGGTTTTTACTGCTTGTTCCAGGCCTCATTACAGATGTGCTCGCAGTGCTGATTTTGATTCCAGCTGTACAGAGAGTTTTCCGTGATGCACTCATGAAAATTATGGCTAAACGTCAACAGGCCATGCTTGAAAAAATGATGGGTGGAATGATGGGTGGTAATATGCAGAATATGGGCGGTAGCGGACAGAATCCATTTGCTGACATGATGCGACAGATGCAGGATATGCAGAACCAACAGGGTGGAAAAGGAGGGCGTGACTCTACCATTATTGATGGCGAGGCACGTGAAGTAACACCTGATGCTAAAAAAATAGAATTGAAAGACGTTAAACAAAAATGATTTATCGATAAATTTATAAGCCGGATCTAATGATCCGGTTTTTTAATGAAATTATTTTAACCTTCATCCTCTATCTCACTTATTACATCATTTTCTGGTTTTTCATCTTTATATTCAGGTTGATCATCAGCTGATGGCGCAACGCAGTTATAGGTACGAGGGCGAAGTGCGGTCTGTGAATTTTCGGAATTTTTATACTTTTGGCTCCGGTTTGCCCGTTCACGAAAGCCACCTTTACTGATTAGCTGGACCATATCTGGGGTCTCCTTTGGCAAAATGGCAGTTTAACAAAATATCATGCCAACATTAAAATAGTGTAGTTCTCATCAAGAGTAAAATTACTGAATATTTTTATCATACGTTATTGCTGCTATCGTACTGTCGATTTAAATGCCATTGCCTAGAATTTATGCATTGTAATTGCAATTTCTTTACCATAAGATAATAGTTGTAATACCTATTGTACTCAGCAGTTGTGTAAAACTCACAATAACAAAAACGATAAAATAGGAGGATACCTATGTTGTACCAATATCATTGTGCATGTTGCAATAAAGTGGTCTCATCAACAGAAAAAGAATGCCCTGCTTGCGGCTCTCACTCCATTCGGAGTCCTTTCGGGTTCTGGATGTTTTGTATCACTGCATGCCTGGCAGTAGTCATGACGATTACAGTAGTTCAGGTATATTTTCAGGACCATCAGGATGTGCCTGTACAAACAACCTTGCTAGATGTACTCAACCATGACCGGACACCAGCTCATACTTGGCCTAAGCCTCAGTAGGGTTATCATAAATTTTTAGAGGTGAGGAGATTTTGCGCTAAAGGATGGGCAATTAAGCAAAATTTTTACAGCTTGTATGGGCATGACCTATAAAAAAGCCAATTGATTTCAAATCAATTGGCTTCTTGTCTGATAACTTAGTAAATTTTAAAGACCAGCAGAGGCTTTAAGTGCTTCTACTTTGTCTGTTTTTTCCCAGGTAAATGCAGTATCTGAGCCTTCACGACCAAAATGACCATAAGCAGCTGTCTGCTTGTACATTGGTTGAATCAGATTCAGCATACGGGTAATGCCATAAGGACGAAGGTCAAAGTGCTCACGTACGAGCTGAATGATCAGCTCTTCTGAAACCTTGGCAGTATTAAATGTATTGATTGAAATAGAGGTTGGCTCTGCAACACCAATAGCATAAGACACCTGAATTTCGCACTTTTCAGCAAGACCTGCAGCCACAATATTTTTAGCTACATAACGTCCTGCATAAGCAGCAGAGCGGTCAACCTTTGAAGGATCTTTACCGGAGAAAGCACCACCGCCATGACGGGCCATACCGCCATAAGTATCAACAATAATTTTGCGACCTGTTAAACCACAGTCCCCTACTGGACCACCAATCACGAACATACCGGTCGGATTAATGTGGAATTTGGTTGCTACATGGAACATTTCTGCAGGAATCACCGGTTTGATAATTTCTTCAAGTACTGCTTCTTTTAGCTGTGCCTGAGTAATTTCCGGATCATGCTGGGTGGAAAGAACTACCGCGTCTAAACGCACCGGACGGCCATTTTCATAGGCAAAGGTGACCTGGCTTTTTGCATCTGGACGTAACCATGGCAGAGCACCAGAACGACGTAATTCTGCCTGTCGTTCCATCAGACGGTGAGCATAAGAAATAGGTGCTGGCATCAGCACGTCAGTTTCACGACTGGCATAACCAAACATTAAACCTTGGTCACCTGCTCCCTGATCTTCAGGTTTCTGGCGATCAACCCCCTGAGCAATTTCAGGAGACTGCTTGCCAATCATATTAATGACAGCACAGGTTGAACCATCAAAACCTAAATCAGAATGATGATAACCAATTCCATTGACGGTCTGGCGAACGATCGCTTCAACGTCAACGTTGGCAGTTGTTGTGATTTCGCCGGCAAGTACAACTGCACCCGTTTTTACTAACGTTTCACAAGCAACCCGCGCATATGGGTCTTCTTTTAAGATTGCATCCAAAATGGCATCACTGATCTGGTCAGCCATTTTATCCGGATGGCCTTCGCTTACAGATTCCGAAGTAAAAACAGCGTACTCGCGCATGAAAGTCCTATCGCAGTTATTTCAAAAGACGGAATATGTTACATCGACTTAGACGTTTGGACTAGCTGTAAATGATGAAAATCTCTTGTTTCAAGCTGAAATAGCTGCAACTTCCACCAGCTGTTCCAAGAAAACAGCAAATATTCATCATTATATAATTTAGTGATGAATATTGCATTTTTCTTCATAAGCAAGAATGTTTGTACTTTATATCCTGTTTATATCTGACTTTTAGTGCCTTATACGTATGATAAAAGGGCATTTGCAGAATACTTAACAAGAAATGCCGTCTTCACCCTTTACCCTCAACCGTTTTTTTAAGACAATATGCACTATCGCATAATTCTCTATTCATTTTCTTTTTCTGACGAATTTATTGGAATCTGACCTATGACAACCCCCCTTAATGAACGCCGTATTGCAAATGCAATTCGTGTACTCGCCATGGATGCAGTGCAAAAAGCAAATTCTGGACATCCAGGCGCGCCAATGGGGATGGCAGATATCGCTGAAGTGGTTTGGCGTGATTTCTTGAGCCACAACCCGACCAACCCGCAGTGGGCCAACCGTGACCGCTTTGTCCTTTCAAATGGTCATGGCTCAATGCTGCAATATGCTCTTCTGCATTTGACAGGTTATGACCTTTCAATCGAAGATCTAAAAAACTTCCGTCAGTTGCATTCAAAAACTCCGGGCCATCCAGAGTTAGGCTATACACCAGGTGTTGAAACAACTACTGGGCCTCTAGGTCAGGGTATTGCAAATGCAGTAGGCTTCGCACTTGCTGAAAAAACATTGGCTGCACAGTTCAATAAAGATGATATTAAGGTAGTTGACCATTATACCTACTGTTTCCTAGGTGATGGCTGTCTGATGGAAGGCATTTCGCATGAAGTCTGTTCACTGGCTGGAACTTTAGGTCTGGGTAAACTGATTGCCTATTACGATGACAACGGCATTTCAATTGATGGTGAAGTTGAAGGCTGGTTCAGTGATGATACACAAAAACGCTTTGAAGCATATGGCTGGCAGGTGTTACGTGTAGACGGTCATGATACTGAAGCTATTCGTCAGGCAACGATTGAAGCTAAAGCTGAAACTCAGAAACCAACTTTAGTTATCTGTAAAACGATTATCGGATTAGGTTCGCCGAATAAACAGGGTAAAGAAGACTGTCATGGCGCTCCGTTGGGACTGGATGAAATCACACTCTCCCGTACGACTATGGCATGGACCGATACAGACTTTATTATTGCTGAAGATGTCTATAAAGCTTGGGATGCTAAAGTAAAAGGTCAACAGGCTGAAGCTGAATGGAATGAGGTTTTTGCCCAGTATCAGGCAAAATATCCAACCGAAGCTGCTGAATTGTTACGCCGTCTAAATGGTGACTTGCCTGAAGAATTTGTTGCCAAAGCAGATGCCTTTATTGCGGAAGTTAACAGCAAAGAGGAAACCATCGCTTCACGTAAAGCGAGCCAGAACACACTTCAGGCATTTGGTCCGTTGTTACCAGAACTGTTAGGTGGCTCTGCTGACCTTGCCGGGTCAAATCTGACCTTATGGAAAGGCTGTGAAGGTATACAGACTAATCCGGCCGGTAATTATGTGTACTATGGTGTACGTGAATTCGGTATGACTGCAATTGCCAATGGTGTAGCACTGCATGGCGGTTTTATTCCTTACGTGGCGACCTTCCTCATGTTCATGGAATATGCACGTAACGCCGTACGTATGTCTGCACTCATGAAGCAACGTGTCATTCATGTTTATACGCATGACTCAATCGGTCTGGGGGAAGATGGTCCGACGCATCAGCCAATCGAACAAATTGCTTCGTTACGTTCTACGCCAAACCTGAATACTTGGCGTCCAGCAGACACTGTTGAAGCTGCAGTTTCCTGGAAATCTGCTCTACTACGTAAAGATGGTCCATCTGCCTTGATTTTCTCCCGTCAAAATCTGCCATTCCAGCAACGTACTGAAGAACAGATTCAGAATGTAGCCAAAGGTGGTTATGTTCTGGCAAAAGAAAAAGGCGAGCTAAAAGCAATTATTATTGCTACAGGCTCAGAGGTATCCCTGGCAATGGAAGCATATGCACAGCTTGAAGGTGTACGTGTAGTGTCTATGCCATGTGCCGAAGAATTCATGAAACAGGAAGCGGTATACCGTGAATCTGTACTGCCTGCCCATATTCGTGCCCGTGTTGCAGTAGAAGCAGCACATGTGGATTACTGGTGGAAGTTTGTCGGGCTGGACGGTAAAGTAATTGGTATGACCACCTATGGTGAGTCCGCGCCTGCTAAAGACCTGTTTAAGTACTTTGGTATTACTACTGAAGCTGTTGTAGCTGCGGTAAATGAACTGACTGCCTGATTCTTTGGGTAAGATAAAAAAGCGCTCTTAATCAGGGCGCTTTTTTATTCTGGCTTTAAAAGTATGACTGAGTAAATCCAGTATAACTTACGCATTACTACTTTATTTGGACTGTTTTCTATTTTAAAAATAAATTAAGTAGTTCAGATTATTTTAAAATATGACAGAGCAGCCATCTCAAGAAAAAAAGATTCCGCGACGAACAGCCCGGGTAAAATCAGATAGCTTTGATTATTCGCTCGACTTTAAAAAGATTAACTTTCGTCAGCACCCTGAGCTTTATGAAATTGGCCGTGGAGAGCAGGGTGTTTTACTGGTTGAGCCCTATAAATCCGAGATTTTGCCTCACTGGCGCTTTGCTGATATTGAAAAGGCTGAGCAGAGCAGTCAAAAAATTTATCAACTATTTCTGGACTATTTAAAGCAGCAAGATTTTGTTGGCGCAGATATGGCCCGAAAATTTTTACAGATGGGTTATACCCGTGCCCGGCGTTATGCAAATCATAAAGGGGGAAAAAAATATCAGGGGCCTGTGCCTAGTGACAAAAAAGGTCTTAGTGGCGCTCATGGCCGGCAGGCATTACCACGCGATACTGAGGATCCAATTAAAGCTGCGGCAGCACGTATTTTTAAAGAGAAATGGGATATGGCAAAACAGCATGAATTATATTTGAAGCTGAGACAAAAATTTATAGAAGACTATAAAAATTAATAGAACAGACTGGTTCGAGATGAGTTAAAGAAAAAATCTGGTGAACTACACTCAACCATCTTATTAGAATTGTAAAAACAAAAAATATACGAATTTTACTGACTCTTTGTTACTGTAAAGATTAAATTAAGTGAACAGAAGAGTTATTTAAATTCTTCTTCATAATGATGATTTTTATACGTTCTATATATGAGACGGTACGTTTTAAGCATAAGACTGTAATTTATTTTTCAATCTCTACAATAATGTTTATTCTTCTAGTGAGTTATAAAAAATGAAATCTTTAAAAGTTTTTGGTTTAGGTCTGGCAGTTGCAGTTACAACTACTTTAAGCATGGCTAAACCGGTGGATTATAAAATTGATCCAACACATACTGCGACAGTGTTTTCTTGGGACCATTTTGGTTTTTCTACACCGTATGCCAATTTTTCTAATATTCAGGGTACAATTAAGGTAGATAACGCAAAACCTGCCAACTCATCTGTAGATGTGACTATTCCTGTTTCCAGCCTGAATACGAATGTAAAGGCTTTAGATGAACACTTGGCTAAAGCTGAATGGTTTGATGCTGCAAAATATCCAACTATTACCTTTAAAAGTACTAAAGTCGAACCTAAAAAAGACAAGAAGCATTTTAAAATTACCGGTAACCTGACGGTAAAAGGAATTACTAAACCAGTTGTACTAGATGCTGTGTTAAATAAGCAAGGCGAGCATCCAATGACCAAAGCTCAATCGATTGGTTTTAATGCTACGACTTCATTTAAGCGTTCTGATTTCGGAATTGCAAGCTATGTCCCGAATGTTGGTGATAAAATCACTGTACAAATTACGACTGAAGCTTCTGTAGCTCAGGCAACACCTAAAAAATAATAGATGTTTTCTAGGCTGAAAAAGCGCCCAGTCGGGCGCTTTTTTATATTTTAAATTATAAAAATATAAATAATCTGAAAGTATAGGCTGCCAAAAGAACTTATTTATTCACTGTCTGTTCAAGTCCATTCAGGAAATTTTGAAGAACAAGTGCACACTGCTGTTCAAGCTCATCTGCATATTGCTCATGGTCAGCACGCAATTGGTTAATAGAGAGTTTCGCCTGCTTTAGCTCACAGGTATGTCCCACCAGCCAAGGCTCAAAAGAATCTCCGGCAACTTCAAGATGAAACTGTAGCGCCAGAATATTTTTGCCGAGGGAAAAAGCCTGATTTTTATATAAAGTAGAACTGGCAAGTAAAGTAGCACCAGCCGGTAAATCAAATGTATCGCCGTGCCAATGCAGAACAGGCGTATTTGCTAAAGGTGCTAATGGATTATCCTCTGTCTCATTTAAGAGCAGTGTACTCCAACCTATTTCTTTTTGCGGGCCTGCATAGACTTTAGCGTTCAAGGCATAGGCAATCAATTGTGCTCCTAAACATATACCGATAGTAGGCAGCTCGGATGCAAGCCGCTGCTTTAAAAGATCAATCTCGATCTGTAAAAACGGATATTCTTCAGTTTCATATACACCAATTGGGCCGCCAAGAATAATGGTTAGACCTGCATGTAAGAATGCCGGTTCAAGCACATCTACGCCAGCTTCAAAGTAACGTACACGATACCCCAGTTGATAAAAAAGATCTTCCAGTGATCCTAGATCTTCAAAGGCAACATGTTGAACAACGTAAATAGTTTTAGGAAATACAGATTGCTTTGACATTGTTTAAATTCGTATTCTCGGTTGGCAATATTCTAAGGCGAATTAGTGCTCAAGCAGAGCACTATTTTTAATGAATAATTGAAGAGGTCAAAAAAGTTATTTTACAGACTGATTTTTTATTTCAGTATTTAGAGTATGTTCATCTTTCAGATGGACACCTGAAAGTTGAAGCCGGGCTGATTTTTGCATAAGCGCTATTAAACGTTGAGCAGCTACATGCAGGGAGAGCCCTGCAGGGCGGATATTGGAAATACAGTTTCGGGCAGAATCCTGACAGCCAGTTTTAGCTTGCCAGGTATAATAAACGCCCATACTGTCGGGGGAACTTAAACCTGGACGTTCACCAATAAGCATAATCAACATTCTGGCCTGAAGCGTTTGTGCAATTTCGTCCCCTAGAGCAACCCGACTGCCTGTAGCCAGAATGACCGGTGCAAGCGACCAGCCTTGCTGTTGCACTTCCTGCTGCATTAACTGTATAAAAGGTATGGCATTTTCTTCAATTGCCAAAGCGGACAAACCATCGCCTGCGACAATAACTACATCGAATGTTTGAGCTGACTTTGTTACATATTCTCTGACTAATGTCCGCGATTCATCAGACAGTACCCGGCCAAGATCAGGATGTTTTAAGTAAAGCTCTTTATTGCTGGCTTGGCTTTGCACATGTATGTGTTCTAACTCTAACTGCTCAAGCTGTTGCTGAAGTTTGGGAATATTAAGCTGACACAACACGGCATCTTTAGCTTGTGCATGTGCTAGCTGGAATTTTAGAAGCTCATTTGTGGGGATACTACAACCTGCGCGTCCCAAGGCAATGCGGGCATCTGTAAAACGTTTGAGCTGTGCCCAGTCATTTTCATGCAAGGCAGCAGAATAGTGGGTGTCCGGATAAAGTTTCATCATTTCTCCTTATGATTTTAGAAGTCTGGAGAACTGTTCGGGCATTTGCTTTGCCCATTCAATCTGTTGGTGCTGCTGACGGAGAATTCCTTGCTGCTCCAGCCAGTGAGCGAACTCTGGTGCTGGCTGTAATCCTAAAAGCTGGCGAGCGTATAAAGCGTCATGAAAAGATGTAGTCTGGTAGTTCAGCATAACATCATCTGAACCCGGTATTCCCATAATAAAATTGATTCCTGCTGTGGCCAGTAAGGTCAGCAGGGTGTCCATATCATCCTGATCAGCATCAGCATGATTGGTATAACAAATATCACACCCCATAGGTAAACCCATGAGCTTGCCACAGAAATGGTCTTCCAGACCGGCACGGATAATCTGTTTGCCATTGTACAGATATTCTGGACCAATAAAGCCAACTACAGTATTTACTAAAAAAGGATTGAACTTGCGTGCAACCGCATAGGCCCGTGTTTCAATGGTCTGCTGGTCAACCCCGTGATGAGCATTACTGGACAAGGCACTTCCTTGACCAGTTTCAAAATACATGACATTTTGCCCTATTGTCCCACGCTTAAGGCTTAAGGCGGCTTCATAGCCTTCCTGTAACATGGCCAGTGAGATTCCGAAGCCTCGATTTGCAAGTTCAGTACCGGCAATCGACTGAAACATCAGATCAACCGGAACATTCTGGTTGGCCAGATGAATGCCTGAACTGACATGGGTCAATACACAGGACTGGGTTGGAATCTGATAATCCTGAATGATATGGTCCAATAGTTTTAAAAGCTCAGAAAGATTCTGTAAATTGTCAGTCGCAGGATTAATTCCAATGACTGCATCACCATTGCCGTACATGAGTCCATCCAAGATACTAGCTGAAATACCGAGCAGGTCATCTGTAGGATGGTTTGGTTGTAAACGGGTAGAAAGACGGCCCTTTAAGCCTACGGTATTACGAAAGCGGGTAATAATTTCACATTTGCTGGCTACTAGTATTAAATCCTGATTCCTCATGATTTTACTAACCGCTGCCACCATTTCTGGTATTAAACCCGGGCTTAGTGCCTGCAGTTTTTCAGTAGTTGCCTCTGCACTGAGCAGCCAGTTTCTAAAGTCACCTACGGTAAAATGTGCAATCGGGTAAAAAGACTGTGCATCATGTTCATCAATAATTAGCCGAGTTACTTCATCAGTTTCATAATCGACCAACACTTCATTTAAAAAATTTTTTAATGGAACTTCAGCGAGAGCCATTTGTGCAGCGACTCGCTCGGTTGCATTTTGCGCAGCGATTCCAGCCAGTTCGTCTCCCGAACGTAGCGGTGAAGCTTTAGCCATCAGAGTCTTTAGATCTGGAAAAATATAGTTCTGTTGAGCGATTGTGGTCTGATAACGCATAAGAATCTATCCCTTTTTAAAGTTCCTGTTCTGCCTTTCTGATATTTTCAAACTCTTCTTCAGGTGTTCCCTGTACCAGCCGATGGCGGCTATAAACCAGAAAATAGACAATAAAAGCTATATAAATTCCTGCTGCTATAAACCAGACTTTTGGATCAACCAGAAAACCTGCAATGACTGCAATTAAGGCCAGTATCAAAGCAATACCTGATGTCACTATTCCACCTGGAGTCTTATAAGGCCGATCCATATCTGGACGAGATAGACGCAGTTTGATGTGTGAAAGCATCATCAGAACATAAGAAATAGTCGCACCAAAAACAGCCATAAGAATCAGCAAATCACCTTCACCAGTAAGGGACAGGGCAAAGCCAATAATTCCAGGAATGATAATTGCCAGATAGGGAGCTTTATTTTTATTGGTTAAAGAGAGAGATGTTGGCAGATAACCGGCACGGGACAACGCAAAAATCTGACGAGAATAGGCATAAATGATAGAGAAAAAACTCGCAATCAGACCTGCCAGTCCAACAAAGTTGACAAAACCTGCAAGCCGGGTATGTTCACCATATACGGCAACCAGGGCATCCACCAAGGGAGCTCCAGAGTCTTTTAACTGGTTTGCTCCAGCTGCGCCAGCACCTAAAAACAAAATAAGCAGGGCAAATGCTGCCAGTATCAGCATTGAACCAATCAGACCACGGGGTAAGGAGCGGGTTGGGTCTTTGGCTTCTTCAGCAGCTAACGGTACACCTTCGACTGCCAGAAAGAACCAGATGGCATAAGGTACGGCAGCCCATATTCCTAAATAACCCATCGGTAAGAAAGCACTGGCACCGGCTTTGTCAGATACTGCAATATTAAACAGGTTTGCACTGTTAAAGTGCGGGATCATGGCTATAATAAAGACCAGCAATGCCACAGCAGCAATCGCGGTAATAACAAAAATAATTTTTAATGCCTCACCAGCACCTTTAAGGTGTATGCCCATAAAGACTAGATAACACACCAGATAAATGATCCAGCCACCCACACCAAACAATGATTCACAATATGCACCAATGAAACAGGCGATGGCTGCAGGTGCAATGGAGTATTCAATCAGAATAGCAGTACCGGTCAGATATCCGCCAAAAGGTCCGAATGCGGTACGGGCAAAACTGTAGCCTCCTCCGGCGGTAGGCAACATGGTGGCCATTTCTGACATAGAGAGACACATGCACAGATACATGACTGCCACTACTGCTGTCGCAATAAACATACCGCCCCAGCCACCTTGTGCGAGGCCAAAATTCCATCCGGCGAAATCTCCTGAAATCACATAGGCAACACCTAAGCCGACCAGCAGCAGCCAGCCGACCGCACCTTGTTTAAGTTGCCGTTTGGCAAAATATTCTTTTTGGGTGCGCAGGGTAGAAGAAGCAGTTGCATCAACAATCTTTGGATTGTTCATAATGTACTCCATTTTTTTATTATGTTTGATCTGGTCATAAATGCAATTTTAGTACCAAGATCTAAAGCAGGCTTCCAAGCCTGATATACCATTCTATTTGAGTAGCAGTTTTATTATTTTGCTAAATTTATAAAGTAGTAAAAGTTAAATATCGGAAAAGATTTACGGCTACCTGAAGTAGCCGTAAATAAATCAATTCGGAATTCCTAGAAGAAGCCAGCTGGTTTGGTTGAGTAGCTTACCAGCAGGTTCTTGGTTTGCTGGTAATGATCAAGCATCATTTTATGATTTTCACGGCCAATTCCTGATTTCTTGTATCCACCGAAGGCAGCATGAGCAGGGTAGATGTGATAGCAGTTAGTCCAGACACGACCTGCTTCAATCGCACGGCCAGCGCGGTAGGAAGTATGGGCTGAACGTGACCAGACACCTGCACCTAGACCATAGATTGTATCATTGGCAATTTTAATGGCTTCATCAAAATCTTTAAAAGTAGTTACCGACAGCACAGGACCGAAAATTTCTTCCTGGAAAATTTTCATGCTGTTATCACCCTTGAAGATCGTTGGTTCAATATAGAAGCCTTGACCCACCTCATTACGCTGTCCACCACCTACCAGTACCTGAGCACCTTCTTCGCGTCCGGTAGCAATACATCCTAAAATTTTATCCTGCTGCTCTTGAGAGGCCTGCGCCCCAATCATGGTGTCAGTATCTAGCGGGTGGCCTGTCTTGATGCGTTTAACACGTTCTATGGCCATTTCCAGGAACTGGTCAGCAATTGACTCCTGAATCAGGGCACGTGACGGACAAGTACAGATTTCGCCCTGATTCAGCGCGAACATGGTGAAGCCTTCTAAAGCTTTTTCCAGATAGTCATCTTGCTGATCCATAACGTCAGCAAAGAACAGGTTTGGTGACTTACCGCCAAGCTCCAGCGTAACCGGAATAATATTTTCTGTTGCATATTGCATAATCATCTGGCCCACTTGGGTTGAGCCAGTGAAAGCAATTTTTGCAATACGCGGATTGGTTGCAAGCGGGCGTCCTACTTCAACACCATAACCATTTACAATGTTTAGAATACCTGCCGGCAACAGGTCCTGAATCAGTTCAGCCAGGACCAGAATACTGACTGGTGTCTGTTCAGCCGGTTTTAGTACGATACAGTTACCGGCTGCTAGCGCAGGTGCAATCTTCCATGCTGCCATCAGGATGGGAAAGTTCCATGGAATAATCTGGCCGACTACACCAAGCGGCTCATGAAAATGATAGGCAATAGTATCTTCATCAATTTCAGAAATTCCGCCTTCCTGAGCACGGATACAGCTGGCGAAATAACGGAAATGATCAATTGCCAGTGGAATGTCGGCTGCTAGGGTTTCACGGATAGGCTTGCCATTATCCCAGGTTTCTGCTACAGCGAGTTGTTCAAGGTTGGCTTCTAGGCGATCTGCAATTTTGAGAAGCAGGTTTGAGCGTGTTGTTGGTGACGAGCGATTCCATTGCTCTTTGGCCTTATGCGCGGCATCGAGAGCAAGTTCAATATCTTCAACAGAAGAGCGGGCAACTTTAGTAAAGACTTTGCCATCGACTGGCGAGATATTTTCGAAGTATTCTCCTTTTACCGGAGCTACCCATTCTCCCCCAATGAAGTTGTCATATTGAGCTTTGAACTGAACTTTTGAACCAGGTTGATTAGGATCGGCATAACGCATGTTTATCTTCCTTTGCTTATAATTTAATTTGTGTAGCTGCGAATTTTTATACCGCTTTGGTATAAGGCTACTTTCGCATACTATTTATTTAGCATATAAAAAATAAGGTTGGAGAAAGGTTGGAAAAAGTGACAATTTGCAAGGAATGTACAAATGTTTACAAAACAAGACCTGCAGCAACAACGTAGTACCATTGAAAAGCTTAGGCACAGTAGCAGTCTATCGCCTGGAAATGCCCAGAAGCTCAGTCAGAGTATACTTAGTTCCTGGCAGCGTTCGGCTACAGCCGAGATACCTAAAGGCCGGGTAGCTGCGCCCTTGCAAGATTTAAAATATATTCCAGGCTCTGCTAATCCCTTAAAGTTTGCGCTGGAACATTGTGCTGAAGATTTACGTCATGTAGCTGAACAGTCTGCCATGGTGATTGCGGTAGGGGACATCGGAAGTACAATTATCTGGTCAGCATCGAGTGGACAAATGCGTAATGCAGCAGAAAAAGTGCATTTCGTTGAAGGCGGGCAATGGCGTGAAGAACTGGTAGGAACCAACGCGCTGGCTTTAAGTTTAAAAACCCAGCAGTCTTCCTGTGTGTTCTCTAATGAGCACTATATGGAGTCTATTCATGACTGGGTCTGTTATGCAGCACCTGTGATTGATCCGTATTCCAGACAGGTTCTGGGAGTGATTGATTTATCAACAACCTGGGATCATCATAACAGTCTGGGGCTGCTGGCCGCAGAACGCTGCGCATCGATTATTCAAACTGCTTTGATTGAACATCAGAAACAGCGCTTGTATATTCGTGCCTTTGCTGTACCAAAAGTTATTTTTAATGGTAAAGGGCTGGTTCTTACACCACGGCAAATCGAGATTTTAGCCATTTTGGCTTTATGTCCTCAAGGCTTAAATCTGGATAATTTGCATCAGGCACTCTATGGTGAGCGCAAGATCAGCATGGGAACCTTAAAAGCAGAAATGTCACAATTACGTGATGTACTGGGGGGAATGCTGGGTTCGCGTCCTTATCGCTTGCTGGCGCAGGTTGAAGCAGATTTTTTGCAGGCTGAACAGGCACTCGACGCTGGTTATGTTGAAACAGCGATTCAGGCCTGTCGTGGAATTTTCCTAGCAAAGACCGAAAGCCCATTTTTATGTGCCTGGCGTGACTGTCTTGAATCACGTTTAAGTGAAGCAATTTTCCAGTCGAATCAGAGCGATGTACTGCTTAAGCATATTGCCCACGTCCCGGAAGCAATTGACGCCATTGAACGGCTGGCCGATCTCTTGCCTGCCGGCCATCCTGCCCATCAGTTAGTATTGAAATACCGGGAAATACAGCAATAAACTGTTAAAGTTCCTGTTCGTCTAACCAGTCAAACAATTGTCTGTAGACCTGCATACGTACAGGTTTTTGTGATAGCACCAGATCATGTAAGCCATTTTTTATAGTTTGAATGGTTACCTTACCCTGAATCTTTTGTGCATATTTTTTGATATCTCTGACATTCAGAATTACATCACTATTGAGTGCAGTCTTGTTCCAGCGTCTCGGATTCTTAGTCTGGTGAGAATGCATAACCAGTACAGGCACCCTGATTGTTATGCCCTGATGAATTTCTTTTTGTGCTTCAAAAATAGCGCGGATAAAACTTAATTCAACCTTTGGATAAGCCTGAGGTTTCCAGTTCAGATCAAAAACCCATTCACCATACCACTTTTGATGCAGACTCGGGACATACCAACGGTTTAAGCCACTTGGAAAGCGTAATTTAGGCAAATATTTAGCCACCTGACTCAGCGCCGGCAAACCAAATTTTTTCTCAATAGCTGACAGGTTAAAATCATAAAATGGACTGTTTAGCCACAGAGCCTTAATTAGAGGATGCTCTGGGTAATGAGTTGCATACAAAGTGCTGATCAGCCCGCCAGTTGAGTGACCTGCCAGCAGGACCATATCATGCTGTTCCTGCTGAATCTGTAGCAGTGCCTGAGTGATCTCAGCATCATATTCCTCTAGCTCTTTAACACGGTAGAGTTCCTGATGAGGCAAATATGATCGGCCATAGTTATGCAGATCAACAGCGTAAAAGTCAAAGCCATGCTGGTTAAATTGCTCTGCCATTTCAGTTTGGAAAAAATAGTCCAGAAAGCCATGAATATAAAGCACAGCCTTGCGGGTAGCTTGAGCGGCCTTTTTACGGACTAACGTCGCAATTACCGGGCCGGAGGTATGAGCTTGTACATGTAGGCGCAGCTGCTGGTAGCCTTCACCTAGCACGTCTGGTTGGTAGTTTATTGCTGTTTTTGGGGAAGTCATAAGAAAGATTATAAGGTGTTGTTATTTTCCTTATGCTTGATGAAATGAGCAATTTTGTCAATTCCTGAAACGACCTCAAAAATGTATAAGCTAAAAAAAGGAATATCAAAGTACTGATATTCCTTAAACGTACAGCAAGTCACTGATTGGAGGATTGACTTACATCGCCGCTTTAAACATTTCTACCACCTGTGCATGTGTTGCCTTACGTGGGTTGGTGAGCATACAGGCATCTTTTTGCGCATTTTCGGCCATAATAGCCAGATCAGCTTCTTTTACGTTCAGCTCATTTAAACCTGATGGAATACCAATTGAGGTAGAAAGTTCTCGAATTGCATCAATTGCAGCGTAAGCTGCTTCAGTCACTGTTAAGCCTTCAGTATTTACACCCATCAGTTCTGCAATTTTCCGGTAACGGTCTGGGCAGGAAATCAGGTTAAATTCGCACACATGTGGTAATAAAATGGCATTACATACGCCGTGCGGCAGGTTATAGAAACCACCTAACTGGTGTGCCATAGCATGTACATAGCCTAAAGATGCATTATTAAACGCCATACCAGCCAGATATTGCGCATAGCTCATGGCATCACGGGCTTCAATATTGTCACCATTGGCGACTGCCGGACGCAACCATTCGCTAATCATACTGATTGCTTTTTCAGCACAGGCATCTGTAATCGGATTTGCTGCAGTCGAGACATAAGCTTCTACGGCATGAGTCAGGGCATCCATACCTGTGGCAGCAGTCAAGCCGGCAGGTTTAGCCATCATTAATTTAGGGTCATCAATCGCAATCAGGGGAGTACAGCGCCAGTCAACTATTGCCATTTTAACGTGGGTATCTGTATTGGTAATGATACAGAAGCGGGTCATTTCAGATGCTGTGCCTGCCGTAGTATTGATTGCAATCAGTGGCGTCATTGGTACGGTACTTTTATCAATACCTTCATAATCACGGATATGACCGCCACCAGCAGTGACAAGCCCAATACCTTTTGCACAGTCATGTGAAGAACCGCCGCCTAGAGATACAATAAAGTCACAGCCATTTTCATTGTATGCTTCGACGCCTTTATGCACATTTATATCAGTCGGATTAGGTTCAGCACCTGGAAAAATGTGGCTTTCTACTCCAGCTTCGGTTAGGTAGCCGGCAATCGTATGCGCTACACCAAATTTGAATAAGCCTTCATCTGTCACGATTAAAGCTTTTTTTGCACCCAGATTTTGTGCTTTGCTACCAATTTCCTTTGCACAGCCTGGACCAAATAAAGATACACAAGGAATATAAAAACCGTTAGTTTGATCTGCAATATTTTTAAAAGCCATGAAGAGATTCCTTCTTCTATCATTGTTGTTTACAGGTGACCCTCACCTTAAGCATAGTATTAAAAAAATTAAGTGTTTTTTGCACCTACCAAATACCTACCATTTTTTGTCCAAGGTAAAAATTTAAAAATCAAATACTTGAATTTGTTGCATGACAGGCAGATTTAATTTTTAGTGAAAAGCCGGTAAGCTATGCACGCTCTTATGAAATGATCCGGGTTATGAAACAAGAAACTGCACTTAAACTGATGAAAGCGGGTGAAAATGTCTTTTTGACAGGTTCGGCAGGTGCAGGAAAAACCTATACGCTCAACCAGTACATTAACTACCTGAAAGCACGAAAAGTCCCGGTAGCAATTACTGCCTCAACCGGTATTGCCGCGACACATATGAATGGCATGACCATTCATACCTGGGCAGGCATCGGTATTAAAGATTTTTTAAGTGATGATGATCTAAAGCGCATGAAAGAGCGCAAATACCTCAAGGAGCATCTTGAAAATGCGCAGGTGCTGATTATTGACGAGATCTCCATGTTGCATGCGAAGCAGCTCAATCTCGTTAATCAGGTATTGAAATACTTCAAAGAATCTGACGCCGCATTTGGGGGTATTCAGGTGATTGCAGCAGGCGATTTTTTTCAGCTCCCCCCGGTTGGCAAAAATGATGAGCGTAATCGTGATAAATTCTGCTTTATGTCTGATGCCTGGGTAGAAGCCAAGTTCCGCGTCTGTTATCTGACCGAGCAGCATCGTCAGGACGACGAAGTCCTGAATCAGGTATTAAATGCAATACGTGCCCAGCGAATTCATCCGCAGCATATTCAGGCTTTAAAAAAGTCCCGACAGCATGATATTGGAGAAACCTTTACCCGTCTCTATACCCACAATATGGATGTAGACAGCTTAAACTACCAGCATCTGAATGCCATCGAAGGCGACGAACACCAGTTTGAAGCTGTATGTGACGGTAATGAAAAGCTGGTAGAGACTTTAAAATCATCAGTGCGCGCTCCCGAAAATCTCACTTTAAAAAAGCATGCCAAAGTGATGTTTGTAAAAAATAATTTTGATCTGGGCTATATTAATGGCAGTTTGGGTGAAGTGATCGGTTTTGAAGAAGATGATGAACATGGCCTGTTACCGAAAGTCAAGCTGACCGATGATACAACACTGCTTGTTGCCCCAGAAACCTGGTCAATTGAAAATGAAGCCGGAAAGGTTATTGCAAGTTTTCAGCAAATTCCTTTACGTCTGGCTTGGGCTATTACGATCCATAAAAGCCAAGGAATGACTTTAGAAGCCGCAGAAATTAATCTGAGCCATACTTTTGAAAAGGGTCAAGGTTATGTGGCATTGTCCCGGCTAAAATCACTGGAAGGCTTGAAACTGGTAGGATTTAATGACCAGGCTTTGGAACTGGACAGTTTAGCTATTAAAGCAGATCGCCGTTTTCAGGAACTTTCTCAAGAAGCCGAGACCCATTTTGCCGATACAGATTTAACAGCGCAGCATAAGGCTTTTATCCGGCATTGTGGTGGTACACTTAATGAAACCGAAATCCAGCGCAATGAGAAAAAAATTGCCAAAGCAGGAAATAAGCCGAATTATGGTTCTGCTACGCTTGATGAAACCAAGGCTTTATTTGAAGATGGTTATGATATTCAGGATATTGCACAGGAACGCGGTTTAACAGCAGCGACGGTGATCAATCATCTGGCACGCTTGCATAAAGAACAGGGACTCGATATTTCAGTTGCCCATCCGGGAGAGGAAGTGGTCGAGCAGGTACGCAAACTTTATAAACGTTTGCAAAAGAGCAAGCGCAGTGAAAACTTTAATGATGATGGTTCGATTAAATTACGTCCTATTGTTGAAGCGACCAGTCCACGTATGGGTTATGATCAGGTCCGTCTGGCCCTGCTTTTTATAGAATGAACCTGAAAAATTCAAAAGTTATTATATATAGAACCAGCAGGAAGCGTTATGCCACATGTTGTTGTTGAATATTCCGCAAATATAGAATAGTTAGACCGTCCCAAACTGCTTAAACGGATTAACCAGGTATTAATTGAAAGTAAACTGTTCCAGCCGAATGATATTAAGGCACGTCTTTATTGCAATGAAGATTTCCTGATTGGTGAAGGAGACAGTTCACAAGCATATATATATGTTGAATTTTCCCTGTTCAATGGCCGTACAAATGAACAGAAACAGCGGGTCCGAGAGGCTTTAATGCATGTGCTTACACAGCAGGACTATTATAAGACAGATAATGACCTGCAGATCCAGCTGTGTGTACAGTTATTAGAGATGGATAAAGAAAATTATCTTAAACAGATAGTAAACTGTTAAAAATATATGAATTAAATTGGCAATATGAAGATATTTAGCCGGAATTTCTATCTAGAAATCAATCAGCTGAAAATCAGCATATTGTAGTAGCATTTCACTATTGAGAGTGTGGATATAATCCATAAAGACCACATTAAAACTACCCACACTGGCAATTTTCTCATATGCCAGTTTGCCGGCAATAGCAAAATGCAAGTGGGCTGCCAGAGCTGCAATAGTGGGTGTAGTAACTGCACTATAAGCTGCAATCAGTGCGCCCAGCGCACAACCTGTGGCTGTAACCTTAGGTTGTAGATAGCTACCACCATTGACCTGTATGACCAGTCCAAGCTCGCGTGACAGAATAAAATCTGCTTCACCAGAAATGGCAATACACTCACTATGCACAAGCAGACATTGTGCCTGTCTGTAAACGGTATGACTGCTTATGGTACTGTCTACGCCTTTAGCCTCAACCTGCTTACCAGCGAGTGCGCTGATCTCAGAGGCATTACCCCGGATGACTGAGGGCTTAAATGCCAAGAGCTGATCAACCATACTACTGCGCCATTTTAAAACTGGTCCATAGCCTACAGGGTCCAGTACCCAAGGTGTACTTTTATGATCAACAGTTTGTGCTGAAATCAGCATGGCCTGCATCTGTTCAGTCGTCGGTGTGCCCAAATTAATACTCAAGGCTGATGTAACATTTGCAAAACTTTCTGCTTCAAAAGGGTTATCAATCATGGCTGGTGAAGCGCCCGCTGCCAGTAGAATATTCGCAGCATAATTGGTAGCGACACTATTAGTAATGCATTGTACCAAGGGTTGCTGTTCCTGTAATCGCGTCCATGCCTGTATAACCTGCTGGAGGAGTGTATTTTTTTGTTCAGTAAAGCTCATTTTTTACCTTGATGTAATCTTTAAATATGATGCGCTGATACCTAGCGGATAAAATAGTGGTCCTGATGTTTGCACTGACGACAGAACAGACTGACATATTCTGCTGTATCGTAATCTACATCAAGTTCATGAGAACCACAGTACATACAGCGTTTAGTTGAGTAAAATTCGAGACGTGGTGCAATTTTTTTCCAAGCCTTCCAGACTGGCTGAATAAAGATCTGATCATCATAACCCAAGAATTTAAACAGCAGGATATAGCTCATCTTGCTAAAGGGGATATTGGATGGGCGTGGTAAAGTACAGGTTTCCCATTTTTCCTGTAAGCCACGTTCCCGATACTGTTGTAGGGTTTTTTTCAGCAAGTTGGTATTAATAAAATTTTCATTGCGGGGTTGTAAGGCTTTATGCTTATGCAGGTATTCCAAGGCATTCTGGATCATATAATAAATCTGGCCCACTGCCAGAGAGTCCATTAAACGGTAGCAAAAGGTTGCAAAACCTTTATTACCCGAAATTTGTATTCCCCATGTACGGCAGTAGTGCTGCATAAAACAGACAATTTCCTGATAAAGTACCAGATATAAGGCTTCTTTCACTTCATCACTACTTTTAAATGGAATTCCCAAACTCAGATTATTTAAAAACCAGTACCGGAGTTGCTGGGTAATGCTGAATAAACTTGGCTCGGAATAACCATCAAGGCGTACATTAATATAATAGCTTTGTGCCTCATCACTAAATTCGCTGCATACCAGTACCTGATCTTTGACCAGCTGTTTAAGCAGACTGCTCTGAAAGAAGTAGTTAGGAGTAATAGGTTGGTATTTGATCAGATCCCAATGAATGTATTCATCATGAGGTACATTTTCTTGAATACGGTCGTCTAGCAAGCTCAATAAAAACAGTTTTTGCAAAAAATTAAGCTGATCTAAGCCAATTTCAGTAGTCTGTTTATTTTTATATTTACGTTGTTCCTGTAGTCGTGTTTCTTTTAGTATTTTTTTGCGTGACTTACCACAGCTTTCACAGTGACAGGTATGCTGCTGCTGTTTAAAAAGCCGGTGTTCACAGAAGCTGCACTCATGAAACTCTACAGGCTGTTCATGCTGCTCTGCTTCTACCCACCACATAGAGGCGCGGCATAACGGGCAAGGTGTACTTTCATCAAGCTGTTTATGCAGAACTGAATAGAGGGTACTCATGCCGTGTTTTTTCCAAAAATCGATCGCCTGATGCTCGCACGAATTATATCAAGCCTGTCTGAAAAAGGTGCCGAAACTTGTAGAGATATTCTTTCAGGTCTTTTAATTCAAAGGTTGAAAGATATTTCTATAAATACGATATCAGTTATATATTCATTTACTCAAATACTGGACATTCAGGAATTGAAAAGCTTGAATCATGCCTTACATAAGTTGAATAGAGTATCTATATGTTTAAAGTTCAGCGTATGATAAAAGTATTGATAAAAATGATCTGATCCGATATACGGTCAAAAAAGGAATAGCTATGAATATTGCAGCACAACCTCCTGTTCAGGATACCCAGACGGTCTATCTGAAAGATTATCAAAAGCCTGCTTTTCTGGTTGAAAGTGTTCAGCTAGATATTCAGGTCTATGATGATTATACGCAGGTTGACTCAATTCTTGTGGTGCAACGCCAAACGGCAGGTGACCTGATACTTTTAGGCCGTGATCTGGAATTAAAATCGATTCAAATGAATGACCAACTGCTTTCAGCAGATGACTATCACCAAGATACTGAACAGCTGACTATTTCAAACGCACCAGATACGGTTACATTGCAGATCAGTGTAATTATTCATCCGGAAAGTAATACTCAGCTTGAGGGTCTTTATAAAGCCGGCAACCTCTTTGTAACCCAGAATGAACCAGAAGGTTTTCGCAAGATTACTTATTATCCCGACCGCCCAGATGTTTTATCTGTCTTTACTACACGGGTTGAAGCCGATAAAAAGTATCCGGTTCTACTGGCTAATGGCAACCTGCTTGAAACCGGAGAAGCAGGTGAAGAGCGTCATTACGCGATCTGGGAGGACCCGACCAAGAAACCAAGTTATTTATTTGCCTGCGTAATTGGTGATCTGGCAGTTCTGAAAGACCGTTATGTGACCTCGGAAGGACGAGATGTTGCACTTGAGATTTATGCTATAGAGAAAGATATTCCAAAGTGCCATATTGCGATGGAAGCATTGAAGCATTCTATGCGCTGGGATGAAGAGCATTACGGCCGTGCCTATGATCTCGATAACTATATGATTGTGGCGGTTAGCCAGTTCAATATGGGGGCTATGGAAAATAAAGGTTTGAATATTTTCAATACTTCCTGTGTACTGGCCGATGAAGAGTACACCACAGATGCTGCAATTATGCGGGTGCAATCTGTGATTGCCCATGAATATTTCCACAACTGGACAGGTAACCGGATTACCTGTCGTGACTGGTTTCAGCTCTGTTTGAAAGAAGGTTTAACTGTATTCCGTGACCAGTCTTTCTCTGAAGATTTACAGTCTGCTGCTGTACAGCGAATTGATGACGTGGCTGTACTGAAATCGCATCAGTTTCCTGAAGATGCGGGCCCATTGTCACATCCACCACGTCCAGACCATTTTGTGGAAATTAATAATTTTTATACTGACACCGTATATGAAAAGGGGGCAGAAATTAACCGTATGATGGCAACCTTGCTGGGTAAAGAAAAATTCCGTCTGGGAACAGATGAGTACTTTAAACGTCATGATGGTCAAGCTGTTACTGTGGAAGACTGGATTGCAGCGCTAACTGCCGGTTCAGGTGTAGATCTGTCTGCATTTTTGACGTGGTATAACCAGCCCGGCACACCAACACTTGAGGTACAGGGTGAATATAACAGTATAACCCAAACCTACCGTTTAAACTTTAAGCAAAGTATAAAGCCGAACGTAAAATATCTGAACCTGAAATCAGTTCCAATTCCAGTCGCGTTGGCGCTTTTTAACCAGAAAACAGGGGAGCAGTACACACTGCAATCTCCGGATCTATTTGTAGATCAGGTAAAAGATGGGGTTTATCTGTTTGATCAGGATACAGCTTCGATTGAGATTAGCCATATTCCTGAAAAACCGGTTGTCTCATTGCTGCGAAATTTCTCTGCGCCAGTAAATTTGAAATTTGATTATTCCGATGCTGATCTGGCTTTTCTGATTCAGCATGAAACTAACGGCTTTAACCAGTGGCAAGCTACCCAGACCTTACTTGAGCGTATTTTGCTGGATAATCATCAGGTCGACATCTATATTGAGGCTATTCGCCATACTCTGCCAGATATGGTACAGAAAGATCCGTTACTTGCTTCGCGACTGCTCGATGTGCCGAGTGAAAACTATCTGGGTAGCCGTATAGATCATGATTATAATCCGGTCATTATTCAGGAGCGCCGTGAAGCCTTACTGAATGAACTGGCCCGTGAATTGGGTTCATTCTGGCAAGAGACATATCAGGCACTTAATCCTGATTTACAGCAGGACTTTTCTCAAGCTATGGGAGAGCGTGCACTAAAAAATATCATGTTGATGATGATGGCTCGTCAAGGTGACGAGCTGGCATTTGCATGGGCAGGTGAGCAGTATCAAAATACGCATAATATGTCTGAGCGTCTGGGCGCTTTACGTGTGCTGGTCTGGCATGATGCACCGCAGGCACAGGAAATACTTCAGGATTACTATAATCGATTTAAAGATGAAGCCTTGTCTTTGGATCAATGGTTTATGGTGCAGGCAGCTCATCCAAAAGCCACTGAAGAGACTTTACGTTATTTGACCTCCCATGCAGATTATGATTTAGGTACACCTAACCGGATCCGTTCGGTCAGCGGCGGTCTAAATGCAAATCCGGTCAATACCTGGAGTTTTGGTGTAGATTATCTAGTAGACCTCGCAGCTTATTTAGATGAGAAAAATCCGATTGTAGGCTCTCGTCTGCTTCAGTCGTTGTCACGGTGGTATACACTGGCTGAGCCGCAACGTACTCAGGTTCAGGCTACTTTACAGCAGCTTAAGGGACGGGTTAAATCTAAAAACGTATCTGAAACTTTAAGCAGCATGCTTAATATATAAAGTGGATTATGTGTAATTATGATGCTCCGGATGTGTTGCACTGCCGGAGCATCATTTTATAGTAAATATAAATAATATAGCCTTAGCAAGATTTTAGAAAAAATTATTATAATTTAAGATATTACTGTTTAACAATCATCACTTGCGTTTCAGTATTGGTGAGAACTTCTTGCGCTACACTGCCGAGCATATATTTTTGTAGTCCCTTATGTCCATGAGAACCCATTACAATCAGATCAGCTTTTACTTCTGCGGCTATTTTAAGTATGCCAACTGACGGTATTTCACCCATAACAACACGCGTATCGGCCTTTACATTCTGTTCAATACATAATTGATTTACTTCATCTAGTAGCTTTTCTGCCTCGGCCTTAGCGGCCAGATAGTAATCTTTTAAATTAGGTAAGGCACTATAAAAATCAATTCCTTTGAAAGGGTCAACCGCAACAATACTGATAATTGAAAGCTGACATTGAAATGTTTTAGCAAGTGTAATCGCATGCTTTACTGCTGCCATAGAGACTGAAGAACCATCAATGGGTGCTAAAATATTTTGATATATCATAATATTATGTCCTTTTATAAAGTGAAAAGTTTGGCTTATCGTTTTGTTTATTATATTAAATCGCTGACAACAAGAATATTAGGAAATTATAACTACTTAATTTGGGAAAAGTTAATTCACTACTCTGTGATAAAAAATATACACTTTAATTTTTAAGGTTCTTTAATTTTAAAGATTGTATTTTTATATCTTTGAGGCTAAAAAATAGCCATACTCTCTCCTAAAAATTATAAAAGCTTGATACATTATTTTACCATTTGTTAAAATATTGGTTACAAATAAGTGTATGTAAAATTAAAAGATTATGAATATTTTAAAGTTTATCAAGAGTTTCAATACAATCAATGCCTATCTCGTAGCTGCAATTATTTTACTCATAATATTGGTAGTCAATTTTTATTTTATACATCCTTCTTGACTATGAATTAGCTGAAAAGATAGTTAACCTTTGGTACAAAACAAGGTTATCTATCTTTTAGTTATTAATTAAATTACACAATATATTTAGAATACATAAACGCTATACTCTTCACTTAAACTTTCAATAGCATCAAACAAGAATTGCTTTAATGGATTTTTAGAACCATGTAGTTACGCTAGGTACACTTCATAGCATTCAATACGTTAAACCTAAATTTTTTATTACCTTTAAACATAGTAACTTTATTTCATGTTCTGAAATAAAAAGGACTACTATGAGCCGTAACTTGCGTATAGCTAAAAATATCTATTTAAGTGTAAGTAAAGAAAAGGGATTCTCTTTTGATCCATTGGGAGATCTGAATGCACTTTTATTGAAACTACTAGAAAAAGACAAAAAGTTATTTATCAAATTACCAATAAATTATGAAGACCTGAGCAAAATGGAACTTATATCATCTAATAGCTTGGGAAAAACTGATTTTAGCTGTATTCCTGACCGTTTAGATAGCCAAGAGTTTGTAATATGGCTAGCGAAATTAATTGAAGTGATTAAATCCAGTCCTTTAGATCAAAATCTGAAATCTAAGAAAAAGTATGATCATGCAGAGGCAATCCTTAATCATTTCTCCCCAGGTAATAAAGTAAAATAAAATCAGAGCAAAGAAAAATTTTTTATCAAAGGAGTAAAAAGAAAATTTAAAATAATTTGAGCAATATTTTAATGCTCTTAATAAAGGAGATATTATCTTTAATAAAAGCAAAATAGATTTTTTAAAATAAAAAGTAATTTATTTTTAGATAGACATATATATTTACAATATGACAGTAAGAATTAATAAAGACTAATTTAAATATTTTTTTAGATTAAGTTTAAGAAATAGAGATATTTATAAAAATTATGAAAAAATTAAGGTGGTAAATAAGCAAATATAAGAATCTTTATAAGATAATTGAAATATATTGTCACTTTTTGTTATTGATTATGAGAAAGTAGTGCTGTATAAAAAATATACCACTTCAAAGAAAAAGGTGGACTATGGACGCTTTAGAATTATTATTAACTTCTTCATCTGCCTTTCTGCTTATGATCGTTATATATGCGTTTGGTCAGATGTTTAATTAGCAGTATTTTAGAGAAAAAAGCATCTTCGGATGCTTTTTTTATAGCAGCCTCATAACAAAATTAATTGTTATATTCTGCAATTCTTTGAAAAAAGGCATTTATCCTTTAGGATAAAACTTATTATTTATATTCTTATAAATTTGAAATATAAGGAGAATGCCTAAATGTCTTATAAATATGAGTATGCCGGTTTTTGGGTCAGATTTGGCGCCACTATTATAGATGCTCTAATTATGTTTTTAGCCATTATTCCAGCTGCATGGATTTTCTATGCAGGGGATTTTGATTTGATCTTTGCTACCGGGTTAAGTGATCAGCCACAAAACTTATATTTTGACATACTCATGAATTATATTTTTCCTATATTCTATAGTGTACTGTTCTGGCTATTTGCTGCGGCTACGCCTGGCAAAATGTTAATGCGCTTAAAGGTTCTAGATGAAAAAACGGGAAATAAACTCACTTTAGGACAAAGTATATTACGCTATATTGGTTATATACCCGCTACTCTGGTTTTTCTTATTGGTCTGATCTGGATAGCTTTTGATCCTAAAAAGCAGGGATGGCATGATAAAATGGCCAAAAGTGTGGTAGTGCGTGAAATCTAAAATATTTTTAATGAGTAAATATGGGTGAATCCAGTATTTCTTTCTTATTTATTGCTAGCTATAGCCATAATCTCTGAAGTCATTGGTACTACATTTTTGGTTACATCTAAGGGTTTTACCAAATTAGGCCCGACTTTTGCTATGGTATTGTTTTATATTTTATCCTTTTATCTGTTATCTCAAGTCACTAAAGTTATCCCTATCGGTATTGCTTATGCCATATGGGGTGGTGTCGGTATTGTATTGACTGCATTTATTGGCATATTCTTTTTCAAGCAGTCTTTAGACTCCGCCGCAATCATTGGTATTAGTATGATTATTGGCGGTGTACTGGTAATTAATCTTTTTTCTTCAAGTGTTGGTCATTAGTCTGCTGTGTACCGAGCTTTAGTAACTTTTATTTTGGTTTTAAATTTAAAGACCAACATAACGATTATACCAAAAGTCAGACCCCAAAATGCCGAGCCGATACCTAAAAACTGTACACTTGATGCACTAAATAAAAAGGTCATCAGGGCTGCTTCTCGTTCCTCTATCTCATGAAAAGCTAGAGCAATGTTGTGACCAATAGTACCAAACAGGGCTATACCGGCAAGCGCAGTAATAAATACCTGTGGAAATGACATCAGTAAACTAGTCAGTGTGGCTGCAAAAAGTCCTACCAGAATGTAAAAAAATCCACAGCTCATACCGGCAATATAGCGTTTTGCAGGATCAGGATGAACCTGATCATCCAGACTGATTGCTGCACTGATTGCTGCAATATTTACACTATAACAACCAAAAGGAGCGAGTAGTGTTTGTGACAGTCCTGTCCAGCCAATCAACTGATTAATATGCGGTTTATATCCATAGCTCTGTATCATGGCAATACCCGGCAGATATTGCGAAGCCATGTTGATAACAAAAAGAGGAAAGGCCAGTCCTAAAATCGCTGACCAGCTAAACTCAGGGGCCATCCATACGGGTTGAGCTAACGACCATTGTATGACCGGCGTATGAAACTCCATAAATAGGGGACAGACTGTTATACCACCGATTACAGTGAGCACAATACTATAGCGTGGCCATATGCGCTTGCTGAGTATATAAATCGCGAGAATAGAAACAATAAACCCCCAGTTAGTTTGCAGACTGGCAAAAAGTGCAATACCAAATTTGAGTAATACTCCAGCCAGCATAGCACTGGTCAGACTTTGAGGAATATAAGACAGGGCTTTTTTGAATACGCCTGAAAAACCCAAGATTGCGGTAAGTAGGCCACATATGAAAAAGGCACCAATTGCCTCGTAAAGGGTATATCCGCTACCTGTTGCAATGATCAGTGCCAAGCCTGCAGTTGACCAAGAGGTTGCTACCGGATATTTAAACTTCCATGAAAGGAAAAGACCGGATATACCAATTCCCAGACCTAACGCCCAGAACCATGAACTGATCTGTTCTGAAGTTGCACCTAAAATCTGAGCAGCCTGTATAACCAGAACTGCTGAAACACTAATGCCCACCAGAAAAGTAATGAAACCTGCAAAAATGGCAGGTATTGAAATGTCCTCAAGGATTTTCTGCATCATGACTTATTAATGTTTATATTAAATCGTTTAAAATGCAGACATCATACGCTCGTCAGATAAGTGCTTAAAGTATTTTTCACGTTTATTTATGATAAGAATCAACAATTATTCTCTATATGAGAAAGTGCTCAAGTTAAACTGCTAGTAGCAAGCTTGACTCCAAAACTGAAAAATAAAAGACCAACCAGAAACACGCTGACAGAACTAATTTTCGGGCTCTGCCTAAAAAAGCCTGAAAGTTTTCTACCTGAAAAAATGAGTAAGGTCAGATAACTCATGCTGGTCACCTGTAAAA
The DNA here is from genome assembly GCF_006757745.1 of Acinetobacter radioresistens DSM 6976 = NBRC 102413 = CIP 103788. Lineage (NCBI taxonomy): Bacteria > Pseudomonadati > Pseudomonadota > Gammaproteobacteria > Moraxellales > Moraxellaceae > Acinetobacter > Acinetobacter radioresistens. Next base: position 1,659,795 of record NZ_AP019740.1, on the reverse strand, counting down.
TAATAGCGAGGGTCATAAAACTGAGCGCAGGATGAGGATAATCAGGATCAATAAACTGAACAAAAAAAGAAAGAAAAAAGAGTATGGCTTTAGGATTGAGCAGGCTAACGGTTAAAGCTGTTCGAAAAGGGCGAATACGGTAAATAGTCTGTAACTCAGCTTCTACCTGGCGGTTATAAACTGCTTTACGCCAAGTACTGATACTCGCTTTAAGGAGTTTAAATCCCAGATAGGTTAAATATGAGGCTCCCAAAACTTTCACCACTGTAAACACCCACGGAAAAGCCAAAAGTAAGGAGGCTGCGCCGAGTACAGTGCAAAACATAAGAATAACATCCCCTACAAATACACCAAAAGCGCCCTGATAGCCGGCTTTAATACCGTAACGGGAAGCAATTGACATAACATATAAGGAGTTAGGACCGGGAAGAAGAATAATTAAGACCGTACCAATAATATAGGTGGTCAGATCAGCAATACCAAACACGGGCGATGCTCTGCAATAAAAAACCGCTTGAGGTTATTATAACCAAAAGCGGTCAGTAAAAATGCAGAGAAACAAGATTTAAGGCTTAATTTCAGCATCCATACCAAACATTTGGCGTAACTGGATACTGAGCTGATGACGTGCACTAATAAAGCCATCAATACCGCCTAGAAGCAGCTGATAAGCCATAAGGTCTTTGTCCAGTTCACTGGCAAAGCTCTCTGGGGTCTGTGCCGGGCGTTCAATCAGTTCGGCCTGTTTTGCTTGTTCAATACTTAGAGCTGTCTGAACTTCACGGTCGTTTTCTTCAAGCTGGCTCAGTAAAGAAGGGGCAATAGTAAGCAGGTCACATCCAGCAAGACCTAGCACTTGGTCAATACTGCGGAAACTGGCACCCATAACTTGTGTCTGTATCCCTTGCTGTTTGTAATAGTAATAGATTTTTTTCACAGACTGCACGCCGGGGTCACGCTCAGTTGGATAGCTTTCCACGCCTTCAGACTTTTTGTACCAGTCCAGAATCCGACCTACAAATGGTGAAATTAAAGTAACCTTGGCATCTGCACATGCCTGAGCCTGATGCAGGCCAAACAGCAGGGTCAGATTACAGTGAATACCTTCCGCTTCGAGTATTCTGGCAGCCTGTATCCCTTCCCAGGTTGAGGCAATCTTGATCAGTACCCGTTTTTTATCAATACCATACTGCTGATAAAGTTCAATCAGTTCATGAGCCTTTTTAACTGTAGCTTCTGTTCTAAATGACAAAGAAGCATCAACTTCCGTAGATACACGACCTTCTACTAGTTTTAAAATTTCAACGCCCAATTTAACTGTTAAAATATCAATCGTACGTTCAATCAGGGCATCTTCAGTAAAGTTTTCCTGCTTTGCCTGTTCAAAAGCAGATTGGATTAATGTCCTGTTTTCCGGCTGAGCTGCTGCTGCGGTGATTAACGAAGGATTGGTGGTAGCATCCAGAGGACGAAATTGGCGAATAGCTTCAAGGTCGCCCGTATCTGCCACGACGGTAGTCAAATTTTTTAATTGGTTTAATGCTGAATGTGTCATTGCTATCAAAGTCTAAAATTAAAATAGTTGTGAAATCAGTTATATCACAAAGCCTGACAGGCTAAAGTGAAAATTAATAATCAAAATATTTCTTATACATTTAAACGCTTTTCTCGAAGATGCTGGATTAAAAAACGTGCAGCTGCGCCCAGTTCAGTTTCCCGGCTCCAGACCAGATCGACATAATATTCAAATTTTGGGGTGAAATCGGCAATTTCCAGAATCTTTAAATCTTTGGCAAGCTGTGCATTCTTATTAAAAATTTCTAGGGGCAAAATTCCCCAACCCAAATTCCGGCTGATCATGGCACAGGCTGAGTAGTGATTATCGGTACGCCAGTATTGTTTTGAAAAAAGCAGTTCAGGTTTAATCAGATGATCACGACTCGCGACTACAATTTGTCTGCTTTTTAAAATATCCTCAAATGTTACCTGTTTAGAAGCAGCCAAGCGATGAGTATAGGCAGCTACGGGTACGATGACTTCACGCTTGAGTTCAATAAACTGTTCCCGACTATCCAGCTGTTCACGCTCAAACATAAGCGCCAGCTGGGCACTACGATTAATCAGCATCTGCAAAGCATCTTCTTGTGGTGCGGAAATAACATTAATTTGCAGTTCTGGAAACTGTTTTTCAACAATACTGACATAATCAGTCCAATTGGTATAAAGCAGCTCCGACACCACTATAATGGTTAAAGAGGACTCAAGGCCATTGCTTAATGCAAAGGCATGCTGTTTCCATTGATTAATCTCAACCAGTAGCTGTTCAGTTTTTTCATAGAGCACCCAAGCCTGAGAGGTAGGCACAGGCTCACGCCCATTACGTTTGAAGAGTTGAAGATTTAAATCAATTTCCAGATTTGCAATTGACATACTTACAGCCGAGGGGACTTTTCCCAACTTTCGCGCTGCTGCTGAAAAAGAACCTGTTTCAATCACTGTTTTAAAAATAGTGAGCTGGTCTTGATTTATATTCATCTATCAAAAAAAATGAAAGGAGCTAATTAGATTAGTCAATATTATGCACATAAAATAAACTTATCAATAAATTTGTAGGTGAAAGTCATGTTATTGTCCAAGCGCAGGCTGATCCATGCGCTGAGTTATGAAATTATTTTATTAATTATCATTGCGATTGCACTAAGTTTCCTATTTGAAGTACCAATGGAAGTGTCAGGTACACTTGGTGTGGTCATGGCAATTACTTCAGTGATCTGGAATATGATTTTTAATCATTTTTTTGAAAAATTTGAACACAGGCATCAGCTTAAAAGAACAGTTAAGGTGAGAATTTGTCATGCAGTTGGTTTTGAAGGTGGTTTAATGCTCGCGACTATTCCAATGGTGGCTTATGCTTTAAATATAGGCTTGGGCCAAGCTATTCTGCTGGACCTTGGTATGACATTATGTATATTGGTATATACTTTTATCTTCCAGTGGTTTTATGACCGCATCGAAATGCGGCTGGGATATGCACCAGATTATCGATAAGTCTCGGACAGGAAGGCCGCTGTTAAACAAATTTTTATCATGTTTTGATCTTAAAGTTAGAGATAATTAAAATTAAAGATCATTGTAAATATTATATAAAAGCCAGATTAAATGCCTTAGATAGAATAGGGTGGTAAGAAACCAGCTATTATGATTTTAAGACAAGGAACTACAAGAAAACCGCTTAATCATTAAGCGGCTTTCTTGTATTCATTCACAAAGCAGAAATTATTTTTCTACAATTGCTGTAACACCCTGTCCACCCGCTGCACAGATTGAAATCAGTACCCGGCCAGAACCTTTTTGATTAATCAGTTTTGCAGCAGTAGCCAAAATACGGCCGCCAGTCGCTGCAAATGGATGCCCTGCTGCCAGTGAGGAACCATTAACATTCAATTTAGAGCGATCAATTGACCCAAGTGGCGCTTCCAGTCCTAAACGCTCTTTACAGAAAGCTGGGTCTTCCCATGCTTTTAAGGTAGAAAGTACCTGGGAAGCAAAAGCTTCATGAATCTCATAATAATCAAAATCCTGAAGTTTCAGACCGGCACGTTCAAGCATACGTGGAACTGCATAAGCAGGTGCCATTAGCAGTCCCTCTTTCTTGTTAACAAAATCAACAGCAGCAGTTTCAGTAAAGGTCAAATAAGCCAATACTTCATGACCGTTAGCTTTTGCCCATTCTTCAGATGCCAGCAATACAACAGACGCACCATCAGTTAGGGGAGTCGAGTTGCCTGCGGTCATAGTAGCTGTCTCACCTTTACCAAAAACAGGTTTCAGTTTTGACAGTTTCTCGACAGATGAATCTGGACGAAGGTTCTGGTCACGTTCAATACCGAGAAAAGGAGTAATCAGGTCATCAAAAAAACCTGCTTCATAAGCTGCAGCCAGCTTATGATGGCTTGATGCAGCCAGTTCATCTTGTGCAGTACGAGAAATTCCCCATTCGAGCGCAGTAATCGCCTGATGTTCACCCATAGACAAGCCAGTACGTGGTTCACCATTTTTAGGCGCATCCAGTAGGTTTTTAACATTAATTTTAGTTAAGGCTTTTAGCCGGTCTTTTGCAGTTTTGGCAATATTGAGTTCGAGTAAGGCCTTACGCAAGCCATCCCCAAAAGCGATTGGCGCGTCGGAAGTGGTATCTACACCACCAGCAATACCTACATCAATCTGGCCCAAGGCAATTTTATTTGCAACCAAAAAGGCAGCCTGTAAACCAGTACCACATGCCTGCTGGATGTCGTAAGCAGGTGTTTCAGGTGCAAGTTGAGTATTAAGTACACATTCGCGTGTCATATTAAAGTCACGGCTATGTTTCAGAACAGCACCAGCAACGACTTCACCAATGCGCTGTCCCTGCAGATTAAAACGCTCAACAAGGCCATTTAATGCTGCGGTTAACATATCAGTATTGGATGCAGTAAAGTAAGGACCATTTGAACGTGCAAATGGAATACGATTACCACCAATAATTGCAACGCGGCGAACTGTGTTTTGACTCATGTTTTGATCCTGTTGAACAGAAGATGGATTAGACGAAGTAACTTTAGCTGCAGTAGAGACAGTTTTTTTGCTACGGCTAGAAGTGGATTTTACTGCTTTGGGAGATTCGGTCGTACTTTTAGCAGTACGTGATGCTGTTTTTGATGTATTTGACACGTTTTCCCGAGCAGAATTCTCGACCGCCTGATTTTCTTGAGTTGTTTTAGTCATAAGGCTTTTCCAAGCACGTTTACGATATTCTGATGTGTTACATTAACATATTATAGAATAGCCTGAATTGACTACAATGACATTGCATGGAGCTTTCAGGTCAAGACATCAAAACAGTAACTCAAGTATTATTTTGCTAGAATCCGGTGGACCCTTTGAAATATAACTGTTTGAGATTACTTCTAAAGTCAACAGAACTCCAGGTTCATTCAAATTAAATTGTATGAGAGATAATAAACATGACTGATCAATACCAGGTATTTGCAAAATCTCCAATTGGTAAATTTGTCATCAAGAATCTAGGTTTACCATCGCCAATCCAGCTGGACCGTTTTGAGTCAGCTGCGCCTGTTATTAAAGGAGCAGTACTTTTAGGTGCAGCACCCTCAAGCACATTGTCTGGTGAAATTGCACAGGTTTTAAACAATATCCATGCAAATAGCTATGCAGGTAATAATGCTGAACTACAGCAGGCAGCAGCCCAGACCGGCTTGAACCTCAGTGCTTTTAATGCTGGCGATAAAGAGTCCAAGTTTAAGGCAGTGGTATTTGATGCTTCCGGAATCCAGAACTCTGAGCAGTTAAATGAACTGTATAAATTTTTCAATCCGGTTGCCCGCCAGATTCAGACTTCTGGCAGAGTGATTGTAGTAGGCATTACACCTGAGCATGCCAAAACAGTAAAACAGGCAATTGCCCAGCGCGCATTAGAAGGCTTTATTAAGTCAGTTGGCAAAGAATTCAAAAAAGGTATTACCGCTCAAGTTGTATATGTAGATGAAGGCGCTGAAGCGAATATTGAATCTACTCTACGTTTCCTGCTTTCACCTCGTTCAGCTTATGTATCTGGTCAGGTAATCCGTGTATCTAAAGCTGAAGTGATAAATGTTAACTGGGCTAAACCTTTAGATGGCAAAGTGGCATTGGTAACTGGTGCCAGCCGTGGTATTGGCGAGGCGATTGCACAGGTACTGGCACGTGATGGTGCTCATGTGATTTGTCTTGATGTGCCACAGCAGCAAGCTGACCTTGAGCGGGTTGCAGCAAGTATTGGTGGTTCAGTTTTGGCACTGGATATTACCGCAGCTGATGCAGGTGAAAAAATTAAGACAGCTTCCGCAGAAAAAGGTGGTCTGGATATTATTGTGCATAATGCCGGTGTGACCCGTGACAAGACGCTGGCCAATATGAAGCCTGAACTTTGGGACATGGTACTAAATATCAACCTGTCTGCGGCAGAGCGTATTAATGACTATCTGCTGGAAAATGATGGCTTAAATAACAATGGCCGTATTGTATGCGTATCCTCCATATCAGGTATTGCGGGTAATCTGGGCCAAACTAACTATGCTGCCTCTAAAGCAGGCGTAATCGGTCTGGTTAAATTTACCGCACCACTGCTGAAAAATGGGATTACCATTAATGCAGTTGCCCCGGGTTTTATTGAAACTCAAATGACCGCAGCCATACCATTTGCAATCCGTGAAGCCGGACGCCGTATGAACTCTATGAGTCAAGGGGGGTTACCGGTAGATGTTGCTGAAACGATAGCATGGTTTGCCTCAACTGCATCTACAGGCCTAAATGGCAACGTTGTGCGTGTCTGTGGACAAAGCCTGTTAGGCGCGTAAATTTTTCATAAAAACTCTTTTCCACTAAAGGGAAGAGCAGTATAAAAGGAGAGGTGGATTTAAACCTCTCTGGCCCTCTTCCTGAGCAAGGGAGAGGGAATTTTATTTATAAAAAAGATATTGATGAAGGTTGAGTATGCACACACGTCATTTTAGCCAGTTACCTAAGCCTTATCTGGCTTATCCAAAAGTTATTCAGGGACTGATTTTTAAAAAGCCTAAAGCTGAGAAAGTATTGCCACAAGTTGAATATGTTGTGGACTCTCTTAAGATCGATCAGAAACATCTGAAAGCCTACAATGAAGTGTGCGGCTTTAAAAATAATGGAGAGGTTCCTGCAATTTATCTGGCAGTACTTTCACAAAGTCTGCAAATGCATATGATGACGCAGGAAGCTTTCCCGTTTGCAATTCTGGGGCTGGTACATATTCGCAATATGGTACGTCAAACCCGTAGCATCAATACCAGTGAAGAGCTGACGTTGTCTTGCAGGTTTGGTGAACTTAAACCCCATGATAAAGGTATACAATTCGACTTTATCACTACTGCTAAAGCTGGTAATCAGGTCGTGATGGAAGGGCTGACTACCTATCTGGTTCGCCAGAAAAGTACAGTAAAAGCGGCTGAAAAGGTAAAGGCTGAACAGGAACCCGAATATCAGTTGAAAGAAAAATGGGATATTTCTGAAAATACCGGACGCCGCTATGCTCTAGTCTCAGGAGACTTCAACCTGATCCATATTCATGCAGTTACAGCCAAGGCATTTGGTTTCAAGCAGGCAATAGCACATGGTATGTGGAGTAAGGCTCGGGCACTGGCAAGTCTTGAACTACCAGAAGCTTATGAAGCCGATGTGAATTTTAAATTACCTATGTATTTACCTTCCCGGGTAGAGCTTCTCTCTGCCGAGCAAGGCCAAGATACAGTATTCCTGATTTGTAATGCCAAATCGCATAAACCCCATGTTGCGGGTTGTATTAAAGCGTTGTAAGTTTTAAGCCTGAGTTTCATAACTCAGGCTTTTTTATAGTAAGTATTGAATTAAAATATTTAGATTAAAAATAAGAGTAATGATATGTCAGCCATTCAAGAATGGATTCTTCATGGACACCAGCATTATAAAGGTGAATGTCAATCTGAATTCAGAGATTTAGCAAAGCTGTTTAGCCGATTGCAGTCCAGCCGTTTAAATAGCGGAGGGGCTGGGTTAGCAGTTTATTTTAAAGGAAAAAAAGTTGTTGATATTTATACTGGCAAAAAATCTGCAACTGAAAACTGGCAAGCCGATACGCTGGCAGTATGCTATTCAACCGGAAAAGGCATATTGGCCACTTTGGCTCATATTCTAGTAAGTGAAGGTTTTCTGGACTATGACACACCCATTGGTCGATACTGGCCTGAATTTGCACAGCAAGGGAAAGATAAGCTGACGCTACGACATATATTGTCTCATCAAAGCGGTTTATATGATATCCGCAACCTGATTAATGATGCTGCAGAAATGCTTGAGTGGCAGCATATGTTAACTGTGTTCGAGCAGGCTAAACCGCGTTTTTCAGCAGGAGAGGGCGTTGCTTATCAGGCTTTAACCTTTGGCTGGCTGGTCGGTGGGCTACTTGAGAAAGTTACCGGTCAAACTTTATCTCAGTTAATGCAACAGTATCTGGTAGAACCACTTGGGTTAGATGGTGCATATTTTGGTCTTCCCTTGACTGAACTGGAGCGTGTAGCTCGTCCTTTTGCTGCCTCTAAACCAGTCTGGAAGGAACATAACAATCAAATATCAAAGAAAACAAAAAGAAAAACATCATTCAGTGAAAAGCTGTTTTACTGGAGTGGACAGAACCCTCAAGATTTCCAAGATGCTATGGTTCCTAAAGGAATGAAAAACTTTAGCTTCTTTAATGAGGCCGGCCTGCAGGCCTTGGTTCCCGCAGCCAATGGTGTGTTTGATGCGCATAGTCTGGCAAAAATTTATGCCATGCTGGCTAATCATGGACAGTGGAAAGGTAAGGTCTTGATTAAACCAGAAGTTTTTCAGGAGCTCAGCAGTATTCAGAGCTTTGCCCGCGACCGTGTTATGCCTGTACCCATGAACTGGCGTTTGGGCTATCATCGGATTTTTACGCTGGGTAAGGCCGCCCAACAAGGTTTTGGACACATGGGATATAACAGTTCAGCGGCCTGGTGTGATCCTGAGCGTAATTTGAGTTTTGCCTATACTCATAATTTCCAGATGGGTTCCATGACTGGAGATTACCGTTTGTGGGCACTTACTCAAGAAGCTTTACGCTGTGCAGATGGTGTACTTACTGGCAGGAAAGGATGGTTCTCTTGAATTAAAATAATATAAAAGGACATATATGGACATAGAGCTTTCAGATTTACAAACCAAAAAGCAGGCTTTATTAGATCTGTTAAAACATCTTAAAGCTAATGCTTATCAATTTATCAGTGTAACGCCAGAAACGCATTCACGGGTCTTAAGACATGCGGCGGTAGGAGAAACTTTAGCAGATATTTTTGGCTGGAATCGCTGGTTCTATGCAGCAGATCTCAAGGCACCTTTATTTGAACTATTGAAATATCATGATTTGCTTGAACAGCAGGAGCAACTGTTTCGCTGCAAATTTCGTGTTTCAAGTTTAAATGATGAGATTTTTATCCATAGCAGTTACCCTACAACTAGCCAGAATGCTGTTTTCTTAGGACCTGATACCTACCGTTTTAATTTGCATTTAGACTGTTTCCTAAAACAACAGCAATTCTCTGTGAGCAGTATTCTGGAAATGGGTTCGGGTACGGCAGCCACTGCGATTCTAACAACCAAAAAATTTAACCCTCAGCCAGAACTTACATTGGTAGACATTAATCCATACGCTCTATTATTAAGTGAACTTCATGCAGAATTCTCGGGCATTGAAAAGTTTCGTGCAGTAAATAGTCATTTATATCAGGAAATTCATGAGCAATATGATTTGATTATTGCCAATCCTCCTTACCTGGTAGACTCGGAGCGGCGTCAGTACCGGCATGGTGGCTATAAAATGGATGGTGCACAGCTGGCTTTTGATATTGTGCAGCAAGGAGTTACTCATCTTTACAGAAATGGACACTTGTTTTTATATACAGGGGTTGCCATCCGTAATGGTCAAAGCATATTACAGGAACGAATTGAAGAGTGGTTTAAAGGACAATCAAAATTTACATGGCACTGGCAGGAAATCGATCCGGACATTTTTGGTGAAGAACTCGAACAGCCATATTATTCAGGTGTGGAGCGAATTGCAGCCATTATTCTATGTGTTCACAAGATTGCCTGATAGTTTAAAAGCACAGAAATTTTAAATATACATAAATGTAAAAGCGTATCTGGTTTTAAAAATTATTTTCATATTCAAACGCAAAGTAGTGACTTATCGTTTTAAAAGCAATTGATGACATCGGCTCATTCACTAAGCTGCAAAAAAACAGTATGCTTATACAGGCAAAAAGGAGCATACATGTATCAAGTACTTGCGCGAAAATATCGTCCACGCAACTTTAATGAGCTGGTCGGGCAAAGCCATGTGTCACGGGCGCTGACCAATGCGTTAGAACGTGGCCGTCTGCATCATGCTTATTTATTTACAGGTACACGTGGCGTAGGCAAAACAACAATTGCGCGTATTTTAGCAAAGTGCTTAAACTGTGAAACCGGTGTTACTTCTACACCATGCGAAGTATGTGCTACCTGTAAAGCCGTCAATGAAGGCCGTTTCATTGATCTGATTGAAATTGATGCCGCTTCAAGAACCAAAGTTGAAGATACCCGCGAACTGCTCGACAATGTACCTTATGCACCGACTCAGGGACGCTTTAAGGTTTATCTGATCGATGAAGTGCATATGCTCTCTACTCACTCTTTTAATGCACTCCTGAAAACGCTCGAAGAGCCGCCAGAGCATGTAAAGTTTTTATTCGCTACCACAGATCCGCAGAAATTACCTATTACGGTTATTTCACGATGCCTGCAATTTACCTTGCGACCATTAGCAGTTGATGAGATTACTGAACATTTAACCCGAATTTTACAAAAAGAAGAGATTAATGCCGATAGTGACGCCATCTGGCAAATTGGTGAGTCTGCCCAAGGCTCCCTACGTGATGCATTGTCCCTGACAGATCAGGCTATTGCTTATGGTCAGGGTGAGGTACACCATCAGGATGTCAAAGAGATGCTGGGGCTCATTGACCGCACTATCATCTATGACCTGATCTTGGCTATTCATCAGAATAATCAGGCCCGGGTCAGCCAGCTTTTATTACAGTTTAGACATCAGGCACTGGATGTTTCACTTGTTCTGGATCAGTTGATTTCGACCTTACACGAATTGGCTCTATTACAATATTTGCCTGACCTAGGCCTTAAATACAGTGATGAGATTAACCGTAAAATTTTACAGCTCTCACGCCTGATTTCAGCGCAAGACCTGCAACTGTATTATCAAATTGCCTGTAAGGGGCGAGCTGACCTGCAACTGTCTGTTACGCAAGAGCAGGGCTTTGAAATGTGTATTTTACGGCTGTTAGCTTTTCGACCTTTGGCACCTGATGAAATATCAATAGACAATTCTAGACCGGCGGTTTCTGATAGTAGCTTTTCAGCATCGGCAGAAGTTAATACAGCACCTCGTTCGTCTGAACCACAGGTAACAGTTTTAGCAGAGAAACTTGAGCCTGAGACAAATTTTATTTCTGAAGAGTTATCATTCGCTGGAGCAGAGCCAGACACTGTGTCTAAAACTACGGCAGACTCTTCTAAACCTTTTGAGAAAAAACCGCTAAAATCAGCTGTTCCGGACAGTAATACTGAGGAAAGTTCAGCAGCAAATGAAATGCTGAGCTTTAATTTAAACTCGGCTGATGGGCTGGTCGGGTTTGATGAGGCAGGTTTAAATGTTCAGCCTAAACCGGTAGCGCCTTCTGCTGATCTTTTGGATACTAAATTTCTTGAGCCTGATGCTCTAGTCATTTCAGAACTGGCAATAAACACCCAATCCGATATACCAAAAGATCTTAGCCAGAGTGAAACAGCGCCTACCATATCTGCGGAAGATTTATTTGTTGAGTTACCTGTAGCCGAGTCCTTTAAAACCGGGGGAAAGATTGAGCAGGTATCTCATAGTTTTTCTGATGAAGAATTGTCTGATACTAAGCTGGAAAAAGCTGGTATTAGCGCTCAGCAATATGAAAACTCTGGTCACTTGATGCCTCAGGATATTCTAACACTAACACCTCAGCAGTTAGAGCATGAATGGACTGTAGACAAATGGGAATACTGGTTTAGGAATAGCGAGTTATCACCTGCCGTTCAAGAGCTGGCCCAGCATGGACTGATGACAGGCACGATTAATGGCCTGTCAGTTTTTCAAATTCCACAACAATATGAAGGAATGCTGTCTCAGCTCCAGCATGCTTTAGAGCAAGCCATGAAAGAGCAATGGCCTGATACACAGTTTCAAGTGGAATACAAAGAAATTGAGCAGATCACGCCATATATCATGCAAACGGTACGCAAGGAAAAAGCGTACCAGCGTGCAAAAGAATTACTACAGCAGGAGCCTGCAATTCAGAGTTTAATTCATCTTTTTGATGCCGAGCTGCAAAATATCCAGTTAAAATCATGATTGTTTTATAAACAATAAGTGGCTAGATCCTCCCGCATCTGTTGAGATATGGGAGTGCTTTTTCGTGTTTCACGATTTACAAGCACATGAACAAAGTGACCTTGTGCAGATGCTTGCTGCTGACCCTGTTTAAAAATCGCTAAACGATATGTTAAAGAAGATTGGCCAATCCGTTCAATTGCTACGCCAACCTCAATTATTTCAGGAAAAGACAGTTCCTGAAAAAAGCTGCAAGCAGAATCAACTACCAGCCCAATTACAGGGGATTGATGAATATTAAACCCTGCTTTCTGAATCAGCAGCGAATTAGCCGCCGTGTCAAAATAGCTATAATAGGTTACGTTATTGACGTGCCCGTATATATCATTATCTGCCCAGCGAGTCTGAATCGGCAAGAAAAATCTAAAATGCTTGCGTTCGGTAATTACAGGCTTATTCATGAATAAATGGCTCGGTATATATTGAGCGCATCTTCATAACCCAGCTCACGGGGGTTATTCTGTAATAGCCGGGTTTGTAATACTGCATCTTGTGCCAGCTGTTCTAAAGCCTGCTCAGGTATTGCGAGTGATTGCAAAGTCAAGGGTAAACCAGTGATGTCCAGATAATTTTGCATATGATCAATAAACAGATCACTGAGGCCTTCTACTGAGCCACTACTTTTAGGTTCAATATGTAACATCAATTCAGCATAGTGCTGCTTGGCATAAGTCAGGTTAAATTTTAAGACTTCAGTAAAAACCAGAGCATTGCTATGCCCATGTGAAATATGGAAGTGTCCACCAAGCGGATAAGCCAAGGCATGTACCGCACCCACTGGTGAGTTGGCAAAGGCCTGCCCGGCAAGCATTGAACCGACCAGCATATTCTGCCGGGCTTCCATATTTTGGCCATCTTCAAGTACCGGTCTTAAATTTGTATAAAGAATCTGGAGCGCTTTAACTGCGAGTAAATCCGCATAGAAATTTTTTTTAATTTTAGATGTATAGGCTTCGACAGCATGTACCATCGCATCAATACCGGTCGCTGCAGTAATATGACGCGGTAAATTTCGGGTGAAATTTGCATCGAGTATAGTAGTATCTGCAAAAAGCACAGGTGATACTATTCCACTTTTTGTTGTTTCCCCAGTGGTTACTATCGAAATAGGCGTGACTTCGGAGCCGGTACCAGCAGTGGTGGGAATTAAAATTAATTTCAGTCGTGCGCCTTGGACCTGATTTACACCATACATCTCCTGGAGCTTTTGCTGTTGTTCAGGATGCGCAAGCAGGGCAATAATCTTGGCAACGTCCATAGAGCTGCCGCCACCAAAGCCTAAAATAATGTCTGCTTTTTCTTCTCGGGCAAAACGGGCGGCTGCCAGGACTACGTCTTCTGGTGGATCAGCCTGTACATCAGCATAAATACTATATTCAAGTCCAATGCTATGTAAAATATCTAAAACAGGTTGATGAAGCTGCTGAGCCAGCATTCCCGGATCGGTAACCAATAACAGTTTTTTGGACTTCTGCTCTATCAAGATTTGCTTGAGTCTCTCAATTGAGCCTAGCCCAGCAATAATATTGGGAACGGTTTGAAACTGAAATTGGCCCATACGTTTTCCTTAATTCTTTAAAAAATTGAACATTATTGTTTTACAGTTCTATAGGATTCATCCTGTAAATAACTTAACATAAGACTCTTCAAAAGAAAGCTGTACTTGAGGTCGTTATGTCGTCCAAAGCGCCGTATAAGGTGTTGTGTGTCTGTTTAGGAAATATTTGCTGCTCTCCCACAGCGGAAATTGTCCTGAGGCATTATTGTGACGAGCATCAGTTAAATGTAATCGTTGATTCAGCTGGCACCAGTAATTATCATCCAGGTAAAGCACCTGACCAACGGAGTCAGAAGCATGCTAAAAAACGTGGTTATGATCTCTCAACGTTAAGAGCTCGTCAGTTAAAGACTCAGGATTTTCTTGATTTTGACTTGATTCTGACAATGGATCATCAGAATCTTGAAGATATACAAGCAGTAATGCATCAAGCTGGTCTTGAATATGGCGAAACATGCCTGCGTGCAAAAGTTGCTCTGATGAGTGAGCATGACCCTGAATATTCCAAGCAGGCTTTACCCGATCCCTATTATGGCGGACTTGATGGTTTTGAGCGGGTACTGGATCAGTGTGAATCAAGCAGTCGTGCCTGGATAAATGTATTTAAAAGTCAGTTTGGTCAGTAATTTAAAAGGTTTAGATGTGATTCAGATTCAAAATAATATTCAACTTAAACCTTTTAACAGTTTAAAGCTTAACAGTGTCGCTTCCCATTACATTCACATTGAACAGACTCGGCAGATTCCGGCTGCGGTTCAATATGCTATCCAGAATCAGCTGAATATTCTTGTACTTTCTGGTGGCAGTAACCTGCTTCTACCTGAAAAGATTAATGCACTGGTCATGCATATTGATATTCAAGGTATTGAGTATTTAGATGAAGATGAACAAAGCCGCAGCCTGAGGGTGGGTGCCGGTCAGGTCTGGCATGAGTTTGTACTCTATACCACCACAAAACGCTTGTATGGCTTACAGAACCTGGCTTTAATTCCAGGACGAGTTGGCGCGTCACCTGTACAGAATATTGGTGCTTATGGGGTAGAAGCTGGGGATTTTATTGAATCGGTACAAGTATATGACCGTGAAACTGGCCAGTTTGACTCGATCTGTGCTAAAGATTGCGGTTTTTCATACCGGCACAGTATTTTTAAAGATCAGCCAAATCGCTACATTATTACCCATGTAACATTCAGGTTATTAAAAACACCGCAGCTCAAGCTGAACTATGGCGATCTGAAACTGGCTATGGCAGGTGATCAGAGTGCCGAAAACCTGCAACAGCAGGTTATTCATATTCGACAAAGTAAGTTACCTGATCCGGCACAATATCCTAATGCCGGCAGTTTTTTTAAAAATCCTGTGATTAGTAATGAGGCTTATCAAAAACTGGCAGTGCGATTCCCGAGACTACCGCATTACCCCCAGTTGACTGGTCAGGCCAAGATTGCAGCCGGCTGGCTGATTGAGCAGGCAGGATGGAAGGGTAAGCGTCTGGGTCAGGTAGGCATGTTTGAAAAACAGGCACTGGTCCTGGTCAACTATGCTGAAGCGTCATTAGAAGATATCAAAGCTACATACTGCGCGGTACAGCACGATGTTTATCAGAAATTTAACATCATGCTCGAGCCGGAACCGGTACTCTATAATGAAATAGCCCAGATTTGCTCACATACGGAATAAACAGTTTATGGCTCAGTATCATTGGATGGTGCGTTTAGTACAGCTTGCCGCAGGCATATTTGTACTGCTCGGCTGTCTGATGGTTTTTATCTATACTCCTTTTTATTCGCAGCTGGTGGTCAAGGCTCTTAATACTTTTGTGCCAGTAGAAGTCAATCAAGTGGCAGCAAAAAGTCAGGAAATGGCCGCCCTGAGCGAATATGAGGAACTAGAGCCTGGTTCAAATCTCTGGATTGCCCGTCAGGCATATTTAAAACTGATGGAGCAGTCTATGCAAAACCAGAATGCACAGGATTTGCCTACGCTACAGGCCCGTTATAAAGCATTGCAAAAAATTATTATTGAAGAACAGGAAAAAGAAGAAAACGATAAGGACGACCAACCGGTTATTCCATTACTGGTTCCATCTGTTGATAAAAAAGGACAGGAACAAGAACAGCCAGTCTCCGATTCGGTTGAAGACATGCGTGAGCTTCTGCAATTGAATAGCGCAGAGAATAAGGTGTTAATGGAGCAATATATAGATTTCCTGATGACACATCCGGTTGAACAGCAAGAGGCAGTAGAAAGCGAAATTTATCAAGATATTGCCCAAATACAAAAAGAAAAAAATGAACCAGTCTATCCGGCAAGTTCCAGCAAACCTTATGCAATTGTTGTTTTAGGTGGCGGATTGACTTTAGCTGATAACCAGAAAGATATTGTAGTGAATAAATATACCCGCTTGCGGCTCGAGAAAACCCTGGAAGTCGAAAAACAATACCATTTACCCATTGTTTTAAGCGGGGTAGAAGCCCCTTATATGCAGGCTTGGCTAAAAGAAAGAAATGTAGAAGCAAAATTACTGGAAAACCGCAGTATGAATACCTGTGAGAATTCACGGTTCAGTTCATTGCTTTTACAGAAAAAAGGTGGGGCACCTACAGTAATCTTGATCACGGATGTTTATCATATGCCACGTACACGCCGTTTATTTGCACTAAACGGTATAGAAACCATACCGGTTGAAGCACCTATGCCTTCAAAATTAACAGACTGGCGTCCAAGCCGGCAGAATTATGATCACAGTCGCCGTGCCAATTACGAAATGCTGGCCACAATTCGCGATATCCTATTTGGCTCAAGTGGCTGCCGGGAGGTACCTTAATGTCAGATATCCCGTTTTTAAATCCGAATGTACTTACCCAGCTTGACTTGCCTATACCTAGCCGTGAAATTACTTCACAGCTTCTAGAACCATTAAATCTGAACCGCCCGTATGAGCCCTCAGTTGATATTTTAGCTTATCGCAAACTTTATGGCTTAAATCTGCTGGACTGTGACCAATGGCAGGGTTATGTTCCCATGCCACTTTTTCGATTACATGTACAGGTTTTTAAACCGAGAGTTGCTGAAATTAAAGGTACGGTCTGTTTGCTGCATGGTTATCTTGAACACAGTGGCATTTACCAGCCAATCATCCGTGAAATACTTGAACAGGGCTTCAGCGTAATAACATATGACTTGCCAGGGCATGGCTTAAGTGACGGTTCGCCGGCCAATATCCAGAATTTTGATCATTATCAGCAAGTTTTACTGGCCGTATATCAGTATGTTCGTCAGGCTGACCAGTTGCCGCAACCATGGTTAGGTATTGGGCAGAGTACAGGAGGCGCAATCTGGATGCATCATTTGCTCGAATATGCTGAGCAGCGCCGTAATCCGATTGTTGATCGTATTTTGCTTTTATCTCCACTCATTCGACCTGCAAAAACAGCATGGTGGCATAACCCGGTTGGCCTCGGTATTATCCGGCGTATCAAGCGGCAAGTGCCTCGACATTTCCGGCGTAATAACCATAATCCGGAATTTCTGCGCTTTATTCGCTTAAAAGATCCCTTACAGCCCCGTATGATGGGTATGGACTGGATTCTGGCGATGTCGCGGTGGATGCAGGAAATGGAGCAGAGACCAGCTTGCCGAATACCAGTCTGGCTTGCTCAGGGAGCACTGGACCAGACGGTAGACTGGCGTTATAACATTGAATTTATCCGGCGAAAATTCCGGTTACAGACCCTGCTTATGCTTGAAGAGGGTTCGCATCAACTCATTAATGAGCGGGCTGATATTCGGGCTGCACTTACCGGGCTGATTCCGGCATTTCTACACGCCAGACCTTCAAAATACTATTATGAATAAATAAGCTCATGATCTGGCATTAAGCACTAATAAAATTTACTGTCATATAATCTTCTGGAAAAGCCAGAGTAATGACCTGGCTTTGTAGTTTTTAGTGAATAGTATGCTTTTATATTCAAGCCTGTTTTTTTGCCAGTAATGTAGCAAAACGCAATTTTATCCGGCGACCATGCTCATCGAGCCGATGCAGTTCACCAACATCTTCATTATATTGTAAGATATTCCAACCTGTATAATAACGAATGAGCTCTCCTTCTTTAAAGGTGAAGGGGAAATCAACATTACATGGATAGTCTGGTGTATCCATAGCCGCAACAATCAGATTATAACCTTCAGGCAGAGTTGCTTTTTGCATTTCTTCTATAAGTCGGGGAATAGTAGTGGGCTGTAAAAACATCAGCACAACCGTTGAAAAGATAAAGTTATAGCGTTTTTCAATAATGGGATTCTGGTTCAGGTCACGTATTTCAGTGTGAATATGATCAATTTTCTCTGCACCAATAATTTCATTAAGCTTATTGATGCTAGCTTCATTAATATCCCATGCATCGACCTCAAAACCTTTTTCACTGAGAAAAAGTGTATTGCGACCACTACCACAACCAAGATCAAGTGCGGTACCTGCACTGTGCAGAATTTTACTCGCCATACGTATTTCGGAATGCGTTGGTACTAGTCCATATTTCTTTTCAAAGTAACGCTCAGGTTCACAGAAAAATTCAAGTTGGCAGGCAATATCGGAACTGGTAGAGACAATTTTGTGCCATGCTTGAGGTGAGACTAAGGAAGGTTGATGACTAGCATTAAAAGTTTCTTCAGAAATTATTTCACCATTTTCTGATAGCATGGCAAATACCAGTTCGCCCTGCAATATTGTCAATTTAGCCCAAGTCCCTTCTTGAGTATTATGTTTCTCGCGGAAATTCTGAGGAAGGGTTTTATTAGACCATACAGGCATTTGTTTATAACAGCGCAAGTTACTCATCGTATTTTCCTCAGATAGAGTTTTATGGTGATCAAGTTAGCCAAGTGAAGAATGTATGTACTCAGCTTTTTACAGTTCAGAATTTTTGAGCACTGGCCATTTGCCACATGCGGTAATAAAAATTTTCTTTATCCTGAAGCTGGTTATTAATAAGGGCATTTTCCTCCATAAAATAATGCAACTGGGCATAATTTTTAATTTCCCGGTCATTAATCCGTTGTGTCAGATGGTGTGCATCAAGTTCCGAAGGATGACGCAAGCCTGCTGCTGCTATCATATCTGCCAGGGCATGCAAAGTGTTTTTATGGAAATTAAAAACCCGTTCAGCTTTGGTGGGCACATGTAAAGCTTTTTGTCGGTCACGGTCCTGTGTAGCTACCCCAACCGGGCACTGATTGGTATGGCAGCTTTGTGCCTGTATACAGCCAATTGCAAACATGAACCCCCGACCTGAATTCACCCAGTCTGCGCCCAGTGCAAATGTACTGGCAATATCAAATGCACTGACGATTTTACCCGCTGCTCCAATCTTGATCTGATCACGTAAACCGGTACCCACCAAGGTATTATGTACAAAGCGTAAGCCTTCACGCAGAGGTGTACCAATGTAGTCACTAAATTCAATTGGTGCTGCACCTGTACCACCCTCAGAGCCATCGACTACAATAAAATCCGGTACAATTTTGGTTTCCAGCATAGCTTTTACAATACTCATAAATTGCCATGGATGCCCAATACAGAGCTTAAAGCCTACTGGTTTACCACCAGAAAGATCACGTAATTTTTGCAGAAAGTGCATCATCTGGATCGGTGTACGAAAAGCAGAGTGGGTAGAAGGAGAGATGCAGTCACGATCACGACTTACTCCCCGAATCAGGGCAATTTCTTCAGAAATTTTATGCTTTGGCAAAATACCGCCATGACCCGGTTTGGCGCCTTGGGAAAGTTTGAGTTCAATCATTTTAACCTGTTCAAGTTGTGCCTGTTTAGCAAACTTTCCTTCATCAAACTGTCCGTCAAGCGTCCGGCAGCCAAAATAACCACTGGCAATTTGCCAGACCAAATCGCCACCATTTTCCAGATGATAAGGGCTGATACTGCCTTCTCCTGTGTCATGGTAAAAGTTACCCATCTTGGCACCCTGATTTAACGCCAGAATTGCATTGGCGCTGAGACTGCCAAAACTCATGCCAGAGATATTGAAAATTGAAGCGCTATAGGGCTGAGTACATTGCTCATTACCAATCTGAATACGAAAAGTGGCCGGATCTGCTGGTGAGCAAGGTGCCAGGGAGTGAGTAATAAAACGATAATCTGCCTGATAGACATCTAAAATTGAGCCAAAGGGTTTATCTGAATTTTCATTTTTCGCACGCTGATATACTAGACTGCGCTGTACCCGTGAAAATGGCAGTGCATCATGATCCGATTCAATAAAATACTGCCGGATCTCTGGACGAAAATCTTCAAAGATATAGCGAAAGTGGCCCATAATCGGATAGTTTTTTAAGATCGAGTGACGATTCTGCAAAACATCATAGAGACCCAGCAGGCTGAGCAAAGCTGTGATTAGCCAGACACTGTTAAGCAAGGTATCTGAAACGAAGTAATAAATATAATGTGGCTCATAGAATAGCCTAAGCATGGTAATACCTAATGCGATCAGAATGCACAGGAACCAGACCGATTGTCTTGAGAAAAATGTATTGAGGAGCTTATGACGTATTGTTTGTGCTGGGCTTGCCATTATATTCAGCTTTCCTTTTAATATTTTTCAATAGATTCAACTTGCCAAGCCGGGCTATATTTCTCAATGAGAGTTTTGTTCATTCTCAGTCATATAAGAAGATAACTGAGATAATTTTTCAGATAAAAAAATAACCAGAACAGGTCTGGCTATTTTTTATAAATAAATATTAGTTCTGCTCTTCTTCTGGTGGAAGCAGCATCAAAATAGAGTCAGTCAATAGTTGTGCGATATCTTCAAGTATTTCTTCATCATTTAAATTCTGATCAAGAACCAGAATTTCACCATCAGCAAGGCGCTTTAAATAGGCTGCAAAGCTTTCAGAAATATATAGTGCTTCACCATTTGCCCAAAAAAGTAGCTGGTTGTCTTCATCTGTATAAAGCAGGCGTGAAGCAGGTTCCAGCATTAGCATGTAACCCTGATCCAAAGCTTCTTCCAGATCACCTGTACCGATCTCTTCCGCTTCAGGAATATTCTCCGGATACTTCGGCTCTGACATCAAGCTGATAATAGCATCATCAAGTACAGTAGAGTTTTGCAGACGGGCAAGCAGTTCTGTTTTAAGGTACTCAAGTTCAACAGGTGTAATCTCGCCTGCTGCTGTAGCCTGGTCACGCAGAATATCGGTTAGCGGATTTCTGAGTAACTGGTCTTCAGAAAATTTATCACTCACACGATCCATCATATCTGCAATATTAGGCATGCGAAAACCAAAGGAAAAGGTCAGGCAGTCATCTTCTGCTACGCCATAGTGAGACAGACCTGGCGGAACATATAACAGATCACCTGGAGCCAGTACTTCATCAAAATTTACCTCCATATCTGGTAGCAGTTTAAGAGGCTGACCTGGAACAAAAGCCGTGTCTGCATCGCACATCTGCCCAAGCTGCCAGCGACGGTGACCGTAACCTTGCACCAGGAATACATCATAAAAGTCAAAATGCTTGCCAACTGAACCGCCTTTAGGCGCATAAGACACCATAATATCATCACGGCGCCACTGTGGAATAAAGGGAAATTTTTTCCATAGGGCTGCGAGGTCAAATGAATAATGGTCAACCGCCTGAACCAGCAAGGTCCATAGTTTTGGCATTTTCTGGAAATCGCCTTTAATCAGGGGAGAAGATTTCACTGACCACTGGTTAGAATCTTTATCTTTTTGCTTGATTAAACGGGCAGTAATATTTTCTTCAAGCGCAAGTTCTTTAACATCGTTCGGTTCAAGAATATTGATAATTTCGGGCAGGGCATTACGGACCAGTAGCGGTTTTTTTTGCCAATATTCACTTAAAAATTGTTCGGCAGTTATACCGCCTAAGACAGCTAGAGGTTGGGACATAGAAAAACCTGTAAATATTAAAAAAATTAGCTAGGGAATCTGGAAGTCGAGTTGGCGCAAAATCTGGCATAGCTGAATCATGGGTAGGCCCATTAAAGTTGTCTGGTCATTACCCGTCATCTTTTCAAACAGACTAATGCCCAGACTTTCACATTTAAAGCTACCTGCACAGTGAAGTGGTTGATCCAGTTCGATGTATCGCTCAATTTCGGCCAGATTTAATGTGCGGAATTTTACCTGATAATGCTCTACCAGTGTGTGCTGAAAACCTGTGGAATGCTGCTGTACACTCAGCCCCGTACTAAAATAGACCGTTTTCCCGGAATTGACCTGCAACTGTTGCACTGCCTTTTCAACTGTTAAGGGCTTACCTATAAAATCATCGGGTGTATGTTCCCGCCATGCTACCTGATCGGAACCAATCACTACTGCTTCAGGGTAAAGTCTGGCAACAATATGAGCTTTGTCAAAAGCCAGTCTCCTTGCAAGTTCATCTGCATGTGTCTCACCCTGGGGTAATTCATCAATATCTGGTGAAATACATCGATACTGCAAGCCTAAACGATTCAACAGCGCTTTACGGGTCTCACTACTGGAGGCCAGAATAAGAGGAGGCTGCTTCATCAAATTGCATAATCCATTAAAATATCTAAAGGTACATAACTGAGTACTGCCTGATGGCAGGCATGAATTTTTACAGGCGGAGCCATATCAGCCTGATAGGCTTCAACCCAGCGCGTTACGCAGATACACCAGAAGTCACCAGGTTTTAGACCGGGAAAACCCACTTCCGGTAAGGGTGTAATCAGGTCATTACCCAGTTTTTGAGAAAAACTTAGAAATTCAGATGTCATCTGTGCACAAACAGTATGCTGGCCCAGATCAGTAGCAGCAGTATGGCAAAAACCATTACGGAAATATCCGGTAATAGGGTCATAGCAACAGCTTGCCAAGGGTTCACCTAATACATTTAAGCGGTTAATCTTCGGATCAGGATGAAAAGACATAAGTACTCGGAAATAGACAGGCTTTATCTATCATAACAAATCTTTGGCGAACGTTAGCTTTTATGCAAAAGAAGCTAACCTTTTTAAGCATAATCATTTAAAATCGATGGCATTTTTAAATACATAAAGAGAGTATTACATGAACTTTCAGCGTATGACTGACCTTGACCTGACAGGCAAACGTGTCCTTATTCGTGAAGACTTAAACGTTCCTGTAAAAAATGGTGAGATTACGAGCGATGCACGTCTACGCGCTGCATTACCGACAATTCAGGCTGCGCTGGAAAAAGGTGCAGCAGTGATAGTGTGTTCTCATCTGGGTCGTCCGGTAGAGGGTGAACCTAAACCGGAACAGTCACTCGCTCCTGTTGCGGCTTATCTGTCTCAGGCACTGGGTCAGGAAGTCCAGTTGGTTACAGAGTACTTGGATGGCGTTCAAGTTCAGGCCGGCCAGGTAGTTTTACTGGAAAATGTACGTTTCAATGCAGGTGAAAAGAAGAATAATCCTGAGCTGGCACAAAAATACGCTGCATTGTGTGATGTCTTTGTTATGGATGCATTTGGTACTGCGCATCGTGCAGAAGCATCTACAGAAGGTGTAGCGCGCTTTGCCAAGGTTGCAGCAGCAGGGCCGCTGCTTGCAGCAGAACTGGATGCACTGGGCCGTGCACTAAAAACACCTGAAAAGCCGATGGTAGCAATTGTTGCAGGTTCTAAAGTCTCTACTAAACTCGACGTTTTAAATTCTTTATCTACACTTTGTGACCAGTTAATTGTTGGCGGCGGTATTGCCAATACTTTCTTGGCCGCCGCCGGTTATAACGTGGGTAAATCGCTTTTTGAAGCAGACCTGGTCGACACTGCAAAAGCGATTGCTGCGAAAGTTTCTGTCCCTTTGCCAACTGACGTGGTTGTTGCTAATGCATCTGAAATTAACTTTGAAGATTTCTTGGGTTCATTGGCAAAAGCTCAAGCTGTAGTCAAAAAAGTATCAGAAGTTTCGGAAAATGATATGATTCTGGATGTTGGTCCAGAAACAGCTCAGGCATTTGCAGAGATTCTTAAAAATTCAAAAACTATTTTATGGAATGGTCCGGTCGGTGTATTTGAAGTTGACCAGTTTGGAGAGGGTACCAAAACGCTTTCTCAGGCAATTGCAAAGTCTGCCGGTTTCTCGATAGCAGGCGGTGGAGATACATTGGCAGCTATTGATAAATATGAAGTCGCTGACAAAATTGGCTATATCTCGACTGGTGGAGGGGCTTTCCTTGAGTTTGTAGAAGGCAAAACCTTGCCAGCAGTAGCCGTGCTACTAGAGCGTGCCTAATACATTCTTCTGATTCTATAATTTTTAAAGTTTAAACAGGTTGGCTTGGTCCAGCCTGTTTTCATTTTAGATTCATATAACTGTCATATTTGTGCAATAACATAATCTGCATTAGATCTTCTTTGTTTGGGTAAAGGTAATGAAGTTAAAATTTATGCTTGTGATCTCACTGGTCGCACCACTGGTACTAACTGCGTGTGCAAAGAAAGAAGAAGCAGCTGCAACTGATCAGGGGCAAAATGCACCTGCTGCAGAAGAAAAAATAACACCTGAACAACAAGCTGCAATTGATGCAATCGATAAGCCAGTCATGGATGAAAATAATACAGATATTTCGCCTGAACAAGCGAATGCACCAGCTGAAGATTCTATGACTCCAGCAGCAGAAATGCCTGCACCAGATGCTGAAACAGCTACTACAGGCACAGCCACACAGTAAATTGTAGGCTTTTGTTTAAAAGTCCCTGCAAATGCAGGGATTTTTTTTTAAATCATGTGTTTTGTTGCTGAATTGAAATAAATGACAGGGTAGAATAGGCCGCATTACCTGGGAGGATATTATGGCACTTATTTCGATGCGCCAGCTCTTGGACCACGCCGCAGAACATAGCTACGGCGTACCAGCGTTCAATGTAAACAATTTAGAACAAATGCGCGCAATCATGCTGGCTGCAGACGCAACCAATTCACCTGTGATCGTACAAGCTTCAGCGGGGGCCCGTAAGTATGCAGGGGCGCCGTTCTTGCGTCATCTTATTCTGGCTGCTATTGAAGAATGGCCACACATTCCGGTAGTTATGCACCAAGATCATGGTACCAGCCCAGATGTTTGCCAACGTTCAATTCAGCTTGGCTTTAGCTCGGTGATGATGGATGGTTCATTAGGTGAAGATGGTAAAACACCAACTTCCTATGAATACAATGTTGATGTGACTCGTCGTACTGTACAAATGGCACATGCTTGTGGTGTTTCAGTAGAAGGTGAAATTGGCTGTCTGGGTTCACTTGAAACCGGTATGGCTGGTGAAGAAGATGGCGTAGGTGCAGAAGGGATACTTGACCATTCTCAGCTGTTGACTTCTGTAGAAGAAGCACGCAGTTTTGTGGCTGATACCAATGTTGATGCGCTGGCAATTGCTGTAGGTACTTCACATGGTGCGTATAAATTCACCCGTCCACCAACGGGAGACATCTTGGCAATTGACCGTATTAAAGAAATTCACGCGGCTCTACCAAATACACACCTGGTTATGCATGGCTCAAGTTCAGTTCCACAAGAATGGTTAGCTATTATTAACCAGTACGGCGGCGATATCAAAGAAACTTATGGTGTGCCAGTTGAGCAGTTGGTAGAAGCGATCAAACATGGTGTACGTAAAATTAACATCGATACAGACTTACGTCTGGCTTCTACCGGTGCAATGCGCCGTATGATGGCTGAGCAGCCAAGTGAATTTGATCCGCGTAAATTCTTTGCCAAGACTATTGATGCAATGAAACAGATCTGTGTAGATCGTTATGAAGCATTTGGTACGGCAGGCCATGCAGATAAAATCCATCCGATTTCACTGGAAAAAATGGTTGATCGTTATAAATAACTCACTACGTGATTTTTTATAATATTTAAAAGCCCACAGATGTGGGCTTTTTCTATAAGCTCAAGTAAAACAAGCTAAGAGTGGCAAGATGGAACTGATTTTTGGGGCGGCCTTATGCAGTGTGGCAGTGTCTATATTCTTAAAATGGGGCAAATCACACGGTTTTGATGCTCTGCAAATGATTACTGTCAATTATGCAGTTGCCAGTGTGCTTTGCTATATATGGTTTAAACCGGATTTTTCTCATGTTTCTTTAAGTACCACTCCGTGGTGGCTGATTTTTATTTTAGGTATGCTATTGCCTGGTATATTTCTATGTCTGGCCAGATCACTACAATACGCAGGAATCCTGAAAACCGAAATTGCGCAACGCCTGTCTGTTGTATTATCTCTACTGGCTGCTTTTTCTATATTTCAGGAACAGTTCAGTATTAGTAAACTGCTGGGTATAGGTCTAGGAATAGTCGCAGTAATCAGTTTATTATTCGGTCAACATTTTCAGGAAAAAACGACTTCCGATCATAAAAAAGGTCTGGTTTTTCTATTGAGTGTATGGATAGGCTACGCGTTGGTGGATATTCTTTTAAAATACACCACAGGCTTAGGCTTACAATTTGCACTGGCCTTGAATCTGGCCTTTCTCTTTTCTTTTGTACTCTCAAGCGGTTTTCTGGTTTTACAAAAAAACCGGTGGTCACAAAAAAATATATTAGCTGGTTCAGGTTTGGGCTTGCTTAATTTTTGTAATATTGCTCTGTACATTAAGGCCCATATGCTACTTAAAGATAGCCCGGCTATTGTATTTGCTGGAATGAATATTCTGGTAGTATTACTGGGCGTGATGAGTGGCTTGCTGTACTTTAAAGAAAAACTGAATCTCCCGACATTAATCGGCTTAATTTTAGGATTGACTGGAGTAATCTGTCTGGCATATGCCATGTAATATGCTTTAAGGTAAGTAAATTTTTATCACTGCTACCGGATGAAGCAAATAATCCAGTTTATTGACACTACCAAGTATCTGGCCTGGCTGCTGGCAATTTGGGCATGCTGGATAGGAAAGCATATGCTGTCTATTTATTTGTTCTATGTACATGCTGCCGCAACCTAGACATTCAAATTTAAGCAGACGTTTGGGAATAGGTAACATTGTTTTTTATTTCCAGTTTTTGAATGATTTTAAAATTTTTATATAAAATTATGATGACAATTATAAAAGGAGAGATATCCTCTCCTCAATTTAGAATTTTATAGCTTGGTAAAAATTTGTTCTCTATCCAAGCGTGATTTAGGTAACTTGGCATTAAAATCGCTTGCACTGCGGTAGCCTAATGTAAGTAATACTGATGGAACTAAGCCTAATTCAGTTAGGCCTAATTCTGCACTGATAATATCTTCATTAAATCCACCAATAGGGGTAGCGTCCACACCTTCAATACCTGCTGCCAATAGCATTTGCCCAAGAGCAATAAAAGTCTGATTTTCAGCCCAACGCTGGACATCACCTTTTTCATTGCGGTAATAATCAACATAACCACTACGGCTGTCTTTCTGACCTTGTTTGGCTGTTTCATCCTTGAAGCGCCCACTTGCTGCATCTTGATTTAACAAATGCTCAAGATGTTCTTCAGTAATATTGGCTTTAGTACAAAATAAAATAGTATGGGAAGAGTCTAATACTTTAGGTGCGTTATAACTGTACTTGCCCACCAGAGCTTTCGCAATACGCTGTTTGGCAGATTCATGATCAGCGATAAAGAAATGCCAAGGCTGAATGTTAATTGATGAAGGAGTATAACGAAGTATTTCCAGGAAGCGTTCAAACTGCTCCTGTGAAATTTTCTTGGTTGGGTCATAAGCTTTAGTCGTATAGCGGTTATGTACGATATCAAGCAGATCCATATATGTACTCCATCACTGCATTTAGGTTCAAATCATTGAGATTGATCATACGATATTTTTTAAATAATACTCGTAAATTCAATCAATTTTTATCTTAAAGAAGCAGGATTATATTGTTTGTTTAATAATTCCAGCTTATCAACTTTAACTCTGTTTGCTCTGCTAGCGGATTTATCTCCAGAATTTGAGCAGAACGCTCTCTCCAGTCACCTAGCACAATACGCTTTTTATTATATATTTCATGAATTGCAGGGCGATGTGTATGGCCGTGAATCAAAATATCGGAATTTTCTAGAACCTGCTCAACTGTATGCTGGTTAACATCCATAATTTCATAAGCTTTGGTCTGCTTGGTCTCAGCACTTTTTTGACGGAATCCATTGGCCAGCTTTTGTCTAAAACCGAGTGGTAGACGCTTTAGAAAGCCCAGCAAAAGTGGGTTGCGAATTATCTTTTTAAAGCGTTGATAAGATATATCATCAGTACAAAGTGCATCTCCATGTTCTAGCCGGAACGCTAAAGCACCAATACTCAACTGATATATATCTGGCAATAGAACACCGTGAAACTGGTCCAAGAATTTTTGGCCTAGGGCAAAGTCACGATTTCCGGCCTGAAAATAGATAGTGTTACCAGCTTGTTGGAACTGCTGTAAAGCCTGAACAATTTCATCCAGCCAAGGCGCGGAATAATCATCACCGATCCAGGCATTAAACCAGTCTCCTAAAATATAGAGCTGGGTATGCTGGTTTGCATAATATTTTAATAAGTCTAAAAACCCCCGAACAAGTCGAGGGTGTTCAGGTGACAAATGTAAATCTGAAATAAACAGATAGGTCACAAGGTGTCCTGTATAAAATTATTCAGAGATAATTTTAGCAGATTCGATTACAACATTTTCCAGAGGAACATCGGCATGGTAACCACGGTTACCAGTACGGACATTTTTAATCTCATTAACAACGTCCATACCTTCAACAACCTTACCGAACACTGCATAACCCCAACCTTGAGCAGTTTTACCTGTATGGTTAAGGAAAGAGTTATTTTTCACGTTAATGAAAAACTGGGCAGATGCAGAGTGAGGAGCCTGGGTACGTGCCATTGCAATCGTACCTTCGTCATTGCTCAGGCCGTTATCTGCTTCATTTTCGATTGCATCGCGAGTTGCTTTTTCTTTAAAGTTTTCGTCGAAGCCACCACCTTGGATCATGAAACCGTCAATCACACGGTGAAAGATAACGCCGTCATAAAAGCCGTCACGAACATATTGCAGGAAGTTTTCAGCAGTTTTAGGTGCTTTTTCAGTATTAAGCTCAAGAACAATACGACCTTTATTGGTGTTTAATTCGACTTGAGGAAAACTCATTGGTTAATCTCCTGAACATGGACAAAAATGCCATGGGTTTTTTGGTTGAGAGAAGCATAAGCAAACTGTAAACTACAAGGCAAGTAAAAACGTTATTTTCTTTGTTAAAAAAACTGAATAGCGTTTTAATTATCCTCATTTTTTGATTTAGAAGTGAATTATCTATTATGAAGCCCAATGATGTTGTTTCATCCCTGCCAAATAACCCGACACCAAATAATGAAGCCATAGTCGATCAAGCGCAGCAACAACAACAGGCAGGCTTAGACTTTATCCGTCAGGTCATTAGTGATGATCTGGCTGCCGGGCGTACCCAGAAAGTAATCACCCGCTTCCCACCAGAGCCGAATGGCTATTTGCATATTGGTCATGTAAAGGCTATCTGTCTGAACTTTGGAATTGCAGAAGAATATCAAGGTGCATGTAACTTGCGTTTTGACGACACCAATCCAGATGCCGAAGAGCAGGAATATGTAGATGGCATTGCTAATGATGTGAAATGGCTTGGATTTCAATGGGAAGGTGAGCCGCGTTATGCATCAAGCTACTTTGATCAGCTCTATACATGGGCGCTTCAGTTGATTCAGCAGGGCGATGCCTATGTAGACTTGCAGACTCCAGAACAGATTAAGTTAAATCGTGGCTCTTTTGTAGAGTCAGGCAAAAACTCACCTTATCGTGATGCAAGTGTTGAAGAGAATCTGACACGCTTTGAGCAGATGCGTAATGGTGAACTGAGTGAAGGTGAAGCGGTACTCCGCGCTAAAATTGATATGGCTTCACCAAATGTCCACATGCGTGATCCGATTCTGTATCGTGTGTTGCATTCTGAGCATCATCAAACAGGCAATAAATGGAAAATCTACCCGATGTACGATTATGCCCATCCGTTGTCTGATGCGATTGAAGGCATCACACATTCGCTTTGTACTCTGGAATTCCAGGACCACCGTCCTTTTTATGATTGGGTCGTCGAGAAAGTCCACTCACCCGCTGTACCGCGCCAGTACGAATCTAGCCGTCTGAATGTCGATTATACTATTACTTCAAAACGTAAACTGCGTAAGCTGGTAGAAGGTGGGCATGTACATGGCTGGGATGATCCTCGAATGCCAACAGTTGTTGGTATGCGCCGTCGCGGTTTTACTCCAGAAGGATTGCGTGATTTTTGCAAGCGAGTAGGCGTTTCGAAAACTGACGGTATTGTTGATGTGGCAATGCTGGAGTTCTGCATCCGTCAGTCACTGGAAAATAGTGCAGCACGTGGTATGGCAGTCCTAAATCCACTTAAAGTAATTTTAACTAATCTGCCAGAAGCCATGGATCTGGTTCATGCGCGCCATCCAAATGTAGATATGGGTGAGCGGAGGATTCCGCTGACCTCTGAAATCTATATTGACCGTAAAGATTTTGAAGAAGTGCCGCCAAAAGGTTTTAAACGCCTCATACCAGATGGTGAAGTTCGTTTACGTCATGCTTATGTCATTAAATGCGATGAAGTTATTAAAGATGAAAGCGGTGAGGTAGTAGAATTGAAATGTTCAATTGATACGGAAACTCTGGGTAAAAATCCGGAAGGGCGTAAAGTAAAAGGTGTTATCCACTGGGTTTCTGCAACCCAAGGTATACCGGCAGAAGTCCGTATTTATGATCACCTGTTTACTGAAGCAGATCCAGAAACTGGAGATGACTTCCTGGCTAACCTTAATCCTGAATCACTCAAAGTGCTTCAGGCGGTAATTGAACCTGCACTGGCACAAGCTCAACCGGAAGACCGTTTCCAGTTCGAGCGTGAAGGTTATTTTGTGGCCGATCGTTATGACCATTCTCCTGAAAAACCGGTATTTAATAGAATTCTCGATTTGAGAGACAGTTTTAAACCGGGTAAATAAGCTTAAAAGAAGCCTCTTGTGAAAGAGGCTTCTTTTTTTAAAGGGCATAATATAAATATGATATGGTTAAAGCTGCTAATAGTGCCTGCTTTTATCTTACTGGTCAGTCTGGCTGGCCGGCGCTGGGGAACAACGGTTGCCGGTATATTGGCCGGTATGCCGGTAGTTGCTGGCCCGATAGTGGTGCTGGTTGCTTTAGAGCAGGGGGTTGGGTTTGGTATATATACTGCGACAGCAGCTGTTACAGGTGTAATTGCCTTACTGAGTTTTGGGATAGCTTATTGCTGGTTAAGTCTGAAACTTAACTGGTGGATGACTTTTCTTCTGGCAACGCTGGTTTGGAGTGTTATTTCTAGCTTTCTGGTACTTTTACCACAAAATATTTATCTTGCCCTTTGTATAGCATTACTCGGTTTGATCTTCACACCGTACTTATTACCTCGGAAAAATTGGGTGTATCGACCTGCAGCTCATGCAAAAGATCTGCCGGTACGAATGTTAGCAGGTGGAGTATTCACGCTGATAGTTACACAGGCTGCTGATCTGGTGGGTGGAACATGGAGTGGATTACTGGCAGTTTTTCCAATTATTGGTTCGATTCTGGCAGTTTTTACGCATATTACACAAGGTGCCGACGCGGTCACTACTCTATATCGGGGTACAGTACGGGGCTTATATTCGCTTGTACTTTTCTTTTTTATATTGGTAATGGCATGGCCATATATGAGTTTCTGGTTTGCGCTTATCCTTGCCATAATTGCAGCAATCACTCTGCAATTGCTATTTCAATATGCAATGAAACCACTTATCTTTTTAAACAATAAAACCCATTAGACTACTTTTTTTCTTCCTGTTTATAGATGAGATAAGAAGGAATCTGCATTTTTGCCTTATCCCGCAGTTTTTTCTTGATATACAATACTAGCGCAAAGGATGTGGTAGCCACGGTAATCATCATGCTGTTCATATAGCTCATGATTGAACTGACATAACCGATAGTTGTCAGACGATTCATCATCTTCACCACTTGCGGGCTGCTCTCGACCCCGGTAATGGCCCAGCTACATAAATGCTCACAGTTGTTAATAATAAGATGATACTGATTCTCATGCATGCGGGAACACATACGTCTAACTACCGTGCGGCCACTATATTTTGGAGCTTCATAGTGGCGTACAGAAATTTTCTTGCCATGAGAAAAGTTCTTGAGTGAGGTCATTTCGATAGGATGTTTTTTAAATAGATGGGCAAAACCAGAATAATGAATCACACGACCACGCCCGGCATAAATACCATGGTGAGTATAGCCAAAATGTTTAACAATTAAATGCGCTCCAACAGTGAAGCGTTTTACGCGTCGTGACTGCATATTGTTTTTATTCCAATAAATCGTTGGGATTACTTTATTGAAAGCAGGGTCAGGATTATACCTAAAATTAGTGTAGGCTGTCACAATATAGCGCGTTTTAACACTTTTATTGAATATTCAGATTTTTTAGAAAAAATAAAAAACTGTTAAGGGTGGCTTATACAATTCTTTTAAAATAAAAATATTTTTCATTTAACGCTTCATGGAAAATTGACCGTTTGGTCAAAACTGGTATGTTTTTTGCTGGGAATAAAACAATTCAACTAAAGCAGATGAGTGTATGACTGTTGAAATTTATCCCTGTAAAAACCATTCTGTTCAGACAGTGGTGCTCAGTTCGGGCCTAGGTGGCCACGCGAATTTTTGGCAGCCGCAGATTGAAGCATTAAGAGAATATTTTCAGGTCATTTGCTATGACCATGAAGGCATAGAACCGCAGAGTCCAGAATTACCGGAAAATTATTCCATACAGCATCTGGCAGAGCATCTGGCAAAAATTTTAAAACAGCACCAACAGCAAAACTGTCATTTTATAGGACATGCCCTAGGTGGGTTTATAGGCATAGAACTTGTGCGGCTTTATCCTGAGCTGGTCAATAGACTGGTCCTGATTAATGCTTGGGACCGGCTCGATTCGCATACTGAAAAGTGTTTTAGTACCCGTATTGCTTTACTTCGGTATGCAGGTATTGAAGCTTATATACGGGCTCAGGCCTTATTTTTATATCCGCCTGCCTGGATTTCCGCACATTCACTGCAATTGAATGAACAGGAAAACAAAATGATCGATATTTTTGCACCTCTAGAAAATGTCTTTAAACGGCTTCATGCATTACAGAATTATCAACCTTTTGAAGTGGCGCGTCAGATTCAAAATCCTACTCTGGTGTTAACCAATCAGGATGACTTTCTGGTGCCATGGAAACGGGGGCTGGCACTTGCCAAGCTGATTAAAAATGCTGAACTGGAATTAATACCAAATGGCGGTCATGCCAGTACCATAACCCAAGCTCAAAGCGTAAATGAGATACTAATTAAATTTTTAACTAAAACAACAGATTAATCTGATATAGGGAGTAGAAAATGACAATTTATCAGCAAGGCCTAGAGCAGGATGTACTCAAGCAGTTATTTACTGAAGCACGTACCTATAATGCATGGCAGGAACGTGATGTAAGCGATGAGCAGCTTATGCAGATTTACGATCTGGTGAAAATGGCTCCCACTTCGGCAAACTGTTCACCTGCGCGGTTTTTGTTTATCAGATCTGCAGGAGCCAAAGCCAAACTTAAACCGGCCTTATCATCAGGGAATCTGGAAAAGACAATGAGCGCGCCCGTAACAGTGGTAGTAGCTTATGACGCAGAATTTTATGAGCAGCTGCCTGAACTTTTCCCACATGGAGATGCCCGGTCATGGTTTACTTCAAGTCCAGAACTGGCACATGAAACGGCTTTTCGTAACAGTTCCATGCAAGCAGCTTATCTGATTTTGGCCTGTCGGAGCCTGGGGCTTGATACCGGTCCAATGTCCGGTTTTAATCCAGCTTTAATTGATGAAACTTTTTTTGCAGGCACCAGTTGGAAATCTAACCTGCTGATTAATATTGGCTATGGAGCTACAGAAAAATTGTTTGAGCGGTTACCTCGACTGAATTTTGAAAAAACCTGCAAAATACTCTAAAGCCCATCGAGCAGGAACATACGCGTTGTTGCTGCTCAAGTAATTCTAAAAAATCAAAATACTAAATCTTAAATAAATTATTAATAGTTAAAAAATTAGCTTTGAATAGATTTTTGCTGCGATTAATTGAAGATGCTTATATTTCTGTTCCTGATGCACTATCTAATTAAAAATACTACTCTTGAGCCCTTATCTAATTTATATTTATTAGTATGCTTCGATTATTTTCTTAGGAAACACTTATATTTGATAAGAAGCTTAAAAAAGCCACTGTTGCAGTCGTATTGCGCTTTAAAGCACAGATTACTCGTTTTATTCACAGTATTTATATTTAATAGAACTGCCCTAATTCTGATTTTTAATAATTTTCTCTATATTTATACAACTCAAGATAGATCTTAAAAATAATTTTAATACCTTTGCGAGTAATGTACCGCTGTTTTTTACGTCATGGTGCGCTTGATATTTAAACTTGGTTTAACTCTGTTATTCATTTCTATTCTGGATAGAGCCAGTCTAAGATTCTATGAAAGCTACTCATCTTATTAGTTATTTTCAAAAGCCTTTAAATTTTGCACTGTATGCACATATTTTGTGCGCGTGATACTTTTTGATACACCTATTTAGACTAAATGGTAAAAAAAATAATATCTCAATTTTTTATTAATATGTTGATATTAAAGAATAAAAAATATTGGCATGTACCTTGCATTAATAAAAATACAAGCAAGAAGAACTGATGTACTTGGTCCTTTTACTCGAGAAGTTTTAAAAGAGAGGTACGAATATGAAAGTCGGCGTTTTTTGTCCAATTGGTAATAACGGATGGTTGCTCTCGAAAACAGCACCACAATATCAACCAAGTTTTGAAATGAATAAAGAAATCGTACAGCGTGCTGAACATTACGGTTTTGACTTTGCTTTATCCATGATCAAGTTGCGCGGTTTCGGGGGGGAGACTGAATTTTGGGATTATAACCTGGAAACATTTACATTAATGGCTGGCTTGGCTGCGGTTACGTCCAAAATCCAGATTTATGCAACAGCTGCTACATTAGTTATGCCACCGGCAATTGTAGCAAGAATGGCTTCCACAATTGATTCTATTTCTAATGGCCGCTTTGGTCTGAATGTAGTAACTGGCTGGCAAAAGCCAGAATATAGCCAGATGGGTATGTGGCCGGGAGACGAGTACTTTGGTAAACGTTATGAATATCTTTCAGAATATGTGCAGGTATTAAGAGAGTTATGGGCAACAGGCCACTCTGACTTTAAAGGTGATTTTTTCAAGATGGATGACTGCCAGGTGAAGCCAGTGCCTCAGGCAGACATGAAAATTATCTGTGCAGGCCAGTCTGATGAAGGATTGGCATTTTCAGCAAAGTATGCCGATTATAATTTCGTTTTTGGTAAGGGCTTAAACACTCCAACGGCCTATGCCGGTATTAATGAACGTCTAAAAACACAGACAGATAAGACAGGCCGTGATGTTTCGACTTATGTACTGTTTATGATCATTGCTGATGAAACTGATGAAAAGGCTCAGGCAAAATGGCAAAACTATAATAATGGGGCTGACATGCAAGCTATTCAGTGGTTACAGGACCAAGGCGGAAAAGACAAGATTTCAGGTAATGACACCAATATACGGCACATGGCTTCCAGTGTATCTCCAGTCAATATCAATATGGGAACTCTGGTAGGTTCATATGAAAAAGTGGCTGCCATGCTTGATGAAATTGCAGAAGTTCAAGGTACAGACGGTATTCTTCTGACTTTTGATGATTTTATAAAAGGTGTAGAAGATTTCGGAACCCGAATTCAGCCACTGATGAAAAGCCGTATTGAAGTAGATAGCCCTGTACCAAGCCAGGTCACTGCACTGGAGAAAAGCGCATGAATATGAAATCAGCAATATGTGCCGACTTTACTTCAGATTCTGCACCAATTTTGAATGCTGCTCCTGAAGCAATCAAGCTCGATCCCAAACAGACAGCATTGATTATTGTGGATATGCAAAATGCATATGCCAGTTCAGGTGGTTATCTGGACTTGGCCGGTTTTGATGTATCTACTACACAACCAGTCATTGAGCAAATTAAAAAAGCTGTGGATATTGCCCATCAGGCAGGTATTCAGGTGATTTATTTCAGAAATGGCTGGGACCAGCATTATGTAGAAGCTGGCGGAGCAGGTTCGCCAAATTTTCATAAGTCAAATGCCCTGAAAACCATGCGTAAGCAGCCGGAGCTACAGGGAAAATTACTGGCTAAAGGCGGCTGGGACTATGAGCTGGTTGATGAGCTAAAGCCTGTAACGGGTGATATTGTTATCGATAAACCCCGTTATAGTGGTTTCTTTAATACTAGTCTGGACAGTGTGCTGCGTGCACGTGGTATCCGTAATTTATTATTCACCGGAATTGCGACTAATGTCTGCGTAGAGTCTACCTTAAGAGATGGCTTCTTCCTGGAGTACTTCGGTGTATTACTTGATGATGCTTGCTATCAGGCTGGTCCGCGTGAAGCGCATGAAGCCACTTTATATAACGTTAAAACCTTTTTTGGCTGGGTTTCTGATGTAGCCAGCATGCAACAGTGTTTTAGTCAAAAACAGTCCCAGAGCTCAGCAGCATAAGTTATTTTTTAAATAAAAAAATTGGAAGAAGAAACATGGCAAAAACAGTAATTATACCAGAAGGTACTGGTACGCCTTTGGCACCTTATGTTCCAGCAACCTTGGCCGACAATATTGTATATGTATCCGGTACCTTACCCTTAGACACAAATAATGAGGTGGTCTTTGTAGGAGATGCTGCTGCCCAGACCCGACATGTACTTAGTACCATTCAGAATGTCATCGAGACAGCGGGCGGTACGATGGATGATGTGACCTTTAATTCCATATTTTTAAAAGACTGGGCAGATTATGCTGCCATCAATACTGTCTATAGAGAATTTTTCCCAAATGAAAAACCAGCCCGTTTCTGTATCCAATGCGGGCTGGTGAAACCCGAAGCTCTGATTGAAATTGCTTCGGTTGCTCATATTGGCTAATCGCATCATGGACCATATTGAGAAAGATGCTAGAACAGATTAAAGGCTAAAAAATTCCGCACGAACCTGGCATCTTTCTACTATTGAGGAGAATTACACATGAATTCAGTTGTAGCAAAAGATCTGGCAGTGAGTACAAAACTTTCGGCATCTCTGATGAAATTAAAAGAGTCATCAGCCTCAGAAAAACCGGTTTTAAATGAAACCCAGCAGTTATTTAGGAACGCCATGAGCAATCTGGCGGCAGCAGTCAATATTATCAGTACCGACGGATCAGCGGGACGTGCGGGCTTTACTGCATCTGCTGTATGTAGTGTAACCGATACGCCACCTACATTATTGGTCTGCCTGAACCGTAATGCATCAGTCTATGAAACTTTCAAGCAGAATCAGGTGTTATGTGTTAACACGCTCGCTTTGGAGCATAAAAATCTGAGTAATCTGTTCGGCGGCAAAACACCAATGGCAGAGCGTTTTGCACAGGGCGAATGGCAAACCCTGACGACTGGTTCACCGGTATTGCAAGACGCCATGCTGGCTTTTGACTGTCAGGTTAAACAGATCAGTAGCGTAGGTACACATGATATTTTTTTCTGTGAAGTACTAAGTATTCAACAAAAATCAGGAGCTCGCAGTCTGGTTTATTTTGACCGCGCCTATCACCAGCTTACTCAACACCACTAAATCTATTGCAGAAATAAAAATAAACTTTGGGGGTAGTAGACATGAAAGAACGTTGGTTTGTCAGATGGCGTCCCTATCGGGGAAATCTTGAAAAAACGCCTGTAGCAATGAATGAATATCTGCCAGTAGGGCAAAGCATGGTACTGGGCGCCCAGCATGCTTTTGCCATGTTTGGAGCAACTATTCTGGCCCCTCTATTGATGGGTTTTGATCCGAGCCTGACGATGCTCATTACGGGTATCGGTACGATTTTATTTTTCCTCATTACAGGCGGCCATGTGCCGAGTTATCTGGGATCAAGTTTTGCATTCATTGGCGCCGTAGCTGCAGCCACTGGCTATGCTGGAGCTGGCAGTAATCCCAATATCGCGCTTGCTTTAGGCGGAACAATTGTATGTGGAGTTTTATATGCAATTGTAGGTTTAATGGTCATGCGAACTGGTACTCAGTGGATTGAGAAACTGATGCCACCTGTAGTAACCGGTACAATTGTCATGATTATCGGGTTAAATCTTGCCCCGGTTACCATTAAAAGTGTTTCAGCCAATAATTTCGATGCATGGATGGCACTTGTAACTATTTTATGTATTGGTACGATTGCCGTTTTTACCCGAGGCATGATTCGTCGTCTACTATTACTGATCGGTCTGGTCATGTCCTACGCGATATACTTTGTCTGCGCCAATGTCATGGGTTTAGGCAAACCAATCGATTTTAATGCTATTTCTAGTGCTGCCTGGTTCGGTTTACCTGCTTTTCATCAGCCGGTATTCCAGCTTAATGCCATTTTATTGATCGCACCTGTGTTTATTATTTTAATTGCTGAAAACCTCGGCCACTTTAAGGCGGTCAGTGCGATGACCGGGCAAAATATCTCTCCATATATGGGAAGGGCTTTCTTTGCAGATGGTTTATGTACCACACTTTCAGCTTCAGTAGGTGGTACAGGCATGACGACTTATGCTGAAAATATTGGGGTAATGGCAGCCACTAAAATTTATTCTACTGTTGTCTTTGTTATTGCTGGTGTTTTTGCAATCCTGTTAGGTTTATCCCCAAAATTCGGTAGTCTGATCAGCACCATTCCAGTAGCAATTCTGGGCGGCGCTTCAATTGTAGTTTTTGGTCTAATTACGATCGCAGGAGCACGTATCTGGATTAGTAATCAGGTAGATTTTAGCAAGAATGGCAATATGATCGTCGCTGCGATCGCTCTAATTATGGGTGCAGGTAATTATTCTCTGCATATTGGCAACTTTGATTTAGGCGGAATTGGTACTGCAACCTTTGCTGCAATTCTGATGAATCTGGTTTTTAATCGTGAAACACGGACTCTTAAAACTGGTTCAGGTACAACACCTTTAACTTCACCTGCCATGCCCGTTAAAGAATAAATCTAGAACAGTACAGATACAAAGTAGTTGATAAAAAATTTATCAGTTTTTAAAAAACCTTATCTTTTATGGAAGTAACTATGACAATAAAATCTGTAGCATTCATTGGCTTGGGTGCAATGGGCTGGCATATGGCAGGCCATTTGACCAAAGTATATACAGATGTCCGGGTCTGGAACCGTACTGCCAGCAAGGCCAAAGAACATGCCAGAGTGTTCGCAACACAAGCCACCAGTCTTAAAGAAGCGGGACAGGCCGATATTATTTTTTCCTGTTTACCTACCAGTAAGCAGGTTGAGGAGATTATTCAAGAGGCACAACCTAAAACGGGTAGTATCTGGGTAGATTGTACCAGTGGAGAGCCACAATCAGCACAGCGGCTACAACAACAATTAAAAGAGCAGGGCGTAACCTATCTTGATGCGCCAGTTTCAGGACAGACTATAGGGGCAGAAAAAGGCACCTTAACCGTTATGGTTGGTGGAGACCCGAATATGCTAGAGCAGGCAAACCCGGCCATTCAAACTTTTGCCGGTCTGATTCAGCATGTAGGCGAAAGTGGTTCGGGATTTGCAGTAAAAGCGGTAAACAATATTTTGATGGCAGCAAATTTATGGGCGTTGGCTGAAGGTATGTGTAATTTAAAAAGCCAAGGGGTCGAATTGGATGCAGCCCTAAAATGTATTAATGCCTCAAGCGGTCAAAGTAATATGTCTCATAATATTTTTGCACAGCGCGTGTTGAGTCGTGAATTTCCTTTAACTTTTGCATTAAACCTGCTTGCGAAAGATGCCACTATTGCTACACAGCTTGCAGGCTCAACTCAAACTATAATGCCGGTTTTGCAGTTAACACAGCAGCTGTATCGTTCTGCCAGTAATAATCTACCCTCAGAAAGTGACTTTTCCAGTGTGGTACAGCAGCTGGAGCAATGGAATAATCTAACCCTGCAATCTGCCTGAATAAATCTTGTTGTTCTATATGATTAGATATTTGTTAATAAAAAGTCCTGTATATAAACAGGACTTTTTTATGGTTATTTTCAACAAGGCATTTTACTGAATTGGATGATGAGAAATTTCACTCAATTCTTTGCGGCTATAACCACGTGATACCAATACCCGGGTAATCCCTGCGATGACATCTTCATTGGTGGCTTTCGCCAACGCTTCCAAAAGTTGTGCATTGCTTTTACATGCACAATCATTTTCGACACAAACAACCTGGTTTTTATGTGCGTTCTGTTGCTGGTCTGCGGAGAACAGCTTTTGCCAAAAACTCATAAATTTATATTAATCAACCTAACATATGCGGAAATATAGCCAAATTAAAATAAAATACAAGTCATCCTAGGTCTTAAAAGATGAGCTCAACAGTTAAAACTTTTAATTTTACTGTTACGACTTAACAGTTTTATGACAGAGGAGAAATCTTATAACTTACAACTATATGTATTAGTTATATTTTTTATAAAATAAAAAGAGATTATAAAAATAATCTCTTTTACATATGATACAAATTGTTTAAATCTTTTCCAGCAAAATACCTGTCTCCACATGATGGGTATATGGAAACTGGTCAAACATGGCAAACTTTAAAATTTTGTGGCTTTCTAATAAGATTTTAAGATTATCATGCAGGGTGTCAGGATTACAGGAAATATAGATAATCCGGTCAAAGCGTTGTAATAATTTTAAAGTATCCAGATCGATTCCTGCACGTGGCGGATCAACAAAAACAGTATCGAACTCATAACTCTGAATGTCAATTTCTGCTTCCTGCAAACGTCTGAATTCACGTTCACCATTGAAAGCTTGGGTAAACTCTTCAGCTGAGAGGCGGGCCAACTGGATATTGTTAATTCCATTTTGCTCAATATTCCATTGCGCTGCATAAACTGAACTTTTGGCCAGCTCGGTTGCCAGCACCCGCTCAAATTTTAAAGAAAGCGGTAGCGTAAAATTACCATTACCGCAATAGAGTTCCAAAAGATGCTTTTGTGATGCCTCGGCAGCTTTACATGCCCATTCAAGCATTTTCTGGCAGACAATTGCATTAGGCTGAGTAAAACCACCTTCAATCTGTTTATATTTAAATTTTTGTTCTAATACCTGTAATTCTTCTACAACAAAGTCATCAGTTAATACCAGCTTTTGACCGCGGCTCCGCCCAATAATCTTAATATTTAACTTTTCTGCCAGAGTTCTTGCTGCCTTTTCCCACTCATTGTCGAGTTTACGGTGATAAATCAGTGTAACCAGCATCTCACCGCTTAAAGTAGCTAGGAAATCAACCTCGAACAGACGTTTTTCAAGCAGAGGGTCTGCTTTGAGTTCTGCAAGTAAAATCGGCATAAGCTGGTTAATGCTGTGATCTGCAATTGGAAATTCATCTACACGAATAACTGTTTTTTGCTGGTCTTCAGGATTACGTTCGAACATGGCATAAAAAATATCCTGATCGGTATGCCAGATACGGAATTCAGCACGCATCCGGAAATGCTGTTCAGGTGATTCAAATACTTCCAGGGCAGGCGGGTTAAATTCGGCAAATTGAGTAGAAATACGCTGAATTTTTGCTTCAAGTTGGGCTTGATAGGTCGCGGTCATAAAGAATCAACAAAAACAGGTGAAAA
This sequence comes from Acinetobacter radioresistens DSM 6976 = NBRC 102413 = CIP 103788, assembly GCF_006757745.1. NCBI lineage: Bacteria > Pseudomonadati > Pseudomonadota > Gammaproteobacteria > Moraxellales > Moraxellaceae > Acinetobacter > Acinetobacter radioresistens. The sequence goes on along the minus strand of NZ_AP019740.1, from coordinate 1,618,283 downwards.
TCGATGCTGCATCTTAACAAAGATTGGCAGGAATAAAAATCAGTCCTGCCTTTCAACGTGCTGTGCTTTTGCCGGTCTTTATACAGTACTAGAAGGATCGGATCATTTTTAAACCAGCACTCCAGTTGCGGCCATCTGCGGGTTCGAAGAAACGTTTGTTCCCATCATTTACTATTACTGAACCTACATAATCTTTATCAAGCAAGTTATCTACCCGGGCAAAAGTATTGATTTTCCAGTCAGCATTTTTCCATACATAGCCAATATTCGCAGCCATAACTGTATAACTTGGTGCAGTATCAGAATTAATATCGTCTACATAAATTTTATCATTGTAGCGAACATCAAGTCCTGCCTGAAAACCGGTTTCGGGTTGCCAGTTTAAAGCGATATAGGCCTGATTTTTGGCAATTCCCGGTATGATATTGCCTTTATATACGGTTTCACGGCTGTCTGAGCCAGGAATATCTGCATCAAACTTGGCATTTAGATAACTATAACTTGCCTGTGCATAAAGCTCCCGCCACAAGTTTTTATTCCAGTACAACTCAATACCTTCACGCTGGGTGCGTTTGGCATTTTGAAAAGTATTACGGCCATTATTACTCTCTGCCGAGACAATGTCATTGCGAGTCTGAGTATGGAAAATGGCCGTACTGAAATCGCCCCAATTATTCTGAGTTTTGAAACCAAGCTCATAACTGTCACTGCTGGCTGGCTTCAAATCAAAATTAATCCCCGAAGTTCCTAAGGTAGGGTAAGCCATTTCTGTAAAGGTTGGTGTTTCAAAGCCTTTAGCATAGCTAATATAAAGTGTTGAATCCGGTCTGATATTCCAGCTTAATGCAATTGAGGGAAGAAGCTTCTGATAGTCTGTCTGTCCACTGTCATCCTCATTGGGACCCTTAATGTATTTATCTTTAGATTCATAATGCACATTGCTATAACGCAGACCACTGTCTACCCGCCAGTCTGGCAGGAATTGCCAAGAAGCCTGAATATAGGGGTCAATATTCCATAAAGTATTTTTCTCATCACGACGCAAGTTACCTTTTACGCCATATTGTGGTGTATTGTTATTCAATACAAAATTTTCATAACCCTTCCGGTCTTCATCCATTGCATCGAGTGCCATACCAATACTTAGGGTAGTATTTGGCAGTAGCTCTTTACCGGTCCAGCGCAAATCTGTACCGTAATATATACGGTCAAAATCGATTACACCGCCGGCATGGCGTGCGTTTAGCTGTGTACTATTAGGTATACATTCTTGGGTATCTTTTTTAAATATGCATCGAGGTATAGACTGGTATTGCACCACATGACGCTGCCCGGCATAAGTCATGACATAGAGTTCATGCTGATCATTAATTGGTTTTGTCCACGTTACACCTGTTTGAGTTTGCTCAATATCTTTGCGAACATCATAGGTATTCTTTACATCATTGACTTGGCGAGGATTTTTCTGCCACTGCTCTCGGTTCAAACCTTGTGGATCATCTGCATTAATCTTGACATAGTTGGTTACCCAGTTAACTTGAGAACCATCTTCCAGATTCCAGCTCAGCTTTGCATTGTTCAGGACTTTACGTGCTGCACTATGTTCCCGAAAGCCGTCAGTGTCAAAGTAAGATGAACTGATGATATAGCTTGGTTCACCTGCTTTATTTGCACCACCTTGTAAAACCAGACTGGTTTTGTTTTTATGATGGCTGCCTTCGGCATAACCCAATTCAACAGAATCACGACCTTTGCCTTTACGTGTCGTGGTAAGAATAGTCCCGCCAGATGAATTTCCATACAGGGAAGAGAATGGACCACTTAATACTTCTATATGGTCGAGACTGCCCAAATCAATATTTGAGGTCTGACCTTGACCATCCGGCATGGTGGCAGGAATACCATCAACATATAAGCGTATACCGCGTACCCCGAATGTTGAACGTGCACCAAAGCCACGCATGGAAATTTGCAGATCTTGCGCATAGTTTTCACGGTTATTAATCTGCAGCCCTGGAACACCTTTTAGGGTTTCTGACAGATTCACATCCAGATTATTCTGATTTTGTGGCTGTTCTATACGATAGACAGATGCCGGTGTTTCAAGCCAGCTCGTATCGGTACGTGTAGCTTCAAGCGTAATTGGTGCAAGCTGTACAACTTCTTGTGCTTGAGCCCAGCTTGCCTGAAGAATGCAGGCACTCAGAAGAAGTTTTTTATATGGAAAGGCAGATAGGGAAGCAGAGCTTTTCATAAGTATCCTGGACTGGTAAATACTAATAGCCTAAGAATTTAAGACTAGATTCTTAAGGTAAAAAAGCTGAGTTTTTAAAAGATCAGACCATGTTTATTCATATATAAAACAATGAAAGTATAAGGGAAAGATTTGTTATAAGAATAAGTTAAAGCTCCCCTATGACTCTAAACCTGATTTCAGATAAAAACTCAGCATTAGAAGCGTATTAAAATGGAAATAAATGCAGCTGACCAGAATTTATCTGTAGTATCTTGGTATAAAAGTCGTAGAATAACTTGAGAAATAAGATTATTTATATTTTTAAAATTCAAAGAGATCAATAAAAAGCCAGCGGCTTAAACTATAGCGCCGGCTAATATTTTAGTACTGATTAGTTTCCACGATAAGTAGAATATCCATAAGGGCTGAGTAGGAGTGGAATATGATAGTGGGGTACAGTGCCCTTCACTTCAAAAATGACCGGAATTTCGGGAAAAAAAGTATCCTGTTTCTGTGTTTTAAACCAGTCACCTGTTTTAAAGGTAACTTTATAAAGCCCCTGATGAAAATTCTTGTTTTCCGGATAAAGTGCAGTAATACGGCCATTTTCATTGGTTTTAGACTGGCTGATTTGAACCCATTTTCCTTTAATCTGTTCTTCAAGCGTGACCTCAACATTAGATGAAGGCAAGCCTGTTTCTAGGTTAAGTACATGCACACTGAGCGGATTAGCTGCAGCAAAACTGAATTGGGCTGCACATAGACTTAAACCGGCAATAATGAGTTTTTTCATGTTTTTACTCCTGTGATAAACTTTTTTGGACACCCTGTTCGGCGCATGCTTCATCTTGTGCTGCACCACCTCCACCTGCGACTCCTACTGCACCAATCACTTCATTTTTATAGGTTACTGGAATACCGCCACCGAGTAGCAACAGTTCATTTAGGGTGTTCAAATTACTGGCTTCAGGGTTATTTTGAGCATTACGGTTCAGGACAGAAGTCCGTGTTTTGGTAGACAGTGCAGTATAAGCCTTACGCTGTGCCGCAAGGGTATTATGTGGACCAACACTTTCGTGACGTTTGAGTACCAGTATATTGCCACCCCGGTCCAGTACCGCGACTGCAATATTCTTTTGCTGGGCATGACAGGCAGTAATGGTATGATCAGCTAAATGTTCAGCAAGCTTTAGACTTAAATTATATTGCTGTATTGGTTCAGGTGTTTTCGCAGACAATGTCGTGATAAAACCTGAAGCTAAAATAAAGCTTGCCGTCAGAACAGGCCAGTAAGATGGCTTTAACATGAGTATCTCCTTAAATCCTGAAAACATAATAAAAAGAGATGTGGTCTTGTTGGATGACAAGTAGATTACAGATTTGTCATTTAGGCGTAATGGAAAAATGGTTTTGAAATGAATATCTTGATTATTGAAGATGAACAGAAAATAGCGCGCTATCTGGCCAAGGGTCTGACTGAGTCAGGTTACCGAACATGGCTTGCACATGACGGACGGGAAGGTCTTATGCTATTTGAACAGCATGCAATTGACTTGGTTATCCTAGATGTGATGTTACCAGAGCTTGATGGCTGGCAGGTGATTCAGACCTTGCGCCAGTTTTCGGAAGTTCCGGTATTATTCCTGACCGCCCGTGACAGTGTTTTAGACCGGGTCAAAGGTCTGGAACTGGGTGCTGACGACTATCTGGTAAAACCTTTTTCCTATATTGAGTTACTGGCAAGAGTTAAAACCTTGTTACGGCGTTCATCTACTAAAGTAGTCGAACAGTTGCAGGTCGAGAATCTGAAAATCGACTTGCTCGAACACAAGGTTTACCGTGACCGGGACCTTATTGAATTAACCAACAAAGAATATGCTTTACTCAGATTTCTGGCTGAGCATCAGGGCGAAATCATGACACGTACCCAAATTGCCTCCCAAGTCTGGAATATCAATTTTGATACTGACACCAATGTGGTTGATGTAGCAGTACGTCGCCTGCGTGCTAAGATTGATGATGCTTATCAGCCTAAACTGATTCATACCATACGTGGTATGGGCTATAAACTTGATACAAACACATGAGTATATTCCGGCATTCGCTTGCAGTTCGGCTGAGCTTATTATTTATCGGTATTGCCTGTGCAGTGTTTTTAGCGATAGGTCTACTGGCTTACAATGGTATGGATCAGGTATTAAAGCGCCAGCAGGATGAAGCATTGCGAGCCAGGGTAGAGCGGCTGGAACTCCTGATTCAAAATTCTAGCGATTTAAATAGCCTGATTCAGCGGCCCAAACTTTATGAAAATATGCTTGGAAATCAGGATAATCTGCTTATATTAGAAAATCAGAACGGAACTGCTCTGATTTATATTAATCCCTTACAGATTCATATACCCATTTTGCCTAAAGCCGAACAAACCTGGCTCATTGATAATAAGAAACAGCAGGCCACTACAAGGTTGGCATGGAAAACAATCAATTATCAGGGACAGCAGTATTTGCTGATTGCAGGTAAGCAGTTCGATGAGCGAGAGCAGGTCCTCTATAGCTTTGCCTTAAAGCTTGTAGGTTACATTGGGCTAGGAATCTTGACGGTATGTATATTGAGTGCTTTAGTCAGTTATTATGGCCTTGCACCACTAAGAGATTTAAGTGAGCAGACCCGGTTAATCAATATTCAAAAGCTGAACCAGCGTGTCAGCGAAACCAGTCAAAGTGACGAAATCAGACTACTCTCTACCGCCATGAACAGTATGCTGGAGCGGATTGAGCAAGGTTATCAGCAACTGAGCCGCTTTTCTGAAGATATGGCACATGAGTTTCGGACGCCTTTAAATAATCTGATTGGACAGACGCAGATTCTGCTTAGTCAAAATCGTGAAAAGGCCGATTATCAGGATTTGTTATTTTCCCATTTGGAAGAATATGAACGTCTGAAAAGGATGGTTGAAAATATGCTATTTCTGGCACGTGCTGATCATTCTCAAAATAGCCTAAGTATTATAGAGGTTAATCTAAAAAGTAGTCTGAATGAACTGTTGGCATATTTCGAATTAATTGCTGAAGAAAAAAATCTGCAGATTAACAGCCGCCTCAAGATTACATTTATCCATGCTGACTATTTATTGTTTCAAAGAGCAGTTTCCAACCTTTTAAACAATGCGATTGAATATAGTACAGAGAATGGCCATATTTCTATAATAGCTGAACGGATAACGCTGGCAGGTAAAATATATAATGCAATTCATGTTTTGACATATGATGTATATATTGCTGAACAACATTTGCCACATTTGTTTGAACGCTTTTATCAATGTGATCCGGCCAGACACCAGCAAGGACGTTCTGGAGGTTTAGGGCTTGCAATTGTTCAGTCAATTATGAGTATTCATGAAGGGATAACAGAAGTTAAAAATATGCCAGAAGGGGTCCGGTTTAGTCTGTATTTTCCTGAACATTTAGCTAGCAATTCAGTAAACAGAAAATAAAAACATTCTTATAACCGTTTTAATTTTTCTGTTAAATACCGCATTCCTTCCGTGGCAGTCATGGAAAGTAACTGGTACTGTTCAGGGAGCTGCACATGATCGGCTTTTGGGTCAATATAGTAAGCCTCACAATGAGCAGGAATCTCATTAACCAGAGCTGCAACAGGATATACTGACAGTGTTGAACCTATCACAATAAAAATATCAGCCTGTCTTGCAAGTTTAATGGCCTGTTCATAAGCAGGCACAGTTTCACCAAACCAGACCACATGGGGCCGCAAAGAATAACCTTGCCGACATTTATGTTGCTGGAGGTCAAGCTCCCAGCCGTCAACCGGATAAAACTCTTCAGTATATTGCGCGTCCGGGCCTGATGTCTTTGCTAGGCGAATATTCCCGTGTAAATGTAATACCCGCTTACTTCCTGCGCGCTCGTGCAGATCATCAATGTTCTGGGTAATCACCTCGACATTAAAATTATCTTCTAAACTGGCAATAGCCTGATGTGCAGCATTCGGCTCGGCATCAAGAATATTTTTACGCCGTTCATTATAAAATCGTTGTACCAGTTCAGGATTTTTGGACCAGGCTTCAGGCGTAGCGACTTCCTCAATACGGTATTGCTCCCAAAGTCCATTGCTGTCGCGAAAGGTATTAATTCCACTTTCTGCACTCATGCCTGCACCAGAAAAAACAACCAGTTTCTTCATAGTTATTATGCTCCATTGCTTAAAGTTTATTTCTAATGTAATTCAGCTAAATCAACATATTAAAGCTTTAGCTAGAAGTTTATATCAGTCAGGCATCTCATCAATATTTCGTGGTTCAGCTCGGGGCTGTACATTCATGCGATGGCGAAATGATGAGGAATGTTCATAAGCCTGAATTCGTACCCGCATAATCGACCCTAATGGCTGATGTTCACGAATTCCATGCCAAGGATTAAAAGAAAGGACATCATCTGAATACACCCGTCGGGCCGGACCAAAAGTATCCTGCTGGGGAAAATGCAGAATACCAATATTCTGATGTGGAGATTCTTCTTCACGCCATAAAACTGCTGCATCCTCAACTGGCATCCGTTCAAGATCAGTACAAAGTTGCGCACGTATTACGTAATCAGCAGTATTATGTTTAAAAAAATCCCTGACCAGATCACGGATGGTGGACTCGGATTCAATCTGCATCTGTTGTCCTGTAAGTGTTTTTACTGAATCGGACTCAGGGGCAACACTAATCTTAGTAATATAATCGCCATAGCGTAACGCAGCCATTGTATGATAGGTCTCACCTAATATGTGGTTCTGGCTGCGAGCCAGACCTTGCAAAGTTGCAGGCGCGGGAACTCCTGCAGATTCTACTAACTGATTAACGCCACGTAATACTGAACGCATACCGCGCATCATACTCTCAGGTGCCTGCTCGCCTTGGGTAATGAAAGGCAGCATCTGTTTGTATTTTCGTACTGTCCCGAAAGCCAGTACCGGTATATTGACCATTAAAAAATCCTGATTATGACCATCACTGGGATCATCAGGAAGTAACCGGTGTCCGGGAACATTTAAAATTTTAAGAGCAAAGCCATGAGGTGCCGGAATCTTATCGCTACGCAAATCTCCCGGGGCAGCAGAAAGACGCACCATAACATCATAATGGCCAGGGTGAGCGAACAGGCCTTGGCGCAAATGTTCAGGCAAATTTTCAGGAACCTTCAAAATTCCTTTTAAGAATCCATGTGATTTTGCATGAGCATCACGGACAGCATGACGGTGTTTATCAAAGACTTTACAGTTTGTTTCAGCCATCTGCTCGACAATTTCCTGAATCAGACGGTCCTCATCTGGCTGTTTTTGTTCTACTCCGGGATAGTAGCGCACATAGCGTTCCGGCATGACAAGGCTCCTTTATTATTTGAATATGACTAAATTTAAAAATAAGAAAATAATTTGGTACTAATCTAGCCAACTCTAAAGCAATGAAATATGCAACTTGGTAAACAATTCGAGTGTATTTGGTAAATATAAAGTGCTGGCTTGAAACCTAGAGGGGACTATTGTAGAAACATTTTTTGCCACATGAGCTTACAGTCAGGCATGTTATGCTTGAACTTATTGTTCAGCCATTCAAAGGATAGTTTTGTGCAATTACATCATCATATACAAACTGCTTCTGAGGCCACTACACAAACTCCAGTTGTATTGTTGCATGGTTTATTTGGTAGTTACAGTAATTTGAATATGCTGGCACGGGGTATAAAAGACCGTGATATTTTTCAGCTGGATTTGAGGAATCATGGACAGTCTGGGCATTCGGCCGAACATAATTACGAACTGATGGCACAAGATGTAATCGAAACTTTAGAACCCTTTAAACTGGAGAAAGTCATTCTGATCGGGCACTCTATGGGCGGAAAAGTTGTGATGAAAATTGCGGCTTTAAGACCGGAGTGGGTAGAAAAGTTGATCGTACTGGATATTTCACCTGTGCATAGTAATCATGGTGAACATGAGCAGATTTTTAAGGCATTAAAAGCAGTAGAAGCCAGTGATGTACAAACCCGACCTGAAGCAATGACAATTATGCGTGAATACCTTCAGGAAGAAATGGTTATACAGTTCCTGATGAAATCCTTTAAGGCTGGGCACTGGCTGTTTAATGTCGATGCTCTGGCGAACAATTACCCGAATATTCTGGCATGGGAAACTATTGAGCCCTCATCCATTCCAACCTTATTCATCAAAGGTAGCAAGTCACCTTATATTTCCAAAGAAAAACATTTTCAGGCAATTCACCAGCAGTTTCCATTTGCACGGATTGAAGAGGTTGAGGCAGGCCACTGGTTACATGCAGAGAAAACAGAACAGGTTATGGCACTCATCTTAAATATGCTGTATACCTGAGCCTTATAGTTTTCTAGACTTCATATCTTAAAATATAAAAAACCTGTCATTAGACAGGTTTTTTATATTTATTAATTAGTGGTCATGATGAAGATATTCTGGTTCTTTTGGTAGTGCAAAACTACACAGGAAACAGATAACAAGCATGACAATAACATAAACGAAGAAAGTATTTTCAAACCCTGCTTCTTTAAATTTTAAAGCAACGGCAGGAGCCGAGCCTCCAAATAATGCATTACCTACTGCATAAGAGAAACCGACACCAAGTGCACGAACATGGGTCGGGAACATTTCTGCTTTAACCAGGCCACTAATAGACGTATAGAAACTCAGCAACATCATCAGGAAAATAAGCAGGAGCGTTACGATTACAGGTGAATAGCTGAAGTGTCGCATCCCGACAACCATTACTGGATAGATAAAGATAGCACTGGTGGCACTAAACAGCAGCATAGATGCCCGTCGTCCAATCCGGTCGGAAATCATACCGAATATCGGCTGCGCCAGCATAAATACAAATAGGGCACAGGTCATCATAAAACCGACAGTCTTGCCATCAATACCGATATTGGTTAGGTAGGTTTTTGAATAAACAGTAATAACATAGAAAGTTAATGAACCTGCCGAGGTATAGCCAACCACCAGTAAAAAGGTTTTCCAGTGTTTCTGAAATAATGCACGCAGGCTACCAGACTCTTTACGCTCACTGTCTTCATGTGACAGAGTTTCTTCAAGACGGCTACGGGCCAGCAAAGAAATAATGGCGGTAATACCCCCGATGACGAACGGAATACGCCAGCCGCTGTCCATTAACTGTTGTTCACTCATAAAAGCAAGCAGGATCACACCTAGCAGACTCGCTAGAAGTTGACCGCCGGAGAGGGTGACATACTGAAAAGAAGCATAAAAACCACGCTGGCCTTTTAATGCAATCTCGCTCATATAGGTTGCAACCGCTCCGTACTCGCCCCCAACCGATAAACCTTGTAACAGTCGAACCAGTAATAATAAAAATGGAGCTGCCATACCTACCTGTTCATATGTAGGCAGTAAGGCGAAAAGGAAAGAACTTATAGCCATCAAACTGATAGAAATAACCATCGACTGTTTACGGCCCCGGGTATCAGCAATACGGCCAAAAAGCCAGCTACCGATTGGACGCATAAAGAAACTTGCCGCAAATACTCCCCAGACATAAATACCCTGTGCGGTAGAAGTCATATCTGGTGCAGTAAGTGCATGCTGGAAATACATGGCAAAAACAGCATAAATATAAAAATCGAACCATTCCACCAGGTTACCGGAGGAAGCCCCGACAATTCCCAAGACCCGTTTCCGTTTTTCTTCTTTCGTATATATGACTTCACTCATCTAGATATCCTTATGGCTATGCCAGTTGTACTATTTGCTAGATAATCATTATTTAAAATATATAAATGATCGTATTTTCTCTTCTTCTATATAGGAAGAAGATATACACAGTAGTTAGCATTGGCAATTATAGAGATTAAATATTAAAAAGTAGCCATATGAGAAATTTTAGTAAATATATGGGCATTAATTCGGCATTTTTATTATAAATATAAAAAGACTTTTAATTACAGGTAAAAAAACAAGCCCTAAAATATGAAATTTCAGGGCTTCTGGCTTTGAAGTATATTTAAGCAAGCTTAAAATTTCTTGGTGTAATTTACAAAGAACCGGTTCTCGGTAAAGTCATTACCGTATTTGACGTCGTAATTAATCAGAATATATTGCAGAGCTACACCCTTCAGCGCAGGCTGCTGGAATGCATAATTTACAATAATATTTGATTCACTTTCCTTGTTTTCTCGGCCATCTGCAGTTTTAAAGTCATTGCCATATACATACTTCAGTGTCGTATTCAGGCCCGGTACATGGTCTTTAAAGTCATAACCGTAGATAAAGTGATATGACTTTTCATCTTGCTTGAAGAAACCGGTGGTATTCCAGTTAATAAAATAAGTTTCTGGCAAGAAACCGTCTGGAAGCGGGTAAGCAGACTCACCAATAATTTGCTGGTAACCGATACCAAAGCTATGGTTTTTAATCTTGAGAGTTTCCAGTAGACCTACATTTTGTGCATCTATGTCAAAATTATTTCCGGTATCTTGAGCATTAAAATATTTAAAGCGTGAGTTAACTGAAAACTCTGGCTGTTTCCAGGTATGATCTAGACCAAGGTAATGCTTGTTATATAGATTTTCCAGATTACCAAAATAATATTCTGCTTTAAGATTTGGCATGATCTGATAACGCAGGTCAATATAGTTTAAGCCATCAGAAAATTCGGTTATGCCGTTTGAAGTAAATGAAAACTTGCGAAAGTCTTCTTCATTGCGTGGCGAAACCTTGGTAATATGGCCAATTTCCAGATTTAACTGGTCGGTCAGTTGTGATTTAAGATTAGCTCCCCAATAGGACGTCAATAGTTGTCGGCTGGCATCTACGGCAGTAACCGGTAAATCCAGCTATAACTCACCCAAACTGAGCAATGTTCTGTCATAACCCAGTTTTAAGGTAGCGCCATATTTTAAAAAGTCGCGTGCTTGCGTTTGAGTTACCGGATCAAAAGGTAGAACAGTATCGGCAACGTGTTTGTCTGAACTTAAACGTACCGCGTACTGTACTGAGGCATCTGCACCAATTTTGACTGGCAGTCCTGCAATCTCAAGTGGGGTGTCAATCATTCTGGATTTATAGAATAAAGAAGCAGACTGTGACCAGCTGCCGGTATCTTTTAAATCGGAACGTTCAAAGTTACGATCAATATATGCATTTTTTAAGGTAAATTTCCATTCATCTTCAACTGGAAAAAGTACAGGTAAACTTGGAGCAGCAGTAGAAGCTTTGTTTTGCTGTACGGGACTTCCTGCAATATTCTCTGGAAGCGGTGTACTCTGATGAACTGCTGTATCCTGATTACCTAGCGGAGATTCAGCTGCCCAAAGCGGTAGAGATGCCGTAAATGCTGCCAGCATAACCCCTGAAGAAACTGCAAGATGTTTAGTTTTTAATTCATTCATAGAGTTTAGTTCCATTTCTTGAAATAATGTGCCCATCCTGGGCACATAGATAAGTTAAGTATTTAATGAGGTCGTTGTATTTAAAGGTGGAGCAGGGCTAGCAGTTACAGATACTTTTAAATTGACCAGAAAAATTGCTAGGGCAGCAATAATACCGGGAATAGCAATCGCTAAAAAGTTCATCTGATGTGGTAACACCAGTGTAAGTAAGGCACCTGTTAATACAGGTCCAACAATTGCACCAATCCTGCCTATACCGGATGCCCATCCCAAACCGGTTGAACGTACAGCTGTTGGATAAAACTGTGCGACAAAAGTATAAAGTAGAATTTGCGATCCGATGGTTGCTGCGCCAGCAATCGCGATCAAGCTATACAGCACAAATTGCGGGCTGTTGAAACCTAGTAAGATCAGGGCAAGAGCACCTAATATAAACATGGTAGTAATGACAGGTTTCAGATGGAATCTGTCTGCCAGTACTCCACCACCAATTGCTCCTACCATTCCCCCAATATTTAAGGCAAACAGAAACAGCATGCTGGCACCTAGTGAATAGCCTGCTTGCAACATCAGTTTTGGTAGCCAGCTTCCTAAAGCGTAGACCATCAATAGACACATGAAAAAGGCTATCCAGAACATGAATGTACTGAAAGTACGTCCACGCTGAAATAAGGCACGAACAGGTGCACCCTGATGATCAATGTTTTCATTTAAATAAAGTTCAGTCTCAGACCCTACAGCTAGCTGAGGAGATAATTTCTGAACAATATTTTTAGCTTGTTGCTCGTCTTGGGACTTGATCAGGAATGCAAGAGATTCAGGCAGAAGTTTCCAGAGTAAAGGTAAAAACAGTAAAGGAATACCCGCTATGTAAAACATAATCTGCCAACCATGATCTTTGACTAACCAGGCACCAAGTAAGGCAGATACCATACCGCCAATGGCATAGCCACTAAACATGATTGCGACTAAAGTACTGCGAATTTTCTTTGGTGCATATTCTGTCATAAGGGCTACAACATTTGGCATAACCCCTCCGATACCTAGCCCGGCAATAAAGCGTAATATTGCAAATTCGACAGGACCACTGGCAAAAGCGCCTATAAAAGTAAAACCACTAAACAGTGAAACACAGATTAAAATAGTTTTCTTGCGGCCCAGTTTGTCAGATAGCGTGCCAAAAATCATGGCGCCAAACATCATTCCAAATAATGCTGCACTGGCCAGTAAGCCTGCTTGCACTGCCGATAATGACCATTGCTGCATTAATAGCGGTAGTGCGACCCCATAAATAACCAAGTCATAACCATCAAAAATAATAATGATCAGGCATAAAATTAATACCTTCCAATGAAAAGGCGTAAATTTCGCATAGTCTATAAGATCATGAATATTGATCTGACTTTTATTCATTCTTCACCTCCAATCTGTGAAGTACTGAGTAATTATGCTGATAAATTAGGCGGGAGCTTGTATTAAGTCAAAAACTTAATCAGTATATATTTATGTAATAAAGGTATGACTAAAATTTATTATTTAATTATTTGATCTTGAAAAATATTTATCATATTAATGAAAATAGAAATTTATATATTATTTTTATAGTTATATAAAAAATATTTTATAGATAGAGTAAAATAAAAATGTATAAAATTATTTTAACTTAATAAAAATTTTAATAAAAAACCGGATAAATTAATTTATCCGGTTTTGAAATTTAAAAAGAAAATGAGATTTTAAATTATCTTATAAAATCTGAGATTATCTGTTTAAATATTTCAGGCTGTTCAATATTTGAAATATGAGAAGCATTTATTTTGGCAAGTTGAGCATTTGGAATACGCTCAAGCATAAATTCAGCGTCTTCTACGGTAGTGACCGGATCTGCTGTACCTGCAATAATTAATACTGGCACTTTAATCTCTTTAAGCTGATCACGTAAATCCGCTTTAGCCAGAGCCTCACAACAGCTTGCATAACCTTCGGAGCTGCCAGCTGCTAGGTCGTTACTCAAATGCTTTACAATTGCTGTTTGGCTCTGGATAAAGGGTTCGGTAAACCAGCGTGAAGCAGCAGTTGCAGCAATAGGCTTTAAGCCCTGTTCACGGACCAAACTGGCGCGTTCCAGCCAAGCCTGTTCCTGTCCAATTTTTGCTGCTGTATTGCAGACTACAACGTGATTAAAGCGTTCAGGATAATGGATCGCAAGCCATTGTCCTGTCAGGCCGCCCATAGAAATTCCACAAAAGCTGGCGGTCTGTATTTTAAGGTGGTCAAGCAGGTGAATAACATCCAGACCTAATTGTTCAAGCGTATAAGGACCTGGAGGTGCAGAGGAGCTGCCGTGGCCGCGTGTGTCATAGCATATGACAAAAAAGTGAGCTTGGAAGTAATCTAGTTGCTGCTGCCACATACTCAAATTAGTTCCAAGCGAGTTGGAAAAAATCAGTGCCGGCTTGTCTGTATCGCCAAAAGTCTGATAGTGCAGGGCAATATCATTTAAAGTAAATGTTGGCATTATAATTTCCTTGAAATTGTTCAAACCCGTTCAATAATCATGGCGATACCCTGACCGACTCCGATACACATCGAACACAGCGCATAACGGCTATTACTCTGTTCCAGCTGATTGAGTGCAGTGGTCACCAGCCGCGCTCCCGAAGCACCCAGTGGATGACCTAGCGCAATTGCACCCCCATTCGGATTCACCTTGATACTGTCATCCGGCAATCCTAAATCCCGGGTGCAGGCCAGTGCCTGTGCCGCAAATGCTTCATTCAGCTCGATTACATCCATCTGCTCAAGACTTATGCCCGTCTGGTCCAGCAGTCTCCGGATGGCCGGAGCCGGGGCAAAGCCCATAATCCGGGGTTCAACGCCTACCGTGGTCGCCGCAACAATTCTGGCACGCGGCTTGAGCTGGTACCGGGCAACAGCCTCATCTGAAGCCACCAGTACTGCGGCTGCACCATCATTAATTCCTGAAGCATTGCCCGCAGTGACCGTGCCTTCTGCCTTGACTACAGGTTTAAGCCGGGTCAGGCCCTCAAGCGTGGTTGAGGCACGTGGATGTTCATCGCTATCAACCACTACTGCTTCCCCCTTACGCTGCGGTATCGTTACCGGGGTCAGCTCGTGTGCGAAGAAACCTCGCTGCTGGGCGGCAGCCGTGCGCTGCTGGCTGGTCAGGGCAAAGCGATCCTGGTCTGCCCGGTTAATGCCAAACTGCTCAGCGACATTCTCGGCAGTTTGTGGCATGGTTTCAACACCATACATTTCTTTCAACTTGGGATTGATAAACCGCCAGCCCATGGTGGTGTCTTCAATCTTCTGGCTGCGGCTAAAAGCCGATTCAGCCTTGCCCATGACAAAGGGCGCACGGGTCATGCTTTCTACCCCACCGGCAATGACTAGATGGGCTTCTCCGGCCTTGATGGCACGCGCTGCCATGGCGATGGCATCCATGGACGAGCCACACAGCCGGTTAACCGTCGTGGCTGGTACCTGATATGGCAGACCTGCCAGCAGGGCTGACATGCGGCCGACATTACGGTTGTCTTCACCCGCCTGATTGGCACAACCATAGATCACATCATCGAGCTGGTTCCAGTCCACGCCCGGGTTACGCTGCATCAAGGCCTGAATCGGCACGGCACCGAGGTCATCAGCACGGACGGCTGCCAGACCGCCGCCATAACGGCCAAAGGGAGTACGGATGGCATCAACAATATAAGCATTCTTCATGGGTTCTGACCTTCTATTCTCTGCTGCATGGGGACAGTGAATCTATCAATTTGAGGTGGCATCAAGCAGGCGGGCACCGGTCAGTGACTGCAGCTCGTCAAAAGACAGCCCGTCGACTTTCTCGATGACCTTCAGACCTTCCGCGCTGACATCAATCACGCACAGGTCGGTATAGATACGGTCAACACATTTCAGGCCGGTTGCTGGGTAGCTGAGTTCGGCCACAATTTTTGGTTCACCTTTTTTGGTGACATGGTCCGTGGTTACAAATACTTTCTTGGCACCTACAGCCAGGTCCATTGCCCCACCAACTGCCGGGATGGCATCTGCCGCTCCGGTATGCCAGTTGGCCAGATCACCATTTTCAGCCACCTGAAAAGCGCCGAGTACACAAATATCCAGATGACCACCACGCATCATGGCAAACGAGTCACCGTGATGAAAAAAGGCACCACCTTGCAGCATGGTGACGTATTCCTTGCCAGCATTGATCAGTTCCGGGTCTTCTTCACCCGTTGCCGGTGGCGGACCAAAGGCCAGTAGGCCGTTTTCCGAGTGCAGGAATACATCCTTGTCTTCTGGCAGGTAACTGGCAATTCTGGTCGGCAGGCCAATACCCAGGTTGACATAGGCACCATCCGGAATATCTTGGGCAACCCGGGCTGCAATCTGGTCACGGGTCAGTTTGGTATAGCTCATCATATTCTCCTTGGCGGCTTATGCGTGGGTATTCGGGCTCGATGGCGTGACCGCCACGACATGCTGGACAAAGATTCCCGGGGTCACGATATGTTCCGGATCCAGTGCACCCAGCTCTACCACCTCGGAGACCTGGGCAATGGTGACCTCGGCTGCCATGGCCATAATCGGACCGAAATTGCGTGCAGATTTACGGTAGACCAGGTTGCCCCAGCGGTCACCCTGATGAGCCTTGATCAGGGCGAAGTCAGCCCTGATCGGGTTTTCCAGCACATAGTCCTTGCCTTCGTGGTGCAGGGTAGGCTTGCCTTCGGCCAGCAGGGTGCCGAAGCCGGTAGGTGTATAAATGGGGCCAAGGCCCATACCGGCCGCCTGGATGCGGCAGGCCAGATTACCCTGCGGAACCAGCTCCAGTTCGATCTTGCCGGCACGGTAGAGTTCATCGAAAACCCAGGAGTCGGACTGGCGCGGGAAGGAGCAGATGATTTTACGTACAGCGCCTGACTTGAGCAGTTTGGCCAGACCATAATCACCGTTACCGGCGTTGTTATTTACAATGACCAGATCCTGCACGCCAAGCTCGATCAGGCCATCGATGAGTTCAGCTGGCTGGCCGGCTGTACCGAAGCCGCCAATCATGATGGTAGAGCTGTCTTTAATCTGTGAAAGCACTTCGGCTAAGGAAGTCCTGCTTTTATCAATCATAATATGTCCTAGTCAAATAGATAACCTGTTTCAGCTTTTCGAGCTTTGGGTAGAAGCTACAGCAGCCGTAATTGGCTCATGTTTACTCAGTACCAGATGTGCAATTACACCAATACAGATACCCCAGAAAACCGAGCTGAGGCCCAGAAAATGCATGCCAGAGGCAGTGGCTAAAAATGTAATCAGCGCTGCATCCCGCTGAGCATCATTTTTCATTGCCATACTAATATTGGTGGCAATCGCTCCTAATAATGCAAGTCCTGCTAATGCAGCTACCAGTTCCTTGGGTAACAAACTAAAAAGCATGACAATACTGCCAGCGAACAGACCGCCCAAAATGTAGAAAATACCGTTGGCGATCCCAGCAATATAACGCTTGTCTTTAAGTTCATGGGCATCTTTACCCATACATAATGCTGCCGTGATTGAAGCCAGTACAATAGTGATACCCCCTACACAGGCCACAGCAAGAGAGGCAATACTGGTAACACTGATAATCGGTTTGGCCGGCGTGTCATAGCCGCTCAGTTTCATAATTGCCATACCTGGTAAAAACTGTCCGGACAGGCTGACCAGAATCAGTGGAATAGTCAGGTTTAATGTGGAATTCCATGACCACTCAGGCATGATGAATTGTGGAATGGCAAGGGAAAAATTCATTTCAACCGGATTCATTTTTCCAAGAATCAGACTTAAACCGATGCCAGACACTAAAACCCAGATCATTGCATAGCGTGGACTTAAACGTTTTGCGACCAGATAAACCCCTAGCATGCCAAATACAATGATGGGCATGCTATCTGTAGCTTTAAACAGTCCCAGACCGAACTGGAATAAAATCCCCGCCATCATGCCAGCTGCTACATCCTGAGGAATCCATTTCAATAATTTATCAAAATAGCCGGTGGCACCGATGGCAAAAATTACTAATGCAGAAGTGATATAGGCGCCTACTGCCTCATTTAGGGAAATATGAGGGAATAACGTGACCAGCAGGGCAGTTCCCGGAGCAGACCAGGCAGTAATTACCGGAGTTTTATAACGTATGGACAGGTAAATTCCTGCAACTGCTGCACCGATTGAAATTCCCCAGATCCATGAAATCATCATGGCACTAGAAACATTAGCCTGTTGTGCCGCCTGGAAAAAAATAATTAAAGGACCTGAATAAGAAATCAGCACTGCCAGAAATCCTGCGACAGTTGCTGAAATTGACCAGTCTGCTTTTAATGTCCTGAACAGGGTTGCCATTGCGCATTCGCCTCCATGCAATTAAATTCAATGATCCTGTTGAATCTTTTTATATAAGATCAGGTCTAACCCTGATCACCTCCACCTACCGGTATGACACTGCCGGTAATATACGATGACTCGTCAGAAGCCAGAAAAACAATGGCATTTACTTGTTCCTGAATAGTTCCATAGCGGTGCATTAAAGACCGGTCAATCGTCTGGTCAACCACTTCCTGCATCCAGTGTTTTTCAGCGTCTGAAAGTGGGCTGTCATTCCGGGGCACTTTCCGTGGAGGTGCCTCAGTTCCGCCTGTCGCTACAGCATTGACCCGGATTCCATCTTTGGCATGTTCAAATGCTAAAGATGCTGTTATGGCATTTACACCACCTTTAGAAGCGGAGTAGGGAATACGATTAATACCACGGGTAGCGATAGAAGAGACATTAACAATAACACCGGACTGATTTTTAATCATTTCTGGTAAAACTGCACGACAGCACCATAAAGTCGGGAAAAGTGAACGGTTTACTTCCTTGATGATTTCCTCTTCAGAAAATTCCTGAAAAGGTTTCATCCAGATGGCACCACCCACATTATTGATCAGTACATCAACACGACCATAAGTTTCCACTGCTTTACTCACGACTGCCTGAGCACCGGCAAAAGTTTCCAGATCTGCCTGAATGGTGACAGCGTTACCACCCGCCGCTTTAATTTCGGCTGATACTTCTTCTACATAGTCAGAGCGGTCTGCCATCACTACCTGAGCACCTTCTGCCGCTACACGCAAAGCTACTCCACGACCAATGCCTTGAGCTGCCCCAGTAACAATGACTACTTTATTATTAAATCTTTGCATATTCATAAGCTTCTCCACAGAGATTAATTTGCAGAGAATTTTTCAAACAGGAAGTTTGCAGGTTTAACACCTTCAGCGTCCAGCCAGCCGCGTACTGCCTCGACCATTGGCACCGGTCCGCAAAGATAAATATCTACATCACCGCTATTTAACCAGTCATGATCAATATGATTGGACACATATCCCTTACGTTCATGCAGGCTTTCCGGATTAGCTACAACTGTGCAGTATTCAAACCACGGAAATTTTTCCTGAAGCTCATCAAGTTTTTCAAGAGCCACCAGATCAAAGTCGTTGGTTACACCAAAAACTAGACGTACAGGCTGTTCACAGCCCTTTTCTTGCAGTACCTGTAGCATTGACATGAACGGTGCTATACCTGTACCACCTGCCAACATGAGGACCGGGCGGTTAATATGACGCAGGTAAAAACTGCCAAATGGACCGGTAAAACTCATCTTGTCGCCCGGTTTTACAGTTTTGCTTAGAAACTCACTCATTTTGCCATTGGGTACATTACGCACGACAAAACCAGTCAGGCGATTGCCCGGTTTTGAGCTAAAAGAATAGGAACGGGTTTCCGTAGTTCCCGGAATCTCAACATTAACATACTGCCCAGCCAGAAAATGAATATCCGGCTGGCCTTCATCAAGTTCAATATCAAATGTAATTGTCGAGTCAGACAGGTTTTCAACCCGTGATAGAGTACCCTGAAATTTATGGATTTCAGTTTTACATACATCTGAAGATGCCTGGATCTGGAATACGGCATCTGAAGTAGGGCGGCACTGACAGGCCAGAATATAACCTTCTTCAGCTTCTTCCGGTTTAAGTGCATCTTCAATATAGTTTTCTTCTGGCATGTCATAGCTACCAGATTCACAGAACGCACGACATGTACCACAGGCGCCATCACGGCAATCCAGAGGAATATTGATTTTTTGGCGATAAGCTGCATCTGACAGAGTTTCACCCTGAGCAACACTGATGAATCGGGTAACGCCATCTTCAAATTGAAGTGCTACATTGTGGTTTGACATGGCTTGAATCCTGCAAAAATATTAAAACTGGAGCGCTCAGCCAACATTCCGTTTGGCTGAGATTTGATACATGTTAGATATGGTAGATATCAATGACTTGATTGATATAGTCGTTCTTAAGCACTACATATTTGCTCAGGATTTTTGCTTCATTACCTGAAAAATCAATCACATAACGTGACATACCAAAATAGCTGTAGCTGGTTTTATAACGGTAACTCAAAGTATTCCAATTAAAACGTACCATGACCTTGCCGCCTTCACATTCAACTATTTCAATATTTGAAATATTATGACTGGTACGGGTGTCAGGCATGGTGGCACTTGAACGTTCTGTTTTAATCCGGAAAATCCGGTCTTCAAGTCCTTGACGGTCAGGGTAGTAAATCAGGGAGATTTCAGACTGCGGGTTTTCAGTGAGTTTGTCATCATCATCCCAGGCAGGCATCCAGAAAGAAGCTTCCGGCGCATAGCAGGCCAGCCATTCATCCCACTGTTCATCATCCAGAAAACGGGCTTCTTTAAAAAGAAACTGGCTGACCTGTTCCAGTGTTACGGTTTCGAGGTTCGCTGTTGCATTCATGCGTTCTCTCCTTGATCAGCCAGTGCCTTTTCTGCTGCAATCGCTTTTTTCATCTCATGTAACCAGTGCTGATGCTGGGCTAGATACAGCCCTTCATCTTCAGCTTTAATACCGGAAAGTTTCGGTTTTAAACCAATTTCATTAGCTGCATCATCTGGTCCTTGTACCCAGTGCTTAGATCCACGGCACATATCGTTCCATTCCAGTTCAATACCGGCATATCCTGCTTGGCAGGCACGGAATTCTTCAAGGTCATCCGGAGTTGCCATGCCAGAAGCATTGAAGAAATCTTCATACTGGCGAATGCGGCGTGTACGGGCTTCAGGTGATTCACCTTTAGGGGCGATACAGTAAATGGTTACTTCAGTTTTATTTACTGCCAGGGGACGTAATACCCGGATTTGTGAACCAAACTGATCCATCAGGTAGACATTTGGATACAGACATAAATTTCGTGAGCGTTCAATCATCCATTTGGACATCGCGGCGCCATAACGCTCGGTGTATTCTTCAGCCTTGCTATAATTGGGACGGTCTTCCGGATTGGCCCATTGGGTCCAGAGCAACATATGGCCATTTTCAAAACCATAAGAACCCCCACCTTGCTTGCCCCATGCGCCTGCACTCATGGCCCGAACATTATCACCAGCCTGTTTTTCCTTGCGTTGCTGGGTTGTCGCGGCATAGTTCCAGTGCACGGCAGAAACGTGGTAGCCATCAGCTCCGTTTTCTGCAGTAAGCTTCCAGTTCCCTTCATAGGTGTAAGTCGATGCACCACGCAGAATTTCCAGTCCTTCATCAGACTGGCCAACAATCATGTCAATAATTTTGGTAGCTTCACCCAGAAATTCTTCAAGAGGGGGTACATCAGCATTTAAACTGCCAAACAGGAAACCTTTATAGTTTTCAAAACGTGCCACTTTCTTTAGGTCATGTGAACCGTCTTTATTGAAACAGTCAGAATAATCTGCATCTGCCGGATCTTTTACTTTAAGCAGCTTACCAGAGTTATTAAATGTCCAGCCGTGGAATGGACAGGTATAAGTGGCCTTGTTGCCGCGCTTGTAACGGCAAAGCTGTGCACCGCGGTGCGAGCAGGCATTGATCATAGCATTCAGTTCACCGGTACGGTTACGTGCAATGATGATCGGCTGACGGCCAATATGGGTAGTGTAATAGTCGTTATTGTTCGGAATCTGGCTCTCATGTGCCAAGTATACCCAGTTGCCTTCAAAGATATATTTCATCTCCAGATCAAACAGGGCCTGATCTGTAAAGACTGAGCGGTGAAGTTTAAATTCACCAGTTTCAAAATTGTCTACAAGTAATTCATCAATACGGTCAAGGTGGCTGGTATTGATTACAGGAATACGTGGCATGTCCGTTCTCCGACTTTCCAAATTTGTGGAAGCCACCGGGTTTAGCTAAAAAGAGCTGAACCCGGTATCTCTATAACGCTTAAGCGCTTGCGCGGCGTCGTTCAACTTCGCTAGAAGGAGCAGCTTCTGCTTCTTTCACGAGCTCAACATTAAAAGTGATGTGCTTGAATGGCTTGTCCAGTTCACGACGGGCTATTTCAGCTTCATCAGTCACATCTGTTGCTGTGGCAACCAGCCCGTCACGGGTAGCAAAGGCAAAGTCATCCCACAGATACTCGTCACCTTCGATATTGAACTGTGTGGTGAGCTTGCGGTAACCCGGTGCCGATACAAAATAATGCACATGAGAAGGGCGGTTACCATGACGGCCGAGCTTGTTTAAAAGCGCCTGGGTAGTGCCTTCTGGCGGGCAGCCATAACCTACCGGCATGGTGGTCAGGGCAACATATTTACCATTCACATCTGTAAGGATGGTACGGCGCAGGTTAAAGTCGGACTGGGACTTGTCAAAGAATGAATAGTTCCCCAGGCTGTTGGCATGCCAGACTTCTACCTTGGCTCCTTCAATAATATTGCCCTCTGTATCAGTAACTGTGCCTTCAATGATCAGAGTGTCGACCTTGTCGGACTCGGAGCCGTCATCCATACGGGCAAAGCCGACAGACTCAGGGGCACCGGCCACATAGAGCGGGCCTTCGATGGTACGGGGAGTGCCGCCAGTAATACCGGCCTTGGCATCTGCCTCATCGGCACGCAGGTCGAGGTAGTGTTCAAGACCGAGCCCGGCAGCGAGCAGGCCGAGTTCATTGGCCTGGCCTGCATCGGTCAGGTATTCGAGGCCTTTCCAGACTTCAGAGGGCTGGATGTCGAGGTCTTCGATGGCCTGGAACAGATCCCCGAGCAGACGGACGACGACCTGCTGAATGCGCTCATCGACCGGGCCTTTAGCGGTATCGACATTCATTTGTTTTACGAGCGCATCAATTTGTTGACGGTTCATACTATCACTCCTTAAGTATGTATAAGACGCTAACGGGGCTGGCGACAAGCGAGAAAGGTTCCCTGATGTGCTGGCCATCACTGGCTGGCCTCGTTCCGTCTGTTGTTATTATCCTTCGTTTAAAGGAAAGTACGGATGCAACTGTAGAACTGCATCTTTTTTACTGCATCAACTTTATGAATCGTTTTCACGTACAGAAGATGGATGGCGATTCAGAGCCATGATCTCAATATTCATATAAGGGTAAAGCGGTAGACCCTGCAAAATGTTGTGCAGTTCTTCATTGTTTTCCACATCGAAAATACTGATGTTGGAATACTGGCCGGTAATACGCCAGATATGACGCCATTTACCCTGGCGTTGCAGCTCTTGGGAGTAAGCTTTTTCAACAGCCTTAATTTCGTTCGCTTTCTCGCTTGGCATATCTAGTGGAATATGCACATCCATACGCACATGAAATAACATGTTAAAACTCCTTATCCGCTTGCCTTAACGACGTAATTGTTCAATCTTGTTTTCATCCACTTCAATTCCTAGACCTGGTGCATTGGGCACAACCAGTTCAAAGTTCTCGTATTGCAGTGGTGTTGTTAAAATTTCTTGGGTCAGAAGAAGTGGGCCAAAGAGTTCTGTGCCGAATGCCAGATTTTCAAAGGTAGAAAAGGCATGAGCAGAGGCAATGGTACCGACCGGGCCTTCAAGCATGGTGCCACCGTACAGGTCGATTCCTGCAAGACAGGCAATCTTGGCCACATCACAAGCTTCAATCAGTCCACCAGACTGTTCGACTTTGACTGCGAATACATCGGCGCCATGCTTTTGTGCAATACGGAAAGCACTGTCCGGCCCGGTTAAGGCTTCATCAGCCATAATTGCTACTTCGAAACGCTGGGTCAGACGGGCAAGAGCATCGGTATTCTGGATAGCACAAGGCTGTTCAATCAGGTCAATTCCACCGTCCTGTAGCTGCTGGATTCCGCGAATACATTCCAGTTCTGTCCAGGCACGATTGATATCTACACGAATACTGACCTCAGGCCCCAGAGCTTTCTTGATGGCAATAACATGATCAACATCTTCCTGTAATGGACGTGCGCCAATTTTCAGTTTGAAAGTATTATGGCGCTTCAGCTCAATCATTTTTTTAGCTTCGGCAATATCTTTGTCTGTATCACCAGAAGCCAGTGTCCAGAGTACTGGCAAACGGTCACGTAAACGACCGCCCAGAATTTCACTTAATGGTAGGCTCAGGCGTTTGGCCTGTATGTCCAGCAGTGCAGTCTGAATTGCACATTTGGCAAAACGGTTACCATTAATGGTCTTGCGGATCAGTTTTGAGATCTGTGCAATGTTCTGGTTCTGAACGGAGGAGAGCAGAGGCGCGAAGTAAGTGTCAATGTTGGCTTTAACACTTTCTGGGCTTTCTTCACCATAGCTGAGTCCACCAATAGTAGTGGCTTCACCCCAACCTACAGTTCCATCTGTTGCAGTAATTTTCACCAGAACCAGGGTCTGAGTCTGCATGGTTGCCACAGAAAGTTTATGTGGACGTATGGTCGGAATATCGACGAGTAATGTTTCTACAGATTTATACATTATTGAAAATCTATGCTGACTTATCTCTTGTGTATACCTTAAAAGAATGATTAAAATGTGTCTAAGACTGAATTTGCATTTTAATATATCTTAAAGGTATGGAAGACTCATGGAACTGAGACATTTACGCTATTTTGTGGCAGTGGTAGAAGAACAGAGTTTTACCAAGGCTGCAGAAAAACTATTTATTGCCCAGCCTCCGCTGAGCCGGCAAATACAAAACCTTGAAAGTGAACTGGGTATCCAGTTATTTGAACGGGGCAGCCGGCCATTACAGACTACCCCAGCCGGTCAATTTTTTTACCAGCATGCCGTTAAACTTTTGTCGAATGCTGAAGAAGTTAAATCGATGACCAAGCGTATAGGCTTGGTTGAGCGCAGTATTACCATGGGGTTTGTAGGCTCACTTTTATTCGGTTTATTACCGCGAATTATTTATTTATATCGTCAGCAGCATCCCCATTTAAATATTCAACTGGTAGAGATGAGCACCAGAGACCAGATTCAGGCACTAAAAGAAGGTCGGATTGATGTCGGCTTTGGACGGCTGAGAATCAGTGATCCGGCAGTTCACCGGATTTTACTGCGTGAAGAACGTCTAATGGTCGCTGCACATTCAAGCCATCCGATTGCACAGCATATTGAAGGTATATATCTGGCCGATATTGTTGATGAAGACCTGTTTTGCTATCCAAACACGGCTAAACCTAATTTTTCTACACAGATCACCACGTTATTTTCTGAGCATGGTCTGGAGCCTAGAAACATTAAGGAAGTTCGTGAAATTCAGCTAGCTTTAGGACTGGTTGCTGCGGGTGAGGGCATTTGTATTATTCCTGAGAGTGCCAATACTATCCGTTTTCCACATTTAAATTATGTGCCTTTACTGGATGAGGCAGCAAAAAGCCCGATTTTTCTGACTATTCGAAATATGGACGAAACGGAAAACATCCGGTCACTCTTCGACTGTATTTATCAGGTTTACGATCTGGAAGCGATCAAATATGACCGTGCCTTATTTTAATTATAAAAACCAAACAGGTTAAGGAATCTGAGCCAATAAAAATTGTCGCAGCTCATGAGTGAATTTAACCGGTTCACTTAAAAGCGGCGTATGACCCGAATGCTCAAAATAAACAGGGTGAGCATTTTTCAGGCTTTTAGCAATGATCATTTGTCCTTCTGCCGCATATAAGCTGGAATTCTGCCCAATAAAAAAAGTTACTGGACATTCAAGTTGTGACAGTGCTTCGCGATAATCTTCAGTATGGTACAAATAACTTTCCAGATACCAGCGCAGGTAGTCCAGTCGTTGAAGAGGTAACAGATATTTTTGCAGTTTCGGTTTTTTAAGTGCGGTATGAAACAGCAGGGAAGAAAATCTGCTATTCCCCTGTAAAGATACAAACCTGTACCAAAGCTGAAGCAGTTCAGTACGTGTATGTGTTTCCAGCTGACTGGTGCTGTGTATATCGGATTGCCCAGAGAGAGTGTCAAGCAGCTGGCGCAATAACAGCTTACATTCTGTATGCTTTTCACCCAGCAGGCCATATTTCCAGTTCTCATCTGCCAGAATTTTTGGCGTCTGGTCAATATGTAAATAGGCCTTTAACTTGTTGCCCAGGTTTGCATAGTGCATACCATGCATCGCTGTAGTGGCGCCCATTGAATAGGCAATCAAAATAAAATTATCCAGCTGCAACTGGTTAATCAGTCTGGAAACATCCTGCCAGTGACTGGAAATTGCATCTAAGGATTGAGGAATGGCGCAGTTTCGAGAACTCCCAAAACCGCGCCAGTCTGGAATAATAAACTCAAAGTGGTTCAGGCTGCGTGCAATAAAAGGTAACCATTGCCAGCTTTGCATTCCAAGACCAGATAATACCAGTACAGGCTGACCGCGACCAATCCGGCGCACATACAGGTTTTCTCCATCATACATGCGGTAAAGTGGCATGATTAACTCCTCAGTGCTAGAACTTTTCCAATGCAGGAATAACTTCTTCAAGCCATTTGATCCAGTGAATTTCCAGATCAATACCCAGCTGCAAAATCATTTTATGAATATATAAAGTACGGTCAGTGGTCGCACTTCCAGCAAAGTCCTTCGCATAAATATTCTGGTAGAGTTTTAGATTATTCTGGTGTAATTCCAGATGTCGCTGCAATTCGGGTAGTACAATATTTCCACCCAACTGGGCTTCTGCACGCAGACGTACCATCAACTCTTCCCGTAACTGGGCGGGCGGACTTTGTTCCATCATCCATTTGGCCAGTTCAATACGGCCTGCCTGTTCAACCTGATAGGTTTTCTTTCTACTTTGGCTGGGTGCTTCTTCAACTGTAGAAATCCAGCCCTTTTTCAGCATACCGCTTAGTTCACGGTAAATCTGCTGGTGTGTTGCATTCCAGAAAAAGCCCATAGAACGGTCAAAACGGCGTGCCAGTTCAAACCCGGTACTCGGTCTTTCCAGTAAACTGGTCAATAATACATGGGCAAGAGACATCGGTGAATTCCGCAACTTTAAAAATGACGCTTCAGACATTATGCAACATGTTGCATAAAAAAAGAATATCTATTATAAGTTATGCAATAAGTTGCATAAGCTAGCAAAGATAGCGAGCCAAGGAGAAAAAATGTCGTACTATCCACACTTACTTGCCCCTTTAGACCTCGGGTTTACTACATTAAAAAACCGTGTATTGATGGGTTCAATGCACGTGGGCCTAGAAGAAGCTCCACAAGGATACGAGCGGATGGCAGCATTTTATGCCGAACGTGCGCGTGGTGAGGTAGGGCTGATTGTGACTGGCGGTATTGCACCTAATGATGCAGGTGTAACCTTTGCTGGCGGTTCTAAACTTGACTCTATTGCTGAAGCAGAAAAGCACAAGATTATTACTCAGGCTGTTCATGATGCTGGCGGTAAGATAGCCATGCAGATTTTACATACCGGACGTTATTCCTATCAGGCTGATCCGGTTGCACCTTCTGCGATTCAGGCCCCGATTAATCCGAGTAAGCCCAAAGAATTAAGCTCGGCTGAAGTCTGGCAAACTGTCAGTGACTTTGTAAATTGTGCACAGATGGCACAATATGCCGGTTATGACGGTGTGGAAATCATGGGCTCAGAAGGCTATCTGATCAATGAATTTATTGCTGCCCGCACCAACCATCGTGATGATGAATGGGGCGGAAGTTATGAGCAGCGTATCCGTTTTCCGATTGAAATCGTCAAGCGTACCCGTGAAGCAGTCGGAGAGAATTTTATTATTATTTACCGTCTATCGATGCTGGACCTGGTAGAAGGCGGTTCTACACTGGACGAAGTTGTTTATCTGGCTAAAGAAATTGAAAAAGCTGGCGCGACAATTATTAATACTGGTATCGGCTGGCATGAGGCACGTATTCCAACTATCGCCACTAAGGTTCCACGTGCTGCATTTACCTGGGTGACTGAAAAGTTGAAAGGTGAAGTGAAGCTGCCACTGATCACATCTAACCGTATTAATACCCCGGAAATGGCAGAATATGTCCTGTCTTCCGGACAGGCAGATATGATTTCGATGGCACGTCCAATGCTGGCCGATGCCGAGTTTGTTTTAAAAGCCCGTGAAGGCCGCAGTGACGAGATTAATACCTGTATTGCGTGTAATCAGGCATGTCTTGACCATATTTTCTCTATGAAAATTGCATCCTGTCTGGTTAATCCGCGCGCATGCCATGAAACTGAACTGATTTTTAAAGAATCTGGATCACCGAAACAGATTGCTGTGATAGGTGCAGGGCCGGCAGGTTTAAGTTTTGCAATTTATGCAGCCAGCCGTGGTCATCAGGTCAAGATTTTTGAAAGCAGTAACCAGATTGGTGGACAATTCAATATTGCCAAGACTATTCCGGGCAAGGAAGAGTTTTATGAAACTATTCGCTACTTTCAGCGCCAGATTGAATTACAGCCAAATATCCAGCTACATTTGAATCATTTGGCGACTTATGAAGAGCTAAGCCAGGCCAATTTTGATGATATTGTGATTGCAACAGGTGTAACACCACGCCACTTGGAAATTGAAGGTGCGAATCATCCTAAAGCGTTAAGCTATCTGGAAGTGCTTAAAGAACGCCTGCCTGTTGGAAAGCGGGTTGCAATTATCGGAGCAGGTGGTATTGGTTTTGATACAGCAGAGTACCTTACACATGAAGGGGAAAGTGCCAGCTTGAATCCTGAAAAATTTTATGATGAGTGGGGAATCGATACGACTTATCATCATACGGGAGGCTTGAAACAGCCTAAAATTGAACCCTCACTGCGTGAAGTCTACCTGTTACAGCGCAAGCAAAAGGCTGTAGGTGCAAATCTGGGTAAAACCACAGGCTGGATACATCGCACTGGCCTAAAACATAAGCATGTGCAAATGATGTCTGGTGTAAATTATGAAAAAATTGATGATCAGGGTTTGCATATTACGGTGGACGGCAAACCTATACTACTGGAAGTGGATAACGTTGTAATCTGCGCCGGACAGGAATCTTATACTGCCATGTTCGAACAGCTGCAAGCTGACGGAAAACGTGTGCATCTAATAGGAGGCGCAAGAGAAGCGGGTGAGCTGGATGCTAAACGCGCCATCCGTCAGGGCGCTGAACTGGCAGCCATTATTTAGGTTTTTATATA
Organism: Acinetobacter radioresistens DSM 6976 = NBRC 102413 = CIP 103788; assembly: GCF_006757745.1. Taxonomy (NCBI): domain Bacteria; kingdom Pseudomonadati; phylum Pseudomonadota; class Gammaproteobacteria; order Moraxellales; family Moraxellaceae; genus Acinetobacter; species Acinetobacter radioresistens. The sequence goes on along the minus strand of NZ_AP019740.1, from coordinate 1,589,095 downwards.
GGGCAGGCGGCCTGTTAATACCGTCTGTCCACTTTCAACTTTAAAACAATAAATAGTTAAAGAGATAAAACTGATGACCCTGACCACTACTCAACAAGCCATACAGGCTTGGCACCAAATGCTTTGCAGCCGTGATATGACTGTTCTGGACGAACTTTTAGATGAACAGGTGATTTTTCGGTCACCTGTTGCATTCAACCCGTATGAAGGTAAAACAGTCGTTCGTTTTATATTAACTAATGTCATTGAAATATTTGAGGAATTTACTTATCACCGAGAATTCTACACAGAAGATAGTCACAATGTAGTGTTAGAGTTTTCTGCTCATGTCGGAGAAAAACAGTTAAAAGGAATCGATATGATCCGTTTTAATGAGCAGGGCAAAATTATTGATTTTGAAGTCATGATCCGGCCAAAAAGTGGTCTCGAAGCGTTAGCTGCACAAATGGGACAGCGCATGGCAGCATTTATGCCTCCCGCCCATTAAGCTTACTTAAAATTCATTCTTCATACTTTAGAAATATACCGAGAGTTAAATCAAATGATGGTAAAAAAGCTGACTGCCCTGACACGAGAACTATTGGATCAGGTTACAGGCGCTGAACAGCCTAAACTCTACTTTGACCCGAATGGTAAAGTCCAGCAGGTACTGGAGCACTTGCCACAGCTTAAGGAAAAGTATCGGCCAACACCGTGGTTAGCGAACCAGCATGCACACTTGCTATATTTTGACCTGTTCAAAAAAAGACGTATTAAGCTCAAGTATGACAGAATTGAGCCATTAACCATGCAGGATGGTGGGACTACCGGTATTGCCTGGTATGGCGAACAACTTCCGGCTGATGTACCCACTATTGTATTAATGCATACGATTACCGGCTCACCACAAAGTATGAGCGAGCTGGTACGTGATTTACATCACTATACAGGCTGGCGTATTGCGCTATGTTTGCGCCGTGGCCATGCCAAATTGCCAATGACTGTACCGAAAATCTGTCTGTTTGGTTCAACTGATGACCTGCGTGAACAGCTCATTCATATACAGAGCAAATTTCCTGAATCTGTATTGTATGGCGTAGGCTCTTCTGCAGGAACTGGCCTGTTGGTACGTTATCTGGGAGAGGAAGGTCATCATACCCCATTTAAGGCCGCCTTCGCCTTTTGTCCGGGCTATAATACCGAAATTGGTTTTCAGAAGGTGCACCCGTTTTATAGTAAGGCCATGACAAAGAAACTGTTTAAATCATTTATTCATCCTTATCAGGAAGCCTGGAAAAATACAGGGTCATTGCCGAAAGTACTTGCTGTTAAAAGTCTGGCTGACTTTCAGAGCTGTTATTTTGAACTGGCAGGTTATAAAGACTTTGAAAGTTATAATCAGGCAACCAATCCTGTTTGTGTCATGGACAATATCCAGATTCCTCTAATGATTTTAAATGCTGAAGATGATCCGGTTTGCCATATTGATAATTTTGAGCCATATAAAGAAATGATTATGCAGATGCCAAATATTATGGTGATTACAACCCGTAAAGGTAGCCACTGCGGATTTTATGAAGGCATTATCCGTACACGTTCATGGGCGGCACGTTTAATGGCAGACTATCTGATTGCACAACATAAACTGGCTTCAGTAAACTAAGAATAGTCTGCTTAAAACAGATAACATGATAAAAACCTGAAATAGCTGGCCTCTTCCATAACCATAAAACAGAAGGGGCTTTAAAATATAGGAACATAAAAGAGATAAAATATCATGTCTGAACCGATTCATTACCTAATAAATGAACCTGTTAGTACGCAGCAGTATATTGACCTTTTACAGAAAACTTCATTAGGTCCAAGACGGCCCATCCAGAATGCAGACCTGATCACAGGCATGCTACAGCATTCAAATCTGGTCATCTCAGCATGGTATAAACAAGAATTAGTAGGTATAGCAAGATCGGTTACAGATTTTTATTTTTGCTGTTATCTCGCTGATCTGGCAGTGACAGTAAGATTTCAAAAAGAGGGTATTGGAAAAAAAGCTCATTGAAATAACAGAACAGCAATTACAACCGGAATGTACATTGACTTTACTTGCAGCTCCACAGGCTGTTACTTACTACCCCAAAATTGGTTTTTCTCAGCATCCTAGTGCTTGGGTGAAAAAGCCATCTATTTAAATCAAAGTCTTCAACTCATCATTTCATTAATAAAAAACCCGGTATATTTACCGGGTTTTTACTGTTCTGACTGAACAGAAGAACGGATTGTTTAGTTTTCAAGAGCAGGTGAGGCAGCCGCAATAGCAGCTGCAACAGCATCATCTTCGCTCTGTGAATCTGAACTGGATTTCTGCTGGCTGGCGGTACTGTCTGCTTTTGGTGCTGGAGCTGGCTTAGGCTCTGGCTTTTGTGGCTCAGGTTTAGGCTCGGGTCTCGGTTCAACTGGTGCAGGTTCACGATATTCGCGGCGAATTTCGGTTGTGGTATTTGGCGTTTCTTCACGAACAATTTCAACTGTCTCGGGAATTTCAGGTTCAGCTTCAACCGGTTCTAGAGGTTCAATTTGTGCAGGTGCTACAGATTGTTGTTCAACTACTTCAACCTGTTCTTGCTCCTCTTCCTTTGGCGCTTCTTTTTTTACACACGCGGTGAGGAACAAACCTGTTGCGATCGCACCACAAATCAAAAGTTTCTTATTCATAATTGCATAAATCAGGACTTAAAAGAGACCAAGCTATTATAACAGTAAAAGCTGTCAGAAAAATCATGCACATTACGCCTAATTTTTTATCGAAAATGCTGATAGAATAACCAGTTGTTTATTGTTCTATGAATTGATGCGGAATGACTTTGCTTTATAGGTGCCGAGTAAAGTAAAATTGCGCAACATTGCAGGCCGAATTCGGCTCGATTGTACGAGAAACTCAATGACCCATTTTATTTTCGTGACTGGTGGTGTGGTTTCATCACTAGGTAAAGGTATTTCAGCAGCTTCAGTAGCAGCACTTTTAGAGGCTCGTGGTTTAAAAGTCACCATGGTCAAAATGGATCCATACATCAATGTCGATCCAGGCACTATGAGCCCATTCCAGCATGGTGAAGTTTTTGTTACAGAGGATGGGGCTGAAACTGACCTTGATCTGGGCTATTACGAGCGTTTCCTGCGTCGTGCAAAAATGACCAAACTGAATAACTTCACTTCAGGACGTGTTTATCAGGATGTTCTAAATAAAGAACGCCGTGGTGACTACCTGGGTGGTACGGTTCAGGTAATTCCGCATATTACTGACAATATTAAAGAACGTGTACTCCGTGCAGGTGAAGGTTATGACGTAGCAATTGTTGAGATTGGCGGTACGGTGGGTGATATCGAATCACTACCATTTATGGAGTCAGTGCGTCAATTAATGGTCGAGCTTGGTCATAAGCGTACCATGCTCATGCATCTGACACTGCTGCCTTATATTAAGTCTGCAGCAGAGCTTAAAACCAAACCGACCCAGCATTCTGTAAAAGAATTGCTGTCTATCGGCATTCAGCCCGATATTCTGATCTGTCGTACCGAACATGATGTAGATGCTGACACCAAACGTAAAATTGCACTCTTCACTAACGTTGAAGCACGTGCAGTTGTAGTGTGCAAAGATGCACGTTCTATCTATCAGATTCCACGTAACTTCTATGAACAGAATGTAGATGACCTGATCTGTGAACGTTTCGGTTATAACGATCTTCCAGAAGCAGACCTGACTGACTGGGATAACGTAGTTGAAGCTTTACTGAATCCGGAATTTACTGTTCGTGTTGCCATGGTTGGTAAATATGTTGAACTTCCAGATGCTTATAAATCTGTGAATGAAGCATTACTTCATGCGGGTATCCAAAATCGCGTTAAAGTACAGATTGACTATGTAGATGCTGAAAAGCTTGAAGCTGAAGATGTGAATGAAGTGCTTGCCACCGCTGATGCCATTTTAGTTCCGGGCGGTTTTGGTGAGCGTGGTACTGAAGGAAAAATGAAAGCCATTCAGTATGCCCGTGAAAACCAGATTCCATTCTTCGGTATCTGCTTGGGTATGCAGCTTGCAGTGATCGAGTTTGCGCGTCACGTTGCCAATATTGCTGATGCAACTTCTACAGAATTTAACCGTTCAACTAAAGCCCCGCTTATTGGCCTGATTACTGAATGGTTAGATGAACGTGGTGAACTTCAGCAGCGTAGTCTTGAATCTGATCTTGGTGGCACCATGCGTTTAGGTGCTCAAAAGTCTGAACTGGTTGCAGGAACTAAAATCCGTGATATTTATGCTGCAGCTGAAATTAGCGAGCGTCATCGTCATCGCTATGAAGTGAACGATCACTTTATTGCTCAGATTGAAGCGGCGGGTATGAAAATCTCAGGCTATTCTGCACTACAGCATTTAGTAGAAACTGTTGAAATCCCTGAGCATCCTTGGTTTATTGCAGTACAATTCCATCCGGAATTTACAAGTTCACCACGTGATGGTCATCCATTATTTGCTAGCTTTATCGGGGCTGCGAAACAGCAGTATCAGAAGCGTAAATAAGACTGTTCAGGAAATAAACCAGGAAGTTTAAATGGCACTACTAAAACCACAAGAAATTGTACGTTTAGGCGATATACAAATGGCAAATCATTTGCCGTTTGTATTATTCGGCGGTATGAATGTACTTGAATCCAAAGATCTTGCTTTCGAAATTGCCGAAACCTATGTCGATATCTGTAAACGTCTGGATATCCCATATGTCTTTAAAGCCAGTTTTGATAAGGCGAATCGTTCAAGCCTGAATTCTTTTCGTGGACCGGGCCTGGAAAAAGGGATCGAGTGGTTAGGTGACATTAAAAAACACTTTAATGTTCCGATCATCACTGATGTGCATGAGCCGTATCAGGCGGCTCCTGTTGCAGAAGTTGCCGACATTATCCAGCTGCCGGCTTTCCTGAGCCGTCAGACGGATCTAGTTGAAGCTATGGCAAAAACCCAAGCTATTATCAACATTAAAAAAGCCCAGTTTCTTGCACCCCATGAGATGCGTCATATTCTGCATAAATGTCTGGAAGCCGGCAATGACAAACTGATCTTGTGCGAACGTGGTTCAGCTTTTGGTTATAACAACCTTGTGGTTGATATGCTGGGCTTCGACATTATGAAAGAAATGAATGTTCCAGTATTTTTTGATGTAACCCATGCCTTGCAAACGCCAGGGGGCCGTGCCGATTCTGCGGGCGGCCGTCGTGCCCAGATTGCCACATTGGCACGTGCTGGTATGGCTACAGGACTTGCGGGTTTATTCCTGGAAGCACATCCTGACCCGGAACTGGCCAAATGTGATGGGCCATGTGCGTTGCGTCTGAACCAGCTAGAGCCATTTTTAGCACAATTAAAAGAATTGGATACTTTGGTTAAAGGATTCAAAAAATTAGATACCCATTGATGCTGCTGCTTGCATCTTGTTATTCATTCAACTGAGGAATTGTTCATGAGCCAAATCGTTGACATCCGTGCACGTGAAATTTTGGACTCTCGTGGTAACCCAACCATCGAAGCTGATGTAATCTTGGAATCCGGCGTAGTTGGCCGTGCATGTGCACCATCTGGTGCTTCAACTGGTTCTCGTGAAGCTTTAGAACTGCGTGATGGCGATAAAGCACGCTATTTGGGCAAAGGCGTTCAAACTGCGGTTAATAATGTTAATACTTTAATCCGTGATGCTTTATTGGGTAAATCAGTATTCGAACAAAAAGACATTGATAATACAATGATCGCTTTAGATGGTACTGAAAATAAAGAAAAACTAGGTGCTAACGCAACTCTGGCTGTATCTTTAGCCGCTGCCCGTGCTGCTGCTGATGAAAAGAAAATTCCTCTTTTCCAATACATTGCAGACCTGCGTGGCCAGAAAACTTTGACTATGCCTGTTCCAATGATGAATATCTTAAATGGTGGCGCTCATGCAGATAACACTGTTGATATTCAGGAATTCATGATTGAACCTGTGGGCTTTACCTCATTTGCTGAGAGCCTGCGTGCTGGTGCAGAAATTTTTCATTCTTTAAAATCAGTTTTAAAGAAACAAGGCTTAAATACTGCAGTAGGTGATGAAGGTGGTTTTGCACCAAACCTTCGTTCAAATGAAGAAGCAATCACTGTAATTCTTTCAGCAATTGAGCAAACTGGCTATAAAGCTGGTTCTGATATTATGCTGGCGCTGGACTGTGCATCTTCAGAATTCTATAAAGATGGTCAATATATCCTTGCAGGTGAGGGCAATAAGGCATTCACCAGCAACCAGTTTGCTGACTATCTTGCAGGTCTGGTAAATCAGTATCCAATTATCTCGATTGAAGATGGCCTGGACGAGTCTGACTGGGAAGGCTGGTCTTACCTGACTTCTATTCTTGGTGACAAGATTCAGTTAGTAGGTGATGACCTGTTTGTAACCAATCCGAAGATACTACAGCGTGGTATTAATGGGAAGGTTGCTAACTCTATCCTTATCAAATATAACCAGATCGGTACTTTGACCGAAACACTCGACGCAATCTATCTTGCTAAAGCAAATGGTTACTCGACTGTAATTTCTCACCGTTCAGGGGAAACTGAAGATTCTACTATTGCAGATCTTGCCGTAGGTACAGCAGCGGGCCAGATTAAAACCGGTTCACTTTGCCGTTCTGACCGCGTAGCAAAATATAATCAATTACTACGTATTGAAGAAATTACTAAAGCAGTTTACCGTGGTAAAGCTGAATTTAAAGGATTGAACTAACTTTTCATGGCTTTTATGAAAGAAGTTTTCGGTTCAATTTCGAGCAAAGTATTGCTAGCACTGGCAATCATTATGATTGTCGTGCTGCAGTACCGCTTCTGGTTTGGTGAGGGGGGCTATTTCCCTCATCAGACTCTGACTCAGCAAATCCAACAACAAGCTGATATTAATCAAGAATTAAAAGAGCGAAATCGCATTTTAGCAGCGGAAGTGTATGACCTCAAACATGGTATTGAAGCCATTGAGGAACATGCACGTTTAGACCTCGGTCTGATCAAGCCCCATGAAACTTTTGTACAGATGAGTACAATCAGTACTCAATATAAACCCATTTATATTGATCCTAATGCCAAGGTTGATTTAAGAACCAATGAGTCAGAACCAGATCCTGTTACCGAAATACCCTAAACTCTGGGCGGTAATTCCTGCTGCTGGCTCAGGCAGCCGTTTTTCTAAACATGAACTTAAACAATACCAGTTAATTGGGCAGCAAACTGTACTCGAACACACGGTTAGTCGGTTAAATCAGCTAGATTTAGCCGGATATGTACTTGCAGTTAGTGCACATGATGATGTTGCTCGAACTTTACCTTTAGTAAAGGCTGAGAAAGCTCACTTTTGTCTGGGTGGGCAAGAAAGGGTGCATTCGGTACTCAATGCTCTCCATTATCTAAGTAATATTGCTGATGAAGATGATCTGATACTGGTACATGATGCAGCGCGTCCCTGTGTCCAGTTCAGCAGCTTGCAAAATCTGGTTGAGAACGCTATCAAACAGAACTGTAGCGCTATTCTTGCTATAGCTGTACGGGATACTTTAAAACTGGTATCTGATAAACAGCAAATTACCAGAACAGTAAGCCGTGAATGCTTATGGCAAGCCCAGACTCCACAGCTTGCCAGACTAGGATTGCTTAAAGCTGCGATTGAAAAAGCATTGGCCGACCAGATCACAATTACTGATGAAGCCAGTGCAATTGAACATGCCGGATATCCTGTTCAAGTAGTAATGGGGCGTTCGGACAATATAAAAATTACTTATCCGGATGATCTTGAGCTGGCCAAGCTGATTATTGAATCTCAAAATACAGCTTCTTCTTAGTATTATTATATTTATATTCAATGGATTAATTTTTATTCTTAAATTTTGATACTACAGCTGAATATTTCATAAGCTTACCCATTGTTTAAAAAAAGGCACAATTCATTACCTGTAGATGGTTCTACCTTTTCTGCATTCCTGAAATACTTAAAAGGCTCATAAATAGTGAATGAGGTGGAAAGTGCCAATACAACAAGATGAAACAATGACTAATCCGGTTTATTCACAGGCCTCTGCTTCAATTCGGGCCTGTACTGAATGTATTATCGCTTGTCAAACCTGTGCAGCAGAATGCTTGCAGGAAGAAATGGTAGGCATGATGCGTGAATGTATCCGTCGCTGTTTAGATTGTGTGGAGCTATGCCGTCTTTGTATCAGCTATGAAATCAGAGGCTCGGCACTTTTAGACAATGTGATGGCGCTATGTGCTCAGGCATGTGAACGTTGTGCTGAAGAATGTGGTTCACATGAAGATCAGCATTGCCAGCATTGTGCTAAGGCCTGCGAGCAGTGTGCAGAAATCTGTCGCGCTTCAGAAATGCCTATTGATTAATAAGTTTTAGAAATATAAAGTCCGGTCTCAGTAGTCCGGGCTTTTTTATTTAAGTATTAATCTGAAATTACAAAGTTTAGTCGTATAAACGGTAAATACCGTTGAATCGCTCACAACCTTTCTGCTGTGAACTTACTGTAAGCAAGGCTTTCTGAAAGTTAAAATTATATTTACAATCATGTTCATTATCGATAATTTCCTGCTTGTTCTCGGGAGTGGTGTAAGCGAGAAAAGCAATGTTTTGGGTCTCTTTACGATTATTCGGGTTGCGGTATGCAATTCCCTCAATCTTGATTCTGTCTTTAGAGAGTTGGTGTACCTGTAAATGTACAGGCTGTTTCGCAATTAAGCCATTTTCATATTTTAAATAATGCTGGGTTAAACTCTGATTCATTGAAGTATAAATGTCCAGATCATCCATACGCAGTTCGAACTGCTGTTTAAAACAGTCATTACTTTTACACTGTTGCATACGATTTAGCCAAGTCAGATGTGTGTCTTGAAGTAAACGGACCGGAGCATCAGTAATCAGGTAGGCTGTAAGATATTTATTATTTAGCATTTGACGTTCGGAGTCGAACTTATCTGAGCAAATACGCTTTAAAGCAGGCGCAGTAATATCAGATGTACACTGTAACGCTTGAGCTACGGCCATTGATGACCATAAACAGGTCGCTACAAATAATGATCCTATTATTTTAATGTGAGGAAACTCGGTATTCAATAACATGATCGCTTATACTTTTGCTATAGAGTTTGCTTACGTAATATAGCGAAATCACAAGCTAAAATACAACTGATCTAAGATTTATTTATAAGGAAACAGTCATGTTAAGACCGCAGTTCCGTATCGGCCAAGGCATTGATGTGCATGCATTTGAAGAGGGTGAATTTGTTCATCTGGCAGGTGTCAGGATTCCACATACTCATGGTTTAAAAGCTCATTCAGATGGCGATGTAGTTTTACATGCATTAGCTGATGCTCTACTGGGGGCACTGGCACTAGGAGATATTGGACAGCATTTTCCGGATACTGACGATGAATTCAAAGGTGCGGATAGCCGGATATTACTCAAGCATGTATATGATTTAATTTTAAAGGAAGGTTATATGCTGGGTAATGCTGATATTACCGTAGCCTGTGAGCGCCCGAAACTGGCCAAATATAATCTTGAAATGCGGCAGAGCATTGCTGAGGTACTCAATGCAGATATTTCACAAATTAGTGTAAAAGCTACAACTACTGAGAAGCTGGGATTTACTGGCCGTCAGGAAGGCATTTTGGCGACTGCTACAGTTTTACTTTTACTTTACTCAAACTGACGAACCTGCATTAGTGACTGTTCCAGTTCGCGTGTTGCTTTGCGGCCTTGAAGTTGTAAGGCAACCGCATGAATTAATCCGGTCCAGGTATCATCGGGTTCCCAGATTCTGTGCAAATACTCTTGTGCTGTAGGCATATCTATATTCATAAAGTATTGTCGATATAAGTACATGAGCACACTACATTGCCGGTTATCAGCACAGTGCAGCCACACTATCTGCTCACAGACCAAGTGATTAATCAGCTCTAGAACCAGAATAGCCTGATTGGCTGAAGGGCGTTCATTATCTAAAGGAATGTGAATATAGTTGAGGTCAAGGTCCAGGCACAACTGATCTTCATTTCTAAGTGCCATTTCAGCTTTACTAGAGGCAAGATTAATAATGGTCGAGCAACCATAAGCCTTGATTTGTTCGAGATTTTCTGCAGTCAACTGACCTGAGCAAAACAGGCGCTCATGAACATAATCAAAATATGGGATCTGGCTTAAAGCATATTCTAGTTCATTCATATGGTACAAATCCTATATAAAAAACGCCATCATGATGATGGCGTCTCAATGTTTAACGATTTGGTAAAACGTCTTTTAATGCTTCATGCATGGCAAGTAAGGTCTTTTCGGTAGTTTCCCAGTCTATACAGCCGTCTGTGACTGACTTGCCATATTCAAGGTCATCCAGTTTCGCAGGAATATCTTGGCGGCCACCCTTGAGATGACTCTCGACCATAACACCGACAATTGACTTGTTCCCATCAATAATTTGCTCAGTCACATTTTTTAAAACCAACGGTTGCAAATACGGATCTTTGTTCGAGTTGGCATGACTGGCATCAATCATAATCTTGTTACTAACCTTGGCTTTAGCTAAAGTCATTTCCGCATCAGCCACAGCACCAGCATCATAGTTCGGCTTGCCATTACCACCTCGCAGTACTACATGTGCATAAGCATTACCTGCAGTACGGATAATAGAAACCTGGCCATTCTCATTCAGGCCCAGAAAGCTATGCCCATGTTTAACTGACTGCATGGCATTGGTAGCTACTGTCAGGCCGCCGTCAGTACCATTTTTAAAACCTACAGGTGAAGACAAGCCGGAAGACATTTCACGATGGGTCTGGCTTTCTGTAGTACGTGCACCGATAGCAGACCACGAAATCAGGTCTTGATAGTATTGTGGCGAGTTCGGATCAAGGGCCTCTGTTGCACAAGGTAAACCTTTTTCATTAAGTTCAAGTAACAGCTGGCGGCCAATACGAAGACCCTTTTCAATATTAAAGGAGTCATCCATGTCCGGGTCATTAATCAGACCTTTCCAGCCTACAGTAGTACGTGGTTTCTCAAAATAAACACGCATAACGATATAAAGAGTATCCTGAACTTTTTCACTCAAGACTTTTAAGCGGTCAGCATATTCATGTGCAGCTACCGTATCATGAATTGAACAAGGCCCAATCACGACAAACAGGCGTTTATCAATACCATCTAAAATATTACGTATAGTTTCACGGCCTTTCATGACGGTTTGATAAGCCGTTTCACTTAAAGGAAGTTCTTCTTTCAGTGTTGCAGGAGTTACAAGTGGTTGAATGCTTTTCACATTTACATCACTGATATCTGAAGGGGATACTGTTTTAGACTGTAGTGTATTCATTGCCGTCACTGGTGATTGTTCATACAGAAGTGGTTATAGTTACTTGAATATAACATGATTTAAGTGATGAATTGCTATACAAAAACTCTGTTAAAGCCTGAAAAAGCAATTCATTTTACGAATTAATTATATCTTGTGTGTTTTTTCAACAGTACTAATGACTGCGCTTTCTGAAGTAGTTACTGGTTTGGCTTTAACCGGATGCAACATAAAGTTGATACCTAAAGCAAACAGGGTAATTCCCAGAATCTTGCGAATAATACGTTCAGGTAACCGTGAGCTGATTAATGTACCAACGATAATGGCTGGAATGGAACCGACCAGTAACCACATTAATAGAGTGAAATCGACATTTCCCGAACTCATGTGGCCTAAGCCTGCAACCAGTGTTAGCAATACTGCATGAACTACATCGGAACCAATAATCCGGATCATTGGCAAATTAGGGAACATAAGAATCAATGCCATAATGCCAAAAGCGCCAGCACCTACCGAAGAGAGGGTAACAAATATACCCAGTACGATACCCATAAATAAAATATAAAAGCGGCGGCGCGGATTAGCAAACAGCGCTTGTTCCTGACCAGAAACTTCAGGTTTACGAAAACGGCTAAAGAATTTTTCAATCTGCGCACGGAAAATAATTGAAATACCAGTCAGAGTCAGCATAAACCCTAAAACTGTGGTAAGGACAGCTTTATAGTGAGTGGACTGGCTCAGATAGTGCTCAAGCACCCAATGGGTCGCAAAAGATGCTGGAATACTCCCCAATGCCAGCCAGAGAACTATGGGCCAGACAATATTTAATTTTCTGGCATGGACCAGTGAGCCGCAGAATTTTGAAATTGCTGCGTAGAGCAAATCGGTACCAATCGCAATATGGGGTTCGATCCTGAACAAGCTGATTAAAATAGGTGTCATTAATGAACCACCACCTACACCTGTAATACCTACACAAAAACCAACCAGTACACCAGCCAAAATGAATTCTAGAGGACCAACCATTAACTCATGCCAATATAATAAAACATGTCTATGTTATGACTTTTTCATATAAGCAGTTGTGACGATTAATGATTTACTTATGCAAAAAAACGCTAAGCTCGATGATGACTTTGGTGTATAGATACGCTAATAAAGCATTTTCATGATCTTCTTTGATATTTCCCATTCGGTTTTAAGTCATTTATTGTCAAGATCATGAAAAATAAAATAGGGGAAGCGAAAATCCAGACACTAATAAATCCAATGGATAGATGATAGCTACGGATAATGAAGTAGGTTGCTGATATAAATAAAAGGCTGCAAAATAACCTGAGCAATAAGGGGTATTTTACAAGAAAAGCCTTATTAGAACTAAGAGTCTTGGCAAGCTGCTTTGAACTGCTAAGATAAAATCCATAAAAGCAGGCAAATAGCATAAAAAAAGCTAATAACAATGTCATGAATTAACCTCTTGGGTATTCCTTATAATTTTGGCAGAAAGCTTCTGGCTGCTTTTAAGTTGTATCGGTTCAATATTGCGATAAATAAAGAAGGCTAAAAAAGCAAATAGCCATAGCATCAGGTCAATTCTGAGAAAGTTCCAATAGTGCGATAATCCTGAAATATAATTTTGCTGACTCAAGTAATAAAGATCATAAATTGGCAGACTAAAAGCGAGACATATGAAAATAGCAAGCTGTATTTTCCATAACCATTGTTTTTTAGTCATTATCGCTAGAATAAACAGGATCAGCCAGCTGATAAAGAAGCTATAAATTTCATAATTTGTGCCACCTGGCTGGACGCTTACAAGACGGTTAGCGTAGAGATAACACAGCATAGCTGTAGGAAGACCTATAAAAGTAGCCACATTTAACCGGTCTACCAAATAAAAGCCCAAATGAAAGGCTTGAGTCTTGTTTTGTAGATGTCGCTTTAAACTCCATAACAATAAACCAGAGGCAATCATCAAACAGCCCAGTATGCCTGAAAAAAATAAAGCGAACCGTAGTAAAGGCTGGGCAAAAGTTGCCATATGCAAACCATAGACACCTGAGTTAAGTGTGGCTATTGCGCTACGGTTTTTTGTATCAGTTATAATCTGGCCACTTATACCGTTTACTGTTAATTGTGGTGCATCGCGGGTAATCGAATAGTCAGTAGACTGAACCAGAGTTATTTTTGCAGAAGTAGTATTTGGGTTCTTAACCTCTAGTCGTGCATAATCTGTAATACCCCATTGCTGCTGGCTAATAGCCAGAACTTGTTGGATCGGAAGCATCGCAGCAGGTTTTGGATAATCTGCCTTTGTTAAAATTTTCTGATTGATTTCTTCAAAGTACTGGTATTTGTTTTCAGGATAAAATTTTTCAAGGCTCCATGGCAGATATAAATAAAACAAAATAGCCAGACCAGTAAAAGTAATGGTTAAAAAAAAGGGGAGTGCAATGACTGAGCAGATATTATGAAAATCAAGCCAGGAACGCTGGCCTTTAAAAGTACGGAAAGTAAAGAAATCAGTCAGTATTTTTTTATGAGTGATAATACCGGAAATAAGGGCAATCAGCATGATCAGGGCAGCAAAACACGCAATCAGACGTCCAATGAGTACCGGAATACCAAACAGCTGAAAATGGAAAAGATAGAAAAACTCACCGCCTTGGGTTCCGGAGAGTTTTAATTCCTGACCAGTGGCTGGATTTAATAAAGCACTACCATAACTGCCATCCTGTTTCTGCCAGTACATTTTGTTAAACGGCTTTTCTTGAGTTGCTATTTCCAGATACCAGGTTTTAGCGTCGGATGCTTCGTTCTGTAAATATTGATATGCAGTATTTAATGCTGTTGCCTGGTTTACCTGAATCTGAGCCAGTGCAGGCTGCATCCATAAATTTAAATTATGGCGGTAATAGGCGGTAGAACCCATCAGGAAAATAGCAAACAATAGCCAGCCTAGTAAAAGACCGGTCCAAGAATGCAAAGATGCCATCGATTGCCGGATAGATTTTTGCATAATTTAACCTGTATAAAGCGAAATAAAATAGAAAAAGCCGCAGCTGATGAGACTCAGCAGGGTTAACTTCCAAAGGCAATTAATGCAAAAACTCGAAATAACGAAGACCAAATACAGTAAAATCGCAGTGATTGCCGCCAAGTAAATTGATTCGGCTTTTGGAAAATAAAAACTTAATAAGTGAGCTAGATCATAAGCTAGATAGGCCATAAATATATAACCCGCTATAAAGGCTAGCAGGGTTCGATAAAAAGCTGCACAGTATGGATAAGTCTTCTGTAAAAAATTCAATCTGCTTCTCATCATTTTCTATATATAAAATAAACAGTTCAGCTCTTTAGAGAGCTGAACTGTTTACTATTAATATTTGAAGTTTACCGCGACTGTATAGTTAGCGGGCGCACCGTAATAAGTCTGGCCATATTCTAGAGAATTAAAATATTTTTCATTGGTAATATTTTTTGCATTGGCCTGAAAACTGACATGGTCATTTAATTCATAGCTGGCCATTAGATCAAGTAAAGCATAACTGTCCTGTATCAGATTACTTTTATCTGTCTGGCTGATTTTATCTTGCCAGACCAGATTTGCGCCTACTTTTAATTGGGGAAATTGCGGAACCGTGTAACTGGTAAGTACATTAAAGGTGCGTTCAGGTACAAAGGTACGGGTTCTTGCTCCAGTATTACGGTCTTTCATGTTCTGCTGTACATAACCGGCTGATATATTCAGCTGGTCAGTTAGCTGACCGGCAATATTAAACTCATAACCTTGTGATTTAATATTTTGTTGACTGTATAAGTTAGCCTGATCCCATTTTTCATAAACTGGAAATTTGTCATATTCGTTGCGGAACACAGCACTAGAGACAATGAGCTGATCATCGAACCATGAACCTTTAATACCAAGTTCATAGGAGCTTCCTTCTGTAGGTTTTAAAATCTGCTTGTCTAGACCAAGTTTTGAAGTCGGTTTAAAAATCGTACTGTAACTTGCGTATGCTGTATAAGTTGGGTCAATATCATAAGTGATCCCTGCATAAGGCAACACCTTCGAATCTCTATAATTGGTTGAGTCGCCGTAATTTTGGCCTTTTGAAGTAGCATCAGTATAATTAGCACCCGCCAAGACTTTTAACTTATCTCCCAAATGTAAACGTGTCGCTGCATAAACACGTTTCTGTTCCTGCGTATAATCTGCCTGATTAGCCGGATTGTTTGTATCGTCAATAAAGTCTGGATAAGTATTGTTGTAATAATTGAACCAGTCAGGAATTGGTCTGCTACGGTTTGCAATATATCTTGAGTTCTGTTTTACATCATTTTTGGACCAGCTGCTGCCGGCCATCAGGTCATGAGTTTGACCAAATAACGAATATTTTCCTAATATACTGATATCAATATCATGATTCTGGTTTTTTTCTATGAAAGCTGAGGGATATTCACTGACCCCTTGTCCTGTTTCCCGATCTGGAACGCCGGTAAAATACAGCATGGCTCCATCTTCTTTTTGTTCGGCATAGTTATAACTGGCTTTTATACTCCAGTTATCATTAAACTGATGTTTGAGTTCTATAAAAGCATTCTGTTTTTCCATATCCCAGTGTACCCAGTCCGGCATCGGATTATAACTACGGCTATAGTTTAATAATTTCCCCTCACTATCCAGCATGGGAAGGGCGCCCCAGTTGTTTCCATTAGGCCGGTCTTTCTGAAAGTTATACCCTGTGCTTAAGAGTGTCTGTTCTGTCAGGTCAGCTTCAATAATTAGCCCGGCAACAGTTTTTTCCTGGCTGTAATGATCCAGATAGGAGTTTCCGGCTTCCTGTGCCAGCATTACTCGTCCGCGTATACGATCATCAGAAGTTAAACTGCCTGAGATATCTGCTTCACCCCGAACTGTGTCCCAAGATCCATAACTGATAGAGCCTTGTGTCCGGGTGTCTGTAGTTGGCCGTTTGCGAATGTAATTTACAGTTGCAGAGGGATTACCCGTAGAAGAAGTCAAGCCATTTGAGCCTTTCACGACTTCAATCCGGTCATATAAAAATGTATCTATATCTCCATTCTGATAATCACTACCAGTTAACTGAAGGTTTGTTCCATCAATCTGGTAATTACTGATATCAAAGCCGCGTGCTGTGTAAGTAGTACGGTTAGTTTCCTGACTGGACACGACTACACCTGGTATTGCTGCTAAAACATCACGTGCGTCGGTCAGATTGAAATCTTTAATTTGCTGATGGGTTACCACATTCACTGTTTGTGGAGTTTCTTTAATACTCAGATTCAACCCGGTAGCACTGTTTGAATCCTTGACTATATAGGCTTGCGTTTGTTCAGAAGATTGGCTACTCATAGTATTGGCTTGCAGCTGAATAACAGGAAGTGCCTGGGTATCTGAAGCCTCTGCTGCAAGAGCAGCTTGTACATTTAATAGTGCCAGAGTAAGGAGAGAAAGTTTAAAACAACTGGCATGGAAATGAGAATTCATAATATTAGTTAATGAAAATTATTATCATTTATATTATTATTTGTTGTGGTGATTTACAATTGGTAAACAATAGATTATTTAGATAATTTTTGAATTTCTAAAAGGAAGTTTAAATTTTTTAAAGAGTGTAATCGGATTAAATTAGATGCGGATACAGTGAGCCTGATTAAATCTAAAAGGGTTATGTTAAAATAGCTTGATCTTATAGTGGAGATAAAACTCTTGGAAAATCGGAAACTTAAAATTGGTATAGTGGTAGGTGAAGTTTCTGGTGATACTTTAGGTGCCAAGCTGATTCGTAGTTTTCGCGAGCAGGGGATAGAAGCTGAATTTGAAGGGATTGGTGGACCACAAATGATGGCAGAAGGCTTTAAGAGCTATTATCCAATGGATATTCTGTCAGTTATGGGAATTGTTGAGGTCTTAAAAGATCTGAAAAAGCTGTTTGCTGTACGTGATGGACTTGTTGAACGCTGGAGCCAGAAACCTGTAGATATTTTTATTGGAATTGATGCTCCAGATTTCAATTTGCGGCTTTCTAAAAGTCTGAAACAGAAACAACTTAAAATAAAAACGGTACAGTATGTAAGCCCATCAGTGTGGGCATGGCGTCAGGGCCGTGTGCACGGAATCAAGCAGTCTATTGATTTGGTACTTTGCCTGTTCCCGTTCGAAAAAGCTTTTTATGAGCGTTATCAGGTTCCTGCTGCATTTGTAGGACATCCTTTGGCAAGTCAGTTACCTTTAGATAATCCTCTAATTGTAGCCAAACAGCAGTTAGGACTCGACCCGGCCAGACAGCATATTGCACTATTACCCGGCAGCCGTCGTGGAGAAGTCGAGCGTCTAGGTCCTTTGGTGCTTGATGCTGCACAGATTATTTATCAGAAATATCCTGAAATTGAATTTTTATTACCTGCTATAAATGAAGCAAGAAAAGTTCAGATTGAAGAACAATTAAAAAATTATCCTGCTGAGTTTAAGGCACAGGTTAAGGTGCTAGAAAACACCGGCACTGACTCCAAAATTGGCCGTATGGTAATGAATGCCAGTGATATTGTGGCCCTAGCTTCAGGTACAGCAACACTAGAGGCCATGCTATTACATCGGCCAATGGTGACTTTTTATAAGCTGAACTGGCTCACTTATATTATTGCCAAGTTATTGGTCAAGATTCCCTATTATTCACTGCCAAATATTATTGCAGGTAAGAAAGTTATAGCCGAGCTAATCCAGACCGATGCCACTCCACAAAAGTTAGCTACAGAAATTGAAAATTTAATGAATAGAGAAGTCGCACAAACTCAGGTGATGCAACATATTGCGATGCATAAGCGACTACTTGCCGGTAACAGTGAAAATCCTGTAGAGGCCATTCTGAAAGTACTGTCTTATTAACTTTTATCCATCAACAGATCAGACGCTCTCTTGAATAAACAGTACCGTACTCAAATTATGGTACTGTTTATTTTTATGAAAGACTTACGCTCTCAGAATTAATTCATAACCCGTATATTTTCTGATATTAATAACACCCGTGTCTAAAATAAGATATTGGCCTTTTATACCCTGTAACACTCCTCGAATTTTCAGTGTTTTATCAAGGTTATGTGACTTGATCTTTTCAGGATATTGCTCAACCGGATAAATAAACTCACGTGGTAGTTCCTGATCAAGCAACTCTATTGACTCGTTAAAGTGTAAATTCTGACTGAACTCATCCTGAATCTGGGCAATTTTAGGTGCAAATTCTTCAATTAACTGATCACGTTTTTCAATTAGGTTAACGGGTTCCGCTTCGCCTTTAAGCAATTTGCGCCAGTCTGTTTTATCAGAAATCTGGCTACCAAACATTACCTCAATATGCCCAGACAAACGCCGTGAACCGACTCTAAAAATTGGTAAGGCCTGAGTCGCTCCCTGATCCAGCCATCGGGTAGGCATATGACCAGTACGGGTAATGCCGACTTTAAGACCACTTGAATTAGCCAGATATACAATGTGAGGCTGAAAACAGACTTCTTTGGCAAATGAGTCTTCCCGGCAGGTCCCTAAATGGTAATGACAGGTTTCTGGTTTTAAAACACACATGTCACAGGATGCTTTGGTTTTAAAACATTTAAAACAATGCCCTTGTGAAAATGATTTCTTGGTTTTTGCACCGCAAGATACGCAATAGATATTACCAGTCCATTCAATTTCAATTTCTTGCCCTAACGTAAAAGGAAGATCAATTTCTGAACGGTCCAGAGTAAATTTGTACTCAACATTTGCCTTTAACGTTTGTTGATCAGTTACACTTGGCTTGCTAAGACCGGCATGCATTTTATGGCAAATGCCTTGTAATTCCATATAATTCTCACTCACGTAATTCAGGATGCAGTTATGGTCAAGCTCAACGTCATCACTTCTATGCTAGACGATCTATTTGCCGAACAGCCCATCCATACTACACTGTCGATTGGTCAGCAGCTTGAAATAGTTCAAGATAATTCACATCTGGCTATACAATGGTATTATTTTAACGCAACTGAGTTTTTAAATCTGCCCTTTACTGAACGTTATGATCTGGCAATGGTCATTTTAACCGGTCCAGAATTCAAAGAATTAAAACTGCCTGATATTTCTAGACTTCTGGTGAAATTACGTGATCTTATGGCGAAGCGTATTATTGTGGTTGGCCGTCTTCAGGATGAGCAGTTACTTCGCTCTTTAGGTTTTATCCAACTGGTTGAGAGAACAGAAAACAGCAGTGATTTCGCATTATGGCAATTCAATATTCTAACCTATAAGCACGTACCGGACTGGTTTAACTCTAAATATTGGGCCAATCCGGAAAATTGGGACAAATATCGCTGGTAAGGGCCAATATACTTATAAAATCTTGCAAAAATATACAAATCAGACTTTGTTTCACCCGGTCGGGTACACTTATGCTTTAAGGAAGATAACACTTTCAAGGAGTAAGTGATGACCAACTTGACCAATATAGTGGAAATGCTGGCGAAGCAGGCATTAGGAAACCAGCAACCACAAAATAATCAGCAGCAGAACACGCAGCAGCCAAGTGGTCTCGGCGGAATTCTTGGAGCAGTTCTAGGTCAGCTCGGTGGCCAGAATACGCAGGCTAACCATCAGAATACCCAGAATCAGGGCCGTCAATCCGGTTTAGGTGGCGTTTTAGGTTCAGTACTTGAGCAATTTGGTCATGGTAACCAGCGTCAACAGCAACCACGCCAGACTCAAAATGAAGTACCGCATAACAGTGGAAATAACAGTACCAAAACTTTATTGATCGCCGTGTTGCCACTGGTTCTAGCCTGGATTCAGAAGCAGGGTGGTCTTCAAGGTGCATTAGACAAATTGCGTAATGCCGGTCTTGGAAATCAGGTACAGAACTGGGTAGACCCAAACCAGAGCAATAAAGAAAATGCGCCGCAGCAAAATATACAAAGTTTATTTGATGATCAGGAAGTCGAGAAAGTTGCTGAACAGACACATGCACCTAAACAGGATGTATACAGTGCTATTTCTTCAGTATTACCACAAATCATTGATGCGCTGACTCCACAAGGTGAGAAGACTAACAAACAGGAAGCCAACAATGATATTCAAAATGTTTTAAATATGGTTTCCGGTTTTCTGAAACGTTAAATTAAAAAAGGGCATATAGCCCTTTTTTTAAATTGCCAGAATTAGAATTTTATTTCCATACCTAAACCGTATACGCTTTCATCTGCATTACCTTTAGCTGGGGAGTTATCCCATTCACGCTGAACAGCACTGGCAAAGAGTTTAGCCTGGCTATTGAGTTTGTAATCTGCGCCAATTCCCCACTGGTCAACTGAGCTGTCACCTGACGCACCTGCAAGAACTGCATAGTCAGTGTCTGCTGACTGATACTGTGCCTTGAATGTCCAAGGCGTGTTTGCAAGTTTATAAGTCGCAGAAATTAACCATGCTTTTTCTTCTACGTTGCTATAATCTCCAGCATAGGTAACAACACCATCAGTTACTACACGGGGCTTGATATTATTATAATCCGAAATTTCAGCAGTCTGCCACATTGCCCCTAAATACAGGCCTGGCACACCGATTTTACCCAAGTCAAAAGAGGCACCTAGGCGGAATGCATCAGCAGGAATATCCTTAAGACCAACCGCAGCAAAATCGCCAATTGATTTAAAGTTTCCAGCAATCACACCTTCAAAACCATAATCTTTATTAGCATAAGATAGTGAAGTTGAAAGGCCATCTCCTAGGCTGTCACGAGCACCGTCTGTATATTTGTTGGTTTCAGTATTTGACTCGCCTTGCTGAGCCTGTAGGGCAAATACTACACCGGCGAGTAATTTCGGATCTGTCTCAAGACTGATCACATTTTCAACCCGCTCTTCACCATACATCATTTCTTTAATATCGGCGTGTGCATAATCATTAAATACATCACGATAACCGCCTGCTGCATCTTTAAATGGTGTATCTATAATACCGGCTCTTAAAGTACCGATTTCTGCCCATTTTAAGCCGGCAAAAATGTTACGTTTCTTGAATACATCATCGCCACCATCTACATCAATTTCCCATTCAGCCTGATACACTGCAGATAACTGATCTGTCAGTTTTTCTTCGCCTTTAATCCCCAGACGAGAAGCATTCGAGTTAACTTCAATTTTGTCATCTTTGCCATTATCGTAACTGTCAACGCTGACATTTACTTTACCGTACAAAGTTGGCGCTGCTTGCGCTGCGTTTAAGCTTAAAGTTGCTACTGTAGCAGCGAGAAGCAATTTTTTCATTGAGATTTCTCCAAAAACAATTCTTTAAAATGGCTATTTGCCTTGCTAACTCTTTTTTATAGTTTGCCTGTGTACAAAAAGTTACATAAGCTCACCAACTTGCTAAGCAGTATCTGCAAACTGTGTGACAGAGAAGTGAAAGAAAAATGACAGTTTAATGAAGGATAAAAAGAGGAAAGAAGAATTAGATTATTTTTTATACTTTTGAAATTTAAACAAAAATGGAGCCGAAGCTCCATTAGGTTTTAATTGAAAATAAGGCTTTAAAGAGCAGCACGGATTCTCTCTGCAATAGCCTTAATTTTCTCCTGATCTCCTATTTCAGCCGCATGGCGACCTAGCTGGTGCACTGAACTTGGAATCAGATGAAAATGAACGTGCGGCACAGTTTGTCCAGCAGCAGCGCCTGAAAGCTGCATTAAAACAATTCCCTCGGCATTCAATGCTTTCTCTATTGCTTTTGCAATTTTCTGTACTATCTGAATACTATAAGCAGCGGCTTCTGCTGGCAGGTCAAGTAATGTAACTGCCGGTGTTTTAGGGATGACCAATGTATGACCTTCGGCTTGCGGCATAATATCCATAAAAGCAAGAACCTGATCATCTTCATAAACTTTAATTGCAGGTAATTCACCACGAATAATTCTTGCAAAGATATTTTGGTCATCGTAAGCCATAGCTCTTCCTTTCAGTAGTTATTTACAGTTCAGCTCTTTCTGGCGCTCTTTAATTTCATCAAGACGTTGCTGCTCTTTTTCAGAGAATTTAGGTTTTGAAGTATAGCAGTTTTCATTACCAAACTTCTCTTTTGCATCCTTATCTTTAAAACAGAAGCCTTTAGAAGCGTAAATAACATTATAGTCATTTTTGAGCTTTTGACACTCCTGTTCCGGAGTGGCAGCCTGTGCACTTATACCTGCCAAGCTAATCAGACCAGCAAATAATGCAACAGTAAAATTTTTCATAAGAGTTTCCTCTAGACCTGCAGTGTATATCAATATACTCACAATATCGGGTCTACTTGTGTTTATTCAATGACTAAAAATTACTCGAGTGTAATTCTAGTCCATAATTACTCCATATAGTATAAAAACTTCATATCCTAATAATTTTAAAAAAATATAAAAAACACTAACTTAAGTTGTTTTATATCCCTTTTTACCTTACTAGGTTTTGCTACTCGTCGCTTTTTGTATGTTTATTTACCTGCTACTTTGCACTACTATTATCTGATGATGTTGAGGCGCACAAGCAAAAAGGTTTATATTTCTCTTTTCTTATCAGGCAATACAACCAAATCAATATAACGCTTAGAAAATAAATTTAATCAAATAGAGTAGAAGTATTGAGTTGAGTAAAGGGAAAGGTAATGCCATATATCGCTGAAAACAGCTCGCCCTGCTTTTCATTGGCAGACTGAGCTGGCGAAGACTATTAGATTTACCCCAGCGGCCACTTTAAACAAGACATCGACATTGAATACAAGGCCATACTTAAGATAGCCAGAAAGATTAGTACTAAACGGGTTGAGGCCTAACATTTGAAGGGTATCAATAGACGAAAATATATACCAAAATATTTCTATTACAGAAAATCTGATATACAGATAAAAATTTTTGGCTTACAAAACTAATTTTTATCGCCAAGTAAGTTAGATAGAAAAGTGTTAATACTGGTTTATATTTTTAAGAATTGAGAATGAACTATGTTAATTAAACAATTGATCGCAAGATTACAGACCTTTGATCCGGATCTTAAAGTTCTAATCGCTAATGAGGAAGATGGAATTACTGCTGAAGGTGAAGCCCTTAGAATATTTGATATTAGTGGAATGAATATTGTAGAAACTGAAATGAGTAAGAAATATGAGGAAGAAATTAATTTTAAATTTGAAGGCCCCACTGAAAAATCTCAGAAAATTCTATTCATTAAAACCTTAGCTCAAGGTTAATATAAAGAACTTGATATATCTTTAAAAAGGCACTTTAGAGTGTTTTTTATTTAACTTTTCTAATTTGCTTGTGTATTTTAGTGATGAATACACCTTCGATGTAATTCTCACCATTCGAGCCAGTAGTGTAATACAAAATACATTTTTACGATGGGATGAGTATCGAATTGGATAAGCTTAACTTCGATAGTTTGAATCTTTTGATCTAGCTTTGAAAAAAGTTTATTTATATAGTTATCCGAATAATTTAAATAGATAATCAGGATCTTCTTCCATTGCCTTGTACAGGTAAAAAACCACTATTAAAACCGCCAAAATTGCTAAAATTAGTATCCAAGATAATTTATTCATTAAGACTGATGTTATCACTAATAATTATAAGAATACCCATCAATACAGCACTCATGTAATAAAGACAACCATTGTTCGGTAAGGCTTTAAAACAGGTAGCTATTCTTAGGTTGAAAAGGGCTATTATGTTCATGCCTTGGCGAGCTTTGACCTATAAAACTTTACTAATCATGCACGGGATAGGTCTACTGTTAATCTGTTGAACAGGTATCATATGGTTCAGCTTTAATAATATATTTACATGAATATAAAAACTTCACATAAACCGACTGATTTTCAGTGGTCCTTTCTTCTTCCCAAGTATTGGGCAATTTGGTTAATAGTTTTTATATTTTCCTTTTTAGCTGTCTTGCCCTGGTGCATTCAATGGAGGATAGCTAGACTGCTCACTAATCCTGCATGGAGATTTTTATCTAGCCGTCGGCAAACGACTATCCGGAATCTGGAGATCTGTTTTCCTGAAAAGAGTCCAGACGAAGTCGAGCTGGCTGCAAAAGAAGTATTTTTTAATGCCTTGATTGGCCTGTTTGAGGCATTAAATGCTTGGTACGCTTCCAAATGGTTTAAATCTCGTGTATACATTCAGGGACTTGAACATATAGAAAATGCAAAGGGTCAGGGTATTCTGCTTTTAAGCTCTCACACTACTTTATTAGATGCAGGGGGATATATGTGCAGCTTGTTCTTTGAACTGGATGTTGTATATCGACCTCAAAATAATCCTTTATTAGACATGCTGATTTATCGGGGCAGAGCAAAGGTATACAAGAACCAGATTTCAAAAAATGATATGCGAGGTTTAATTAAGGAGTTAAAACAAGGCCGGGCAGTCTGGTATAGTCCTGATCAGGACTTTGGCCTCAAGCAGGGCGTAATGGCCCCTTTCTTTGGAGTTCAAGCCGCCACAGTAACTGCCCATAGGCGTATAATGCAAATATCAAATGCCTTAGCTATCCCTCTGTACTTTTACAGAACAGGAGATATTAGAAATCCTCAATATCATATTTTGCTGGAGCCACAGCTTGAGGACTTTCCGGGTAAGGATGAAATTACTGATGCCACTAGAGTAAACAAAATATTAGAACGTCAGATACGTATGGCGCCTACACAATATATGTGGTTTCACCGGCGCTTCAAAACCCGTCCTGATGGCTATGATAAGATTTATGGAAGTAAATAATCTCAAACAATAAAAAAAGCACTCTAGGGTGCTTTTTTTAATTACTTGCTATGTGTTATAGAGCAACAATATTTACAGCATTAGGGCCTTTTTGACCTTGAGCAACACTGAAAGATACCTGCTGACCTTCGAATAAAGTTTTAAAACCAGAGCTGGCAATTTCACTAAAGTGAGCAAAAACATCTGGTCCAGATTCTTGTTGAATAAAACCGAATCCTTTAGCTTCGTTAAACCACTTTACTGTACCATTGATAGTATTAGACATAATAAATCCTATTGAATTTTAATAATTTTTAGTCGTTTTTAATGACTGAGTATAACTTTGAAAATAATAAAGAATGGAACTTAAAATCTGAAAAAAACGAAGAATTATGACTAAAACTGCGATACTTAAGAAGATTTACCGGACAAGACTTTTTTCTAGTTAAGGCAATAATACATGAAAATAATTAATATTCAAGTTTTTTATATTATATATTTATTTTTTTGATAAATAGTATTAATTAACAGCTACTTCTTAAGAAGTTAATTTTTATATCAGATTTAAACAATGAAAATGATATGTGGAAACTTATCACCTCCCTTGGTATGACAACTATAAATGCTAAGGCCTAAGTCTATGAATTTCAGGTATGGGGCTTTTCTCTGATCTTAAGGTATAGCATAAATATCTGTATTGAGGATGATCTGGGCAAGCAAGTTGTGTAATATTCAAGTCCAAGACTCAGAAACAATCGAAGATATGAATAAGATGAGTGACGTAAAATGCCATAAATAAAGTTTTATTATAGGAAGTGAACATTACATGGTTTGAGCTATATTCTGTTTTGTGTACATGAGATGGGATTACAAATACAGGAAAGAATTACGCTTTATAAAACTGCTATTGGGTCTTATCATTACATATTTACCTCAATGAAGTTGATTAAACAGCTCATACTAAGTCTCTTATATAGATAGAAGTAAAAAAGATGGATACATGTTTACGTATAGCTGAAGAAATTTATAGAAAGATTGAAAATAGAAATGGTTTCTTGGGTAATAACTCTAAAGACATGAGCCTTTTCCTAATAGAGTTTAAAAGGGAAATCAGAAATACAGATATCAAATGTAAGTATGAATTTAATAGTTTAAAGGAACTTATTGAGCAAATTGAAAAACACAATGGTAAAACACTTGATTTAAGTCTTATCCCTAGTCGACATCAAAAAGATGAATTTATACTATGGTTAGCAGTAATATTTGAAAGCTTGACCGATAAAATTGTGGTGGATTCATTTCAAGAGAAGCCTACTTTAGAACCAAAATCTCTACTTTTAGATAATAGCGAAGCTACAACAACCTATCTTCGAATCTAGCAAAAATAAGCAAGCTAATTAATCAATATTATTGCAATCACTATAAATATCTTTCAAATGATGAGATAGGTACTTAACAAACCCATTTTTATCATCTATCTCTGGCATTTCTACACTCCAAAACGTATATCGCCGTGAATTAAATTTAAAGATAACAGTTACTGTCTTTATCATAATAGAGCATTTCACCACTTCAATTTCAGAAAATAATTTTAGAGCTTCAGCCAGAAAATTTAACTTATCCGTAGCACTATTTGCTCTGGAATGGTGTGTGCTCAATGTCTCTGTATAAAGACGATAACAAAGATCTTGAAGGACCTCACTATTATTAACCATGAGTGTTCATACATTCTTTTTAAAGAGATAGAGTAAAATAAAGGTAGGGTGCATATTTGTACTCCTGTAAGCTAAGCCAAGAATCAATAGACTTATAGAATTTTAGAAAATTCAGTTCATTAAAATTTTATAAATGTCTAGCCTCACTTACTTTAAATGAGAATAGTACAATTTAATGTATATGCGTATAGAAAATTAATCTTTATTTTATAAGAACTTCTGACCTTAAAACAGATTAGTAAGTTAGTGTTTACAATAAGTTTTCGGATTCTTTGATTTTCATTAGTCATAAAAGGGTATCATATGGCCCATCTAAATAATGAGAGTGTGGTATGCAACAAAGCTTTTTTGGTGAGCTCTTTGGCGTAAAAATTCATTTACCTGTCTCACGCAATGAAGTAAAACAACTAATCTATGCTAAATCTGATTTTGCGGGATATCTGGTTCAAGAAAAGTCCATTCCACTCCATCGAGCCCAGACAGAACTTGATCAAGATATACATAAGTTTGTCCGGAATATGGAAAAATCACAGGCAAATCGCTTTTATGAATATCTTATAGAAGAGAGTGCAGTTTCTGCTGAAGAGTTCAGAAACCAGATTCATAACCCGATGACCTTGAATTATCCAAAACTTAGAATCTCTGGTGACAATACAGTTAGAAGAAAACATTCTGTCTGGAGTTATATGAGTTGGTTCTTGCTGATAGGTTGTGTATTTTTAGGTACATATTGGTTCGACCTATAAGCAACTATTTTCTGCTAAAGTCTCATTTTTTATTTCCGTTAAAAGTCCCTCCTGTCTTTGATCAGGTAAATAGTGGTTCCCTGAGTAATGATTGCAGCGTAGGTCGAAAACGCAATACGATTTTAAGAAGCTTTCCAAATGGTGAGCTTTTTTAATTTTTTGAGCTCATTCCTTGTCATAAGGCTTAATTTTCCAAAAAAATTAAAAAAATAAACAATTTGATTATACCTTTCTTGATTTAGATTCAATATAAATGATACTCCACGCGCCATTAAAAGGTATAAGAATGAAGGAATGTATTCAAATAGCAGAAACGGTTTATGACCGAGTCTATAAAAAAAATGGATTTCAAGGCGACAGCTATAAGGATATTGATATTCTTTTAATAGAAATTAAAAAGGAAATTAAAGATAGTGGAATTGGATTTAAATACAATTTTAATAACTTTGATGAGCTATGTAAGGAGATAAATAAGAACAAAGGTAAAATGATTGATATGAGCCTGATGCCAAACCGCAATGTAAAAGATGAGTTTGTACTATGGCTAGCCACTGTATTTGCGACAATAACCGATAAAGTTATTGTTGAGATCCCAAAAGTTTCGCCTCTGAGCCCCAAGCTTGAAAATAATGGTGAAGCTATCTCTGCTTACTTACGGTCTAAAGAATTTAATCAGACCACTTAAGCAATACTTGTAATTCAATTTCGTAGTTCTAAAAATAATACAAAATTTTCATTAGAGCTTATTAAGTTAATAAAAATGGGACCTTGTTTAGTAACAGGTCCTAATAAAGTTTAGAAGTATTATTCAGCTTTTAGGATATCACTTAACTTTTATTTTGTGGTTCATGAGGGGTAGGAGACTTTTCATCTTGCTTTACTTCATCGGGAGTTTGTGTAGAGATCTCTGGAGTAGGCTCGGCTGACTCATTGTCTTTTGTAGCTTTTTCGGAAAAATCTTTAAAATTAGACATTTCAATCTTCTTTATTATGTGAAGGAAAGTCATCATGCTCTTTTATGTCTACTTACACTAAGATAGTTGTGAGAGTGATGTGTGAGCTATGTGTCTTTTACTACAAAATTTCTGATTGGCTAATTACTTAAAGACTTTTTACTTTGAGAATAGACTAATTGAAATTTGTGGTGCTTTATTATACGAATATACAATTGAATAATGAGATATTTATCACTATATTGTTAAGATATGATGACATGATTGGGATTTTTAATTTGCGTATTTTTATTGATAGGATTTCTTTATGAAGGATGGAATATTTTATGTTGTATTTAGAAATAGTGGCCATGGCTTTGGAGAGGGTACTGTCGTTATAAACAATAATAAGATTAATGGTGGAGATTCTAACCATACATATTCAGGCCACATCAAAGATAATCTTGTCAAGCTAACTGTCCATAAGCACAGGAAGTCGGCGCTATCTATCTTTGATCAAGAATCTAATTACAGAATTAACCTAACTTTTCAAGAGTCAGGATTTGGTTTCTCGCTTAAAGGCCATGTTGAAGATAACCAGAATATTACTATAGAAGCCGACGCCAAATTTATTGGTGAACTTGTAATCTGATTATTTAAAAACCTATTTTTGTTTTCTTCTATTATCTTTTAAATCATATAACGGTCTTGTTCTTATCAAAGGCAACTCTATAGCATAGTTTCTTGCTCATCATTTTTATATCGATAACGTGTTATTAATACATATTTTTTGGATTGATGTGATTTTTAAATCGTTTAGTAACTCTGTTGAATCTTCTTTTCACTCAATCTTCTAAAACTGAAAATAGTAATTAAATAAGTACTTAAACTATTTATTGGGCTACTTCTTTATCTTTATTGAATATAGAAAGCAATTAGTCATAGTCTAGTCTTACAGTCTTTGCAGTTTATAACTGATGAGGTTTCTTCTATAGTCTTCATAACATGATAACTAACTACTAACAGTCAGTTTTTCCAAATATATACTTGCCTGGCAAACAAAACACAGAAGAATAGAGACTATATGTACTTCATGATGGAAGGTGATCAGAAAGTAGAAAACAGATTTATTAAGGTAATCACCCATTGAGAAGGACATATTATTACTATATGTCATGTCTGAGTCTAATAATGAAGTTTGCCCTATACAGTAAACTTTCGGACCGGCTGAGCAATCATCTATTTTTTCATCATGTCTGGAAGAGTTACGATGCCAGATAATTCAAGCTTAATATTCTTCAGTTTATAACCCTTAACTATGCAGCCTTCAAAAGCTACAAAGGTAGTCTTCAAGCCAAAAAATCTTTTAATAGTAAGTTTATTAATGTATAAGCTCACTATATTTTCCTAAAATTTTCTAAATATTTGAGTATTGTTTAGTGTACATGAGATTTCTGGTAACGACTTCTATAGTGTCGAGTGTATTATTCTTTTGTTTGTATTCTCATACTGCTCCTGCATTTACCCATCATAAAAATTTGGATAGTGCTGCTATTGCTTCTTTTTATCCACGTAAAAGGAATGCTTTCAAGAGTTTTAAATTTGCCAGAATTGATCATAAAAAAAGATTAGCGGTAAAAAATAGTGTTTAAAAACGACTAGGAGACTTAACGTAGCCGGTCAACACAAATTTTAAAACTGATATTAAGGTCCATAATCTATTTAAACCGGACCCCATATTTCATAGTCTGTAGCTTTTGTCCCTCTAAATTACCTAATTTAAAAATCTACTATATTTGATCAACATACAAACATTATTAATTTACACTTCAAATTTTGCCAGTTGCTATAGTGGTTTTTCCCTTGAATTAAATAATAAGGCTTAACAATGCAAAATATTAATGAACATGACGTAGTAATAGCTTCTTGTGGAACTCAAGTTGGAAAGGTAGATCATTTAGAAGGCCAAGATTCAATTAAATTGACTCGTAGTGATGATGAAAATAATGAGCACCATGTCATCCCGTTAAGCTGGGTTGCCAAAGCAGAAAATGGTGAAGTTCATCTCAATAAGAATGCTGAAGAGGTTCACCAGCAGTGGAAGACTCTTCAGTAAAGGGTCGATTCTTAGTAAGTCAAACATAGTATTGCATAGGCAATACTATGTTTTTTTAAATTTATTTATTCAAAATTTGTAGATCCAGCCCGAAATCTACTTTTCTACTTTTCTACTTTTCTACTTTTCTACTTTGACGTGCGGTATTTACTATCTGGTAAATCTGTACTGACCATTTGCTGGCAGTTTACTGTATTACTTATAAGTATAGCTTCTGATTCTTCTGGTTTATTGCCCGGCGCAAAAATATTGATATAAGCTAAATCACTTGTACTCGAGATCCTAAATTTTAATCACTGACCAGCTTTGGCCCGGAAGGTATATTAACTATTATAGTATCTTGTAAAGCTACCTCTATCTAACAGTTGCGTTGTTAATATCTTTTTTGAACGATAAAGATAATCTGGTTTTCAGCAGCTTTGAAACTACAGGCAAACTGCAAAAAGAAATAAAAAAGCTAGGAAAGCAGAACCTAAGTATTTATTAATAAATATCGAAAGTCATTCTTATAGTGATGTATGTGAATATTATATCGCCAGAAAAATTACTGATCTTTATAGGTACATGGGCTATAACTGATAAATATGTATTTATAGTCCGGCACTAAAGTTAAGAATAAAGGGAAATATTATTTAAAAACCGATAAAGGAAATAGAAATTATAAAACAGAATTATTTATATATCAGTGATATAAATTTCTTTTACTCTTTATATTTTTAACGTATAAGTATAAAAGCAAATTACTTAATAAAGTCACTGCGAATTACTACTATATAAGGCTCATTCAGATGCATATAAGGATTTTAATAACTTTATTTATAGGTATGAGCTGTTTTTTCTACTGGACATACAATACCCGGAATAATTTTTTCGGCAAAAACGATGATATAAAAAGAATTGCAAAAGCCTCTTTTTATCCTGATAAAATGAGCACAGGCAAGAATTTTACCTTTGTAAAAGTGGGACCGGATGACAAAATTATTCTTGAGAAAGTGGAATTCGCTCAATAACATTTTCCTCTGAAGAGCCCCTTGTGAAAAATTAAGTATTCACTTTGGTTTATTATATTGAACTTGAATTTTATCTCACTCTTTTGCCATTTTGATCAATTATTAATTCACCATCTTCTTTACTAAATGCCTTACGTTGAGGTGCGGACAGTATATCTAGCACTATTTCTGAAGGCCTACATAGTCTGGTTCCAAGTTCTGTGACGACAAAAGGCCGGTTAATTAAAATAGGATATTCAAGCATCAAGGTGATTAATTGCTCATCTGTCCAATGTAATTTATCTAAGTCTAGCTCTTTGTAGGGTGCTACATTCTTGCGTATGGCTTCACGTACAGTTAGCCCGGAATTCTTGATTAATTGAATTAACTCTGCTTTTAAAGGTGGAGTCTTTAAGTACTCAATAATTACAGGCTCTTGCCCTGTATTACGGATTAGGGCTAATGTATTTCTAGAAGTTCCACATTCCGGATTATGATAAATTTTGATTGATTGAGACATAGGTTACTCGATCTCTTTAGTATTGTTTGCCTTTATATATGGATATACGTATATTCGCAATAGTAAATATTTGAGATTTCAAAAGATGGAACAGACAGATTTTTTTAAATGCCTTGCTGATTCAACACGTTTAAATATTTTAAAATTAGTTATGAACAGAGAAAACGTATGTGTATGTGAATTTACGGCACAATTAAAATTAAGTCAGCCAAAAATCTCTCGTCATTTAGCCCTGCTTAGAAACTTGGGAATACTACTGGATCAGCGTAAAGGGCAGTGGGTATATTATCGCCTGAACCCTGATTTACCAAATTGGGCACATGATATTTTAAAAATAATAGCATTAAACCCGATACTTAATCCCTTAACTTCAAATATTCCGGACTATTGTGAAGAGTAATATTGTGCCTGCTAAAATATCATTTCTGGATCGTAATCTTACACTTTGGATTTTTATTGCTATGGCGCTAGGCATAGCTATAGGAGTGTTTTTTCCGCAAGTCTCTGTGAACTTAGATAAGTTAAGTATAGATTCAATCAATATTCCAATAGCTATTGGTTTAATTCTGATGATGTATCCACCTTTAGCCAAAGTCGATTATGCAGCTTTGCCAGAGGTATTTAAAGACAAGAAAACGCTAATTTTATCTCTAGTTCAGAACTGGGTTATTGCACCAGTTTTAATGTTTGTTTTAGCGGTTATCTTTTTACCTCACTATCCTGAATATATGACAGGATTGATTCTGATTGGTCTGGCACGATGTATTGCAATGGTTTTGGTGTGGAACGGCCTAGCTTGTGGCGATAATCAATACGTTGCGGCCTTAGTCGCATTTAATAGCATTTTTCAAATCCTATTCTTCAGTACTTATGCCTGGTTGTTTTTGACTTTTTTGCCACCTTATTTTGGTATTGCGGGGCAAGTGATCAATGTTGATTTTTGGACTATCACACATGCGGTACTCGTGTATTTAGGTATTCCATTTTTTCTTGGTTTTATGACTCGCTTTCTTCTAGTTCGGGCCAAAGGTTTAGCTTGGTATCGAAATATCTTTTTGCCAAAGATCAGCCCAATGAGTTTACTGGCTCTATTGTTCACAATTGTGGCAATGTTTAGTTTGAAAGGAAATGATGTGGTGAGCTTGCCGCTGGATGTTTTGCGGATTGCAATTCCTCTGATCATTTATTTTATATTAATGTTCTTTATCAGCTTCTTTATGAGCAAATGGATGGGAAATGATTATCCAAAAACCACAGCCATTTCTTTTACAGCTGCGGGAAATAACTTCGAATTAGCATTAGCTGTTGCAATTGCAACTTTCGGCTTGGCGTCACCCGTGGCGTTTACTACCGTAATTGGTCCTCTGGTTGAAGTACCAGTGCTCATTATACTGGTGAGTGTTTCACTATGGCTGAAGAAAACCTGCTTTAAAGAAAAATAATTATTCTGAATTTCTTAATCTGAAATTAGCTTTACTTGATATTAATTAAGTAAGTAAGGATTACTGTGAGATATAAATTATTATTCTCGAGTTGTGGAAAATAATGAAGAACCATTAGATATATAAGTCTAAAAAATTTTTAAAGATGAATAAAAATTAAAGACAATAAAAAGCCCCGAAAAAGGGGCTTTTTATCACGTTATATTTATAAGTTATGCCTTATTTACACCAAAAGTTATATCATTTTTATGAAGCTTTGCTTTAGGAAAATAAAATTATTCTAAAATAATCTTGGTCCAGGCTTCATACATTTTTACAGCAGCGGAAAAATCACTATCGGGCTCTGCTGTCAGATTTGCTGCCTGAATCAGACTTTGTGTGAGCGCAAGAAGTGGGGCAGGTAACTTTGCTTCATTAACCAGATCTAGTGCTATTCCTGTATCCTTTGCAAGCAAAGGTAAAGCAAAGGTTAACGGGAAACTACGGTTTAATATTCGTGCGGGCAGTGCCGTTTCAGTGATGCCACTTTTACCACTTGAGGCATTAATACATTCAAGGGCCTGATTCAGATTGACACCATGGGCTTTTAAAGTCGTAAAACCTTCAGCTACTGACCATAAGTTCACTGCAAGTAACATATTATTCACTGCTTTCACAGCAAACCCAGCCCCTGAGTCACCTACATGTTTAATCAGCTTGCCAAAGGTCTGCATAGCTGGCAGGGCACGATCAAATACTGCAGCATCGCCTCCAACCATTATGGTTAAAGTGGCATTTTCGGCACCAATAGTTTGACCACTGACAGGCGCATCTAAAAATTCGATGTCCTTTTGTTTTAAACTCATTGCCAGCTCTTTTGCTGCTGCAGGAACACCACTTGTACAGTCTATCCATATAGCGCCAGCTTTAATATTTAATGAGTCAATAAGCTGCTTCACATCCTGGCTGGTAGGTAAACAGGAAAAGATAATATCTGCCTGTACCGCCTGATGTAGATCTATTGCCTGTGTACCGTACTCAGTTGCATGCTGTTCAGCCTTTTCAAAGCTGCGATTCCAGACATAAACAGTATCAAAATGTTTGGGTAGATGTGCAGCCATGCGGTAGCCCATTGCTCCAAGACCAATAAATGCCACAGTTTGAATCATAATGTATCCTTTATTCTTGATGAGCGTTGTACCAGCCATTCGGTCAATTTTGGCCAGAATTCATTGGCACTTGCCTGGCTTGACATTAAACCGATGTGCCCTCCAGGAATAGCAGTAAACGAAACATCTGCACTATTTGTCAATTGGCTAAGGGGTTGAATAGCTGCTTCTGTCACAATCTGATCTGTGGTGCCGGCACCTAATAGTAATGAGGACTCAATATTTTTTAAGTCAATTAACTGATCTTTTAAATGAATAATTCCTGTTTTCAGTGGATTTTTAAGCCAGACTTTAAAAATCATATCTTTATTGATTGCCCCAGGATAATCATTCATATGATTTAAAAATGTCTGCACCGTAGTGTGTTCTCGCAGAAATTTTTCATTGTCTATATATTTAAATAACTGAATACAGCTGTTTAACCAGCCCGCCGGATCAATTATTTTAAACCCCAAGGCATTGATAAAACCTGGTGTATGGATCAGCCCCTCAGGAATATTTTCAATACTGTGCCTGATTTTTGCATGTCTGGTAAGTAGCTGATTTACTGTTTCAAATAGCCTGCCAATCCGACCCGAAGCGTAACTGTCAATTGGGCTACCTAAAATAATCAGATTTTTAACATGACTCTGTTTCGCCAAGGCACTGTAGAGTAAAGCAAAAATACCCCCCATACTCCAGCCATGCAGGGAAATTTTTTCACTCTGCGAATGTTCACAGACAGTTTTAATATAGTGCGGCAAGCAATCATCAATAAAAAATAGAAAATCGCGATATCGGTCCTGAAATGTGAAGCTTCCCCAATCAACCAGATAAACATCAAAACCTTGCAGCTGAAAATGCTGTACTAAAGAACGGTAAGGATATAGATCATAAATCGCCATATTGACTGCCAGCGGTGCTACAAAAACTAATGGCTCCTTGTAGCGTTTATGAGCGGCAGCATAATAACGCAGCTGGCTGCCATGATACTTGCTGATTACCTGAAAGGGTGTGGATTGGGAAAGAACCAATGACTCGGGGTTAAGTACACGGCGTGAAAGATGAAAAAATCTGGTCTTCTGCTGTCGAATTCTGGCTTTTAAGGTAAACATTTTTGGCATTCATTTCTCATTTCAAAAGATTTGTATGAAGACTAAGCGATAATTATGCATTTTACCTTGACCAGAAATACTCTCGACGCTCAAAATGTTGGCAATTTCTATCAAGGGCAGTCTTGCGGACTGAGTCAGACATGAACCAACCAGACGAACCAGATTATCAAATTGACACTTTAGCTATTCGCACTGGCCATACACGCAGTTTTGAAGGCGAACATGGCGAACCAATCTTCCTGACCTCTTCATTTGTTTATGCCAATGCTGAGGAAGCAGCAGCAAAATTCTCGGGTCAGATTCCAGGTAATATCTACTCGCGCTTCACTAACCCGACAGTTTCTATGTTTGAAAAACGTCTTGCTGCATTAGAGGGCGCAGAACGTGCCGTTGCTACTAGTTCGGGTATGGCGGCAATACTGGCTGTAGTCATGTCTTATCTAAAGGCAGGTGATCATGTCATCTGTTCACGTGCGGTATTTGGTTCTACTGTATCGCTGTTTGAAAAATATGTTGCCAAGTTTGGTGTAACGGTAGACTTCGTTGATTTAACAGATACAAGTGCCTGGAAAGCTGCATTACGTCCTGAAACACGACTGCTTTTTGTAGAATCACCTTCTAACCCACTGGCCGAGATCGCTGATATTCAGTCTCTGGCAGATATTGCGCATAGCAATGGTGCTCTACTGGCGATTGATAACAGTTTTTGTACTCCGGTTTTACAACAGCCTTTAAAATTCGGTGCTGACCTGGTGATTTATTCTGCTACCAAGTATCTTGATGGTCAGGGACGTGCTTTAGGTGGTGCAGTGGTTGGCGGTCATCAACTGCTTGAAGACGTTTTCGGTATGGTGCGTACTTTAGGGCCATCAATGAGTCCTTTTAATGCCTGGATCTTTTTAAAGGGCCTTGAGACATTAAACCTGCGTATGAGAGCTCATACGGCCAGTGCTCAAAAACTGGCTGAATGGTTAAAACAGCATCCAAAAGTTGAAAAAGTCTATTATGCCGGCCTGCCTGAACATATAGGCCATGAACTGGCAGCCAAGCAGCAAAGTGGTTTTGGTGGGATTGTTTCTTTTGAGGTAAAAAAAGGACGAGAAGGGGCTTGGAAAGTCATTGATCAGACCCAATTTATTTCTATTACCGGTAATCTGGGCGATACCAAGTCTACTATTACTCATCCGGCGACTACCACGCATGGTAAATTGTCAGCAGAGGCGAAAGAAGCAGCAGGTATCCGCGAAGGCTTGATCCGGGTTTCTGTCGGCCTTGAAGACATTGATGATATTATTCGCGATTTATCGCGCGGTTTAGATTTAATTTAGCCATTTAAATTTTTTTGGAGAGTAATAATGAATATTAATATGTTGATGCAGCAAGCCCAGCGTATGCAGAAGGATGTAGAAAGTAATCTGAAAAAAGCCAAAGAAGAGCTAGCCCAGATGGAAGTACATGCAGAAGCGGGTGGTGGGCTGGTAAAAGTAAGCATGACATGCCGTAATGTAGTAAAGCGTATTGAAATTAATCCGGACCTTTTACAGGATGAACCGGATATGATCGAAGACCTGATCGCTGCTGCGATTAATGACGCTGCCCGTCAGGCAGAAGCAATTTCTGAAGAAAAAATGAAGAGTGCCAATAGTGGTATGGGCTTACCACCAGGCCTGGCCGGATTATTTTAAGGATTAATATTACGTGTTCAGTGAACGCTTTGATCAGCTTGTACAGGCATTGCGAATTTT
Organism: Acinetobacter radioresistens DSM 6976 = NBRC 102413 = CIP 103788; assembly: GCF_006757745.1. Classification (NCBI taxonomy): domain Bacteria; kingdom Pseudomonadati; phylum Pseudomonadota; class Gammaproteobacteria; order Moraxellales; family Moraxellaceae; genus Acinetobacter; species Acinetobacter radioresistens. The sequence continues at coordinate 1,551,481 of NZ_AP019740.1, read as the reverse complement.
ACCTAGCGTTGGGCCGAAATCGGCTCAGCGTATGGCATTGCATCTGCTTATGAAAAATCGGGAAGGTGCATCAGGACTGGCTCATGCTCTAAATGAGGCAACTTCCTATATTCATGAATGTAAAGTCTGTCATTCACTGACAGAAAATGAAGTGTGTGATATATGTGCATCTTCTGAACGTGACGAGCAGCAGCTCTGTGTAGTGGAATCACCAGCCGATGTCATGGCAATAGAGCAAAGTGGCAGTTTTAAAGGTAAATATCATGTCCTTGGTGGTCACTTATCTCCACTTGATGGGATTGGTCCAGAAGAGATTGGTATACCTTATCTAGTCCGGCGTTTGAGTGAAGGTCATATTACAGAAGTTATTCTGGCGACCAACGCTACAGTAGAAGGCCAGGCGACAGCTCATTATTTGGCTGAAGCTACCAAACATTTGCCTTTGCATCTAACTCGAATTGCCCAAGGGGTACCTCAGGGTGGTGAACTCGAATATGTAGATAGCCATACGTTAAGCCAAGCTTTACACAATCGGATGCGAATAAAATAAGCACTTATAAGTGCTTATTTTATTTGTAATGGTAAAAAAACTGCATTTTGTCGTACATTCTGTCACTGGAAAATAGATATAACTATGACAATATAAAAAAACTCACTGCTAAATAAGGCTAATTCCAAAGTAAATATAAAAAATCATCTAAAATATAACCAATCAAATTGATTAGAAAATAGTTAATACGTATTAATTCTATTTAAAAACATTGAATTAATAAAGATTTAGACAAAAGACTAATAGTAGAAACCTATATATAAAATAACCCTAACTTGTTAATATGAACAAAAAATTACTGTTGAGCTCCTATGTTTCAGTTTATCGAACAGCAAACTGATTTAGAAAAAGTGCTCTACCTCATGGATCAACATCCGGTTTATGCACTTGATACTGAATTTATTAAAGTCGATACCTTTTGGCCTAAACTCGGTGTTTTCCAGATTAATATTGCAGAGCAGATATTTTTACTGGATGGTACAACTTTAGACCTTACAGCTTTCTGGAAAAAAGTTTATCGGGCCCAGCAAAATATTTTTCATGCCTGTAGTGAAGATATTGATCTGATTTATCATTATGCTGGCCCTTATAGCCTAAGCAATGTATTTGATACTCAAGTTGGCTTGTCTTTTTTAGGCCAAGGTTTACAGGTAAGTTATCAGAATGCTTTAAAACTTGTGCTTGATATTGATATTGAAAAAGATCAAACCCGTTCTGACTGGCTAGCTCGACCACTGACGGATGAACAGCTACATTATGCAGCAAATGATGTGTTGTACTTGGGACAGTTAGCCGAACAGATTAAAACTGAACTTAAGCAGAAAAACCTGTATGAGTGTGTACTTGAAGACTGTAAGCACCTGACCCAAGAAATTGCTGAGGAAACACCCCTACATTTACTGTATCAGGATGTGGGCAATTACCGGCATACACGTCGCCAGCTTATGCAGCTTCAACATTTAAGTGTGTGGCGTGAGCAAATGGTTAAGGCACTTAACCAGCCTCGTAGCTTTATTCTACGCAACTCAACCATGATTGATTTGGTCGAGAAAAATCCACGTAATAATTTCCAGCTGGCAAGTATTAAAGATATTCGTGCCGGTGTGGTACGTGAATATGGAAAAGTTATTCTGGACTTGCTGAAATTTTTGCCTAAAGCAGAAGAGTGGCCATTACGTATGGCTCGTCCCATCAAACAGGCCTCAAAAACTACTGCCGAGCAGGTAGATAACCTGATTCAAACAGTTGTTGAAGAGACTAAAGTACCCAAAGAGGTTCTACTGCGTAAAAAATGGATGAATTCTTTATATCAGCATGTCGTCTTTCATGGAGATGAGCAGAATTTGCCAGACTATCTGCTGGGTTGGCGCTATGAAATATTAACCAAGCCGCTTATCCAGATTTTACAACAGGATGAAAGCTATTTATCGACCCAGATGAAAGTAACAAATTAACTAAATATGAATTGACGAAGAGCGGCATATTTAAGTAAAAACACGACTGATGCGTTAATGATGGCTAATGTAACCGTCGTCTTTTTCATGTATGCTTTGATTTGAGTTTTATGAGTTCTGTTTCAAAAATGCATTGTGATATTTATAGATCTAGTAAGAAAGATGAGATGTACCTTTATATTGCACGTCCTGATTATTCAGCCGAGTCTGACTCTTCGGAACTTGATCCGCTTGAGATAGTGCCTGAAGTATTACGTCATGCTTTTGGGCGGGCTACTTTTGTAATGCATCTTGAACTATCTGAAACACGCCGTCTGGCTCGGGTAAATGTATTACATGTACTCGATTCCCTACAAACCAAAGGCTTTTTTATTCAAATGCCTCCAGAAGGTTTAATTAACCCTAATGCAGTAGAACCAGAGGGCTTGCGTGGTGCTTGATCAATTTTCAGGAGTTTGGAACAGTTTACTTTCGATGCTCGATTCAATTCCTGAAGATAGCATCGCTGTAACAGTTTATGGTCTTGGTACATTAATTATTTTATGGTGCTGGACTAATATCGCAAGACGTATTCTAGCGCCGGTTGGAGCAATTAGCTGGATTATCGTTTTTGCAATTCTGGTCACCCCGACTGTTTCAGAAGGGCCAAATGCTTCCATTGCGCCAGCAACCTTTGGGCTGATCTTTGGTGTACTCACTAAAGAGTACCCGCTTGTCTGGTCCAATCTGGCGGCTATTTTGTTTGTAATTGCGCTTGGCCTGCTAATCGGGTATCTGTGGACACGTTATACGGCACCCAAAAAGACTTCGCCACTTTAAGTAATAAAAATAAGGTTTAATTATGTCTTTGGATTCTCAAAAATTTTCTGGTACAGAGCAATATATTGCCACTGAAAGCCTTAAACTTGCAGTAAATGCGGCCCGTATTCTGCAAAAGCCGTTACTGGTTAAAGGAGAGCCAGGAACAGGCAAAACCTTGCTTGCAGAGCAGGTAGCAGCGAGTCTGGGTTTAAAGTTGATCACCTGGCACATCAAGTCGACCACTAAAGCGCAGCAGGGATTATATGAATATGATGCGGTATCGCGTCTGCGTGACAGTCAGCTTGGTGATGACCGGGTATACGATATTGCAAATTATATTAAGCCTGGGAAACTGTGGGAAGCATTTACCAGTGAAGAACGCTGTGTACTGCTGATTGATGAGATTGATAAAGCAGATATCGAATTTCCAAATGACCTGTTGCATGAAATTGATAAAATGTCATTTTTCGTATATGAAACGGGTGAGACAGTCACAGCAATTCAGCGTCCGATTGTGATTATTACTTCAAATAACGAAAAAGAATTACCAGATGCATTTTTACGTCGATGCTTTTTTCACTATATTGAGTTCCCGGATGAAGCTACCATGCGGGCTATTATCAATGTCCATTTTCCAAATATTTCGGCTACTCTGGTCAGTGAAGCCTTGCAGATATTTTTCAAGCTACGCCAGATACCAAGCTTGAAAAAACCACCTTCAACTTCTGAACTGATTGACTGGTTGAGCCTGCTGATGGCTGATGAAATGCCAGAAGATATTTTGCGACATCATGATAAGTCTAAGGCAATTCCGCCTTTATACGGTGCCCTGATCAAAAATGAACAGGATGTGCAGCTTCTTGAGCGTCTTGCTTTTATGTCACGACGTTAAGAGGCTCCTGCTATGTTCGTGCGGCTGTTTTATACATTACGCAAATATGGAATACCGGTGACTACCCGGGAGCTGATCGATTTAAATCAGGCAGTTGCGCAAGGGTTAGTCTTTGCTGATGAAGAAGTTTTTTATCAGCTGGCACGGATGATCTTGGTCAAGGATGAACGATTTTTTGACAAGTTTGACCGTGCCATGAAGGACTATTTTGATGGGATCGAAAGTATTGATCTGGATGAGTTGTTAAAACAGGTTCATAAACTGCCAAAAGACTGGTTTGATCTGGAGCTGCTTGAAAAACATCTTACTCCTGAACAGCGCGAAGAACTCAAGAAAGCAGGCTCACTTGAGGAGCTGATGAAAATGCTTGAAGAGCGCTTGCGTGAACAGCATAAAAAACATCAGGGTGGCAACCGGATGATTGGTACAGGGGGTACTTCTCCGTTTGGTGCTTACGGTGATCATCCTGAGGGAGTCCGTATCGGAGGGCCGGGGCGAAAGCGCTCAGCAGTTAAAGTGTGGGAACAGCGCAAATACAAGAACCTTGATGATGAGCAGATCCTTGGTTCGCGGCAGATGCAGCTGGCATTACGTCGTTTACGTAAGTTTGCCCGTACCGGTGCTGCCGAAGAGTTAGATATTGACGGTACTATTCGTGAGACAGCCAAGCAGGGGATTCTGGATGTACAGATGGTACCAGAGCGTCGTAACCGGGTTAAAGTATTGATGCTGTTCGACGTGGGTGGTTCTATGGATGCCCATATCAGTGAATGTGAAAAACTGTTCAGCGCCGCACGTACCGAATTTAAAACATTGGAATATTTTTATTTCCATAACTGCCTGTATGACTATGTCTGGAAAGATAACTATCGGCGTTCCTCAACCCGTATGGAAACGCAAGAGCTGTTTAATACTTATGCCAGAGATTATCGTGTAATTGTAGTTGGCGATGCCAGCATGGCACCTTACGAACTCAGATCGGTTGGCGGATCAGTTGAATACATGAATGATGAAGCGGGTGAAGTGTGGCTAAGACGCCTGCGTCAGCACTTCGATAAAACAGCTTGGCTGAACCCGGAGCAGGAAAGTTATTGGCATTATACTCAGACTATAGCCATGATTAAGGAAATTTTTGAAGATCACATGTATCCAATGACGCTTAAAGGAATTGAAGAGATGACCCGCTATCTGGCACGTTAATCTCCCTGTTTAAAAATGTATACAAGCTGGAACTTATTATGAATCATCAAATCAATGGCGTAGCTTTACCGGATGAACAGGGGTTCTTTGGTGAATATGGGGGCCAGTTTATTCCACCACATTTAAAACAGGCTATGGATCAGATTAATCTGGCTTATGAAGAAATACGCCATACTCCAGAGTTTCAGCAAGAGCTGGCTGATCTTTTTGCACATTATGTTGGCCGTCCAAGTCCATTATTTCATGCGAAGCGACTGTCTGATCAATTAGGCGGGGCACAAATCTATCTGAAACGTGAAGATCTGAACCATACTGGTGCCCATAAAATTAATCATTGTCTGGGTGAGGCATTACTGGCCAAATATATGGGTAAAACCAAAGTTATTGCCGAGACTGGAGCCGGGCAACATGGCGTGGCCTTGGCAACTGCCTGTGCATTGGTGGGTATTCCTTGTGAAATTCACATGGGGCAGGTAGATATTGAAAAAGAACATCCAAATGTTGTAAAAATGAAAATTCTGGGAGCAAAACTGGTCTCAGTAACGCGTGGTACTGCTACTCTTAAAGATGCAGTGGATAGTGCTTTTGAAGAATATTTAAAAGACCCTGATCACTTTATTTATGCGATTGGTTCTGTTGTCGGTCCTCATCCATTTCCTAAAATGGTCCGTGATTTTCAGTCTGTTATTGGAAAGGAAATTAAAGAGCAAACCCATGAGCGTTTTGGAAGTAATCCAGATTATATTGTTGCCTGTGTAGGCGGCGGCTCTAATGCAATTGGTGCATTTAGTGCATTTTTAAATGACCGGGATGTTAAATTAGTCGGAGTTGAGCCGGCTGGTCATGGTTTAGATACTCCTATGCATTCAGCATCTCTAACACTTGGTAAACCAAGCAAACTACATGGTATGGCCTGTTATGTGCTGGAAGATGAGCATGGTGAGCCACTACCTGTTCACTCTATAGCCTCAGGGCTGGATTATCCTGGAGTAGGGCCACAGCATAGTTACCTCAAGGATATTGGTCGAGTAGAGTACGCTACCGCCAGTGATGAGGAGTGTCTGGCTGCCTTTATGACGTTATCGCGCGTGGAAGGGATTGTACCTGCACTTGAAAGCTCTCATGCAGTTGCATGGGCAATTCGTGAGGCACCTAAAATGCCTAAAGAGATTCGGATTATTGTAAACCTTTCTGGCCGGGGTGATAAAGATTCAGATTATGTGGCAGCAAAACTGGGTCTCTAATCTTTACATTTTAAGATAATTAAACAGGTATCTTTATGTATACCTGTTTAATTAAGGGTTGTTAAAAGTTCTAAATTTAACCTGAAATGTATTGCTGTAACTGATCAATCATCAGACGCTGGTCTTCCATTGCAGCTTTGACCAGATCACCGATTGAAATCAAACCTACCAGCCGCTCGTCTTCAAGCACGGGTAAATGTCGCAAATGGCGGTCAGTCATCAGTTGAAGACAATCTTCTACAGTATTATTAAGACCCACGGTTAAAACCTTATTGGTCATAATTTCACTCACTGTGGTGTTATAGGAAGAGCGTTCCATTAATGCAACTTTACGGGTGTAATCGCGCTCAGACAAAATTCCAACGACACGCTGTTCATCAGTTATGATTAATGCACCGATTCCCTTGTTGGCCATAAGTGAAATCGCTTCAAGTACAGTAGCTTCTGGTGAAATAGTAAAAATGGCTTTTTCTGTTTTATTGTGAAGAACCTGAGAGACAGTAGTCATATAATGATTCCTTGGTATTACTTATCGTTTTAATTTAACTTAGCCTGATTTTTAGAAAATGCAAAGAGTTTAAAATAATCTCGTTAAAAAATGCTGAAAATGTATATCGAGATATACAGGTTTCAGCAAGCTTATCTTATGAATTCACTTTTTTAAAGTGCATCACAGTTTAATTCACTAAAGAAAAAATGACACATCTGATTGGCAGAAAGTTTAAACTTACGGTTAGATGAGTTAAATAGTGCTGGTGTAACATTCAGACGAGTTAATGTCGGTAATAGTGATTTCTGAAAGTCTTTCGGAGTAATACGGCGTGGCGTATAGTTTGGCCAATGTACCTGAGCATAACGGTGTGCCTGCACACCATTAAGCCAGAAAGGAAAGACATAGTCTTCCTGGTCTGATTTGATTGCCCAGCCATCATTATAAAGGCCCCAGACCACACCACAATACATCATTGTTTTTAAAATAGAGAGTTTAATTATAAGTTCTTTAGAAGCAGGTTGAAGTTGGCTATAAGTATTCATGATCATTCATGGCTATAAGAATTTCGAAGTCAGGCCTATTGTAAGGTTTAATTATGAAAGTACAGTTTAAGCTTTAGGTATATTCGGTAAGAAATTATTATTTTAAGGTATTAAAAAACGCCACCTAGGTGACGTTTTGTTAAGCCTGCATCGTGGCCATCTTTTGCCAGTACTGAGCTTTTAAGGAATCCCGTTCTACACGGAAACCCTGGTAATAAAGCTCGGCAAGGAAAAGGGCCGCTTTACCATGACCTGCACGAGCAACTTCTTCTAGCTGCTGTACAGCCTCGCTAAAATTCATTTGAGACTGTATTGTATTTACAGCATTAGCGTACACATGTTCTAAGTCATGATGAGAGATATTTTGAATCATAGTAAACTCCTTATTGTAATTATGATTGCGAATATAAAAGACAAATTGTCTTAATATTAAAATAACAAATCTATGTGAAACTAATATTACATTAGTCTTAACTTGTCAATGTACATATTGGGTAAAGATTCTGTTTTTCAAGCTTACATGTTTAAACATTAAACAAAAAATGTTTTTATTAGAATGAAAAAGAAAATTAGATAAATAAGAGGACAATAATTATGGCTTCCACAATAATAGCGGATACTTCAACTGTCAGTAATGAAAGATATAATACCCTTGATGGTTTGCATTTTGACTATCCTCCAACTGAGCAGCAAATTGTCGCACTGGCACATGCTCATCGGCGTAATCTGGATGCGGCATCATTAGATCAGAACGTACATTTGGGGAATTTTTGTTTGAAACAGCGCAAGCATGTTTATGATTTTACTCGGCAGTATGAATATGATGACCGTGTACGCTTTTACTCAATTTATAATGGAGAACTTTTACGTATTGCAGATGAAGACGACCTGCATCCGGCAGATTCAGAACGTGGAGTCGGTATTTTTGCAATATTTGTAGTAATGGCGATTGTTGCTGCTGTGCTCTACTACACGGTAATCCGGGTAGTCTTTTACTGAGCATTGATATGCAAATAGTGAACCGGTCTAATAATATACAGCTTGCGCTATTATTAGACCACTTTACTTGTACTTTTACCTGCGAGCACTTTAAACTACCTGTTATTCGAGGTAGGTTATGCTCATATTCCCACATAGTTTCCAGAAAATTAAAGCAGTTCTAACACTAGATCGTATCTATGATATTTTTGTACTGCTTGTTATGGGCCTAATTTTTTTAATGGTTTGTATTGGTCTATCTCGACCTGTTGCCACCAACCAATATCAAAATATTTTAATACTTTCAAAACAGGCTGTTCATCCCAAAACTCAGAAAATGGCTCTTGAACTATTACAAACTAAAAAGATTCAGCGCATCTATTATCTTAAATTGATGCGGGCGTATCAGTTTGAACAGACACAGGTGAAGCATTATCCGGCACAGGCGGCAGAGGATTTGCGCTAGGTATAGGTTTAGAAGCCGCAGGCGATGTTATCTGTGAATTCAGGTTTTGCTCTAAAATGCTCTGTATAGCCTGTTTGTCCAAGGTTTCACTCACAATAACTAAAGTCAGATTTTCAGGATTTAAATGTAATTTTACGGCCTTTTCTACATCCTTGGTGGTCAGATTAGCCAGCTGTTTGGAATATTGAGTCAGATAATTGGCAGGTAGACCATAAAACCCGATAGCACCTAACTGTGCATTCATGCTGGCATTACTGCTGAAATTCATTGGAAATGCGCGTAATATGCCTGCTTTAGTTTCTTCTAGCTGTTTCTGGTCAAGTGGCTGTTGAACAAAATCAAGCAGCGTTTTGTGCGCAACCCGGATACTGTCTAGCAGCTGGTCTTGACGGGTGGAGTAGCTAATATTAAAGACACCACGGGCTTGAGTTGAGTTTATTGTGCTATAAGCGCCATAGGTATAACCACGTTTTACCCTTAACTCACGCATCAGTAGCGAGTTAAAGCCGCTTCCTCCCAGCATCTGGTTAGCAACTTCTAGGGCGAGTCTGTCTGGATCAAAACGGGTAATGCCCAGTTGGCCCATGCTGACATGAGCCTGTGATGAATTAAATGGAATATGTTGAATATTAAAACCGTTGTGCTCTTCCGGAACAGGAAGTGTTGGAGCTCTTTGACCTTGTGGTAAATTTCCTGCAATACGTTCAGAAAGTTTAAGCGCTTCCCGCTGATTGAGTTTACCCGTAATAGCAATATTCATATTCTGTGCTACTAAAAAAGTGTCTCTAAAAGCTCTCAGGTGTTTAGTGGTGATTTTACTAATACTACGCTGGGTACCTGGAGTGGGTTCTGCATAAGGATGAGTCCCATACAAACTCCGATAGAAACGTACATCCCGCATTCTGCCTGGATTCTCTTGAACCTGTTTCTGACCTGCCTGGGTATTGTTTAAAATCAGCTTAATGCCTGAATTATTAAAACTGGAGTGATTCAATAGATGAATCATCATTGCTAAAGCTGGTTCAAGCTTTTTTGGATCTGATAAAACCCGCAAGCGTACAATAAACATATCGCGATAGGCATTTATACTGAACTGCGCACCAAGACGCTCAAAAGTATTTGCAACCTCTTGCGCAGTATAAAACTCTGTGCCTTCATCTAGCAGATTAGCTGTCATATTTGCTAATCCGTATAATCCTTTTTCTATACTTTCATCTCTTGCCGAACCTGCATTAAAGGTGAGTTGTATATCTATGATAGGTAAATCTTGTGATTCGACGAACAGACTACGGACCTTATAGCGATTTGTCAGATCATGTACATAAGGTGCCTGATATTCCTGCTTCTTAGAAATGCTGCGTAAGCTTTGTAAGGTAGAAAGAGAATATAGTTTACTATTATCCTGCTCAAAGTCAGCTTCCTGTAAATTGACTTCAGCAATTGCCGACAAACTTAGAGAAAGGCTGGCCATTAATAAAGGCATACGTAGATGAATCATAGCAATCCTTTCTTTATTTTGAATCTTGAGGAAGCGGAGATAAATAAAGCGTACTCAGATTTTCACGGACAAAATAGGCATTTGCAACTCGCTGTATATCTTGTGGCGTCACTGTTTCATAGTGCTGTGGCAGTTTATCCAGTAAGCGATAACTTAAGCCATTAATCTCCAGATTCCCGATCATTTTAGCTTGCCCAGCGATATCATCTTGACTGTAAATTAAACTAGATACGAATTGTGTAATTACACGTTCCAGTTCATTGGAATTCACCGCCTCAGTTTTGAGCTGATCCAGTTCTTTCTGTATGGCTTCTTGTGCCTCTTGGAAACTGACTCCATCTGCAGGTAAGGCTGTAATATTAAAAAGAGTATCTCCGCGGTTATAAGGATCATAACTTGCACTGACAGCAGTCAGTATTTTTTTATCCCTTACCAGCCGGTTCTGTAAACGTGAAGAAATACTGCCATCAAGTAGGGACTGAATAATGGTAAGGGCATAGGCATCCTGAGGATTTTTGGCAGTTTTTAATGAACGGACATTCCAAGCCATATACAGGTTATTAATTTGGACCGGAAGAGAAAGCTCCATATGTCGATAACCTGGGCGGTCAAATTCGATGACATCATTACGTTCTGGTGTTTTACGTGCAGGAATTGACCCAAAATATTTTTCTACCTGCTTTAAAGTTGCTTCCACATTTACATCGCCCACTATAATTAAAATAGCATTGTTAGGGGTATACCAGTTGTGATACCAGTTCTTCAGGTCATTTAACTGAATATTCTGCAGATTTTTCATATAGCCAATTACGGGCTGGCGATAATGACTTGTAGGATAGGTAATCCATTTAAATCGTTCAAAAGCCAAAGTTCGTGGATTATCATCAGTACGTAACCGGCGCTCTTCCATGATGACTTTAATTTCTGGCTCAAAGTCTTCCTGTTTAAGCACCAGGTTAGTCATACGGTCAGCTTCAAGTTCCAGTGCGAGTGGTAAATAGCTTTTCGGATAAAGCTGATAATAGTTGGTATAATTGGTAAAGGTTGAGGCATTAACACTACCGCCATAAATGCGGCTTAAACGGGTAAACTCATTATGAGGTACTTTGGTTGTTCCCTTAAACATCATATGTTCTAAAGCATGTGATATACCTAGCAGATTACCAGACTCATCACTACTGCCGACCCCATACCAGATTTGGGTCATTACTACAGGTGAACGATGGTCCTCTCGAATAATAACTTTTAAACCGTTGCTTAATGAGGTTTCTACAGTTGTTCTGGAAAGTTCAGTCGTGGTTTGAGCCTGTAGGGTTGTAGATATCACCACTGTACCAGCCATAATGCTTAAAGATATAAAAAGAAAAGGAGAGATAGATTTAAGATGTTTTTTGAACTGTCGTGTAACTTGAGACACTATTATTTCCGGTCAAGTATGTATAATTTTGTTCTATTGTTCAAAAAACAGGGCTTTAACGCAAGCCATAGTTGTTGAGTTTTGGTTGAGACTTAGCCTAAGCATCATGCGCGGTCAGGAATCTATGCTAAACTCTTTCTTTTTTAACGCGATGCTTTTCAAGGAATCGGCATGCAACAGCAATCTAATGTGCAAAATAAATTCTTGATTGATTCTGATATCGGGGATGACGATGTCACTTTACCTAGCTTACCTGCTGTTGACGTTCCCATTATTGATACTCCAAAACAAGAACAACCTGTCACTGCCAGTATTCAGAGTGTAGAGGCAGATGAAGAGAAATCTAAAGGCAGTTTTTTTAGCCGGATGAAACAGGGGCTGACTAAAACCCGTAAGAACTTGGCAGATGGAATGGTCAATATCCTGATCGGGGGTAAGGAAATTGATGATGAGTTGCTTGAAGAGGTTGAAGAGCAATTACTGGTTGCCGATATTGGTGTAGAAGCAACCAAGACAATTATTAATAATTTGACTGAGCGGACTGCTCGGGGTGATTTGATTTACTCACATTCACTTTATAAAGCTTTACAAGAAGAACTGGTTGCCTTGCTTGCGCCGCGTGTTAAACCCTTACATATTGACCCGAATAAAAATCCTTATGTGATTTTAGTGGTAGGTGTAAATGGTGTAGGTAAAACCACCACGATTGGTAAGCTGGCTAAGCGCTTACAGGGAGAAGGCAAGAAAGTTATGCTGGCTGCGGGCGATACTTTCCGTGCGGCTGCAACTGAACAGTTGCAAATCTGGGGGGAGCGTAATGATGTTCAGGTGGTTGCGCAGGGACACGGTGCCGATAGTGCATCAGTTATTTTTGATGCTTTCGAAAGTGCTCGTGCTAAAGGAATTGATGTGCTAATCGCCGATACTGCAGGACGTTTGCACAATAAAAGTAATTTGATGGAAGAGCTTAAAAAAGTTAAGCGTGTTATGCAGAAAATTGATGCGACAGCTCCACATGAAATTATGCTGGTTGTTGATGCTGGTACAGGCCAGAATGCTATTAATCAGGTGCAAATGTTTGATGAAGCTGTTGGTTTAACCGGTTTAACTATTACCAAACTTGATGGTACTGCTAAAGGTGGTGTGCTGTTTAATATTGCAAGTCGTACTCATGTACCAATCCGATTTATCGGGGTAGGCGAAAAAATTGATGACTTGCGTCCATTCTCTGCCAAAGCTTTTGTTGCTGCTTTATTTGAAACTGATAAGTGATCTGGCTTATATCTTAAAGAACTCCGCTAAATGCGGAGTTCTTCATTTTTTAAAGTATAAAATAATAAATCTGCTTTATTTTAGAGTCAGAAATAAAGAAATTTAAGAAATTTTTAAAGTATTGTTCCAAAAATAAAACACTATGTTATTGATTTAAGGCTGACGTTATTCCCGGATTCTTATAAACTGATTTTAACAAACAACAGATTATCTGTCTTTAAAGTACAGAAAGGACTAAAATTATGTCATTTATGAATCACGTTAAAAATCGTCGTACAATTTATGCAATTGGTAATAATGTCAACGTAAACCAGGCAAAAATCGAAGAAACAATTCGTGAGGCAATCAAGCACAGTCCATCTTCATTCAACTCACAGTCTTCCCGTGCTGCGATTCTGTTTGGCGAATCTCATACCAAATTCTGGGAAATTGTACGCGAGACTTTACGTAAAATCGTACCGGCTGAAGCATTTGCAGCAACTGATGGGAAAATCAGCAGTTTTGCAGCAGGTTATGGCACAGTTTTATTTTATGAAGATCAGGATGTAGTTAAAGGCTTGCAGGAACAATTTGCCGCCTATGCAGATAATTTTCCAGTGTGGTCAGAACATTCTACTGCAATTGCGCAGTTTGCTGTCTGGACGGCTTTATCTGAACAGGGTATTGGAGCTTCACTACAGCATTATAATCCAATTGTAGATGAAGAAGTCGCCCAAACTTTTGGTATTCCGGCAAGCTGGAAATTACGCGCTCAACTGGTATTTGGTTCAATTGAGGCTCCGGCAGGTGAAAAAACTTTTATGGATGACGCAGCACGCTTTAAGACATTTAACTAAACTTTCTAAAATTGAAAAAGAGTACCTGTAGGTACTCTTTTTTTATTTTAAACATATAGATCATTCTTAATAAATTAAAAGAAAAACTTAGCATTTAATAATTTAATCAAAATTAAAATCTAAGGTTCAAGATGTCATAAAATAGTCATAAATGCATAGCATAGTGCAGCTAGAATTTAGATATAACATGTAGAGTACCTATTATGCTTTCAAGGTTGTTCATTGCAGCTTTAATATTTTCACTAGGAAATGTCGCATATGCTGCAGTAACTATTGCAGCGCCAGAAGTTATTGATGTATTGGCAGTAAATGATCAGGAAGTAAAAAATAACTTTCTACGTTCACAAGAAAGTACGTATGAAATTGATGCAGGCAAGGCAAGTTTAAGCATACGCTATAGGCAGTTCTTTCAACATTTAAATGGCGAACATGACATTCTGAAATCAGGTGTGGTAACCGTTCAGACACCAGATCTAAAAGATGGTGAAACTTATACTTTGGCATTGGTAAATCCACCCCAGTCTTTTGAAGCAGCAAAAATATATGCAGCTCAGCCAACAGTGGCTTTATATAACAGCAAAAATGAACTGGTCGTGCAACAGACCGGTGCAAATACTGAAGCTAAACCTTGGTTAGGTAGCGGTTTGCTAGGACGCAGTTTTGATTTGACCCAAAAGCAGATAAAGCCATCAGTTCATCAGCCTGAGCCTACTTATACTGCTTCAATTGTAGATACAGTAAAAACTGCTATGACCAGTAGAAACACTCAAACAGATCAGCAGTTAATTGAACTCTGGAAAAAAGCTTCTAAAGCAGAGCGGCAAAGTTTTATGAATTGGATAGCCGAACAGGCGCAATAAAAAAGACCTCAAGATGAGGCCTTTTTAAAATAAGAATTTACTACTGAAGCAGCCAGATATAATAGCCTAGTAGCATAAGGGGCCAAGCGATAACTGGGCTAAACAACCATTTCCATAACCAAAAACGGGGCACAAACCCTACGCCATAAATAAATCCCCCTGAAATTCCTAACATAATCAGCATGATCATACGATGGTTATACTGACCATGCTGATCCAGCATAAGTGCAGGATGGATCAGCATAATGGCTGCAAGTGGCAATGCCAACAGGAAAGAAACAGCCATAATCAAACGATGAACGGTAAGCCTCATTGATGTTGTCATTACTACAGCCATGCTATTACTCCTCATCCAGATTTTGATGATGTTCGATATAGAGCGCGCTGAGCACACCTGCAAAACAGGCCATCAAGATTCCTAAAATCCACGCGAAATACCACATAAGCATTCTCCTGATAAAACTTAGTACAAGCTGTGTGAATTGGCTTTGATGTGTTTGTTGGTAATCACGCCCCACATTTTGTAATAACACCAGGTGGTGTAACACAAAATAATTGGAACAAAAATACAGGCTGCAACAGTCATTACAGTGAGTGTATTTTTACTTGATACTGCATCCCACATGGTCAAGCTAGCGACAGGGTTGATGCTTGAAGGCATAAGGAATGGGAACAACGCAAAACCAGCTGTTAAAATGGCACCAATCACCATGAAGGATGTGCCCAGGAAGCTTAAACCAGCTTTGGCTTTCGCAGCAGCTACAATCACAATCAGGCTTCCCAAGATTGCCATGATCGGTGCCATCATGGTGATTGGATAAATTGAGTAGTTATTCATCCAGCCATGGTTGCCATTGGTAATCACTTCTTTGGCAAGAGGGTTTGCTACAGCGTTAGTGTCAAATGGTTGAGCTAAAGTATAGCCTTCAATATTACCGAAATATAACCATGCTCCAGCGCCCAAGAAGCAGACTAAGAATACTACGCCCATCAATTGAGTTGCTTTAGCAGAGCGTGCATGCAAGTCGCCATCAGTACGAAGCATTAACCAGGCACCGCCATGCGCACTTAGCATAGATAAGCTGACGATACCGCAAACTAGTGCAAATGGGTTAAGTAGGGCAAAGAAGCTACCAGTATAAGTTGAACGTACGGTTTCATCTAAAGTAAATGGTACGCCCAGGAACATATTACCGAAGGCAACACCGAAAACTAAAGCAGGAACTGCACCACCAACAGCTAGACCCCAGTCCCAAGAGTTACGCCATTTTTTATTCTCAAGTTTAGAGCGGTAGTCAAAACCAACAGGTCTTAAGAAAAGAGCGAACAGTACGAGTAATAATGCCCAGTACATGCCCGAGAAGGCTGTTGCATATACCATTGGCCATGCAGCAAAGAGTGCACCGCCAGCTGTAATGAACCAGACCTGATTGCCGTCCCAGTGAGGAGCAATGGTATTGATTGCTGCACGACGTTCTTCATCATTTTTACCTACAAATGGCATAATTGCCATGGAGCCCATATCAAAGCCATCGGTGAGCGCAAAGCCAATCAGCAGCACACCAACCAAAACCCACCAGATTATTTTGAGGAGTTCGTATTCAATCATGATTGGGCCTCTCCAGATACGTGTTGTGGAAGAACAATATCATCTTGCTCGGCATTTGATTTTTCAAAATGGTATTTGCCAGTATGTAAAGAACTTGGGCCTAAGCGAGCAAATTTAATCATCAAGTACATTTCGATAATTAAAAGTACGGTATAGAATGCTGCAAGTGCCAGGATTGAACCCCAAATGTCTCCAGTGCTTAAGCTTGAAGCAGAGAGGTGTGTAGGTAGAACTTCACCAATTGTCCACGGTTGGCGGCCACCTTCAGCCACATACCAGCCAGTTTGTGTAGCAATCCAAGGCAGTGGCAGGCCGTAAAGAGCAAATTTAAGCAACCAAGGTTTGTTTTCTGCATTGCGTTTAGCCACTGCATAAGTTGCAAGAATAAATAGAAGTAGCATGAGGAAACCTGATGCAACCATGGCACGGAACGAGAAGAACAGGGCAGTAACGTTGGGAATTGTATCCTTGGTTGCTGCTTTGATGTGCTCTTCAGAAGCATCTACAATATTGGGTGAATATTTTTTCAGAAGCAGTCCGTAACCCAAGTCTTTCTGGTTTTCTGTAAATGAAGCCATGAGTTCTGGAGAACGGTCACCTGCACGAAGTTTTTCAAGTTCAGCATATGCAGTCATACCATTACGGATACGAAGCTCATGTTGAACCATGAGATCCTTCAGACCTGTTACTTCTTTATCAAGAGAACGTGTTGCAATAATACCCATCACATATGGAATTTTGATGGCATAGTCAGTACGCTCTTCTTCCTGATTTGGAATACCAAATAGTGTAAATGGAGCAGGTGCCGGATGAGTTTCCCATTCTGCTTCAATTGCAGCTAATTTGGTTTTTTGTACATCGCCAAGTTCATAACCTGACTCATCGCCAAGCAGAATCACTGAAAGTGTAGAGGCTAGACCAAAGATTGCAGCAATGGCGAAAGAGCGCCGTGCAAAAGGCAGATCACGTTTTTTGAGCAAGTAGTAGCTTGAGATGGCTAAAACGAAAACCGCACCAGTCACATAACCTGACGATACGGTATGAACAAACTTAACCTGGGCTACAGGGTTGAAAATTAGTGCGCCGAAATCAACCAGCTCCATACGCATGGTTTCAAAGTTGAACGCTGCGCCTACCGGGTTCTGCATCCAGCCATTGGCGACTAAAATCCAAAGTGCCGACATGTTGGAACCGAGCGCCACCAGCCAGGTCACGCTCAAATGCTGAACTTTGGAAAGTCGGTCCCAGCCGAAGAAAAACAGACCGATAAACGTCGATTCAAGGAAAAATGCCATCAGACCTTCAATAGCAAGTGGCGCACCAAAAATATCACCGACATAATGTGAATAGTACGCCCAGTTTGTACCAAACTGGAACTCCATGGTTAAGCCTGTCGTTACACCTAAGGCAAAGTTAATACCAAAAAGTTTTCCCCAGAATTTGGTCATATCCTTATAAATTTCTTTGCCAGAAATCACATAGGTGGTTTCCATAATGGCAAGAATAAAAGCTAAACCAAGAGTAAGAGGTACAAATATAAAGTGATACAACGCGGTCATGGCAAACTGAAACCGCGAGAGATCGACCACGCTTTCTGAAATCATCAACGTGTCTCCTTAAATTGAGAGGGAGTACCGGCAATATGCTCGGCAACTTGAGTGTCAAAGTTCTTGGGAATTGTTGGAGAATCGAACCAGATATTCTTAATAGTAATTAAAATTACAATCTTGATTATTAAAATAAGTGTAATTTCTCTAACTATACGCTGGTTAAAATTTTTGGGAGTTAAGCTCATGGAAATAAGCCTATTTAAATACCTGTCTATATTATTAACCAAATAAAAACAAAAAATAAATACTTAAAACAGTTAAAATAAAAATATATTATTAAATAATTATAAATCAATAATTTGAAAATAAAAAAATAATTTTTTATTTAATAAAAATAAAGTTTACTAAAATGGTTAGATTAAGAATTTTATAATTCCGACTAATTTAGTTTAATTAATAATTAAATCAGATTAAAACAGTTGTATTTATAAATTAAAGTAGATTAAAAAACTTGGGATTAAAAATAAAATTTATTAATTATTTAGTTTGGATTAACAGTATCCTGTAAGTAAGGAAGTCAAAACTAATAAATAACCAATATACTAGATATGTGTAAGTCAACACTTATACAAAAGCTACTGGTATATCCATAGAATAAAACTCAGGCGATAAAGGAGATAAAAAATTAAATACTCATAACAATTAAAAGGTCCTATATAAAAGCATAAG
Source organism: Acinetobacter radioresistens DSM 6976 = NBRC 102413 = CIP 103788 (assembly GCF_006757745.1). Classification (NCBI taxonomy): domain Bacteria; kingdom Pseudomonadati; phylum Pseudomonadota; class Gammaproteobacteria; order Moraxellales; family Moraxellaceae; genus Acinetobacter; species Acinetobacter radioresistens. The sequence continues at coordinate 1,533,090 of NZ_AP019740.1, read as the reverse complement.
GCGGCTACATACTTTCATGTATATTGGCGAGAGAGAAATGTAAAACTATGACAAAAATCAGCTGTAAAAAGCTATTTCCTAATGACTATTAGCTATAATTAAGTAAGAAATTAAGAAAATAGTTTTTTAATAATAAGGAAATGGTCACTACTCACTAAATTGATTGCTACTTTATTTTGAGTTGAAAGAAATCTGGTTAAGAGCTATTTAAGGTGAGTTAGATTTAAAAGTTTAAAATTACTTTTTAGTTTAAAAAATAGACACTCGTTAAGAGGGTGATGAAATAGGGGTTGCAAGGTTTTAAAAACTGTATAGAATACGCTGCATCCCGACGCGATTAAGACAAAGATCTTCACTAAAGGGTGAAGGTAGTGGTTCTTATTTGCGTTAATTCTGTCTCTGACGAAGAGCAGAAAGATCATTAAGAGAGTATGAAGAACAACTTGTGTGGATTTTTACTGGTTGATCGATCGAAATAATTTTCATTGATTGAATGGTAGAAATTTCTCGAAGTTTATTTGAGTAAATTTTTAGTCAGAAGATTAATGAGCCAGAATTGGTACCTTGTCTATAAATAAGGTACAAATGATTTTAACTGAAGAGTTTGATCATGGCTCAGATTGAACGCTGGCGGCAGGCTTAACACATGCAAGTCGAGCGGATGAAGGTAGCTTGCTACTGGATTCAGCGGCGGACGGGTGAGTAATGCTTAGGAATCTGCCTATTAGTGGGGGACAACGTTCCGAAAGGAGCGCTAATACCGCATACGTCCTACGGGAGAAAGCAGGGGACCTTTGGGCCTTGCGCTAATAGATGAGCCTAAGTCGGATTAGCTAGTTGGTAGGGTAAAGGCCTACCAAGGCGACGATCTGTAGCGGGTCTGAGAGGATGATCCGCCACACTGGGACTGAGACACGGCCCAGACTCCTACGGGAGGCAGCAGTGGGGAATATTGGACAATGGGGGGAACCCTGATCCAGCCATGCCGCGTGTGTGAAGAAGGCCTTTTGGTTGTAAAGCACTTTAAGCGAGGAGGAGGCTACCTAGATTAATACTTTAGGATAGTGGACGTTACTCGCAGAATAAGCACCGGCTAACTCTGTGCCAGCAGCCGCGGTAATACAGAGGGTGCGAGCGTTAATCGGATTTACTGGGCGTAAAGCGTGCGTAGGCGGCCAATTAAGTCAAATGTGAAATCCCCGAGCTTAACTTGGGAATTGCATTCGATACTGGTTGGCTAGAGTATGGGAGAGGATGGTAGAATTCCAGGTGTAGCGGTGAAATGCGTAGAGATCTGGAGGAATACCGATGGCGAAGGCAGCCATCTGGCCTAATACTGACGCTGAGGTACGAAAGCATGGGGAGCAAACAGGATTAGATACCCTGGTAGTCCATGCCGTAAACGATGTCTACTAGCCGTTGGGGCCCTTGAGGCTTTAGTGGCGCAGCTAACGCGATAAGTAGACCGCCTGGGGAGTACGGTCGCAAGACTAAAACTCAAATGAATTGACGGGGGCCCGCACAAGCGGTGGAGCATGTGGTTTAATTCGATGCAACGCGAAGAACCTTACCTGGCCTTGACATACAGAGAACTTTCCAGAGATGGATTGGTGCCTTCGGGAACTCTGATACAGGTGCTGCATGGCTGTCGTCAGCTCGTGTCGTGAGATGTTGGGTTAAGTCCCGCAACGAGCGCAACCCTTTTCCTTATTTGCCAGCACTTCGGGTGGGAACTTTAAGGATACTGCCAGTGACAAACTGGAGGAAGGCGGGGACGACGTCAAGTCATCATGGCCCTTACGGCCAGGGCTACACACGTGCTACAATGGTCGGTACAAAGGGTTGCTACACAGCGATGTGATGCTAATCTCAAAAAGCCGATCGTAGTCCGGATTGGAGTCTGCAACTCGACTCCATGAAGTCGGAATCGCTAGTAATCGCGGATCAGAATGCCGCGGTGAATACGTTCCCGGGCCTTGTACACACCGCCCGTCACACCATGGGAGTTTGTTGCACCAGAAGTAGGTAGTCTAACCGCAAGGAGGACGCTTACCACGGTGTGGCCGATGACTGGGGTGAAGTCGTAACAAGGTAGCCGTAGGGGAACCTGCGGCTGGATCACCTCCTTAACGAAAGATTGACGATTGGTAAGAATCCACAACAAGTTGTTCTTCATGACGATGTATCTGAGGGTCTGTAGCTCAGTTGGTTAGAGCACACGCTTGATAAGCGTGGGGTCACAAGTTCAAGTCTTGTCAGACCCACCACTACTGACGAAAGCAGTAATGCAGAAAAACAGATATGTTGACTTATTGATAAGCTGGGGACTTAGCTTAGTTGGTAGAGCGCCTGCTTTGCACGCAGGAGGTCAGGAGTTCGACTCTCCTAGTCTCCACCACGAATCAAACATGATTTGATTCGAAGCTAGAGATTACAGAATTTAGTAAATGGAAGGTTCAAGAATCCTGGTTTATTAACTTCTGTGATTTATCACAGTTGACTGCAATCCGACGAGGATGCAGTGAATCATTAACAGATTGGCAAATTTGAGTCTGAAATAAATTGTTCAACTCATTCAATAGACGTTACAGGGCAACCTGTTGACTAACGTAGATTGAACTGAGAACTAGCAAATTAACTGAATCAAGCGTTTTGGTATATGAATTTAGATTGAAGCTGTACAGTGCTTAAATGCACAGTGCTCTAAACTGTAATGTTGAAGTTGCTCCTTGTAGGTAACGTCGACTGTTTGGGGTTGTATAGTCAAGTAATTAAGTGCATGTGGTGGATGCCTTGGCAGTCAGAGGCGATGAAAGACGTGATAGCCTGCGAAAAGCTTCGGGGAGGCGGCAAATATCCTGTGATCCGGAGATGTCTGAATGGGGAAACCCACTTACCATAAGGTAGGTATTGCATGATGAATACATAGTCATGCAAGGCGAACGAGGGGAAGTGAAACATCTCAGTACCCTCAGGAAAAGAAATCAATTGAGATTCCCTCAGTAGCGGCGAGCGAACGGGGATCAGCCCATTAAGTTATGTGTGTTTTAGCGGAATGCTCTGGGAAGTGCAACCGTAGAGGGTGATAGTCCCGTACACGAAAGGGCACACATAATGATGACGAGTAGGGCGAGGCACGTGAAACCTTGTCTGAATATGGGGGGACCATCCTCCAAGGCTAAATACTCCTGACTGACCGATAGTGAACCAGTACCGTGAGGGAAAGGCGAAAAGAACCCCTGTGAGGGGAGTGAAATAGATCCTGAAACCGCATGCATACAAGCAGTGGGAGCACCTTCGTGGTGTGACTGCGTACCTTTTGTATAATGGGTCAGCGACTTATATTCAGTGGCGAGGTTAACCGAATAGGGGAGCCGTAGAGAAATCGAGTCTTAATAGGGCGTCTAGTCGCTGGGTATAGACCCGAAACCGGGTGATCTATCCATGAGCAGGTTGAAGGTTGGGTAACACTAACTGGAGGACCGAACCCACCGTCGTTGAAAAGCCGGGGGATGACTTGTGGATAGGGGTGAAAGGCTAATCAAACTCGGTGATAGCTGGTTCTCCCCGAAAGCTATTTAGGTAGCGCCTCGGACGAATACCATTGGGGGTAGAGCACTGTTTCGGCTAGGGGGTCATCCCGACTTACCAAACCGATGCAAACTCCGAATACCAATGAGTACTATCCGGGAGACAGACTGCGGGTGCTAACGTCCGTAGTCAAGAGGAAAACAATCCAGACCGCCAGCTAAGGCCCCAAAATCATAGTTAAGTGGGAAACGATGTGGGAAGGCATAGACAGCTAGGAGGTTGGCTTAGAAGCAGCCACCCTTTAAAGAAAGCGTAATAGCTCACTAGTCGAGTCGGCCTGCGCGGAAGATGTAACGGGGCTAAAACTATGTGCCGAAGCTGCGGATGCACATTTATGTGCGTGGTAGGGGAGCGTTCTGTAAGCCGATGAAGGTGGATTGAGAAGTCTGCTGGAGGTATCAGAAGTGCGAATGCTGACGTGAGTAACGACAAAACGGGTGAAAAACCCGTTCGCCGAAAGACCAAGGGTTCCAGTCCAACGTTAATCGGGGCTGGGTGAGTCGACCCCTAAGGCGAGGCCGAAAGGCGTAGTCGATGGGAAATTGGTTAATATTCCAATACTTCTGTGTAATGCGATGAGAGGACGGAGAAGGTTAGGTCAGCCTGGCGTTGGTTGTCCAGGTGGAAGACAGTAGGCATGCATCTTAGGCAAATCCGGGGTGCTCTATGCTGAGAGTCGATAGCAAGCCAGTTTACTGGCGAAGTGGCCGATACCATACTTCCAAGAAAAGTCTCTAAGCTTCAGTTACACAGGAATCGTACCCGAAACCGACACAGGTGGTCAGGTCGAGTAGACCAAGGCGCTTGAGAGAACTCTGCTGAAGGAACTAGGCAAAATGGTACCGTAACTTCGGGAGAAGGTACGCTGCTGATGGTGATAGGACTTGCTCCTTGAGCTGTCGGCAGCCGCAGAAACCAGGCCGCTGCAACTGTTTATTAAAAACATAGCACTCTGCAAACACGAAAGTGGACGTATAGGGTGTGATGCCTGCCCGGTGCTGGAAGGTTAATTGATGGGGTTAGCGTAAGCGAAGCTCTTGATCGAAGCCCCAGTAAACGGCGGCCGTAACTATAACGGTCCTAAGGTAGCGAAATTCCTTGTCGGGTAAGTTCCGACCTGCACGAATGGCATAATGATGGCGGCGCTGTCTCCAGCAGAGGCTCAGTGAAATCGAAATCGCTGTGAAGATGCAGTGTACCCGCGGCTAGACGGAAAGACCCCGTGAACCTTTACTGCAGCTTGACACTGAACTTTGACCTTACTTGTGTAGGATAGGTGGGAGGCTTTGAAGTAGGGACGCCAGTTCCTATGGAGCCATCCTTGAAATACCACCCTGGTAATGTTGAGGTTCTAACTCTGACCCATAATCTGGGTCGAGGACCGTGTCTGGTGGGTAGTTTGACTGGGGCGGTCTCCTCCTAAAGAGTAACGGAGGAGTACGAAGGTGCGCTCAGCGTGGTCGGAAATCACGCGTAGAGTATAAAGGCAAAAGCGCGCTTAACTGCGAGACCCACAAGTCGAGCAGGTACGAAAGTAGGTCTTAGTGATCCGGTGGTTCTGTATGGAAGGGCCATCGCTCAACGGATAAAAGGTACTCTGGGGATAACAGGCTGATACCGCCCAAGAGTTCATATCGACGGCGGTGTTTGGCACCTCGATGTCGGCTCATCTCATCCTGGGGCTGAAGCAGGTCCCAAGGGTATGGCTGTTCGCCATTTAAAGAGGTACGCGAGCTGGGTTTAGAACGTCGTGAGACAGTTCGGTCCCTATCTACCGTGGGCGCTGGAAATTTGAGAGGATCTGCTCCTAGTACGAGAGGACCAGAGTGGACGAACCTCTGGTGTACCGGTTGTGACGCCAGTCGCATCGCCGGGTAGCTATGTTCGGAAGGGATAACCGCTGAAAGCATCTAAGCGGGAAGCCTACCTCAAGATAAGATTTCCCCGTGACTTTATGTCACCTAAAGAGCCGTTCAAGACCAGGACGTTGATAGGTTGGATGTGGAAGCATAGTGATATGTGAAGCTGACCAATACTAATTGCTCGTGAGGCTTGACTATACAACACCCAAACAGTTGTATACAAAGCATCAATCGATTCATAAATATGCAATATCCCTTGATTCAGCCTAATGCTGGAACATACAATTCAGACCCGGATCTGCCCGCTGTTAATAACTCATTTGGACTAAAGTACGGCATATACTGCACCGCAGTTAAATCAGACCCGAACAAGTCCATCAACAGTTGTGCTGGCGACCATAGCAAGAGTGAACCACCTGATCCCTTCCCGAACTCAGAAGTGAAACCTCTTAGCGCTGATGGTAGTGTGGGGTTACCCATGTGAGAGTAAGTCATCGCCAGCTCATTATTCCAAAAAGCCCCCTCACATGAGGGGGCTTTTTTTATGCTTTGATTCTGGAATAGAGGGGAAGTTAGCCATCGCGATGCTGCTAGATGTTGATTTGTATATATGATGAAATGCAAGAGCCTTAATAAGGCTTAAAAAGAATTTAAATTTTTGTATTATCGAAGTTGATATTTTTTCTATAGATAAGCAATAACACGATTATTCAGAATAACATAATTTATATAAATAAGAGTATGCAGCTAATATTCGCTTTATCAATTTTCTTAATCCCCTAAAAAGCATCTATACTTTTCAAATATATAATTATTATCAAAACTGTTTAAGTGATTACTTAAATATAGATTAAGCTTCTCTTATAAAGCCTGCTTCAGATTTTTCTGATGTTGCTTTACTTGTTTCGCATACTTTTTTCCTTGACGGCGCATTTTCCAACTGGAGTTATAACCTGTTGGGCCTACGTTATAATAAGCAAGTGCCTTTTTCCAGCTTCCCGCTGCCTGATTGTAGTTTGCTAGAACATAGCTACCGCAATTGATATTATTATATTCTTCAAAAAGATCACCAGGGCAACTTTGTTGCCAGTATCTTGGAATAACCTGTGTCAAACCAATTGCACCAGCTGGTGAGATTGTATAATTACGATAGCTTGACTCTTGACGGATCATAGCTGCTAAAAGTAAAGGATCGATTGCATACTTATCTGCACTTTCTACAATAATAGGCGATAACCGATTGGCTGTTTCAGCTTCAACCGTATAAGCTTTTTGTATGCCCATAGCTAACTTGGCTGAACGTTTAGCAACTGAGCCTCCTCCCAAGGAGGAACAGCCACTAATAATTACAATGCTCGTAATTATAATTAAGTTTTTTATAAGAAATTTTTTTTTATTAAAAGATTGTGCATTTGAAGAATTGATCAAAATCAAAATGTATAACCGACTATAGAAAAACTTATAGAAAAACATATTAAGATGCAGTATAAGGGCAGTCAAGCACCCTATACTTTTTACTACATTTTTCATATATTATTAGATATTAAAAATAGCCTAAGCTAATCTGGATTTTTAAATATAAAAATATAAAATATACTGATTTAAAGGTAATAAAAAATGACGCCTGCATGTAGACTATTAAAAGTAAATAAAATTGATTTTAGTATTCATGAATATGAGCATGATCCTCATACTAAAAATTTTGGATTAGAAGCAGCACAAAAACTGGGCTTGAAAGTTAAAGAAGTATTTAAAACATTATTAGTCACCGATGATAAAAATTATTATGTCGCAGTTTTACCAGTAGCCCATCAATTAAGCTTAAAGAAAATAGCTACAGTAGTAGGAGCTAAAAAACTACATATGGCAGACCCTAAAGATGCCGAACGCCTAACTGGTTATTTAGTAGGTGGGATTAGTCCCGTTGGTCAGAAAAAAAGATTAAAAACAGTTATCTCTATTAGTGCTACAGAACTTGAATGTATGTATGTAAGTGGTGGGAAAAGAGGGCTGGATATAGGGATTAAACCTAATGACCTAGCGCAGGTTTTGGGTGCTAAATTTGCTGATATTATTGATGAATAATCACTTTATTTCAGCTTATTAATTTGAAGATATATTGAAGTCTAACTCACATTGTTACTCACTTATGCAGATCATATAAAAAAGATAAAAGCCGCATTAAGCGACTTTATGATTTGATTCTACATCAAGAATCACAAACTGAACATAAGAGTAGAACCAGAACCTTTTCCTTCCATCTTTATAAGGTTTTTTATATCTTCTTGCTCTAATTCGTGTATTTAGTATTTCGGACCCTAGATTTAATAATTTGGAGAACTCTGCACGACCAATACGTCTTTCACTTTGATGCTTGATTTCTTTTTTAAATTCTTGCATCTCATTAAAGATGGCTTGAAGCCAACTATTTTTAGATTCAGTTCGCATCATGAGGCCTCCTTTATTTTAGACTTGATTTCTCCATATGGTCTCCTTAAATTTTGTATTAGTCAGCAATGCTTCAATTTCAAACAGACCCACATTGGTAAAGATGTGATCCATCTTGCAGCCAAAGACAGCCAGGGGGCGGAGTTGATATTAGTTCAATCCCCTTGCTATCCTCAAATAGCTGCTTACGTGCTGCATCATCCTGATTTTTAAGATACATACGTTTATATGAGCAATCAGTTCATTTTTGGCCATAACAGCTTCTTTGGCCTCCAGACCAGCCGCAGCTTCTACTTCTATAAGTCCGATAAGCTTTTTAGGGCTATAAGGGACAGTCGCTTTACATATCGGATAGACTTATTGGTCTATTCCATTTGTAGGGTTTTTGATGTAAATATGCTACTTCAAATTTGCAGAAAGCAAATTTTCTCCTGGTGAAGCAAATGAAAGAAAAATTAGGCGTAGTTATTTTTTATGCACTGTGCATTTTTGGAATTATCCTTGAATTGGTGGGGTTATTGAATATTGATGTAATGTTTCTAATTGTTGGGGCTGCATTTTTCATTAGTGCATTATTAATAAAATCTGAGTTCAAGCTATATGTCACTTTCTGGAAAAAAGTTGAATAGCGCTATTTAAGTTGGTAAGAATCAAAATCCGCATTGACTAAAGTTAGTGCGGTTTTTTTATAAAATGTGAGAGTGCTTAGTACTTTTTGAATCAATGGGAGTGTAATACCTTAAAAAGAAAATCAGTCGAACGTGTACTAATTGCGAAAAGTATAATTAGAAAAAGATATGCACAGTACTCAACAATTCCATTGGTTGGATTATTGAGGCAATAACGATAAATAATATATGCAATAATTATAAAAATAATTGAAATTAAACTAGGCATTTTAAACTCTATTTTTTAGAAAATATAACACGGCCTGTAATTGTAAGAATAGCTAAAAGCCTCCTTTAGGGGGGGGAAATGAGTAAATATAGTGCACTGATAATTTTTTTCTGCTATATCATTATTATTACTAATCTTTAAAAAACTATCTATTGATAAATGAAATCTGAAGAACTTTTTGAACTTCTCTAGAAATGATCGCTGAGCTGCAACATGAAATTATAAAAAGCGATGTATTGAATTGTGGGCCGCGCTTAGAACTTGTTGAGCAGTGTATTTATATCTCTTTCGAGCATGGAGTCGGTGTGAATCGCCTTTTGTCGATGGGGTAGCCTATCTAGGCGAGGGCGCTTTTAAGGGCGCAGTATGAAGCGGTAGTGAGAGCTTATTGGTTATTATTTATTGCATCTAATTATCAGATTAGTAATTTTAAAAAGTATCATCTTAAGCAGCTTAACTCTTTTGTTCATACAGGAAAACAATCCTTTACCCGGGATATAATGGGCTTTAAAGGTGAAATATTATTAACGCTAATGAGGCAGTCGAATAATCTGATTACTATTGCTGCACAAATAATGTTAAAACATAGAGTACCGGATAAGCAAAAAGTTATTCATTACCTTATTGAAAAATATAGGCAGTGTTTTTATCTGGACGCTGATGTGGATCCAGCAGTAAGAGTGCGAGTTGAAAAATATTTCGAGTGATTGGTTTTTTAACGAAGGACTACTATAAGGCGGCTTCTTTAATAAATAAAATATTAAAAAATCTAACAAGTTAACTTGCATATCTTAAAGCACGATAAATAATTGTGAGTATAGTTGCGATCAGAATATATAAAATATAGTGACCAATACCATCGGAAGGATGGTTTCTAAAGTAGAAGGATAAACCTAATACAATAATAAATATTACTAACTCTTCCATATTAATAAAATCATAAGTTTAACTGAATTTTATTGCACCGATAATAAGTAGACAAGTTTAAAGAAAATTCGAAACTATCAGAAAAACTATATTTAGAAGATCACTTCCTCCGAAGGGTTTTTTTAATAGGTGAGAGTTATGAATATAGACCAGTAAAAAATTCTAACTAAAAAGAAGCCATTAAAAAGGGTATCAAGTGCAAAGTCTTTACCTAAGGTAACTGAAAAATATCTTGAATACCAAGAAAAACTGAGCGGATTCTGAATATTTTAGAAATCAAATTTGAAAATTTTTCACTTTAAATCTACCAAATACTGGCGTTTTGACTTTCATTTGAACGAACACAGTATCTTGATTAAAATAACAGGGAGACCCTTGATCGATGCCATTGAGGATGAAGTTTTAATGTTGAATGGCTTTGTTGCATAAACATTCAAAAGCTGAGTTCTCCCCAATCCATTCAAATTTAAGACACAACTTGGGTGCGAGGTCTACCTAATTCCGTAAATCTATTCAGAACTGCCACACGCGCATGAATTTCATTGACCTGACTTTGAAAATGTCTTGCCGTCAGCCTATCACCTAATAATTTGATGCAATGCATCTTGGTTTCCACCAAACTACGACGGTGATAACCCGACCATTTTTTCCATAGGGTTCTACCTAAATGTTTAACCGTTTGAAGTAACTCATTTCGTTCTATTGAACTTATTTTAGAATCTTTCCAGGGCTTGGCATTCTTTCTGGGTGGAATTACTGCATGTGCTTGACGATCTGAAATCACTTTTCTGCAGCACTTCGTGTCGTACGCGCCATCGGTATAGACAGAATCTATTCGCTCATCTAGTGGAATTTGATCCAGTAAATCACCTAGTACTTGTGAATCACTGACATTATTTGTAGTAAGCTGAACGGCACGTATTTGCAGTGTTTCAGCATCTATACCAATATGCAGTTTACGCCATTGCCGACGGTATTCAGGCTGATGTTTTTTACGCTTCCATTCGCCTTCACCTAAAAACTTTAAACCCGTAGAGTCGACAAGTAGGTGTAACCCATCATGACTTTTCTGATAGCTTATCGCAATATCAATATGCTTTTGTCGTCTACAAAGGGTGGAGTAATCTGGTGCTGTCCAATTCAAGCCACAGAGTTTAATCAGGCTTTGAACAAAGCCAGTAACCATACGTAAAGAAAGACGGAATAGAGATTTGATCATTAAACAGCATTGAATCGCTGTATCGGAATAAGTTTGATTTCGTCCTTGCTTGCCTTGTGGTTGTGCATACCATTGCGTCTTAGGATCAAACCAGATTGAAATATTTCCTCGCTTGATTAAAGCTTGGTTATACGAGGACCAATTGGTTGTACGATAGATTTTAGGTGTAGGCTTCTTCATCTGGAAATTATATTACTGAAGAAGCCTTCAAGAATAGCTTTGTGCAACAAAGCCATGTTGAATTATAGCCCGCCGGATTCATAGATTTTATTATGGTTAAAGTAAAAAAGGTGAATCTCAAACAGCTTGAGAGTTAAAAGCCGATTTCAGTAGGTATGTACTCTCATGAAGCTGAACTTGCTCTCATCAACTAAAAATTAAAAAGCCTTGAGAAATCAGAGCTCTTTTTTACTGAACAACTTCGTTGTCATGTACAATTTGCAACTGTGACTTTAATTCTTGGTCTTGAGTATCAGCAATCAGTTTTTGCATTTTCTCTTTGCATTCTGGATACCCACTTTTATATTTTACGAGAAAGTATGAAAATTCAGCTCGTCTATAGTACGGATCCCTCTTGTTCTCAGGCTTATCTAATTCAACTTTTGTAGCTTCAGCCGCTGTGTCGTAACACTTACTAATCACGTCGCTGCTTTTATTTTGCAAAGTAAGTAGCTGACATCTAAATGTAAGTCTTGCAAGATTGTTTGGCTTTTCGGCTAACTGTTTTTCGTTTAGAGTTGCCTTTTTTCAATTTTATGCGATACCTCAAAAGAACAAGCATCAGAAAGTGCTTGCACAACAACGCCGAATAGATTTGACTTGTCTTGATTGTATGGAGGTAACAAATTCTTGAACTCAACAATTTCAGTCTTTGAATCTTCAATGCAGTAGTTCTCAGATTCATCGTTAACAAAGCTATCTGGGCTTGATTGCTGCTGTGACCTTGTAGCTGTTGCTGACTTAGCAGCAGAAGATACGGATCCACTGCCATTTTCCTGAACAACTAAATCTTGTGTAGTTAATAATTTCAATCACATAATAAAGAATCATTGACTCGTGCGGCAGCTTTACCAAAGATTTGCATGTGTGGATCACCAAATATAATCGTAGTAACTGTTTTATGTTTGGGGTAAGTTGCTTTATCACCAGCACATGCGATAGCAAAGCCATCAATCAGGAATATACTGTTCCAAGAAATTACCCGACCGCCACTAGTCGTGGGACAGCCAATAATAATATACGGTGTTGTCATCTTATTCCTTTTTATAGACATGAGTTGATCAAATAATAGCAGACAGAATGGAGGAATCTTTTTGAATTAAGATTCACATGCACAGCCTGAGCTAACTTGAACATTATAGTGACTTTTTTATTTTATATTTAAAAGCTGTTGAAATAGTGAGTGAGAAAAGCTTATTTCATAAATTTCACCCAAGCAAAATTGATGATTAAATGCTTTAATAGCAGGGTTGTAATAGATGTGTAACTAACGTGTTTTTGAAGCCTGATTTATATACGGTTCCTACCATTACACGGAACTATCCCGAATGGCATCATGGCCGCCAGGAATACGGACTCTGGTATATCGAGATTACTGATCCAGAAGTAGTAGCCAATTTAAAAAATATTCGTGAATCTTTTCGGGATTTGCTGCTTGAGCCTAACCAACGCCAGTTTCATATTACACTGTTTATATGCGGCTTTAAAATGAATGATTCAGTAGCACTTTATGATGATGATTTTAGTGCAGTGCAATTTCGACAACAATTACAACAGCTACAAAGACTTTCACCTCCTGTATTCAGTTTAAAAACAGGTCTATTAAATAGTTTTGAAACAGCTTTATTTATTGATATAGAAGATTCTGGAAAATGGCTTAGCCAGTTAAGACAAACTTTAAATTTAAATTGTCCAGAAATTGCTTCTTTAGAATATTATCCACATATTACATTAGGTTTATATCGTGATGCCTTTCCGGCAAAACAAGTATGGGATCGAATTAGGAAGTTTAAAGTAGATCGGTTTAATTTAAATATATCTAAATTAATATTTGGAACTTATCAGGCAAAAGTTCTGCAAGGCCCTTTATATCCTCATACTACTTTTAAGTTAGGTCATATATGTTACAGCTCATTTTAGGAGGCGCCCGTTCAGGTAAAAGCAGGCTGGCAGAAAAAATAGCTCTAGAGAGCGGGCTAAATGTTATTTATATTGCTACTGCACAGCCACTTGATGAAGAAATGCAAGAGAGAATCTTGCACCATCAGGAATCACGGCCACGAGAATGGCAAGTAATTGAAGAGCCTTTATATCTTTCAGAAAAATTACAAGAAATTGATGCTCAAAATCAACTTATTCTGATTGACTGCCTGACCCTGTGGATGAGTAATCTGTTGTTACAGGATGCTTCAGAACTGCAGATGAGTCAGTGTCAAAAGCTGTTAACTATTTTACCAAATCTGAAGTCCGAGATTATTTTGGTGAGTAATGAAACAGGTCTTGGTGTGGTGCCGATGGGGAACATCAGCCGTAAATTTATAGATGAATCTGGACGTTTGCACCAGCAGATTGGACAAATCGCACAAAAAGTAGTGTTTTGTGTAGCTGGATTCCCCATAATACTCAAAGAGGAAAAATAATGAACTGGTGGTTAGAACCTTGTAAGCAGCCAGATACAGAAATAAAAATACTGGCTGAACTACGACAGTCGCAACTGACTAAACCGTCCGGTTCTCTTGGAGAACTGGAGCAGGTTGCTGTCCGTTTAGCTGCCCTGCAGGGTAATGAACGTCCAGAGATTAACTACCCATGGATTACAATTTTTGCTGGTGATCATGGAGTGATGGAAGAGAATATTTCTGCTTATCCTCAAGCTGTTACCCGCCAAATGCTGCAAAATTTTATGACAGGTGGGGCGTGTATCAGCGTTATTGCCAAAGAATACAATGCCAAGTTGAAAGTAATTGACTGCGGTTCAGTTGGGGAACCTTATCATTATCCTGGCGTTGAACGTCACTGTATTGCGCCAGGAACTGCTAACTTTGCCACACAAACTGCCATGACCGAAGAGCAGTGTAAACAGGCAATGGAACTTGGTGCAAAAAGTGTAGAGGAGGCTGTGGCAGAGCAAGCTTCACTCTTTGTTGCCGGGGAAATGGGGATTGGAAATACTTGTTCTGCTTCAGCTGTAGCATGTCTATTATTGAATGAACCTGCAGAGAAATTAACAGGTGTAGGGACGGGTATTCGGCAAGAGCAGTTATCTCATAAAAAGCAGGTTATTGATCAGGCTATTGAGCTACATAAAAGTTATGCAGGATCAGATGCTTTTAAAATTCTTAGTGCTGTAGGTGGTTTAGAGCTCGCAGCGATGACAGGAGCTTATATACGCTGTGCACAACTTGGCTTACCTATAATAGTTGATGGTTTTATCAGCTCAGTATCTGCATTATGTGCTGTACGTTTGAATTCAGCAGTGTGGCATTGGATGCTATTTGGACATCAGTCCGCTGAGTATGGCCACCAGCGTATACTTGCTGAACTTCAAGCCCAGCCACTTTTAAAATTGAACTTGCGGTTGGGGGAAGCCAGCGGCGCTGGTGCTGCCTTAGGTATAATTAAATTAGCTTGCGCTTTACATAATCAAATGGCGACTTTTGCCGAAGCAGCAGTAATTGGTGAAAAAGTTTAGATGTTACAGCTAGACCTTTTGCGCCATGGTCAGACTGAGTTGGGACATACTTTACGTGGCTATACTGACGATGCACTTACACCTGAAGGTTGGCAGCAGATGCAGCTTGCAGTTCTAGAAAAATTACAACAACCGGTTCAGTGGCAGGCTATTTATAGCTCTACACTTATACGTTGTTCACACTTTGCCAGACAGCTCTCACAACAGCTGAAATTACCCTTAATTCTCAATTCTGACCTTAAAGAAATGAATTTTGGACAATGGGAGGGATGCAGTACTGAAGAGATTTATCAACGTGAACCTGAACTCTTAGCCAGTTTCTGGGAGAAACCTTCATTTTATACACCGCCTGAAGCTGAGCCATTACATGAATTTCAATATCGTATTCAACGGGCTTTCCAGCTTATTCATCAGCAAATGTTAGAAAATAACTGGCGACAGGTACTGGTTATTTGTCATGGAGGCGTAATTAAATTGATGAAATGTCTGGCTTTAGATCAGTCACCAGATCATCTTTTAAAAATACCGGCTGAATTAGGCCAGCTCCATACTTTGTACTTAAACCCGCATAATCCCCAATCATATGCACTGGAAGCATCTGAAAAATGATTCGCTTAATGATTGCTTTACAGTTTTTGACGGTCTTTCCAATTAAATTAAAACAGATGCCCAGTCTAAAGCAGAATGCGGAATCCTTACTGTTTTATCCACTGGTTGGGTTGATGATCGGTGGCCTGCTTTTTGCCTTGACTTTGGTTTTACAGGCCTTACCCAGTTTAGTGCTAGCTACTTTTATTCTAGTTATATGGATTTGGCTCACAGGTGGTTTACATCTGGATGGACTCGCAGATACTGCTGATGCCTGGGTTGGCGGTTTTGGTGACCCAGAACGAACTTTAAACATTATGAAAGACCCAAATTGTGGTCCAATTGGCGTGTTAAGCCTGATATTAATCAGTTTATTAAAGCTAGCTGCTTTATATTTGCTGATTGAAATGCATCAATATGATTTGATTATTTTAATCCCACTCTTGGGCCGTTTAGCGCCATTGTTTCTGTTCTTGACGACTCCATATGTACGTAAGTCCGGTTTGGGTTCAGCTATAACTGAATATTTACCTCGCACTATAGCTTTTAGTATATTGATTATCACTACTTTTCTTTCGTGTTATTTAAGTCTTGCCGGATCAATTGGACTTGCAAGCGGAATCGTCACTCTGCTTTATTTAAGATTTAAATTTATTCAGCGCATCGGGGGTATTACTGGAGATACTGTAGGAGCAGCTATCGAAATAAGTGAAACCACAATTTTATTAACATGTGCATTGTCTGTATTTTATCTGCCAGCTTTGGTTTAACCTGTTAAGCGCAAAATAAGCCGAATTAGAAAGGGTCCGGCAAGCACCATAAATACGCCAGCTAAAACCATAGTCAGACTGGCTACTACACCTTCTTCACGGTGACGCATATAAGCCTTGGTAGTACCAAAACCATGTGCAGCATTGCCTAAAGCCGCGCCATGTGCAAAATGGGACTTGAGTTTTAATGCGATCAAAACTAGATCACCACACAGCATTCCCGCAACGCCTGTCATCATGGTAAATAAAATGACCAGTTCTACTGAACCGCCTACGTGTTCAGTAAGTTCTATGGCAAACGGAGTAGAAATAGAACGTGACATTAAACTATAAGTGGTAGCATCATCAAACTTGAATAATCTTGCCAGATAGAAAGCACTTAAAATACCAGCTAACATTCCCGCAAATACCCCTAAACTGATTGAAAATAAATGTTCGCGTATAATGTTACGGTATTCATAAATCGGTATGGCAAAAGCAACAGTGGCCGGGCCTAGCATCCATACCAGCCAGCGACTCTCCTGCATATAGGTTGTATAAGGAATATGAAAATAAACCATTCCAGTGACCAGTACGATTGGTACAAAAAAAGCTGGAGATAATAGTAAATAAGGAAACTGCTGATACAGTCTTTTAGCAAAGTAATAACTGACTAAGGTCAGCAATAATAGTAAATAAGCCAGAACTGTAGTACTCATGCTTTTTCTCCAGCATGATCAGTTGGCACCTGTCTTTTAGCTTTTAAATAATGTTCAAATTTAAAGCCTAGGTAAATACTATAGGCGGTAACTATCATAACGCAAATAGTACCTAATAGGACACTTACAATTAACTGCCACCCCTGATTAAGCAAGAGTGTCTTATAATTCATCACACCAATAACACAGGGAATAAAGAACAGGACCAGTTCATTTAAAATAAAATCCGAACCTTTTTTAATCCATTCAAGTTTAAATACTCCACTTGCTAGAGCCAGCAGAGTAATTATCAGCCCGAGCACCGCTGCAGAGATCGGTAAATTTAATACCTTTTGCAGTAAGTATCCTATACCCCAAAATACAAATAACAGTCCAATCTGGATGAGTAGTTTTAAGGAATAGAAAAGCCGTAACCGCATGATGGTGTCCATAATTTAAATAAAAATAAAAGCTCTACGCTATTTTAAATATAATTTTTATATTAAATTATGAATAATATAAAAATGATTATATCTATTTGGAATAATTTATTTATGGAGTTTAAAGCTTTAAAAATTTTTGTTGAAATTGTGCGTTCTCAAGGGTTTAGTCAGGCAGCTGAACGGCTTTTTCTTACTCAGCCTGCGGTAAGTAAAGCGAGTGGCCAACTTGAAAGCGAATTAGGCTGCGAGCTATTCAAGAAGGGTAAAGCCGGCCGCAAACGTGACATCAGACTAACGTATCTTGGAGAGCAGATTTATCAGCATGCTTTAATTATTCTGGATGAACAGAAAAAAATAACTGATACTATTCAGCAGATCCAATCTTTACAGAAAGGTAAGCTGACTCTTGGCTTGCCGCCTTTAGGGTCTGTATTGTTCAGCTCACTTATTGCATTGTTTCATCAAAAATATCCAGAAATTGAGCTGAATTTTCTAGAAGTAGGTGCAAATGGTATAGAACAGGCAATTTTAGCTAAAACAGTTGATGTCGGTATATTGTTAGGTGAATTGAAACCGGTATTTAATTCAATCCCGGTGGTTAATTCTTCCTTATGCTTACTCTCCGTGAGCAACTCGATATGGAAGGGCAGGACTACAGTCAGGCTTGCAGAGCTTAAAACCGAAGATTTCCTTTTTTACGATGACAGTTTTAGTTTAAATAATATGATTACTGAAGCTGCACATCAGGCAGGTTTCGTACCTCATGTAATCTGTAAAAGTAGCCAGTGGGATTTTATTGCGAAGATGGTCGAGTCAGGTATGGGTGTCGCGTTATTACCTGAGCTTTATTGTAATAAGCTTGATCCTGCTAAATTTAATATATCTATTTTACAAGAGCCCTCTTTAAACTGGACTTTAAGCATGGCTTGGGACTCTACTGTCAGTATGTCAGCTGCCACTCGAGCATGGTTAAATATTATTGAGGATAACCGGCAGCTGATTCATCTATAAATAGATAAGATTTAAAATGGTGAGCTGTAAAAATAGACAAAATTCAGCTTTGTGATAAGATAAACTAAATGCGTACAGATTGGCGCAGAGGTGAATCAATGTCAGCACTTACAATGATGAATATGTCCATGCATGAGGAAGCAATGATTCCTAAACTTGCAATACAGGCATTTCGAAATGCATTTGAACAGGCATGTGCTTCTTCTGAAGTCGTTTATACAGAGCAGCATAAACTGGTTAAACACTTGCCAGATGGTGAAAAAGTCTTTCTAAAAGATACTGGACATGCATATCAGTCTATACAGCCGCAGCAGCGTCAGGTAATGAAACGTCGTAAAAAACAGGAAACGGCTATTTAAATATGCCTCAACCTAGAATCAGAATGTTTGCCGGTCCAAATGGTTCCGGTAAAAGTACGATTAAAGAATATTTATTGCCCCATTATATTGGGGCTTATTTAAATGCAGATGAGCTGGAAAAAGAGCTTAAAGAAACCTGTCGATGTAATCTCAAGAGCTATCATCAAGCTTTAAAAGCAGTAGAGCTTATTGAGTTTTTACAGACCAAGAAGCGTAAAAACGGGCCCTTACTTAGTACCTCTCCAATTCTAGAGCCAGATGAAAATATTATCTTCCAGCCAGATGAGGTGGACTCTTACCTGGCTGCCCGTATTATTGACTTCATACGTTTAAAGTTTATCGAACTCAAAGTAAGCTTTACTTTTGAAACAGTCATGTCACATATCAGTAAGATCGAGTTCTTGCGTGAAGCTCAAAAACAGGGTTTTCGCACTTATCTTTATTATGTCTCAACAATTGACCCTGATATTAATATTGCCAGAGTTGAATATCGCGTAAGCCAAGGTGGGCATCCAGTGCCTGAAATTAAAATCCGTGAGCGTTACTACCGGAGTATGGATCTGCTGATGCAGGCTATAGAAGCTTCAGACCGCACCTATATTTTTGATAATTCTTCAAATGGACAAAAAGCTGCATTTATTGCAGAAGTAGAAAATGCGGAAAAACTTCGTGTTAACCCAGAATTACTGGAAGTCCCACGGTGGTTTGCAGAAAAAGTTTTAAGTGAATTTGAATAATAATATTATTTATATATAGAATTGCTCAGTTTCTTTCAAGCTTAGCCTGCTTATTAATAAAGCTAATCTAAGAAAATAGCTATGACAACTTTTTTGATTTAGATACTAAATTATATAAATTCTAACTGATACTTGAACAGCTAGAATTATTTTGATATCTAAATAGCCTAAGTTGTTTTAAGCTTTTTCTAGTTTTAACAACTCTAGTAATTTTACAGCAGCTTCTTCAGAACTACCCGGATTTTGTCCAGTAATGAGTTGCCCCTCAACCAGCACAAAAGATTGCCAGTCTGGACCTTTTTCATATAACGCACCCTGAGCTTTAAACTCATCTTCTATAAGGAAGGGTACGACCTCAGTTAAGCCTACAGCATCTTCTTCACTATTTGAAAATCCCGTCACTTTTTTACCTTTTACAAAGCTTTGACCATTTGAAGTCAAATTTTTAAGCACAGCTGGAGCATGACAGACTAACGCCATTGGTTTTTGTGCCTGATCAAAATACTGCAGAATATTTAAGGAATTCTGATCATTGCTCAGGTCCCAGAGTGGGCCATGACCACCTGGATAAAAGACTGCATCAAACTGTTCAGGTTGTACTTCCGCCAGAATATGTGTATTTGCCAGAGCCTGTTGTGCTTCCTGATCTGCTTTAAAACGCTGAGTGGCTTCAGTTTGTGCATCTGGCTCATCACTTTTTGGGTCCAAAGGAGGTTGACCGCCTGCTGGTGAAGCAAGCGTGATGTCTGCTCCAGCATCTTTAAAGACATAATAAGGAGCTGCAAATTCTTCTAACCAGAAACCAGTTTTTTTACCTGTATTACCTAAAGCACTATGAGATGTCAAAACCATAAGAATTTTCATAAATTTATCCTGAGAAAACGCTAGTATTAATTTAAATAGAAAGTTCAGAATTAGCTTGTAAGTGAAAGAGTTAATGTTCAAGTAAGCTTATGCATCTTTTCACATTAAAAGTGTAAGTCAGGTGAATTGATATTTTTATTGTTTTTGATAAGGAACACTAAACTTTATAAAAATAAAATGATCAATCTAGATGAGTTTATAAAAAGTTTAAAATTTTCATTTTAGACCTCTCAGTTAAAAAATATCTGATCAGCCCTCTGCATTTGATCCTGCTTTTCTTATTACTTCTTTACTCATAGCTTATTTTTTATTCATAGCTGGAAAATTACTGGTTAGCTAATTACAGTGAGTTTTATAGGTTTTCAAACTGAATAAACAATCTATTACTTTTGATTATTCTCGTATACCCAGCTGAACACTGGGCTAAGCTTTTTCTAGAAATATTTACTGTATAGGTTTAAAGATATTCATTTTATGAAGTGCTGGGTTATTTCATGCATTTCCAGATGAGTTGCTAGATTTATAGAAACACTTTCAATGGCTGGTAATTTTGAGTTGGATAATTAATTATAGGAGTAGGTACTCTTGTCTACACTAATTAATTTTTATTTAAATAAAGATAATTATTTAGAATAATAATTAATACCTTACTATTGGTCATTCTAACTTCATGGAGAGGATAAGCATTTCAATTTCGAAACGATGTGTTTTATTTACTCTCGTTTAATCCAGCCAAGAATATAATTAGAATTCAATAAAACAGGCTATAGACAGAAAAAATGCTTCTCTGTCTATTTTTTTATAACAGCTTAAAATAACTTCAGGAATATTTATGACGAATTCGTCAGTTTATTATACCCGTACAGCACAAATCCTGCATTGGGTGATGGCATTTATTTTTCTTACAGCTTGGCTTATAGGTTTTTATAGTGGAAATTTTTTAACTTATGAAATTAATGGAAGTTTTAAGGGCGATATTATTACTCTTCATAAAAATATAGCGACCATACTTATTTTCCTTTTAGTAATCCGTATATTATGGCGCTATACGCATCCCGTACCTGAGCTTCCAGTAAGTATGTCTCCCATGATGAAAAAAGCAGCTCATGCTGGACATTTATGTTTATATCTTGTTTTGATTGCTTTGCCTGTTACAGGCTGTTTATTTAGCTGGTCCGCTGGACATCTTGCTCCTGTATTGTATTTATTCAATTTACCGACGCTTATTCAGCCAAATCAGGAGG
Source organism: Acinetobacter radioresistens DSM 6976 = NBRC 102413 = CIP 103788 (assembly GCF_006757745.1). Taxonomy (NCBI): domain Bacteria; kingdom Pseudomonadati; phylum Pseudomonadota; class Gammaproteobacteria; order Moraxellales; family Moraxellaceae; genus Acinetobacter; species Acinetobacter radioresistens. The sequence continues at coordinate 1,511,762 of NZ_AP019740.1, read as the reverse complement.
TACTTGCAGTAGTAAAGCCTTTACATATTTATCTATCTTGGGGAGCAGGTCTATTAGTCGCCGGGCACATACTTGCAGCTTTAAAACATCATTTTATTGATAAAGATCATATTCTGAAAAGTATGATAGGCCATTGAAGTCTTGAGATGAGTTATATCTAAGCTAACAGGCTAAATCTAATAAGCTTTTTTAATATTAAATATATATTTAAATGATTTAGAAGGTAAATAGATTTAAATCTGTTATTTATTTTTAGGTATATAAATTAAATATTATCTATCTTATTATAGAAATGTCTGTTAAATAGGCAAATCTTGTGTAATCAGCGCAATTGAATAAACGCCCGCTCAAATGAGCGGGTTTTTAATTTTAAAGATCAAATTTTATCAGGCCACTAAATTAATTTAAAGTTTTTCCTAAAAAGCGTATAATAATCAGTTACTAATCATAAGAATTAATAGTGAAAGCACTATGCCAAAATAGGTATTGTTATCAGACCAAGCAGATCAGTAGAGCTCCTGCTAACAGAAATTAAAAGCACAACTTGATACCGAATTTGTAAACCAAGCTGAAAATGTCGATATTTTTGAGAAAAAGTGGTTATATTAGACTCTTATTACCTTTATAAATTGAATGATTGTAGTAACCATGCTGCCTGTAGTTTTAAAATTTATCCGGACTATAGAAAGTAAATAAAAGTAAAAATCGATATAAAATACTGGCCGAATGCTTGTTTACATCTTATGAACTTATAACTTGGTTGCCATTACACATTGCAATTAATACTTATTGTTTAGGTAAGCAGTAAATAGAGGAAGGGAGATAACTGAACCCTGCCATTTTTCTTTTATAGATGATAGAAAATAGGATAAGTAAATATCAATCAGAATGACAGTATAGATAACTTTTAATAGTACTCGTGGCGATATAGAGTTAAAGCATAATAAATCAGAAAAAGTTGTTCTATTCGCATCCCTTGTGCGCCGTATTTAAATAAAATAGTTTTTAGTAAATCAAGTATATGAATTTATTTAATTTAAAAGATAACTTAAATCTTATTTTTCTGCACGAGCACAGCTTATAACTCAGAATGAGAAAACTGTAGAGAATCTAAAAGTTAGTTGGTAATTTTAAATTAAGCATTAAACATAAATTAAAGAGCTACAAAGTATAAAGATTGAAAATCTGATATAGCTAGTTAAACAGGGCTCTGTAAGTAAGCCCTTGCAGATCCTTTAATTTAAATAAGCCCTCTAGAGGGCTTATTTACCTAAAAAATAATAAATGAAGAGCTAAAATAGCTGCTACATATTTGGGTAGTTAGGACCACCACCACCTTCCGGTGTTACCCATGTGATGTTTTGTGAAGGGTCCTTGATGTCACAGGTCTTGCAGTGCACACAGTTCGCTGCATTGATCTGGAACCGCGGTCCAGTCTCTTCCTGAACAATCTCGTAAACCCCGGCCGGACAGTAACGCTGTGCCGGCTCGTCATATTTCGGCAGGTTGACCTCAACCGGAATAGACGCATCAGCCAGCTTGAGGTGAGACGGCTGGTTTTCCTCATGTACCGTGTTGGATACAAAGACAGAAGACAGACGGTCAAAGGTCAGCTTGCCATCCGGTTTCGGATAGTTGGGCTTGAAGCTTTCTGCCTCTACAGTTTTCAGGGCCTTGAAGTCGGGCAGCAGGTCATGCAGGGTAAACGGAACCTTAAACACATTCTGGTCAATAAAGTTAAATGCACCGCCAATCCACTGGCCAAACTTGTGCATGGCCGGGCCAAAGTTACGGGAGCTGTACAGCTCTTCTTTCAGCCAGCTATGGTTGAACTTGTCGGTATAGGCAGTCAGTTCCTTTTCAAAGAAGTCTTCGCCTTCGGCCGCACGGGCATAGCCCACTTCACCACCTTTTTCTACACCGCGGGCAATCGCTTCAAATACCGCTTCACCGCAGAGCATGCCGGACTTCATGGCAGTGTGTGAACCCTTGATCTTGGCAAAGTTCAGGAAACCCGCATCATCACCGATGAGGCAGCCGCCCGGGAAGGTCAGCTTTGGCAACGAGTTCAGGCCACCTTTGGTGACTGCACGCGCGCCATAAGAAATCCGCTTGCCGCCTTCGAGGTATTGTCTGATCAGGGGATGAGTCTTCCAGCGCTGCATTTCAGCAAACGGGAACATATGCGGATTCTTGTACGACAGGTCGACAATCATGCCCAGCGTCACCTGGTTATTTTCGGCATGGTATAGCCACCAGCCCCCAGACGAACCGGTCTCTGACAACGGCCAGCCGGCACCGTGCATCACCAGACCCGGCTTGTGCTTGGCAGGATCAATTTCCCATAGCTCTTTAATACCGATGCCGTAGTGCTGCGGATCGGCATCTTTATCCAGGTTGAATTTCTGGATCAGGCGCTTGCCCAAATGGCCACGGCAGCCTTCGGCAAACAGGGTATATTTGGCCAGCAACTCGTAGCCTGGCATAAAGTTATGGGTTGGCTGTCCATCTTTGCCAATGCCCATGTCACCGGTCTGGATTCCGCGGACCGAACCATCTTCATGGTAGAGGATTTCTGATGCAGCAAAGCCCGGGAAGATCGAGACTTCCAGCTCCTCTGCCTTGGCACCCAGCCAGCGTACGATATTGCCCAGCGAGATGACGTAGTTGCCATCATTATGCATGGTTTTTGGTACCATCCAGTGCGGTGCTTCTTTGGAGGTGGTGTCAGAGAGCAGGAAAAAGGTTCTGTCTTCAGTCACGGGGACATTAAGCGGAGCACCGAGCTCTTTCCAGTCGGGGAAGAGTTCATTCATGGCCCGGGGTTCAAGTACAGCACCTGAAAGAATATGCGCACCAACTTCGGAACCTTTTTCGACGACACAAACGGAAAGATCGGGTAGGTTGTTTTCAATCGCCAGTTGACGGATGCGGATCGCAGCTGAAAGACCTGCAGGTCCTGCACCAACGATCACTACGTCAAACTCCATCGATTCTCTTTCTATATTTTCCATAATTAGAAACACCATTTCGCTTAGCGATATATTAATTTGTTATTTGTAAAAAGGCAACTCTCTACTGAATAGCACATATATTGAGATGCTAAAATAAACTATCTTTTCACTATAAAGGTGAACAGGAAAAATAAATGCAGAGAACTGTATCTAAAACTCTTTTAAAAGGCTGAGTTGAATATATTTAGAAACTATTAAATCTATATATGTTTTAGATTTGGATTTTTATATAAAAAATTCCAATAACTGGTTTTTGGCCAGTTATTGGGGAAAAGAACTCAAGAGTTCTGGGGGTCATATTGTTTCTCTTTGATAAAGAGGGCTGGAATAACTCCACAGATAAAGTAGGCTGCTCCCATGACTACAAAGCCTAAGCCAATTGAACCACCAGAAGCCAGATAACCAATAGTTGCAGGAGCAATCGCTGCGCCCAGACGCCCGACATTATATGCTCCTCCAATTGCTGTACCACGAATTGCAGTTGCAAAACTTTCAGTCATGTAGGTTGCATTTACACCATATGGTACGCCATACAGAAAACCGAAAATTATCAATAAGTACAGGATATTCTCTGGCGAATTATAAAATACAATTAATGGTAGAAATACAGCAGTTCCTATAGCACCAAAAGCATAGGTAAAGCGGCGACCCAGTTTATCCGCCATATAACCTGCAAGAACTTTACCTAGAATCATTGCAGTATAAGTTCCTACCATATAAGCAGTCATTTCTTTGAACTTCATTCCAAGTTCACTTTCCAGATAAGAAGGCATCCAGTTATTTACGCCATAGTAGCCAAACTGAAGGAAGCCGGCAGTAAGTGCCCAGAGTATAAACATATTGCGGTTACGTTTATCTTGGAAAATAAGTTTAAAGGCTGACTCTTTTTTCTGGTGATGATTATTTATCGCTTTATTCAAGCGAGATTGTTGCCAGGCTTCCGGTTCTGGAACCAGAATGTGCATAAAGATAGCGATAGCAATTGGAATAATTGCAACATAAAACAGCATGCGCCATCCATGATCAGGAATAATCCAGCCGGCTAGCAAAGTTGCTACAATATAACCCACTGTCCAGCCAGCTTGTAAGGTACCTAATACAGTAGTGCGGTATCGGGTAGGAACATATTCTGCCATTAAAGTATTACAGGCGATGTAAAGAGAACCTAGACCTAATGAAGCAAAAAAACGTAGAATACCAAACTGCATAAAGCTTTGCGTAAAGCCCAAGCCACAGGTCAAAACTGAAAAGGTTAAAATTGAAATTACAACTATTCTGACCCTGCCAAAGCGGTCGCAGGCCCAGCCCCCAAAGATACCGCCAATTGCCATACCAGCTAAAGTAAAACTACCCAGCATGCCAGCCTCAACAGTACTCAGTCCGAAATCTGCCTTAATACTGTTGAGGCTATAAGAAAGCAGCATTAAATCAGCGCCATCGACCAGTAAAGCTAAAAATGCAAATAAGAATGCAATTTTCCAGGTATTCGGGCCAATGCTTGAAGTTATTGTGTTTATAGACATAATCCATTACTTACTATTAAGGGCGCTTTAATTTTCCTTAAAGCGCTTGAGGTTTTATTGAGTCATTTCACGAATCATATTGCGTGCAATAATAATTTGCTGAATCTGTGTGGTTCCTTCATAAAGACGGAACAGGCGTACATCCCGATAGAAACGTTCAATGCTGTATTCACTGATATAGCCAGCTCCTCCATGAATCTGTACGCAGCGATCTGCAACACGGCCACACATTTCCGTTGCGAACATTTTTGAGCATGATGCTTCCGTACTGGTATTTTCACCCTGGTCCCGACGCCGGGCAGCATCGAGCACCATACATCTGGCTGCATAGATTTCAGCTTTGGTGTCTGCCAGCATGGCCTGGATTAACTGGCCACTGGCAATTGGCTCACCGAACTGTTTACGTTCAACGGCATACCGCAGTGCGTCATCCAGCATACGTACCGCAGCACCTACACTTAAAGCAGCAATATGTAGACGTCCTTTATCAAGGACTTTCATGGCCGTTTTAAAACCGATCCCTTCCACTCCTCCAATCAGGGCAGAGGCGGGTACACGACAGTTTTCAAAGATGACGTCACAGGTATGAGCACCTTTTTGCCCCATTTTTTGGTCACGTTTACCTAGAGATATTCCGGGTGTCTTGCTATCAATAATGAATGCAGAAATACCGCCTGAGCCTTTAACTTCAGAGTTAGTACGTGCCATGACTGTAAATGCACCTGCATGTGGAGCATTAGTAATAAAACGCTTGGTACCATTCAGGATATAAAAATCGCCATCTTTCACTGCAGTCGTGCGTAAAGATGCGGCATCAGAACCTGATTCTGGTTCAGTCAGGCAAAACGAGCCAATAATTTCCCCTTTAGCAAAACGCGGGAGATAATACTGTTTTTGCTCCTCCGTGCCATCAATCAAGATTGCGCTAGAACCAATACCATTATTTGTTCCAATAAGTGAGCGAAAGGCAGGTGAAGTGCGACCCAGTTCAAAGGCAACTCGTACTTCTTCTTCCATGGTTAAACCCAGACCTTCATATTCTTCAGGAATAGTCAGTCCAAATAATCCGAGTTCACGCATTTGCTGAACAATATCTGCTGGAATTTCATCTGTTTCTGCTACTTCAGTTTCCCTCGGAATAAGTACGCCTTCAACAAACTGACGTAACATATCAAGTAGTTGATCCAGGGTTTCCTGATCACGAACCATTTCATCTCCTTGGTCGTTATTTTCACCACAGAAGTGGTATAAGCGGACGAGCCGGTATATTTCTTTTTGGGCATACTAAAGAAAATGATTTCACATGACAATATATTTTGATAATTTATTTTGCAATGCGATATTAATTTCTATTACAGCTAACTTATTAAACTTTTGATTTTGCTTAGACAGTTCTTATATTTCAGAAAATATCTTATCTCTAGAGTTTTGTTTTACATAAATTGAGAGTATATTAAAATAAATAATATCGCTAGGCGAAACTTAATCTTGAGTAAATAGAGATTAAGATTTGTTATAGCAAACTAAACAAATAGTGAGATAAAAATGGGAGCACTAACAGGAATTCGTGTACTTGATCTGAGTCGTGTATTGGCAGGCCCTTGGTGTGGGCAAATACTGGCAGATCTGGGGGCTGAAGTAATTAAGGTAGAGCGACCTCAGCATGGTGATGATACTCGTAGCTGGGGGCCACCCTGGATGAAGAATGATGCAGGTGATGACACACGTGAAGCTGCTTATTATCAATCTGCGAACCGTAATAAACTCTCTGTAGCAATTGACATTGCCAGTTTGGAAGGGCAGGAGCTGATCAAAGCTTTAATTCAGGATACTGATGTAGTTATTGAAAACTATAAGACAGGTTCACTGAAAAAATATGGTCTGGACTACGACAGTTTAGCTGCAATCAATCCGCAACTGGTTTACTGTTCTATTACCGGTTTCGGTCAAGACGGACCACGTGCTGAAGAACCTGGTTATGACTTTATCATCCAGGGGATGGGTGGGTTAATGTCTGTTACTGGGGAAAAAGATGATTTGCCTGGAGGCGGCCCACAAAAGGTTGGTGTGGCATTTTCTGATTTGGCTACAGGCCTTTATTCTACGATTGCCATTCAGGCAGCACTGCTGAACCGGCATGAAACCGGATTGGGCCAATATATTGATATGGCTTTGCTGGATGTACAAATTGCCACGCTGGCAAATCAGGGGATGAACTATCTGGCTTCAGGAAAAGTACCGGGCCGTTATGGCAATGCGCATGCCAATATTGTTCCGTATCAGGTATTCAAAGCGGCCGATCGGGATTTTATTATTGCTTGTGGGAATGATAAACAGTTTATCCAGTTGTGTCAGAGTATTGGATTAGCAGAATTACCAAATGACCCACGCTTTAGCCGTAATGCTGACCGAATCAAACATCGTACTGAAATTATTGATATTTTATCGAAGCATTTCTTGAAGAAAACTGCAGATGAATGGGTAACAGCTATTCATGCAGTTAAAGTACCTGTGGGAGTAATTAATAACCTGGAACAGGCTTTTCGGGAACCACAAGTAATAGCCCGAAAAATGCTGGTTGAGATGCCACATCCATATAAGCAAAAACTGACAGTTATTGGTTCACCAATAAAAATGTCGCGTACACCAGTAGAATACCGTCGCGCGCCTCCAACGCTAGGAGAACATACTGAGCAGATTTTAAGACGCGTTGCCTCTCAGGAACACTTAAAAAAATTAAAAGCCGAAGGTATTATTGAGTAAACTGATAAAAAAGAAGCAATCGGCCAGTTTGCTTCTTTGCTATTTAATATAATTATAGATTATAATTTCGCAATGCGAAACATTAGTAGGTTGAGAAAGAGTCATGGATAATACCAATGATATAGAACAAACAGAAAAAATTTTGGCTCCTTTAAGACATGAGTTACTACATCCAATTGAAGATATGCAGGATGAGAATGATCGGCAGTTTATTACTGCCTTGGCCCGTGGTCTGGAACTGCTACGTTGTTTTACACCTAAGCACCAACATTTAGGAAATCAGGAACTAGCTCAATTAACCGGTTTACCTAAACCCACTATTACCCGTCTGACTCATACGTTGTCACGTCTGGGTTATATTAAGCAGGTTCCAAATTCGAGCAAGTTTCAGCTGTCTGTTGGGGTACTGGCATTCGGTTACTCCATGCTGGCTAATGTATCGATTCGTTCAATTGCTAATCCTTATATGAAAGAACTCGCTGACTATGCAGGTGCAGCAGTAGCCATGGCAACCCGAGACCGGTTAAACATGATTTATTTGGATGTCGTGCAGGGGAAAGGCAATATCACCATGCGAAGACAGGTAGGAACTTATTTACCTATTCATTTAAGTTCTATGGGTCGGGCTTGTCTGGCAGCTATGCCAGAAGATGAACGTGATTTTCTGCTTGATGCTATCCGTTTAAAATATAAGGAAGACTGGTTCAAGATTAACCGTGATCTTGACCGTGCCTTTAAGGATTATCAGGATTTTGGCTACTGTTTCTCGATTGGAGAATGGCATAAGGATGTGAACTCGGTCGCGGTGCCTTTAATTCATGAACAGCATGGTTTACTGGTTTTTAACTGCGGTGGACCAAGTTTCATTATGAAACGTGAAAAACTTGAAGAAGATATTGCACCGCGCCTGCTACATATGGTGAATAATATCCGTACTGAAATCAGTTAAAATATGATGCATTGGTCAGGAAGATCAATGCATTGTTATGATTGAAGCGGTAAAGCAGTTCGTTCTTCCAGAATACAAATCACTAGACAGGTAATTGCAAATATCATGCCTAACGTGCAGGTGCCTGTCCAGCCAAAATGAGTCCAGGCATAGGCTCCGGCGGTAGTCCCTAATGCTCCTCCTGCAAAATAACCTGTCATATAAATAGCATTAAAACGAGATCTGAGGTTTTCACTTAATTTAAATACTATGCTTTGATTGGTTACATGAATTGCAGAGAGTGATGCGTAAAGGATAAGCGTTGCCATCATATAAAACGCTAATTGATAAGGTGTAAGTAAAAATAATAGCCAGCAAATGATAAGACCCAGACTACATAAAATAGAAATCTGGTGAATATATCCCCGGTCAATAAACTTACCCGTGAAATTAGCTATAAATACACCAACGATGCCAACCAGACCAAATAATCCAATACTAAAATCGCTCATATGATAAGGAGCTGGTGCAAGTAGTAGTGACGTAGTAGTAAATGTCATACTTACCCCAGCAAAGGTTAATCCGCCAATATAGCTGCGCCGGCGTAAGCGTTGATTTGTCAAAAAAATAGAGGCTAACGAGCGTAGAGTATAAGCATAGCTTTCAGTGCTGGTAGGCGGAAAAACCCCGATATTTCGATGTAATATAAAAGCAATACAGAAAAGTAAGATACCACTGGCCAGATAGATAAAATTCCATGCAAATAAACTTGAGGCCAAACCTGAAAGGGAACGGGCAAGAAGAACCCCCATCATTAAACCGCTAAGCAGGAAACCCACCACCCGACCACTCTGTTGTGCTGGAACCAGACTGGCTGCTAAAGGTAATAATAGCTGCGCAGCTACAGAAAATAGACCAGTAATGAGTGTACCCAGTATAAGCAGACTTATATGCTGTGAAATACCGCTGATGATCAGGCCAAGTGCAGCAAATAGCATGAAACAGAAGAGTAGGCGGCGTTTTTCGAGAATATCTCCAAGAGGCATCAGCAGGAGCAGGCCACAGGCATAAGCAATTTGTGCCAAAGTAGGTACCCAGGAAACAAGGGTTTCTGGTAATTGCAAATTTTGACTCATAGAATGAATGAGTGGCTGACTAAAATAATTACTACCGGTACAGATACCGGCAGCAATTGCCATTAATATAATTGTTGGAGTATAAAGCGTATTTTTCATATTCTCTTAGTATTAAAAGCCTCTGTAGAGGCTTTACCAAGTTAAGCCTTTAAGCTGTTTTCTGCGGGTCATATTGACGGTCTTTAATAAAGATTCCTGATACTGCACCGCATAAGAAATAAGCTCCGCCCATGATCAAAAAACCAAGACCGATAGAGCCACCACTTGCAGCCGCACCAATAATTGCCGGAGCAAACATGGCACCAATACGGCCAGCATTATAAGCTCCACCCACAGCTGTTCCGCGAATATTGGTAGCAAAACTTTCAGTCATGTAAGTGGCATTGATGGCGTAAGGAATTCCATAAAGGAAACCGAAGAAAATCAGCAAATAGGCAATATTATCTGGAGAGTTAAATATTACAATCACAGGTAAAAATATAGCTGTACCAATAGCCCCAAAAGCAAATACAAAGCGTCGGCCCAAGCGGTCAGCTGCATAACCGGCAATAATCTTGCCAAAGATCATGGCAATATAGGTTCCAATCATGTAGCCAGTCATGGCTTTAAAGTTCATCCCCAGTTCGGATTCGAGATAAGCTGGCATCCAGTTGTTTACACCATAATACCCAAACTGTAAAAAGCCGGCAGTTAAAATCCACAGCATGAACATTCTGCGATTACGCTTATCTGCAAAAATTATTTTGACTGTACTTTGCTGTTTTACCGGCTGTGCCTGTACAGTAACCCGTGAAGCGGATAGACGCTCCAGACGGGCTCGCTGCCAGGATTCCGGTTCGGGAACCAGTTTCTGAATAAATAATGCCAATACCGAAGGAATAATGGCTATAAAAAATAATACCCGCCAGCCATGTTCAGGAATAATCCAACCCGCTAGCAAAGTTGCTACAATATAGCCGACTGTCCAGCCAGCCTGTAGAGTCCCCAGTATTGTAGTTCGATATTCAGTAGGTACGTACTCAGCCATTAACGTATTGGCTGCAATATATAAGGAACCAATGCCGAAAGCTGAAAGAAAGCGGATGATAGCAAACTGCTCAAAACTTTGTGTAAAGCCGAGTGCCGCAGTTAATAATGAAAATACCAGAATCGAGATCACGACTGTTCGAACCCGTCCAAGATAATCACAGGCCCAGCCACCCATGAAACCTCCTAGTGCCATCCCTGCCAGAGTAAAACTGCCTAATGCACCCGCCTGTAAATTGGTCAGTCCAAATTCGGCTTTTAAACTGGTTAAGCTAAAAGACAGTAGCAGCATATCGGCACCATCAATTAACAGTGCCAAAAATGCAAAAACAAAAGCGATTCGCTGTGTAGTTTTAGAAATTGGCCGGATAAGGGTTTCCGGCATCAGTGGTGTGGTCATAATTCATCCTGAAACTCAAAGGTTAATCCTTAACCTGATTAATCATATTTTTAGCAATAATGATCTGCTGGATTTGTGAAGTTCCCTCATAAAGACGGAACAGGCGTACGTCCCGATAAAAACGTTCAATACTGTATTCACTGATATAGCCAGCCCCTCCATGAATCTGCACGCAGCGGTCTGCAACGCGGCCACACATTTCCGTTGCGAACAGCTTGGCACAAGATGACTCAGTAGAAACATTCAGTCCTTGGTCCCGACGCCGGGCAGCATCGAGTACCATACATTTGGCTGCATAGATTTCAGCCTTGGAATCTGCCAGCATGGCCTGAATTAACTGGAAACTGGCAATTGGCTGACCGAACTGTTTACGTTCAACGGCATACCGCAGTGCGTCATCCAGCATACGTTCGGCTGCACCAACACTGACTGCTGAAATATGTAAACGTCCTTTATCGAGGACTTTCATGGCTGTTTTAAAGCCAATACCTTCCACACCTCCAATCAGGGCAGAGGCAGGTACACGACAGTTTTCAAAGATAACATCACAGGTATAAGTACCTTGCTGCCCCATCTTTTTATCTTTTTTACCTAAGCTAATGCCTGAAGTATTCCGGTCAACTACAAAAGCGGAAATACCGCCTGCGCCTTTAATATCAGGATTGGTTCTGGCCATTACGGTATAGGTACTTGCTAGCGGCGCATTGGTGATATAGCGTTTAGTACCATTCAGGATATAAAAATCACCATCTTTCACTGCTGTAGTCTTTAAAGATGCAGCATCAGAACCTGATTCCGGTTCAGTCAGGCAAAATGAACCGATGATTTCACCACTGGCATAGCGTGGTAAATACTTCTGTTTTTGCTCCTCAGTCCCGTCAATAATAATACCGCTTGAACCAATTCCATTATTAGTTCCAAAAATAGAGCGGAAAGCAGGTGAGGTACGACCAATTTCAAAGGCTACATAAAGTTCTTCTTCCATGGTCAGTCCTAAACCGCCATATTCCTCAGGAATAGTGAGACCAAACAAGCCTAATGCTTTCATCTGGTCAATAATGTCCTGAGGCATTTCATCTTTTTCAGCCACCTCATGTTCACGTGGCATTAATTCATTTTTAACAAATTGCTGAATCATATGAAGTAACTGATCCAGTGTTTCCTGATTACGAATCATCCTGACTCCTTGGAGTTATATTCTTTACAAAGGAAAAGACTAAAAATCTATATAAATAATTTTTGGTACTAAAATTAATTAATAATAAAAATTAATTTTACTCTGCAAAATTAATTTATCTAAATATAGCTTCATATTTTATTTAAAATCTATAGTTTTGTGTTATAAATAAAATATTATTTCGTTTGATGAAATAAATATACTTTATTTCTAGGGAAATTAGAACAAGAGTAAGGAGTAGAATGATGGGTGCTTTGACAGGTTTTAGAGTGCTGGATCTAAGCCGTATTCTGGCAGGCCCTTGGTGCAGTCAGATTCTGGCTGACCTGGGTGCTGAAGTCATCAAAATTGAAAAACCCTATAGTGGTGACGATACCCGTCGTTGGGGACCACCCTGGTTAAAAGATGATTCAGGACAAGACACTCAGGAGTCTGCTTACTATCTTTCTGCAAATCGGGGTAAGCATTCAGTCGCTATTGATCTTGCAACTCTGGAAGGGCAGCAGCTTATCCGGACACTTGTACTTGAATCTGATGTATTAATTGAAAATTATAAAGCGGGTTCACTTCAAAAATATGGTCTTGATTATGAAACGTTAGCAGCAATCAATCCGCGACTCGTTTATTGTTCTATTACAGGGTTCGGACAGAAAGGACCTCGTGCAAATGAACCTGGATATGATTTTATTATTCAGGGTATGGGCGGTATGATGAGTGTTACCGGCGAACGGGATGACCTGCCGGGTGGTGGTCCCCAGAAGGCTGGCTTGGCTTTTGCAGATTTAACCACCGGGCTCTATTCAGCTATTGCTATTCAGGCAGCACTGCTTTCCAGAGAAAAAACGGGCGAGGGTCAACATATTGACATGGCCTTGCTAGATACACAAGTTGCTTCCTTATCTGTTCTTGCCATGAATTATTTAACCTCGGGAAAAGTCCCGGGCCGTTTCGGCAATGCTCATGCTAATATTGTACCTTATCAGGTATTTAAAGCTAAAAAAGGCGAGTTTATTATTGCCTGTGGTAATGATAGCCAGTTTAAAATACTGTGTGAAAGTATTGGTCTGGCTGAATTAGCTCTTCATCCACATTACAGGCAAAATTCCGGGCGTGTCATTTATCGGGAAGAATTGACTGCTTTATTACAGCAACACTTTATGACACGACCAGCCGAGGAATGGGTAAAAATCATCCATCAGGTTAAAGTCCCGGTCGGCATGATTAACAATTTAAAGCAGACTTTAGAAGAAGAGCAGGTGATTGTCCGGGAGATGGTAGTTAACATGCCTCATTCTTTGCAGCAGAACTATACATCTATTGGTTCACCTATTAAACTTTCAAAAACACCGGTAGAGTATCAAAAGGCGCCGCCGTGTTTAGCACAAGATACTGAAAATATTCTAAGCCGGTATTTATCAGAAACAGAAATTATAGAACTGAAAGAAAAGAAAATTATTCAGTAAATTTAAAAGTCCCCGTTCTTACAAGTCGGGGACTTTTTATATTTTACATAATTTCATTTAATGAGTCCTGAATATTGTGCACCATATGAATCAGGCGCGGACCGATTTCATCTTCGAGGCGCTTGGGACTGAGTTGAAAGCTGGGTGCTCCACAGTTAAAGACATATAAACCATGCTGACTGCTTACCAAGGGTACCGCCACAGAATTTACTTCCTTATGCCATTCTCCTAAAGATAAACAATAGCCATAGTCCTGATAATCACGAAAAGCACGTTCAAGTGAACGTTTGATTGAAGGCCAGTTCTCCGGATTTTTCTTGGCTAGTGCATCCATCAAGAAATTGCGCTCATGTTCTGGTGTAGCTGCCAGACAGGCCCGTCCCATAGAGCTGCTATAAATGGGTAAAGTCGAACCAATAGGGCGACGCATATTCAGTGAGCTTTCTACTTGTACTACATCAATATAAATCATATTCAACCGGTCACGGGTTGCCATAGCGACCGGTGCCTGAGCATATTTACTCATCTCTTCCATAAGCGGATGAGCAGTATTGCGAATAGAGATATTAGACAAAGCTGAATAGCCTAAGGAAAGCACACCTATATCAAGCATGTACTTCGTAGAATTTGGTAACTGTTTTAAATAGCCTAAGCTTACTAGAGTATTAGTAATACGGGCAATTGTCGGCTTCGGTAAACCTGTCATCTTAGCCAGTTCTTGATTACCCAAGACCTGTTTGTGAGCAGAAAAGCAGCGCAGTAACTCTAATCCACGTGCCAAAGAGGCAATAAATTGCGGATTATTTTCACGATGTATATGAGAGATAGGGTCGAGACGAATTTCATCCAGATTGGTTATTTTTTCAGTTTTTTCTACTCTGGTACTTTCAGACATTCAAGCCTCAAATATAATGAAAAATAAATATGTTATCCATTATATTTCGTTAAACAAAATTAATCCATTCACCACTTTTATAGTGAATGGATCTTTAAACTCAAAAAAATCAAGAAACGTTTTCAATGACCATAGCCAGACCTTGACCTACACCAATACAAAGACTAACCACTGCATATTTTTTCTGGCGGCGCTGTAATTCACGTGCAACCGTTAGTGTAAGACGGGCGCCAGAAGCACCAAGAGGGTGGCCTACTGCAATTGCTCCTCCATTTGGATTAACACGCGGATCATTAAAATCTACATCTAAACCTTTCAAACAGGACAATACCTGTGAAGCAAAAGCTTCATTGATTTCAATAATGTCCATATCATCAAGAGTCAGACCAGCACGGCTGACTGCTTTTTTAATTGCCTCAATAGGACCTGCACCCATAATACGTGGTTCAATACCTGCCGCTGCCGCTGACAAAATTTTTGCCATTGGTTTTAAGCCGTATTTTTCCTGAACTGTTTCTGAACCGATCAGTAGAGCTGCTGCGCCGTCATTAATACCAGAAGCATTTCCTGCAGTAACTACACCACCTTCAAACAAGGGTTTTAATTTAGATAGAGCTTCAAAATTAGAAGATGGACGTGGATGTTCATCTTCACTAACCAGTTTAGGCGGTAACTTTTTACCTTGAGAAACTTCAATAGGAGTAATTTCTCCTTCAAAGAAGCCTTCAGTCTTTGCCTGCTGATATTTCGCCTGTGACTGTGCAGCAAAGGTATCCGCCTGTTCACGGGTAATTCCAAATTCGACAGCTACATTATCGCCTGTTTCAGGCATTGAATGGCCACCATACTGCGCAGTAATTTTCTTATTAGGAAAACGTGAACCAATAGTGGTATCAAAGATTTTTGCCTCACGACTAAATGCAGTTTCTGCTTTGCCCATAACAAATGGTGCACGGGTCATGCTTTCTACACCACCAGCAATATACAGTTCACCTTCACCACAGGTAATGGCACGAGCCGAATCGATAACAGCCCCTAAACCACTTGCACATAACCGGTTTACTGTCTGTCCGGGTACAGTAACTGGCAAACCGGCCAATAACACAGCCATACGTGCTACATTACGGCTGTCTTCGCCAGCCTGATTCGTATCACCCAGAATAACATCTTCAATATCTGTCCCTGGTACACCTGTTTTTTCAATGAGCTTTTTAATAACTTCTGCTGCCAGATCATCAGGACGTATAGACGCGAGTACACCCCCATGACGGCCAATCGGACTACGTAAACCATCGTAAATATAGGCATTTAGCATTTGAAAACTCCATTTCAGAGATAGTAAGAGAGTAATTTTTGATTACTCAAAAAATATTTTGGTATCACTACGGCTTAAGGCTTATAAGTCATTCATCATGCTACATTTATTTGTCAGTTCAATCTGTGAAGAGCTTGGCAGTCAGTGATGAGTACATATAAGGCCTATAAATTTGGGATTTCTTACATTCCATCTTCTTAATTAAGATTCTAGAAAAGCACTGGGTTTTTATGTTTTAGCTTAAAATTTCAGTGCAATGAAAAAGACAAGTATTGCCTTTAACTCTTGATTCCTAGGTCTTAATTATATTGATTACTTTGTTTCGTATAGCAAAACTATATTCTTTTTATCCTGTTATGTCTAAATTTTTTTGCAATTAATTTCGAAGTAGAATTAAAAACATTTTTATTATTTTATTAATTATTTGATTTATATTAATTAAAAAAATTAATTTCGCTCGACGAAATTAATTTTCAAAAAAGCTTGAATTTTGTGCATTTTATCTTTTACTATTCAGAACAGCATAAGTAAAACCAGATTTTTCATTGTGAAATTTAAATGAAGTGAAAAATCTATAGCGTTTAAAATAAATAGGTAGGGAGATCTCTGATGATCCGTGATGAAGGAATGCTTGAACAGCTGCTTTCAACGATTCGAAATTTTGTTAAAAATGAACTTATTCCACGTGAACACGAAGTTGCCGAAGCAGATAAAATTCCTGAAGACCTCATCCAGAAAATGCGTGAACTCGGTTTATTTGGACTCACTATCCCTGAAGAGTATGGCGGTTTAGGAATTACTATGGAGGAAGAGGTACGAGTTGCCTTTGAACTGGGCCAAACTTCACCAGCCTTCCGTTCACTTATTGGAACAAATAATGGTATTGGTTCTAGCGCAATCTTGATTGATGGCACTGAAGAGCAAAAACAGAAGTATTTACCACGCTATGCCAGTGGTGAAATCATTGGTTCGTTTTGCCTGACTGAACCGGAATCAGGTTCTGATGCTGCATCTTTACGCACGACTGCAGTCAAAAATGGCGATTTTTATATCCTGAATGGCACTAAACGCTATATCACCAATGCTCCACATGCTGCAACCTTTACCGTAATGGCCAGAACCAATCCTGAAATTAAAGGCTCAGGCGGTATTTCTGCCTTTCTAGTTGAAGCCGATAATCCAGGTATTACTCTTGGAAAAATTGATCAGAAAATGGGGCAGAAGGGTTCACATACCTGTGACGTCATCTTTGAAAACTGTCGTGTACCCGCCTCTGCCCTGATTGGAGGAGTGGAAGGGGTCGGTTTTAAAACAGCCATGAAAGTCCTCGATAAAGGACGTCTGCATATTGGAGCCTATAGTGTAGGGGTAGCAGAACGTATGCTGGATGACGCATTGCGGTATGCCGTTGAACGTAAACAGTTCGGTCAGCCAATTGCCAATTTCCAGTTAATCCAGGCCATGCTGGCAGACTCCAAAGCTGAAATCTATGCAGCCAAATGTATGGTGCTCGATGCTGCACGTCGTCGTGACCAGGGTGAAAATATCAGTACAGAAGCATCATGCTCAAAAATGTTCGCAACGGAAATGTGTGGCCGTGTTGCAGACCGCTGTGTACAGATTCATGGAGGAGCTGGCTATATC
The DNA here is from genome assembly GCF_006757745.1 of Acinetobacter radioresistens DSM 6976 = NBRC 102413 = CIP 103788. Classification (NCBI taxonomy): domain Bacteria; kingdom Pseudomonadati; phylum Pseudomonadota; class Gammaproteobacteria; order Moraxellales; family Moraxellaceae; genus Acinetobacter; species Acinetobacter radioresistens. The sequence continues at coordinate 1,494,478 of NZ_AP019740.1, read as the reverse complement.
AGTGAATACAGTATTGAACGTTTCTATCGGGATGTACGCTTGTTCCGTCTTTATGAAGGAACCACACAGATTCAGCAAATTATTATTGCACGCAACATGATTAAAGAAGTGTCTTCGTAATGAGGACATGATGGGGATAAGGCATCAAAGCTAAGATGCCTTTTATTACAAGGAAATGGACATGATGGATCAGGCTGTTCAAAAAACAGATAACACAACAAATGCAAAAGTCTGGAAATTTGCTTTTATTTTTTCCTTCCTGGCTTTATTGGTTGATGGCGCTGATATTGCTTTTTTATCTTATAGTCTAACCAGTCTGAAAGCTGAATTTGGTTTAAGCAGTATACAGGCAGGCGCACTCGGAAGCTGGACACTGGCAGGCATGGCAATTGGTGGCTTCTTTGGTGGCTGGGCCTGTGACCGTTTTGGACGGGTGCGGGTTATTGTTATTGCAATTACCTTATTCTCGTTGCTGACCTGCTGGCTGGGCTTTGCACAAAGTTACCAGCAATTTGTGACACTACGTTTTATTTCAGCGATTGGTTTAGGGGCACTCTACATCGCCTGTAACACCTTAATGGCTGAATATGTGCCTACAAAATATCGCTCGACTGTATTAGCTGCCCTTATGACTGGCTGGACCTTGGGTTCAATTGTGGCTACGGTACTTGCAGGCTGGCTTATTCCTGAATTCGGCTGGCGCATGCTGTTTTATATTTCAATTATTCCTATTGTTCTGGCAGTAGCCATGCACTTTCTGGTGCCTGAACCACAGTCATGGAAAGATGCACGTGCCCAGCGCCTCACCACTACCACTTCAGTAGATCAGAGCCAACCTAAACCTAAAGGTGCTTTCAAGACAATTTTTGCAGATGTCATGAACCGCCGCATGTTCATCCTGTGGTCATTCAGTACTGCTTTTCTACAGTTCGGCTATTATGGGGTAAGTAACTGGTTGCCAGCCTATTTAGAATCCGATCTTGGTATCAAGTTTAAAGAAATGACCATGTATATGATCGGCACATTCTTTATCATGATCTGTACAAAAATTATTGCAGGCTATATTGCAGACCGGATTGGACGCCGTGCTGTATTTGCCTTCGGTACAATGGGCACAGCAATCTTTATTCCCATCATTGTATTTGGTAATACGCCTGACAATATTTTATGGCTAATGCTGTTATTCGGTTTTCTGTACGGTATTCCATACGGAATCAATGCAACTTATATGACAGAGAGCTTTCCAACCAAGGTTCGAGGTACAGCTGTAGGCGGTGCATACAATATTGGCCGTCTGGGTGCAGTACTTGCGCCGGTTACTATTGGCTACTTTGCACAAGGCGGTTCCATAGGTACAGGTCTGTTGATTATGGGTGTAGCCTATTTTCTTTGCGGTTTAATTCCAGCCTTGTTTATTAAAGACCGTTTATATAATCCTCAAAAAGCAGAGTAATGGTATTTACCATTGCTCTTTTTTTATATTTGAGAAGGTAAAAGTTCAGATGATCAATAAAATCACTCCGGATATTGAAACGATTTTAAAGGGTATTCCAGACGGGGCCAGTATCATGACAAGCGGCTTTGGACTAGCTGGACAACCAGTTGAACTCATTGAGGCCCTGATTGACTTTGGCCCACGCGACCTGACCATTATCAATAATAATGCAGCCTCAGGTGACCGTGGTCTGACCAAGCTATTAATGGCTGGACTGGTCAAAAAAATGATCTGTTCTTTCCCAAAAGCTAATAATACCAAAGTATTTGATGAACTTTATAAAGCAGGAAAAATAGAGCTGGAGCTAGTACCACAGGGCAATCTGGCCTGCCGGATTCAGGCAGCTGGTGCAGGGCTGGGAGCAATATTTACTCCGACCGGTTATGGGACCAAGATTGCTGAAGGTAAGGAAACCCGTATTATCAAAGGCAAAGCTTATGTACTTGAATATCCGATTGAAGCTGACTATGCACTGATCTATGCAGACAAAGCAGACCGTTGGGGTAATCTGACTTATCGAAAAGCTGCGCGAAACTTTGGCCCCCTTATGGCTAAAGCTGCAGAGATCACAATTGCTCAGGTTCATGAAATTGTTGAGCTGGGTACATTAGATCCTGAGTGTGTCGTCACACCAGGAATTTTCGTTCAGCATGTATTTCAGTTACCAGGAGGAGGCGCATGAGTATCCAGAAGCGTACACGTGAGCAAATTGTACAGTTAATTGCACAAGATATCTCCGATGGTTCTTATGTGAATCTAGGCATAGGTCTGCCAACAAAAGTTTCTAAATACCTGCCAACAGACCGGGAAATTATTCTTCATTCAGAAAACGGTATATTGGCTTTTGGTGCACCACCAGAGCCAGGGCAAGAAGACCCCGACCTCATTAATGCAGGAAAAGAATTTGTCACTTTACTGGATGGTGGCTGTTTTATGCATCATGGTGACTCATTTGACATCATGCGCGGCGGGCATCTGGATATTTGTGTGCTTGGGGCTTTTCAAGTTGCAGTAAATGGTGACCTGGCCAACTGGCATACTGGTGAAGCAGATGCAGTACCAGCTGTAGGTGGTGCAATGGATCTTGCAGTCGGCGCAAAAACTATTTTCGTATGTATGGAACATGTGACTAAGCATGGTGAGCCTAAAGTGGTTAATGCACTGACTTATCCCGTAACAGGGGAGCAATGTGTGAACCGGATTTATACTGATCTCTGCATTATTGAACTCAGCAATGGCAAAGCATTAGTTAAGGAAATAGTTGAAGGCTTAAGTTTTGAAGAATTACAGTCTATGACTGGATGTGCACTTGCCGACGCCAGAACTTAAAAAGCTTTTTATACGGATTTAATATCTTTAAGGATTAAAGAATGAAAAAAATGATTTTAGCTGCAGCCTGTGCTGCGGCCTCAGGGAGTATTTTCGCCGATTCTACCGAGCAGCGTATTTTACTGTTGGAAAATGAATTACAGCGCTTAAAGACCGAGCTTAAAGAGCAAAAACAGCAGCAAAATGTTCTGCAAGCACAGCAGCAGGAAGATCGGGCTTTAACACAGAAAATTAATACTTCCTCATGGAAAGACAATGTCGACTTTTATGGCATCTTGCGTATGGATGGTGCAGTAGACTTTAAAAGTACAACAGGCCGTTCAAGCGGAGGGCGTACCAGTAATAAGATTAATAGTGTCCCTTTTGATGGAGTTGAGGGAAACCGTTCAGATTTTACCGTAGCCGCCAGCCGCTTTGGAGTAGACATTAATCATCTGGGGGGACGTAAAGATGTTAAAGCCAAGCTGGAAGCCGACTTTTGGGTGGACAGTGGTAAAGGCGATGGCAAACTCAGGATACGTCATGCTTATGTCAGTTTTGATGACTGGTTATTTGGCCAGACATGGTCGCTTATGTCGAATATGGAAACAATTACTGAGTCAGTTGATTTTACCCAGTTACTCGGTGCTTCAATCCTGCGTGATCCGCAAGTCCGCTATCAGTGGCAGTTTAGCCCCGCACATACATTGCAGATGGCTCTTGAGTATTCAGGTGAAAGAACTTCAGAATTTCCAAGCCTGACCAGTAAATACACTTACAAGAATGGACCATTGCATTTGATGGGGCAGGGCTTCATCAACGAGAAGCAGGCACAAGCTACCACTGGTGATATTGAAAAAGTCAGTTGGGGTGTAGGAGCGGGTGCCAAATATAAATTTAATGCTCAGCAATCAGTTCAGGCGAACTATTACCATGTGAAAGGTGACCAGAAGTTTGTATTTTATACCAATCAGGGTTCAACCTCGGATAACGCAAACTGGGGCGGCGACTTCTCTGTAAATACAGATAATAATGAGTTACTGTTAAATGAATTTGATAGCCTGAGTATTGGTTACTCTCATAAATTTAATGACCAGTGGCGAGCAAATATTGCAACTTCATTACTGCAATATGATGATAATAGTGCATATGCCAAAGCCAATCCAGAAAGTAATAAACGCCTAACTGACCATGTAGTTAATGCATTTTATACCCCAGTGGAACACGTAGATCTAGGGGTAGAATATCATCATGGTAAACGTGAAAACCTTGCAGGAAAAGAGGCGGATATTTCACGTGTTAATATGTCAGCACGTTATAAGTTTTAATTTAACCAGACAAGGATGTCATTTATGCAAAATAGCCAGCCAGAACATTATGACCTGTCACGAGGTCTGATTCTGATGTTGGCAATTACCTGCGGTTTATGCGCAGGCTCGAATTATTTTAATCAGCCATTGATATATTCAATTTCAGAAAGCCTTGCAGTGAGTGCAGAACAGGCAGCCTTTACAATTGTGATCAGTCAGCTTTCATATGCTGCCGGTTTATTTGTATTGGTTCCCTTAGGAGACCTTTTTGAGAAACGGAGTTTTATCTGCCTGCTCATGTGTTTAACCGGAATTGCCCAGATTGGGCTTTCCATGAGTCATTCAGTTTCTGTACTTTATGGTTTTACATTTTTAGCCACATTCTTTTCTATAGCAGCTCAGGTACTTATTCCCTTCATTTCCAATCTGGTATGTCCGCGTAAAAGTGCTGAACTTGTCGGTATACTGATGAGTGGTTTACTGATGGGAATACTTTCCGCCCGAACAATAGCCGGGTTAGTCTCTACCATGTGGTCTTGGCACTATATTTATCTGGGTAGTGGTATAACCATACTTTTATTTGCACTGGTGATGTGGAAACGTTTGCCTCAGTCCAATAAAGTATCTGGCTTAACAATATGGAAAATTTACCAGTCTTTATTCAGCTTTGCTGTTCATGAACCCCATCTGATCCGTAGGGGTATTGTAGGAGGACTCGGCTTTGGCATGCTTACTCTTATCTTTACAACGATGACCTTTCTTTTAGCAAATGCTCCTTACCATTTTAACGATTTTCAGATTGGCCTTTTTGGAATTGTAGGTTTAGCAGGGGTTTTTGCTACACCTTGGGCAGGTAAACTCATCAGCCGTGGTCAAGATCACCATGTAGCACGCATATGCATCTGTTTATTAATCATATCTTGGTTACCACTCTATTTTGCTCAGCAATCATTATGGATGTATGGAGTAGGGGTGATTTTAGCCTATTTCGGGCTTTCTGCCTTGCATGTATTAAATCAGAATCTGGTTTACCGGATTTCAGCTACAGCACGTTCAAGGATTAATTCAATTTATATGACGATGTACTTTGGTGGCGCAGCTATAGGTTCATTTTTGGCGGTCTTTTTCTGGAAACATGGAGGCTGGCCAGTATGTGTAATATTAGGAGTTTGCATCGCATTACTCATCTTTTTATTTGATCGCTATGATTACCGAGCAATGAAGCAATCCACAATCCCTTAATAAGATTTATCGCTCTACTAAAATAATAGCCTAAGCAAACTAATTCTCAATCAAATAGCCTAAGTATAGTTTTAAACTTTTAAAGCAAACCTCTCAACATAAGCCTCACAAAAAAATTCAAGAACGATTGGTAATCATAAGAGTAGCTGAACCAAAAGCATAAACTTTATCACTCTCATCAACTATACGAGCTTCAGACGTTAAAATATTACGTCCCGTATTAATCACATCCCCAATGGCAATATATGTTTTATCTTTCTGTAAAGGCCGAATCATTTTGACATTCAAATCCAGTGTCGCAAAACTTACTCCATTCTCAACAGTTGTATGAACTGCACCTCCAGTTGCTGTATCTAGTACTGTGGCACAAAAGCCACCATGAATTAAACCCTGTAAATTAAGATGACGTTCATCTGGTGTAACTGCATATTTAATATGACCAGGATGCACATCAATAATACGCATAGGAATAGTTTGAGCCATAGCAGCAGGACTCTTGATTTTCCCATCCTTTATGGCCATCAGAAATTCAAATCCATTTTTAAATTCCATATATTCTCCAAAATAGTTTATTTAAGTCTTTATTATATTTTGCTAAATAGAAATTAATTTCGCAATAAGAAATTTTTATATTTTATTAATAATAGTTGAGAAAGCTAACTGTTAAAGCTTAAACCAGCTGATCAAGAATATTTTTATGATCTAAGATAGAGTTATACTGCGTTTAGAATGAATTGATATTAAAATCGTGCTGTGCTGAATAGGGCATATGTTCAGCTATAAAGTCTTCAGCAGGAAAGCTGGTTAAAAAATTTTGAGCTTCTTGATGGGTAGCTTGTAACCAAGCTAGACGTAGCTCGGGTGGAATCACTACAACAGAGCGTTTTTCTTTTCCTGGCTTATGAAACTGTGACATTAATGGATGCTTCTCAGCATTTATAGTGAGCATAGACATAGAATGTATAAACTCTTTTTCAAGTTTTGTGCGCTCATAAATTGCTGCTATTGTAAAAGGTTGGCCATCTTTACGATAAATTCCCCAGCGTTGTGCTTTTCCCTCGATATAGCGAGGCTCAAAAAATACTTCAACTGGAATGAGTGCAAACTGGTCTGATTTCCACGCATGTCTGAAACTTGGTTTCTCGCTTGCAGTTTCACTCCGGGCATTAAAAGTTTTTTGTACTGTTTTTAAATCCTCTGCCCAAACCGGAACCAGACCAAATATGGCACGGCGCCATTCAGGCTGTTGTTCTGGAGCAATAATGATCGGACTCCGATCACTAGGGTAGACTTCAGCCTGATAGTCAAATGTCATTTGCGGTAAATCTAGTAAATGTGCATGTTCAGGTCGGATAGGTAAATAATTAGCACACATAATGCTCTACTATATTTATAATTTCTTATCTACTTTAAAATTACTCGAAATAGAAGAACAGCTAGCTATATAAAAAGTTGCAGTATAGATATATAAAATAAAATTTTTGCTAACCAAGACAGGTTGAGAGAAAATTATTTTTTAAAATAATAGCGAACCAGCAGAAGAAGGATGATAGTAACTATTAGCATGATAGCTGTAGTAGAATCAAAAAATTGCATAGATATTTTTACCTGATGATTATTTTTAAAGAATACCAGATGTCAGAAACTGTCTGGTATTCTACAATATAATAAATTAATTCCAAAAGTTAGCGATGATATTCCTGCTCAATGGCTGCAAGTTCTTGCGCATAATGTTCCAGTTTGTCCGATAAAATTTTTAATTCGTTATCACTGTAGTCATTATCAATAAGAGTGCGATAAATTACTTCCAGATTATCTCTCACAGATTCATTTTTATTAGAAAGTTTGGCATACCATGCTGAATCGACACCATAGTCCATCCTTTCATCATTGCCTGTGGAATGAATAAACAGGTTGCTCTGATATTCTTTATTCCCTGCATTATTCAATTTTTCCGAAATATTATAGGCACGAACCTGTAAATCTTTAATGCGGTCATGTAGTTGATTTTTAGTTATGCTCATAATTTTATTTCCTGTCATTACTCTATTCTTATTAGTGACTATGAAGACAGCTTTAGACTATTTCAATTATAAGTTGTTAAGTTTTAACAGGTCGTTAACATATCCAAGCTAAGCATATTATACTTTTGATCTCGCTAAACCATCTTCATTCTTTAAAAGTTTCTGTTAATGCCTGCTGAACTGCTTCTACACGACTTTTACAAGCCTTATAGGCTCGCATGGATTCTTCTACAATCTCCATCAGATTATCAATGTCTGGTTCTTCCTGTGTTTCCAAAAACTCGGCATTCTTTTTCAAGATCTCATAACCCTGTTTAAAGCTGAGTTCTTCATTATTCATTTTGACTTCCTTTTACAATTTCTGCCTGAATCGTACCATCCTGCAGCTCGAGCTGTATATTTTGCATAATATTTAATTGCTGTATAGAACGAATGGCCCTACCATTATGCCGGACAATTGCATAGCCCTTATTCAAAATATGTCGTGGATTTTGCAGTAAGGTCTCTTTTAATAGGCTGTCAATATGTTGTTTAGTCTGACGAACTTGCTGCTGGGCACAGTAATGGACCACATCCTTTAAAACGTCTAGGGTTTTAGCTGACTCAGAAAGTTGGCTATGAGACAAAGTTCTGATTAAACGCATATATTGATCATTTTGACTCTGATAAACCGTAAGCTGATATTGAGATAAAGCCTTAATATGCTGAAAGGTATTTTGAACCTGCTGTACGTTTTCACTGATAGTATTTCGAATTCCTGCAATAACCTTACTTGGGGTATCAAAAGAGCGATGGGCAATTTCATCCAGAATGGTCCGGTCTTTTTCATGACCGATACCTACCCATACGGGAACCGAACGTTTGCATAAAAGGGCAGCCAGTTCATAATCATTTAAATAGGCCAAATCATTTACAGCACCGCCTCCGCGAATAATTACAATTAGGTCAGGAGGGTAGTTAAAATCATTAGCCCAGTGTTTCAGAGCACTACGTAGAGCCTCTATAATACTTTTTGGAGCTGTTTGGCCCTGAAATGTAGCTGTTTGATAGATGAAATTACAGACACCATATTTTTGTAGTACATCAGCATCTTTTTTAAAGTCACCTAAACCGGCTGCCTGTTGCGGGGCAATAACCAGTACATGCTGGATATCAAATGGCGTAACAAGCTGACGGTTTCGTTCGATCAGTCCTTCCTGAGTTAACCGTTCAACCAGTTGTTGATATTGTCTGGCGATATCACCTAGGGTAAAGCTGGAATCTATATCTTCAATATTGACTGAAAACCCATATTGCGGATCAAAACGAGCCTTGACCTTAATAAGCACATTTAAGTCTTTAGACAGTTCTATTCCACTTTCACGCTCGAATTTAAGCACAATGTTTGCCGCACTAAATTTCCAGATTGTTGCCCGGCAACTAGCAATGACCTTATCGCTCTGCTGTTCTTTTTCAGCAAGTTCCAGATAATAGTGACCACCTTTAATATTTAAATTACGTATTTCTGCCCTGACCCAAACGGGCTCGTCAAAAGTCAGCTGAATAATTTCCTGTACGCCAGATAAATATTCACTTAAAGAAAGTTGTGGATCAGCCATAGGTCTCTGGTTAGAGTAAAACGTAATTAAAAAATATCAGGAATATTATAAATCATCTGTTGAATAGTCGTGAGAATGGCTAAAAGATTTAAGCTTAACTATAAAAGGGACTTATATGAACATCACGCTAGTAAAACTTCTCAGATGTAACAATCAAAAGGTTATGTTATCTCTGCACAAATATTTTGTTACTTTTTATAGGACAAGAATTCTGTTTCTTTAAGAAAGCTTATAACGCACTTTGAAAAGAGTATATTGAATTTCATCATTACTGTTTAGGAGTTAAGGACATGCTTAAACAAGTATTGAAATGCTGGTTATGCTTTCATGTCTGGTCATTTACCAAACAAGATGGACATAAGCTCAAGCAATGTCATAAATGCGGAACCATTAAAGACCAGTTCGAATTCTAACTTGATGCTGTCTTTTAAAAATAAAAAGCTGAAGTAACTGATAAGGATTACTTCAGCTTTTTATTTTTCATATCTATTTAGAGAAAGATTTTTATTTAGGTATTTAATACCTAAAATGCAATTTCTAATTGCAAAAATCTTTTCTATTAATAAGCTGATTTTTTATACAGATGAAAAATTAATAGACCTCCAAGGAGGCCTATTAACTCATTATAATCTAGTGTTAATATCAGTCTGGCAAGGCATAAGCGATTAAATAATCACCCATTTTGGTTCCAAAGGAACCATGCCCACCTGCCATAATAACTACATACTGTTTGCCATTTATTGAGTAGGTCATAGGTGTAGCCTGACCACCTGCCGGTAAGCGGGCTTTCCATAGCTCATCACCATTGGAAACATTAAAGGCGCGGATATAATTATCCTGAGTACCTGCAAGGAACATCACATTACCAGCAGTTGAAATTGGCCCACCTAGCATTGGTACACCTAACTTAAATGGCGGTAATGGAATACCTGGCAGACTGTCACGGATTGTACCCACACGTTTCTTCCATGCTATCTGATGGTTATCCAGATCTACACCGGCAATATAACCCCATGCTGGCTGCTTACAAGGTAAACCTAAAGGAGAGAGGAATGCATTAATTTCTACGCCATACGGAATACCGTATTGTGGTTGAATGCCTGACTCTGTGCCTGTACCTTTTACTCCACCTTCAGGCCAGATCGGATTACCCGGACCACGTGGAATGAGTTTAGATACGAATGGCAATGCCATCGGATTCATTACAGCCACCTGACGGTCCGGATTCACAGAGATACCACCCCATTCAAACATACCAAGATTACCTGGGAATACGATGGTTCCATTTTCAGAAGGAGGTGTATAAGGGCCCTTATAGTCCAGGCTATGGAACATTACACGACACATTAGCTGGTCAAACATGGTCGCACCCCACATATCTTTATCTGTCAGATGATTTTTAGGGCGGAAGGTAAACTCGGAAATCGGTTGAGTCTTAGATACCCAATCACCTTTAGCTGCACCTTGTGGAACCGGTTCTTCATGAACAGGAACTACCGGCTGGCCAGTACGGCGATCCAGTACAAAGATATGACCGGTTTTTGTCGGTGCATAAATTGCAGGCACTATTTGACCATTTTTAGCCTTTACATCAACAAGAGTAGGCTGTGAAGGCACATCCATATCCCACAGGTCATGATGTGTAGTCTGGAATGACCAGACCAGTTTACCTGTGCTTGCATTGAGAGCTACTACGGCATTTGCATAGCGTTCCATTTGTGGTGTGCGGTGACCACCCCAAATATCTGGGGTAGAAACACCAGTTGGAATATAAACGATATCCAGTTGAGAGTCATATGCAAGAGGTGCCCAGGCATTTGGCGAGTTATGTACATATGTACCACCAGTCGTTGGCATAGCATTTGGATCGGCTGCGCCTGTATCAAATACCCAGAGCAGTTTACCTGTATTTACGTCATAGCCGCGAATAACTCCTGAAGGCTCTTTAATTGACAGGTTGTCGGTTACAGAACCTGCAATAATGATCGTACTGCCAGTTACAATAGGAGGCGAGGTTGGGTTATAGCCGCCCGGATAAGCATTTGGCATATAGAGCTGAAGGTTAACTTCACCATTTTCACCAAAATCTGTACAGCGCTGACCATTATCTGCATTAATAGCAACAAGGCGCCCATCATTAACAGGCAAGATCACCTTACGTGGACATATCGCAGAGGTAGAGGTACGGCCCTGCAGGCTTGTAGCAAACTCGGCAGTATTGTTCTGATCATAGTAAGAAACACCCCGACAGGTTAGATGCTGAAAACTTGGATCTGTTTTGAGTTTTGGATCAAAACGCCATTTTTCCTTACCTGTAGCGGGATCAAGAGCCACCAGAAACTGGTGGGTAGTACAAATATACATGTTATTGCCAACTTTAATTGGCGTCACCTGATTTGTAGTTTCTCCAGAGTCCTTGTCAGTTTTAAAGTCACGGGTCCGATAGGTCCATGCAACTTTAAGATCTTTAACATTGTCAGCATTAATCTGAGCTAGGGGAGAATAGCGCAAACCTGACTGGGTACGGCCATATGCCGGCCAGTCTTCAGGGGGTATACCAGGAAGCGCTTGCCCTTGAGCTGGCTGCTGTGCTTTTAACTCACCATGAATCTCTTGCGGGTCATTAAATATTGAATAAATCATGACTAAAATTGTCAAGGCCAGTACTGCACCCAAAGCCATGATTGCCGGCTTGCGATTTATAAAGTTGTAGGTAACCGCTGGAATTAACAACCAGAGACCAAGCAAGCCTAGAATATCCAGACGTGGTGCAAGGGCCCAAAAGTCGGTTCCAACTTCCCAGATAGCCCAGATTACAGTTCCAAGCACTAAAGCGGCATATACCAGTAATGCTGAAATTCTGCCTTTATATAGCAAGAAGGCAGTAAGTAACATAAGAACGGCAGCAATAATATAATATATCGAGCCGCCAATTGCAGCGAGCCATATACCGCCGATGAGCAATCCGATTCCGATAATTGTAAAAATGAACACGGTAATCAGATTCATTTTTGACCTTGAAGATGCACGATTCATTTTCTGTGATCTCCTCCTAGTTTTAAGTTTTTTAGTGAGTTAAGCATTTTCATCAAGATAGAACAGGGTTCATCAAATCCTTTAATCAGAATCAACATATAATTAAAAAGCAGCCTGTAGTTTTAAACCACCGACCCAGACATTTTCGCCATTCTTATAACCACCGACGTGACGGATGTACTGAATATTCGGGCGAAGAGTCAGCCAATTTGTAGCGTGAATACCGTAGTAAAGCTCGGCATCATATTCTTCGTGTTGACCGGTTTGGACCTTGTCATTCACAGAAATCCGGCCAAATGCTATAGCGAGCTGATCATCTGGGCGTTGTAAGCTAAGACCGGTATAGACCAGACCAATATTTTGCATGTTATCTATAGTATTGGTTGCATCATCATGCAGGGTAAAATTAATAAAGCCTTTTAGACCACGATTCGAATCAGGTTCAGGCTGAGTAAGTTTCTGCTGAATTACTGCCCACATTCCCTGTTTATGGCTATTTTTTATAGGGTTTTCAATTTCTTCTACATCTGCGGTACTATAATAATAACCAAGGCGGTATTCACCTGGTAACTGTTGTAAAAACGCTCTAGGCTGCCAGACCAGTTCTACAGGAATAATTGCACCTTTGGAACCATCTGTACTCAAGTTAAATCCTTTACTGCGTTTCAGATTTTCAGGGTTATATTCATATACTCCTACTTGGCCATAAAGTTCTGGCTGTACCTGGTATTTAACTCGCATGGCCCATTGACTCACAGGCCAGTTATACCACTGGTCACCCACCCAGTTACCTACCTGTGAACCACAAAAAGTAAGATTCTGGAAATCACAGTCAAAACTGTTAAAATCTTCGCCTTCACCGAATCGGCCAACTTTAATATCTAACTTCTGGTCTAAAAACTGTTTTTTTATCCATAAATCAGTCAGACGCCAAGTTTGCCCACGTCCCCAGACTTCCTGTACCGAACTCAAATGTCCTTGTAGGGCCTCATGTGTCTGCGAAAGTGAACGGCCATTCCGGTGAGTAACAGTAATCTGGGCTTCTGTATCTTCCCAACCTATAATTTTTTCCAGATCAAAATGTGCGCCTAGAGCAAACTGGTCGGTGTATTCAGTTTTATGTTTATCATTATTCTTTGCATCTATAAGGCTTGCCATTTCACCTGTATAACCCAAACTAAATTGATAGCCTTGCTGTTCAAGCTGAGTTCTGTTGCTATTCCAGTCGCCCAACATCCAGGGAGATTGCATAGAAAATGCAGGTACAGCTGCGTAGAGACCGCTTGAAGTTAGCAGACCACCCAATAAGCCAAAAAGACTTACAAAGTATTTACTTTCAGTAGGCATTATGAATATCCTGAACAATATTTGTAATTGTTAATAAAGAGAAGTATGAAACTTTCAAAAAATAAAATGTAGGTATAAGATTTTTCTATGTATTCTTTTTATATATTTAAGTTAATAAATATTAACAATTCTTAAATATTCTATAGTTGTGAGATAATAAAAGGTTTTTTATAAAAAATAAGTAGATAGACGATTTTTTATAAGCATTTAATTTTAAGTAAAAACTCTAATTTAAAATACGAAATTACAGTAAATAATGCTTAATATTTTATACAGAAGCGATATAAATTTAAAAAAAAAGCCGTACAAAATTACTTTACATTTCTTTCAGATTTATGCAAGTTTAAAAACAACTGATTAAAATATGAAGAACAATATGCAAGATATTAATGAGCCGAAAATTAATCTTCCTGAAGAGATAAAATTAGAAGACGGAACAGTTATCCCCGTCGGTGACATCAGCTATGAGGCTTCCTATCTGGATGGAACCCATGATCCGGAAAGTTTTAATGGCTATATTCTTACATTTGAAGTATCAGGAAAGGGAATGGCCGCAATTCGGATTATCCCAAGTATGACTGATCCAGATGATGCCGAGCATGGAGTCAACTATACTGAATTCACTGAAGATGATGAAGCCGGTATCGACCTTTCACCTGAAACCGCCAGCCAGATTCGAATTATACCAGCAGAAGAAGATGATCTGGTTAATGAAGATGACTACGGCGACGGAAATGAACATGATGGGGGTGTAGTACCAGAGGACTATAATAATGAGGATATTGAAGATATAAATGATATTATAAACCGCTAGGTTACTGAATTATAAAATTAATCCTAGTATCTTTAAAAACGTTTCATGAGATAAAAAGTTTTGCTATAAGAACTTTTTATCTCATTTCTGATAGTGGTCAATACAACTTCCCGGAGCCAATATCAGCATTGAAGTTTGTATATACAACTTTGACCAAGTTGGTGGAAATCAGATGAATAGGAATCAAGCTGTTCCCATTTTAGCATTTTTTCAGTTAACCATATAAAATCGGCTAGTTGGGGCTGAGCAGACTCACCAATAAAGTTCTGTATAATATTTTTTATAAAATAAAATCTGTCTACATGTATCTCAGCAGAACATTGAAACCGGATAATATTGTAATGAATGAGTAGCTGCCAGATTTGCTGATAATCTTGCATCTGTTTTAATTCATATTGTGCCTTTTGAATAGCCTCGACTAAAGCGGTTAATGTATTTGGATGCTGGCTAGCCCATTCGGCCGTTACTGCCAATACTTTATCGGCGACTTTAGGAATAATGGTTTGGCTTGAAGTAATTATTTTTGAATAACCTTGTAATTCTCCTTGGGTATTCCAAGGTTCACCTGCACAAAAACCATCAATTAAGTGATTAGAAACAGCCTCAACCATATACGGCGGTGGCAGAGTCTTTAATTCAAACTGCTGGGCGACTTGTTCATCGGCCAGAGCCAGCCATTCTCTTAAACAATAATGATGAAGCGAGTATTTAAAAACCTGCGCTAATTGAATTGGACGACCCTGTAAGTAAGCCTGCACTACTTTTTGTGCAGATTGTTGTGCTGTATCACTAGAGTTAATATCCAGTTCAAAACACAGTTTCTGGCTTAAACTGATATAAGCCTGATTGGTACTTAATATTAATGGTGTTTGAAAAGGTATCCCTGACTGATCAAGACCTATTGCAGCAGCAGGTAACATTGCAGAAAGACAATGTGCAGCATCGAGAAAACCAAAAGCTAGCCGATCACGCAGACTGGCCCACGATGGTTCTTTAACCAGCTGGACATTTAAACCAGTTTCTGTAAAAAAGCCACGATGTTTGGCCCATAAAATAGCAATACAGTCCAGTAATGGTATATAGCCTAGCTGAATATCTGTTTTTTCAAGCTGTTTCATAACCTAATCCTTTAATCTGGTCTGTAATAATTGCTGTGCGTCAAGAAGCCTTCTGGCCATTTTACCCATGGTCATACGATGGCTCATGGCATTTTTTCTTAACAGGCGAAATGCATCTTCTTCACTGAGATGATGCATTTGCATGAGTAGCACTTTGGCTTTTTCAATATCCTTACGGTCAGCCAGTTTTCCTTCGGTTTCTTTTAAAGCATTAAGCAATTTTCGGTGTTTTTTAAACTGTTCAATCGAGATCTGCAAAATACTGTCAAGTTTGGCCGGATCAATCCCATCAACGATATAGGCGGTTACTCCAGCATCGATAGCACTTTTAATCGTATCCTTGTGGCTATTTTTGGTGAAAAGAACAGTAGGCAAATCAAAATGGCTGACACAGTTTTCAATAATATCTCGATGCGGATTTTGTATATCAAGCAGAATTACATCTGCGTGCAACTGCTGCAAATAAGACATATTAGAGTGGTCAATGACAAGACAGGCCACCACATCAAAATGATGTTCCAGCAGAGAAACTCTAATATATTCTGCTCGCTCCAGATCATCATCGATTAAAACTATTTTAAGCTTTGACATGCAACACTCGGGTTGTGTCTCTAACAATTATTAAAGATCTAAAGCAATTAGAATGCCAATCTGATATAAAAATTTAAGACACGATGATTAAAATTCAATGGAGAAATACAGAAAATGCAGAATAAGTGCTCTTTGCTTTAACCCTCTGCACCTTAATAATGCAATTCTTAGATTCGAACCAGTAAACTTATATAAAATTAAAACTATTAAAATCAGTTAATTGATAAAAATTAAATAAAATCAATAGAATATAAAATAATTTTTAAAATTGGCATATTAACTGCATATTACTGAATGGGTCAAAGAAGACTCTCAAAATTTGTAAGACGGCCAATGACGTCCGTTCTGATCGCATCTGGTGTGCAGCGATTCGCATAGCAGATAAGCCTATACGTTCAGTTCTGGAAGGAGATGGTGATGTCTTCAAATTTATATGAAAAGAAAGCAACAAAAATAAGTCTTTTGAATTTCAGCAGCGCAGCAATGAGAGCCTTCCATATGAGTTGGCTCGCATTTTTTGTCTGCTTCTTTGCCTGGTTTGCCTGTGCACCGCTAATGCCAGTTATTGCAGGAGAGTTTCATCTGACCAAAGACCAGATAGCCAATATTAATATTGCTGCAGTTGCAATCACCATTCTCGTAAGACTCATCGTTGGTCCTTTATGTGATAAATACGGCCCGCGCAAAACTTATACCGCATTACTCATTATTGGCAGTCTTCCAGTCTTTGGAGTAGCCTCTGCCAACAGTTATGAATCCTTTCTGTTCTTTCGTTTACTGATTGGCGCTATTGGTGCCAGCTTTGTAATTACTCAATATCACACCAGCATCATGTTTGCATCCAATGTAGTAGGTACTGCCAATGCTGCCACAGCTGGCTGGGGAAATGCCGGTGGTGGTGCAACTCAAGCCTTGATGCCCTTACTTCTAGCTGCGTTGGTGATGTTCGGTGTTGAACAGGCGATGGGCTGGAGAATTGCCTTAATTGTTCCAGGCCTGATGATGCTGATTGTCGGTGCCTTGTACTGGAAATTCACTCAGGACTGCCCACAAGGCAACTTTAAAGAACTGCGTGCAGCAGGAATTCAGGTTGGTAGCGAGAAAAAAGGTGGCATGGCAATTCTGATGCATGCTGCACGTAACTACCGTGTCTGGATTCTATTTGGCGCTTATGCGGCCTGTTTCGGTATCGAAATCTTCATTCATAACATCGTAGCCATGTACTACGTAGAAAACTTCAGCTTTGGTTTAAAAGAAGCAGGTATGACGGCCGGGATCTTCGGTCTGCTAGCCCTGTTTGCCCGTGCACTGGGTGGCATCGTTTCAGACAAAGTTGCCATCAAAAAAGGCCTGGACGGACGTACCAAAGTGCTGTTTGCCATGATCTTGATGGAAGGCTTATTCCTGATTTTATTCTCGCAAATGAACAGTGCCATGCTGGCCATTATCACAATGACTGTCTTTGCATTATTTACCCATATGGCATGTGGTGCAACATATGCGCTGGTGCCATTTATTGACCGTGATGCTTTAGGCGGTGTGGCCGGCATTATCGGTGCAGGCGGTAACGTGGGTGCGGTCGCAGCAGGATTCTTACTCAAAGGCATGCTGGATATTCAAACCTGTCTGATGGCACTTGGCGGCCTGGTCGTGATTGCAGCAAGTTTTGTTCTGATGATTCGCTTCTCGGTTGAGCATAAGGCCAAAGAGCAAAAGCTATATGAAGAAGCTGTTCTTGAACGAAACAACCTGGCTTAAAACACAAGATACAAGATTTAGAAAATTTAGGAGAAGGAATATGAAACTGGTAATGATTGGCCATGGCATGGTAGGACACAAATTTATTGAATCTGTGCTTGAGCATACGGGTGATGACGTTGAAATCACGATTCTGGCAGAAGAGCCGCATCTGGCGTATGACCGTGTTCACTTAACAGAATATTTTAGCGGTAAATCAGCCAAGGATTTAACCCTTTGCCGTACAGACTTCGCCGATGCTTATGGAATTGATCTACGTTTAAGCACTAAAGCCACTGCGATTGATACAATTAGTAAAACAGTGACTACCAATCATGGCGATGTGATTGCGTATGACAAACTGGTTTTAGCCACTGGCTCTTATGCTTTTGTTCCACCAATTCCGGGTAATGATCGTGAAAATTGCTTTGTTTACCGTACTATTGAAGATCTGGATGCCATTCGTGCAGCCAGCCTGAATTCAAAAACCGGTGTAGTAATTGGTGGTGGTCTGTTAGGTCTGGAAGCAGCTAAGGCACTACGTGACCTGAATCTGGAAACGCATGTGGTTGAATTTGCACCACGCCTAATGGCAGTACAGATTGATGATCTTGGCGGTAAAGTATTACGCAGCAAAATCGAAGATCTGGGCGTTAAAGTCCATACCCAAAAAGCCACCTCGTCTATTGAAGATGGTGTCAATGCCAAGCACGTGATGAAGTTTGGTGATGGTGCTGAGCTGGAAACCGACATCATTCTGTTCTCTGCAGGGATCCGTCCACGTGATGAGCTGGCACGTCAAAGCGGACTGGCAATCGGTGAGCGTGGCGGGATCATGATCAATGATTATTGCCAAACTTCCAATCCAGACATTTACGCGATTGGTGAATGTGCGCTGTGGAATAACAAGATTTTTGGTCTGGTTGCACCAGGCTATGACATGGCACGTATTGCTGCGAAACATGTACTACAAGAAGAATGTGCAGCATTTGCTGGCGCAGACATGAGCACCAAGCTGAAACTGATGGGTGTGGATGTTGCATCAGTTGGCGATGCACATGCCATGACACCAGGTTCACTGAGCTATTTCTATGCCGATGAAGCGGCACAGATCTACAAGAAAATTGTGGTTAATGCAGAAAAAACCAAACTGCTCGGTGCAGTGCTGGTCGGTTGTGCCAAAGAATATAACGACCTGCTGCAAATGATGCTAAATGGTCTGGAAATCCCGGAAAATCCGGAAAGCCTGATCATGCCGGGCTTTGATCAAGCGACTGCAAAAGCAGGCGGTAGCGGTGTAGACCTGCTCCCAGACAGCGCAACGATCTGTTCATGTAATAACGTATCTAAAGCGGATATCTGTTCAGCGATTGCCGATGGTTCAACTTCACTAGGCGCTCTGAAAAAATGCACCAAAGCAGCTACTGCATGTGGTGGTTGTGCACCTTTAGTCACTCAAGTATTGAAGTCTGAACTGCAACGCCAAGGCGTGACAGTGAATAACCATCTGTGTGAACACTTTGCTTATTCACGCCAAGAGCTGTATCACCTGGTGCGCGTCAATGAGATCAAAACTTTTGATGACCTGATCCAGCAACATGGTCATGGTCTGGGCTGTGATATCTGTAAGCCAACAGTGGCCAATATTCTTGCATCTTGCTGGAACGACTTTGTCCTGAAACCAATCCATGCCGGCCTGCAAGACAGTAACGACTACTACCTCGGTAACATTCAAAAAGATGGTACTTACTCTGTCGTTCCTCGTATGGCAGGTGGTGAAGTCACTCCAGATGGTCTGATCGTAATTGGTCAAATTGCTAAAGAATATGGTCTGTACACCAAATTGACTGGCGGCCAGCGTGTCGATATGTTTGGTGCGCAACTGCATCAATTACCAGAAATCTGGGAAAAACTGATCAATGCCGGTTTTGAATCGGGGCATGCTTACGGTAAATCGCTGCGTACCGTGAAATCTTGTGTGGGTAGCACCTGGTGCCGCTATGGTGTGGATGATTCTGTGGGCTTGGCGATCTATCTGGAAAACCGCTACAAGGGCTTACGTTCTCCGCATAAACTGAAAATGGCGGTATCTGGCTGTACCCGTGAATGTGCCGAAGCACAAAGCAAAGACGTGGGTGTGATTGCCACTGAAAAAGGATGGAACCTGTATGTTTGCGGTAACGGCGGTATGAAACCGCGTCATGCTGAACTACTAGCATCAGATCTGGATACACAAACTTTAGTTCGCTATATCGACCGTTTCTTCATGTTCTATATCCAGACGGCTGATCGTCTGCAACGTACTTCAGTATGGCGCGACAATCTCGAAGGTGGCCTGGATTATCTGAAAGATGTCGTTGTGAATGACTCACTGGGTCTGGCAACAGAACTCGAGCGTCGTATGGAGCATGTGGTGGGCACTTATCAGGATGAATGGCGTACTGCAGTTGAAGATCCAGAAGTCCGTAAACGTTTCAAAACCTTTATTAATGCCAAGGCTGAACAGCAAAACGACTCACATATCCAGTTTACAGAAGTTCGTGGCCAGATTCGTCCAAAAACAAAAGCTGAACGTGATGCAAACCGTATTGCAGTAGTGGAAGCCTGATTCAAATAACAAAGGAGCAAGAAGATGACTATTTTTAAAGACATGAATGAACTAAATTGGGTAGAAGTGTGTGCACTGGACGACATCACCCCAAATACTGGTGTAGCAGCATTAGTAGAAGATCAATCAATTGCGATCTTCCGTGTAGGATCAGAAAAACGAGTATATGCGCTGAGTAACCAGGACCCATTTAGTAAGGCTTTTGTGATGTCACGCGGCATCATTGGTGATTTACAAGGTGAGCGCGTCGTCGCTTCACCCATTTATAAGCAGCATTTCAGCCTGGCGACGGGCCGCTGTCTGGAAGATAAAGACCAGAAGCTCCTGGTATTTCCAAGCAAAATTGAAAATGGCAAGATATCCATTAGCCCTGTGCCACAAAAAACCTATATTACCAATAACGGTGTTTCACCTGAAAAAATGAAGCTGGTACTGGTCGGTAACGGTCTGGCGGGCATGCGTTGTCTGGAAGACGTGCTGGATATGGCGCCAGACCGTTATGAAGTTACCGTGATTGGCGAAGAACCGTGGGGCAACTACAACCGTATTATGCTATCACCTGTACTTTCGGGTGAGAAAACCATTGATGACATCATGCTGCATCCGCATGCCTGGTATGCCGACAAAGGTATTCGCCTGATTGCCGGTGATCCGGCAGTCCGCATTGACCGTCCGCGTAAGCATGTGTATACCGAAAAAGGTGAAGTAATCAGTTATGACCGCCTGATTCTTGCCACCGGTTCTAAACCATTCGTTCCACCAATTCCAGGTAGTGATTTAAAAGGCGTACTCAGTTTCCGTAATATTTATGACGTCAACCAGATGCTGGCCTATTGCAAGACTAAAAAAAATGCGGTAGTCATCGGCGGTGGTTTGCTGGGTCTAGAAGCGGCGTATGGCCTGAAACAGCAAGGCATGAATGTCACAGTATTGCATCTGATGGATCGCATCATGGACTGTCAGTTAGATATCAAAGCCAGCCAGATGCTAAAAACAGCAATTGAGCAGAAGGGCATTAAAGTCCTAACTGAAGCCAATACTGAATGTCTGATCGGTGAAGATGGTCATGTCACTCAGGTAAAACTCAAAGATGGTACTGTGCTGGATGTTGATCTGGTGGTATTCGCTGTGGGGATTCGTCCCAACATAAGCTTGGCGCAAAGTGCAGGTCTGCGGTGCAACCGCGGTGTATTGGTGAATGACACCATGCAGACTTTTGATCCGAGTATTTATGCTGTAGGTGAATGTATCGAGCACCGTGGTCAAACCTTTGGCCTGGTTGAACCCCTATGGGGCCAGGCATTCATTTGTGCATCGCATCTGGCCGGGCATGGCATCCTGATTTTCAAAGCGCCAACAGTTCCAACTCAACTTAAAGTCAGTGGTTGTGATGTGTTCTCGGCAGGTGACTTTGAACCGAAAGAAGATTTTGAAGATATCGTGCTCAATGACGAAAAACGTCAGATCTACAAGCGCATTATTATTCAAAAGGATAAAGTGATTGGTGCAGTGTTGTTTGGCGACACTGAAGACGGCGCATGGTATGCGGAACTAATTGCAGATCAAACCCCAATTACAAATATTCGCAACAAGCTGCTTTTTGGTCGGGATTTTGCATTAAAGAAAGCAGGTTGAAAAATCAATTTGTCATGGAAAAAAACAGGATATGCAGAAACGTTATCCGCAACTGTTTAAGCCAAGACAACATAAGAAAATGAATGTTCCTGCAAGTTTTTTGATAAATAATGAATTAAGACGAGTTTTACGGATGACAATAGTTTTGCCTACTTTTCCCGAAAGAAAAATAGGTCGAACCGAATGTTCATTCAGAAAAATGAGTCGAATTGAAAAGACACCGTTGTAATGAACCCCTTTTAAAAGAATTAAATGGCCCGTTACAAAACTTAAGGAGCATCCATGAACAGTATTCCCATTGTGGAACTTGAAAGCTCTACAGACTTAAAAACAATAATTACGCAAACGACCTGTCCATACTGCGGCGTGGGCTGTGGAGTAACGGCACATGTGACGCCAACACCATCAGGACTGAAAGTAGCGATAGAAGGCGATGTCAATCATCCTACTAATTATGGCAAGCTCTGCATTAAAGGCAGTAATCTGGCAGATACTTTGGGACTGGAAACCCGTGTCCTAGAACCGATAATCGGGCGTAAAGATCAGCAAGAAATCACTAGCTGGGATACTGCGACTTCTATTATTGCCAAAAAATTCCAGCAATGTATCGATCAGTATGGACGCGACAGTATTGCCTTCTATGTATCGGGCCAATTACTAACTGAAGACTATTATGTCGTCAACAAATTTGTTAAAGGCTACTTTGGTACAGCTAATATCGATACCAACTCACGACTTTGCATGTCATCGGCAGTTGCCGCGCATAAGCGCGTCTTTGGTGAGGATATTGTCCCTGCAAGTTATGAGGATTTTGAACATACCGATATGGTAGTACTAGTGGGTTCCAATACTGCATGGTGCCATCCGGTGCTGTACCAGCGCATTATGAAAGCCAAAGAACAGCGTAACCTGTTTGTAGTCGTAGTTGATCCCCGCTTTACCAGCACCTGTGAAGCTGCGGACTTGCATTTGCCGATTTTACCCGGACAAGATGTGGCACTGTTTAATGGTTTATTGCAGTATCTCTGGAAAAATGGTCACACAGACCAGAAATTTATTGCTCAATATACACAAGGCCTAGAACAGACTTTAGTACAGAGTGAAACTGAATCTTCCATTGAAGCAGTGGCTCAGCGTACTGGCATTACTGCTGATAAACTGCGAAACTTTTATGAGAAATTTGCCCAAACTGAAAAAGTTATGACCTTATTTTCAATGGGAGTTAATCAGTCTTCTCAAGGAGTAAACAAGGCTAATAGTATTAGCAACTGCCATTTATTGACGGGGAAAATTGGCAAACTGGGTGCCGCACCATTTTCTATGACCGGACAGCCGAATGCGATGGGCGGGCGTGAAGTGGGTGGACTGGCCAACATGCTGGCAGCCCATCTGGAGCTGGAAAATGAAAGCCATCAGCAACTGGTGCAAAATTTCTGGCAAAGCCCCTATATTGCCAAGCAGGCAGGGCTAAAAGCCGTTGATTTATTTCAGGCAGTTGAAAGCGGCAAGATTAAAGCAATCTGGATCATGGCGACCAATCCAGTTGTGAGCATGCCGGATGCCGATCAGGTCAAACGAGCTCTGGAAAAATGTGACTTTGTGGTGGTGTCGGATATTTGCCAAAATACGGATACCAGTCAATATGCCGATGTCTTGTTACCTGCACTTGGTTGGGGAGAAAAAGATGGCACCGTAACCAATTCGGAACGTCGTATTTCCAGACAGCGTGCTTTTTTAGATATACCAGGACAAGCCAAAGCTGACTGGTGGGCCATCAGTCAGGTGGCTCAAAAAATGGGATTTAGTGGTTTTGATTTTAATAATAGCCATGACATTTTTCTGGAACATGCCCGATTATCTGCCGAACAAAATTCTCATTTAAGTCAGCGATCTGAAACACCATATTTCCGTTATTTCAATTTAAAGGGTTTAACCGATTTAAGCTTGGCTGAGTACAATGAGCTAAAACCAGTGCAGTGGCCAGTGTGGAGCAAAGATCAGGCGGATCATCTAGTCACTCGACTATATAGCCAAGGTCAGTTTAGCCATGCCGATGGCAAAGCTAAATTTATTGCGGTCTCTGCAGTAGATCCATTTTATCCAATCTGTAGTGAATTTCCTTTAATTTTAAATACTGGCCGGATCCGAGATCAATGGCATACCATGAGCCGTACCGGACTCTCTGCCAATTTAAGTACACACCGTGCTGAACCGTATTGTGAAATCCATCCGCATGATGCCTTGAAATACGGGATTAAAGATGACGAGCTGGTAGAAGTTAAATCCAGATGGGGAAATTGTGTTTTACGTGCAATGGTCAGTGACAATATTCGCCGTGGACAGGTCTTTGCACCGATTCACTGGAATGACCAGGTGGCCTCTGACGCCAGGATCGGCAAGATCGTGAATCCGGTAGTCGATGCTATTTCCGGTGAGCCAGAATTTAAACACACACCAGTGCTCATACAACCCTTTCATATTCAGTGGCAAGGCGTATTTTATGTACGTCAGGGTTTTGAAAAAACCGTGCAATCGTCTATTGAA
Source organism: Acinetobacter radioresistens DSM 6976 = NBRC 102413 = CIP 103788 (assembly GCF_006757745.1). NCBI lineage: Bacteria > Pseudomonadati > Pseudomonadota > Gammaproteobacteria > Moraxellales > Moraxellaceae > Acinetobacter > Acinetobacter radioresistens. The sequence continues at coordinate 1,470,071 of NZ_AP019740.1, read as the reverse complement.
AATATGGTTTGGTGGGTAAAGATCACCACCACCAAAGCTCTCCGTTATGAACTGGCAGATCGTCAAAAATTCGCTCATACTACTGAGCATTTAAAAGAATTATTCCCATTTCAGGATGAAAGTTTTGAATGGCTAAATCTTGAAGATCAAACTGCTCACATCAGCCATACTGTAGTACTGAAAGAAGGTCACTTAATTGCCAGCCTGTATATTGCACCGAAGGCTTTATTACCAGACCGGGACTGGATAGCCAACCTGTTTAAACGTGAACGTTTAAGTGCCATGCATCGTAAAGCCTTACTCGCCGGGCAGCCAATGTCCATGGTGAATAATGAAGGTCCCTTGGTGTGTAGCTGTTTTAAAGTCGGTAAAAACCGCATTATTGAAACCATTAAAACTAAAAATATTACAGATGAGAAACAGATAACTGCATGTTTAAAAGCTGGAGGAAATTGCGGTTCATGTCTGCCTGAAATCCGTGGTCTGATTAAAGCATGCCAAATGGAGGCGGTAGAATGAAAAAAGGGAGCAAGAGAGAAAATAATAAAACAGTTTATCCGCGTACTGATCTGGTGATACTAGCCGGTGGACAGGCCAGACGGATGAATGGCATCAACAAACTGTTGCAGAAATTTGATGAACAGATTCAGCTGATTAAAATTTATCAACAACTGAAACCAAATATTGCACAGGTCTGGATCAATAGTCATCGTGACTATTCTATTTATCAAAAAATTATTCCAAATATTTATTATTATCAGGATGATGAGACCGGTTTTCAGGGGCCATTAATGGGCATGAAAAGTGCTTGGTCGCATGTGCAATCAGACTATGTGCTATTTGTACCCTGCGATGTAACCTATATCCCATCCAAAGTACTGCTCAAGCTACATGTGGCTCTAGCTAAAAATAATCTGGCAGAAGTCGCTTATGTCGAAATCAATGGTAAGCCACTTTATCCATTTTGTCTGGTCAAGCGCAGCAGCTTGGTAACCCTGAATTTACATATTGAACAAGAACAGCGCAGTCTTAAACACTGTTTTAGTAATTTGCACGCTCAAGTCGCATGTTTTAAAAACCCTGCCCTATTTTTTCACAGTATTAATTCGCTGGATGAGCTGCAACAGTATCAGCAGCTCAAATTTCTGCACTGAAACTGAATATTTTTCTTTTAGCGTAAAGTTGGAACACTTATTGCAAACCTGATTATTACAAGATTGAGCAATGCAGGTATCAAGCATGCAGATGCGCATAACCAGCCCGCAGTCTGAAGATGGATATTCAACATGAAGACGATGACACAGCTTGAAAACGTTGCATTATTTGTCGACCAGTTTGGCCGCAGCAAGCGCAAGCTACGTATTTCAGTGACTGATCGCTGCAATTTTAAGTGTGTCTACTGTATGCCAGAACATCCTGAATGGATGAAAAAACACGACCTGCTCAGTTTTGAAGAGTTATATCAATTCTGTGATTTTATGGTTCGTCATGGTATAGAGGCTATCCGCATTACTGGTGGTGAACCCTTAATGCAGCAGGGAGTAGTGCATTTCGTTGAACAGCTTCAAGCTCTGAGAAAGTTTGGACTAAAGCGTATTTCGATGACCACTAATGGACACTACCTCAAGCAATATGCAGATAGTTTAAAACAGGCCGGGCTGGATGATTTGAATATCAGTCTGGATAGCTTAAATAATGAGCAGTTCAAGCAGCTGACCCAAAAAGATTTGGCACCCGTTTTGGAAGGGTTTCATGCAGCCAAAGCTGCTGGTTTACCAATCAGGATCAATTGTGTATTGATGAACGGAATCAATGACAATCAAATTCTGCCTTTGGCACGCTGGTCGGTTCAGCAAAAAATTATGCTGCGTTTTATTGAGTTTATGCCCCTGGATGGGGATAGAAAATGGTCTACGGAACATGTGGTCAGTGAAAAATACATTTTAGAAACCTTGGCGACTGAATTTACTCTCACTGAAAAAAACAATGACTCTGCACAGTCAGGTTCGGAACCTGCAAGACAGTATTTAATTGATGGCCATCCGATTGGAATTATCTCGACCATTACCAATTCATTTTGTGGCAGCTGTGACCGGTTACGGTTGACAGCACAAGGTGAATTTTATAACTGCCTGTTTGCACCACAAGGTTTGAATATTAAAAATGAAATCCGCTCTCTGGGCTCTTCTTTACCTTTGGGTGAAGTGAATTTATACAGCATTTTATCTCCATACATCTGGAACAAAGAACAAGGCTTTTACGCTATAGCACAGCGTTTAAAAAGTCAGAATATGAACCAAAACAGCCGCAAGATTAGCATGCATATGATAGGAGGCTAAGATGTCACAGATCAAAATCAGGATTGAAGCCTTTGGTGCGGTAGAACGGCAGTTACCGCAAAATTTCGAAATTATCTGTAAATCTCAAAGTACAGTTTCTCAGGTCTTGGATCAGGTGGGACTTAACCATCCTGAAGCCCTTGCCATAATGGAACGCTGTGCCTGTGCAATTGGTGAAGATATTATTTCACGTCAGACTTCACTCATTACTGACAGCACGCTAGTACTACTTTCACCTGTAGCAGGAGGTTGAAATGGGCGAATACAAACAGTTTCTCCGGATTCAGGAGGCTGCTTTAAAGCTGGAATTTTTTGATCTGATTCAGTCTTTTCCTGAATGTGGTGGGATTGGAGTATTTATCGGTACGGTTCGGAATCACCATGAAGGCAAAGCAGTAAAAGCACTAAAATATACTGCCTATACACCCGTTGCAGAAAAAATGATTCGTCAGATTGAACAGGAAATTCAGCTTAAATACGGCGTATCTTATGTACGTGTAATACACCGGATTGGGACACTGGAGATTGGTGAAAAAGCCATTATTGCCATTGCTTATGCAGCACATCGCCGGGAAGCCTTCGCAGCCTGTGAAGAAGCTGTAGAACGGGTCAAACATGAGGTACCTGTCTGGAAAGAAGAGTTCTATATAGATGGCAGTAGTCAATATGTTGAGGGTTGCTGTATCCGTAAAGATGAAAACAGACCTTAGCCATGCACATCATCCAGAATATTCAGCCGAAAAGCATCAGCATTGCCGTCACACCAAAGAGAACACTCCATTGATTTATCAATGGCCGCTATAAGCTACAACTGAAAATACGCTCGTTTAAAGAAAGAATGAACCACAGGAATAGGCAATGAAAAATGTCGGGATGAAGCCAGAAAGTTACCGTACTGCAGTGGCCACAGGAATTCTGCGTGCTCCGCCACATTGCATTGAATTATTACGCAATGGTAATACTGAAAAAGGTGATGCTCTCAAGACGGCTCGCATTGCGGGAATTCTGGCAGCTAAACGTACCGATGAGCTCATTCCACTATGTCATCCATTACCCATTTACCGGGCTGACGTAGAATATAAACTGTTTGATACGCATGTTGAAATTATTGCGATAGTTGAAACCATAGGCCCAACGGGTGTGGAAATGGAAGCTTTAACGGCAGTTAGTCTGACCGGTTTAACACTGTATGATATGTTGAAGCCTCATTGTGAACCAGAAGATTTATCACTGGATCAATGCAAGTTACAAAAGAAAAAAGGGGGGAAATCACATTTTACCCGCGTTTTAAAAAACAGCTTGCCTGCTTCTATCATTGTATTGTCAGACACGGTTGCTGCCGGTAAAAAGCCGGATACAGCAGGGCAAAATGTCCTGGAAATATTACAAGAAGCTAATTTCGCAAATATTGCCTATCAGATCATTCCGGACAATCCTGAACAGTTACTAGCACTAGTTGAACAACAGAAAAATGATTATCCACTCATTTTAGCGGTAGGCGGGACAGGACTTGGCCCTAAAGATTTAACTGTTGAAACCATACAGCCTTTGTTAAGGCGGGAAATACCCGGCTTGATGGAAGCTTCACGCAATTTTGGTCAGAAACGTACGCCCTATGCTGCTTTAAGTCGTGGTGTCGCTGGTTATATCGAGAATAGTCTGGTCATGACTTTGCCAGGCAGCCGTCAAGGTGCCAAAGAATCTTTGATTGCGGTTTTACCCGCTTTGATCCATCTGTTTGATGTGCAAAAAAATATTCCACATCAGGAAGGATATCAATGAATACTATCAGCTCAAGGTGTGGTGCTGAATATGGCCTGATCAGTGTAGATCAGGCATTGGATCGCATTTTGCAACATGTGCAGCCCTTAGATACTGAGAAACTTGAATTACAGAACGCCTTAAATCGCTATCTGGCTGAAAATATCTATTCTTCAATCAATTTACCCTTATTTTCACAAAGTGCAGTCGATGGATATGCCATCTGTGCCAAAAAAGCGATTGAACCGGAAAGTGAATTCCAGCTCATCGGTGAAATTCGGGCCGGTCAGCAGGTCGAAGTACAACTCCAGGCAGGGCAGGCAGTCCGAATTTTTACTGGGGCCAAAATTCCATCTGGAACTACTACAGTGGCGCGTCAGGAAATAGTTGAGCTAATCAATTCATCCAGAATTAAAATCATCGAAAACCTAAAAGCTAATATTGATATCCGGGATGTAGGCGAAGAAATTGTAGCAGGGCAATTATTGGCAAATGAAGGTCAGCAATTGTCTGTCGGAGTAATTGCTTCCTTAAGCATGGCAGGGATCAATACCGTTGAAGTCTTGCAATATCCTAAAGTTGCCATAGTTATTTCAGGAGATGAAGTTGCTGAAAGTGTAGAGGACTTTGCAGCAGGAAAAATTTTTGATGCCAATGGACCCTTGATTAAAGCATGGTTTCAGCAGGCAGGGCAGCAAGTAGAAATCTTTCATATTACCGATACCAAAGAGGCTGTACAGGCACTCATCCAGCAATTATCGTCAAGTTATGACCTGATTTTAACCACTGGGGGCGTATCGGTGGGAGATTATGATTTTATTCGTCCCGTTGCTTTAGAGTCAGGTTTTGAACAGATTTTCTGGAAAGTAAAACAGAAGCCGGGTAAACCCATATTCTTTGCGTACTTACAGCGTAATGACAAGTCCGATTGTTATCTGCTAGGGCTACCGGGCAATCCTGCAGCGGTTTATGTAGGTATGCAAGTCTATACTTCCACCTTATTAAACGTTTTACAAGGTCAAAAAAATCAGCCGAGCTGGTTTAATGCGGTACTGAGCCATGATCTAAAAATGGATGCCAGAGAACGTTTTTTAAGAATGTACGCAAGCTTTGATGATTCGGTTTTAACAGTTAAGAGTTTGTCCAGGCAGCAATCACATATGTTGAGTAATTTAATGCAGGCTAATTGTCTGGTACGGGTTCCGGCAGAACGAAGCCTGAGTCAAGGTGATATGGTTCAGGGCTTATTTATTCAGTAATAAGGAAAATGCACATGAAAAAAATCCTGTTTTCTTATATGTGCCTGACACTGACATTTTCCTCTACACAGGCCGGTACGGTTAAGATCTATGCAGCGGCCAGCCTGAACAATGCCATGACTGAAATCGCTAAAATTTATCAGGCTCAATATCCACAAACTAAAATTGTCACAGTATTTGGTGGCTCTTCAACTTTGGCTAAACAGATTGAAGCCGGAGCCAGTAGTGATCTATTTTTTTCAGCAGATCAGGAGTGGATGGCTTATCTGGTCAGAAAAAATAAAATTCATGCGGATCAAGTGAGGCCTTTATTGGGTAATCAGCTAGTTATGATTAGCCCCAAATACCTACATATTCCATTCAAGCCGCAGCCGGACTTTAAAATAGCTAAAGTTTTTAATGGATATTTGTGTACAGCACAGATGGAGACTGTTCCCGCAGGCAAATACGCTAAACAGGCCTTGACCAGATTACGCTGGCTGAATGATTTGAAAGGACGCATTGTAGGTACAGATGATGTACGTTCTACGCTGACCTTTGTAGAACGGGGAGAATGTAAACTGGGAATCGTGTACAAGACAGATGCTTTGATCAGTCAAAAGGTAAAAATTCTGGGAGTCTTTCCTGAGCATTTGCATAATCCTGTTATTTATCCGCTTGCCTTGACCAAGGCAGGAAGTAACAGCCCTGAAGCGGTACGATTCCAAAAGTTTATTGTAGAGTCAATACAGTCAAAAACTATATTTCATCACTACGGCTTTTCGCTTAAACCTTAAGGATAATCATGTTCGGACCAGAAGAGCTGAGTGCACTTTATTTATCAGCCAAAGTTGGCCTGTTTGCAACGCTGGTCTGTTTACCGTTTGCTATTGCATTGGCCTGGTACTTGGCTCGTTATGAATTTCGTCTAAAATTTATGGTTGAGGCCTTATTACAGCTTCCAATGGTCTTGCCGCCTGTCGTATTAGGTTATCTGTTACTTATACTATTTGGTCAGCAAGGGCTAATCGGTCAGTACTTGCATATTCTTGGACTGGAACTGGCCTTTAACTGGAAAGGTGCTGTGCTGGCTTCAATGGTAGTGGCATTTCCATTAATGGTACAGCCAATCCGCCTGTCTTTTCAGTTAATGAACCGGCAGTTAGAACATGTAGCAGGTACACTTGGTGCTACACCTGTTCAGGTCTTTTACAGTATTAGTCTACCTTTGGCCTTACCCGGCATGATCATTGGCAGTATTTTATGTTTTAGCCGGAGTCTCGGAGAGTTTGGCGCGACAATTACTTTTGTAGGCAATATTCCTGGTGAGACCCGTACTATGCCTATTGCTATATATTCTTTTTTACAGCAGCCCAATGGTGAAGAAATGGCTTTACGGCTAGTGATGTTATCTCTGGTACTGGCTTTTTCAGCCCTCATCGCCAATTACTTCATTTTACAGAAATATCAGAAAAAACTGGAGGGGTGATATGCTCAAATGCAAATTTCACTATCAACAGTCAGGGTTCAGATTAGATGTAAACCTGACCATGCAACAGCAGGTATTGGGGATTGTGGGAGCATCAGGAAGCGGGAAAACAACATTCTTAAAAAACATTATAGGTTTATTATCTCCGGTAGAAGGCCAGATTGTCTTTAAAGAAACTACTTTGCTCGATACAGTAGAGAATGTGAACCTTCCTACTCATCAGAGACATATTGCTCTGATATTTCAACATGCCTTATTATTTCCCCATATGAATGTATTACAAAATCTGCATTACGCGAAAAAATTCTCAAAAACAGTCCATCAAAAAATTAGCCTTGAACATATAGTTGACTTACTTGAATTAAAAAAATTACTCCAGCGTAAATCTCACCAACTTTCGGGCGGTGAAGCACAGCGGGTATCAATAGGTCGGGCTCTGCTTTCATCTCCAGACTTGCTGCTTCTTGATGAACCTCTAAGCGGCTTAGATCAGCAATTAAAACAGCAGGTTTTACCCTTTCTTAAACAATTGCAAAGCCATATTGAACTCCCAATGATCTATGTTACTCATCATCCGGCAGAACTGGATTTTTTAGAGGCAGATACCATAATGCTACAGCAGTACAAACCGAACTGTTCCATGTTAACCGGCCCATAAGCAGATATTTTTTCAGGTATTTAAAATTATTATAAAATTTACTCGAAGCGAGCTATTTGAAGAAGGACGCAGGTAACTCTGCCGAACGGCCACTCAGGCGTTCAAAATCATGACTATCATGCGAGCAAAATATATCAATTTCATGTGCATGGTGCTGATGAAGCTGGCGTAAACGGGCCTGATTAGAGAGACGCGCTTTACGGTCTTTTTCCAGCATGGTCTGGTAAAAACGCAGGCCAGGGGTACAGCATGGGCTGACGGGATCTATTTCCTTATGATAAAAATAGGCATCAGCAGCATTAAGTAGCCATTTATCTCCAGCCTGAATGGCAATGCCGGCATGACCATGTGTATGACCTGAAAGAGGAACAAATAAAATCTCAGGTGGTAACCCATCCAAATCTCTTACTGAATTAAAACCATACCAGCCTTCTCCTGCATCAGGGTTATATACTTTCCATTTCTCGCGATAAGACCACTGCTGTGGACGAAAACGCTGCCGGTCCAGCCAGGTCTTTTGCGAAAGGGCATAATCCCGTTCTGTTTGCATCATATGAACAGTAGCATGGGGAAAATCATCCAGTCCGCCAGCGTGGTCAAAATCCAGATGCGATAAAATGATATGTCTTACATCACGCGGGTCATAGCCTAAACGTTCAATCTGCCGGATTGCTGTCATTTCTTCACGCCACTCTGGACTGACCAGAAAACGGAAAAACCAGCCAAGGCGGGTACGTGGAGAAGCAATGTCACGTAATCCAAAACCAGTATCAACCAGTACCAGACTATCAGCTGTTTCAATCAGCACACAGGTACAGGTTAAACGCCCCCGCAACTTGGCATAAGAAAAGCCATCCATCAAGGCACCACCTAAAGGACAGGTTGAAATACTGTTCAGGAAATGGATACGCATCAGATCATCTCTTTATCAGCTTATATGTTTCACTTCTAACATGGTATAGAGTGAAGTACAGTATCCTAATTTTATGTTTTGTTATAAGTAAATGATTTAGGTAAATTATGACTATTTTTACTTATTATATCAAATAGTTATTTTTTTTAGGTTTATTCTATAAATAGCTATATTTCAGGATAAAAGCCCTTCAGCAGACTTTTATCCCGAACTTTACCTGCATTTATGCAGCGCGTTCGACCAGCGTCAGAATGTCATAGGTTGCTACCAGTTCATTACGCTGGTTTTTAACCTTGATATCCCAGACAACCACACCATGTGATTTCTGGTCTGGCTCACGTTGAGGTTTTGGCGTTTTTTGCTTACAGGTTAATTCAACCTGAATAGTATCATCTATTTTTACCGGCTCAACAAAACGCAGGTTATCCATACCATAATTGGCAATAACCGGTCCTGGTGCTGCCTCTACAAACAGGCCCGCTGCGGCAGATACAACAAAATACCCATGAGCCACGCGTTCACCAAATAATGAATCTGCCGCGGCAATCTTGTCCATATGGGCATAGAAGTGGTCACCACTCAAGTAGGCAAAATTTACGATATCCGCTTCGGTAACTGTCCGACGTGCTGTAAGCAGGCGTTCACCAATTTGCAGCTCGTCAAAGCTTTTCTTAAATGGATGTACGCGATCTTCAAACACCCTTGAACCTGCTGTCCAGCTATGTCCAATCTGTGTCATGACGTCAGGTGAACCCTGAATGGCTGTACGCTGCATATAATGTTTTACTGCTCGCAGGCCTCCGAGCTCTTCTCCACCACCTGCACGGCCTGGCCCACCATGAACCAGATGCGGTAAGGGTGAGCCGTGACCGGTACTCTCTTTTGCATTTTCTGTATCCAGAATATGAATACGACCATGCCACGGCGCAATTTTTGCGATCAGACTTTCAATATTTTGCTCTGTATTGCGAACAATTGAAGCAACGAGACTACCTTCACCACGGGCAACCAGCTCAGTCAGCTCAGTTTGGTTTTGATAAGGCATCAAAGTTACAACCGGACCAAAAGCCTCAATCTCGTGCACATATCTTGCAGTGACCGGATTTGAACAGCACAGTAAGGTAGGCGGATAAAATGCACCTTTTTCAGGAGAGTCTGAGTGAAACTGAAAATTCTGATCATTATGTCCACCAAAGACAATCTTTGCTTCTTGGCTCAGCAGTTCGACTTTTTCAGCGACATCATATTTTTGTTTGAGACTGGCAAGCGCACCCATCGTCACATTTTCATGTTCTGGATCACCGACTACAACTTTTTCCAGTCGGGCCAGCAGTTTTTGTTGCACTGTATCCAGCAGGAAAGCCGGCACGAAAGCCCGACGAATGGCAGTACATTTCTGCCCGGCTTTTGAGGTCATCTCCCGATAAACCTCACGGACGAACAGTTCAATAGTTTCTTCGCTGGCTCCTTCGGTTAAAATGGCACTGTTTACTGAGTCTGCTTCCATGCTGAACGGAATCGAGTAGCGGTTAAGATGAGGGTGGGCGCGTAATTTCTGTCCGGTTGTTGCAGAGCCAGTGAAAGTTACGATATCTTGTGGACCTAATTGTTCCAGCAGATCATAAGTTTGACCACATATTAACTGTAAAGTGCCTTCAGGCAGAAAACCGCTGGCATAAATAGCCTGAACCACAGCATGTGTAAGTTCTGCGCCTTCTGTCGCAGGTTTAACAATACAAGGGACACCGGCAAGCAGCGCTGGTGCAATTTTCTCTAGCATCCCCCAAACCGGAAAATTAAAGGCATTAATATGTACGGCAACACCAGCCTTAGGAGTAAGGAGATGCTTTGCTCCAAAGGTGCCCTGTTTGGAAAGTGGAATCCAGTTATCTTCAATCAATACTATTTCATCACTGAGTTCACGGCGTACCAGACTGGAGTAGGCAAACAGTGTACCTATACCACCTTCAATATCGACCCAGGCATCCTTACGGGTACAGCCGGTTGCTTTCGCCAGTTCATAATAGGCCTCCTTACGTTCCAGCAAATATTGTGCTACCTGCTTGAGCGCATGTGCGCGCTGATGAAAACTCCATGTCGCAATAAGTGAACCTTGAGTTTTGGCATAGTTAACCACTGTCTGCATATCAATACCATAACTGCTGACCTGATAAACAGCTTCACCAGTAATGGCGTGATAGACAGTACGTAAATCCTGCTGGGCAATATATTCCTGTCCACAGACAAGCGAGCTTAAGGTTTTTACCGGTCTTCTTGGATTGCCTGCTTGGGTATGATCATTTTCCGTATAAGGTGTACCTGTTTCCAGTTCGAGCATTACAAACTCCCTTTTATGATACTTATTTAAATAAATTTTAATTATCCTGTCATATAATTTGATTTCTAAAAATGAAATTGTCAATTAAAATTGAGTCAAAAGAGAAGTAACAAAAACTAGTTAAATTAAAAATTGTATAAAAATCAATTTATTAAAAGTTATAAATAAATTATTTTAAATGATACCTAAAAATTTATATTGATTTAAATTTAGTATCGCTTTAATTTTAAATTATAGCCACTTGGGATAAGTGAGGAAATAATGAAAAATCATGCTGAAGATTTTGAACAAGCCATACAACAAGATATTACCATTGAGCCAAAGGACTGGATGCCAGAAGCGTACCGAACAACGCTCATTCGCCAGATTGGACAGCATGGCCATTCGGAAATTATAGGTATGCTGCCGGAAGGAAACTGGATTACCCGAGCACCCACCCTGAAACGTAAAGCAGTACTGCTGGCAAAAGTTCAGGACGAAGCAGGTCATGGGTTGTATTTATATAGTGCCGCCGAAACACTCGGTGCTGACCGGGACGATATGATGGACAAGCTTATTGCGGGACGCATGAAGTATTCATCTATTTTTAACTATCCAACTTTAAGCTGGGCAGATGTCGCCGCAATTGGCTGGCTGGTCGACGGCGCCGCGATCGTTAATCAGGTAGCCTTGTGCCGTACATCTTACGGGCCATATGCACGGGCAATGGTACGAATTTGCAAGGAAGAAAGTTTCCATCAGCGGCAGGGGTTTGAAGCCATGATGCAGCTTGCAAATGGTACACCTGAACAGAAACAGATGGCACAGGATGCGGTCAACCGTTACTGGTGGCCAGCACTGATGATGTTTGGCCCAAATGATGATAATTCCCCTAACAGTGCACAGAGTATGGCCTGGAAAATTAAACGCTTCAGTAACGACGAGCTGCGCCAGAAATTTGTCGATAACACTGTACCGCAAGTACTACAACTTGGCCTGACTGTACCTGATGAGAAACTGCATTTTAATGAAGAAACTGGCCACTACGAATTTGGCGAGATTAACTGGGATGAATTTTTTGCTGTGATTGCCGGGAAAGGCCCATGTAACCAGGAACGCATTGATGCCCGCCGTAAAGCATGGGAAGGCGGAAAATGGGTCCGTGAATCTGCTGCTGTATATGCCCAAAAACAGCAGGCACAGCAACAATCTAAAAAGGTTGCCTGAAATCTGGTTTTAGCTATTCAATAAAAACAGGAACAAAACGACATGGAACATAAAAATAACTGGTCATTATATGAAGTCTTCATACGAAGCAAGCAGGGTTTAAGCCACCGTCATGTAGGTAGCCTGCGTGCACCTGATGCTGAAATTGCCTTGCAAAATGCCCGTGATGTTTATACCCGCCGTAATGAAGGTATCAGCATTTGGGTGGTGAAGTCAGAACTGATTACTTCTTCGCAGCCAGATGAAAAACCGGAATTTTTTGATCCCTCTCTGGACAAGGTGTACCGCCATCCAACTTTTTACCATATACCAGATGGCATCGAGCATATGTAAGGAAGGTATTGTATGAATCATCCACTTTTAGCACAGTTTCTTTTACATATTGGCGATAGCCAGCTGATTTTATCGCACCGGCTCTCTGAATGGTGTGGTCATGCACCTGAGCTGGAAATTGATATTGCCCTAGCCAATATAGGCCTGGACCTGCTGGGTCAGGCACGGACGGCCTTAAGTCTGGCTGGTGAACTCGAAGGGTTAGGCCGTGATGAAGACAAACTGGCTTATTTTCGTACTGAGCGTGAATACCGTAACCTGCTGCTGTGTGAACAGCCAAATGGTGATTTTGCCCAGACGATTGTCCGCCAATGGCTGATGGATCATTATCATGTACTCCTTTTTACGGCTCTAGCGAAAAGCTCTCAAGCCGAGCTGGCAGCTTTCGCAGCAAAATCATTAAAAGAAGTGAAGTATCACCTGCGGTTTTCTACTGCCTGGATGGAACGCTTAAGTCTGGGAACAGATGAGGCACATGAAAAAACCCAGACAGGATTAAATCAGCTATGGCGCTTTAGCGATGAACTATTTGTTTTAAATGCTGATGAACAGTTACTGGTTGAACAACAGGTTCTCATGGACCTTGAACCATTAAAAGCTGAATGGCTTGAACAGACGACTGCTGAAATTGAACGTTTTAAGCTGACTCTTCCGGAAACCGGTGCTTACCGTAGTGGTGGCAGACAGGGTCTACATACTGAACATCTGGGTTATGTACTGGCTGAAATGCAGTATTTGCAGCGTTCATATCCAAATATGAACTGGTAAGCAGGGAACACAGGAGTAACGGGTATGGAGCTAATTAAACACTGTCTGGATGAATGCTGGGAAACTCTGAAACAGGTGGCTGATCCTGAAATTCCGGTTCTTTCAGTCGTTGACCTAGGTATGATCCGTGGAGTGGAACTAAATGAAGAAGATCAAATTATCGTTCGTTTAACTCCAACCTATAGCGGCTGTCCGGCTACAGATCTGCTTAAGGCAGAAATTACCCAGGCATTTACTGTTCAGGGTTTGGTTCCGGTACAGGTAGTAGTGGATCTGTCCGAAGTCTGGACTACTGACTGGATGAGTGAAAGCGGTAAACAGAAATTACAGCAATATGGTATTGCTCCGCCACAGGGTGAAGCACATAGCTGTGGTACCCATGTTGCTCTGTCCGATGGAATTGAGTGCCCACGCTGTCATAGCCAGCATACTAAACTGTTAAGTGAATTCAGTTCTACTGCCTGTAAAGCACTGTACCGATGCCAGCAATGCCTGGAACCTTTTGACTATTTTAAATGTATTTAAATAACCGAATGGTCAAAATAAAGAAGGATTTTTATATGAACCAATTTATTCCGCTAAAAATTAAATCAGTCAGCCCACAAACTGAACAGGCGATCTGTATTGCTTTTGAAATTGCACCTGAACAGCAACAGCAATTTCAATATCAGCCAGGTCAGCATCTGACTATCCGGCATATGAGTGAAACCGGTGAAATCCGTCGCTGCTATTCAATCTGTAGCGATACTCAGGAAGACATGAGTATCGCAATCAAAAAGATTGAACAGGGGCAATTTTCAAACTGGGCCAATAACCGCTTAAAAGCCGGTGATGTGCTGGAGGTCATGCCACCCCAAGGTGTTTTTTTTCAGAAGGCTGCAAAAACTGGCGGAAAAAATTATCTGGCATTCGCAGCAGGTAGCGGTATTACACCTATTCTTTCTATTGTTAAATCAGTCTTGTACCAGCAGGAAAATGCAAATCTTACTTTAATTTATGGTAACCGTTCATGGAAACAAACCATGTTTTCAGAACAGATTATGGACTTAAAAGATCGCTTTAAAGAACGTTTTCAGCTTATCAATATCTTTTCACGGGAAATGAACGACAGCCAGCTGCTTAATGGTCATATCGATACTGAAAAACTGCAACAGCTTTATAGTGCCGGTTTGATTAATCAGGACATTGACCACTGTTTTGCCTGTGGACCGCAGGCCATGATGGATGCCGTCGAGCAGACATTACCGCAGTTCGGTATTGAGCACAGTAAAATTCATACCGAGCGTTTTAATACCGGCACCACAAAAGTAACAACGAGAGAAATTGAAGGCCGTAATGAAGAAAAAGTTCAGATTATTCTGGATGGACGTGAGCTGGTGGTAGAGGTTTCCAGACAGGATGACAGTATTCTGGATGCTGCACTGCGCGCCGGAGCCGATTTACCCTATGCTTGCAAGGGCGGAGTCTGTGCCACCTGTAAGTGCAAGATAATAGCAGGTAAGGTTGATATGGCTGTTAATTATAGTCTGGAAGAGGATGAAATCGCTCAAGGTTATGTCCTGAGCTGTCAGGCACGACCGGTAACAGCCAATGTACGCTTAAGTTTCGATGAATAATTAATCTATTTTAAAATAAAAATCAGGTTCAAAGGGAAATACTGAATGGACTACCAGACAATTCTTGTTGAAGAAAAAAATACTGTGGGCTATTTAAAGTTTAATCGTCCAGAGCAGCTCAACAGTTTTAATGAAGTTATGCATAAGGAAGTTGCTCAGGTCCTCAACAAATGGGCTGTGCAGCCCGATATTCGTGCTGTAGTTATTTCAGCACAAGGTCGAGGTTTTTGTGCCGGGCAGGACCTGAATGACCGGGTAGTCGATCCTGATTCAGCAGTACCAGACCTGGGCCTTTCAATTGAAAAATACTATAACCCGCTCATTAAACTGATTACCGAGATGCCAAAACCGGTTATTTGTGCGGTTAATGGTGTTGCGGCTGGAGCAGGGGCCAATATTGCATTGGCTTGTGATCTGGTTCTGGCAGCGAAGTCAGCCTCATTTATCCAGGTTTTCTGCCGTTTGGGGCTGGTTCCAGACTCTGGAGGCACCTGGTTCTTGCCGCGGCTGGTTGGTCGGGCACAAGCCATGGGACTGGCATTACTGGGAGATAAGATCCTGGCTGAGCAGGCATTACAGCTCGGTATGATCTGGCGGGTAGTTGAAGATGAGCAGTTACAGGTTGAAGCTGAGAAAATGGCTGAACATCTGGCCAAGCAACCAACTTATGGATTGGCATTAATTAAAAAAGCAATCCATGCTGCTGCGCATAATACTCTGGATGAGCAGTTACTTCTTGAACGTGACTTACAGCGTCTGGCAGGCCGTTCAGAGGATTACCGTGAAGGTGTACAGGCCTTTATGCAAAAACGTACACCTGAATACAAAGGCTGCTAGAACAGGCAGGGCTACACAATTCTTAAAGAATATGGATGAAAAGAGCATCGTCTTTTCAGAATCATACAGGCAGGATGACTGTACATGGAGTATAGAATATGAATAACAATACGATGGAATATATTGAAACGGTTTCAACCGATGAGCTGCGCAAGGTACAACTGGAACGCATAAAGAAAACTTTGGTGCATGCCTATCAGAATAGTCCGGTTTACCGGAAAAAATTTGATGATGCAGGCGTGCATCCCGAGGACTTTCAGCATCTGGAAGATCTGGCAAAATTTCCTTTTACCACTAAACAGGATCTGCGTGATCATTATCCGTTCGGCATGTTTGCCGTGCCTCAGGAAAAAATTGTAAGGGTACATGCATCCTCAGGTACAACCGGACAGCCAACGGTAGTAGGTTATACGCAAAATGATATTCATACCTGGGCTGATCTGGTTGCCCGCTCGCTAAGAGCTGCTGGCTTAAGTAATCAGGATATTATTCAGGTCTCGTATGGTTATGGGCTATTTACAGGAGGTCTGGGTGCACACTATGGAGTGGAACGTCTGGGAGCAACCGTTATTCCCATGTCGGGCGGACAGACAGAGCGTCAGGCACAACTGATTCATGACTTTAAACCAACTGCATTAATGGTTACGCCGTCTTACTGCCTCAATATTATCGAATGTCTGGAAAAGAAATTTAATACTGCAAAAAATACCTCAATTAAAACTGGAATTTTTGGTGCAGAGCCATGGACTAATGAGATGCGCCGTGAAATTGAAGAACGTCTGAATATTGATGCTCTAGATATCTATGGACTTTCTGAAGTTATGGGTCCCGGCGTAGCAATGGAATGTCTAGAAAGTAAAGATGGCCCCACCATTTGGGAAGACCATTTTTATCCGGAAATTATTGACCCTGAAACTGGTGAAGTATTGCCAGATGGTGAGCTGGGAGAACTGGTATTTACCACAATTACCAAAGAAGGTATGCCGGTTATCCGTTACCGTACCCGGGATTTGACGCGTCTATTACCCGGAACTGTACGACCAATGCGCCGTATGGACAAAATCGTCGGTCGTAGCGATGATATGATGATTATCCGAGGAGTCAATGTTTTTCCATCACAGATTGAAGAGCAGATTCTGCATATCCCGCAGCTCATTCCCAATTACCAGATTCATATCTGTAAACATGGACATTTAGATAGCCTGCACATACGTGCAGAAATGCGTAAAGAAATTAATGATATGATGGCACATCAACTATCCCAGCAGCTTATCAGTCAGATTAAAATAATGGTGGGTATTACGGTGAGTGTAGAGATAGTGACTGAAGGCACCCTCCCGCGTTCAGAAGGTAAGGCTCAACGGGTGTTTGACATACGGCAATCGGCATAAATTGGTCTAGGTGGTTTATCCTGTGATAAATCACTTCGTTTCAAAGGTGAATTTAAACGTGATGAACCCAAAACTCAAACAAGTCATCGATGATTTTATCAGTAATGAGCCTTTGAGCGGCACTTCGCTCATTATGACTGTATTTGGTGACTGTATTTTCCATCGTGGTGGAATCATCAGTCTCGCCAGCCTGATTCAGCTGATGGATGTATTCGGATTCAATGAACGTTCGGTACGTACAGCCGTTTTCCGGCTGGCACAAAACGGCTGGCTGATTTCTGAAAAAATAGGCAGAACCAGTTATTATCGCGTTACAGAAAGCAGTCGCCAGCGCTTTGTGAATGCTGACCAGAAAATTTATAATCTGAGCCATAAAGAATGGGACCAGAAATGGGACCTGGTGCTACTCAGTTCAGTTGAGCTTGAAAACAAGATTATTTTAAAAAAAGAACTGGAATGGCTCGGTTTCGCCAATATTGCTACCAATGTTATGGCATATCCGGGTTGTGATCATCTTAAACTGCAAAGTCTGCTACTTAACCTAAAAATGAGTGATCAGGTGGTTCTTTTCAAGGCGGAGGCTCTGGAACTCTGGCAAGAGTCTTATCCAACTGTAAAACGTATGGTCGAGACTAACTGGCCGGTGCAGGAATTACATCAGCGTTATGAAAAGTTTATTGGTGATTTTAGAGAAGTCCTGAATCTGATTGAAAGTATAGATGACCTGGACCCAATACAAGCCTTCCAGATCCGTATTTTACTGATTCATCAGTACCGCCGTATTTTACTTAAAGATCCAAATCTGCCTTTTGAATTACTGCCTTCTAACTGGCTTTCACTAACTGCCCGCAATCTTAGCAGTAATGTATATCAAATGGTTTTTCATCCGGCAGAAGATTTTTTTCTGGAGCTGGCCAGAACTGCAGAAGGCTCTATGCCACCAGCACATCCACAGTTTTACAAACGTTTTGGCGGTTTAAAACAGGAAGTTACCATATAGCTTTAGGTAAATAGAATAAATTAAAAGGAAGTAAAAATGCCATGTTATGAGATTGATGGAGTTATTCCGGTAGTAAGCCCCGGAGCCTATATTCACCCAACAGCCGTATTGATTGGTGATGTTATCATTGAAGAGGGAGTATATATTGGTCCATTTGCCAGTCTGCGGGCAGATTTTGGCCGTATACATGTTCGGAAAAATGCGAATATTCAGGACTCATGTACTGTGCATGGCTTCCCGGCCAGTATCACTTTAATTGAAGAGTATGGACATATCGGTCATGGCGCCATTTTACATGGCTGTAAAATTCGTAAAAATGTTCTGGTAGGTATGAATAGCGTCATACTGGATGACGCAGAAATTGGTGAAAATACTATTATTGGTGCCAATAGCACGGTCAAGGCAAAAGCAGTCATTCCTGAAAATGTGCTGGCTTTGGGTAGCCCGGCTAAGGTTATTAGAGTATTAGAAGCCCAAGAAATTGAATGGAAGCGAAAAGGAACTGAAGAGTATATACGTTTGGCTGAGCGTAGCCGGCTTACTTTAAAAGAAGTACAACCTCTGGCTCATGAATATTCTGAACGCAAGACCTATCATGACTTTGAGTCAGAGCATGTCATTAAAGCCGCACTGGATAAAGCTCAGATTTAGTCAATATTTTAGTTAAAAAGTTTAATCCATAAGTAGATGCTGGTATTTGTCAGCCTGTGTTCTTAAAAAATCCCATACCAGCTTGATGCGTGGCTCATGCTGTAAATCTACCAGTGTCAGCATCCAGAAAGTATGAATAAAACGGACTTCTTTGTGCAGTACCTGTTCAAGTTCTGGTTGTTCATCTGCCAAGAATTTGGGCAAAATTGCCAGACCTGCTCCGGCACTAACAGCGATTTGCTGAGCTAAAATACTGCTACTCCTGAAGCTGGCACTCAGTTGTAGGGGCAAACGTTCCAGACAGTACAGTTCAGGACTATATATCAGGTCATCGATATAGTTCACAAAACGATGCTGTTTTAAATCTTCAAGCTGATGGATAGGTGAACTGGCCGCCAGATAATCTTTGCTGCCATATATTTTTAAACAGTAATCACTAAGACGGGTAATGATATAAGGCCCGGATTTTGGACGGTCAATCGAAATGACAATATCGGCTTCACGGTGAGAAAGCTTGATCATTTTAGGTACAGGGATTAAATCAATGGTAAGCAGAGGATACTGTTTGGATAATTCTGCCAGTAATTTTGCTAAAAATGCAGTACCAAAGCCTTCTGGTGTGCCAATTCGCACACGACCTTGTAAAGGCTGATGAGGCTTTTCTATCTGTAAAAATGCCTGTTCCATCTGTTCCACTCGCGGAACCAGAGCCAGCCCTTCAAGCGTCAATTCATAACCCGTGGCTTCCCGTTTAAATAACGGCGTCCCTAATGCCAGCTCCAGTGCCTGAATCCGTCTAGATACCGTACTATGTTCTACTCCAATAATACGTGCTGTATTGGTGAGGGTTTTGGCTCGTGCCAATACCAGAAAAAACTGTAGATGATCCCAATCCACTTTCATTTTTATTTTATCCCTTGTGCATATTTGCACAGTAATCGTGCGCGAATTTGTATTGGTAGTCAAAACCTTCTTTGTTAGTCTCAAGTGAAACCGAAAAGATGAAAATACGGCTTTAGGATATTTTCTGATTACAGCACAACAAGAATATCGCCCATGGAGAGGCTATGAACACAATGACAAATATTCAGACCACAACAGCCAAATTATTAATTAATGGGCAGTTTGTAGAATCTACTACTTCAGAATGGCAGGATATTATTAATCCGGCCACACAAGAAGTTGTGGGTCGTGTGCCGATGGCGACGCCAGATGAAGTAGAAGCTGCAATTAATGCTGCACAAGACGCTTTTAAAAGCTGGCGTTTAACCCCGATCCAGGCACGTATGCGTATTATGCTCAAGCTGCAAGATTTAATCCGTGACAACATGAAAGAGATTGCCCATGTGCTGACTACTGAGCAGGGTAAAACCCTGGCAGATGCTGAGGGCGATATTCAGCGTGGTCTGGAAGTAGTCGAACATGCCTGTTCAATTGGCACATTACAAATGGGGGAATATGCCGAAGGGGTAGCACGCGGGGTAGATACTTATACCTTACAACAACCGCTAGGAGTCTGTGCCGGTATTACACCTTTTAACTTTCCAGCCATGATTCCCCTCTGGATGTTCCCGATGGCGATTGTATGTGGTAATACATTTGTTCTCAAGCCATCTGAGCAGGACCCGTTATCTACCATGATGCTGGTTGAGCTTGCGGTTCAGGCCGGTATTCCGGCAGGCGTCTTAAATGTTGTGCATGGTGGCAAAGACGTAGTCGACCGTTTGTGTACACATCAATATATCAAGGCAGTTTCTTTCGTAGGGTCAACCGCTGTTGGAACTCATGTCTATAACCTTGCCGGTCAGCATGGTAAGCGTGTTCAGTCGATGATGGGTGCGAAAAATCATGTCGCTGTCATGCCCGATGCCAATAAAGAGCAAACTCTTAATGCTTTAGTCGGCGCCGCATTTGGAGCTGCCGGGCAACGTTGTATGGCATTGTCTGTAGCTGTTATGGTAGGTGAAAGTAAGAACTGGATTCATGATCTGGTAGAAAAAGCCAAAATGCTGAGTGTAAATGCCGGTCATGAGCCAAATACAGATATTGGACCAGTGATTTCAAAACGTGCTAAAGCCCGAGTGGTAGAGCTAATTAATAGCGGTGTAGAAGAGGGCGCCGAACTTTTACTAGATGGCCGTGATGTTGAGGTTAAAGGCTACGAAAATGGCAACTTTGTTGGCGCTACGATTTTCAACCATGTCAGCACAGACATGCGTATTTATAAAGAAGAAATCTTTGGGCCTGTGCTTTCGATTATCTGTGTGGATTCTCTTGAAGAAGCAATCGAACTGATCAATGCCAATCCATTTGGTAATGGCGTTGGTTTGTTTACCCAAAGTGGTGCAACAGCACGTACTTTCCAGAACATGATTGATATTGGCCAGGTTGGTATCAATATTCCGATTCCAGTACCAGTACCGTTCTTCAGTTTTACAGGCTCACGTGGCTCAAAACTTGGAGATCTCGGGCCTTATGGGAAACAGGCTGTCCAGTTCTATACACAGACGAAGACCATTACCAGCCGCTGGTTTGAAGATACGCAGGAAGCAGGCGAAGTAAACACAACCATCAGCTTACGCTAATTCAGGAGTTCAAGGATGAATATTGCTTTTATTGGTCTGGGAAATATGGGCGGGAAAATGGCCCAGAATCTCCTCAAAGCAGGTTTAAATGTCTACGGTTTTGATTTAAGTGAAACTGCAGTTACCTACTTTACAGAGGCTGGAGGGATTGCTTGTGACAGCCCTCAGGCCGCGGCGCGAACGGCAGATGTCGTTATTACCATGTTACCTGCGGCAAAGCATGTAAAGGATGTATATCTGGGGGAAAATGGCGTTTTGGCAGTACTTAAGGCGGGTAGTTTATGTATCGACAGTAGCACTATTGACCCACAAACAATTAAAGATATTGCAGCAAGTGCAGCAGAAAGAGAGATTACTATCTGTGATGCACCAGTTTCTGGTGGAACCATAGGTGCACAGGCAGGAACATTGACCTTTATGGTCGGCACAGATGAGGCTACTTTTATACGGGTTAAAACGGTGTTAACTCCGATGGGCAAAAACATGGTGCACTGTGGTGATGTAGGTGCAGGACAAATTGCTAAAATCTGTAATAACCTGATTTTAGGCATATCTATGGCCGCCGTCGCTGAAGGTATGGCACTTGGAGTCAAGCTAGGGATTGATCCACAGGCACTTGCTGGTGTTATTAACAGCTCAAGTGGCCGCTGCTGGAGCTCTGAGGTCTGCAACCCTTGGCCAGATATCTGTGAAAATGCGCCAGCTTCCAAAGGCTATAAGGATGGTTTTGCCACACAATTAATGCTGAAAGATCTTGGTCTGGCGGTTGAAGCAGCGGGGCAGGTCAAACAGCCCGTAGTATTGGGTGGACTGGTACAGCAGCTTTATCAACAGCTATGCATGCAGGGTAATGCCAACCTCGATTTTTCAAGTATTATTCAGCAGTATCTTCCAAAACAAGCATAATCATTTAGCCAGTGGATGGCATAAAATCAAAACACCCGTGTCATGAATAACAATAAAACCAGACTGAGGTAACAATCATGTTGGATTATCACGATGCAGTAAAAGAATTTGATTTAAATACGGTGGTAAGAAATCTGTTAGCAGGGTCACCAGAACAACTTAATGCATGCCATGAATGTTGTGATCGCCATGCTGATGTAGATAGCGACCAGATTGCGTTGTACTGGCAGGGCAAGGATGGGAGAAAGGAACAGTATACGTTTGGCCAGTTAAAGCAATGGTCAAGTCAGTTTGCTAATTTTTTAAAATCTCAAGGGGTAAAGCCCGGTGACCGGGTATCCGGTTTATTACCCCGAACGCCTGAATTACTGGCAACCATTTTAGGCGCTTGGCGTATTGGCGCAGTATATCAGCCCCTGTTTACGGCTTTTGGACCTAAAGCTATAGAACATCGCTTACAGCTGGCAAAAAGCAAACTGGTCATTACCGATATTGGCAACCGCAGTAAGCTCGAAGAAGTCGAACAGTGTCCGAAAATTGTGACCGTGGCAGACCGGGAGGGCAATGTACCACAGGGTGATCTAAACTTCTGGAATATGGTTAATGCGCAATCTGACCAATGTGAAATGGTTATGCAAACCGTTCAGGACCCGTTCTTGCTCATGTTTACTTCCGGCACAACTGGTCCTGCAAAACCACTGGAAGTACCATTGAAAGCCTTAATCGCTTTTGGCAACTATATGAAGGATGCTATTGGACTGAAAACTGAAGATGCCTTCTGGAATATTGCCGATCCGGGCTGGGCGTATGGTTTGTACTATGGAATAACCGGACCATTACTTTTAGGTCATGCCACCTTGTTTTATGAAGGGGGCTTCAGTATCGAAAGTTTATGCCAGATTGTAAATGATTATCAAATTACCAATTTGGCAGGCGCACCTACCGCTTACCGTATGATGATGGCTGCTGACCCTGCACAGATGGGCCAGCTTAAAGGAAAGTTTCGTGTGGTTAGCAGTGCAGGTGAACCCTTAAATCCAGAAGTATTTCGCTGGTTCAGACAGGTTCTGGATGCACCAATTTTTGACCATTATGGCCAGACCGAGGTAGGTATGGTGGTATGTAACCACCATGGACTAAATCATGAGATCCGTGCAGGTGCAGCCGGCTTCGCAAGCCCGGGTTACCGTATTGCTGTCGTAGATGAGCAGGGAAATGAACTTCCTGCAGGTACTCCAGGTATTTTGGCAGTAGACATTAACCAGTCTCCCATGATGTGGTTTGGTGGTTATAAAGAGAGCCGTAAAACTCCTTTCGTAAAGCATTATTACCTTACAGGTGACACTGCCGAACTCCATGAAAATGGCAGTATGAGTTTTGTAGGCAGAAGTGATGATGTCATTACAACTTCGGGTTACCGTATTGGACCTTTCGATGTAGAAAGTGCACTTCTCGAGCATGATGCCGTAATTGAAGCAGCTGTGGTTGGAGTACCTGACCCGGAGCGCACTGAAATTGTAAAAGCTTTTGTCGTTCTGGCAGAAGGCAGAGCTCCCTCAGATGAGCTGTCAGAGCAGCTTGGACAATTTGTAAAAAAACGTCTATCCGCCCATGCTTACCCAAGACAGGTTGAATTCGTGACCGAACTCCCTAAAACGCCAAGCGGAAAGATACAGCGCTTTTTACTACGTAATCAGGAAATCGCAAAACAGCAGGCAAACAGCAAGGCTGTCTGATGAGGCAATACCTCATTCATAAAGAGGATAACTTACTCAAGGATCATGAGATGCAATTTACGGAAGAACAGTTATTAATTCAGGATATGGCAAGAAGTTTTGCGCAGGAACAAATCAAGCCCAAAGCAGCCGAGTGGGATAAACATAGTACTTTTCCTAAAGAAGTCTTATCGCAAATGGGCAAGCTGGGTCTTATGGGTATGCTTATTCCAGAGCAGTGGGGTGGTTCAGACACCGGGAATCTGGCCTATGTGTTGGCCCTTGAAGAAATTGCGGCTGCAGATGGTGCGACCTCGACCATTATGAGTGTCCATAATTCTGTTGGTTGTGTACCTATAGCTAAATTTGGCACAGCCGAGCAAAAACAGAAATATCTGATGCCATTGGCTCAAGGTGAGATGATTGGCGCATTTGCACTGACTGAACCTCATACCGGTTCAGATGCAGCTGCTATCAGAACCCGTGCGGTAAAAAATGGAGATGACTGGATTATTAATGGTGCCAAGCAGTTCATTACTTCTGGAAATAATGCAGGAGTTATTATTGTGTTTGCCATAACTGATCCGGAAGCAGGTAAAAAAGGAATCAGTGCATTTATTGTGCCTCGTGAAACACAAGGCTATGAAGTCGTTCGTACCGAGGAAAAGCTTGGCTTACATGCTTCAGATACCTGCCAGATTGCCTTAACTGATGTACGTGTACCTAATACTTTAATGTTGGGACAACAAGGCGAAGGGCTGAAAATTGCACTTTCCAATCTGGAGGGTGGCCGTATTGGAATTGCCGCACAAGCTGTTGGACTGGCACGTGCTGCAATTGAAGAAGCGACCCGTTATGCTAAAGAACGCATTACCTTTGGCCAGCCTATTTTTGAACATCAGGCTATTGCATTTCGTTTAGCCAGTATGGCGACAGAAATTGAAGCAGCCCGTCAACTGGTTCATCATGCAGCCCGTCTTAAAGAAGCAGGTAAACCCTGTCTGAATGAAGCGTCTATGGCGAAATTATTTTCTTCGGAAATGGCAGAGCGGGTATGTTCGTCAGCTTTACAAATTTTTGGCGGCTATGGCTATTTAAAAGACTTTCCTATTGAGCGGATTTATCGTGATGCTCGTATTTGTCAGATCTATGAAGGTACAAGCGATATTCAGCGTCTGGTGATTGCGCGTAGCCTATAAGGTTCTAACAGTTTGGAAGGATTATAAAAATATAAGGATGAAGTATGCAGTTTGAAACAATCTTACTAGAAAAACGTAACGGGGTAGGTCTCATTACCTTGAACCGGCCTAAGGCCTTGAATGCATTAAATTCCGAGTTGATCAGTGAAATAAACCTGGCACTTGATGATCTGGAAAAAGATCAGGAAATTGGCTGCATGGTTTTGGCAGGTTCAGAAAAAGCTTTTGCTGCGGGCGCAGATATCAAGGAAATGGCTGAGCTTGCCTTTCCCGGAATTTATCTTGATGATTTTTTCAACCTTGCCGACCGAATTGCACAGCGCCGTAAACCTTTAATTGCAGCAGTAAGCGGTTATGCGTTAGGGGGCGGCTGTGAATTAGCATTAATGTGCGATTTTATTTACTGTGCAGATAATGCCAAGTTTGGCTTGCCAGAATTAACTTTAGGTGTGATACCGGGTATAGGGGGCACACAACGCCTGACACTTGCAGTAGGTAAAGCCAAAGCAATGGAAATGTGCCTGACCGCACGCCAGATGGAGGCTGTTGAAGCAGAGCAGTGCGGTCTGGTTGCCCGCATTTTCAGTAAAGAGCAACTGCTAGAACAGACCATGCAGGCAGCTGAAAAAATTGCATCCAAATCTTTAACTGCAAGCATGATGATTAAAGAGTCGATTAATCGTGCCTTTGAAGTAAATCTAGCTGAAGGTTTACGCTTTGAACGCCGTGCTTTTCATTCTGTATTTGCAACGCTAGATCAGAAAGAGGGTATGCAGGCATTTATTGAAAAGCGCCAAGCTCACTTTAAAAATCAATAGGAGAATGATGAGATGGATATGGAAAAGCATTTAATCATTGAACAGCAGGGCGTTCTGGGAATAATCAGTCTAAACCGTGTCGCAAATCTTAATGCACTTTCAATTGAGATGATTCATCAGATTCATATGCAATTTGAGACATGGCAACAGGATCATTCTATTCAGGCTATATTGATTAAATCAAACAGTCAAAAAGCTTTTTGCGCAGGTGGCGATATTCGTTATCTATATGATAATTATAAAAACCAAACTGAAGCGCATAAAGCATATTTTAGTGCTGAATACGACATGCTTAACAGGATTCGTGATTATCAGAAACCGGTTATAGTCATACTGGATGGCTATGTGCTGGGTGGAGGTTTCGGTCTGGCACAGGCCTGTCATATTATTGTGAGTAGTGAAAAGTCCCGTTTTGCCATGCCGGAAACAGCAATCGGCTTTTTCCCTGATGTTGCAGCAACACACTTTCTATCTCGTCTTGATGATATCGGCGTCTATATGGCGATTACCGGCGAGCAAATCAGCAGTAGTGATGCACTTTATCTTGATCTGATTGACTACCATGTGCCTGGAGAAAAACTTCAGGCTTTACAGAATGAGCTGGCTCATTCATCCAGTTTAAATAAAGAAAAAATACAACAGATGATTGGAAAGTATATTACCCGTCCTGCTGAGAGTGATCTAAGTTCACGGTCTGAAAATATTCGAAAACATTTCGGTTTTAAAAATTTGCAGGATATCGAACAGAGTCTCGAAAATGAACAAGACGAGCAGTACAAGGCATGGACAAATAAAATACTGATTACCTTGCAGCAGCGTTCCCTGATTGCGAAACAGACCAGCCTGAGACTTCAGCACTTAGGACGAAGTTTGTCATTACAACAGTGCATGCAGATTGAGCGTGATTTACAGGATATCTGGTTTGAACATGGTGACTTCATTGAAGGTGTCCGTGCACTTATTGTTGATAAAGACAAACAGCCGCAATGGAAAAAAGGCAATCCAGAGCTTGAACAAATTCTAGAGCGACTCGGCTGAGTCATTCATATAGAAGTTATACATTCAAGGAGACTAGAGAGAAACTGAAAATACTTATGGTCAGGGCTGATTATACGTATAAAAACTCAAAACAAGAAAATCTAAAAAGGAATATGACAATGCAAACAATACATGGAAACGGTTCGCATTCTAAAAAGTCTTCTCACCGCCTGGCAGGTATCTCAAGTATGGTAGGGACGACTATTGAATGGTATGACTTTTTTATTTATGGTGCTGCTGCTGCACTCATTTTTAATAAATTATTTTTTCCAAACCTTGATCCGCTCACCGGTGTACTCGCAGCTTTTGCAACCTACGCTGTTGGATTTATTGGTCGACCATTAGGCGGTATTGTATTTGGCCATTTTGGTGACAGGGTAGGCCGAAAATCCATGTTATTAGTGACTTTAATGTTAATGGGTATCCCGACAGTCATGATCGGACTGTTACCTACATTTGAGTCGATCGGTTACTGGGCTACGGTTTGTCTGATTATTTTAAGATTTATTCAGGGTATGGCGATGGGCGGCGAATGGGGCGGGGCAGTTCTCATGGCTGTTGAACATGCTCCAGAAGGTGGAAAGGGTTTTTGGGGAAGTTTACCACAGGCCAGTACTGGAGGCGGTTTAATGCTGGCTTCGGTGGCTTTGGGTCTAGTGTCTTTACTACCCGAGGAAGCATTGTTTAGCTGGGGCTGGCGCTTACCATTTTTAGCCAGTATAGTGCTGTTGGCGGTAGGTTGGTATATCCGGGTGAAAGTTCCTGAGTCGCCAGACTTTGAAAAAATTAAAGAAAAAGCGAAAGAAGTTAAAGTTCCTGCATTACAGGTGTTTAAAAATCATCCAAAACAGTTAATTACAATTATTCTATCACGCGCTGCTGAAAATGCCTGGTTCTACTTGGCTTCCACCTTTGCTTTAGCCTATACCACCACGCAGTTAAATATTCCTAGACAAGATATTCTATTTGCAACAATTTGTGGCGCTGCTGTCATTATGGTAATGACTCCATTATGCGGACATTTATCCGATAAAGTCGGCCAGCGTAATATGTTCAGATTTGGTCTTTGTATGCTTGCACTATATAGCTATCCATTCTTTGCAATGTTAAATACAAAAGATCCTGTTTTAGTATGGACAGCAATCGTATTGGCAATTGGTGTAATTTTTCCAATTATGTATGCACCGCAGTCACAATTATTTGCTCGCCAATTTCCTGCTGAAATTCGCTATAGCGGTATTTCAATTTCGGTACAATTTGCAGGTGTGTTAGGTGGCGGTTTGGCGCCATTAATTGCTACAAAGCTATTGAGTATTGGTGAAGGAAGTCCGCACTTAATTATTATGTATATTATAAGCTTTGCAGTATTGGCAATTATTGCTTCTTCATTCTTAAAGCCTGACCAGAAGCTCAAGCCTACAGAAACGTTTACACAGAAAGAAATTAAAACTTTATAGAGCTTTCTAAAAGCTTTTAACAAGTTTTACTGAAGCTGGATTTTTGAATACCGTTATACAAAGTGTATGGCGGTATTTTTATAGAATTTAACTTTACCACAGCATTTCGCATAATGTAGTCCAGATTATGTTACATAGCTGATTTGCAATCATTTCTCTGCAAATCGGCGTCATTTAACATTAATCTGCATTATGCGACATCCGCGACTGCGCTGAGTGAGGAGGAGGAGGAGCTTGCCGACCGACCGACCGACGAACTTTGCAGCAGTCGAAGATAGGGCACACTGCTATTAAACTTGTTTTACCCTATATTAAGCGATAATTTATCTTCTAAAATTGATTCACTTGAGAGAATAGCTTTGTATAGGAAAACAGGAATACCATCTTCATTATCTTTAACTTTTAATTCTTTTGTGCCATCTCGATATTCAAATATAGCAATAGGATAGTAATCTTGGTCTGCAATATAAAATCTCTTATCTTTAATAATAATTTTATGTTCTGTGAATTGGTATTGTAATAACCTCATGAATTTACTTTCATTTGTAGAGAGTAAGTTTAGTTCTCTTATTCTTTCAGCATCATTCTGATGATATATTTTTGCTCGTTGTCTTTCGTTGTAGCTTAAATAAATATTTCTATTTTTTACCTTTGTTTTTTCTTTTTTAATTTTTTCTGACTGTGAATCTCTCCATAGGTAACCCACAGTAAAACCAAATATTAAGCAGAATAATGCTAAGCCCATCTTTTTTCCTAATCTAGACTAAATGTAGTTATTTTAGTCATCTTTCCCTTTGATCTCTCTTCTGTATTCTTTTACATCAGATACGCTGATTTGATCTAAGAATTTATATAGAACCGCATTTACTACATCAGATTCTTCTACTTTCTTTTTAGTTTCAATTGTTGTTTCTAACCATATTTTTTTAATCCGTTTTAGAAATATTGGATTAACGCGGTATACCTTCGATTCTTCAGTCATCATAAATTCCTTAAATTTGTAACAGTGTATTGTATTACGTGTTGCTTTGTAACGGTGTAACGTGTTACTGTTCATCCATTATGTAACGTGTAACGGTGTTACAGTGGATAAAGAACAGGCTTTTGAAGTCGTCTCTAAGATAGTTTTCGATAGGGCAGTACAAATGATTATTTCAGGGAATCCTGCTTATGAATCAGAAGCTGTTCTGCATCATCTTGAAATGTGCATGGTGGAGTGGGGCTATAAGTCAGCTTCAGTCGCTGAGTACTGCGATTCAATTCGTGCTGAGAATAACAACTTTAGAGAAATGGGGATTTGCTAATGGGTCAGTATAAAAAACAACCAAACCCCACTGCATTACGGGGGGGATTAAAAACCCCCATTAATAAGATGGGGGTAACGGTTTCTGATACGCAGCCTCAAGATGCCGATCTCCCGTTTCAGCGGCATGAACTATATACAATTCCATCAACTCACATGCTTATGACTAATGATGGTGTAAAGCATGTTGAATTCCGCATGCCTGCTGACAATGAAATTGCTGTTATTGATTGGGTTAACTTCACCATTGGCATAGAAACAATGGGGGATAAGTTCTGGCAGGAAGATGAGTTCATTACAGAATCTCATCGTTTTACTGCTGCTGTTGATGCTCTTGATATTCACCTCGAGCACATATTTGGATTTACAACCAGTTCGTGTCGTCATAAGGGCCTAAATTTCTATGATGAAAGCTATGTGCTAGGTGAAGACTTCGGTTTTATCTGTATTGGTGGCCAGAGAAATACTGTTCTAATCATGATCAATGGTAGAGGTTGTAACTTTGCTAAATCAGGTTGGGAATTAAGGCTTTATCACTTTCTTGTATCACTTGCGAAGCGACCTAAATTGACGCGTGTAGATATTGCTCATGATGACTTTGAAGGTAAACAGATCAACGTTGATTGGGGAAATATGCAGGATGGGCTAGGTGGCTTTAGCTGTGGTAATCGTGCTCCAAATATAGAACATAAAGGTAACTGGAAGCGTCCTAATGGTCGTGGTCGTACGCTAACTATCGGCAGCCGTGAATCAGGCAAGTTATTACGTTTATATGAAAAGGGTCGTGCTGAAGGTGATCCGAATGATAACTGGCAACGTGCTGAGGTTGAATTTAAGTCTGTAGATCGTGTACTGCCATTCGATATGTTACTTGCACCCAGTGAATATTTTATCGCTGCTTATCCATGCTTTAAGTTTCTTGCTGAAGATATGCAGCCAGCCCGAATTGAGACAATCCAGAAGACCGCACAGATTAACTTTGATACCGCTATCAAGAATTTGAAGCACCAGTACGGTAAGTACATCAATATCTTTAAAGAAGTCTTCGAACCTGAAGAACTCATCAATTTAATTTCTTGCTCTGATCCGCTTGCGTATCCAAAGCGTCTGGATCATGTGCTTATAACTGCTCGGAGAATGTAGCAATGATGCAATTTAAAAACAAAGTAACCATCCTTGGTGCTAAAGCTGTTGATTTTAAAACAGATGATGGTCGTCATTATGATCATGTAGCTTTGTACTGCCTGATTCCATTGGATCAGTCTCAAGGTAATTCTGTTGGTAATGCCTGTGAGACTTTTAACTGGCAAGACCGTACAAATTTGACGTTATTACGTCAGCACAAGTTTCCACTGGAAGCAGATATTACATTTGAAATGGTTACTTCAGGCAAAACAACTAAGTATGTTGTTAAACACGTAGAGCTACCAAATCCAGTTAAATCAGTAGCTTAGTATAGGAATCTGGGCAGAAATGCCCAATTTCGCATAATGTATATTATGTTAAAAATCAATTACTTACGGTAATAATTAATATGACACAGTTTATGTATAAGTGCAAGAAGTGTGGCAAACAGTTCAGCATACATGCTCAATACTGTGTCCATTATTACCAGTGCAGGGGCTAGAAATGTTTGGTTCATCAGAGAAGAACGACACTGCAAAAAAAGTACAAGCAATGCAGAGTAAGGCAGAAGTTTTTTATTCAGTCATTGCTAATGCAAAGCCTGATGATCTGGTTTTTATTGGTAATAAAGCATTGAGAAAGTCCTTTATTACTTCTATTGAGCCTATCCGCAATCCAGATACTAAGCTGGAAGGTTCTCGTATTTATTATTTCTCTTTTGATCTTAATGATTATAGAGATCGTCTTTGCAGCTATATGGATTTCTGGGAACCAGAAGTTAGTTTTGAAGACATAAAAAAGATTTTACAGGATTAAAGAAATGGCATACGTCTGTGAAACAGTTGAATTAATAAACAACGTTCAGACGTGTGTTTCATACGTTCAATTTACGCCAAATTGGTTGGATGAATTGAACAATTTAGGACGAGCCGAAACCAATAGGCTTTTGGTCGAGATTATTGGCTTCTGGCTCTTATGCTCTGGGCTGCGACTGCTGCTCAAATTTATCGAAAGGTGAACATTATGACACAAGTACAAAATGAACAACGTAAAGATACTTTACGCGAAAAAATCAATCACGCGACAACTGTTGCTGCTGTAGCTGCAACTCCTGTCTTGCTTGCATCAAATGCAATGGCTGCCGAAGGTGATATTGATGTTTCAAGCCTTGCTCTTGGTGGTCTCGGTGCTGCTGCTGCTGCCGTGTTTGTAATTAAAGCAGGACCATCGCTGCTGATGTGGGGTTACAAGAGAATTCTCGGCTTCGTTGGTCGTTAATCAATTCGCCCAGTGTTTCGGCACTGGGTTTTACTTCTGTGAAGTAAACCTATGAATACTTTATATATACTTGCTGCACTTGTCGGGTTCTTCATATTACTTAGCTAGTGCTAGGGGTCAAATATGGTTCACCGCTTAAACGTCTTTCTGTTATCTATTCTGATAGCTATTTCTCCAGTCTTTATGATGAATCAGGCGTTAGCTGCCAGTCTTGGCGGTTGGTCTCTAGGTTCTCCAGTAGCTTCGGGTGCTTCTGCGATTGTCAACGGAACAAAAGAAATCATTCTTAACGGTGCTTCAAAAATTGCTAAGGGCACTGCAAAAATAACGCCGAATGCTGCACAAGTTGCAAATGTACTTAAACGTGGTGCAGCGGGTTATGCATTGTCTGTTGCTGTAGAACAGTTGCTGGGAGCGGTCGATTGGGTTCTTGATCCTGAAAATAACCGTATTAAATATTGGGAAGAAGGAGGCGGTGTATATCAAGTTGGTGCCTATGCCGATACACGAGCTCAAACAAAAGAAGCTTCTTGTAGAAAATATTACGATTATTACAAAACTGGTTCTTATGAATATAAAGGCGCTATCGGTGATGAATGTTATTGGACTCATCCCGATGCACCTAACAGAACTTATAAATGGCCAATTTTTACCGTTCAAACTGGTGAAAAAGAAGAAAAATATCTACCTTTGCCAACTGCTGCACAACAAGTAATTTCAAATGCTGCAGGCGGTGATGTATCAGCACAACAAGCAATTACTGCTGCTGCACAAGATGTAATTAATGAAGCAGAAAATGATAGTGCCAAAGCTGCTCCCATTGTTCAGCAATTAGAAGCATCAAAAGCAATTGAAGCTGAAAATACAGCGACAGGTGAACAAACACAAAATCCAGATAAACCAAATGTCACAAACATAAAGCTAGAATTTCCGGCATTCTGCGGCTGGGCACCTCTTGTATGTGAAGCTGCTCAAACTGTAATTTCGTTTCCAGTCACTCTGACGAGCTGGTGGAATACAGCTAATCAAAAAGCCGATGGATGGGCTAATTCAATTTCTCAAGCTTGGTCTGAAGCGAAAAACTGGATGACCAAAGATGAAACACCTCAAGAAGAAACAAAAGTCGAGATTGAACAAACTGTTCCTCAAATTCCTAATACAAATTATTTCAACTGGTCAGCATATTGTCCTTTTTCTCCAGGCTCTCAAACTGTGTCATTAGAAAATACAACTGCTGCTATTGATTACGATTTGACGTCCTGGTGTGAGCTTGCTGCCGATCTGCGACCTTTTGTACTTGCTGCGGGTTCTTTAATGTCTTTTTTAATTGCATCAGGTGTGATCATGGGGAGAGATGACTAATGATGAAATTACTTGTTGCTTTTGGCGAATGGTTACTTAAGGGTTCAGTACGTTCTGCATTACTCGGTGCAGGATTGGGAATAGGTACAGGTGCAGGTGTATTAGTAGCATTGCAGATTTATATAGATCGTCTTGTTACCCAGTTCGGAACATTATCAAATGATGTTTTAGGATTATTAGCACTTTCGGGGGTTCATATTTCGTTGGCTGGGGTTATTGGTGCAGTTGTATTTAGATTAACGATGAATAGTGCAAAAGTTTCACTAATTAAACGGGGTTCATAATGTCAAAAATTAGATTAATTACTGGCGGTATCGGGACTGGTAAATCATTATGGACAGTAGAACAACTATTTAAAGAACATGAAAAAACACCTGAGCGCCA
Organism: Acinetobacter radioresistens DSM 6976 = NBRC 102413 = CIP 103788; assembly: GCF_006757745.1. NCBI lineage: Bacteria > Pseudomonadati > Pseudomonadota > Gammaproteobacteria > Moraxellales > Moraxellaceae > Acinetobacter > Acinetobacter radioresistens. The sequence continues at coordinate 1,436,363 of NZ_AP019740.1, read as the reverse complement.
GATATTTACTGATATTACAGGGATTAAGCATACGGGTATTTTAAAAGCGCCTGACGATTGGCGAGAAATACCGAATAACAGTTTGATTGTCTATGACGAAGTACAATATCGAGAGTTATTTAGTCGTCATAATTCAAAACGTGATAAACAGATTCTTGATTTAACAACGATTCGTAAACGTGGTATTGAATTGTGGCTTATTACTCAACGCGCAAGATTCTTAAATGCTGATGTGCTGGGACTGGTGAATGAACATGTTCATTTAGAACGTGTTGGACAGAAAGTAAGTAATGTTTATATATGGCAAGAAGCTGAATTAAATATTACAAAGACTAAAAAAATGTTCGCATTCGATAAATATAGATGGGCTTATCCCGAACATATATTCGGATTTTATGAATCTATTCAGCCGGATGCTAAACATAATAAACGCTCTTATTTAAACAAGGCTGTTGTGAGTATTATTATTACTCTTGTACTTGCGATTATTGCAGGTGCAATATTTGTTAAATTTGCAGCTTCCAAGGGTATTTCTGCAAATGGCGTTGATAATAAGAAACCTGAAAAGCAACAGATTACTCAACCAGTTCAGACACAGAATACAACTACGGTTACGCCTGATATGCAAAGCAAAATTAACGCTTGTGTAAAACAGTTTGGTTGGACTGCTGAACAGTGTCACGAGGCTTACGATCCGAGTATCACAGAAGCACGTCATAAAGAATTACAGGCTAGAAATAGAAATGATATGGAAACTATTGTATTTGACTACAATGCTTCTAAACCATTTCAAGATTTAAGCTCACAAGTTAGCTATCAGCCAACTGCAAAACCTGTATTTGCCGGTTGTATGAAGAAAGGCAATAAATATGTTGCATACACTCAGCAGGGAACAATTCTGAATGATGTCTCCAGTAGCGACTGTAAAAGATTAATTGAAAACGGTGATAGACCTTTTAATTACTTTCAGCAGCCACAGCAACAGCTACAAGCTCAACAACAACCACAACAACCACAACAGCAGAAGCTCACATCACTAGATGCAGAGTTTTTAGCTAAATATCAGCAAGCAAAAGCCGAGGGCTTAATATGAACTACTTAACACCATCAGACCTTCTTTCTGTTCAGCAACTATTTCAAAACTTACTTGTCTTTTCACTGATAGTCGGAATGTTTATTTCAGCTATTATTTATTCTTTTTATTTGAAAATAGTTAGAGCTATTAACGTACCTAGTCGTATAAAAACCGAGACAGGATACCTTTATCGTGCTCATAACGGTTTATATGTCACCAAACAACGTAAAGAAGACTTATTGATAGATCTTAAGTTAAAGAACAAACAGCGTTATATACGTTATCACACATATATTTTACAACGTCTTGAGTCAGCGGATTGAGCATCATTGATGCTCATAAGCTTTTTAACAAAAAAAGCTTATCGATCTGCTACGCAATGAAGAACACTAGAAGAAAAGTATTAAGTGAGTGTCTACGAACTGACACAATGGCAATATGAATATTTCCCCCTCTGATTACGCTTTTACTGGAGACATTGATGGTCATTTTTATTAAAGCATTTATAAGAATTTTACCCCTATTTCTTCTTTTAATTTTACTTCTGTTTGTTTCTAAATCATGCCAACAAAGTGCTTGTGAATCTAAAAGAATTTACTGTGATTGATTTCGCATAATGTAGTCCAGATTATGTTACATAGCTGATTTGCAATCATTTCTCTGCAAATCGGCGTCATTTAACATTAATCTGCATTATGCGACATCCGCGACTGCGCTGAGTGAGGAGGAGGAGGAGCTTGCCGACCGACCGACCGACGAACTTTGCAGCAGTCGAAGATAGGGCACACTGCTATTAAACTTGTTTTACCCTATATTAAGCGATAATTTATCTTCTAAAATTGATTCACTTGAGAGAATAGCTTTGTATAGGAAAACAGGAATACCATCTTCATTATCTTTAACTTTTAATTCTTTTGTGCCATCTCGATATTCAAATATAGCAATAGGATAGTAATCTTGGTCTGCAATATAAAATCTCTTATCTTTAATAATAATTTTATGTTCTGTGAATTGGTATTGTAATAACCTCATGAATTTACTTTCATTTGTAGAGAGTAAGTTTAGTTCTCTTATTCTTTCAGCATCATTCTGATGATATATTTTTGCTCGTTGTCTTTCGTTGTAGCTTAAATAAATATTTCTATTTTTTACCTTTGTTTTTTCTTTTTTAATTTTTTCTGACTGTGAATCTCTCCATAGGTAACCCACAGTAAAACCAAATATTAAGCAGAATAATGCTAAGCCCATCTTTTTTCCTAATCTAGACTAAATGTAGTTATTTTAGTCATCTTTCCCTTTGATCTCTCTTCTGTATTCTTTTACATCAGATACGCTGATTTGATCTAAGAATTTATATAGAACCGCATTTACTACATCAGATTCTTCTACTTTCTTTTTAGTTTCAATTGTTGTTTCTAACCATATTTTTTTAATCCGTTTTAGAAATATTGGATTAACGCGGTATACCTTCGATTCTTCAGTCATCATAAATTCCTTAAATTTGTAACAGTGTATTGTATTACGTGTTGCTTTGTAACGGTGTAACGTGTTACTGTTCATCCATTATGTAACGTGTAACGGTGTTACAGTGGATAAAGAACAGGCTTTTGAAGTCGTCTCTAAGATAGTTTTCGATAGGGCAGTACAAATGATTATTTCAGGGAATCCTGCTTATGAATCAGAAGCTGTTCTGCATCATCTTGAAATGTGCATGGTGGAGTGGGGCTATAAGTCAGCTTCAGTCGCTGAGTACTGCGATTCAATTCGTGCTGAGAATAACAACTTTAGAGAAATGGGGATTTGCTAATGGGTCAGTATAAAAAACAACCAAACCCCACTGCATTACGGGGGGGATTAAAAACCCCCATTAATAAGATGGGGGTAACGGTTTCTGATACGCAGCCTCAAGATGCCGATCTCCCGTTTCAGCGGCATGAACTATATACAATTCCATCAACTCACATGCTTATGACTAATGATGGTGTAAAGCATGTTGAATTCCGCATGCCTGCTGACAATGAAATTGCTGTTATTGATTGGGTTAACTTCACCATTGGCATAGAAACAATGGGGGATAAGTTCTGGCAGGAAGATGAGTTCATTACAGAATCTCATCGTTTTACTGCTGCTGTTGATGCTCTTGATATTCACCTCGAGCACATATTTGGATTTACAACCAGTTCGTGTCGTCATAAGGGCCTAAATTTCTATGATGAAAGCTATGTGCTAGGTGAAGACTTCGGTTTTATCTGTATTGGTGGCCAGAGAAATACTGTTCTAATCATGATCAATGGTAGAGGTTGTAACTTTGCTAAATCAGGTTGGGAATTAAGGCTTTATCACTTTCTTGTATCACTTGCGAAGCGACCTAAATTGACGCGTGTAGATATTGCTCATGATGACTTTGAAGGTAAACAGATCAACGTTGATTGGGGAAATATGCAGGATGGGCTAGGTGGCTTTAGCTGTGGTAATCGTGCTCCAAATATAGAACATAAAGGTAACTGGAAGCGTCCTAATGGTCGTGGTCGTACGCTAACTATCGGCAGCCGTGAATCAGGCAAGTTATTACGTTTATATGAAAAGGGTCGTGCTGAAGGTGATCCGAATGATAACTGGCAACGTGCTGAGGTTGAATTTAAGTCTGTAGATCGTGTACTGCCATTCGATATGTTACTTGCACCCAGTGAATATTTTATCGCTGCTTATCCATGCTTTAAGTTTCTTGCTGAAGATATGCAGCCAGCCCGAATTGAGACAATCCAGAAGACCGCACAGATTAACTTTGATACCGCTATCAAGAATTTGAAGCACCAGTACGGTAAGTACATCAATATCTTTAAAGAAGTCTTCGAACCTGAAGAACTCATCAATTTAATTTCTTGCTCTGATCCGCTTGCGTATCCAAAGCGTCTGGATCATGTGCTTATAACTGCTCGGAGAATGTAGCAATGATGCAATTTAAAAACAAAGTAACCATCCTTGGTGCTAAAGCTGTTGATTTTAAAACAGATGATGGTCGTCATTATGATCATGTAGCTTTGTACTGCCTGATTCCATTGGATCAGTCTCAAGGTAATTCTGTTGGTAATGCCTGTGAGACTTTTAACTGGCAAGACCGTACAAATTTGACGTTATTACGTCAGCACAAGTTTCCACTGGAAGCAGATATTACATTTGAAATGGTTACTTCAGGCAAAACAACTAAGTATGTTGTTAAACACGTAGAGCTACCAAATCCAGTTAAATCAGTAGCTTAGTATAGGAATCTGGGCAGAAATGCCCAATTTCGCATAATGTATATTATGTTAAATAGGATATCTGAGACTGTAGCCTGCACAACACTGTTTGTTGCTATAGCTCAGCAACGTGAATACCTGCATCTAATTCACATTGATAAGTATCCTAATGCATAATTACCTAATACGAAATTTCGCAAATGTTATAGCATGGTCCATAGTATTTCGTACATTTATAAAGATAGCTGACTGTTTTATAAATTGTTTATCACAGAACCCTTCTGATTTTATATCTTAATAATTTTGACAGTGAATCAGAGTTATAAAAAATATTCTGTATCATTCTGAATCTTAGGCGAAATATGCTGATCGACCCACCTTAACCATGCTCTTGTTTTAGCATCAATAAAATGACGTGATGGTAATAAGGTATAAACACCAATATCAGGTGATCTCCAGTCTGCTAAAACGCGACATAATCGTCCAGTACGTACAGCTTCGATAACAGTAAAAGTTGGAAGCAAAGCAATACCCATGTCTTGCTGTACCATATCCAGTAATAATTCTGGTGTGTCTGCAATTAATGGTCCTGTAATATCGACTTGGTACGAACAACTATTTTTACTGATGAGATGCCATTGTGGTGTAATAGATGGGTTCACCAATCTTAAGCAGGCATGCTTTTGCAGGTCATCTAATGATTCTGGTTCACCGTATTTTTTTAAATAGGCTGGTGATGCACAAAGTAATGAAAATATTGTCCCAATTTGACGAGCAACAAATCTTGAGTCAGTCAATGATTCCGTAAGATATAAACTTACATCAATTCCTTTACCTAACAGGTCTGGCACATTCTGTGAAGTACGGTACTCAACCGTAAGCTTTGGATGGTTTTGACAGAACTCCGCCATTACTGGTGATACATAATGATGTCCGAAGCTTCCCATGCTCAAAACACGTAACCTCCCCTGCGGTTCGGTTGCCATTCCCATTGCCTGAGTTTCAGCTTCTTCTACCATCGCAAGTACTTGCCGGCACTGCTCTGCATAACTTGCACCAATATCGGTTAATGCGTGCTGCCTCGTAGATCTCTGTAGTAATTTTGTGCCTAAACGCCCTTCTAACTCGCTAATAAGTCGGGACACTTGCGCTGTTGTAAGCTCCATCTGCTCTGCAGCAGCCGTAAAACTCCCACTATCAATGACTTTTAGAAAAGCATGCATTGCATGTAGCAATCCACCATCAAGATTTTTGCGCATAACGTAAATATCTTTTTCTTAATTACGCATTGTTGCACCAGTATGGATCAACCACAATGACATTAATGTACATACATTAATCAGTTCCATTATTTTTAATTAAACTGATCAATCCTTTTTTAAGTATGTCATTTACTCCAAATATTCAACCGGATGTTGAACATAAAGTAGCTTGAACTACAAGATTCTAAGGAGACATAAATGAATATATCTACAAAATTTACTCCAAATAAGATTTTAACTAAGGACGTATCACTTGAAGACAAATATCTAAGTGATAACGGTACTGCTTACATGACAGGTATCCAGGCATTGGTGCGTTTACCACTCGCGCAAATACGGCGGGATACTTTAAACGGTTATCATACTGCTGGTTTTATATCTGGTTATCGTGGTTCCCCTTTAGGGAATTATGACAATTTTCTCTGGCAGGCTGAAAATATACTTAAAGACCATCATGTTGTTTTTCAGCCTGGTGTAAATGAAGATCTAGCTGCTACTGCAATTTGGGGTACGCAACAAGCCAATCTCGCAGGTCAAGGTAAATATGACGGGGTAACCGCCTGGTGGTATGGCAAAGGCCCTGGTGTAGATCGTTCTGGAGATGTACTCCGTCATGCCAATCTTGCAGGAACATCAAAGCAAGGTGGCGTGGTTGCCTTCTTTGGAGATGATCACTCTTGTAAATCTTCTAGTATTCCACACCAGTCAGAACATGTCATGATTGGTTGTGGCATTCCAATTTTTTATCCTACTTCAATACAACATATTCTTGATTTAGGTGCTCATGCGGTAGCAATGTCACGCTTTGCAGGTGTATGGACTTCGATGAAATTAGTCAGTGAAATCGTCGAAACCTCTGCTTCTGTTCATGTTAATTTAGATCGGGTCATTCCTGTATTACCCAAAAATATTCAAATGCCTGAAGATGGCGTAAATATTCGTTGGCCAGATCACGGCATTCAGCAAGAAGAACGTCTTTATAAATATCGCTTACCCGCTGTGTTGGCTTATGCGCGTGAAAATGAACTGAATCAGGTGACATGGCATTGTCCTGATGCACGTATTGGTATTGTAGCAAGTGGTAAAGGTTATTTAGATACAATTGAAGCGTTACGTATTCTAGGAATTGAAGGTCAGACAGCCCAACAGCTCGGACTGAGAGTATACCAAGTTGCGCTGATTTGGCCCCTGGAACCTCAAGGTCTTCGTGAATTTGCCGAAGGTTTAGAGGAACTTATCGTTGTAGAAGAAAAACGCCCTATCCTGGAAGCACAGATTAAAGACGAGCTATATGCACTTTCAGATGCCAAGCGCCCTCGTGTCATCGGTAAAGCCTGTGATGGAAAGGGTGAATGGAGTACATCTATTGATGAAGCGCCTTTGATTGGTCATTATGAATTTCAGCCTGAACCTATTGCCAAAATGCTGGCAGCTCGATTCTTGAAACTGGAGATTCCAGAAAGCTTAAAAACACAAATCCAAAACAGAGTTGAGCTGTTAGAAAAAGCAGAACAGGAATCACGTCGTGTTCTTGATATTGCAGAACGCAAACCTTTCTTCTGTAGTGGCTGCCCTCATAATTCATCAACCGCATTACCAGAAGGTAGCCGTGCATTAGGGGGAATTGGTTGTCATTTTATTGCTGTTTCACTGGATCGTGGTACAGAGACCTTCTCGCAGATGGGTGGTGAAGGTGTGAGTTGGGCTGGTGCCTCTCATTTCACCAACGAAAAGCATATTTTTGCTAATCTGGGAGATGGAACTTATTTCCATTCAGGTTATCTTGCAATACGTCAAGCAATTGCTGCAAAACTCAATATTACCTACAAGATTCTCTATAACGATGCAGTAGCAATGACCGGCGGGCAGCATGTCGATGGTCATCTCAGCGTGGCGCAGTTAACACGACAACTTGATGCTGAGGGAATCAAAAAACAAGTGATTGTTACAGATGAACCTGAGCTGATTCATACAGAAGAAGGTATTGCGCCTCACGTAGAAATTTACCACAGAAATGAGTTGGATGATGTTCAACGCAAATTACGTGAAATTTCAGGCGTTACGGCGCTAATTTATGTTCAAACTTGTGCCAGTGAAAAACGCCGCCGCCGTAAACGCAACGCTTATCCGGATATTGCAGAGCGAGTCTTTATCAATACTGATATTTGCGAAGGCTGTGGTGACTGTTCCAGAAAATCTAACTGCTTATCTGTTGAACCCGTTGAAACAGCGTTAGGAACGAAACGACAAATCAATCAGAGTAGCTGTAATAAAGACTTCTCCTGTGTAGAAGGTTTCTGTCCAAGTTTTGTGACAGTCCATACTCGCGATATGAAACGCCCGGAAATATTCAAAGGTATAGAAGCTGGCTGGCCTGAGAAGCCAATTCTTCCTGAACTCGATCAACAACCAGTACGTATAATGGTCGGTGGTGTTGGTGGTACAGGTGTGGTTACCGCAGGCGCTTTACTTGGAATGGCTGCTCATTTGGAGGGTAAAGCTGCACGTATTATGGATATGGCTGGACTGGCTCAGAAAGGTGGTACGGTTTATTCTTACGTACAGCTCGCTACAGAAGATGATCAAATCTCTGCTACCAAGATCCCTGCTGGTCAATGTAATCTTTTAATCGGTGCAGATCCTATTGTCGCAGGTAGCAATGCAGCACTTTCTCGCTTAAAGGCCGAGGCTATGGTAATAGTCAATGAAGATGGTTCCCCTACATCTGATTTCCTTGAGTCTCGTGACTGGTATGCTCCCATTACTGACTTGATTAATCGGCTGCGTAATCGCACTACACAAGGAAAACTCTTATCTTTGCCCGTAACACGTATTGCTACACTAGTGCTGGGTGATGCAATCTTTGCAAATCAGATACTACTTGGAATGGCTTGGCAATCAGGTCAGATCCCGTTAAATCGTGAAAGTATTGAAAAGGCCATCTATCTTAATGCCACTGCAGCTGAAAAAAATCTTGAAGCTTTCCGCATCGGTTGTCATCTGATGAGTGATCCTGACTTAGCAAAACGCATTATTGCAACAATAACAGTAAAGAATAAACCAGCTACATTGGCCGAATTAGTTGAAGACCGCTCTTCTCGCCTTGTCGAGTACTGGAATCAGGATTATGCAGCCCAGTATCGAGCACTTGTGGAACAGGCTGCCAAAGTCTTACCAGAAGACCTGGCTGAAACAATAGCGACTCAGCTATATAGAGTCATGGCATATAAAGATGAATACGAAGTTGCACGCTTACTCACAGGAAAAAGTTTTAAACAGTCTATTGAAGCGCAGTTTGGTCAAGGTCTGCGTTTAACTTATCATTTAGCACCTCCAGCTTTGGGGGCTCATGGTACTATACGCAAACGTGCTTTCGGATATTGGATGCGCATTCCAATGATGATTCTTGGACGACTGCAGTGGCTTCGGGAAACGTTCCTTGATCCCTTTGCGTTACAGCAAGAACGACAAAAAGAACAGGCTTGGCGTGATCGTTATATCACATTTGTGAAATCCATTACTTCTGCACCTGAAAATTATGATTTATCTGTTGCTCAGCAAATCGCTAAATTACCTGCAGATGTAAGGGGTTTTGGCCCTGTCAAAATGCAAGCAATGGAAACAGCAATACAATGTTGGGATGAGCTTTCGTTAAGTCTCCATAGAGCTGATCAATAAACAGGATAAGTGTATATAGTAGCTGAAACAGGATTAAACCCAGACTTGAATCTTGCTGTACCTGTTCAGCTACTTAATTAAGCTATACAGAAATAAATCTCATGGCTTATTTAATACATAGCCCCTATTTCACCATTCAGCATTTTTTATATATAAGTCTTTTCATGTGAATTCGTTCTACTCTCTGAGGATTATTATTCTAAATAGCAGTTAAAGCTTGGACCTACTTCTCCTGAAGTCACTTATTATATATTTACACTTTTGAAATTTTTCTACTATAAAATTACCTTTAAAAGAAAGCCTTTGAACAGTCAAAGGCTTTCATAAGACTCACTTTACCTCTGAGGACTATTCACCCATCTATAGAGAATAGGCAACAGTACAAGTGTGAGCAAGGTAGACGATATAATTCCACCGATGACTACAGTTGCAAGGGGCCTTTGTACTTCAGCACCTGTACCTGTAGCAAGCGCCATAGGAACAAAGCCCAGTGATGCCACGCAAGCCGTCATTAATACAGGACGCAATCGTAAAATCGCCCCCTGCCATACCGCTTCATGCAAGTTGTACTTCAAGCGTAACTCTTTAATAAACGTCAGCATTACCAGACCATTCAGTACAGCCACACCAGATAAAGCAATAAATCCAATCCCTGCTGACATGGATAATGGAATATCTCTCAGCCAGAGAAACAGAACTCCTCCCGTCAATGCAAAAGGAACACCTGTGAATACCAGAAAACTGTCTTTCATATTATGAAAAACTGCTATCAATAAAATAAAAATCGTAATTAGAGCCAATGGAATAACAATTTGCATACGGGTTTTAGCTGAAGCCAGATTTTCAAACTGGCCACCATATTCTATCCAGTAGCCACTTGGTAAATCATAGGTTTTAAGCTGTGTCTGCAAGTCACTGATAAATGAGCCCAAGTCTCGCCCTTCAACGTTGGCAGTGATAACCATACGGCGTTTACCGTTCTCACGACTTACCTGATTGATACCTTCAATACTGGCAACTTTTGCGACATCAGACAATATAATACTGCCGCCATTTGGGAGTCGTATTGGCAATTGGGAAACATCAGCCACATTTCTGTCCTGATCTCTTAAACGAATAACGAAATCAAAACGGCGGTCTCCTTCCAGAATTTCTCCAACCTGCTGTCCGCCAATGGCAGTAGCTATCACATCTTGAATAGATTTAACACTTAAGCCATATTGCGAAGCTAAAAACTTATCAACCTCAACATTGAGTAAAGGCAAACCTGAGGTTTGCTCAACCTTTACCGCACTGCTTCCTGCGACCTGCTGAATAATTTTGGCAATTTTAGCAGCCTCGCCATTGAGAACTTGCATATCATCACCAAAAATCTTGACTCCTACATCGCTACGTACCCCTGAAATTAACTCATTAAAACGCAGCTCAATCGGTTGAGAAAATTCACTGTTATTCCCCGGAATTGTTGCAAGGTAACTTTCCATCCGGGATCGGAGCTCATCAATGCTCTCTTTAGGGTCAGGCCATTTTTCATTTGGTTTAAGCATGATATAGCCATCAGAAATATTAGGTGGCATGACATCTGTTGCGACTTCAGCGGTGCCGGTACGTGCAAATACTGCTTTAATTTCAGGAAAATTCTTTAATAAAAGCTTTTCTGTGTTTTCCTGCATACGTAAAGATTCTTCTAATCCTGTACTAGGAGAACGTAATTGTTGTACGGCAAAATCACCTTCACCAAGCTGTGGCGCAAACTCGCTCCCAAGTTTAGTAGTTAAAACACCTGTAACCACCAGAAGACAAATAGCAAATGTTAAGACTACTGCTTTATATTCATAAGCAACATTTAAAGTCTTTTCATAAGATTTCTTGAGCGAAGTCATCCAGCCACTTTCAGTTTCGCGAATATCTCCTTTAACCCATAAAGCGACTGCAGCAGGGACAAAAGTTATAGACAGAATCATTGCAGCAATCAGTGCCAGGACTACAGTCAAAGCCATCGGATGGAACATTTTCGCTTCTATACCACTTAAAGCAAAAATTGGTAAATACACCACTAAAATAATAAGCTGCCCGAAAATCAGGGGACGTCGTGCCTGTCGAGCAGCTAAAAACGCCTCTTTAAATCGCTCACTTTGTGTTAATGGACGTTTAAGTAACTGCTGTGCATGGGCCAAACGGCGTATACAGTTTTCAACAATTACCACTGCACCATCAACAATAATTCCAAAATCTAGTGCCCCCAGACTCATCAAATTAGCACTAATATTTTTTTGTGCCATTCCTGTTAAGGTAAATAGCATGGAGAGCGGAATAACGCAGGCGGTAATCAGAGCTGCTCGTATGTTTCCCAAAAATAAGAATAGTATAACAATAACAAGTACCGCTCCCTCAACCAGATTTTTCTGTACAGTTTTAATCGCTTTTTCAACCAGAGACGTACGGTCATAGACCGTTTCTATAAATACTCCCTTGGGTAAACTGTTTTGAATATCCCGGATTTTGGCATCTACCGCTTTAGAAACAGTCCGGCTATTTTCTCCCATTGCCATCATGGCAATTCCCAGAACAGTTTCTTCACCATTATAGGTTGCGCCACCTGTTCTTAGATCATGTCCTATGGAAACTTGCGCAATGTTACTGACCCGAATGGCACGACCACTGGAACTGGTGACTAAAGTATTCTCAATATCTGAAATGTTGTTGAGTGTGCAAGGAATACGGACTGTAAGTTGCTGTCCATTATCTTCAATAAATCCTGCTCCTCTATTTTCATTATTTTGGTTTAGAGCCTGCTGTAGCTGTTCTAAAGAGATATTAAGCTGTTGCATGTAGCTGAAGTCAGGTGATACCACATAGTTTTTTTCAAAACCGCCAATACTGTTCACTTCAGCCACACCTTGTACACGCTGCAACTGAGGCCGAACTACCCAATCCTGAATTTCACGTAAATCCATAGCGGTATAAGCAGTTCCATCAGATTTTTTCGCCTTTGGCTCTGCTCTTAGTACCCATTGATAAATTTCTCCAAGCCCTGTAGAAACAGGTGACATGATTGGACTGGTTTGTGCCGGTAACTCTGCCTGAATCTCTTGTAACCGCTGGTTAATCTGCTGACGTGCCCAATAAATATCGGTACCATCTTCAAATACAATGGTAACTTGAGACAGTCCATAGCGGGAAATAGAACGAGTTAATTCCAGATCAGGAATTCCGGCCATTGCATTTTCAATGGGATAAGTAATACGTTGTTCTACTTCAAGTGCAGTAAACCCATTTGCCTGGGTATTAATCTGTACTTGGGTGTTCGTAATATCTGGTACTGCATCAATAGGTAACTTTTGATAACTGTAAATTCCAACTGCAATCCAGATACAGGCAAACAGCATGACCCATATAGCATGTTGAATAGAGAACTGGATAATACGTTCAAACAGGCCTTCTGCTCTTGGCAGTTCAGAGTTAGTGTTCATGACCGGCCTCATCTTTTTCCAGTTCAGACTTCAGCAGAAAACTACCTTCACTAATATACTTCTTGCCGTTAGCAAGCCCGGAAATTACCTCAAGCCATTCCCCGTTACCTGAGGCTTGGCCCAATTTCACCTGTTGAGCCTTTAGATGAACCTGTCCTTTTTCTTCAGATTGCAAAATAAAAACGGTATCTTTGCCTTCAATACGTTGTACGGCTGCTTTTTTTACCCGAAGAGACGTTTTAGCAGCAGGCTTGGCCATCAAAACACTCACTAATACATTAGGACGTAAACTGGCAGACTGCGTATCAAGCTTGGCACGGACTATTAGCCGCCCTGTCTGACTGTCTGCCTGCGAGGTTAAACTTTGTATTCGTGCAGTATGGGTCTGCTCTGTACCCATTAGTTTAAATAAAACTTTCTGTCCGGCTTGTAGTGGTCCTGCGTATTGAGCGGGTAAAGTAAACTCAAGCCATAAATTATTGAGCTGTTCAATGACAAAAATTTGATCAGCCAATTGGACATTTTCACCTACTACAATATCTTTCTGACTAATGACACCAGAAATCGGTGCCCGAATAACAAAGCGCCCATGAGTATTACTACTTGCCCCTAAGGCATTTAAGCGTGCCTGTGAGGCTTGTACAGCAAGCTGTGCCTGACGGTATGCATTTTCAGCACGCTGATAATCCTGTTTGGCTGAAATACCCTGTGTCCAGAGCTGCTGTTCACGTTGATAGTCTTGTTTGGCAAGCTGAAGATTTGCCTGTGCCATACGTAAATTTGCCTGCTGATCAATCAGTTCAGGAACCAAAAGCACGGCTAGAGTTTGTCCTTTTTGAACACTTTGCCCTAAAGACACCTTTACTTGCTCAACATGACCACTGAAACTCGGCGATACATGAGCTTGCTGGTCAGTATTTACGACCAGTTTACCTGGCAACAGAGTAACCTCTTCCACTGGGCCTGTAGTTGCTATGGCGACTTTTAGACCCTGTTCAGCCATTTGCCGGGCTGTCAGTTTTATCTCGCCTTCCTTTTCCTTAACATGCTCTTCTGTCGCATGAGCCTCAGCCTCGCCGTCTCCGGTATGTTCATCCTCATGTCCATGTTCAGCAGTTCTCGTTTCCTGCTTATTTAACCAGATGATCAGGCTGACCAGTGCGGTTAGTGCAATCAGAATCGCAATCATGAGAGGCTGGGATAATTTTCCATATTGTTTCAAGTTCATTTATCGTGTCCCCTCATTAATTAAATTCTGTAATGTTTCAGCCGCACTTTGATTTAGTTGTATGTAGGCATCAGAACGGCTGATTTCTTCATAGCTTGTTCCAATACTCAGGGCTTCAGCACCAAGTGCACTTTGCCAGGCTTGCCGTAATGTCTGTAACATTGCCAAACGTAGACTGTACAGTTGTGAAGTCGCCTGCTGGACATCTGTAATTGACAATTTACCTGCCTTAAAACCCTGTAAAGTTCGGCTCTGGACTTTTTCAGCCAAGTCAATTTGACTTGTAATCAGTTCATATTGATTCCGTAAAGCCTTGAGCTGATGCATGCTATTTGCAATATCAAGTATTTGCTGTTTTAGTTCACGCTGCTGCTGTTGATTCAGCAAGATCTGCTGCTGTTGCGCAATAGGAATAGTATATTGCTGACGGTCGAAAAGATTAAGGGGAAGATCGACCCCCAGTGTTAACACCGTCTCATTATTTTCATCAGGAGACCTTGTACGGTTCATCCCTACATTTAAGGCGGGCTGTGGACGAGCTTGAACTTTTAAACGTTCAATCCGGTAATTGGACTGCCGAATATTTAAAGCATAAAGTTTTTCTAGCCATCCTTCAGAAATATAATGCTGTACTGTCTGATTACTCTGATCTGGCCAAGGAATAGAAGTTTTGCTTAAATCAATTTGTGCATAGGTTTCACCCCATAAATTTGAGAGTTGACGCCCTGCCTACTGCTGATTTAATACAGCCTGCTGATAAAGCCGTTCCATTTCTAACGCTTCAATCTGAGCCCGCTCATAATCAACCAGAGCAATGCTTCCTGCCTGATAGCGCTTCTGGGCACTCTCTAAATTAGCTTTACTTACTCTAAGCTGCGATGCATAAACAGTACGTTCCGTTTCTGCAATTGTTAACTGTGACCATGCATATCTGACAATTAATTGGCTTTGCGCATTCCATAACTGTTGTTGCAATTGCAGCTGCTGACCTGATGTATTGGCTATGGCCTGGCTAAGCTTGCGCTGACCAAAAATATCTAAGGGCTGGCGAATACCGAGGCTGAATTCCTGCTCCTGATCTGAACCGAATCCTGACTGTTCAACCGTTAGGCTCGGATTTTGCCATAATTCGCTTTGGCGAATATTTAAATCAGAAATTTGTGCATAATGCCGAGCTATTTCAGCTTGTGCCTGATAGCTCTGTACTTTGGCATACGCAGATCCAAAATTGCTAATATTTTCAGCATAACTATGTGATGGCACAATAACTGTAAATAGACAGGCCATCAGAGCATGACGTAATAACGTCCTTGACTGTAAAGACATGATTTTTCCCACTTAATTAAATTTAGAAGTGGTGAGAATGTTTTAGGCTACCCCACCATAAGCGGGGAAAATTCGGGAGGTGGACTTTGCTGAAACAGGTCAGGTGCCTGATAGCTGTTCTTCCAGTGAAACTCTGGAATGACATGAGTTTCAAAAACTGGAATTAAAACCGAGATTTTTTCATTTTGCACAATCAGATGCGTCATGGAAGGCAGATGATCCTGATGATCTTCACCAAGCTTTAAATTATTATTCTTTATGTCTTTATGATCTGATTGGGTATCATGCTTATGCGGGCGGTCATGACTGATACATAGGGTATTTTGATGATGGCCAAAATGATAACTCTGCTGTACTAAAGTTTGCTCTTCATGGACGCAAAAGGCCGCTGCCACGTTCCAAAGACTTTGGAACATGAATAATCCAACCAAGACTGTAATCCATGTGGTAGACCGCATACGGTACTTTAACGAATTAAATTGCTTGTTATTATAGAGAGTATGTGTTGGCTAGCAAGTTCTATGTAGTTCTTATTGAGAATCGGCTCATTTGAACGATATTTTTAATAAATTTAGCTGTTTTGGTAAAATTGCAAAAGTACTTCAGAGATCTGGATTTTAAATTATGCTTTCAGATTAAGATTTGATGAAAGTAAATAATCAGCATTATAACAACCGCCATATGAACAACTTGCACAGGTGCAAAATATAAAAAAAACTTCCAGCCACCGGTTAGAAAGGCATTAATACTTTTTGAAAGTGCATGTGCAGCCAAACCAATGACAACTGCATAAATCAGAGTCAAATTAGCTGGGTTTCCTTGTACTACTACCCCGGCCATAGCAGCATGAACTTCAAATAGTGACGCTAAAAAAGTGCTCAAGATTAAGCCTTTATCTCCTAATATAAGATTTGCTCCATAAATTCCGGCCTGAATGAGAGTGAGGCTAACTGCAATAATGACGGCTTCCTTGAGACTAAACATGCGGTCATCTGCTTGATCAACTTGTTTTATTAGACGGGTATCTGAATGATTTGACCGGTACATAAATAAGCCTGTAGCAGCACATAGTATGCCTATCCCAGCCAGACTTGGGATAAAAAGCAGTTTGAACCACATTAAACTTACACCTGAGACAATCAGCAGTAATTGCAGTAAAGTCGCTACACATGACATCAGAGCAGCACCGGCATTCACTTTGGCAGTGGCTTCTCCGGAGCGGACTTGCATGCCAAGACTGGCGATAGTGGCAGTACTAGAGACAAAACCTGAAGCTAGAGCAGATAAAATCAATGCTTTGTCATTTGATAAAATGCGTTTTGCCACATGTGCCATAGATTGCACAATAAGGATTAAAACCAGTAATTTTAAAATGACATATGGGTTTAGTACTGAACCCCATAGGGGTTTATTTGGCATGATCGGTAAAGCGATCAAAATGAGGGCCAGTAAAAGGAGTCCATCCCGGAGTTCATAATCTCGAATGGTTTTTCCAGCAAAGCGATGAAGGCTAGTTTTCCCCATTAAAATAAGGGTAAGCAATACTGCCATACTGGCTGCTAATGGAATATTCCAGATGCACGCCGCCCCAATAAGGTAGGTCATTAAAAAAGCCAGTTCAGTGGTGGAACCAATATCTTCTTTTTGTTGAGATAAACTATACAGGCAGAACAGGCTTACGGCTATTGCCCCCACTACTCCAACATACGGGTGTATAACAAAACACAAAGCCCCCAATAAGGCGCTGATCGTAAAAGACCTTAATCCCGCGAAACTTTGTTCATTGCGGGTATTTTTATTACGTTCCCGCTCTAGCCCGATTAAAAGACCACATCCTAATGCAGACAATATAATTGTGAGAAGCTCTTGAAAAGTTAGACTTTGCAAAAGAATATTCAAATGCCTTTCCTTTTATCAGTTCATATTTATCTTTATAAGATATTATTATTAAAAAGCAACCAATTTAAAATACATAACTGATTGAACCAATAAAAGTATAATATTATCGAATGAAAAAACTCAGAATCCTAAAGAAATAATTAATTTTATTATTCTCATCTTTATAAAAATTTCAGTTTTTAGTAAAAAGACCAAGCAACTATAAAATATTTTTGAATTATTAAAGATATATTACATTTACCTATTAATTATTTAAGCCTAGCATGAATATTAAATAATTTAATTAAATTAACTTTAATCAATTAATTATGTTTAATTTTTTCTCAAAATTTTATTTAAAACCCAACATAAAATTTTACAATTTACTATTAAATAAAAGTTATTTTAAAAATTTTATAATCTAAAAATAATTAATTATTATCAATATCTTAATTTTAATTATATAAGTTATCTTTATATTATATAATAATTAAGCCATTGAAATTAATATATATTTGTACTTAAGTAAAGTAAATTTGTTTTCTCATAATTAGAATAGTAGTTTAAGTAAATATTTAAAAAAACCATGATTCTCTACCTAAAAATATATTAATAATGAAGTGAGAATATAAGATGATTGAATGGTTACAACATGAATTAAGTCATAGTCCAGAAATTTTATTATTTTTATCACTTGCAATTGGTTTCTGGATTGGTCAGTTTCAATTTGGCAGATTCCAGTTTGGTGGCGTTGCTGGTTCGCTTCTTGTTGCAGTGGTTTTAAGCCTGATTGGTGTCTCTGTAGATAATGGTGTAAAAGCGATTCTTTTTGCGTTATTTATTTATGCTGTAGGTTTTGAAAGTGGACCGCAATTTTTTAAATCATTAGGACCACACTCTATTAAAGAGATTCTGCTTGCAGTATTTATGGCAGTGAGTGGCTTAATTACGGTACTGCTCATGGCCAAGCTTTTCCATCTGGACAAAGGGCTGGCAGCAGGACTAGCGGCAGGTGGCATGACGCAGTCAGCTATTATTGGTACTGCTGGAGATGCAATATCACGACTGGATTTACCTCTTGCTGAAATACAAAAGCTACAGGCAAATGTCGCAATTGGCTATGCAGTAACTTATATTTTTGGGTCACTTGGCGCAATTATTATCTGTGTCAATATTCTTCCTAAATTTATGGGAAGAGAAATCCATGATGATGCCCTGAAAGCACAATCTGAACGTTTGAAAGGTGCTTTTGAGCTGGCTCCGGGTCAAGAGCTGGCTATTCCGGAAATAGTCGGACGTATTTATCAAGTCAAACAGGGTAATGGTCTGAAAATAGAAGAACTTGAGGCCAAACAATCTAGCACTACCATCGAACGCTTAAAACGTGATGACCAGTTTATCGATGTATCTCCAGATATCATTTTGCAGACAGATGATATTGTACTGATTGTAGGGCGACGAGCTAGTGTGGTTGCAATTTCTGAGTATATTGGTCCAGAGCTACAGTCTTCTCCTGGTATGGAAATGGTGATGCAGACCACGGATGTAGTACTCAGAAATTCTAAATATCTTAATCATAGCTTGGGCGAGGTAAAGGCCAATACGCCTGCCTATTTGAAACACGGTATATATGTACTTGGTATCAAACGAAATAATGAAACACAGGTTCTAAATGATGATCTGGTTTTGAAACCAGGTGATGTAGTCACAGTATATGGAACAAAAACCGATCTTGAGCGGTTAGTAAAAGAAGCCGGAAAAGCTTTACCTGAGAGTTTAAAAACAGACTGGATGTTTCATGGAGCAGGTCTTGTAGTCGGTTTGGTTATTGGCCTTTTTGTTATTCGTATTGGAGGGGTGCCCCTTACTTTAGGTGCAGGTGGAGGTGCGCTACTTTCTGGCCTGTTATTTGGATGGTTACGTAGCCGTAATCAAGTGCATGGCAATATGCCTTTAGCAGCATCACAGCTACTTAAGGATTTGGGACTTGCAGGATTTGTCGCTGCTGTCGGGCTGCAATCAGGCTTACAGGCGATTCAGACCATCAAGCAAAGTGGTCTATCACTATTTATGATTGGTGTGGTGGTTACTGTTGTTCCTCTTATCCTTTCAATGTTCTTCGCCCGTTATATTCTTCGTTATGACAATGTCGCCATTATGGCAGGTGCATTATCAGGTGCACGCAGTGCCAACCCCGCTTTTGGTGGTGTATTGGATAAAGCCGGAAACTCTATACCTACCGTACCCTTTGCTATTACCTACGCCCTAGCAAACGTTTTTTTAACCTTACTCGGTCCAATTATTGTCGGATTAGCCTAAAAATTGTTTCAAGCATTTTAAGATCACTATTCACTAAGGAGATTTCCCATGGGGAATGTAGATTATTCTAAATATTCAAAACTTAGCCCATTCGAGTTAAAAGATAGCCTGATTGCTTTGGCACAGAGTAAGCGGGACCGCTTAATGCTCAATGCTGGACGAGGAAACCCTAATTTTCTGGCTACCCTGCCACGTAGGGCTTTTTTTCAATTAGGTTTATTTTCTGCCACAGAATCAGAATTTTCATTTTCTTACATGCCAGAAGGCTTAGGTGGGTTCCCCCGTCCTGTCGGTTTGCAATCACGTTTTGATAATTTTCTCATGCAGAACCGGGATAAACCTGGAGTTTTATTTCTGGGAAAAGCAGTGTCTTATGTGAGAGACCAATTGGGTTTAGATCCAGATATGTTTCTGCTTGAAATGGTCGAAGGGATTCTAGGATGTAACTACCCTGTACCTGATCGCATGCTCCGTGTCAGTGAAACAATTATTAAAGAGTATCTGTTACAGGAAATGGGCATAAAAAGTATGCCCAAGGAAGGCTTGGACCTGTTTGCGGTTGAAGGCGGAACCGCAGCCATGGCTTATATATTTAACTCCTTAAAAGAAAACAGGATTATTAATACTGGCGACCGAATTGCAATCGGCAGACCGATTTTTACGCCGTATCTGGAAATTCCCAAACTGAATGACTATCAGCTTGAAGAAATTTTTATTGAAGCTGATCCCAATCTGGGCTGGCAATATCCTGAGTCTGAATTAAGAAAGTTAGAAGACCCTTCAATCAAGGCATTCTTTTTAGTCAATCCGAGCAACCCGCCTTCTGTCAAAATAAGTGATGAAGGATTGCTAATACTGGCAGATATTGTAAGAAAACGTCCTGACCTGATTATTTTGACAGATGATGTATATGGAACTTTTGCAGATGACTTTAAGTCACTTTTTGCAATTTGCCCAAATAATACTATTTTAGTTTATTCATTCTCAAAGTACTTTGGGGCTACAGGCTGGAGACTTGGCATTATTGCGCTGTCGAATAACAATATCATTGATCAGAAGATTGCAGCGCTTTCAGATCAGGAAAAGCAGGAACTTGAAGAACGTTATTCATCATTAACTACTGAACCAGAAAAAATCAAGTTTATTGACCGTTTGGTAGCAGATAGCCGTAATGTTGCACTGAATCACACCGCAGGTCTGTCAACACCGCAGCAGGTACAGATGGTTCTTTTTGCCCTGTTTAATATGATGGATTCTCGTCAGGCTTATAAAAAAGCTGTCAAGTCTGTAGTCCGGGAACGCGATGCTGCACTTTATAGACAGCTTGGTGTTGAAGTCCCTGAAGATCTTAACGCTGTTGACTATTACACCTTGGTAGATCTGGAAAGAACAGCCCGCATATTATATGGTGACGATTTTGCCAACTGGGTCATGGTCAATAAAAACCCGACAGAATTATTATTTCGGGTAGCAGATGAAACCGGTGTCGTTCTGTTGCCAGGTTCTGGCTTTGGGGTATCCCATCCATCGGCACGTGCTTCATTAGCCAATCTGAATGCTTACCAATATGCTGCAATCGGTGATTCTCTACGACGCTTTGCCGAAGATGCCTATCAGGAATATCTGGGAACTAAAAAAGATGAGTCCTGAAGTTTCTAAGGAAAAATAGTTTTATATCATCATAGGGGTAATCGGGTATTAAAACTCTATAATTTTAATACCCATTTTTATGATTAATTCAAAATTAACCATATGAATAATAATATTATTTCATGATGTAGAAATAACCATCTGATCATTTTAGATGAATTTTATTCTAAAACGAATAAATGCTAGTGAGGAGATTGAAGATTTTGAGTTAAAGAGTTCAGCCCTATATAAATAGCTTTTTTAATTTGCGAAATACCTGTAGCGCAGCACTTGATTAACTTAAATTGCCCCTAATAGGCAAAATAGTATCGGGCAATTCCTCTCCAAGCGAACTCAACATCTCCCGTTCGACCAAGCGTACAATCGAATCAAGTGGCAGATCATTTTCTTCAAGCCCAAAGGGTTCTTCAAGCTGGGCACTTAAAGCATCCAGCCCTAAAAACAGATAAGCAATTAATCCAACTACAATAGGTGTCCATATACCTAAGTCAGCTTCCAGACTAAAAGGTAAAATAAAACAGAAACAATAAACAGTACGGTGTAATAAAACTGAATACGAAAATGGTAAAGGTGTACTTAATATACGGTCACAGCCAGCCTGAATATTACCCAATTCAACAATATGCCGGTTCAATGTACTATAAATGATATCGCTGATCAGGCCCTGCCTCAGGAGTTGAACCAGGTCTTTCTGAATACATTCAAGCACAAACTGTGCAGCATTAATATGCTGATCCAAATGATTCAGTGCTTGTTGCTCCAGCGCCAGATGATGAGTATCTAACTTGAATGGAGTATTGGTTTTTCTCAGGCGATTTCTTAAAAGATGAGTAAAAAACATTACCCTGTACATGAGAATCCGGCGCTCTCGATCAGGTAATACATGAGAATCACGGGCAATATGCCTGGAATTCGCAATAAGGGCTCCCCATAATTTACGCCCTTCCCACCAGCGGTCATAGCAGGCGTTATTTCGAAAACTTAAAAAAATAGAAAGAATAATGCCGAAAATGGTAAACCCTATAGCAGGCACTTCCGGTACATTCAGCATATGATGAGAGGTCAAATAACCAATTACCGCAGAGATTAAAACAACAAAGGTGAGCGCAGGTAAAACTGTAGGCAGTATTGTTCCTTGCCACGCAAAAAGTAAAGCCAGATTACTAGTTTTATCACGAATAATCATAAGATTTAATTGAAAACATTACTTATGTTGAGTGGACTATCTTAAACCATTCTCTATGATTTTTATAATCTATTATCTCACACGCCTGAGTATCTTTTAATCCGGTTAATTTCTTGGCTCATAAATTCATAATATTTTATTCTAATAAATAACTACCCTCTATTCTACTTATTATTTTTATATTATAATAAAAGAATGAATAATTTTTGCACTATACAGATTTATCAGGACCATCAGTGGCTCGATTGTGCTCTAGTAGAATTACTCAATGCTACACACTTGGGGTGGGAGGCAGGAACCCGTACATCTTATCTGTTTGAATATGCTATTTCTTATATGGACTGCCGTGATGCACGAGCAGTGTCTTTTAATTTGCCCGTAAATGTGCAAAGTAATTATGCAGAGACTTGGCCCGCTTTTCTGATGGACCTGTTACCCCAAGGATATGGACGTAAAGAGCTGCTTAAACAGCTGGACTATAATGAAACAGCACAACAAACAGCTGACTGGGCTTTATTAAAGGCCGGTGCCGGTAATCCCATTGGCCATCTTCGTATTAAAGAGGCTCATGATTGGTTAAATGCAAAGTTTCCTGATCCTGACCTGAAGGGTTTTACCCTACATGAAATTGCTGAACGCCGTGAATATTTTATTGAATCATTAGCATCTTATGGACTGTTTGTGGGCGGTTCCTCCGGAGTGCAGGGAGAATGGCCTAAACTATTGCTAACCCAAGCGAATGATGGACTGTTTTATCTGGATCATACCTTGCCAGATGAGCATGCAGCCAAACACTGGCTGGTCAAGTTTAGCCGCGGTGATCATCCCCGGCTAGAAAAAATCCTGGCTCAAGAAGCCTTATATATGCAAGTAGCAGAATATCTTGGTCTGCGAGTGCATGAAAAGCTAGAACTTCATGACCGTACTCTTTTTATTCCCCGCTTTGACCGCCAGACAGTCAATGGGAAGGTCAAACGTATTGCCCAGGAAAGTATTGCGTCACTGAGCAATCAGGCCGGGTTTGGAGTACGCCTTACTCATAACCAGATCTGTATGCTCATCCTCCAAAGCTGTACGTATGCAGAAACTGAAATAGTTGAATATTTAAAAAGAGACATTGCCAATGTAGCTCTAGGAAATAAAGACAATCATACCCGTAATACAGCGATCCAACGCCATGAAAATGGTTTGATCCAGCTTACGCCACTTTTTGACTTTGCGCCAATGTGGTTACATCCTGATGGAATAGCCAGAACCACCCGCTGGGAAAGAAATGATCAGGGCGGCGCTCCATGCTGGGCATCAGTCATTGAGCAGATTCAAACCATTATTCCTATTGCGCGGGATACTCTTCGCTCAGCACTGGCTGAACAGTACCTAAAATATCAAGGTCTGCTCAGTTATATGCAACGTATCGGTATCGATCCGGAAATTATCGAAAACAGCGAGCCAAGAATAGAAAATATCTGTCAGCAACTTCAGGAGCTGAGTCATGGATAAACGTTTTAAATCGATGACGCCGATTGAGCAGATGCAACGGCGCCAGCAGGTACTTGATACTATAGAACAGCATCCAGAGTGGGAAATTCATCAGGTTGCCAGGTATCTGCGGACTGAATTGCGCCTGACCTTAGAGGATATGGCAAAAATTACAAAAATTGCTCCGCAAACACTACAAAAGCTGGAACAGCCGCATAGTAATCCGACCCTGCATTCTATTTTAAAACTATTTAATGCTTTTGGACTGACTTTAGTCATTAAAAAGTGTTAATACCAACCAAAACCAGAATTACTTTTTTATTCATTGGCTCGAATAAATTTTGTCAGTCTGCTGTCAATAATCTGGTTTGCTTCCTGAATAATACGCTCTATCAGCTCTTTACAGGTTGGAATATCATGGATCAGGCCCTGCACTTGCCCCGCTGTAATTAGCCCGGCATCGATATCTCCAGTTTCTAAAGCCAGTTTACCCTTTAAGCCAGAGACATAAGGCTGAATATCTTCAAATTTCAGGTCAGGCTTTTGACTGATCTCCAGCACACGGTCTGATATACTATTTTTTGCTACGCGTGAAGTATTTCGAAAAGGTCTAAGCAACAGATTGGTATCACGTTCGTCATTGTCCAGATAGAACTGCTTGATCCGTTCATGTACGGGCGCTTCTTGTGTTGCACAAAAGCGGGTACCCATATTTATACCTTCAGCCCCCAATGCCAGCGCAGCTACCAGCCCACGCCCATCGGCAAACCCTCCACTGGCGATGATTGGAATGTCAATCTGGTCAGCAGTAGCAGGAATCAAGACAAGTCCAGGAATATCATCTTCACCAGGGTGGCCAGCGCACTCAAAACCATCAATTGAAATTATATCTGCTCCGATTTTCTGGGCAGAGAGTGCATGACGGACTGCCGTACACTTATGAATAATTTTTATACCGTGCTGTTTAAAATGCTGAATATGGTCATGTGGTTTATTTCCTGCCGTCTCTACAATTTTGACTCCGCTTTCAATAATGGCCTGACGGTATTCAGCATACGGTGGTGGTTTCACAGCAGGCAATAAAGTGAGATTTACTGCAAAAGGCCTGCCGGTCAGGTTACGGCAATGTGCAATTTCTTTATATAAAGCTTCTGGTGTAGGTTGGGTCAGTGCAGTAATTGTCCCTAAACCACCAGCATTAGAAACTGCACTGGCCAGTTCGGCAGTTCCTACCCACATCATTCCACCCTGAACAATAGGATACTGAATGCCTAAGAGTTCTGTTACACGCGTATTTAAATTCATTTTTAAATTCTCACCTGATTATTTACCTATGAATAGTGGTGTTCTCTTTTCAGTAAATGCTTTTACTCCTTCTTTATAGTCCTGGCTGTTACTCGCTAGATATTGCAAGTTTTTCTCCAGCTCAAGCTGTTCAGTCAAAGTATGATGAGTAGACCGGTGAATAGCCTGTTTAATGAGAGACAAAGCATAGGTTGGCTGTTGTGCCAATCTTTGGGCCAGTTGCTGTACTTCAGAATCAAACTGTTCATCTGGTACAACCTGCCAGATCAGTCCCAGTTTTTCTGCCTGTTCAGCGGAAATTTTATCGCCTAGTAAGGCCAGCCCCATTGCTTTAGCATGTCCAGCCAGTCGTGGTAAAAGCCAGGTTCCACCGGCATCTGGAATTAGACCAATTTTGCAGAAGGCCTGAATAAAAGATGCGCTCTGTTTAGTAATGACCAGATCACAGGCCAAGGCAATATTGGCACCCGCGCCAGCCGCCACTCCATTAACTGCTGCAATCACCGGTTTAGGGGCGTGGGTAATCGTTTCAATTAGAGGATTATAATATCTAGCCAGTGTACCTTCATTAGGCAATGCAATCTGGTCAAGCTGACCGGCACGCTCTTTCAAGTCTTGGCCAGCACAAAATGCCCTGCCTGAACCGGTTATAATAATGACCCGGACCTGCTCCGAATCGACCAGTTGGCGTATGGCAATTTGAACTTCCTGATGCATTTTTTCATTAAAACTGTTCATAGCTTCAGGCCGGTCTAGCTGTAGTCTACCAATCTGAGCATCTATACTGACTTTAATCGTCTCAAAATCCATTTTTTACTCCTAAGTGTTATTTTAATATCCTCTGGCAGAGTCAATCTGATGGTTTAATGGCTTATGTTCTTTATAACGACGGTCATTTTCCAGAATCTGCTCGACGACAATTGACATTGGCGCATGCGAAGCCACATGAGGCGTAATCAGAACTTTTTCATGAGTCCATAACGGATCGGCTTGCTCAAGGGGTTCCCGTTCAAAGACATCAAGAACTGCCCCCCTTAAATGACCAGAATCAAGTGCTGCAACAAGATCTGGCAAAACCAGATGTTGACCGCGGCCACAATTAATGACACAGGCCTGTTCTGGCAGCTTTTTTAAAACCTGGGCTGATAAAATAGAATGATTCTGTGCAGTTAACGGCAAAAGATTGATCAGGATTTGACTCTTGGCTAAAAAGCCATCTAGCTCTTCATTTCCTGCAAATGATTGAACTCTGTGCAAGTTTTTCTTGGAACGTGCCCAGCCTGAAACCTGATAGCCCATCTGTGCGAAATGGGTTGCTACATATCCCCCCATATGCCCAAGACCCATCACTCCAATCTGGATATCCTGACTGGAGAATTGCCGGTACTGTTTCCATAATTGCTGTTTCTGCTGGTTAATAGCCCGGTCAAACTGACGCTGATAATACAGGACAGCCCATAACAGATATTCAAACATTCCCTTCTGGTGCTGCTCATCAATAACCCGACACACTAGATATGAAGGGTCAATAAGATTTAGATCCAGATGTTCAATTCCTGCCGCAATGGAATGAATGACTTTCAGTTGGGGAAGCTGTTTTAGCTGTTCAATATCCGGAAACCAGCAAGCCGCCGTAGTAGCCTGTTGTGCCTGTTCACTTTCTGGCAGACAATAGGTTCCTTCGGGTGCATATTTTTGAAAGACCTTGAGTAGAATTTTCTCGATTTCAGGTATTTTGCAGGAAATTACTATCATGAACAGTACTCTGCTTTCTGATTTTCAATCAGACTGAGTGCAGCATTCCATGCGTTCAAGATAATTGGCTCTACCGCGGAGCTGTTAAACTGTCTTGCGGTACGTTCACATACTTCGGGCGCAGGATAATGTAACTCAGATCCTCCCGCCAATGCCTTAATCTGTGCCTGACAGGCTCTTTCCAGAAAGTAAATTTCATGGAAGGCACGCTGGATGGTTTCGCCTGCAGATAGTAAGCCGTGATTCCTTAAAATCATGACCCGGTTTTGTCCTAAATCATGAACCAAACGTTCTCGCTCATCGGTAGAGAGTGCCACTCCTTCATATTCATGATAGCTCATCAGGTTATAAAATTTTAAAGCATGCTGGGAAATTGGTAAAAGACCGTGTTTCTGCGCTGAAACGGCAATACCATCGGCTGTATGAGTATGAATTACGCAGTTTATATGTGTATGTGCAGTATGCAAGGCTGAATGAATTACAAAACCTGCCACATTAACTGGTTTTCCCTGATCATAATCAGAAACAATATTTCCATCATGATCGATTTTGACCAGCTGAGAAGCTGTCATTTTATCAAATGTTACGCCGTACTGATTAATCAGAAAGTATTCAGATTGGTCTGGTACTCTCAGGCTGATATGCGTATCAATCAAATCAGTCATGCGATAATAAGCAATCAAGCGATATAGTGCAGCCAGTTGGCAACGTGCTTCCCACTCCGAAGCTGACATCTTGTCTTGTAAACTCATAATCTTGGTCCTTATGACAGAGTTAATTTTATTATTGAGCGAATTAGAACAATTTTTTCTATAATATAGAATTTAATTTCGTTAAGCAAAATCAAATTCTATTATTCAATTAAATCTATATGCATGCCTAATAGTATTAACTATCTAATGTATATTGACTCGCTAGTTTTAATACTATAAGTCTTTGTTTTTTATTTTCTTTCTGCTTTTTCTAACTTATAGCTTTAGTACGAGACATTATTATCTTTACTGCCAGATAATTATTTGTACTGGATTACTGAAGTTAGCCTGCTACAGATGCTTTTCTAGATTCAATCTCTGTTATTGGTTTATTAAGGTATTGGTGCCTTTTTTAGTTTAGTGTTATGAGTATGCTTTCTAGATTTACTTTTTTTAATAAGGTTTCGGTCTATAAAATTAATTTTTTATTTTTTATCTGATTTATATTATTGGGATAGGTTTTCATTCTTTGGAAATTTTTATAAAATTACTTAGGCTATTTTATTAAAATATAAAATAATTTTTCTAGCTATGAGTAAAATAATTACATTTGATAGAAGTGATCATTTATATTTTATATCTATATGTTTTTTATAGGTAAAAAAGCCCATAAGATTGATGGGCTTTTTTAAATAAATTAATGTAAATAGTTGTTAAATCTGGTTTTTATCTATTTAAAAGTCATAAATAGCCATCATATTGAAACGATTATCTACGCCGGTCCGATTATTGAAAGTTTCACGCTCTCCATAAACATATTCCACTCCAAAAGTTACCGGCTTATAAGGGTTATACATGGCATTAATCCATCCCTGCCAGAGTTGCTTGTTCTGAGATGCATCGTCATATTTCAAGCGTGAAAATTCATTGTCATCTTGAGCTTTCATATAGCCATAACCTAAAGTTGATCTGATTTTAGGCGTAAAACGATGGGTAATACCGGCAGCAATTACATCGAACTCATTACTGTGCATATTATTATTTTCATCAATTGCATATCCGCTGTTACTCCATAATACGAAGCGTCCATCCCCTTTTACATGATAATAATCTGCCTTTAATAAAGTCTCTGGGGTAATCTGATATTTCCCGCCTAAGCCAATACCCCAAGCCAGCTGTTCATCTTCACCGGTTTTTTTCTCTGCAATAAAGCTACGGCCGGAAATCGTTGAGCCATCAGCAAACTTATGGTTCAAACGTCCGACAAGGGCTGGCATACGCATTCTGTTAGCCGGATCAGTCGCTTCAGTATATTTCGGGTCTTCTATACTGATGGCATAATTAGTATTTTCAGAAAGCTGATCACTATAACGAATTAATGGAGAACGCTGTAAGGCTCCTCCCACAAATGTTGCTGCGTCTACAGTATCTGGTATGTATTCTGGTGCAACAAAGGTCGACCAAGTCTGACCAACTAGCCATTTATCATAAGTTAAGTACGCATGACGTATACGGAACTGGTCTCGGGTTGAACCTCCGAAAAAGTCCATTTCGAGTTTACCGCCAATATCACCAATAGAGGTGGGTGTCTTAAAGTTCAGGCCTAGGCGTGTCACATTAACGGTAGTTCTCAAGCGATCTTTTTGATTAGTTGCTTCTACTGTATCTTTAAGCGGTACTCCACTAATATTGTTATACATGGTTGCCGCGCCTTCCGTCTGGTAAGAAGCGTCAGCACGAATATAACCATAAAGATTCACTTCAGCTCCGGAAGGCAATATATTTGTTTTAACAGATTGGGATGTATTTAAAGGGGTAGTTTTGACCTGAGGTGTCACATCACTCTGGGGCTTAAGAGTTACAGCAGGCTGTTGTAGTGAGGCATTTAGTAAAGTTCGCAGCTCTTTTACTTCCTGACGTAATTGTTCTATTTCTGTTGTGTTCTCTCCTGCATGTGCTAGCGACATGACTGCCATGCTACTTACAGCAAGTACCAAATGTTTTGACCGTAAATTAATAAGTTTATCCATAACTTTAATATCCATATTACTAAAGATTTGCTGAGTATTCAGATCTAATTGTTATTGTTCAGCTTTCTAGATAAAATTTTTAAATAACTCTAATAAGATATTTAGAAATTTAAAAAGCTGAAATATAAAAACTATTTTTAATTTTCTACTAAAGCTTGTTTAAATTTTTGGCTGGCATCACTTTGTAGATGCCAGACACTACTCTTCACCTTCATCCCTTTCATGCTATTGTCCCCTTTTCTATTAAATTTTATAAATTATTTGCTTACAGAACTTAACGAAAAAGGAAATTCATTTCAATCTGTATTAGAGAACTGATTATTCTATATATTTCTTAATGCACCTAAAAATAGAATATATATTTCATTTTAAATATATTTTTCAATTTTAAAGAAATAAAAATAAAATATTTTGTTACATTTACAGTGGTTTCTAAGATGGAATTTATGAATCTTAATTCATTTTATGCTTGAATTTTAAAATTATTTTTGTTTGTCTGTTGTCAAATTTAGATATTGTCTGATGTGGATGATTTAATTTTACTTAGGCTAAATTGTTTAGAAATAAGTTCTATAATATAAAGCGCCTGCTATTTTTCAGCACGTAAATGAAGAAGTACTCCAAATACATCTCTGTAGCAAAAGTCATTTTATACAGTTTCAAATTAGTCAGTGCTTCAGCAGGTTCAAATCCTGAAAGCCAAAAGTTTGGGCCTGCTGTATTTTATTAGCAGGAATTTTAAATACTACAATTTTACCGTCTGATGCACCGCAGAGAGAAATCCGTATCTGACCGTCATCAGTAATATAAGAAGAGAGGACTTTAATCTGGTTTTGAACTAACTGCTGCTTCATCGCTACGATATTCTTCGTCCTGTCAATTTGTTCACATTGTCTGGAACCTAAAGATTTATATACTTCAGCTGTTTGGTACTCTGATTCTGGTATTGTTGAGCATGCTCCCAAACTTAACCCAATCCAAATTATGCTTGTCATTCTCTTCATGATTGAATATTCCTTTATTTGATATGTTTCAAAATAACGCAAGTGACTTGATCTATCGTGAAAATCAGTATTAGACTAAATTCAAATCAACAAGTTTTAAAAATCAAAGTTAACTTTGATAAACAGTTAATTATATAAAATATATATATTTAATTTTTAGAAGTAGTCATAGATATATCACCTTATTTCTTTATATGCTTATTGTTTTAATTTATAAATGAAAATGGATCCTTGTCCTTAACTTTCTGTATAAGCTCCCTGCCCCTTCTTGTAACAAGTATTAATCTCTGTGAAAAAATAATGACTTAATATTTTTAGCCTTATTATCAAAATGTTAAAAATTTTTATGTATTAGATACACAAAAATTATTCAATTCTCGTGCAAAAAGTATCTTTTTTTACCATAATACAACAGTTTTTTTAATCTGATTTATTTCTAAAGATATATCGCCATGATCCGGACTTATTTTTTACGCTGGGAAAAACATCTCTCAAGTACTGTTACAGGTAACATTACCCGTATTGGTTTGCTGTCTATCGCTTATAGTCTCATGCCAGTTACGCTGGTCAGCATGGGAATGTCTGGAGAAAAAGGTGACCTGACTTATGAGCTTGCATTCTTTTTACTTATGAATGTATGGTTTATTTTTGCTTTAATTACTCTTTTCGATACGCTTTGCCGCTTAAAAGCAAAAGTAAAAGTAAATATGAGCAGCTGGTTCGATTTAGCTTATATGACTTTAACGCCTATAGGTATGTGGCTATTCCTTTTTATATTCAGGGCAGATCAAGTTCCACACATTTATCTGGCCAATACATTTGCTATTTTTGCTATTGCATCATTCTTCATGGATAAATATGCAAAGTATTTTATTAATATAGAAAGACGCGACAGTTTTGTTCCTAAACCAGAAGTGGTTCAAAATATAAAGCATAAGTTTACGGGACTAGCTGTCTTATTTATGATTATTTCTTTGAGTATTCAATTTTTTCTAATTTAATATGCCTATTGAATCTATTTTAAAGCCCATAATTTAAAAAATTATGGGCTTTCATTATAATTACATGATATATATTCTGATTTATGCTCAATTATAAGTATCAATTACATTCTTATCTTACAAAATCAAAGAATTAAAACGGGTTTTTTTATAATACCTCTTTAGTATCTAAATACGACTTCCAAAAATCTGAAAAATATACTCTGGAAAACCGTCTTAATTTATTAAAAGGGTGCCGGTTATGCAAAATGCTTTTCCCTATCAGAAAATACCCCCTCAACTTTCATGGGCAACTCAAACCCTGCCACGTTTTCATCCTCATTATTGGCGGGTAGAAGGCCCAGATACAGCATCGTTTAGTCTTACCAATTACAGAAACGGTTTTGAAGTACTATTCAAACCCCGCCTCAGTAGTGATCTTATAGGTATTATCTGGGAGTCTGAGGATCATAAAGATCATCAGTTTTTAAGTTATGAAACACTATATGACTACAGTGGTGTGGTCTGGGATTTTGATATAGAAGTTTCTACATACATGCCTATGATCAATAATGAACAGATGGCACTTACGCTAGCAGTATACTATCTGGAAAATGGAATTGAACAAATAGCATATATTCCGCTTTTCAATTATGCAGATCAGCCTGTGTCCAGACAGGCTCATATCCAGATTGACTGGGATACTGTAAAAGCAGGTTTTAATGCGACCATTCCTTTTCCAGTCAATCATATCCAGCGTATTGTATTGAATGTGGTAGCAAGCAGTTATAATCCTGCGACTTTGCCTTATCCACTGCCTGATCCTGAACTTTGTTATGTCAGAATCACCAACTCTACAGTTCAAGGAACTCACACACAATTAGAACTTAAACAGATAGTAGTATCTGCACATCATAAAGGTATATGTACCAGTTATGATGATCATTATGATTTAAATCCTCAACGTATAGTCGATAATATTGTGGCGCTTGGTTATCGGGGACTACTTAATCATTATTGCGGAATGTCACGTTATCCAGACATGTACTGGGACACACAAGTAAATAGATGGCAGATTCCTGATACACTTGCTACACGTGTAAATGTAGTTAATCCATGTGCGTTAAAATGGCATCAGGTTTATGCTAAAGCATTGCATGAAGCAGCCTTTGCTCCTGTTTTCAGCTTAAGCTTTGAAATGTACTCTCTTGCTGCCAACGAATATTGGGCACAAAGAGACATTCATGACAATCTGGGTAAAACGGCTTATGAGCCACCCAGCTATTTTTTCAGTCCTAGCAATATAAATGCTATGGCATATTTACAAAAAGGTTTTCTGGAATTCGCTGAAACTATGCAGATAGGCGGCTGCCAGGTCAATATGCAGATTGGAGAACCTTGGTGGTGGTATAATCCTGCAACCAACTTACCCTGCATATATGATTACTCTACCCGATTAGCCTTTAACCAAGATACAGGCCTATATGCACCAGATTTAGGAGACATTTTTCAATCAGTCTACCAGACTGGTACACCTTATGAAGAATTCAGACAGTGGCTACGAATAAAGCTAGGTCAGACATGTCAGGATATCCGCACTGTTCTCAAAAAGAATTATCCAGATGCGCAGTTTTGTCCCTTATTATTCTTACCTGCTATACGTACTCAGCAGCCCACTCTGTTAACCAGTATCAACTATCCACAGGAATACTATAGGTACCCTAATTTTGACTACATTATAGTCGAAGCTTATGACTGGATTTTAGAAAATAACCTGGAACAAGCCCACCGTACAATTATGGAAGTTGCCTTAGATGAATTAGCATATCCTAGTGACAAAACAGCTTATCTGGCAGGTTTTGTACCACCAGAGAATTTGACATATCTTTATGGTTTCAATAATAAGGAACCTTACCATAGGGCTATCTGGCAAAGGATTTTAGGAGATATGCAGAACAATGAAACTTTTGGGTTAATGAAACAGTTAATCTGGGCATATCCACAAGTTATGGCTCATTCCCTTACAATTGATATCAAAAATGCACCAGATGGCTTTTTTTTGGCAGAACAATATTATTCTGCAATAAATGATAATACGCCCTACCCGCCTGAAATTTACTTATAAGTTAAAGCCAGAACCAAACCTGCTCAAATAGAGCGGGTTTGGCTCTAAAAAACTTTTTTACTGTAGCAGGCTACGCAGCATCCAGGCAGTTTTTTCATGCACATCAATACGCTGGGTTAATACATCAGCAGTTGGCTGGTCATTTACTTCATCTACGACAGGAAAAAGTTCACGTGCAGTGCGTGCAGTTGCCTCTTGAGCATTGACCAGATAACGGATCATTTCCTCAGCAGTAGGCACACCCTCTACTTCTTTAATTGTAGCGAGGTCATTAAACTGTTTATAGGTGCCGGGCGCAGGAAATCCAAGAGCACGAATACGTTCAGCAATAATATCAAGCGCATTCCATTGTTCTGTATACTGCTCCATAAACATTGCGTGCAGACTACTGAACATTGGGCCCGTAACATTCCAATGAAAGTTGTGCGTCATCAGATATAGAGTATAGCTATCTGCTAAAAGACGGGATAGTCCCTCAACAATTTTCTTGCGGCCTTCAGTGGAAATCCCGATATTAATTTCAATTTCATTAGTCTGGTTCTTAGCCATTTTTTACTCCAGATTATAGCTTTTTGAATGGTTTACCATATTTGTTATACCTGAGCAGCTTATGAGGTAGTAGCATTCTTAAGTAAAAAGATTTATTAATATGTTTATTTTTACACGCTGAATTGATTTTAAAAAAGAAAAAGTATATTTTTCAAATTAAAAACTTGGATTTATATATACCATGTATCAGTTTTACTGATTAACTTCTTCATCAAAAGCCATGAATTATTCTTCTTAATTAATCTTTATTTTCTCTTAGTACATTTATACTATGGCGCACTCAATTTAACGGATTTGATTATGCAACCTGCTCTCCAAATCGATGTCATGCGCGATTCTGCTGACACCGTCGTGAGTATACTAAAATCGCTGGCCAATACAGATCGCCTATTAATCTTGTGCCATTTAGCTCAAGAAGAATTAAACGTTTCTGAAATTGAGGAAAAAACTCAAATTACTCAGCCTACCTTATCTCAACAGCTGATGATGTTACGTAAGAGTGATGTAGTTATCACACGGCGTCAGGGAAAGCAGATTTTTTATTCAATTAAAGATCAGAAACTAACCCAAGTTTTACATACACTTTATGACCTCTATTGTCCAAAATAATAATAAAATTCTATATATTCAGTAAATTAATAGCAGTTTATTAAGTAACACTTTTAAAGGCAGCGACTTTTTATCACTTTTTATGCATAATATATGAAAAAATGTGATTTAGGCTATTATATGGCTATGCGTCGTTTATCTATACCCACTCTTTTTCCGGCATGGCAATGGCTGAGTAGATATAACGGACCAAAATTTAGATCAGATTTACTGGCAGCATTAATTGTTATTGCAATGCTGGTACCACAAGGTATGGCCTATGCCATGGTCGCCGGTCTGCCTCCTGTAATGGGGTTATACGCCAGTATCCTGCCCATGATTATTTATGCCATGGTCGGTGGCAGTCCAACGCTTTCAATTGGTCCAGTTGCTATTATCTCCATGATGGTCTTTGGCACCCTTGCCCCGCTATACGAAGTAGGTTCGCCAGTTTATATTGAAGCAGCTTGTCTGCTAGCGCTACTCACCGGCTTTATTTCTTTACTTTTAGGTATATTCCGTTTTGGTTTTCTAATTCAGCTGATTAGTCATCCGGTTATAAAAAGTTTTATTATTGCTTCAGCTCTGCTTATTGCATTAAGCCAATTTAAATTTCTTTTTGATATTCCCTTACAAACCAATAATGTTCCAGAATTCTTGGTATCTTTTTGGCAGTATGTACGTTATAGCAACTTTGCTACTCTGGCGCTTGGAATCACTGCTGTATTGTTTCTGGTATATATTCCTGCCTTTTTAAACTCAGCCTTTATAAAAACCAGAGCAGGTTCACTGATTTTTCTGATTCGTGCCTTACCCCTCATTCTGGTTATAGTTTCGATTGGACTGATGTATTTTCTGAACTTGCAGCAGGCAGGCATTAAAACTGTAGGAGAAATTCCTTCAAGTTTCCCCCCTATTGCTATACCACACTGGAACATGCAAATGGTAATTGATTTGCTTCCTGGTGCTGCTCTTATTGCAATGATCAGCTTTGTAGAGTCTCTTTCAATTGCACAGGCCACTGCATTGCAGCAGCGTAGTAACCTGAACAGTAATCAGGAACTTATCGCACTTGGCTTGGCGAATATTAGTGCCGGAGTCACCTCTGCCTTTCCCGTAACAGGAAGTTTGTCACGTACAGTTGTAAATGCCGATGCTGGTGCACGCACTCCAATGGCTGGCGTACTCTCTTCACTGTTTATTATTGTGGTTAGTATGTATTTTACCGGGTTCCTGCGAGATTTACCGCTGGCTATCCTGGCTGCAACCATTATTGTTTCTATCTGGAAGCTGGTTGAATTTAAACCATTTCTTGAAACTTGGCGTTATTCTAAGGCAGATGGCATCGCAATGTGGATTACATTTTTCAGTGTTATTTGCATTGATATCTCTACCGGTCTGATAATCGGAATTATCTCTACATTTATTTTAATGCTTTGGCGAATTAGCCGTCCTCATATTGCAGTGATTGGGTTGGTTAAAGGAACACAACATTTCCGTAATATTTCACGGCATCAGGTTATAACCAGCCCCAAAATCTTTTCGATCCGTATTGATGAAAACCTGAGCTTTTTAAATGCGAATACCTTAAAAGGCTATATCATTACTGAAGTAAGTAAAAATGCCCAGCTTGAGCATGTCATTATTAACTGCTCAAGCATTAGCGCTATCGACTTAAGTGCACTGGAAATGCTTGAGGAAATAAATGCAGAGCTCGCTAAACTTCATATTCAGCTGCATTTTTCAGAAATCAAAGGCCCTGTTATGGATAAGCTTAAAGACTCCCCCTTATTGCAGCATTTAAATGGCCAGGTTTTTTTCTCTCACTTTCAGGCAATGCAGAACTTGGCACCAGAGCTTTTTTTGCCTGAAATGCCCCATTAAAATTTAAATATTAACAATGCAAGTGATCTATGGATATTCAAATGTAATAAAAGTATTTAGCTTTTATTATATTTATATCATTCGAAAGACCATGGACGGGTCAGTAAAAATTAATTTCAAGCTTTATGTATTTTATGTATAAAATAGCCGGCTTGTACTTTTGGCCCTTATAGGTCTCATAAGGCTTTCCTATGTTCTCATACTTATTTCGCTTAAGCCTGGTTACTCAAATTGTCATTGCCATTATTCTGGGCATGCTGGTAACCTGGCTTTTTCCTCAAGCAGCTCCCTATCTCAGCTTACTGGGTGATCTTTTTATTAAGGCACTTAAGTCAGTGGCCCCGATTCTGGTTTTTGTTTTAGTTATGGCTTCCATTGCCAATTTCAAACTGGGTCAGACTGCACATATCAGACCTATTTTAATGATGTATATGGTTGGTATGCTTCTAGCTGCATTTAGTGCTGTCTTTGCCAGTCTAATGTTTCCAAGTACATTGTTCCTGGATGTGCCAAGTCAGCTCGAAGTACAGGCTCCAGGGGGGTTGGGAGAGATACTGAAAAACCTGTTATTGAGCTTTATTGCCAATCCAGTTGTGGCGCTGAGTGAAGCGAACTTTATTGGAATTCTAGCGTGGTCTGTCATATTGGGGCTAGCGTTTCGACACGCGTCTGAGACTTCACGTGTGGTACTGACTGATGTTTCCAATGCCATTAGTAAAGTGATCGCAATTGTAATCCGCTTTGCTCCATTGGGTATATTCGGTTTGGTTGCTGCAACTTTCGCTGATGCTGGCTTAAAAACGCTGGAAAGTTATGCACAGCTTTTAGCAGTGCTGCTTGGCACTATGCTTTTTGTTGCCCTTATCATTAATCCTTTGCTGGTTGCAGTTGTTACCCGCAGTAACCCTTATCCGCTAGTCTTAACATGCTTACGCGAAAGTGCCATTACTGCTTTCTTTACCCGTAGTTCCGCTGCTAATATTCCGGTTAACCTCGACCTGGCACGACGTTTGGGTGTAAATGAAGCAACTGCCAGTGTATCTATTCCCTTGGGTGCTACTATCAATATGGCAGGTGCGGCGGTCACTATTACTGTGCTAACACTCGCGACTGTACATACTTTAGGCATACCGGTCAGCATTTCAACCATGTTAATCCTTTCCGTGGTTGCTACAGTATCGGCCTGTGGAGCTTCTGGGGTTGCTGGCGGTTCATTGCTACTGATTCCTGTGGCCTGCGGCCTGTTCGGTATTTCATCTGAAATTGCTATGCAGGTGGTTGCAATCGGAATGGTGATCAGTGTGCTTCAGGACTCGACTGAAACTGCATTAAATTCATCAACTGATGTACTATTTACTGCTGCTGCTGACCGTGGAATGCGTTAATCTATTGAAAGGACAATAATTCGCGAGTGTAGCGATGCCTTTTCAAAAACTGCCTGCATGGATTCAAATAGGTGCTTTTTTACTGGCAATCAATGCGGGCATGATTAATGTACTTGGACTGGTGACTGTCTTGCATCAGTCTGTCTCACATATGACCGGTAATATTAGTATGCTGGCCATGAGCCTGATTAATTGGGAACCCTCTAGTGTTCTGTACCTGATATTGGTGGTCCTTTGCTATGTTACCGGTTCATTTTATAGTGGCCTGATTCTTGGAAATAGTCACTTTCAGCTTGGACGCCGTTATGGTTTGCCACTTAGTCTGGTTGCGCTATTCATTTTCCTGTGCTGGATATTGTTACCCTATTTCCCACGATATGCTTTATTGTGGGCCTGTGTTGCAATGGGCGTGCAAAATGCAATGGTTAGCCATTATAAAGGTACAATCATTCGCACTACCCACTTATCAGGGGTATTAACTGATCTTGGGCTGGCGCTAGGTTATTGCCTACGTGGCCTGAGCGTTGGAAAGCGTCGTATTATTCTTCATTTACTTATTCTCTTCGGCTTTTTAATCGGTGGTATTGTTGCCAGTCTGATTTATCCTTATCTAAAATTACAGTCATTTCTCGTACCGGCAGTTTTGAGTTTATTGCTCAGCATCATCTACTGGTCTATATACTTTCGTCATAAGTCTACACAGCATTCAAGCTGGGAGTAATCAAACATGGTTAAAAATGCACTACAGGCCCAACTTTTAAAAGCCGGCTTGGTAGATAATAAAAAAGCAAAAAAGCTGAGCAAACAGGCACAGCATGAACAGCGTACCGGTCAAAGTGACGAGGCTGCACTCAAGGCAAAAATTGAGCAAGAAAAACAGGAAAAGTTAGCTAAAGATCAGGCTCTAAATCAGGAAAAACAGCGTCAGCTTGAAGAAAAAACTTTAAAAGCCAATATTGTCCAAATGATCTCTCATCATAAGATCAAGGAAACTGACGGCGATATAACTTATCAGTTTATCGATGAAGGCAAAATCAAAAAAGTCTATATCTCACAACAGGTTTATAATGCACTGGTTTCAGGCAGTTTAATGATTGCACGAGATAATGGCAGCTATGCCTATTTACCAAAAGCCTTGGCAGAAAAAATTGATGCGCGCATGGAAGGGTTTATTTTACATAATAGTACGCAGGCCAATGATCAATCAACTGATGAAGAAGATCCATATGCAGCATATGTTATTCCTGATGATTTAATGTGGTAAAACACCTCTTCTTGAGGTAATACTATAAAGTTTCAATTTGCTAATAAAACGTATATAAAAAGTTGTTTATAGCCTGTTTCAAGCAATAAACTTTTACAATCATGCAATTAATCATAATTGTAGGGGTAAATGGCTTGGAACAGCTGGCTTTTATACAAAATATTCAGGACTGGTCAGATCAGTTTCCTTGGTTAGAGATGTTGACATCATTAGGCATTCTTATTCTGCTAGCCGCTCTGGCTAACTTTATTGCCAAACAGGTCGTAGTAAGAGGCCTACGTAAACTCATCAGCAAGATGAAGTTTGCCAATAGCAGTATTTTCGCTGAACATAGTGTAATTCGTCGCATAGCTAATATTGTTCCGGCTATCGTCATTATGAATGGCATCACTACGGTTCCACATCTTTCACTCAAGCTTGTAACTTTTGTACAAATGGGAGCACAGGCTTTTATTTTCCTTACATTAGCGCTGGCTTTGAGCGAACTTCTTAATATTTTTAACCTGATTTATCAGCGCAATCCAAAATCAAAAAATAAGCCTATTAAAGGATACTTGCAGCTGGTTAAATTAATGCTGTATATCGTCTGTGCTTTAATGATTTTAGGTACTTTCCTGAAGAAAGATGTGTTTACCCTGCTAGCAGGCTTTGGTGCTATGGCGACTGTGCTGATGCTGGTTTTTCAAAATACTATTCTTTCGCTGGTGGCCAGTGTACAAATTTCTTCTTATGATATGGTACGTATCGGAGACTGGATTGAGATGCCATCATTAAATGCGGATGGCGATGTCATTGATATGTCATTACATACGGTCACAGTACAAAATTTTGACAAGACCTTTACGACTATTCCCACCAATAAACTGATTACTGATACTTTTAAAAACTGGCGTGGTATGAGCAATGCCGGTGTAAGACGTATCAAACGTGCTATTTACATTGACCAAAGCACAGTGCATTTTATGACGAATGAAGAGCAGCAAAAGCTAAAGGACTTTTTGCTTCTTGACCAGTATTTGAATATTAAAGAAAGTGAAATTCAAAAATTTAACCAGCAGCTTGGCAATCAGGCTATTTATAATCAGCGTCGCTTGACAAACTTAGGTACATTTCGTGCTTATATAGAGTTTTATTTAAAACAGCATCCAGGTATTGCTCAGCATCAGACAATTATGGTGCGTCAATTACAACCTACCAGTGAAGGACTTCCCCTTGAGATTTATGCATTTAGTAATACAACTTCATGGGTAGATTATGAAGCCATTCAGTCAGATATTTTTGACCACCTGATTGCCATTATTGGAGAATTTGGACTACAGGTTTATCAAGCCCCTTCTGGGCAAGACTGGAAAGTCTTGTCTAATGCAGAAGTTATTGAACATTCCTGATTTTTTACACACTGTATAACAGGCTTTTACAACGAAGCCTGTTATATAAGTACTTATTTTTTAAATTATAGTATTGTGAGAAGTTCATTCTA
This sequence comes from Acinetobacter radioresistens DSM 6976 = NBRC 102413 = CIP 103788, assembly GCF_006757745.1. Classification (NCBI taxonomy): domain Bacteria; kingdom Pseudomonadati; phylum Pseudomonadota; class Gammaproteobacteria; order Moraxellales; family Moraxellaceae; genus Acinetobacter; species Acinetobacter radioresistens. The sequence continues at coordinate 1,395,529 of NZ_AP019740.1, read as the reverse complement.
TTTTACTATCTCAGGCGTTGGCTTATGCATTATTTAAACGACACTTATTAATATTAAAAATTTAAACACCAGATGAAATACTAAAGAAAATTTTATAATACTAATATTTATAAAGCTCAATTAATATACAGCCCTATTTTACCTATATAAAATTATAGAGTTAATTCAGAAAATACAATGATTAAAATACATACCGCCATTGAGCTCATTCTTCTTTTCTCTTAAAAATGATCTGTCCATTTTGATCAATTTTAGTAAATTTAAAGTTTTTTCCTGAATAAATACGGTCTGGAGAAGTATGGAAAGGTGCTGTAGACATAATATTCGCTCTTCTTTTAAGTACATGTTCATGCTGAGATTTATAAGCATAATAGAATAATCCACCAACAAATAATAAGAAAAGTGCAACTAATCTTATCCTCACAATTTTTACCTTCTCTTTAATAAATTCTGACTAATTTTGTATGATTTAATTTAATATGTATACAAAATAATAAAATATTTTTTTATTTAAATGGATTTTAAACACAATTAACCTCTTGTATTCTTATAAATTTTATATTTCATGATCATCTATTTAATATAATTAATCCTTCTCTTAAAATTAAAAATGAATTTTTACTGAAAAGCTTCTTGTATGATAAGGGCTGATAGCATAATTTTCTCTTAAGGATATAAGCTTTTAAAAGACTAAAGTTTAAGAAAAATAGTTTTCTGCAAGAATAAGTTCAACTTTGAAAGTAAGTAAGCTCTAGCTATTCATTTTGAACAGAAGCTATTAATCAGGTAAATAAAATATATGATAAATGGATTTAATTACAAAAGTTTTGAAGAGGCTGGGCAAGCTGTCCTGCACTACTTGCATGCCCATCTTGGTTTTAACCTGTGGATGATTACCCGAGTAGAAGGTAAAAACTGGATCATCTTACAGTGTGAAGATCATGGATATAATGTCAAGCAAGGCCAAGTCCTGAACTGGACCGATACGCTATGCTCGCAGATGGTGACGGAAACAGTACCCAGAATTGTACCTCGCTCTAGAGATATTCCTCTATATGCTAATGCACCTATAAACAAGCAGGTCAACATAGAAGCTTATTATTGGTCAGCCCCTGCTTAATGAAGATGGCAGCCTGTTCGGTACATTATGCGCAGTTGACCCACAACCACAACCAGAATCAATTTTACAATATGCTGAAATGATTGAGCTTTTTGCACAGTTATTAAGTTATATCTTACAAACTGAGCTACGTGAAAACGAGAAAATTCGACAACATGAAAGACTTGAAGCTGAAGCATTAAGAGATAGCTTAACTGAGCTATATAATCGTAGAGCTTAGAATAATTTGGTCAGTGCTGAAGAAGACCGTTGTAAACGGCATGGACACCCTGCTTCAATTCTCATTGTTGATCTCAATAATTTAAAAACTGTTAATGACAGTCTGGGGCATACTTCCGGCGATGAATTAATTCAAAGAACAGCCTCTGTACTTCTTGCTAGTGTAAGGCGTAAAGATATTGTGGCTCGCTTGGGTGGAGATGAATTTGGTATTTTAAGTATAGAAAATGATCAAGAAGGTGCTTTAGCTTTATTTCACCGTATTCAGGAGGCTTTTAAAGAAGCCGGAATAGATGCCGCTATTGGAGTTGCTTCGCGGCGACCTCATCATGGCCTTAACAAAGCAGCAATCGCAGCAGATAAAAATATGTTTGAGCATAAACTGTCAGGTAAAACTAAAACTTAAAAATATAAATATCTGTTTTAATTAAAAAATTTATATGTATTAGTTCAGACTTGATCGTACATTCTTCTTGAAAAAGAGAAAGTTACCCGTTTTGATAAAGGTGTCGAAATCTTAATCAAACAAAGGTAACTTTCTTATGTTGCATACTAACAATCAAATCATTAAACACAAAGTAGGTCTGCTCAATTTAGCTGAAGAGCTTCAGAATGTATCCAGAGCATGCAAAGTGATGGGTGTTTCAAGAGATACATTTTATCGCTATCAGGAATTAGTGAAGTCTGGTGATATTGACGCACTGATTAATAAGTCCCGTCGAGTACCAAATTTAAAAAACCGTGTAGATGATGCTACTGAACAGGCTGTTATTGATTTCGCAATTCAATATCCCGCATATGGTCAGCACCGTACTAGTAATGAATTACGCAAGAAGGGTGTATTCGTTTCAGGGAGTGGGGTTCGCTCTATATGGCTTCGTCATGATTTAGAAAACTTTAAGAAGCGTTTAAAAGCACTTGAGGCTAAAGTGGCACAGGATGGTATTGAATTAAATGATCACCAGGTTGCGGCACTTGAACGTAAGCATGAGGATGACGTTGCTTGTGGTGAAATCGAAACAGCTCATCCAGGCTATTTAGGCGCGCAAGACACCTTTTATGTCGGGAATCTCAAAGGTGTTGGACGAATCTATCAACAAACATTCATCGACACTTATAGCAAGGTCGTTCATTGCAAGCTCTATACAACAAAAACACCGATTACAGCGGCTGATTTACTCAATGATCGTGTGTTGCCATTCTATCAATCTCAGGACTTACCAATGCTTCGCATCCTCACAGACAGAGGTAATGAGTATTGCGGTAAGGTAGAACAACATGACTATGAGTTGTATCTGGCAGTTAATGATATTGATCACACGAAGACAAAAGCAGCTTCGCCGCAAACAAATGGTATCTGTGAGCGTTTCCATAAGACGATTTTGCAGGAGTTCTATCAAATTACGTTTAGGAAGAAGCTTTATAGCTCATTGGAAGAATTACAAGTTGATCTAGACGATTGGCTGAAATTCTATAATACTGAACGGACTCATCAAGGAAAAATGTGCTGTGGTCGTACACCACTTGAAACTTTACTTGATGGAAAACGGATTTGGGCTGAGAAAAATTTAGCTCAAATTTAACCTGACAGGCACAATAAAAAATGGGTAACTGTCAGATCAGGTTTGAGCTAGTACAATTTATAGCCAGATTTAATTTAATAACTTAACTATACTACAGTATAACTAAATAAATTACGCTCTTATATATGTGTTGGCAATATAATAAAATTTATGAGAACTGTTTTGATCCTGCCTGCCTATGGTCTAACTTATAGAAACAAAGAATAAATATTTAGTAATATTAAATACAGTAGTATGAGAGATGTACTCTACCTTAATGTCAGCTCATCTATGCTCACTTATAATTTAAAAAATTACTTTAAGCTTAATTTAAGGAAATTAATTTTAATTTTAACTATTTTAGCGGTTTCCGCCTTATTTGTTATTTCTCTCCTTATAAGCTATAGCATTCTCAAGCAGGAATTAATAGAAAACTCACTTTCAATTAATTATGAATATGCTTCTAAAATTGCTTTAAACACAGATGGTCAATTTCAGACAGCTTTGGATGAGCTCAAATATAGTGCTGAAGTTATAGGAAAGTCTTTTAACAACGAAACTGTAAGAGCATCAGAAGTTGATCGTCTTAGGAGACAATCACATCACTTCAATACTGTAGTTATATGTAACTCTAAAGGAATTATTGTTGAATATACTCCTGATTATCTAAACCTAAGCAAACAGCAGGTTCAAATGTCACTAGGAACACAAGAATCTCTGAAAAATAAGCAATCCTATGTTTCTCCTCCATATTATTCAGTTAAAAATAATTTAATTGTTTTTATCTCCCAGCCTATCTTTGACCATAACCATGTCTACAAAGGCTATGTAGGCGCAGCAATTTATCTGAAAGAAAAAAATATCATCAATGAGCTACTGACCATTCAATACAGTTATAGAAATAGTTATATGTATGTATTAGACCAGAATAATAAAATTATATTTCACCCTGATATGAAAAGAATAGGTCAAACTATAACCGGGAATACAGGGTTGAGTTATATGAATAAAAAGAAGAACGGTAAAATTCAATTAGTAAACAGTATGGGAGTAAAGAATCTGGTCGGTTTCGCGCATATTCCCACCACTAATTGGATTGTAGTCTCACAACAGCCTACAGATGAATTACTTGAACGCGCGAAATCAATTATTTCTAGAGTGTCTGCAGGAATTTTTCTTTTTTATCTCCTAATTTTTTATCTAGTATGGAAGGCCTCTACCTTTATAGCCTCTCCTCTTCATGACCTCGCCAAAATTGCCAGCTCTTTAAACCAGCCAGAAACTGAAGTGAAAATTAAGGCGATCAAACCATGGTACTACGAAGTGCAAAAATTCAAATTTTCCCTACTTTCCAGTGTAGAGAAGTTTAGTCATAAAATTGATGAAATGAATTTTCATATTAACTCTGACCCACTTACTGGCCTTTTTAATCGCAGAGGACTAGAAATCTTTATTGAGGAAATGACTCGTACCCAGACTCACTTTGCAGTTTTACTGATAGATATTGATTATTTTAAAAAGATTAATGATTCTTATGGTCATGCTCAAGGTGACAGAATTTTAAAGCAAGTGGCTCAACATATTTTAAATAACTTTAGGAAAAATGATTTATGCTGTCGTTATGGTGGTGAAGAATTTGTTGTGCTTATGCCTCAAGCTGATATAGAAAACGCATATAAAAGTGCTGAACGTTTAAGAAAGAAAATGGAAAATACCTTAACCGATGGTATCGGCCCGATAACAATTTCTATCGGTATCGCATTCTGGCCAGAAACTTCGAGAGAAGTAGCAAAAGTTTTTGAAATAGCTGATGCAAAACTTTATCAGGCTAAAATTGCAGGCCGCAATCAGGTTCATTATTAGAAATAGTACTTAGGCTATTTTTTATAAAAGGCTTTTTTAAGTCCAAGGTCTCATAATCAAATAAGATTTTTCTATGTACAGTTTTACTGCCCTATAAAACTTGAAAATAAAAAAGTATTTTTATTTTATAGACCTTGTTAATATTAAAATTTATAAAATACTAATCTTAAAAATATATATTTATTAATCTTTTATATAAATAGAACCTACATAAAAGATTAATTTTTTATAAATTTAGATTGTTTTTGTTTTTAGCGTATTAAATCATTAATTCCAAGCATTTCAGGTAATTGTTCGATAAATTGATTAAAACTTTTATCAGATGAATTCATACACCCCATATAATGGTCTAACTTTGTTTCTACTCCACTTTTATCCGTCCATACAAAACTAACCGTTTGATGATCAGTAGCTTTATTTACACAATTATAATTATTTTCTACTTTTCCTGGTGCGGGCTTATATCTGCTTAATTGACTAGAAAGCTTTTTATAGATTCCAGGGGAAACAATGATATCTTGCTCTCCGACGACTTTTGTAAACCGCTCTCCGTTAAAATGTACAGCTCCACTAGGCTGAATTGTTACAGAATATACCGGACAAGCACCAAAACAACGTGACGTAGAATAACTAATTGTTTCTTCTACAATCCTATTCTGATCTGGATAAGACACAGAAGCGCACCCTGTTAAGCAGAAAAATACAGTAGACAAAAGAAAGAATTTATTCATCATTTTATTTTTTAAAATAAAAAAATATTATTATATACAATATTCATATTTTATTCTGTATTTTTTTTATTATCTAATATAGAAAAGGAATAAATATTTTTAGATTAATAGTTTTTATTTAAAGTTTAATAATGCTTCATTATATATTTTTTTGAAATCTGTTTACCAAAAAAGTAGTCTTCATAGACAAATATTTAATTTTATGCTTTTTAGTATTTAGAATTTTTGTATATCTTTTATTAATTTTTATATTATTGAGAAGATAAAAGCATGAGATATATAAATGTTATTATAGCATTACTTTTATTAAGTTATATATGGAGTAGATCCTATGCTGTTCAAATCTCTCCAAATCAAATAGTAGCTACCCAGATGACATCTAAACAGGTTATAAATATGAATGAAGAGGAACAGGTACTCAAATTCATAGATCCTGATAATATAGTAGTCACTCTCAAAACCACAAATAATTTCGAAAATGCGGAACTTACTGATCAGAGAGGCATTGTTTATTATCTTAAGCGGGTTAAAACAAAAAATGGTATACGACTGGAAAATGGAAACACATCGATTCATTTTAACAGTGGCAGTGGAATCTTGAAAATTGGTCAAGGTCGCCCTATTAAGGTTATAGAAGTTAAATCTTGAGATATAAAGGCTGGTTATATGGGTATTTCATATTCGAAAAACTTTGAGGAAGCAGGCCAGGCTGTTTTACGTTATCTTCATGACCGCTTCGGTTTTAATCTATGGATGATTACACGGGTTGAAGGCGATGACTGGATCGTGCTGCAGAGTGAAGATCATGGCTATAATGTTCAACCTGGACAAGTTTTTCGCTGGGCAGATTCTTTCTGTTCACATATGGTCACAGGTAATGCACCAAGAATTGCACCACGTTCTGATGATATACCCTTATATCTAAACGCTCCTATCAGGAAACAGGTAGAGATTCAGGCTTATATTGGACAGCCCTTAGTAAGTGAAGATGGTCATTTATTTGGTACACTCTGTGCGATTGACCCTCACCCGCAAGCGCCTGAACTGGTTCAAGAAGCAAAACTGATCGAAGTCTTTGGAGAGCTTTTAAGCCGGATTCTACAGGCTGAACTGCGTGAAATTGAACAGGTCAGACAACGTGAGCGTCTTGAAGTAGAAGCAATGAGTGATGGTTTGACTGGTTTATATAACCGGCGGGCTTGGGATAAATTAATAAATGCAGAAGAAGAACGTTGCAAGCAATTAGGTCACCCTGCTGCTGTGGTTATGATAGACCTCAACAATCTTAAAACTGTTAATGATCATCTGGGTCATGAGGCTGGTGATGAGTTAATTCGCAAGACAGCTGTCGTATTGCGTGATAATGTACGTAATAATGATATTCTAGCCCGCTTAGGAGGTGACGAGTTCACCATACTAAGTATTGAAAATGATCATTCAGGTGCTGAATCGTTGGTTAATCGCATTACACAGGCCTTTGAAAAGGCAAAGATTAGTGCTTCAATCGGGCTGGCTATGCGTCATCCGACTTTTGGTCTATCAGCTGCTATCAGAGAAGCAGATCAACAGATGTATACACATAAGCGGCTCAGCAAGTCCTGATTTTATTAATCCGGTAAAGTTACAAGCAGATTTTTTATCCTTCAAAATCGCACCAGCTTTTCAAGTCTACCGCTAGCTAATAATTTTTTCATATCTGTTTTTCCTGTTGAATTCACAATTTACGCCATTATCTTTTCTCTTATATGGCGTAAAATTAAGTGTAGTACGGCTAAAAAACTCATATTTTGAATATTATTATATGGCGGAATATGGCTAAATTAATGATTGATCAATCTCTATCTCTCCTATAAATTGAATTAAACTTATATTAGTTAATATATTGTATTCAGAGGAAAAAATAATGTTGAAGTGGTTCGAAAAGCGTGTCGATGCCTATCCCACTGAAGGTCTTTACGAATCATTACCAAGAAGGTTTTTTCCATTTATCTGGCAAGCCACTAAAGGCTTGCGTCCTTATATTTTTTTATTAGTCCTTGTAACTGCGGGCGCCGCAAGCTTTGAGGCTTTACTCTATTCGAAAATAGGACAACTGGTTGACTGGCTAGGTACAAGCCAACCTGATACTTTTTATGTAAATCATGAAACCAATCTGCTGATTCTGGCCAGCTTTCTGTTTGCCAACATCCTCTTTGCCAGTATGCAGTCTATTGTTAAGCATCAGATTTTATATAGCAATTTTCCAATGCGTCTGCGCTGGCGTTTTCACAATTTTCTTTTACAGCAAAGTCTCGATTTTTTTCATAATGATTTTGCCGGGCGCTTATCTGCCAAGGTCATGCAAACAGCGTTAGCAGTACGAGAATTCTGGGTTATTTTAGGCGACATGATGGCCTACGTAGTGGTCTATTTCACTACGATCAGTATTGTGTTTATAGGTATTTCACCTGTTCTAATGATACCCCTACTCGTCTGGTTAGTTCTGTTCATGATCGCAGCTTACTACTTTATTCCACGCCTGGGTAAAGTGTCAAAACAGCAAGCTGATGCCCGTGCTGTCATGACTGGACGTGTTACAGATGCCTATACCAATATTCAGACTGTCAAGCTATTTGCACACGCCGGCCGTGAAAGTCGTTATGCCAAAGAGTCCATGATGGAATTTATGGTGACAGTATATCGGCAAATGCGTCTTGGAGCTAAATTTGAAATCAGTGTAAATATGCTGAGTGCTGTACTTTTTCTAGGTGTATTGGGAACAGCCATTCATCTATGGGTAGAAGGTAAAGCCGGTCTTGGAGTGGTTGCCGCAACCACAGCCATGATTATGAAGCTTAACAGTATGGCATTCTTTATCATGTGGCAAATTTCTGCCCTTTTTGAGAATATCGGAACAATTCAGGATGGAATGGGAACTTTAAGCAGACCGGTAGAAATACAGGATAAAAAAGATGCCAAGCCATTAAAAGTAACTGCGGGTGAAATTCGTTTTGATAATGTATCTTTCGCTTATAATGAAAAAAATGTAATTGATCAGTTGAATCTTACCATTCGGCCAGGTGAAAAAATCGGGATTGTTGGCCGTTCTGGCGCAGGTAAGTCAACCCTTATTCAATTGTTGCTGCGGTTTTATACCATTCAAAATGGCCGTATTTTAATAGATGGCCAAGATATCCAGAATGTAACTCAGGACAGCCTGCGCGCTAATATTGCTTTGGTTACTCAGGATACTTCTCTGCTACACCGTAGCGTATCAGAAAATATTAAATATGGCCGGCCAGATGCAACTGATGAGGAAATGTATGAAGCTGTACGTAAAGCTCAGGCAGAAACCTTTATTCCTCAGTTAACTGATCTGGGGGGGCGTCGGGGCTATGATGCGCAGGTGGGTGAACGTGGTGTCAAGCTCTCAGGTGGACAGCGTCAACGTATTGCAATTGCCCGCGTATTCTTAAAAGATGCACCTATTCTGATTTTAGATGAAGCTACCAGTGCACTGGATTCTGAAGTCGAAGCTGCCATTCAGTCAAGTCTAGACGCTCTTATGACTGGAAAAACAGTCATTGCAATTGCTCACAGGCTTTCGACCATCGCCCAGATGGACCGTTTAATTGTACTGGATCAGGGCCGGATCGCTGAACAGGGTACTCATGAGCAACTGATTCAGCAAAATGGTATTTATGCTCAACTATGGCAACGTCAAACTGGTGGCTTTTTAGTTGAACAGCAAATACCAAAGAAAGTTGAGGACACAGAATAATGCCTTATCTGGAAGATTTGCACATTGGTGATCGTTTTATCAGCCGTGAATATGAAATGACTACTGAAGAAATCAAAAAATTTGCCACTCAATATGATCCACAGGTTTTTCATCTGGATGAAGAGCAAGCAAGCCGGCATCCTGTTTTTCAAGGTCTGGCCGCAAGTGGCTGGCACACCTCTGCAATTACCATGCATTTATGGACAGAGTGCTTTCCGGTAGCAGGCGGTTTAATTGGTACCGAAACCAGTTTACGTTGGCCCAAGCCTACCAGACCGGGAGATCTCATTCATGTTGAAGTCGAAATTACAGCAATCATTCCATCCAGAACTAAAAATGATCGGGGTATTGTTACTTATGTCACTCAGGCTTATAACCAATTTCAGGATCTCCTATTAATCTCTACTACAAAAATAGTAGTATTTAAAAAAGCAGCAATTGAAAATTAAGCAACTGATTTGTCCAACAATTCTTCTAGTTTAAAGTTTAATTTCATGCCAAGATGTAAACAGCACGTTGGAAAGCATGAGAGCAATGGATAGCGCATGGAGATAATTTCATCCCGGCAAGATGTGGGTATTCCAGGGGTATATGGCCTGTTATTGCTAGATGTGGTGTCACGCTGGGGCTATAGCGCAGAGACTTTATTTGCCCCCTTTCATTTTAGTAGTGAACAGCTCGCACACCCGGATTACCGTATTCCAACTCCTCTTGCCAACGAACTGATAAAACATGCCTTAAAAATTACAGGCGAGCAATCTTTAGGCTACCATCTTGGTACCCAAATGCGAATTTCAATTCATGGCTTTATTGGCTATGCAATCATGACAGCCAGCAATATATCTGAAGCCCTGGTTCTTGCTGCACGTTTTATTCAACTTCGTATGCCCTTTCTACAGCTTTATTTTTCTACTTTTGGTGATAAGGCAACCCTGCAATTACAGTGTGACATACAACTTGAACCTTTAAGGACCGAAATTATTCTTGCCCTGACTATTGGTATTATCAGTATGGCCAAGGCTATTACTGGCATTAATAACCTTGAAGGAGAAATTGATTTTGATTTTGCCAAACCTGAAGGATTTGACCGCTATTTAGCCAAAATGCCTTCACATCATTTCCGTTTTAATCAGCCACACATACTTTCCAGCTTTGATAAAAAGTTTCTGGGTTTACAGATGGTTAATGCTGACCCGATTGCCAGTCAAATCGCAATTAACCAGTGTGAAGCTGAACTTTCTGCTTTGGGTGAACGCCGACGTCTGGCCATGCGGGTGCGTGATATCCTCACTCATTCAGAACAGCACTATCTTAGTATAGAAAGCGTGGCCGATCGGTTGCATATGTCAGACCGTACCTTAAAACGCCAGCTGGCTGCTGAGGGCACCTCTTTTTCTAGTCTGGTTGATGAAGTGCGCTACCGGCATGCTACATCACTTCTCTCACGGACTGACTATACCCTTGAACAGATTGCCGACGAGCTGGGCTATTCTGACGTTGCCAATTTTAGCCGTGCCTTTAAGCGCTGGAGCGGCCGCAGTCCTAGTAATTGGCGTAAAGATCCGTATTTATAGACTTTAGTTTTTAAACAAAAACCTGTATAACACAAAGCAAAAATGCTTTAAAACTTTTTGAGGAATCGGCATGAATCATCCTTCGGAACTGAAGTATGCAAGTACACATGAATGGGTAAAAATTGTAGGTGATCTTGTGGTTACTGGTATTTCCGACCACGCTCAAGATGCTTTAGGTGACCTGGTCTATGTAGAAATGCCAGAGGTTGGCAGTCAGATTACAGCAGGTGCACAGGCTGGTGTGGTCGAATCCGTAAAAACTGCTTCTGATATTCATGCACCAGTTTCAGGCACAGTTGTAGAAATCAATTCTGCACTTGAAGATGATCCAGACTTTATCAATGAAGATCCGTATGGTAAGGGATGGATCTATAAAATTCGTCCAGATAATATGCAAGATGTAGACACATTACTTTCTAATACAGCTTATGAAGCTGGACTTTAAAAATTAATTTCATCAGCTTCTTTTACATAACTTGAGATTCACTCATACACTGTAGAAGAAGCTGTTTTTGTATTTATATATCATATGTAGCTTAATCGCTATTTCTCATAATCTTGCTTTAGTTCATCGTCTCTATACAATTTACATACTTTCACTTATAATTTACAGGTTATATGACTTTATGACGTATTTACTTTTTATTTATCTCCCTCTTTTCCTATTATAAAAAATATCAATTTCTCTACGTCTCAAGTCATGCTCTCCCGGTTATTATAGGTTTATCATGGCATCCATAGACTCCTCTCAGTTATGGAATAAGTTCTTTATTTTTTGCTTATTCAATAACATGTTTTTGTTCATATTTTATTTCGCACAAACTGCAGTACTACCCGTTTATATTATAAGTGACCTGAATGGTACTGTAGCTCAGGCTGGTTTAGCCATGACTCTATTTATGGTCTCTTCTATTGTAGTGCGACCATTTAGTGGCTTAATCATTGAAAAATTTGGCAAGAAAAAGACCTTTTTAGTTTCTGAGCTGATTTTTTGTCTTTTTTCATTCGCTTATCTTCTGGCAGACAATCTTAGTGTTCTGCTGGTTATCCGTTTTCTGCATGGTATCTGGTTTAGTATTCTTACTACGGTTTGTGTACCGATTGCCAATGACTTCATTCCAGAAAAACGTAAAGGCGAAGGCATGGGCTATTTTATTATGTCAATAAACTTGGGGCTGGTGCTGGGTCCACTTTTAGGGCTTAGCTTGATTCAACCATTAGGCTACACTACCGTCGCGCTGATTTTAGCAACCATTATTTGTCTAGGCTTTGCTTTCTGCCTGCTTATCCCCATTCGCGAAATTAAAAAATCACCTGAAGTTACTGAGAAAAAGAAAATCAGCTTACAGGATTTTGTTGAAAAACGTGCTTTACCCGCTTCCCTGATGGTTATGCTCCTGGCATTTGGTTACTCTAGTATTATGTCTTATATTTCAACTTTTGCTGAAACTAAAGGCTTACTCAGCTCTGCTGGATTGTTTTTTGTAGTATTTGCTGTGGCTATGATGAGTATTCGTCCATTTACTGGCCGACTGTATGATATTAAAGGCCCAAATATCATTATTTATCCATCTATCATTCTTTTTATTATCGGTTTGATACTTCTTAGCCAGATTGAAACTTTAACCGGTCTAATGATCAGTGCAATATTTATCGGTATGGGTTTCGGCTCACTTCAGCCCTGTTTACAAACTTTGGCAATCCAGCGTTCGCCTAGATATCGTATTGGCCATACGACTTCAACCTTCTTTACTTTATATGATACAGGGATAGCATTAGGGGCTGTATTACTAGGCTATGTAGTTGCATTGTACGGCTATACGGTGATGTACCTGCTTTGTGCTTTTATTATCGCTTTAAGCTTGATATTTTATAAGATTGTTGTAGACAGACAGAACCCCCTACAACCCTAAATTTACAGATATAGCCCGTATTCTTTAAGTATACGGGCCCCTGCTCTTATTTATATTTTATACTACACATTCATAGCGCATCTGCTCTGCAACAGAAAGCAACAAGGCAGATGTCTTATCCCATCCCAAGCAACCGTCTGTGACTGACTGACCATATATCATATTACAGGAGATTGCTTGGTTTCCATCTACAAGATGGCTTTCCAGCATTACTCCCCGTACATCAGTTTCACTACGCTCAGCAATAATTTGCTGGAGTACTGAGGTCTGTAATAAAGGATTTTTAGAACTGTTGCCATGACTGCAATCAATAACTAAAGGTGGAAGCACAGCTTTGTGACAGGCACGTATCCGTTCAATTGATGCAAGGTCATAATTAGGGCCTGAATTTGCACCACGTAATATCAAATGTGGTAACTTGTTACCCAGACTGTTTAACATACAAGGTAAGCCATTTTGGCTCATACCCATGAACTGATGGGAGTTTCTGGCTGACTGTATGGCATCTAGTGCGATTTGAATTGAACCATCGGTACCATTTTTAAAACCAATGCTGTACGGCATATGGCTGGATATTTCTCGATGAATTTGTGATTCGCTGGTTCGTGCGCCAATGGCTCCCCAAGCCAATAGGTCATCAAAATATGCCGTAGCCATCGGATTTAAAATTTCGCTCGCAATAGGTAAACCCATACTGATGAGTTGCAGATATAAAGCTCTGGATTGCTCTAAGCCTGACTGCAAGTCTGAAGAACCATTTAAATGTGGATCATATAAAAACCCTTTCCAGCCGACCGTAGTACGAGGTTTCTCAATATAAGCGCGCATGACCAGAAAAATCTGGTCTGAAATTTTAGTTTGGAGCTGTTTTAATTTTTGGGCATATTCGAGTGCAGCAACCGGATCATGAATAGAACAAGGTCCTGTAATTACCATAAGACGAGAGTCTTCGCCTGAAAGAATATTTTGTATAGTTGTACGATGCTCAGCAACTTGCCGGGCTAATGCAGGAGATAAAGAATATTGTGCTTTTAATTGATGAGGCAGGCTTAAAGTTTTTTCTGTTGTAGCCGATTGGTTTAAAGCAGTATTGAGAGCATTCATTGGTTATTCCTCTGGACTGTTTATTTCAGTCCGATGATTTATTTGAGCGTAAGAGATCTAAGCGATTGCATGTGCGGGCCAAAATAAAACCAATAAAAATTGCCAAAATAAGTAAAGTTAAATGTATACATGAGGGAAGCTCCATAATTATCAATCTATAAGACATAAAAAAACCTGATCAGGTTTGCCGATCAGGTTTTAATTTTGATGGGCAACCTTTATTTGCCCGAACGCATTCAGGCAATCATTTAAACTGCCAGAAATAATAATATGCGTTCATAAGTTCAGGTTGCTTTAACATCTTGTACCAATGTTTGAGAAAATATCTATTTTCTAAAATACGCGTACATTGTTTCTTTGACAAGAACTTAAACTAAAAAAATTATTTATTATTAAATAAACTTCTATTTATGATTAAGATTTAATGAATAAAACCTAGATAAAACAATTGATAAACTCTATAAGGAAGAATTTTTAGCCTGTTTTGCCTCAACATGAACTTATATAATTATTGCCCAAATTACAGACTACATAATTTAATTATGTATTGCATAACTTTTTGTTTTGAGTATCATTGAAACAAATGGGATGTAGTCTGTAATTTATCTAGGGCATGGAAATAAGCAATAGAATTAATTATGGGACATTCTGAAAATTTCACTAAAAATTTTAACTCTGTAACAGGCTCGGATGCTTAAGAGTAGAAAAACATATTTGAGTATTTCTATATTTCCAATCCGGATTCATGTTCAGAATTAAAAATAATTTCAGGTAGAAGGCAAAAGCTGAACAGGCTTTTGAACACAACAAGAGGAAGTTGTATGAACGTTTTAGAAAATCCTTTAGAACTCTGCGGATTTGCTTTCATTGAATTCGTATCGAAGGATGGTGAACTAGATCAGGTGTTTCAAACGATTGGTTTTACTAAAGTAGCCCGCCACAAGTCTAAGAATGTTTATTTATGGCGCCAAGGCAATATCAATATTATTTTAAACTATCAGCCAGAATCATACGCATCTTATTTCTTTAATGAGCATGGCCCTTCTGCCTGTGCTATGGGTTTTAAAACTAAAGATGCTGCAAAGGCTTATAAAAAGGCGCTTGAGCTGGGCGCTGAACCAATGCTAAACAAGGTAGGTCCAATGGAACTGAATATCCCGGCGATTAAAGGGATTGGTGGTATGCCAATTTTCCTGATTGATCGGGATATTTACCAGAGTGACTTTGAGTTCCTAGAAGGTGTAGATGCAAATCCGGTTGGAACTGGTCTAAATGAAATTGATCATTTGACCCATAATGTTTATAAAGGCCGTATGGAATACTGGGCTAATTTCTATGAAAAGATTTTCAACTTCCAGGAAATCCGCTATTTCGATATTAAAGGCGAATACACTGGCTTAACATCAAAAGCCCTGACTGCTCCAGATGGCATGATTCGTATTCCATTAAATGAAGACAGTGATAAAGGAAATGGCCAGATTGCCGAATTCCTGGCTGACTTTAATGGTGAAGGTATCCAGCATATTGCATTCATCACAGATGATCTGGTTTCGACTTGGGATAAGCTACATGACTTAGGAGCCAAGTTCATGACGGCGCCACCAGAAACCTATTATGAAATGCTGCCTGAGCGTTTACCAAATCATGGTGAACCAACAGAAGAGCTGAAAAAACGTGGCATTTTACTAGATGGTAATACTAAAGACGGCGAAAAACGTCTTCTACTTCAGATCTTTTCTGAGAATATGATCGGACCAGTCTTCTTTGAATTTATTCAGCGTAAAGATGACGACGGTTTTGGTGAAGGCAACTTCAAAGCCCTGTTTGAATCAATTGAACGCGATCAGATTAAACGTGGTGTACTCAGTGTAACTGATTAATTTATAATCCCTATGTTTAGAGAATGCAGGAGTTTTTCCCTGCATTTTTTGATATTTTTATAAAATCAAGAAGGCGCTCTAATAGCGCCTTCTTGTCTTTAACCAGTTAGTTATCTTTCACGGATGTACTGGTTAATTGATTCGGCCATCTGCTTTAAAAATATAATTTTTTCATGGTTCGCTTGAATGGGCAGCATATCTTCACTATCAATTACCACAATACAAAACTCGATAGCATTGTAAGTATTAAAAATAGGTAAACCAACTGCATTAATCCCGGTCAGAAGATCACCTTGTGCCACCGACATTTTTTGTGCCTGTATCTGATTCTTTAATATTAAGAACTCTTCCCAATTTTTAGGGGAAAGTGTTTTATTTGATGAGGTATGTTTTTTCCACTCTTCTTCCATAAGTGGCCGCACCAGATGTTCAGGCAAGTAAGACGCATAGATCCGGCCCGCAGCAGAGTTGACTAATGGCATGATTGAGCCTACACGCGTCACGATCGATACCGGATGCAACGATTCAATTGACTGGACAACCAGAGGGCCCCGCGGCGACCATTTACTAATCTGAATACTTGAACCGATTTTGCCCTGCATTTCATAAATCTGGCTTTGAACCAGTTGCAAGGTGTCCGTATGCTGGATACAACGTAAACCTAGACGCCATGCTTGTTCACCAAGGCCATACTGGCCATCTTCAAGCTGTCTGGCATAATTCATGCGTATCAGACTGGCCAGATAACGGTGGACTTTAGCAGGATGCATGCCGAGTTTGTGTGAAAGGTCTTTCAGCATGATGGGGTTATTATGTTCTACCAGTGAATTGAATACGTGTAGCCCTATTTCTAGAGACTGAACACCACCAGAGACCTTTTCTTCACTCATGTTTTAACCCTTTTCATCCTTTTTAAATATCCGTCTTCGCTCGTCTATTCCGGTTTTTCATGCTGAGACTTTAGCAAGTTTCAGCCTGCCTGATCATAGAGAGTTCATTATTTTTTAGCAATCACCAAGCCCGACAAAGCTGGAAAAAACTGAAAAATATAGTTTTCTTCTTTAAAGCTGAATGTTTTAGCTCATTACAGACTTGGCCAAAAGAAAAAATTTAGCGTTGAGTAACTTTTCTCATGCCATATAAAGATACAGGCTCAACGGCAATTAGAATAAAATTTATGAATAATTTTTATTTATTAAAACAATAACTTATTTTTATATAATGGCTAACCCAACAATATAACTAGACTTTTCAGTCAAAAATTTAAAAAATCGGCTATGTTCTCAAGGTTTAAATTATGTTATACGTAATTAAGTATAAAATTATTACGAATGCGAAAAACACAAGGAAGAAAGGATCATATGGATAATCCTCAACAAGGTGATTTAAACGCAGGTTTAAAGAATCGTCATATTCAGCTGATTGCTCTTGGAGGAGCAATCGGTACCGGTCTATTTCTGGGAATTTCTCAAACAATTAAAATGGCCGGCCCCTCAGTTATTCTGGGCTATGCAATAGCAGGACTGATTGCTTTCCTGATGATGCGCCAGTTAGGTGAAATGATTGTAGAAGAACCGGTAAGCGGTTCATTTAGTCATTTTGCTTACAAGTACTGGGGAAAATTCGCAGGATTTATGTCTGGGTGGAATTACTGGGTACTGAACGTACTGGTGTGTATGGCAGAACTCAGTGCAATTGGTCTTTATATCCACTACTGGTGGCCTGAAATTCCAACCTGGATGACCGCCTTAGGCTTTTTTATTCTGATCAACGGCATTAACCTGCTTCATGTCAAATTTTTTGGTGAAATGGAATTCTGGCTCGCTATTATCAAGGTGGTGGCGATCATTTGTATGATCGGCTTCGGTAGCTATCTGCTCACTACCGGTAGCGCAGGACCACAATCGACCATCAGCAATCTTTGGGCACTAGGTGGGTTTTTTCCGAACGGCATCAGTGGTCTGGTTATGGCCATGGCTGTAATCATGTTTGCTTTTGGTGGTATTGAACTTGTCGGTATTGCTGCAGCAGAAACGCACGAACCCGGGAAAACCTTGCCTAAAGCTATTAACCAGATTGTCTACCGTATCCTAATTTTTTATATCGGTACTCTCGTAGTAATTTTATCGCTATTTCCATGGAACAAAATGGCCGAAGGCGGCAGTCCGTTTGTGCTGATTTTTGATTCTCTTAACAGTCAGGGAGTTGCGACTGTACTGAATTTTGTAGTACTGACAGCAGCAGTTTCTGTTTATAACAGTACCAGTTACTGTACCAGTCGCATGCTGCTCGGTCTGGCCAAACAGGGTAATGCACCTGAGTTTTTGAGTAAAATTAACAAAAATGGTATTCCGGTGCCGGCCGTACTAATCTCTGCTTTTGTTACCCTGCTCTGTGTACTGCTCAATTACATGTTTCCAGAGAAAGCGTTTAGTCTGCTGATGATGCTGGTTGTTGCTGCGATCGTTATTAACTGGATGGTCATTTTTATCACTCACTTAAAATTCCGCAAACAGATGATACGTGAAAACAAAACCACGCAATTTCCAAGTTTGGCTTATCCATTCACAAACTATCTCTGTATAGTCTTTATGATTGGTATTTTAGGCATTATGATAATGACGCCAGATATGCGTATTGCAGTTATGATGATCCCAGGATGGCTGTTGTGCCTGCTGATCGCCTATCAGATTAAAAAGCGCAAGGCACTTCAACGTCATAATATGGTTCTGGAAACTGACACCTGAGCCAGTAAATCCCCTCCAGAACATGGATGATGGACTGGAGCAGTTTTTAACAGAGTACAGTTAGAAGGCTGTACGACTTAAGGAAGTAATTGAATGTTTGAGCATGTAAATCCTTATCCGGGTGATCCGATTCTGTCTCTAATGGAAGAGTTCAATACGGATGCCCGTACAGACAAGGTAAACCTGAGTATTGGACTTTATTATAATGAAGACAGTATTGTGCCACAGCTCGAAGCCATTAAAACAGCGTACAAGCATATTGCCAAGCTGAACGATACGACCAAACTGTACCTGCCAATGGAAGGCTTCAAACCTTACCGTGAAGCCATTCAAAACTTGCTGTTTACTGAAAACAGTCCGGCTCGAGCTCAGGGACGTGTTGCTACAATTCAAACATTAGGCGGATCAGGTGCTCTTAAAGTAGGTGCAGATTTCCTTAAGAAATACTTTCCTGAGTCTGAAATCTGGGTAAGTAATCCAACTTGGGATAATCATGTAGCCATCTTCAATGGTGCAGGTATCAATACACATTACTATCCATATTTTGATGCTGAAACCCATGGTGTGGACTTTGCGGGTATGCTAGATACCTTAAAGCAACTGCCAGAACAAAGTATCGTATTATTGCATCCATGCTGTCATAACCCGACTGGCGCCGATCTTGTTCCTGTACAGTGGGATCAGGTAATTGAAGTATTAAAAACAGGAAACCTGATTCCGTTTTTGGACATTGCCTATCAGGGCTTTGGCCACGGCATGCAAGAAGATGCTTATCTGATCCGTGCACTGGATCAGGCAGGAATGAACTTTATTGTCAGCAATTCATTTTCCAAGATTTTCTCGCTATATGGTGAACGTGTTGGCGGACTTTCCTTTGTCTGTGACGACCAAGAAACAGCTCAGCGCGTTCTGGGCCAGCTCAAGGCTACCGTTCGCCGTATTTACTCTAGCCCCCCTACAACGGGTGCATTACTGGTTGAAAATGTGCTCAATGATGAAGAACTACACTCCCTTTGGCTGACTGAAGTTGAAGGTATGCGTACCCGTATCCAGAAAATGCGTCAGATTCTAAAAGATGAATTAAGTCGCGCATTACCAAATCAAGACTTTAGCTACTTGGTAAACCAGAACGGTATGTTTAGTTATACCGGGTTGACTGCTGAACAGGTCGATCTGCTTAAGGAAAAATACGGTATTTATCTGGTTCGAAGCGGACGTATGTGTGTTGCAGGTCTAAACCAGAAAAATATTTATTATGTGGCTGAAGCAATGGCTGCTGTTTTGAAAAAGAGTTTAGTCACTGTTTAATTTTAAATAAATAAAAAACCGGGAAAGTTCCCGGTTTTTTATTTTTTAGCTTATAAAGTTTAGGTTTGCCTAGAACTAAAAATGAATCACTGTACGGATAGATTTACCCTCATGAAGTAAATCAAAAGCTTCATTAATTTTACTCAAAGGTAAATTATGCGTGATGAATGGATCAATTTTAATTTCACCACGCATTGCCTGCTGTACCATACCTGGTAGCTGGGTACGCCCCTTGACGCCACCAAAAGCCGAACCACGCCATACCCGGCCTGTTACCAGCTGGAATGGACGGGTACGTATTTCCTGACCGGCGCCGGCAACGCCAATAATGACTGACTCGCCCCAGCCTTTATGGCAGCATTCCAGTGCAGCACGCATGATGTCTACGTTACCAATACATTCAAAGCTATAGTCAACTCCTCCATCAGTCATCTCAACAATGACTTCCTGGATAGGCTTGCTATAGTCTTTCGGATTGACAACATCAGTCGCGCCCATTTCCTGAGCCAGTGCAAACTTGTCCGGATTAATATCAATTGCAATAATACGGCCAGCTTTGGCTTGCACTGCACCCTGAATAGCTGCCAGTCCAATTGCACCTAAACCGAAAATCGCGACAGTCGCACCTTCTTCAACTTTTGCCGTATTATGTACTGCACCGATTCCTGTCGTTACACCACATCCGAGCAGGCACATTTTTTCAAGTGGGGCTTCCGGATCAATTTTAGCAAGAGAGATTTCTGCTACTACAGTGTATTCACTGAATGTAGACGTACCCATATAATGATAAATAGGCTCACCATTATAAGAAAAGCGGGTCGTACCATCCGGCATTAAGCCTTTACCTTGAGTTGCACGAACTGCCTGGCACAGGTTAGTTTTGCCTGAAGTACAGAATTTGCACTTGCCACATTCTGCAGTATAGAGCGGAATAACATGATCACCGGGCTTCACCGAAGTAACCCCTTCTCCGACCTCAACTACAATACCGCCACCTTCATGCCCTAGAACCGCTGGAAAAACGCCTTCCGGATCTTCACCTGATAAAGTAAAAGCATCAGTATGGCATACACCAGTGTGTGTAATTTTAACCAGTACTTCACCAGCTTTTGGCGGAGCAACATCTATTTCAACAATTTCCAGGGGCTGACCTGGCCCAAATGCGACTGCTGCACGTGATTTCATTACATTTTCATCCTGTAATCTGTAAGGCTGACTGAAAAATTAATACCTAACAGTAACTCTAATACGCTAAAACATTCAAGTATTTACTCAGGCATGATGTTATCTTAAATGTGAAAGAGATACGTGACACATAATTAAAATGCAATTAGATAATCATCTGAAAGGTATAATTATTGGTATGACATTGACGGGTTTAACTGGCTGTGAGCTCCCTCCCAATATCTCGGAATATACGGAGCATAAACATACGCCTTCTCGCCCCTGGATTAATGATGATGCTAAAGACGAAAAAATCCGACAGGGACTCACTGCCTATTTGGCCATGGAAGATGCATTTAGTAGTATAGCATCACGTATCCACCTGATTCGTAATGCAAAAAATACTTTAGAATTACAGTATTATATCTGGAATAATGATTTTATTGGGCACCTGATGTTTGCTGAACTCCTAAGAGCAGCTGATCGTGGTGTAAAAATAAAGCTTTTAATTGATGATCAGAATGGTACACAGCTCGACCCGACTTTAAAAGTACTCAGTCTGCATCCAAATTTTGAAATTAAAATATTTAATCCTTACAAATACCGGCATTTGCGGGTATTGGACTATTTTTTTCGCATGAAATATGTCAATCAGCGTATGCATAATAAACTTATTATTGCTGATGGAGTCATGGCCGTAACAGGTGGACGGAATATTAGCCGCGAATACTTTGATGCGAGTCAGGAATTCCAGTTTACCGACATGGACATTCTGTTTTCTGGTAAAGCTGTTGAGCAGGCTAATCAAGTATTTGCAGAATTTTGGCTGCATGAATTGAGCTACTCATCACAACAGCTGCTCGGTTTCGGTACGGTTGACCAGTTAATTGCATTACGTAAAGAATATGACCTGATTGAAAATTCTCGCAACCCGACGGAAGAACGGATTTCTCAGGCTCAGGAACTGATTAACCAATATTTGCAGGAACGCCCGATCAACTGGGCCAAAGCATATTTTGTAGCAGACTCTCCCAAGAAAATTAAAGGACTAGCAACTGGCAATGAACTGATTTATAACCAGATGATTTCTATATTGGGTGAGCCTAAAAACCATCTTGAACTGGTTTCAGCTTATTTTGTACCTACAGAAATCGGTCAGAAGTACCTTTCTAATATTTCTAAAAATGGAATTAATGTCAGAATTTTAACCAATTCTCTGCCAGCCAATGATGTTGCTTTGGTCCATGCCTTTTACGGAAAGTACCGTAAAAGTCTGCTTGAACATGGTGTACAGCTTTATGAATTTAAGCCTTATCAGGAGCGAAAGCGTCGTACCTGGTATGAAGTCGCCACCGGTAACGTAATACCCTCCAAAGGCAAGAACAGTTCCAGTTTGCATGCTAAATTTTTTGATGTAGACGGCAAGGTTTTTATTGGCTCATTCAATTTTGATCCACGTTCAGTTAATCTGAATACAGAAGTAGGCTTGGTGATTGAATCTGAAGCTTTACAAAAACAGATTACATTAAATCTCGATAAGCACCTTCCCCAGATTGCTTATAAGCTCAAATTAGATCAAAAAGGTAACATTGTCTGGTTAGAACAGAAAAAGGACGGCAAAGTGATAGAACATCAGAATGAACCCGGGACTAGCCGTTTTCAGTGCTTCATGATGGATACAGTCTCAAGACTGCCTATTGAATGGATGATGTAAGTCTGATTTTCAAAATTTGCATTTATATACTGTAAAAGTTGTGCCTGACGACCTGATCTTTTAAGATGGCCACTTTTACAGTTCACATCTCCCCGTAATGCAATTTTTTGATTTAAGCCGGCAATTTAATTTAAATGATATTTTGACGCCCAAGAAAACTCTGGATGACTTAGGTGGACAGGAATGGTTCCTGAGCAAAATCCGTGTGGAATATGACTGCCTGGCTTCCGATAGTAATATTCTTGAAGGTCAGGCTATTTTAAAATCCAGTGAAAATATCCAGATTGAGCTAGAGTGGGTAATTGTCGATACAGGTTATGAGCTGCAAATACTTTTTAAAGGTATTGAAGACTATCGCAATGAACACGTTATAGTGACAGTTAAAGGCGCCCAGCTTGTAGAACTTTCTGGAGAACCATTAACCAGCCAGGCTTTGGCATTATGGATTGAGGGGACTTTACTGATAAAGCTCCCTCATATTCGCCGTGAAATTAAAAGCCGGTTAAATCTATGGGATTATATAGAATATCAGGATTAACCTGATTAATATAAAAGGATAGCTGCATGGGCTATCCTTTTGAATTTTAAAAATACTACTTTTACCTAAATTATTTAGCTTACCTGGTCTAATGTTTGTGAAACACTTCCGGACAATACTTCACTCACCAGATTTTCAAATGAGAAAATTTCTTCCAGCTGTTTTTCGGTCAGCAGTTTTTTCTCTAAAACTACGTCCTGAATTGTACGATTCTCAGCAATACACTGCTTACCGATTTCATCACACGCACCATGACCAAGAATCGGTTCAAGCAAGGTAATTATTCCAACACTGCGCATTACTGCTTCGTAGCAGGTCTTTTCATTGGCATGAATGCCCTGTATACATTTTTCATCCAGTGTTTTTATGCCTTGGGTGAGTAGCCCGATTGATTCATTTAAGGCTTGCGCAATGACAGGCTCCATGACATTAAGCTGTAACTGGCCTGCTTCAGCAGTAAAGGTAATGGTTAAATCATTACCTATAACCTTAAAAGCAATCTGGTTAACTACTTCAGGAATCACAGGATTTACTTTAGCCGGCATAATAGATGAACCTGCCTGCATTTCAGGTAAACTGATTTCAGCTAGTCCGGTACGTGGTCCCGAACTTAATAAACGCAGGTCATTACAAATTTTTGATAGTTTGCAGGCCAGACGTTTTAAACTGCTCGACAGAATAATAAATACACCACAGTCACTGGTTGCTTCTACATAGTCTTCTGCTCCCGAAAGCGGCAGACCAGTAATTTCCTTTAAGCATTCTACCACTTTAGCCGCATAACCCTGTGGCGTATTTACACCGGTACCAATCGCTGTTGCACCCAGGCTAATTTCCAATAATAGCTGGCGCATCTTTTGAATTAAACGTACATCTTCTTTGAGCAGAGTAGCAAAAGCACGAAACTCCTGTCCTAGGGTCATAGGTACTGCATCTTGCAGTTGGGTACGTCCCATCTTTAAGACAAAACGAAATTCAGTTGCCTTATATTCAAGTGAAGTAATTAAATTTTCGACCTGCATAAACAGTTGATCTAAAGCATAGTAGGTCGCAACTCTTAAGGCAGTCGGATAGACATCATTCGTTGACTGTGATTTATTCACATGGTCATTGGGATGAATAATATAGTATGAGCCCTTGTCATGACCGGTCATTTCTAGCGCCAAGTTGGCAATTACCTCATTGGTATTCATATTAATAGAAGTACCAGCGCCGCCTTGATAGACATCTAGCGGGAAATGTTTTTCCCAATTCTCTGGAGTATCAATTAGTTCTTGACATGCTGCCTGAATGGCCTGACTCTGCTGTTCGGTAAGTTTTCCAAAAAACTGGTTAGCTTGTGCTGAAGCTTTTTTTACCTGAGCCAAAGCGCGGATGAAATGGTGCTGTTCACCTATTTTCTGCTGAGAGATCTGAAAGTTTTCTAAGGCTCTTAAAGTATGAATGCCATAGTAACTTGAAGAAAGCACCTCTTTGGTGCCTAATAAGTCCTTTTCGGTGCGAAACCTGTTGTTTTGTCCAATATTCATTCCGTTAACTCTTAAATTGTGCACAATTATAGTGCAATAGAAGTATAATAGGACTTGTTATAATTTTCACTACTTACAATATGAAACATTTGGAAAGTTTTTACTAATTTTTATCAAGTTCTGCAACTAACGTAATTTTATGTAAATTTTGGCAGAAATTTGAATTTTCTATTTGAAGCGCTGTATAAAAGTTAAATTTTTTCACTATTTTACATTAATGCAAAATTGTAGTTATAAGTTTAAAAATTAATCTTTATAAATCACTATAATAAATTTATTGTAACTAAAGTTACACAAAGTAACATTTTGCATGTAAAATTGTATTACAAATGTAACAGTACAAAAATCACTTTTGTGCTTGAATCACAGCCTTTCCAGGTGAATCAGATATAATGCGCTATTTGCTGGAATGCACATATACAGCATAAGGACAGGCAGGCATGGAACAGTTTAACCCTACCCTCATCACATTTATATTTTATATCATCGCTATGGTAGGTATAGGTTTGTATGCCTATAAAGCCACAAGCGATTTTTCAGATTATATTCTCGGTGGTCGAAGCCTCGGCAGCTTCGTCACCGCTCTTTCAGCCGGTGCTTCAGATATGAGTGGCTGGCTACTCATGGGCCTTCCAGGTGCAATCTACCTGTCTGGACTTTCTGAAGCATGGATTGCCATCGGCCTAATTATTGGTGCTTGGCTAAACTGGCTACTGGTTGCAGGCCGTCTGCGGGTACATACCGAAGTCCAGCATAACGCTTTAACTCTTCCAGATTATTTCACTAGCCGTTTTGCAGACCACAAGAAAATCCTGCGGATTACATCAGCAATGATTATTCTGATTTTCTTCGCAATCTACTGTGCTTCAGGTATGGTTGCAGGTGCACGTCTATTTGAAAGTATTTTCGGAATGTCTTACCAGACTGCTCTATGGATCAGTGCTATTGCAACTATCAGTTATGTATGTATTGGCGGATTTCTGGCTATTAGCTGGACTGATACATTCCAGGCTGGCCTGATGATTTTTGCTTTACTACTAACACCCGTAATTACATTTTTAAGTATTGGCGACACTACTCAAGTTATGACACTGCTGGAAACTGCTCGACCTGCTGCATTCGACATGTTCTCCAATTTGAGCATAGTGGCTATTTTATCTCTCATGGCTTGGGGTCTGGGTTATTTTGGCCAGCCGCATATCCTTGTACGTTTTATGGCAGCAGATTCAGTCAAGTCAATTCCGGCTGCACGTCGTATCGGCATGACCTGGATGATTCTATGTTTAGGCGGTGCAGTTGGAGCAGGTTTTTTTGGTATTCCCTACTTTGCACAGCACCCTGAACTTGCAGGTGCAGTGACTCAGAATCCAGAAACTGTATTTATGGAATTAACCAAGATCCTTTTTAATCCTTGGGTAGCAGGTATTATTCTTGCTGCGATTTTAGCAGCTGTGATGAGTACATTAAGCTGCCAGTTACTGGTATGTTCAAGTACTTTAACTGAAGACTTTTATAAGACTTTCCTACGCAAAAATGCTTCTCAGAAGGAACTGGTTTGGGTAGGCCGCCTTATGGTTCTGGCAATTGCAGTGTTGGCGATTATTCTTGCAGGTAATCCAGAGAGCAAGGTTTTAGGTTTAGTTTCTTATGCATGGGCAGGTTTTGGTGCTGCATTCGGTCCACTCATTATTCTGTCTTTGTTCTGGAAGCGCATGACTCTAAATGGTGCTTTAGCCGGAATGATCACAGGTGCAGTGGTAGTAATTTTATGGAAAAACCTGTTTGCTGAAACTGGTATCTATGAAATTATTCCTGGTTTCATTTTGGCGTGGGCAGTGATCATGCTGGTCAGCCTGATGGGTAAAGTGCCAGGTCGCGAGGTGACTGATCGTTTTGAAGAAGCTGACCGTCTGTATCATGAGCAGAAATAAACCGGTTATCCATATCTAAAACAAAGGGGCTTTTAAGCCCCTTTATTTTTAACTGCTGTTTTACTTTTAAGCTTTAATCGGGTTGTGGTTTTGAGCTCTTCCATCACCGGATAACTGCGTGTTTCCTTTACGCCTGGCAGTTGCCAGAGCACCTGTCCTGCCATTTTACGAAATTCTTCCATATTGGCACTGCGCACCTTAAGCAGAAAGTCGAATCCTCCACTCATTAAATGGCATTCAGAAATTTCCGGATAGTCCAGAATTGCCTCTTCAAACTCTTCAAGAGCATTTGGGGTTGTCTTGTCCAGCATCACCTCGACAAAAACAACAAAGCCGGCATCCAGCTTGTTTGGGTTAAGTTTAGCTTCATAACCAAGTATATATCCTTCCTTGGTAAGCTTTTGTACCCGTGAAATTACAGCTGTGGGAGAGAGGTTAACTAACTCAGCCAGTTTACTGTTGGCAATACGTCCATCACACTGTAATAGTTCAAGTATTTTGAAATCTGTACGATCCAGCATAATTTCCTGTCTTCCATGAATAATTCACTAAATTATGAACTATTTTTAGTGAGTTATTCGCTATTTATTTTGTAATTATAAAATTATCTAAAGTGACTGATCATCACAGTTTTTAATATTGTCATCGGATACTGACATGAATGTAATGGATACATACAGCGCTCGGGAAAATGCCCAGCCACACTTCGGCTACATCACTGCTTTCAAGGAAAAAAGCAATTTTGAAGAACAGATTAATACTGCCTGGCGCCGTGCGGAGCCTGAAGCGGTAGAAGAGCTATTACAGGCAGCTGAGCTTTCTGCAGAGCTGGACCAGAAAATTTATGAACTGGCTTTTAATCTGGCACACAGTTTACGTGACCGTAAATCAGGTTCGGGCAAGGCTGGAATTGTACAGGGACTTTTACAGGAGTTTTCTTTATCTTCGCAGGAAGGTATTGCACTGATGTGTCTGGCTGAAGCTCTTCTTCGTATTCCAGATACAGCTACCCGGGATCTGCTCATCCGTGACAAGATTAATCAGGGCAACTGGAAAGAACATTTGGGCCAAAGCAACCTGATGTTTGTAAATGCGGCAGCTTGGGGGCTAATGCTGACCGGTAAACTGATGGAAACACCAACCCGTACCAGCCTGTCAAGCATCCTGACAGGTATTCTGGCACGTAGCGGGCGTGGCATTATTCGTAAAGCTGTTGATGTTGCCATGCGTATGATGGGCGAGCAGTTTGTAACGGGTGAAACCATTGGTGAAGCACTGAACAATGCAAAATCACTTGAAGATAAAGGTTTCCGCTATTCTTATGACATGCTGGGCGAGGCTGCCCTCACAGCTGAAGATGCTGAACGCTATTATGATGATTACAGCCAGGCCATTCATGCAATCGGTCAGGCTTCTAAAGACAAAGATGTATATGATGGCCCGGGTATCTCAATCAAGCTTTCTGCCCTGCATCCGCGTTATCAACGTGCTCAGGTTACCCGAGTACATGAAGAGCTTTATCCTAAGATTCTCAAATTAGCCGAGCTGGCCAAAGGATATAATATTGGCCTGAATATTGATGCTGAAGAAACTGAACGTCTGGAACTGTCTCTGGAACTATTAGAACGTCTATGTTTCGAGCCATCTCTGGCCCAGTGGAAAGGTATTGGCTTTGTTATTCAGGCTTACCAGAAACGCTGCTTCAATCTGGTCGATTATCTGGTTGATCTGGCAAAACGTTCTGAAAAACGTTTGATGATCCGTCTGGTTAAAGGTGCTTACTGGGATAGTGAGATTAAAAAATCCCAGATTGAAGGTATGTCGGACTATCCGGTATTTACTCAAAAAGTCCATACTGACCTGTCTTATATTGCATGTGCTAAGAAACTTCTCGCCGCGCCTGAACAGATTTATCCGCAGTTTGCCACACACAATGCGCAAACACTGGCAACGATTTACCAACTGGCTAAACCGGAACAATATTATCCGGGTCAGTATGAATTCCAATGTCTGCATGGTATGGGTGAGCCGTTATATGAACAGGTAGTAGGTTCACGTCAGGATAAAAAACTGGGCATTCCATGTCGTATTTATGCGCCTGTCGGCAGCCATGAAACTCTTTTGGCCTATCTGGTACGTCGCCTGCTCGAAAATGGCGCCAACACTTCATTTGTAAACCGTATTGCTGACAAGAATCTGAGCATCGAAAGCCTGATCCGCAATCCTGTTCAGGAAATTAGAGAGACTGCAGCCTTTACCGGAAAACTGGGACAGAAACATCCTTCTATTCCTTTCCCTCAAGATTTGTATGGCAATCTGCGTCACAATTCTAAAGGTCTGGATCTGGCAAATGACCAGGTATTGAAAGCTCTAAATGATGCAGCAACCCGTTTTCATGATCAAACCTGGTCTAGCCAGCCTATGCTGGGACAGGAAATTGATTCCAGCCTGGAACGTAGTCTGGTCACGGTATTAAATCCATCTTCTCATCAGGATATTGTGGGTTATGTACATGAAGCAGAAGCTCAAGATGTAGAACTGGCACTGACTCTGGCACAAAAAGCTGAATCAGACTGGGCAAATACCACACCGGTCCAGCGAGCAGGTATGCTGAAAAAAGCAGCCGACCTGATGGAAAAACGTATTCAGGAGTTACTGGTTCTTCTTTCTCGTGAAAGCGGTAAAACCTATGCAAATGGCCTTGCTGAAGTTCGTGAAGCGGTAGATTTCCTGCGTTATTATGCTACTCAAATGGAATCAATTGCGGCTCAGAGTGTAGTCACACCGCTGGGTACCGTTTTATGTATCAGTCCATGGAACTTCCCGCTGGCAATTTTCAGTGGGCAAATCGCTGCGGCACTGGTGGCCGGTAATTGTGTAGTTGCAAAACCGGCAGAACAAACTCCTCTCATTGCTGCTCTTGCTGTTGAACTGCTATGGGAGGCTGGTGTTCCTCATAGTGTGCTACAGCTTATGCCAGGCCGTGGTGAAATTGTAGGGGCATTACTTAGCCAGGATGCACGTATCCAGGGCATCATGTTTACCGGCTCAACTGAAGTTGCCAAGATTCTGCAAAAAACTGTATCAGGTCGTGTAACCCGTCATGGTCAGCCAGTGGTATTCATTGCTGAAACAGGCGGTCAGAATGCGATGATTGTGGACTCCTCTGCCCTAACTGAACAAGTGGTGCTCGATGTCTTGAGCTCAGCCTTTGATAGTGCCGGCCAACGCTGTTCCGCACTACGTATTTTATGTGTGCAGGAAGATAATGCAAAACCGCTTTTACATATGCTAAAAGGTGGCATGCAGCAGTTACGGGTTGGCAATCCGGTTTATCTGAATACAGATATCGGACCGGTAATTGATCAGGAAGCAAAAACCAATATAGAAAATCACATCCAGAAAATGCAGAAACAAGGTTACCCGGTATACCAGTTTGCGCATAATCCGGAGCAAAACCAGTTCAAAGATGGGACTTTTATTCTTCCAACACTTATTGAGTTACCAAACCTTAATGAACTCAAACGTGAAGTCTTTGGACCGGTATTGCATGTAATTACCTACAAACAGGGCCAGCTTGCACAGTTACTTGATGCCATTCATGCTAAAGGCTATGGCTTGACTATGGGTTTACATACACGCATTGATGAAACAGTTCAAACGGTTATTCAACATGCAGAAGTAGGCAACCTTTACATTAACCGTAATATTGTAGGTGCCGTGGTAGGTGTACAGCCTTTTGGCGGAGAAGGTTTATCTGGTACAGGGCCAAAAGCGGGCGGTCCGCTCTATTTATACCGCTTGATGCAAGATTGTCAGCCTAAAAAACTGGAACAGCCGTTTGCAGTACAGACGGTGAACCATACAAGTGCTAATCCGTTATATGTCGATTTTCTGGCTTGGGTAAAACAGAATCTGCCACAATATACTTTGGGCCAAGAGCAAAGCTTCTTTGCAGGGAAAGTATTTGAATTGCAGGGACCAACCGGGGAATCAAATCAGTATGCTGTGTTACCACGTAAAAGAACTTTAAGTCTGGCAGAGAGTGAGCAGGAACAGATTGCTCAACTTATTGCAATTTTCTCGGTAGGTAGTCAACCAGTTTTACTTAAAGGTAATGACTTCTATCAAAAACATGCAGCCAGGTTACCTGAAGTTATACGTCAGCAATTCCACATCATTGAAAATATTCAAACTGGTGATTTTGATGCTGTGTTACATCATGGTAGTCAGAACCAACTCATGAATCTGCAGAAACAGATCGCACAGCGCGAAGGTGCAATTGTTGGAATTACTCACTTAGAGCCGCAACAGTTACAGATTCCGGTTGAGCGTTTAGTTATTGAACGTGCAATCAGTATTAACACTGCTGCTGCAGGTGGTAATGCCAGCCTGATGACGCTGGTATAAGCTGGCTATAAAAGTCTAACAAAAAGGCGGTCTATATAGGCCGCTTTTTTAATATGGATCCTTTTGAAATGATCATATTCATTAAATCAGGCCAATTTCCTGAAAAAAGTTCCCATATAATTCTGCTTTTTTTTCAAGTGCTAATGGATATGCACGTGATGAAGATGGCATACGGTATAGATTCAGGTCTCTGCCCATAAAATGGGTATGGCTCGGCATGGCAATAGTGGGTTTTTCAGTTCCTTCAGGTAAAAGGGAAATTAGTGTTTCTGTTGCTTTATCTCCTGTGGTCATTAGAGTATGACATTCAGGAATCGGCATAAGCAGCTCTTCAAGCTTGACTGTAGTCACGATTTGCAAGAATTTATCTGAAGCATTGCCCTTTAGACGAATTACTTTTTCCGCAACATCATAAATGGCTATACCTTTATCTACCAGAAACTCACAAATTAAAGTTTCATTAAAGCTTTTTTTATCAATATCAAGAAAATAGTTTTTATTTTCAAAAAAAATAAGACCGAAGATTCGCCACATATCATTTTGAAAGTTCGGATAGTAAAACTCCATTTTCCAGCGCTCACGCGATGGTGGAAAACTTCCTAACATCAACAGCTTTGCATTTTCTGGTAAAAAAGGTGTAAAAGGATGAGTTTCAATCTGGTTTTCAAGCATACTGACTAATTTCCTGAATCACGTGTGCACTTTGATTTTTTGGTTTTCAAAATCTAATCTTTATAAAAATTACTTTAGTTTCAGATATAGTTCCATGCATACTTTGTTCAGGCTGTTAATTTCGGTAAACAGTACCTACATTTCTTTTTAATTCTGTTCAAAAAAAGACTCCGGAGAGTCTTGGTACTAGCTAAGTTTATTCACCAGTTTTAAAGGCAATATCTTCATTGCGATACCCATGGGTAACCATGGCCATTTTGGAACATAAGCTTTAACGGGCTCTCTTTCAATGGCTTCGACGAGTGCTTTGCTACCGGTTTTTTCATCCACTTCAAATGGAAGTTTTTTAGCCCCTTCATTCAGTTCGGTTCGAATATAACCAGGGAAAATTGTTGAAACCTTGATGGGAGTATTTAAAAGTTCAGCACGGATTCCTTCTGCCAGATGCGCTACAGCCGCTTTACTGGCAGCATAGGTAGAAAGGTGCTTTGGCAAGCCACGCATAGCACTCATGGATGAGATTACGACAAGATGACCGGCATTTTGTGCACGGAAAATTTCCACAGCTGCTTCACACTGGGCTAAAGCAGAAATAAAGTTAGTTTCTGCTGTAGCACGGTTAACTTCAAAATTTCCCTTACCAATACGGCGGCCTTCACCCACTCCTGCATTTACAATAATTCGATCAATTTTTCCGAACTCTTGCTTAAACGCCTTAAATACTTCAAAAACTTCATTGTAATGCGTTACATCCAGAGTTTTTGCAATAACTCTAATACCGTATTGAACCTCCAGCTCCTGCTTCAGCTGCTCCAAGCGCTCCATCCGTCGCGCACAAATTGCGAGATTATAGCCTTTTTGTGCAAATTCGCGTGCCATACCCGCGCCTAACCCAGAACTGGCGCCAGTAATTAAGATTGTTTTAGCCATGGTTTATTCCTTTTATATCCATGTAAGTAATTCAGGGTGAGTAGCCTTGATAAAATGATGTTCATTTAGGCTGAGCAATTGTGGCTCATTACCTACCAGACGCATAGTAGTTAGACTGGTATTGGCGATTGCCCAGTTAAGCGCAAAAGTCCGGTCAGGATTAAGCTCCAGAAGTTTGCCGACTGCTACCGATATAACCCCTCCTGAAGTGAAAACAATTGCATAACGTGGTTTAGATTTTTCTAGCTCATTACACAGGTTTACGAGTGCTGTTTCTACACGTTGCTTGAAGTGAGGCCATGATTCATCATATTCATGATGATAATCACCTCCTGTCCAACGCTGAATGGCACCTTCGAAGATTTTAGCCAGGTAAGCGCGTGGATTGCTTTCTTTGGCAACATCCTGCTTGAGCAGTGCAGGCTCATTAAAACGGGGTTCATAGCGAGAGAAAACCTGCTGATGGTTAAACTCATTCCATTCGCTCAATGTCTGGACCGGAACTTCAGGAAAGTATTCTGCAAGTGCCAGTTGAGCGGTCTGCTGATGACGCCGCATGCTTCCTGCTACTACATAAGGTTCATCTTTTAGAATCTTATTGAAGTACTGACCTAGAAGTTTAGCCTGCAGTTCTCCATTAGGAGATAGCTGGTCATAACTAGTGGCGCCAAACGAAGCCTGACCATGTCTAACCAGATATATTGTAGTCATTTTTTCAGGATCTCCTGCAACTTATGTACATATTTCTGGGCCAGCGGGTTTTCATGAATTTTCTGCTGAGCAATCAGTTTCAATGCACGTACATGCAAGGCCTGAATTATGATCCAGAAGTTTTTAAAGGCTGGATTTCGAGTTTGCCTATGAAAATAACGATAATAAATCTGTTGGGCAATGACCGCTAAACGAAAAATACCGAATACCTCATAAAAGGTCCAGTTATCAGGTTTCAGGCCAGTTTTATCCAGATAATATTCAACCACTTGTTTGCGGCTAAACATACCCGGTAAATGAGTTGGTTGACGTCGGGTAGAACGGAAGATCATATTATCAGTTGGTTCTACCCAGTAAGCCAAGGCGCTGCCCAGATCCATTAATGGATCACCCAAGGTGGCCATTTCCCAGTCTAAAACACCAATAACTTGTGTGGGCTGCTGCGGACTCAACACTACATTGTCAAAACGCCAGTCGTTATGAATTAAGCAGGTCTCTGAATCCTCTGGTATGTTATCCAGCAGCCATTTTCGGACATACTTAAAAGAAGGTACATTGATGGTTCTGGCCTTTTCATAGCGTTTGTCCCAACCTTCTACCTGACGCCGGCAATAGCCTTCGCCTTTACCAAGTTTTTCCAGCTCAGTTCCCTGATAAGGTACTTGATGTAATTCAATGAGCTTATCAATGACATTAATACATAGCTCATGTACTTGTGCTTCACCCAACTGAAGCTCTGGCGGCAGTTTGGCACGTGGAATAATTCCCTCTATACGCTTCATCACATAAAAGTCGCAACCGATGACAGACTCATCCTCACAAAGGGCGACCATTTGTGGTACTACCGGATAATAAGGTGCCAGATTTTTCTGTACTGTATATTCACGAACCATATCATGTGCAGATTTGGCTTTAGTCCCTTTAGGTGGACGACGTAGTATCAGATCCAGATTTTCATAGTTCAAGCGGTAAGTCCAATTTGAAGCCCCTCCCGAATACTGAGTTACTTCAACCTTACCCTGCAGATCAATACCCTGCTGTTTTAGCCATTGTTCTACAGCTTCAATATCTAGTTCTTCGCCTTTTTTGATCTGTCCACCAACATCAATTACCGTCATTTATTCTATTCCTGGAATTTTTAAGCTTTTCTTCGGGTACTATAACCACGTTTTGCCAGTTCTAGTTTGGCGATCATACCCTTATGTACTTCATCAGGGCCATCTGCCAGACGCAGACTGCGTGCCTGTGCAAAGAAACCTGTTAATACCGTATCACGTGACATACCAGCGCCACCGTGAATCTGGATAGCCATATCTACAACTTTCTCAAGTACACTAGGCGCCACCACTTTAATTGCAGAAATCTCCGTTAAAGCTGCCATATTTCCTAAAGTATCCATTTTATAGGCAGCATACAAGGTTAAAAGTCGGGCCTGATCAATGGCTACACGTGCTTCTGCAACCCGCTCGAGATTGCCTCCCAGTTTTAGAATTTCCTTACCAAATGCAGTTCTGGACATACCACGCTCAATCATTAAATCTAATGATTTTTCCGCAGCTCCAATACATCGCATGCAATGATGTATACGGCCTGGTCCCAAACGTCCCTGGGCAATTTCAAACCCTTGACCTGCCCCGCCAATAAAATGACTGAGTGGTACTCGTACATTATTAAAGCTGATTTCACCATGTCCATGCGGAGCATCATAATCACCAAAAACAGGTAACATACGCTCAATAGTCACGCCTGCTGTATCAATGGGTACTAAAACCATAGAATGCTGGTGATGCCGGTCTTTACTCTCATCTGGCGTATGGGCCATAAAAATAATAACTTTAGCATTTGGATCCCCTAAACCTGATGACCACCATTTACGGCCATTAAGTACAATCTCATCACCTTCAATGACTGCTGTTGCCTGCATATTGGTAGCATCACTAGAAGCCACAGCAGGTTCAGTCATACAAAATACTGACCGGATTTCGCCTGCCAGCAATGGACTGAGCCACTGCTGCTTTTGCTCTTCACTACCATAACGCCAGAGTAGCTCCATGTTGCCACTATCTGGCGCATTACAGTTAAATACAGTAGGCGCCAGCAGACTACGGCCGGTCAGTTCAGCTATATGAGCATACTCCTGTACAGAAAGCCCTGCACCAAGCTCAGCATCTGGTAAAAACATATTCCACAGGCCAGCAGCCTTAGCTTTTTCTTTTAATACCGTCAACTGTTCAGGCCATTGCCAGCTCTTCCAGTTTCCATCGGGATTAAGTTGATGTACTTCTTCCCAGAACACTTTTTCTACAGGTTCAATTTCTGTTTCTATAAATTTACGGGTACGTTGAACAAAATCTTGTGCACGTGAAGAGAGCTCAAACATTTTTTATCCTTAGAAATCATCTTATTTTCTATTTACATTACCATAGCCCAAACCTTAATATGAACCAAATGATTTTATTCAATACTTAAATATGCATGAAATTCATAAAGAAAACTATCTCGACATTGCCATTTTTCATCATATTGATATCAACTTATATCCTCTTTTCATTGCAGTTTATGAGCAAAAAAGTATCTCCAAGGCAGCCCAAGTTCTATGCATCAGCCAGTCTGCAGCAAGCCATGCCTTGCAACGGTTACGATTACATTTAAAAAATGAACTGTTTATACGTAGCGGAGCGAGGATGCGGCCTACTCCTTTTGCCGAACAAATCTATTTACCTGTCAAACATGCCTTACTGGTGCTTCAGGGAATTTCAGTCCTTCAGCATCAAAATTTTGATGTCGGCATGGTTCACAATTTAAAGATCGCTATTCACGATGAAATCGAGCCATTAATTTTCCCCAAACTGATTCATCATTTTCAGAAGCTGAACAGTGATATTGAATTTTTGAGCAGTAAACTTGACCGAAAAATGATTATTAGTGATCTTGCTACACAACAAACTGATTTTGTCATTGATCTCGAACAGGATTTTGGACAAAAACTTTGCAATAAAAGGCTGGTTGAAGACCGCTTTGTAGTGTGTACACAGCTACCTGAAATGTCTAAAGAGTTATACTTTTCGGCCCAGCATATTGGTGTGTCATCACGGCGTAGTGGTGTATTGCTGGAAGATATTTATTTAAACCGTCAGGAACTGGTCCGTAAAATTTTTCTGCGCTGCCAGCATTATTCTACTGCCTTACAGGTTTTGGAACAGAGTGATCAGTTCATATTAACTATTCCAAAAAATATATTAGACAATCTTCACTACTCAAAACAGGTGCAGGTATATGAGTTACCTTTTGAACTGCCAGCCTTAAATCTGGCAATGTATTGGCATAAAGATCTAGATAAAAATATAAGACATCAGTTTTTAAGGAATGAAATTTTTAATCTGTTTTCCTAGGGAACAATAATATTATTCACTCGCTTCAGTTCTGTCGTAATCAGGCCATGCAGTTGCAGCATACATGACTTAATTTCTGTCGGGTTCAGTGAGCTGAATCCCAGTACAAACCCATAGCTCGGATGCTGTGCATAAAACTGACTTAAACGAGTCAAACTAATATTCTTGAGTGCTGCCGCCTGGACAAGACTTTCCTCAAGTTCATCAGGTAAATTTTCTTTAAAGTAACAGGCAACCTGCATTGCAGGCGAATTCTCATGGATAAAACAAAATTCACTTAAATACTGATGAAAATAAAAAATAAAGGCTTCATAACGCTCGTGATAGATCCGCTGCATTTGAGTAAGGTATTCAGCGTAATAACCCCGCTGCATAAATTTCCCAAGAATGGTTTGAAAATACTGGGAAGGTGCACTGCCATCTATATAGTTCCGATAACGAGTAAAGGCATCTACCAGTGCACTGGGCAAAATCATGTAAGACATACGCAGGCTTGGTAATATATATTTGCTAAAAGACCCGATATAAATAGTGCGCTGACAGGAATCCAGACCCAGTATTGCATCATTTTCAGATCTATTTAAAAGTAGGGCATCATAATCATCTTCAATAATAAAACTATTCTGCTGCCGGGCGTATGCCACAATTTCTTTTTTGCGCTGCATACTCATTTGTATTCCAGTGGGATACTGGCTTGCCGGTGTCACATAAATAGCTTTAATATCAGTTAAATGATGGCACCGCTCAATCATTAAACCTTGGGCATCAATATCACAATAGTGTATATTTAGCCCCATCATTTTAAAAAGATGACTGGCATTGGAATAGTAAGGATTTTCCATGATCACCCGGTCATTAGGGTGAAATAATACTCGTCCGCATAAATATAATGCCTGCTGTGTACTATTTACGATCAGTATATTTTCTGGTTGTACCCGGCTATGACGCTGTGTATTAACCAGATTGGCGATTTCCTGTCTGAGTAATGGAAGACCTTGAGTATTATCTTTTAAAAAGATATTTAATCCGTTCTGCTCTAAAGCCAGTTTTTCGGTGTCATACCATTTTTTAAACGGAAAATTTCGTACCTCTGGCATACCATCTGCGAAAAAATCCAGATTTTGGTCAAAAAATAGAGTCTCCAGTTGAATCAATTGTTCAGGCAAGCTGAAGTTGCTTTCTTCCTGAATAGTACGTGGAATTTGAGAAGGAATACTAAAAGTCCCTTTACCCTTGACCCGATATACCAGCTTTTCGTTTTCTAAAAGTTCGTACGCTTTTTCAATAGTATCCCGTAAAATCCCCAAACTTTCAGAAAGGAAGCGGCTAGAGGGAAACTTAAATTCCTGAATATAATCTGATTCTTGTAAAAAATTCTTAATGACCTGAAAGACTTTAAGAGTAAGCTGCCTTTCGGAGCTATGTTTGAGCCCATTTTTAACGCGCTGGAGAAACTCATTATTATTCATTAGTCACCTGAAACAAGCCCCAGATTTACTGAGGCTACTATTTTATAATGCTATCACTGATTCGCCATTTTTTTCTGATATGAAGGCATATATTCCGGTTCCTGAGTAACAGCCAGATAAAAGAATCCTAAAAACATACAGCCAAGTAAAATACTGATCAGTACTGTAATAATAGGAAACTTGGAGGAGGATTTTTTAGACATAAGAGGCTCTCTTGGTTAATTCGGTTTTATGTTTAAAAATAGTGTCTATAAATTCTTCATAAACAGATATTTTTTCCAGAATATGTTCGCTATATAGTAGGTCTTGAATAAGCTTTAAATTATTATTAATACTTAGGCTATTATTTAAGGTACTAAGTAATTCTGCATTGGTCTCAGCAATGAGCTCACATATTTCTGCCGCCGACTGAGTTTTTTTCTTACCTAATAAGCCAGCTAAGCTTGACCTGGTTATTTGCAGTTTACTACTAGAAAACGGCAGATAGATAATCTTCGCATGCAGAGATTGCTCTAACATTTTCAGATTTTTATCATCGTAATTTTGAAGGTCAATAAAAATCAGCTGTCTAAGTTTCGGATCAAGAAAAGCTCTTAATAGGCTGTATAGCTTGGTTTGCACACTGTTTAACTGCTGTGGTGCTATCTGAATAAAAAGTCCCATTTCATCCAGAGATTTTTCTTGTTTTATAAAATGAAGATTATCTATATTTAAATAATGACCTAACCATAACTCGGAGCTTACAGGTAAATAACAACTTGTCTTGTACTGGAGAACAGCAAGAATAAATGGAGAAAAAAGATAAGCTATATTTTCCTGCTTATTTTCAATTTGGGCTATATGTACATATTCACAAGATTCAGGAAAATTCTGGCGCTGATAGATAGCATAGCCTAAACTCTGCTCCATCATCTGGCCAGAAGTGGTATTAAAAAAAGGAAGTACAGTATCAAGATCGGAAGCTGTAGCTTGAAACGTCTGAAGAATTCGGTCAAGCAAAGGAGTCATACTTATTCCAAAAATATCGGCCTTAAATATTACTGCTTCACTATAGAGAAGACTGCTGGGAAAGTGGTCTGAAGCACTAAATGGAAGTGGTCTGTTTTAAACAGACCACTTTTTAATACCATACTGCCAACTGTACAATTAATAGGCAAGCTGTATTAAGACACGAAATAGACCGGCCACTAAAACCAGACTGAAAAATCCCGCCAGCCATAACACTGCAAACCACTGCTTTTCTGAAAGCTTCATTATAACCTCCTTCTAGTTAGTGGTAGCCTTCATCTCCTACCCGAACTTTATGGCGGAATACCCAATATGCCAAGCCGGTATAAGCCAGAATAATCGGAATAAGAATTACAGCGCCCACCAATGTAAACAGCTGGCTGCTATGTGGGGCTGCTGCCTGCCAGATCGTTACGTCATAAGGAATAATGTAAGGCCATAGACTGATCAGGAAGCCAGTGAAAGCCAGAAAAACCAGCGCTAGAGTAAAAATAAATGGCTTATGTTCATTTTGTTTCTTGACAGCACGTAAAGCAAGAACTGTGAAGATTACTACAAGAATTGGTACCGGACTGAAGTAGGTTAAATACGGCTGAGTAAACCAGCGCTCTGCTATAAGTGGCTGAGCAAAAGGTGTATATAAACTAATAGCTGCAAAGATAACCAGTAAAGCGATTAGCATTTTTGGCATTAAATGAAACATTTTCTGCTGTAGATCATGATCAGTTTTCATAATGAGCCAACCGCAGCCCAGAGTTGCGTACATTACGACCACACCTACTCCAGTGAACAGAGAAAATGGCGTTAGCCAGTCTAATGCACCACCTATATATCGGCCATCTGCAATTTTAATTCCCTGAATGTACGCACCCAAGATCACACCCTGGAAAAAACTTGACAGCAAAGAGCCTAAAATGAATGATTTGTCCCAAAAATGTTTTGTCCGGTTAGCTTTAAAGCGAAACTCGAATGCCACTCCGCGAAAAACCAAAAACACAACCATCAAAATTATGGGCATATATAATGCAGACAGCACGGCGGAATAGACTATTGGAAATGCTGCGAATAACCCGGCACCACCGAGCACCATCCAGGTTTCATTGCCATCCCAAACGGGAGCTACGGTATTCATCATTACATCGCGTTCCTGTTCCCCTTGAATAAAGGGAAACATGATACCAATGCCCAGATCGAATCCATCCATTACTACATACATCAATACACCCAAGCCAATAATGGCTACCCAGATCAGAGATAAATCAATCATGATGTTTCTCCTTTGTATCTTGATCGGTTGTGTCTGTTTTTTCAGTAGCCGCACTAAGTGGGCGCATTGGTGTTTTAAAATGACCCGGTCCGCCATGATCGACAGGATCTGCATGAACAAATTCCGGACCTTTATGCATCAGACGCAGCATATAATAAATGCCGATTCCAAATACCACCGTATAAACCACTACAAAAATGATTAGTGTCAGACCCACTTGACTTGCCGGTACAGGCGACAAGCCATCTGCAGTCCGCATAACGCCATATACTACCCAAGGCTGACGCCCTACTTCTGTTGTAAACCAGCCAGCAAGCAGCGCTATAAATCCCGCCGGTCCCATTACTAAAGCAAAATATTGTAGCCCTCTATTTTCATATAAACGACCACCTTTACGTAGCAGTAGCCCTCCTAAAGCCAGTAACAGCATTAATATGCCCAGACCGACCATAATCCGGAAACTCCAAAATACAATCAGAGAATTTGGACGATCTTCTGGAGCAAAATCCTTGAGGCCTTTTACGGTACCATCCATACTGTGAGTCAGGATTAAGCTACCTAGGTTGGGAATACCGACCGCATATTTGGTTTCTTCTGCTGCCATGTCTGGAATACCGAACAGGTAAAGTGGCATGCCTTCATTAT
Source organism: Acinetobacter radioresistens DSM 6976 = NBRC 102413 = CIP 103788 (assembly GCF_006757745.1). NCBI lineage: Bacteria > Pseudomonadati > Pseudomonadota > Gammaproteobacteria > Moraxellales > Moraxellaceae > Acinetobacter > Acinetobacter radioresistens. Next base: position 1,354,368 of record NZ_AP019740.1, on the reverse strand, counting down.
GGTTGGTTTCCCAATGTCCTTCCATTGCGGCAATCTTTGCTGGCTGATGCTTCAAAGTATTCAGACCGTGCATATCGCCAATGAAAATCTGTAATGGGGCAAGCACCAGCAACATCCAGAGTGCCATAGAGAAAGAAGTTTTTACCATAGCATCGCGACGGCCCTTTAACAGATGCCATGCTGCAGTTGCACAGACCAGTAAAGCTGAGACCAGAAAAGCTGCCATTCCCATATGGAATAAACGGTATGGAAATGAGGGGTTAAATATAATCGCTAGCCAGTCTTGCGGTACAATGATGCCATTTTCAATAGCATAGCCCGCAGGTGTCTGCATCCAGCTATTGGAAGACAGAATCCAGAACATTGAGATACAGGTACCTAGAGCGACCATAAGAGTGGCAAAGAAATGGGCTTTAGGACCAACCCTGCCCCAGCCAAACAACATAATACCCAAGAAACCAGCTTCAAGGAAAAATGCGGTTAACACTTCATAGGTCAGCAATGGCCCGGTGACACCACCTGCAAAACGTGAGAATTCACTCCAGTTGGTACCAAATTGATAACTCATTACGATACCGGACACTACGCCCATACCGAATGCTACAGCAAAAATCTTAATCCAGAACTTGTAAAGATCTTGAAAAATTGGATTTCGGGTTCTCAACCATCTCCATTCGAGTACAGCAAGAAAGCTTGCCAGCCCAATGGTAATTGAGGGGAAAATGATATGAAAAGAAACCGTAAAGGCAAATTGTATTCGTGCAAGCTCAAGCGCTGTTAAACCTAAGTCCATTACTTCACCTATATTATTCTACAGAGCACTGTATTGTTATTGTTAAGCACAAGTTGAGGTTGGAGCTTAAAGAAGCTTATCAATTCACAGTACTGAGATTGTTCAAAAGAAGCATGTGGCTTTATGTTTTGTTTTGTACGCAAGATATTGGTAATAATCCATGCGATAGATTTAACTTGCCGTACTGTATCGTCTGAAGATAGTAATAACATAACTATTCTCTTTCTAAATTTAGATAAAACTGGTCTAGAGTAATGATTACCCTAAAGTTTAAGTTAATGATTTAGACAGGAATATATAAAGGAGGCGCTCGTCCCTGCGGAAGCAGGAACAGTCTTTGCAGACTAAAATAGATATGCCGAAATAATTGTTCAAGTGTAATGAGACGAATCTGTATACGAATCAGGATTTCTTTAAAATCTAAATAAGGGGGAAGAACTAGATTTCCATAGACTGTACAGTACTGGCATTGATGATTAGGATCATGGTGACTGCTGTCATGATCATAAACTGAGGAATCAGAGAGAAACCGGTGCTGTGATGTGTCATCCAAAGAAAAATACAGCTCATGCTGGTGCGGAGGCGCAAGTAATACATGAGTAATTTTCTCACAGACTGGCGCAACCTGATATCGCTGCGGTAATAATGGCTGCAAGAATACTGCAATCTGTAAACATACTGTTGCCAAGGCCAGCAACAATCCAGCACGTAATAGCAAAGCTTAATCTCGACCTGAACGGGTTTCCGATTGATAAGCTAAAGCATGAAAAACATTGAAAAATAATTCCAACTTTTTGTGTATGCTTTCACTCTTTCCTTACTATAGTTTATAAAAACATATTTTAAAAGTGGCCTGAGTTAAAAACTTAATGTGGTCTGTTTTTAATACCTTTCCAAACACAACTTATAACAGATATGTAGTAGGACCTTGATTCTTACTGAACTCGGAACTATATTATCAGATTTTAGTTACCCTAGTTAACTATATGTCTAATCTTCCTACTTTTCGTTCTGCACTTCTGGTTTCGGCTAGATTGATGAGTGATCAGATTAATACCATTCTTGAACCTTACAGCTTGAATTATTCATTATGGCAGGTACTACATACCATTCACTTTAAACATTCATGTACCTCAATTGATATTGCTGAATATTTAAATATCTCCAAGCCTGCTGTTGCAAAGCGAATACATATATTGATAGAGCTTGAGCTTCTGGAGCAAATTGATACAGAAGATAAACGGCAAAAAATGCTAACTTTATCTTCAAAAGGCTTATCCCTGTTTGAACAATGCAGCAGTTGTATTGATCAATTTGAATATTCATTAATTCGGCACATTGAACCAGAACAACTGGCCCTTGTAAGAGCCACGTTGGAATTAGTGTTGAAGCAACTTCAAGACTCCAAAAGAGGTGCAATATGAAAGACAGTGCTCCCTTATGGACCCGAAATTTTATTCTGGCCAGTGCTATTAACTTTCAGCTTATTCTGGTTTTCTATCTTCTAATAGTGGTTATTGTAGGTTATGCAGTCGCTGAACTAGGTGCTTCCACCGCACAGGCAGGTCTGATTTCTGGTCTTTATATTGTAGGAACCTTATTTGGGCGCCTGCTGATTGGAAAATTTTTATCTCGATTTGGACACAGGCTTACTTTGCTTACTGGCCTGAGTGGATTTTTCCTGTTTTCTGGCCTTTATTTTATAGAATATGGTATTGGCTTTTTACTATTTGTACGTGCTATTCATGGTTTCACAATGGGTGTAGCTTCTACTGTTCTAGGAACCCTGATTGCACAGATTTTACCAGTGTCTCGCCGTGGTGAAGGTATTGGTTATTATAGTATGAGCAGCACCTTGGGCACTGCTATCGGACCATTTCTAGGAATCTGGCTTAGTTTAAATTTTGATTATAATGTAATTTTTATATTCTCAAGCATAATTGCATTCTGCTGCCTGTTTACTGCTCTAGGTATAAAAATGCCCAACTTAGTAAGCAGACAGGAAACAGCAACAGCTCCACCTCCAAAATCTAGCTGGATTACACAGTTTATTGAGCCGCGTGCTGTGCCGATTGCCATTATTGTACTATTAACATCAGTCTGCTATTCAGGTGTTCTTTCCTTTATTAATTTTTATGCAAAAAGTTTAGATCTGGCTAAGGCGGCTTCTATTTTTTTCCTGATGTATGCATTAGCGATACTATTTTCTCGTCCTTTTACTGGCCCTTTAATGGACCGAAGAGGTGAAAATATCATCATGTATCCGGCTATTTTAATTTTAGCATTCGGCTTGTTCTTGCTGAGCCAAGTTCAAACTGCAAGTATGCTGCTAATTTGTGCGGTTTTACTAGGATTAGGTTTTGGAAATATTCAGTCAGTGTGTCAGACCATTGCTGTTAAAAGTACCAGTTTAGACCGCATGGGGCTTGCTACCTCAACCTTTTTCATTTTTCTGGATGCAGGGTTGGGATTTGGGCCTTATATACTCGGAAAATTACTGGAATATATAAACTACTCGCAGTTATATTTTATAAGTAGTCTTCTGGCCCTTATTTGTGTTGTCCTATATTATCTGCTGCATGATCGCAAGGTACGCGCACCATTTAAAACAGTAAACTTATAGAATATTTTTCTATTCTGATTTTAAGAATAAATTATCTTTAAATAAGAAGGATAGCTGTTGCTATCCTTTCTCAATCATTTTTAAATTATAGCTTTGCCATTAAAACCCGGTCTGAAACAAGTGATTTCCAGCTATCACGTAAAACAGGTAAATAAAATTTTTCACCCACTTCTACCAATTCGGCATCAATCAAAGCATGGATTTCATGCATAAATAGATAATCTAAATCTATATCTGATAAATCAGGATGCTCTAATGATAAAGCTTTACGTTTTGCTTGGGTCTTTTTAACTAACTGATCTGCAAATTTTTTATCTTTAAATTTGGCAATAGCACCTAAACGCAGCTCAATGATTCCCCAGCCATTCAAAAGTTTCTTGAATAGTTCAAAATCCTGGGTTGTTGATTCCCAAGTCATTTTTTCCAGATCTTCATCATCCGGTAAAACGGGTAAAATCAGCTCCATCACGCTAGGAAAGATCTTTTTAAAATTCAGAATAAATTTAACTGGATGTTCACCTGGATAATCCTTAAATTGCACTTGTTTCTGAACATCTGTTAAATAAATATCGAGCATTAAAAATTTCCACAAATAAGTTACTGTTTTATAATGGCTTAAATTTTACCCAGCAAAACTTTAGCAAAATAATTGCAAAACAGTGTTAAAAAGCAGTTTGCATTTTAGCAATTATGCCAACTAATTCAATGTTATTTGGCCAATGATTGAACTTATAAAAAGCCCTCAGTTGGGGGGGTTACTCTTGCATGTATTACGCTCTAGTGTTTATTAATTAGCTAGACATCTCACATCATTCTCTTTTTATGATCAATGTGCGCAAATTTAGTCATGTTGGGCTTTACAACCTCTGCCGATGAGTGCAGTCAGGATTGTTTCGGATACTATTACGAAGTACTAGAAGTTTTATTAACTGCTGAGGAAATAGAAGAACAACAATTCAAGGTGATTGGCGGGGTTTGGCAAATCTCATCTATAAAGATGGTAGTTAAATTTCGGGTGTTAAATGTTCAAATATTCGGCATAATAAAATTATAATCGACATATAAATAGTCAATAAAACCTGTTAATTGTGAAGCTATACTATTTCAATATTTATGGAGAATAAAAAGAATGACCACCAAATCTGAAATTTGCCATACGGCAAAAGAACAAGTGGCTTTTGAGCTTATGAAGTACATAGCCGAGGTCGAAGCCTCAGAAGACCAGGAAAAGTACCATAAGCCTACTGTACGCGAATATTATTTACGTCTATATGGTAAGTGCCTACATGTGATTGAGTTTCCGGACTCAGACTTTAGAAAGCTGATGGATGATAGAGAATGACGAATATTAGGATAGAAAATAACTAAATAAGAGAGCGTGTTAGACACAGTACTCTAGTAATGCTGCTTAGATTTTCCTAAAAAAGGAATACAAGTCAGTTTTTTATAAGAGTTAAGTATTGATATTTATGAATTAGCAGAGAATTTGATAAATGGCAAAATTGGCTTCAACTTTTTGCTAAAAATATCAATTTGTAAACCAGGTCAAATGGTCTAATAGAACCGCTTGCGGGGGAGTTGCGGCTTTACTTTTTCTCTAATTTTTTCCTCTTTGAAGAATCTTTATATTTTGATAAGTTTAATGCTCTAGATAAGATTAAATATTTCTGTAAATCACACAAATCTACATTTATTGAAAATGGTTATCTAATGGCAGGATTCTCCATTAAACAACTCGACTTTAAAGTTATTGAGTATACTGAACTTCTTAGTAAACTAATTAATTACCAATATAGGTCTAGAAGACTTCAAGCTATAGAGGATATTTTAACTTCTATAAGAGTGGTTTTTTAAAGAAAGTTTTCATCTATTGAAGTTAGTCCTAAACTTATAGGACATTTAGGATAGAAATATGATTTCAACTTTGCTCACCATGCGACATTTATTGATTATATTAAAGCGGATAAAATAAGAAGAATGCTCAATCCAGAAAATGATTGAGACTAAAAACCTTAATAGTGATATTTCATTCAATAAGATTATTGATGATTTAGAGAATGATTAGTCTAAATCAGAATAGATGATTTTTTCTGGTTATAATAAGGTTCAGCCTCTATCTAAATTTCTAGCAAGTTGAATATTCTTAATACTTTCCACCTTCAACGGTAGGTTTTTCTTTTAAATAGAATTCTGAAAAATTAAATAAAAAGATACTTAGCAACATACTCAAGAAACCCGCACCTCTTGCATCCATATGATTTCTGATTTTATTATGCAGGATATGAGGTCCAAAAATCATCTCAGTAAAAGCTTACACATTCAATTCTATATTTTTATTTTAAATCAAAGAATAAATTTTTTTAAAGTTTCTTTTTTACAAACTAAAATTTATAATTAGCAAGCTTTAATTAAAGACAAACCTCGATGAAAACAGAAGTAGTCCTTATCCTTCTTTTCACTTTAACCATTACTGCATGTCAAAAACAACCAGAACAGCCTATGGCTGCTGAGCCTTCGAATGAACCTGCAGTAACAACAGAATTTGATCAGGCAGATAAAAAAATCACAGACTTTCTGGACCAGCTTGATCATCCTAATACATCACAGGAACAGCGCACCCAGATCATCTGTAAAGACTACCCTGCTGTTTATAAAAATGAGTATATACCGGCTTTACTAAAGCTCTCACCAAATGAGTATACTGAGCCTAAACTCCTTCAAGATATGAAGATTGCCTTAAACTATTATGTTCAGAAAGATAAGGTAATCTGTAACGAGTAATACCAGACTCGCTTATTCGTTAATTAGCTGATCTTCTAGCTAGCGTTGAACCAAATCTATTTTATTTACACTTATAAGCACTATTTTAAGGATTATAGAATAAACTGTAATTTATGAGGATGCCACCTCAGCTTTACAAATACAGGTAACTAAGAGCTAATAAACAGTTAATAATTAATCTATTACTTATTAACGAGGGTCAAGCTATAGCGAAGCCTTGGAGCGGTATGAGTCACAGTAAGTCCTAGAGATTTCCAGAAAAAATTTGCGGGTTTAAGCTCATCGGTTTCAAGTTCGACAAGAACGGCGCCAAGACTCTGCCCCCAACTTATTACATTCCGCCATAGCGCTTTTCCAAAACCATGCCGATGGTATTCATCACGGACATAAAACTCTGCAACATTTAGGATAATATCATCATCTTTGCCAAGCCAGGCATTAGCAATGGCAACAGGTTCATCGTTGAGATACATAATAAAAAATCCTCGATCTCCCTGCCTAAATCGTTGCTTCAAATCGGATGAGATCAGTTCTTGAATTTTGGTTTCACTATTATTAGTGTAGACAGTCGGCCAGTGACGCTGAAAATATTCACAGCACAATACAATAAAATCCTGCCACGCTTTCGATTGGGGATCAATACGTTCTATCCTTAGCATTATAAGTATCCAATGGTGGCATGAATAATCTCAACAACCCAGATTGTACATAGCCATTTGACACAGTGTCTATCCGGTTTTAATTAAAAGTAAATTTAGATGAAAAAATAACCCTCACCTTTCTTTTCGTTAAGAGGATAGATAACAGTAAAATTAGGGCTAACTAAACTCAATTATCTTGTTATTATATCCATACTAGTCCTGTGTTTTTATTATTTTTATTCAAGCATATATTGAGTAAGCAATACCCCTTTTACTATTCTCTTATTAGTTTTACTTTAAGGTCCACTTATTATATTCAAAGTAGACGACTTCTACTGGTGCATTTTAAACTAAGCTGCACCAGTTTACACTTGTCGGGACGAGCTGATCACTATTTAAAGTTAGCGATTATGGCATGGGTTATTCTGATTCTTGCAGGTATCTCTGAGATTGTCTGGGTGTATTCAATGAAGCTATCAGCAGTTTTTATTAAACTCACCCCTAGCATTATTACCCTTTTCTTTATGGTTCTTAGTTTTGGTGTGCTTGCCTATTCAATGCGCACCCTTTCCCTTGGTACGGCTTACACCATCTAGACAGGCATTGGTGTAATGATCTGAGTGTAGAAATTGCTGGTAACATTGAGCAGAGTTATCAAGCTTCGAACATAAGTTGGGGATTTTAAGCCTTAAATCTAGCAAGAATTCTGCTTCACACGACACAATATCTATCAAGAACATTTTTAACAGCGATTAAGCAAGTCATTGTATATCTTGGATTAAGTAGTCGGCACTTACCAAGCTTTCATGAAATACCTATACTTCCATTCCCTTGTATAAGAAAGCTGGAAAATTAGTCCAAACTCTCGCAGGCCATACAACCAAAAAAATGACAGAAATATATACTTCAAGGCATAAACTTATCTGAAATGATGCAGATATTGGGATTGATCTTCCCTTTGATATGAATAAAAAAATAAGCCCGCTCTTATTCTTATAGCTTATTTATTGGCTAAAATAACAGGAAAGTAGCCAGCAAAGCCAGATCATAATCATTTATTTTATATAGGTTCCCAAGTAGCGATTTGAGCAAATTTTTAAGTAAAATTAATCATATAAATATTATGAAAAATAGCTGTTATATCTTTCTTGGAAATTAATATATATCCAAAAAAATCATCATTAGCAGTTAATACCTATTGGACGAATTTATTCGCCTGTAAAAACTGCCGATGTTTAATTGGCTAGAAAATAATCCTATCTGGATTACTTAGTATTTGGTGAAACCATTTTTTCCGGTCTGACCACTTCATCAAATTGCTGTTCAGTGACCAGATTAAGTTCTACAGCAACCTGCTTTAGTGTCTTTCCTTGTTTATAAGCTGTTTTAGCTACTTTGGCCGCATTTTCATATCCAATCACTGGATTTAAAGCCGTCACAAGCATAAGCGAGTTATGCAAGAAATAATCTATTTTTTCACGATTTGGCTCTATACCTAGTGCACAGTTATCATTAAAACTATTACATGCATCACCTAGAAGCTGGATTGATTGTAATAAATTGAATGCAATCACTGGCATAAAAACATTTAACTCAAAGTTCCCTGAAGCTCCAGCAATATTAATTGTAGTGTCATTGCCCAATACCTGAGCAACCACCATAGTCATAGCTTCACTTTGGGTCGGGTTCACTTTTCCAGGCATAATACTTGAGCCCGGTTCATTTTCAGGAATATATAACTCTCCCAAGCCACAACGTGGCCCACTTGCCAGCCAGCGAATATCATTAGCAATCTTGTTTAGGCTTGTAGCAAGCGTCTTTAAAGCACCTGATGCAAATACAGCTGCATCACGGCCTGCCAAAGCCTCAAATTTGTTAGGGGCTGTGATAAAAGGCAAGCCGGTGAACTGTGACAGTCGCGTTGCAGCTTTTTCAGCATATTGGGGATGAGCATTTAAACCTGTTCCTACTGCCGTACCCCCTAGTGGCAATTCGTACAATCCTTCAAGAGCCTGATTCAGACGTTTTAATCCATGATCTAACTGTGATACATAGCCACTAAATTCTTGACCTAACGTTAAGGGGGTTGCATCCTGCAAATGGGTACGACCAATCTTAACAATATCTTTAAATTCTTCAGATTTTCGTTCTAAGGTATCTTTTAATCTGGTGACCGCCGGTATAAGAAGTTCATTAATTTGCAAACTGGCTGCTACATGAATTGCAGTCGGAAATGAATCATTAGTAGATTGGGCCCGATTTACATGATCGTTTGGATGAACCGGCTTTTGTGAACCTAAAGCATTTCCCAATTTCTGGTTGGCAATATTGGCAATTACCTCATTACAGTTCATATTACTCTGGGTGCCTGAGCCAGTTTGCCATACAACTAGCGGAAACTGGGCATCCCATTTACCTTCAATCACCTCTTCAGCAGCACCAACGATATAACCAGAAATTTCATCTGTGATCTGGCCAAGTTCGGCATTGGTCATTGCTGCCGCCTTTTTAACCAGCCCCATTGCACGAATCATAGGACGCGGCAGACGTTCCTGTCCAATTTTAAAGTTCTGCAAACTGCGCTGTGTTTGAGCTCCCCATAAAGCTTCATTCGAGACTTCAACCTCACCCATAGTGTCGTGTTCGATTCGAGTTTGCATAAACGTCCTCTATCTTTGTACTGAATTAAGAATATATTGGTTCAATCATTTAAAACTGCTCGTAATCTATTATGCTAAGCAATAATCACCTTTATGTAAATAATAATCATTTTTATTAAATTAATTATTGCCCTTGTAGTGTATTCTGATAAAAACGCCACTCATCCTCAATCATCTGTTTCAAGGTGCGTTTAGGTCCCCACTGAAGCTGAATTCTAGCTTTATTCAAATTAGCACCTAACTGTTCAAGCTCATCGAGTTTATGGGTTGCATCGATGGTACGAATGTCTGATTGAGTATAAGTCGCTACCTGATCTAATAGAGCTTGTATAGAAACTACTTTCTCTCCGGCAATATTAAATGCTTCACAACAATGATATTGATTTTGCAGCCAGAGCAAACTAGAAATTATTGCATCACATGCATCAAGTACATGTAAAAAACTTCGCTCTACAGTCTGATCCTCTGTATTTGCATGACGCTGTAATTCAATATATTCCCGTTGCATTGCTGCGGCCTGCATAGCCATCGGCATAATGTTTTTTGGTAAAGGTGTCACATATTCACCTAAAACTCCGTGTTCAAAAGCTCCCGCCACATTACCCAGCCTTAAAATAGCTATTTTCCATTCATTATCTGTTTTATAAGTATCATAAATAATCTCTTCAACCATCTGTTGAGATTTAACATAAGGATTTGGATAGGTATAGTTAAATGGCTCATCTTCTGTGAGATCCAAACCGGATTTACCATATACGGCCAAAGAAGATAAATGTACTAGAGAGCGGACACCTGTGCGCTGCATTGAACGTAACAGACTCATAATACAACTGACATTATCATTGTAATATTCAAGTGGTTTTAATCTAGATTCTTCAAGAGACTTGAATGCAGCAGCATGAATCACAGCATCAACTGAATACTGTTCAAAAACTTTATTCAGGGCAGGCGTATTACGTACATCAATTTTTACAAATGGCACATACATTCCAAAAATGTATTCAAGTCTTTCCAGAGTTTGCAAATTAGCATTGGCCAGATTATCAACAATAATGACCTCTTGCCCTTGAGCTAGCAAGTTTAAAACTACATGCGAGCCGATAAAGCCTAAACCACCAGTCACTAAAATCATTGTATACTACCCTTAAATGATAATGCGTATTGCTCCGTCATAACCCTGATCGAAACAAATCACTGATCTAAACCGAATGAATATTTAATGAGTACCTTACTACTAATTACCTCTGCTCCGACTTCAATATATGCCTGGCATGCACTTGGTCTTGCTCAGGCCTTAAAAACTAAAGATGAAAACTTTCGTGTATTTTTTTACCAAGATGGTGTAATGGTAGCCAATAGCTTGCAATGGTTACCAGATGATCAGCGCAGTTTGACTCACGAGTGGCAAAAACTAAATATTCGCTTACCGGTATGTGTCAGTGCAGCACTAGCACGTGGCATTACTGATGAGCAGAATGCACAGCGTCATCAGATCAGTCAATACAACCTTGCTCAGGGATTTGAACTGGTTGGATTAGGTGAACTGGCAGATGCCGTACAGTCTGCTCAACGTTTAATTCAATTCTAAGTTGTTATTTTCAATAGATTGTTGCTTTTAAAAGGTGAATTGTGTGAGAACTGTACTTGTTATATTAACCCAGCCTAACCTTGGTAGTTTACAGATACATGAAAGCCTTTCAGCCACAATGGTTTTGGCGACTTTTGGCTGTCAAGTCAAAGTGTTACTGCAAGATGCAGCTCTCACTCTATTACGCTCCAAATTAGAATTTGACCAGTTACGCCATGCCTTCAAGATTGCTTCAAATCTGTTAGATAGTTTTGAATTTTATGATTTAACACCTGTACTTATAGAGGAAGAAGACCAAAACTCTTCTTTTGTAAAAAATACACAGCAGGAAATTCAAATTGTAAAGTTTGATGCGGAATTCATCCGCTCTTTTGATCATGTTCTGTATTGGTAATTTTCACGAGTAATATATATGACAGATAAAACCCTTTTTCTTGTACAGTCAGATTACTCCTCCGCTCCTCAGGCATTAAGCAAATTACAGAAAATTTATAGTCCTGAAGATACCATAGTCCTTATGGGTGAAGCAGTGCTGTATTTTTCTGTCGAGTGGTTAAAAGAGTGTGCCTCCCTTTACATATTAAGAACTGATACAGAACTTTTAATAGAAAAACTCCCTGATTTTATTGATCTAATTGATTATTTAAAATTTGCAGATATTATTTTGCAATTCAATCGTTGTATTCGCTTGAAATAATACTTAGGCTATTTTTATGAATCTTAAACTGGATCAGGACGGCCATCTGGTCGATTATACGTTGTGGAATGAAGAGGTTGCTCAGCAACTGGCAAAATCACTGGAGCTTGAATTAACTCCTTGGCACTTCAGAGTCTTACAAGCCGTACGTCAGTTTTACCATCAGTATGGGCATTCTCCTGCCACCCGCCCGCTAATTAAGTATCTGATCAAGACTCTGGATGATCCATTAATTGATAATGCCCTTTTACAGGAAAAATTTAATACCGGCCTAGTTGCTCGGCACTTGAGCCGTCTTGCTGGTATTCCTAAACCTGCTAACTGCCTTTAAGAGTATTTTAAATAGGAAATGAGCAAGATGAAGCCAATTAAAATAGAATAACTTCTTGTTTCCTCTTCTTTTTGCTCAAGATATAAACAGGAAACTTACTGGTAATTAAGATTTTGCCAATATGACTTGCTGAATATTCAGACTGGGATGAGATCAAGTTCCAGCTAGTATGAACAAAAAGGTCAACTTGCTGTATGATATTTATACTATATATTTTTACTGAAAATTTATTTAGATTAAGTAAATCACCTATTTATTTCATTTAGATCTATTGGCTACTTAATAACTATAAATTCACCTTTAGTAAATTTTTCAATTAAAAATTTTTAAATAGATTCATGAGTAAATGAAGAAAAACCCAACTTTATGTATGCAAACCTTCTTTAATAGGACTCTCGTTAAGATCCTCATTTTTTTAAAATATTTATTTAATTTCAATATTTTAATTATATATCATTAAAAATAAATTTTTTATTTCTCATTCAGTTAAGATATTAAATCAAAAAATAGAATCCTCGAATTTCTGCATAAATCAAACATTTAATTAGATTTAAAAATTTATGTAATAATTTTTAAATCTATAAAAAAATATTTACAGAAAACTTAATGATAAAATTCGTAAATAAAAATATTTTAGAAGAGCAATAAGTAAACTTTTAACCCATTACTAGAAATTTTAATACATCTAGCCAGTTCATGATATCTTTTAAAATTTAAAAAAATTATAAATTTGTCATTTTTTAACATTGCCAATTCCCTGCAAAGTTTTCAATATATAGCTCAATTTTGGCATTGATCTTCTGTTTCAATTAATACAAATTATAAAGAATTTGCAGAATAATATGCCATAATACGCAAACTTTGCTGACATCTTGCAAAGAATGCATATATTTTTGATATTGGAGCAGGCTGGATGAGTTCAACCATTTTGGTTATTCATGGACCGAATTTAAATTTGCTAGGTAAACGTGAACCGGAAGTATATGGTCGTCTTAGCCTTCAGGATATCAATCAAAGTCTGACTTTACATGCTCAAAAAGCAGGATTTTCTCTGAATACTTTTCAAAGCAATTGGGAAGGTGCAATTGTTGACCGGATTCATCAGGCTCAAGATGATGGTACACAGTTTATTATTATCAACCCTGCTGCACTGACGCACACTTCAGTAGCTTTACGCGATGCCTTGCTTGGCGTTGCGCTTCCTTATATTGAAGTCCATCTTTCTAATGTGCATGCCCGCGAAACTTTTCGTCATCATTCTTATTTATCCGACAAAGCAGTCGGTGTGATCTGTGGTTTAGGAGCAAAAGGCTATCATTTTGCTCTGGACTATGCGATCGAAAAAATTAAACCCTCTTCTCACCAATCATAATTAGGAAGACTCATCCATGGATATCCGCAAAACCAAGAAACTCATCGACTTGATGATTGAATCCGACCTGCAGGCGATTGAAGTCAAAGAAGGCGATCAGTCTATCGCCCTGACACGCCGTATGCCGGTCGTTGCAGCGGCGGCTACTCCTGCGATGCCAACTCCAGCTGCATCAGCCCCTGCAGCTAAAGCACCACGTGGTGCAGTAGAAACGTCTCCAATGGTCGGCGTGTTCTATGCAGCACCAAGCCCAGGTGAAGCGCCATTTGTTAAAATTGGCCAGACTGTTTCTGCCGGTGATACGTTAGGTATTATTGAAGCAATGAAAATCATGAATCCGATTGAAGCCACTCAAAGCGGTGTAATTGAAGAAATTCTGGTCAAAAATGGTGAAGTCATCCAGTTTGGTCAACCATTATTCCGCTATCGCGCTTAATACCCGGGGATTCATATGTTGCAGAAAGTTTTAATTGCAAACCGAGGTGAGATTGCCTTGCGCATCACCCGGGCTTGTAAAACTTTAGGAATTAAAACCGTTGGTATTTATTCCGATGCCGACAAGGATCTGATGCATCTACGCTTTTGTGATGAAGCAGTATGTATAGGGCCTGGTACCAGCAGTGAAAGCTATCTAAATATTCCGGCTATTATTACAGCAGCAGAGATTACCGGTGCAGATGCAATTCATCCGGGTTATGGTTTTTTATCTGAAAATGCTGAATTTGCAGAAATCGTAGAAAGTTCAGGATTCATTTTTATTGGTCCACGTCCTGAACATATTCGCCTGATGGGTAATAAAGTTTCAGCAATCATGGCGATGAAAAAATCTGGTGTACCGACCGTACCTGGTTCAGCTCATGCTGTAACGACCAATAATGCTCTTGCTGAAGCAAAAGAAATCGGTTTTCCGCTGATTGTTAAAGCTGCCTCAGGCGGTGGTGGCCGTGGTATGCGTATTGTCGAGCGTGTAGACACTCTGCTTGAATCTGTCCAAGCTGCCCAGCGTGATGCTGAAATGTGGTTTGGTGATGACACGGTTTATATGGAGCGTTTTCTGCAAAAACCTCGTCATGTAGAAGTTCAGATTTTGGGTGATGGCAATGGTCATGCCATTCATCTTTATGACCGTGACTGCTCTTTACAGCGCCGTCATCAGAAAGTTCTAGAAGAAGCACCTGCACCATTTCTGCCAGAACAGGCACGTGCAGATATTCTTGAAGCATGTGTGAATGCTTGCAAATTAATGCAATACCGTGGCGCAGGAACATTCGAGTTTTTATTTGAAGATGGTGAGTTCTTCTTTATTGAAATGAATACGCGAGTTCAGGTTGAACATCCGGTGACTGAAATGGTAACGGGTGTAGATATTATTGAACAGCAGTTGCGTATTGCAGCAGGTATCGGGCTTGATCTTCAACAGGAAGATATTAAAGTACGCGGCCATGCAATCGAATGTCGAATCAATGCAGAAGATCCTTCAACCTTTATGCCGTCACCAGGTAAAATCGAGCAATTTTATGCTCCAGGTGGCGCAGGTATCCGCTTAGATTCACACATATATCCAGGCTACAGTATTCCACCTTATTATGACTCTATGATTGCCAAGCTGATTTCACACGGTAAAGATCGTGAAACTGCAATTGCCCGGATGAAACAGGCACTAGATGAAATGATTCTTTCTGGAATTAAAACCAATATTCCATTGCATAAAGATCTTATTTTACAAGATAAGAATTTCTGTAGCCAAGCTATGGATATTCACTATCTGGAAAAGCATTTACTTAAACAGCTTGAAGGTCAGCAAGAGGCCACCAAAGCCAGCTAGTGATGTATCATGATAAAAAAGCCTTTTGATTCAAGAGGCTTTTTATTACCTGATTTTTTATGGTTTATGAAAACTAAAGTTAAATAGTACAAAGAAGTTTAAGGCAAAATTCGCTTTAATGTAGCAAAACACTCCTGCCCTTTTTCTGTAGCACAAAAATTGATCGTATGAGTATTTTTCCATTGGACAAAGTACTGAGAAATCTCACCCGTCTGGTCTTCTCGTCGACCAGAGCAATCCGTCTGATTATTATCGTATCTTACCTGCATGATTAACGCAGGCAACTTGTCTTTTAAGTCATCTGAAGGTTGATAATCATAAAGTGCATACGACCACTCTTGACCACTTTTAATCATTACTTCATTGTCATTTCGAAAATTATAATATTCTACACATTTTTTATTGTTAGGAATTTCCATGCCCCATAGACCCATAATTTCAGGACGAGTAAAAATACGGATCGTATTAGCAGATAATTTTTCTGACTGGGCTTCAGTTTGCGCAGAAGATGTTGATACTGGTTGCTGTTCTGCCCATACCCAACCTGAACAAAGTGTAATAAGAGCTGTAAGATATAGTTTTTTCATGAATTTTTTAACCTTGTCCCCATAAAATTTAAGTTAGCATAAATTTGTAAAAAAACTTGTTTGAATAACGTTATAAAACAATATTTATCTTCACTCTTGATTTATTGCAGAGGGGTTTTACAATTAGGTAATATTATAAAAATCAGCTAAGCTAAATTGCTCCGTATCATAATATACGTGTACATCCCAGAAATAAAAGATCAAAGATATAAAAATACATAGGAAATATTTAAATAATGAAAATTCAAGAATATATGCAATATGATGGCTTGGGACTAGCTCATCTTGTTAAGAATAAACAGGTACAGGCTTCCGAACTTTTAGAACTTGCTATACAACGCGTAGAAATTGCAAACCCTGAGCTCAATGCAATTATTATTCCTATGTATGAGTATGCTCAAAAGCGGACAAAACTGGATTTAAATGGTCCATTTGCCGGTGTACCTTTTTTAGTAAAAGACCTGTTTCAAGAATACAAAGGCATACCGACCAGTTATGGCTGTCAGGCATTAAAAAAGCTCCCCTACATTCCCGAGTTTAATGCGGAGATTGTAAATCGCTGGGAGAATACAGGTATTATTACATTAGGCCGCACCAATACACCTGAATTTGGTATCAAAGGAATTACTGAACCAGATGCATGGGGGAGCTGTGCTAACCCATGGCATTTAAAACACAACAGTGGCGGTTCTTCTGGTGGTTCTGCCTCAGCTG
Source organism: Acinetobacter radioresistens DSM 6976 = NBRC 102413 = CIP 103788 (assembly GCF_006757745.1). Taxonomy (NCBI): domain Bacteria; kingdom Pseudomonadati; phylum Pseudomonadota; class Gammaproteobacteria; order Moraxellales; family Moraxellaceae; genus Acinetobacter; species Acinetobacter radioresistens. Next base: position 1,337,756 of record NZ_AP019740.1, on the reverse strand, counting down.
TAGCAGCAGGTATTGTACCGGTAGCAGGTGCAGGAGATGGTGGAGGTTCTATCCGGATTCCTGCATCCTATTGTGGTTTGTTCGGACTTAAACCTAGTCGTGGTCGTACGCCATGGGGCCCTGGTATGAGTGAGGCCATGCACGGCGCAGCTATGCAGCATGTTCTGACACGAACAGTACGAGATAGTGCAGCTATGCTTGATGCAACACAAGGATTTGAATCTAGCTCGCTCTTTAAAATTGAGGCTCCTTTACAGCCTTATAGTGAAGTTATTCAGCAGCCACCCAAGCAATTAAAAATAGCTTTTTCTACTGTTTCACCTATTGGTACACCAGTTTCTAAAGATGCTGTTAATGCAATTCAGCATACTGCTAAAATTTTAGAGTCTTTAGGGCATATTGTTATAGAAGACCAGCCCGCAATCGATGGTATGGCCTTAGCCAAAGATTTTATTACGACATGGTTTAGCCAGTTCTCTTATATGTTGGCACAGATCAAGCAGCAGACTCATGCTAAAGATCAGGATTTTGAACTGGATTCTCTAGCCTTGGCTGCTTTTGGAGCACAAACTAGTGCTAATGAGTATATTCATAATCTCAATAACTGGGGCGATTATGTCAGACAAATGAATTATTTTTTTGATCAGTATGATCTTTATTTAATACCAGCTACTGCTTCAGTAGCCCCTAGAAATGGAGAGGTTACCACACCAAGCTGGCAAAAACCGATCCTGAAAATGTTAATTAAATTAGGTAAAGCACATTATCTTGTACGCGGAAAACTGGTCGAACAAATTATTCGTGAAAATCTGAAATGGGTACCCTTTACCCAGCTGGCAAATATTACTGGACTTCCAGCAATGTCAGTTCCACTATATTGGAACAAGGAAAATCTCCCACTAGGTTCGCAATTTATTGCACCGTTTGCCCGTGAAGACCTCCTCTTCCAATTGGCTGCTCAGTTAGAACAGGCTCAACCATGGATAAGCAAGTATCAAGAAATTAAGGTCTAGCTCTATAAAAGCCTGTTATCACACAGGCTTCATTCCAGTTGGTATGAAACCTCAGCGATTTTATATATAAGCGCAGTTTATATATAAAATTATAAATTAAGACTCTAATATTTTTTCAGAATGATTTGTCGAATTCTATACAAAGATTAATATTCGCTTGACCTTGACGCGCTTGTAATCATAAAAACAGTCTACCCCTCCAAGATCTGCCAGTAATAGCCTTCCAGTGCATTGTCTGATGCTATACCTCATCCCCATATAAGTACTATCTAATGCCTGATCCCGACTTTGCTTGCTGCCTGGGTGTGAAGTTATCCCAAATAAGTCGCTTTAGTTCTTACACTTTACTTCAATCTGATACTCATCTTGAGTAACTTTAATTTTAATCTTTTTATATCTTCTTTTATTAGGGTCTATAGCAGAGCCTGCTACCTCTTCAAAAAAGGCTCTATCATTCATTAATTCCCCATAAGCCTTATAACCAATCAATATTTTTTCTGGCGACTGATTTTCTTCCTTAATTCTAGCAAGCATATTGTCTAGATTTTTAACATTGATATTTGGCATAATTGAGCTACTCAAAAAGTTAAGACTCAATTTTCTTCTATTTTTATGACTAAAAGATGAATTTACTCTTTATTAGATTCAAATATATATTGAAAGTTCATTGTTTTAACTAGAATTAATTAAAAATTTTATGGTTTTTAATATATCTTGATTTAACTTTATGCAGCCTAATGTCTGGATTGAAAAAACTAAAAGTGACTTTATTTGCTCAATGGATATTAAACTATTTTTAACTAAGAAACAGGTCCCAGGTCTCTTGTATTAAAAAATGAATAATAAGCTAGAAATTTAGATGTCTTTTTTAGCATTATTATATTAATATTTTAATATATTATAGACAATTAAAAAGCTCATCTTTCAATGAGCTTTTTAAATTGTATTCACATATGAGTTTTATTAGTTACTTTAACTATGAAAATCCCTTAATATAAACTGTTTAATAGTTTCATCAAAATTAGCTTGTGAAAAGTTTAGCTTATTATGTTTTAAATTTTTATAGCAATAGCTAACTGCCATACTCATACCAAATAAAGTCAACAATTTCATTGCTCACCTCAAATTATTTAACTGACTGAATATAAAACTATCATCTTAATATGTAGCCTTCCAACCCATTTTCTCTTACTTTCTGTACCTCATGTAAAAGGATGTATATAAAAAAAGCTTGTCAAATGACAAGCTTTTTTTGCATATTCATAGAGTAAACTTAATAAATCTTCATCCCTGTAGTAGACTCTTTTTTAATCAAAAAACATACTACCCACAAGATGTAACTATATTGTAGTTATGATTTAAACTCTTTAACCACATGAAGCATCTTTAATCTGGTTAGTTACAGGATCTATAATTACTGTAATGCGCTCAATACGATAGTCCATCGTAGCTGGCTGATTAGGAGTGAGAGTGCGAACAATTTTAGAACCAGTTTTCTGTTTAATTTGCTCATCACTTAAACCAGTATGTCCAACCAGTTTTTTAGCTTCTGCCGGAAGACACTGAGCCTGACCCATATTAGTATTATTGGATACTCCATTTTCTGGAGAGTTTGCACAAGCAGTTAATCCTGTAGCTACCAGCGTTAAAGCTAAATAAGTAATTTTTTTCATCATCTTTACTACCCTTCTTCAAAAAAACAACCCTAACAAAAAAGTATTCTTATAATCAATAAATATATATAGTTCGTTTGTAGAATTAACTAGTCATTCGAACTACTACCATCAGAGCTTGAAGATGTATCGTTATTAGTATTACCCCAAGAGCCAGTAGCTCCACCTCCACTAAATGAACCATTATTCCCTGTATATTCTGTATGCTTTGATGAGGAATCCTGCTCTAGGGTGCTTATATAATGATAACTACAAGTAATTTCATGAAATGAGTTTTTAATTGGTTCGCAGTAGCGTAAACTTTTAATTTTTCGATGCCTAAATTTTTTATAGCCTATAAAAATTAAGAGTAATATAATTGAACCAGAGATTACATAAAGCATAATAATTACTCTGTTGTTAACGTATAACTTACTTTTAAAGCTTAGAGGTTAATATATTAAATATTTTGTTATTCGTATTAGGTTGAATTATTATCTGACGCAGAATTATTATCTTTTGGATATCTATTGTTATAGGATTCATTTTTGCTCTTCTTTCTAAAAAGCTCTATATTTATTAAAACATACAGAACACATAATAAAATTAGACCCAAAATCATGAAAAATAAATTCATCTAACAAGAGCCTACATATAAATTAAGTAGTCTATTTTTTAAATAAACTCTAATATTTAATAAATGAGCTACTATTAACTAAAATAGATATTTTGATAATTTACTTAACTTCATAAATAAATTTTTATGAATCCTGCTCTAATGTATGAGGAGACTCAGGTTGGTTTTTATCACTTTCTTCTTTCTTGTTCGCACAAGCAGTTAGACTAAGAGTTACAGCTAAAATAACACCAGTTATAGTTAAATTTTTCATATTTTTCCTAACTTTTCATTACCTAGTTCGTTATTATAGAAGATATAAATTACTAATTCTTTCTACTTATATAGTACAAATGTTATAAATACGTATAAAAATTTGTCTTTGAAAATATATAAAATTTATCTTTTCTCCTGTAAACTACATATATATTTAAGTAAAAAATGATTCATTTTAATTATCTATTTATATAATTTTTTTACTCTTGTGATAGAATTTACAAAAACAAATTACTACCTGGATACTCATATCGTAGTGTATATTTAATAGAATTAATAGCTGGCTAACTTTCTGGCATGCCAAATACTTACCAAAGAAAAATTTTTAAACTTAATTTAAGAAAATTAATTCTAATTTTAACTGCTTTAGCAGTCTCATTTTTATTTGTTATCTCCTTAGTAGCAAGTTATATCCTTTTTAAGAAAGAATTAGTCAAGAAATCACTTTTCTCAACTATGAATATGCTTCTAAAATTGCTTCGAATACTGACAGGAAACTTCAAGTTACTTTAAACGAACTGAAATACAGCGCAGATATAATAGGTCAGGGCTTTGATCAGCGTACATTTAAAGAACATGAAGTTGAGCGACTTAAAAATCTTTCTCATCACTTTGACACTTTAATTATAGGTAATAGCCAAGGATCGGTTACTGAATACACATTAAAGCAGCTTAATCTTGATCAAAGACAAGTGTCTACCTCACTGGGAGTTCAGGGATCTTTACGAAGTAAGCATGCTTATATCTCACCGCCCTATTATTCAGTCAGAAATAATTTGGTAATCTTTATCTCACAGCCAATCTTTGATAATAAACATATCTATAAGGGGTATGTAGGCACTTTAATTCATTTAAAAGAAACTAACATGATTAATGAATTACTGCCACTGGAATATAACTATAAAAATAACAATATCTATATCATTGATAGAAATGGAAAAATTGTATTTGATCCGAATAGGAAAAAAATCGGGGGTCTCGTAGCCCAGAATAGTAGTATGGCCTCTATAGAGTATAGAAAAAGTGGAAAAACTGAATTAATCAATGATATAGGAACAAAATATATAGCTGGTTTCGCCTACATACCTACAACCGGATGGATTGTTGTTTCACAAGAACCATTGGCCGATTTAATTGATGAAACCAAATCAATTATTTTTAGATTAAGTGGTGTAATCTTTATATTTTATCTATTAATTTTCTATATTGTCTGGAGAGCATCTGCTTTTATAGCCTCACCTCTCCATGAGCTTGCCAAGATGGCGAGTGCTTTGAATCAACCTGAGACTAAAACAAAAATTAAGAAAATTAAGAAAATTAAGCCATGGTATTACGAAGTACAAAAATTCAAATTTTTATTACTTTCTAGTATTGAAAAATTTAGCAGTAAAATTGATGAAATGAACTTTCATATTAATTCTGACGCCCTTACTCAACTCTTTAACCGTAGAGGTATGGAAATTTTTGTTAAAGAAATGATAGATTCTGATATACATTTTTCTATATTACTTATAGATATAGACCGTTTCAAACGCGTTAATGATACTTATGGCCATGATATAGGAGATGAGGTATTAAAAATTCTAGCGAAACTTATACAGGAAAATTTTCGTAAAGAAGATCTGTGCTGTCGTTACGGAGGTGAAGAGTTTATTGTGGTTATTCCAAATAATAATAAGCAGGAAATTTATGAAAGTGCAGAGAGATTTCGACGTATTGTAGAAGCATTTGAAATTAATAATGTAGGTAGAATTACCATTTCTATAGGTATCGCATCTTGGCCAGACAGTGCAGAAGAATTTGCACAAGTTTTAAAGATTGCTGATAATAATCTTTACTATGTAAAGAACAATGGCCGTAATCAGATTAAATATAGCTAATTATAATAAAACGACAGAAATAATCTGTATAATAAGTATTTAATTATTTCATTTAATAAAATTATATAATATTTAAATGTAAAGTAAAATGCTGACCTTATATCAATATAAGAGACTAATGTTTTGTTTTTATCTAAATATATTGTACCATCCCCTTAAAACTATAAAATAAAAATTATTATATAAAATTAAAAATATCATAGGGTTATCACATTTTTCATACAAAAAAACAAGTTATTTAAAACCTGATTAAAAAATTAACTCTTTGTTTTTTATAAATTTAATTTTTAAAAACCGATTTTTGGATTTTATGCAACTTGTTGAAATAACTATTTTTTTATTAAAAATTCTATAAAATAAACCGAGGAACTAAAATCATTACCTTGAGCAAATATATATGAATCTGGTGAGGCTGCTATACGTAAGTAAGCTTAAAAAAAATAAAAATGCCGTTAAAGATTTAATGGATATACTTACAGAAGCTATAACATATAATAGTCCCCATGAGATTTATGGAGCATTATATTTTGGAAATGGATACTTCGTACAATGTCTTGAAGGCGAAAGAGATAAGCTTGAGCATCTTTTTTATAAAAAAATCATTAGAGATCCTCGACATGAGCAATGTGAAGTTATTTACTTTGAACCGATCAAAAGTCGCCTATTTGCAAATTGGCATATGAAATATGCAGCTTTTAACAAGGAAGTCATGCACTTTTTTAAAGATCATCATCTAGAAGCTTTTAATCCTTATTTATTAACGAACCATACTATCTCTCCTTTTATTAATTTACTGGCTAAACAAAAAGACGGTATTAGTACTCTAAGGTTAAAATAGTAACCTCAAAAAATTAATTTTTATAAATTCATTTAGTTTAATAATCAGTTGATCTAAAATAAATTTTTATGTTAATGTTTGTTAATTTAACAGGGAATAATGATGCTATATAATTAAATATAAAAACTCATTATTTAAGTTTTTAAAAAAATATTTTCCAGTTGAGAGCCAAGGTATTTTACAAATTGTGTTTTATTTTCAATCCTCGGCATCTCTACACTCCAAAAGGTATAGAACTTAAGATTAATTTCTAATGTTATACTAATAGCTCCAATTTCTAAATCATAGTCTATCGCTTCTAGGTTTGAAAAAACTTCTATGACTTTAGCCAAGAATAAAATCTTATTTCGTTCTTTCGACTTTACAGGTTTATATGCCTTTAAAGTCTGGCTATAAAGGTAATCATATAAGTCTGGACAGAAATTTTCATGATGCTTTATCAAAAACTTTAGAACCTAATATCATTAGAAGAATTTATTTATAACATTATCTTATTCAAAATCTGGTAAGCATATTGTAAGTTTTAATATTATTTTTATCGACATAAATATATTTAATATAATCTTCTAGTTATAAATATTTTATAGCTTATTTTTTAATACAAGTTGTTAGACTATATAGCTTCTAAAGCTATATAGTCTATTTGCTGTTAGCAGTTTTGCTTTAAGCTATAGTAGCTATCTGGCTGTTTAGCTAGAAGATCTATAAAATTAGGTATAGTTCCAGTATTAAGTAAATATGGATTAAACTCATCAAGGTGATGTTCACAAAAAAATCTTAATATATCCTTATGGAAAATTGCATATTTCATATGCCAATTTGAAAATAAACGTTCATTTATATTCTCAAAAGACATAATTTCACATTGTTCATGACGTATGTCTCTTAAAATTTTATTATAAAATAAATGTTCTACTTTTTCTTTGTTTCCTTCAAGACACTGAACAAAATAATTATTACCGTAGTAAAGGGCTCCATAAATTTGATTAGGGTTATTAAAATCTAATGCTTCTGTAAGAATGTTGAATAATTCATTCATTGGATTGGCACAGTCTTTTAACTTACTTACATACAACAATCTTACATCACTCACGTTCACCTCCAAACCAGACATATAAAAACCCACATAGAAAACTTTAAAAACCGACCTTATATAAATTATCTTTTTCCTGTATGAACAAATGATGAACCACAACTCTATTAACATCAGTGATGCTACTTATCTTTCTTATGAAGATTAAGATGAAGACACACCTATTGGCCTGTTACATCGTTGGCCATTTTGTCATCATGCATTTAAAAGTGAAACGGCTTATCCGGCAACCTATAGTTTTCTTACATCTAGCTACGGCTATCATGATCATTCTTCCCGATTTTGGGAAAGTCGTAACATAAATCAATACGCTAAGGATCTTGCAAGCTTTATGCAAAGTTAAACCATAAAGAATAATACTCATTAGCTCTCTACAACAGCAATGTCATAGCACACTATTTGAAGAACTATGGAACCAAATTAACAAAAAACTATTTTTACTTTCAACAGTTAACCTTTTTAATGAAGCCTGATGATAATCCAAAAAATGTATCATAAGAAATATTTACTACTATATATGAACAAATATTGAGTAATTGAGTGGCTTTTTATCTTTGATTCGCTAAAGACTCTATGGTTTTAATGAACTACTTCTTCTAAAGATATTCGAAGTCTCATATAAAATTTTCTTATATAAACCTTAACAGGCTTAATTAAAACACCCGCTGTTTGAACTACCGCGTTTTCTGAAAGAGACCACGAAGATGACTTAAAATTTATGTATCTAATCTGGTATTTTACTAAAATAATAACGAAATCATTTCTTCGAATGCCTCTGGTACAGAAGTACTTAAAGTTACTTGCTAATGTTGAGAGTTTAGAGATATGAGGTGCTCCATATGGATAATGCAATACCTACGTAAAGATAATTATTTTATTCTTACTCTATTTTTATATTTTACGAGTACTAAATAATAATATACTTTTAGTTAGAGTCTATAAGATAAAATATATCAGGACCATCTGCAAATTTTATTAGCCTATCTTGTAATCTATAAACTTATATATTTTTCAGCTTGACGATTATTTATAGATATCAAACTACATTTACAGCCTTTTTTTGGTTTACTCCAGTGTTCTGTAGCTGATCTTTGAAATTCTATATCAGTAATTTTAAAAATTTTATTATTGAAGTCATAACATTGTTGAGGAGTAGCACTATCAATCACAGGAGACCATAAAATATGACTATAGTTCTCACCTTTACTTAAATCGAAATTACTTTTTGCAATAAGATAGTTAAATACAAACATTTGCCGATTAATTAGCCAAGCCCGATAATCAGAGTCTGCTTCTAAAGATTCCCTATCAATATAAGAATGGATATTTTTTGGAATAAGTGCAAGAAATCTATTAATAAATTTATTGAATAATAGTCTATTCTCTTTTAACTTGGGATTATTTAAGTGACTATGAATATCTAAAATTTCCTGTTTAAAAAATTGAGCATCGGCTCTGCATTGTATACCTATTGCACTTAATTCTTCTCTTTCCTCATCAGACATAGAGTTAAACCATAATTTATAAGATTTCCTGCTACTCTCTATTAACTTCTTTTTCATTATAATCATCTTTTCAATAAAAATTTTTAATTATTTTAAATACTAGTATTTTTAAAAAAGATGTAAAAACGTAACATTAGTTAATAGATTTGTTTTTATAAAACTAAAGTTTTAATTATTTCAGGCTAAAACATTAAGAAGTTTAAGTTAAGATTGTTTTAGTAATTATAGTTAAATAATTTTTTATATTAAAATAAAAAAGCCCAGACTTTAAGAGAGGGCTTTTTTAACAGGCAAGAGTTCAGCTTGCCGATATTTACTATTACATATGCTGATCATTCTGATTTTGATCATTCTGTTGACGCTGCTGATCATTTTGCTGATTCTGCTGGTCATTATTGCTCTGCTGACCCTGCTGGCGTTGTTGATCATTTTGCTGATTCTGCTGGCCTTGTTGACTGCTCTGCTGACCTTGTTGACCACTTTGCTGATTCTGTTGGCCCTGTTGATGTTGTTGATCATTTTGCTGATTTTGTTGATTTGACATTTTAAAATTCCTCATAATCTTAATAGAGTGGCTAGATTCCTATCTAGTTCTATTAACATACACCTTTCTTTTAAATATATATTCCAAGAATGTATCAAATAATATAAATGTAATTTAAAATTATACTCCTTAAAAATAAGGCCTTATATTTATTAAATTTATAAAGTTGCTTATTTACATAAATTACTTAAAATTATTTTTATAGGTTAGAGATTCCATACTCAAGCTCGGGAATTTAAATCCTCTTAATTTAATAAAATATATTCTATTAGAATATATTTTTAATTCCCAATTATTATAAAGACACTGAAATAATCTTAATTTCAGTGTCTCATCACTAATACAATTATACTATTTCAAACTATCTCTCTCGAAATAATTTTTTATTAAGTTAACTATTATTTTGCCGAACAAGAAGTTGGTATTTTTCCATTATTGAGAGTCTTTAAAAACTCTGCTGAAAAATTTGGACTTTGACGTACTGCATCTCGGTGGTCACCTCCATTAATAGAATGGTATACAACTGGTTTATGAGCTTTACAAACTTGCTGATAATAAGCATAGGTTCCGCGTGGATCTACCAGCTGATCATTCGTGCCTTGTACAAGCATGAGAGGTACAGTAGGAGTCATACGCTCAATAGACTGCAATTTAAGGTAATCAAGCAATGGTTTTAAATTGGCTTCTGGCTTAAATATACGATCTGGCGACTGCTTTAGCTCTGTTTGCATTTCACTCAGACAGCGTTTACGTCCTTGATCAAGTAAAAGCTGCATTTCTGGACTTACCAGATTATCAGGATTTATAGCAGGGTCAGCAGCTTGAGCGCCGAGTAGAACTATTGGAAAAAAAGCAGCAACGTTGGTGTCAGGTTTAGGATGAGTTTGGGCATACTCAGCAATACCCTCATACTGATATCCGCCTGGTGCAAGAGCCAGTGCCGCCTTCAGATTAAGCTCAGGTGCATCTTTTTGTCCATATGCAGCTACCGCTAATGCAGCTGCTCCTCCCTGACTATGACCCATTACTAACCATTGCTTGTTAATCTGGCCTGGCATTAAAACATGTAGTGCACGCACTGCATCAACTACTGTATGTAATTGGCTAGTAGCATTCATATAAGGATGTCCGCCTGGAGTGCCTAAACCTTGATAATCAGGTGCAACTATCGCATAACCGCGTGCTAACCAAGTATCTAAAGCAGCATCAGCGACTTGTTGATAACTATGGACTGGCCCGCCTGCATAATCCTCTGAAGGTGCACATGTGTCTGCAACCCCTGTAGTACCATGTGCCCAGGCAAGTACTGGCCAGCCCTGTCTTGGTGCTTTGCCTTTAGGGAGAATAATAAAGCCTGAGGCAACAATAGGCTCCCCATATACTCCCCGACTACGATAATTAATCAGAAACCGTTGTCCTGCATGTGCATAGTCCGCTCCAGGCTGCTGTACCTGAGCAGATAAAATTGTGCCAGGTTTAGTACTGGAAATATGATAATTTTTAGAAGCTACAGTAGTGTTAGTTTGGCTAACAGCTAAAGTTGTACAGCCAAAGGTAAGGGCTGCGATTAGAAATTTTAAAGGATGAGATAATTTAATCAAGGGTTTGTACTCCGCCGCCATTTACAAATAAGGTTTGACCACTGATCCATGAAGAGATAGGAGCAGCAAAGAATAAGACTGCTTTAGCAATATCTTCAGGTTCACCTAAACGCTGCAATGGGGTATGAGCCAGCATGCGTTTTTCAATTTCAGGAGTGAGAACTTTTGCCAGTGCAGCTGTGCGAATAGCCCCTGGTCCTACAGCATTAATGCGTACTATAGGCCCAAAGTCATGTGCTAAATTAGCACCCATATGATTTAACGCAGCCTTAGAAGCAGCATAGCCGCTCATAGCAGGACTCTTATTAACAGAACTCATAGAAGTAATATTAACTATTGAACCGTAGCCGGCTATATTCATATGCGGAACCACAAGTTGACAGAGACGCCAAGCAGCAAATACATTCAGCTGAAAGTCACGAACAAAATCATCTAGACTAATCTGATCAGGCGCTTCATGACCGCCTCCGCCTCCGCCAGCATTATTGACCAGTATATGGATATGCCCAAATGCTTCTAATGTACTTTCAACAGCTCCTACTAGCTCACTATCCTTGAGAATATTACATGCGATACTGCGTATATCACCTCCTGTCTGTTCTTTAATGTACTCAGCAGTCTGTTGAGCAGCCTCTAAATTCAGATCAGCTATCATCACATTAGCTCCTGCTTTAGCTAATAATGAAGCACAGGCCCGGCCTATGCCTGCGGCTCCGCCTGTAACTAATGCCATTTTGCCGGATAAATCTAATAGGGACTGATACATTTTCTTGTTCTTCTCCTGTAGATAAAAATATATGAAAGATTTAAAGTCTTAGCTTAAGGTTATTTTTTTTCAAGATATCTCCTGAATTTATTTAAAATTATTAATACTTACAATAAACAAATTAATCCTATAAATTTAAAAGTAAATTAAAAATTACTAAAAGTATCAAAAATTATAATCTTAATATCTTTATAAAAATTTAAATTTTATTTAACTTCAACCACCTATAAATTAAATAACAATTTAATAATATAGATATTTTAAATTTAAGCTAAATTTTTTATAAATTTATTTTAATAATGAAAGGAATAATTCATGATAAAAATTGGCAAAATTATAGTAACTGGTTTAATTTTCGTATTATCTACTCAAATATTTGCAGATACTAATGATCAAAAACTTATAAATGCAGCTATTAAAAATAAGGTAACCGTGGCTCAGGCAATTAACGCAAAAGATGAAACAGCTATTACATTGACTGGAAAAATAACTCGCCATATTAAGAGTGATCATTATGAGTTTAAAGATTTAACCGGTACCATAAATGTTGAAATTGATGATGATCTGGCGACTCCTTCCCAACTTAAACCAGGCACAAAAATACGGATAATGGGTGAAGTAGACACCCACCGCTATAAACCTACTGATATCGACGTAGCAAAAATAGAGATACTTCGTTGATTAACCCTATTTTTTGGGAATTTCTTATTTTTCAGCCATAATTAAGCTTAATTGAGGCTTAAATCTCTAGAGGGCTGGCATTTGAATAAACTGATATATTTTGCTATGCCCATCTAGATAATTTTTAGGGTGCTGGTAGACCTTTCATATACATAGAATGCCGTATAATGTATTTAAAATTAGCAGTATCAATATTTTCTCCTTAGAAATTTTGAGCAAAGACTTCAAATCTTCCTTTTATATTTTTCCAGTCTACCTTTTAGTAAAAATTTTTAAATTTTATTAATTACTTTTAAGTAAAATTAATTATTTCACTAAATCTTAATCAGTTCTATTAGATTGATTAAGCCATATAAATTAAAAAAGCTTATTCAGTAATATATCCTTTAATGATGCCCCAAATACCTCACCGTGGCTTAATTCCGGATAAATTATTAATTTGGCACTTACTCCTTGACTATGTACATAGGAAAGTAGCTCACGATTATTCATAATCATATCTTTGTTAAAATTTGGACTAACTTTTTGATTTTTTTGAGGAGTAATATCTCCTTCCATAATAAGTATAAGCTGTTTAGACTCAGCAAAAGGTTCTTTTGTACTCCTTAATTTTTTCATTATACGTTGATCCGCCCATGATAACGAAGGACTTGCCGCAAAGTAATGACTGAAATACTGTCCAGCTACTAAACTGTCCAATACAAATAATCCGCCGTATGAATGTCCCCAGAGTATTTTTCTTTTAGGGTCTAATTTGACCTGCTGTTCTGCCCACGGTGCTATTTCTTGTATAATAATTTTTCGAAATGCCTTACTTCCACCACTCAATCGTTCAGGGTTTCGAGGGTCAGCTGCCAGCTCACCTGTTTCATCTGCAGGTGTATAGTCTAGGGAACGCGCCTTAGAGTCAAAAGGCAGATTAGTCTCATAACCAATCGCAACTAAAACTGGTGCATCCTGTCCGGCCATACTTTGAAGTAGATGTTCATTCAGGCGGGACATTACGGAATTACCATCCAGCATAAAAATAGCAGTACTTCCAGTTGATAGATTCTTTTTTTGCTTAGGAATCCCTAACCAAACCTTGTAAATTCGCTTTTGATCTTTAGAGATGAATTTTTTAATTTGAAAGTTATAAACTTGTGAACCTGTATCTGCAATGTTTTTACCTAAGGGTTTGAGATCAGGTTTAGCATGAACAGTTATTGCAACCGTACTAGCCGTGCCTAAAACAAGAAATATTTCTAAGATTTTTTTGCCCAAAAAAAAGATTTTAGCCATATTTGATAAAAAGCGGATTAAAAATTATTATCCACCCTACTTTAATTAATAATCATTATCAATAAAAACCATTAAATATTTTGTGCATTAAACCTTTATAAAATTAAACTATTAGGTTGAGAATAGATATATTCTCTCTAAGAAGGGCTAAGTTATAGAAATCGGTTCACTCCACGATATTTAAGTCCTTGTCTTGTTCGCTTAGGCAATTCCGACTCTACAGAATCAATTAATACCTCTAACAAGGAAGTAATATCCTCTTGTAAAAGCTCTAAAGGCTGAAACTTTTTTTTACCACGCTTATGAAAGAAGCGTTCTATACAAGTATTTTTTTCAACATATTTCATAGACCAACTTTTAAAATTAATCTCATCTATAATAACAGTTCTATATAACTTAATTTTATGATGCCGCTTATCATCTTGTATTTTTACAAAAAGAGCCTCTACTTGAGATTTTTCTCCCTCAAGACACTGAAAGAAAAAACCATTAGCATAATAAAGAACCCCAAAGATCTGCTGTTCCTGATTAAACAGTTTTGATTTAGTTAAAATATTACTTAAATCCTCCAAAAGATCACTATTTAAGCGTTCTATTCTTTCACTTGCATAGCAAAGTTGAATAAGCATTCTATTTCCTCTACCACAATTAGTCAGATATAAACTTGATATTAAAAAATTAATCTCCCATAACCTTCCGTAGTATTTTATTAATTTAATTAAAATATAATAAAACTATATTATGTCTTGATTTATATATTATCATACTACTTTAATATCATATTAAAAATTAAATATATAAGTTATATATTTATCAAAAATTCATTCTATTTCACTAGATTCAGAACATTAAATTTCTATATAATTTAATCTTAAGATAATAAAAATTAATCTATCGTATATAGCCCTTATCTATTATTTTCTTAAATAAAAAATAATATATTTTTAATATAAATTGCATTAATATATTACTATAGTTTTTCCATAAGGTTAAACCTAGTATATTGATTGCCAAGGCAATAAAAAATGCTCCTAACATATCCAAAGGAAAATGTACTCCAAGATATATTCTAGACCAAGCAACCAGCCAAGCTAATCCAATCAGTCCTAGACCAATAATACGTTGTTTAGAGAAAAAGTATGAAAAGGCAATTGTACTAAAAATGAGCATATGATCGCTTGGAAATGAGCCATTAGGCACATGAAAGATAATTGTTCTTCCCACTTCCATTACAAAGGGGCGCGGATGATAAAAAAGCTGAGAAATAATCTGGCTGATTGCAATGGCAATACTGGTGAAAATAAAAGCTTTAAATATTTGTTTTTTATTAGCAAAATTTCCTTTAAACCATAAAACCAGAAATATTACTAGCATAATATAGAGCAAGTCATTAGCAATAAAGATGGCCACATTAATACTCAAATCAGTTGCATTCTCAGACGCATTAATTAATTTGAATAAATTTAAGTTAAAGGTTTCCAAAGACATAAGCTGGGCATATATAAAATTATTACGGTCATGATACTGACATATTTAATAAATAAAGAAAGGAGCACTAACTAGATTTATGTATAAAAATTTAAACCTCATCAGCTTGCAAGATTTAAACTAATCTAACCAAATGTGTCTCAAAACCATACATTCTCGTGCTCTAATTTAGTTATTGTTCAATTAACTCATTATTTATTAAGATTTTTTATCATATAGGTAGGCAAAAATTAAAATGGATTTTGCAGATATCTTTATACGAGATACGTCTTGGAAATTTATTTTAGAAATCATCATTCGCTGCGTAGTGATGTATCTAATTATTATTATATTCCTGCGGTTATCAGGCAAACGTGGCATACGGCAACTCTCAATCTTTGAAGTTGCAATAATCTTGTGTTTGGGTTCGGCAGCTGGTGATCCGATGTTTATGGAGGAACTGCCGATTATACAAACGTTTACAGTAGTCGTTACTATTCTACTGCTATATCGGATTACGACTTGGAGTATGGTAAAAAATAAAAAAATAGAAGCATTGCTAGAAGGCTTACCCCTTTGTGTAGTAGAAGATGGCAAACTAGTTTTTAAGGATTTGGAAAAAGAGACTTTCTCTCATGATGAATTTTTTGCCGAAATGCGCCAGCAGAATGTAGAACATTTAGGTCAGATCAGAACTGCCCTATTAGAATCAGATGGAGCATTAAGCTTACTTTTCTTTGAGAAGAAGGATATAAAATGGGGACTTCCAATTTTTCCAAAGGCTTATCAAAAAGCTACACTTCTTAAAGAAAATACTTTTTACTCTTGCATGAAATGCGGAGAAACCAGAATGTTGACCAAGATAGATCAGAGTTGTCCACGTTGTCACCATAGTGACTGGGCGGAATCTTTAAGAACGAGTCGCACGTCAGTTTAATATTTTAAAGTAAAGTTGGTTGTATAAAAAAACCCATCAAAAGATGGGTTTTTATTATTTAAGGCAGACGAGCTATTACACTAAAGTAATGTTGCTTGCTTGAGGGCCTTTTTTACCGTCAACTACAGTAAATTGCACTTGCTGGCCTTCATATAAAGTTTTGAAACCCTGGTTAGTGATTTCGCTATAGTGAGCAAATACATCTGGACCTGATTCTTGTTGAATAAAGCCAAAACCTTTAGTCTCGTTGAACCACTTCACTGTACCTTTTACGACATTAGACATAATATAATCCTGAATTTTTAAATAAATAGAGTCTTTAACTCTTAGGATAACTTGAAAATAATATATGAGACTAAAATCTGATAAAGACGAAGGATTTAATAAAAAACTGCGAGCTGAGAGATTATTGAAACAAAACTATATTTCTAGTTATGCGGCAATTATACAGGTTTCCTTTAGATTAGCAACCCATATTTTAAAAATAAAAAAACCCAATCATAGAAGACTGGGCTATAAACCTTAAATTTTTATTGGTAGCGGGAGCTGGATTTGAACCAACGACCTTCGGGTTATGAGCCCGACGAGCTACCAGACTGCTCCATCCCGCATCAATGAGTTAGCTTTATACGCCTTAAATTGGTATAGGTCAATTTATATTTTAATTATTATAAAATATCGTAGGTTTATTTGACTTTTATACTTTTTTCCACACCTTTTCTTCTTGACTCGCTGCAAGTGTAAAAGTAAAGCCATCGTCTGTACTGACTAGATAAATATCAGAAGTACGATAGACTACTTTCAGGACAGTGCCCAGCTCTAACAGTATAGGCTCGCACCCTTCCTTTTCAAGTTTTAAAGAATCCACAAGCTGAACTAATCCACTTTCCATTTTATCATCTCTTTTCAATGAAAAATCACTTAATAAGTGTATCTATAGACACCATTTTAAGCGAATTAATTTTAAATTTCTCTGTTTGACTTCATTTTTCAGTTTGGTTCTAAATAAGGATAAGGGTTAATTGCTCCCTGCCCATTTATATAAATTCCATAATGTAAATGTGGCGGTGTTCCGCGCGCATTCCCTGTATTTCCCACATAGCCAATCACTTCACCTGCTTCGATCCAATCCCCCGCAGTGATATTTTCAGCATAATTCTCTAAATGGGCATAATAATGATGAGTTAAATCAGGACCAGTTACCCAGACTACCTGTCCACCAAGATTGTTAGTACCCACCTGCCTAACTATACCTTCAGTTGTACTAAGCACAGGTGTCCCCCGTTTAGCGAATATATCGATTCCTTCATGTTTTCTACCTTCACTTCGAGCAGCTCCCCAAGTATCTTGCAGTTGTTTCCTTGTTACCCCTTCTACAGGCACAGGAAGTTGGCCAGATAACTTTTTGTTCATGAGCTGACTATAAAGAAAAGGATAACGAAAACCAGCGGACTCTCCAGAGGCAGGTGGCTGGCATCCGGAAATCAGCCCTAAACTAGCGATTAATATAAGTATACTTAAACAGGGTATATATTTTCTCATATATCTACAAAAAGTTAGTTTGTACAAGCTTTTTTTGGATGAAAATCAATATGATTCAAGATATATTTCCTTATTTTTTTATCTGTATTTAAGAGTTCTATTAAAGCTTTTTTAAACTCAATAGGCGCCTGCTCAGTGTCAAGATCAGGAATAATCGCTTGCTGTCCTCCTACGCCATCAAAACAAAAAATATTAAGCTTAGAGAGTATTCTATGATCATATTCCAAGTCTGCTTCAAAAGTGTAAATAATCTTTAGCTTGAAGCCTGTTTTTTCAAAATGACAATAACATTCTCTTACTCCATGAGGTACCAGACTCATATCAATAATGGCTTTATCACCGATATGAATACCTAAATAGATATTTTCATATTTAAAAAATTTATTGGTTTTTTTTACGCCTATCCATCCAGTACGTTCCGGATCGATCAGCAGATCAAGTATTTCTTTAAATTTCATGATATTCCCTATAAGCAGAGAAGGGATATATATTTTTGATGTTTTTATATCAACTAAGTACTCTTGTTTGGTCTACTAATCTTTAATATGAGTATAATTTGTTCTTTTCATGTTTCAGTTACTACAAATTTAAAGATTGCAGCGATGAAAATTTATATTTACCTTCTTAAAACTATTAATAATTTTTTCAGTAATAGAAGTTAAAAGGCAACATTACTGTTGCCTTATACAATTTCAATTTAATGCAATTACTTTAACAATAATAACTTGTGATTCTTCAAAATCATCAAAAATTTGTTTACGGCTGAGCTCTTTAGACTTTACACAAAAGTCATGATTCTGATAGTTAATAATTTTTGGAATCTGGTCAAAATACTGGCTCCCCACATCTAGTTCTTCTTCAAATAACGGCGTGCCTAATTGATACTCCTTACTTTTTAACACAATGTACTTTACTATTGTTTTCATAAAAGGCCTGTCTTCTTTACACACTTTATTTTTAGTTTTAACAGGTTTTCTTCCTTTAAGAAATGCATCTTTAGTAGTTAGTGCCTGTTAAAGCAACAACTAAGCTATAAAACCCAACAGAATCCTTTAAAGGTCATTAAAAAGACTTTATGATTCAAGTTCTACGACCTAAATTACTCAATTAAAGCCAGTTTCCTTTAATGTGGAATCAGGTGGTTTTTCAGATATAGTAATTAAGAATAAATAAGAACTAGAGCTATAAGCATGGTCATAATTCAAAAATGTTGCGCATTACTTGAAACACAGGCATTAAAAATCGCATTTATTGAAAGTGCCAGCTCTGGCTATCTGGCCAGTCAGTTTTCTATTTTTAAAAATAGCGGCGCAGATATCCTGTTAGGAGGATTAGTCAGTTATGACCCAAGTATCAAGATTGAAGTTTTAAAAGTTGATTCTATGCTTATTGAACAATACACAGCTGAATCGGCAGAAGTTACAGCTGCCATGGCAATCCAAGGTCATAAATTATTTAAAGGCGCCAATATAATTATTGCTTGTACAGGACTTCTAAAACCAGGCGGTAGTGCTTCATCTGAAAAACCGGTGGGTACATTTTTTATTGCAATTTCTGATCACAATCATCTTTATGAGTTTAAATACTTTCTGGAAGGTACGCCAACAGCAAAATTGAACCAACTTACCCAGCTGGTTGCTCAAGAGATCATACAAATCATTCAACGATAAAAAAGCCCCGTAATTGGGGCTCTTTATTTAAAGTTTATGGGGCAATTGGTTTAAAGGGAGGGATCACATCTGCATTTTGTGCACGATGTCTGAGATAGTGATCCATTAGCACAATAGCTAGCATTGCTTCTGCAATTGGTGTTGCACGTACGCCCACACATGGGTCATGGCGACCCTTGGTCAGCACATCGGTATCTTCACGGTTCAGATTGATCGTTTTACCTGGCGTCGTAATACTGGCGGTAGGTTTTAGTGCGATTGCTACCCGGATATGCTGGCCGCTAGAAATCCCGCCTAAAATTCCGCCTGCATGGTTTGCCAGAAATCCTTCTGTAGTCAGTTCATCACGAGTCTCGTGCCCAAACTGTCCAGCTACGGCAAAACCATCACCAATTTCAACACCTTTTACAGCATTAATACTCATCATGGCATGGGCAATATCTGCATCTAAACGGTCAAATACTGGTTCCCCCCAGCCTACCGGAACGTTCTCAGCAATAATTTCCAATTTCGCCCCACAACTGGTTCCCTGTTCACGTAAAGAGGTTACCAGCGCCTCGAAACGTGGAACTGCTTCTATGTCACCACAAAAAAACGGATTATTAGCAACTTCATTCCAGTCCAGTTTTTCAGCTTTTTCATGCCCAATCTGGGTTACATGGCCACGGATCACAATACCAAATTTTTCTGCCAAGTATTTTTTGGCAATTGCACCGGCAGCCACACGCATTGCTGTTTCGCGTGCGCTAGAACGCCCACCGCCCCGATAATCTCGAAAACCATACTTATGAGTATAAGTATAATCGGCATGACCAGGACGAAAAGTTTGAGCAATGTTGCCATAGTCTTTAGACTTCTGGTCAGTGTTACGGATCAGCAAACCAATCGATGTACCTGTTGTTTTACCCTCAAAGACGCCCGAAACAATTTCAACCTGATCAGGCTCTTTACGTTGGGTGGCAAACTTTGAAGTTCCTGGCTTACGGCGGTCGAGATCTTTTTGCAAATCTGCTTCACATAGCTCAATACCTGGAGGCACACCATCTATAATTGCCATGAGGCCAACTCCATGGGACTCACCACAGGTGGTTACACGAAAGAGTTGCCCAATACTATTACCCGCCATGCTTCATCTTCCTTATACTTCAACAGATTCTTGAAACAGTTGCTGATAGCGACGGCACTGCTCGGCAGTCAGTGCAAAAATACCTGAGCCGCCTTTTTTAAACTCGAGCCAGTGGAAATCTACCGTATTAAAATTCTGCTTCATTGCCCATTCTGAGTTCCCCACTTCAATCACAATCAGACCATCTTCAGTCAGATAATCTGCAGCCTGAGACAGCATCTTACGGACCAGGTCCAAGCCGTCCTGACCGGCAGCCAAGGCAAGCTCAGGTTCATGCAGAAACTCTTCAGGCAGATCAGCCATGTCCTCAGCATCAACATATGGCGGATTAGAAACAATCAGGTCATATTGATTTTCTGCTGGAATTTTTGAGAAAAGGTCAGATTCCATCAAGGCAACCTGATATTGCATATTATGGTGCTCAGTGTTAATGGCAGCCACTTCAAGTGCTTCTTTGGAAATATCGGTTGCATCAACCTCTGCTTCAGGGAACGCATAAGCCAGTGCGATGGCAATGCAACCAGAACCTGTGCACATATCTAAAATACGCCGCGGCGTTTGCGGATCTGAATTTACTGGAAGATTATTATGAGCTTCCCGTAACTGGCCGTGTTCATCAAGACAATATGGAGCAAAGCGGTTCTCAATCAATTCTGCAATCGGTGAACGTGGAATTAAGACCCGTTCATCAACATAAAAAGGTTTATTAAAAAAATAAGCCAGATTTAACAAGTATGAAGTAGGAATACGCTCATTAACACGACGCGCCAACAGATTTAAAAACTCTTCTTTTTCACTCGGTAAAAGTTTTGCATCCAGGATTTCAGGATTGGCTGCCCATTCTAGAGAGAGTGTTTGTAATACCAATGCTGAACTTTCTGCAAAATAATCCTCAGTCCCCTGTCCCAGATGTGCATCATATTGACGCAGGGCAGAGACACCAAAACGAATGAAATCACGAATTGTTGTTAAATTTTCAGCAGCTTCCTGTAAATGTTCAGGGCTAATGGTCGATCGCTCCACTCAGGGCTCTCCAAGTTCAACTTTTCAAAAATGGCCTTATGATACCGTTTTTTGCGGGCTTTTATAATGCTTGTCTCAGTAAAAGCGGTATTTTTGGGAGGCTATTTTTATCTGTTATAGAAGTATAGCTTAAGGAATATATCTGGTCCCATAGTAGTTAGCCTGCTC
The DNA here is from genome assembly GCF_006757745.1 of Acinetobacter radioresistens DSM 6976 = NBRC 102413 = CIP 103788. Lineage (NCBI taxonomy): Bacteria > Pseudomonadati > Pseudomonadota > Gammaproteobacteria > Moraxellales > Moraxellaceae > Acinetobacter > Acinetobacter radioresistens. Next base: position 1,316,077 of record NZ_AP019740.1, on the reverse strand, counting down.
AATCACCTGCGCCAATATACAACGTGATTGTTGTAGACGACCAAACTGATTATCCATAGCTGTATAACATTGGCTTTGAACACGGCGCTCCCAAAGCTCATATTGCTGGATCACATTTGCCTGGTGCTGACCACTTACCTTGTAATAGTCACGATAACTTTTCTTTAATCGTTTTTTATGTTGCTTTAACTCCTGATCGACGCACTTCTGCAATACTTCAGTTTGTCCATACGCATGGTTTATACAGCGCGTATAAGTTTCAGAGTAACCTTGCTGAGCAATGGCAGCTGCCTGAGCTGAAATCAAGATAAGTCCTGACCCTAATATTAATCGCATCTTTGTTCCCCAAACTAAATACCAGTTGCAACGCTTAGTTTTGATTTTTCATAAAATTCTTTAAGTTCGATATAAAAATTTAAAAATATATCGGGAAATTCTGCTTTTGCAATTTATCACTCTCCATATTGAATCTTAAAGAACTGTCCTCATATTTTATTATACGTTCTTCTGTTATATTTCTACCATGAGTTACAAGCATAATAATTTACTGGCTATGCGTCAGTCCTACTGGAATGACGAGCAGTCGGTCAAAGTCCAACATGAAAAACTGTTCTTTCAGCAAGTTTTGGCTGAATATCATGTATTTACAGAGCCCAATTTAGAAGATGCACGTTATTTTTTCTTTACTTTACCCAGTATAATCATTGTAAAAGGTTATGCTTTAGGGTTTATGCATGAGAGTGTAAAAGCTTTGATCATACAGCATTTGATACGTAATAAAACTTTACTGAACCAGCGCCATCCCCTAAAAGTTCAATATCGATAATTGCTCTACTTTTGAAATAGAGTGCCAGATTTACTTTTTCATTGAATATCATTATATAAGTATATGCTTAGGCTATTTAGTGACTTAAGTATGTTTTGTTCCGCTATTAGCATTTTTTAACTCTCCGTTCCTTAAGTCCAACTGTTTTAATACGCGGATAACGGTTAATATTGGTTAAAATTGCTCATCAGGCCGACTCCTAAAGGATTTTACTTTCATGACACATCAAAACGATAAGCTTAAGAATTTAAAAACTTCCTCTATGGACCGACGCTTATCGATTGCGAAAGCCTCATTACTTGCTGGTACCCGCTGGGCAACAGCTAATGCCGGCTCCTTCTTTGCCAGTGATGAAGAAAAAGAAAAGAAACGTAAAAAAGCCATGACAGATCAGGCGAACTATCTGGTTTCTGAAATTGGCAAGCTAAAGGGATCAATTGTTAAAATTGGCCAAATGATGGCACTTTATGGTGAACACTTTTTGCCTGAAGAGATTACACAGGCTTTAAATACCTTAAATAACCAGACTGTTGCTTTAGCTTGGCCTGCTATTAAAGCCCATCTTCAAGACCAATTAGGCTCTAAATTGGATCAGCTTACGATTGACCATGAGCCTATAGGTACAGCCTCATTAGCTCAGGTGCATCGGGCAATAAGAAAATCTGATGGTCAAGAGCTGGTATTAAAAATTCAGTATCCCGGAGTGGCTGACGCGATTGACTCGGATATGAGCCTTTTTAAAAACATGCTTAAACTGACCCGGATGGTACCGCAAACCCGTGAATTTGATCAGTGGTTTGATGAAGTCCGGGACATGATGCATCGCGAAGTAAATTACAGTATAGAAGCGGCTACCACTCAGCGCTTTGCTGAGCGGCTTAAAGATGATCCACGTTATATTGTTCCTCAAATTGTAGATGAGTTTTGTGCTCCCCAAGTCCTTTGCATGACATTTGAACGTGGTGTACCCATTAACAGCCCAGTTATGCTGTCATTACCCCAAGAGCGTCGTAACAGACTGGGTGAAGCTTCGCTAGAAATTGCAGTACGTGAAATTTTTGAATGGGGCGAGATGCAGACTGATCCAAATTTTGGAAACTATCTGGTCCGTCTCGGCAATGGCGCAGATATTGCAGACAAGATTATTTTACTCGATTTTGGGGCAATTCGGCAGTTTGATGAGCACCTGCTAAGTGTAGCGCGCAATCTGATCCAGGCAGGTTATAACCATGACTCGACAGCTATGGTAGAGGCGATGACAGGTTATGAGTTTTTTGACTCTATTCCACAAAGTATCAAACCTGATATGGCAAAAGTTTTTCTGCTGGCTACAGAAGCCTTCAGCAGTACAGAAAATAATCCTGACTTACCACCAGATGTTATGGATGAGCAGGAACGTTATGACTGGAAGAAAAGCCAGCTTCATGCACGCGTAATGCAACAGGCATCAAGATCAATGGCATCACGCTATTTTAGCGTACCGCCAAAAGAGTTTATGTTTATCAGCCGTAAATTTATCGGGGCCTATACCTTTATGACTGTGATTAATGCTAAAACCAATGTGCGCAAAATGATTCGTGACCACCTTTAAATACAGCCGGCCGGATGACTTCATGTCAATCCGGTCAATTCTTTGCTTTTTTCACCATAAAATCTATAAAAATAAATAATAAATTTCAAATATTTAATTTTTAAATACTATAATCATTATACTCTAATAGAGCCAATCAACTTCTGTCATATCTGACATGGTGTTTTATCATAAGCTATGTCAGCATATCCCGCATAACGATAAAAAACTGCTGGAAAATATATGACAAAAATGATGAATAAAGCACAAGGGCTAGGCCTATCACTGATTACCCGAATTGCAGGTAGTGAAGTAATTGATCAGTTTAACTTGAGAAAGCTCATTGAAAAGTCACTTTACCAAGGCTCTAAAGCTGGTTTTAAAAGTTTAAGCCAATCACAAAAGTTTTTTAAAAGTCAGTCACTAAAAAAACAGCGCTTATCACCTCAAGGAAAAAACCTGTTTGATTTAAACTTGAGTGAAGAACAACAGATGCTCGTTGAAAGTATGCACCAATTTGCACAGGAGATACTTTACCCTCTGGCAGCCCGCGCTGATCATAATGAGACTTTTCCTCAAGAAATCTGGCAACACGCGAAAGACCTAGGACTTAATGAATATGCTTTGCCTGAAGCACTTGGAGGAGTAGCAGACCATTTAAATATTGTTAGCAATATTCTGATTACAGAACAGCTTGGTCGAGGAGATTTCAGTCTGGCTGCTGGGCTACTTTCTGGTTTTAGTGCAATTAATGCCTTGAGTCGCTGGGGTTCTGAACAGGTTCAGGCTAAATACCTGACCGCTTTTAACCACCTCAATGATCTTAAGGCTACTTTTGCAACTCAAGAAAACTCTTCGGCGTTTAACCCTTTTCAGCTAGATACTCAGGCTGTTTTTAAAGATCAGCAGTTTTATATTACTGGAGAAAAAACCTTGGTCCTCTTAGGTGAAACCGCTGATCTGCTCCTTGTGAGTGCTGACTATAATGGACAAGCTGATGTATTCGTAGCAATACGCGATAGTACGGTAAGTTATAAAAAATGTCCTGCCATGGGACTTAAAGCCTGTGAAACTGTCACATTAAAGTTTAATCAAACTCCTGCTGAGCGGCTGGGAGATGAAGACTTTGACTATAGCGCTTTTCTAGATTTAGGCCAGCTGATGTGGTGCGCACTGGCTATCGGCACTTGTGAGGCTGTAAAAAATTACTGTGTTCGTTATGCAAATGAGCGTATGGCATTTGGTGAGCCTATTTCGCATCGTCAGAGTATCGCTTTTATAATTGCAGATATGGCCATTGAGATTGAGGCAATGCGCATGATGCTCTGGAATGCCGCCAGCCTTGCAGAAGCAGGAGAACCCTTTCACCGGGAGGCTTATCTGGCAAAGCTTTTATGTGCAGAAAAATCCATGAAAATTGGTACTGATGGTGTACAGATTTTAGGAGGCCACGGTTTTACCAAGGAATATCCGGTAGAGCGCTGGTATCGGGACTTGCGAGCCACAGCGATTTTGTATTCTGGCTTACACGCTTAAATCAGCCCATTATTATAAAAAAGGTTAAAAAATGAATTTGCAGAATCCAAAAAAGTATAAGCTGATGGTACAGCAAGCTCGAGAGGTTGCTTTACATGTATTACGTCCTATTTCTCGTAAGTATGACAAAGCTGAACACAGCTACCCTAAAGAACTGGATATGATTGCCTCTCTCATCGATGGAATGAATGAAGGGGGCGAAGGACTGAATGCAGGTGCAGCAGTCGGAAAACGTGGCGCCGACATACAGGGTAATAAAAATGGTGTAAATATGTCCACAGCTCTGGGCATTATGGAAATGTGTTACGGCGATACAGGACTATTGCTCAGTATGCCTCGTCAGGGTTTGGGAAATTCTGCCATCGCAGCAGTGGCCAATGACTCACAGTTAGAACGCTTTAAAGGGATGTGGGCTGCAATGGCAATTACCGAACCGGACTGTGGTTCTGACTCTGCAGCAATCCGAACTACAGCAATTAAAGACGGAACAGATTATATACTGAACGGTGAAAAAATCTTTGTAACATCAGGCCAGCGTGCTGATTCAATTGTAGTTTGGGCTACGCTTGACCCTAAGCTCGGCCGTGCAGCAATCAAATCTTTTGTGGTACCGAAAGGTACAGCGGGTATGAAAGTAGAACGACTAGAGCATAAATTAGGAATAAAAGCTTCAGATACAGCGGCTTTCAGTTTTATTAATTGCCGTGTACCAGCTGAAAACTTACTTGGAAATCCGGATATTGATATAGCGAAAGGTTTTGCTGGAGTGATGGAAACTTTTGACAATACACGTCCGCTGGTGGCTGCTATGGCAGTAGGTTGTGCCCGGGCTTCTCTGGAACGTATCAAGGAAATTTTTAAAGAACAGCTTGACCAGAACTATGCTACACCTTATTTACAAACTTCATATCTCGCTGCACAGATTTATAGAATGGAGGCGGAGTGGGAAGCAGCACGTTTACTCACATTAAAAGCTGCCTGGATGGCAGACAACAAGAAACCGAATTCAAAAGAAGCATCAATTGCCAAAGCTAAAGCAGGTCGAATTGGTAATGAAATTACACTAAAATGTGTAGAGCTTGCAGGTAGCGTAGGTTATGGGGAAGACGAACTGTTAGAAAAATGGGCACGTGACTCAAAGATTCTGGATATTTTTGAAGGTACTCAGCAGATTCAACAGCTGATTATTGCCCGGCGCGAGTTAGGAAAAACTTCCAGCGAACTTAAATAGCAAAGATCCGCTTATAGAGAGACAGACTTACAACTAACTGATTTTTTGTTATAACAGTCTGTCTTCTTTTTAAGTTCTGACTAATTCCAATATGTTTAATTTAAGACTTATTCAATCTAAAGATAATCCATCTATTGCCCAAATTATCCGTACTGTCTCTCAGGAATTCGGCCTTGCCAGTGATGCAGGTTTTGCAGTCTCCGATCCCATCTTGGATGATCTATATCAGATTTATCAAGAACCCAACAGTCGCTATTGGATAGTAGAGAGCACACAGGGAAAAATAGTAGGAGGTGGCGGTATTGCACCGCTACAGGGAGATATTTCAATTCTGGAAATCCAGAAAATGTATTTTCTTCCTGAAACTCGAGGATACGGTTTGGCCAAACAGCTTTTACAACAATGTTTTGAATTTGCACAACAGCAAAACTTCCAGAAAATATATCTGGAAACAACTGCCACCTTATATCAAGCTGTCAAACTTTATGAACGACTAGGATTCGAACGTCTTGATCAGCCTTTAGGTAATACAGGACATAGTAATGCTTGTGAAATATGGATGGCGAAAAAACTGGCTTATTAATATAAAAAGCTGATCAATAAAAAAAAGCACCGAAGTGCTTTTTTTATTTTAAAGGCTATTTAATTTTAGCTTTAGATTTTAGATATTGGGTGTAATCTTCCAGCTCCTGCTGCCCACGTAACTGCTGATAGAGCTTACTTAGCTCCTGAAGCTGTTCCGGTGTTAAAGCATTAGAAGTGGTTTTATTAACATTTGCCACAGCAACCAATACCAGCTCATTAGGCAAGGCTGCTGTAGTTACAGACCACATACCTGCTTTTGGGGCTGCTACACTAAAAGCAGCACGTTCGACTTCGCGCTTTAAGCCTTGAGAACGGGTAAATGTACCAGCGCTCTGGAAAGCTACTTTATGTTTAGCTAAAACCTGTTGAGCTGGTTGAGTTTTAAATTCATCCAGCATAGTTTTAAGCTTCGCGGCAGCTAAACCAGCAGCCTTTTCGTCAATTATTTTAGTTTTAATTGCAGGAGTAGCTTGAGCTAGCGACTGAACTCCTTCAGGCTGATAGTCACGTACTTTAACCCAAACTGCTTCCCCTGTAGCAAGTTGCAGATTGCTAGTTACATTACGATCGCCATTTTTAACATCTTCATTAAAAATACGGGTTTTCACACTTGGGTCATTTAATACTGGATGACGAGTATTTAAACCAACATTTTTAACTGTTTCTATACGTGTACCTTTGATTTCTTGAGGCACCACATCAAGTGAATCGCTACTAACAACCATTTCATTTAAACTGTTTACCGTATCAGTAAACAGGTTTGCAACTTTAGACTTTTGAATTTCAGCAGCGAGATGGCTCTTTTCAGTTTCAAACGAAGGAATATTCTGCGCAAGTGTTTGTGCCTGAATAATATGATAACCATATTGGGTCTTTACGGGTTGAGATATCTGATTTGCTTTTAAACCCAGAACAGCTTTATCAAAAGCTTCAGAATAAACTCCTGTCTGGTAACTTTCAATCAGACCACCTTTCGTTTTAGAGTCCGTATCATCTGAATATTGTGCAGCTGCCTGTGCGAAATTCATCCCTCCTTGAATCTTTGCATAAACCTCGTTAGCGAGTTTCTGCGCTTGGGTTTCGTTTCGGGTATCAGAAGTTGCAATAAGAATATGCTTAACTTCACGCTGTGCATTCTTATTTTGAGCTTCGACAAAATTTGCATAAGCCTGCTGCAATTCAGCACCCGTAACAGGTGCTGCTTTAGCATTTACCTGTTCGGGTGACAAGACAATATAATCCACATCTACATGGGCGGTCTGCTTAAAACTGTTTTTATGCTTCTGATAATAGTTAGCAATGTCATGCTGGCTAACTTGAATATTCTTTTTATATTCATCTAGCGGAATGCTGGACAGGAATAATGTACGTTGCTCAGTCTGCAAGTTAGCAATCTGATTCATGTCAACTTTGCTGACCAGCGTATAATCTACAAATGTACTATTTAACATTTTTAAAGCATGGTCTTGTCGCAAGTTTGCAATCAGGCCCTGACTGGTTAGCCCGACAGAACGCAAGTAGTTTTCATATAATGTCTGAGAAAATTGTCCATTTTGCTGGAAGCTTGGCTGTTGGGCCAGCATCTGTTCAATTTGTGCATCACTTAAAGAAATACCCAGTTTTTCAGCCTGCTGTAAAATCAGATTCTGTGCAATCAGATGATCCAGTGCCGTTTGCTGAATAAAAGGCTGATTCAGCAAGGTCTCATCGCCATTTACAAAGTTTAAATATTGTTCTTTATAAGATTTAGTCAGTGACTCTAGTTCTTTTTTGGAGATCTCTTGCCCGTTTACTGTAGCAGCGACATTTTCTTTATTACCCCCGCTAAAATATCCTTCAATACCTACAAATGCTAAAGGGGTCAAAAACAAAATTAGCAGGACGATACCAAGCCAACCCTTTATGACTTTACGAAAAGATTCCATAAGTATTCCAATATTTTATTTCGAAGGGATTTTAACTGAAAAACACAAGTGAATGAATGTATAAAGCCAGGCTTTTCTTCATTTTAATAAAAAACGCGCCTTCTGGCGCGTTCTTGAGCCACAAAAGATTAAGCTACAGAATCTTTTAAGCCTTTACCTGCTTTAAAGCTAGGCACTTTGCTTGCTTTAATTTGTAATTCTTCACCAGTTTTAGGATTACGGCCAGTACGAGCCGCGCGTTCTTTCACGCCAAAAGTACCGAAACCCACTAGAGTTACAGTATCACCCTGTTTAAGCGCTTCTGTAATTGAAGCAATAGTCGCATCCAATGCCTTACCAGCATCAGTTTTAGACAATCCCCCTTTTTCTGCAATCGCATCAATTAATTCTGATTTATTCATGAAGATAACGTCCTCTTGATATCGTTTGTTTAAGAACCAAGGCTGTAGTTTAAAAGGCCATGACGCCTTTATAGCAATGCTTTAGGGGAAAACGCAATACTGAAAAATAAGATTTCGCAAAAATTAATGCTAAAAAAATGTTGAAAAATTAGGAAAGTTAAGATTCAGACTGCTTTTTCAACTCTTGTTCTTTCAATATCTGGTTTTCTTTTACTAAAACGTCAACCTTATGATGTAATTGTAATATTAACTGTTCCAGATGTTGAATATCTTTAGTAGTAGCCAGTCCGATCCTGCTTAATGAATTCTGAATACTGTGATCTATAGATTTTTCTACGCCATCCTTGATTTCATGAACCGGATTTCGAGAGGGTTCAGTTATTTTACTACCAGCTTCAGCAGAATCTGATGTCTTAGATTCCAGCTCTTCTCCAACCTTGACCAGTGAGTCAAATAATTTATTTCCTTCTTCTTCAGCACGAGAAAATGCACCCAAGCCAGCCAGCCAAATCTGTTTAGTATATTTTCTGAAATCCAGAGCAGACTTTCGGCCGCTTCTTGTACTGTTCTTGGTTCCAGGAATTTTTCTATTTAATGTTGTTTCTTCAACCAGATCCGTTTTGGTATTATCCATTTAAACAATCTCCTGAATATTTTATAAACATTATACTGCATTTAGCTACAAAAATAGCCCTATAATAACAACGCCCGGGCTTGATCGTTTGATTAAACTGTTCTACAAAGCACATTAAATCAGTAAATTATTAAGAGTATGCAGCAGTCTCAGTTCGGGTTAGAGACGGGACGCTCTATTAAATACTAAAGGATGAAGATATATGAGCGAGTCGCAACAAAGAACAAATCATCATTTGTTGCTCACCATTGTGATGATCGTACTGGAAACGGTTTTTTCTTTTGTGTTGAAGCATGATCGGGTCGTTCGCGTACACGCCAAAAAATTTGTTGAAAAGCAAATCGTACTTAAAATTAATAGTTATCTACCCTATTTTGATTTTTATGTACAGTTTAGTCCTCATGGTCTGCTTTTTGACAGCCGTGCTCCTGTAAAGCCAGTTGATTTAGAGATTAACTCTACCCTGCTAGATTTATTACGCATCATTATTTTCGGTAATCGTCGTAGTATTAAAGCCATGCGTATTGCAGGAGATCCTTTATTACGTGACGAGTTTCGTGATCTTATTTTACACTTTAGTGTACCAAAACTATTTGCTGACTGGCGTCAGTGGTTAAAAGAAGCCCCTCAAGAAGATGAAGTCATTGCGTCAAGAAAACGTATTGCCCCTCTACTTGAAAAAATTGACCAGCAGCGAGTACAAATTAACTCACTTTTGGTGGAAGTAAAATTGCATAAAAGCCGTATTCGACGTATTGAGCAAAAAAACAAATATTTAAAGCTATCTTTATTGGTTATAAGCCTGCTTTTTATTACTTTATTGATATATACTTTATGGCCAAAATAAAAATATTTTTACTTAGGTTTTAAAACATTACAATTAACCGTAAAAAAACTTGACTATTTTAGTCGGGATTCTTAAAATCTATATATCTAGTCTCAACATGTGTATCGAGTCATGCGCTTAACCACTCGCGGTCGCTACGCAGTGACTGCTCTACTTGATTTAGCTTTGCAGCCAACTGAACAAACGATCACGCTAGCAGAAATTGCTGCCCGCCAAACTATTTCAGTCGCTTACCTTGAGCAGTTATTTGCTAAATTGAAGCGTCATGGTTTAGTTTCCAGTGTTCGCGGTGCTAATGGCGGTTATCACCTTGCACGAACTGCAGATGAAATTACTGTGTTAGAAATTATTGAAGCTGTAAATGAAACTGTTGATGCAACACGCTGCGACCATAAAGGTAACTGTCAAAATGGTGCAATGTGCTTGACTCACGATTTATGGCAAGAACTCTCCCATCACATTGCCGATTATCTTGCGAAAATCACTCTGGCTGATCTTGTAGCCCGTGACAACGTACAGACCGTTGCTATTCGCCAAAACGCACCAGGTTTTGATTCAGCTCTTTTATCGGTTACAGGTATTTGACATGAAACGTCCAATTTATCTTGATTATGCAGCAACTACGCCAGTTGACCCACAGGTTGCTGAACGTATGATGGAATGCTTAACCTTTGATGGTACTTTTGGTAATGCAGCTTCTCGCTCACATGCATATGGCTGGCAGGCAGAAGAAAAAGTTGAATACGCTCGCGAGCAGGTGGCCAACCTGGTTAAAGCTGATCCACGTGAAATTGTCTGGACTTCGGGTGCAACAGAATCTGACAACCTTGCGCTCAAAGGTGTAGCTCAGTTCTATGCTTCCAAAGGCAAACACATTATTACCAGCAAAATTGAACATAAAGCTGTACTTGATACCTGCCGTGAGCTGGAAGAGCAAGGTTTTGAAGTTACTTATCTGGAACCACAGCCACAAACAGGTTTAATTACGCCTGAAATGGTTCAGGCAGCTCTTCGTCCGGATACTATTCTTGTATCTTTAATGATGGTTAACAACGAAATCGGCACCATTACTGATGTTGCTGCTATTGGTGAATTGACCCGTGCCAATAAAACCTTCTTCCATGTAGATGCTGCACAGGCAGCCGGTAAGGTTGAAATTGATCTTTCTACCATGAAAATTGATTTGATGAGTTTCTCAGCTCATAAAATCTATGGTCCTAAAGGTATGGGCGCACTTTATGTACGCCGCACTCCACGTGTACGTCTAAAGGCTCAGATGCATGGTGGTGGTCATGAGCGTGGCATGCGTTCTGGTACTCTGCCAACACATCAAATTGTTGGTATGGGCGAAGCATTCGAACTGGCAGGTAAAAACCTCCAGGCTGAACAGCAACGTCTGCGTGTATTGCGTGACAAGCTCTGGAATGGCCTGCAAGATCTTGAACAGGTTTTCTTAAATGGTCACCCGACTCAGAACGTTGCCAACTATTTAAATGTCAGCTTTAATTTCGTTGAGGGTGAATCCTTAATGATGGCACTTAAAGATGCTGCAGTTTCAAGTGGTTCGGCCTGTACTTCTGCAACCCTCGAACCATCATATGTACTGCGTGCACTAGGTTTGTCAGACGAACTTGCACATAGCTCTATCCGCTTCAGTTTCGGCAAATATACAACTGAAGAAGATATTGATCACGTATTGGAAATTACCAAAGCTGCTGTTGAGAAATTACGTGAACTTTCTCCGCTTTGGGATATGTATAAAGAAGGTATCGACCTTTCTTCAGTTGAATGGGCTGAACACTGATTTATTGAAATAAGTGTTTTTACCCTCATATTAATATTAAGGCTGACCCCGAGGTTTGGAGAAGCATCATGGCTTATAGCGAAAAAGTAATTGATCATTACGAAAATCCCCGTAATGTGGGCGTGTTAGATAAAAACGCAGAAAATGTAGGTACTGGCATGGTGGGTGCACCAGCATGTGGTGACGTTATGCGTCTTCAGATTCAAGTGAACGATAGCGGTGTAATTGAAGAAGCACGTTTTAAAACTTATGGTTGTGGTTCTGCTATTGCTTCAAGCTCCCTAGTTACCGAATGGTTAAAAGGCAAGACTCTTGATCAGGCGCAAGCGATCAAGAATATTGATATTGCGACTGAACTCGCATTACCGCCGGTTAAAGTTCACTGCTCTGTATTGGCAGAAGATGCGATTAAAGCAGCTATTGAAGATTATCGTAGCAAGAAATCTCAAGCCTGATTAGACGTATCCTAGATAAATTAATGGAGTTTTCATGATCCACTTAACTGAAACTGCTGCAACTCATATTCGAAATTACCTGCAGAACCGTGGTAAGGGTGAAGGCATTCGTATTGGTGTGAAAACTTCTGGTTGTTCCGGTTTGGCTTATGTTCTTGAATTTGTTGATGATATTAATGAACATGATCAAGTTTTTGACCAGGCCGGTGTAAAAGTCTTCGTAGATCCTAAAAGTCTGGTTTACCTGAATGGTTTAGAAATGGACTATGTAAAAAATGGCTTAAATGAAGGCTTTGAGTTCAACAACCCGAACCAGAAAGGTGAATGTGGTTGTGGTGAATCTTTCACAGTCTAAATTACCTTTCTCATGTATCGAAGTTAAAACAGTGCTTCTAGCACTGTTTTAACTGTATTTACTAGCCTGGAAATCATCTTTCATGAATCACTTTGAGTTGTTCAATCTTCCTGTAGCACTCGATATTGATTTGGCAATTTTAAAAAATCAGTTTTTAAAATTGCAGCAACAATATCATCCAGATAAAGCCACAGATAAAGACCAAGCACTGATCAAATCAAGTGAAATTAATCAGGCATACAAAATTTTATCACAGGTTGATAGCCGTGCAGCCTATTTGCTGGCCTTAAAAAAGCAGGACTATCATCTTGACCAATCTATTAATGATTTTGAATTCTTGCAGTCAGCTCTGGAAATTCGAGAACAGCTAGATGAAGTTACCGATACTGAGCAGCTTCAAACACTTAAAGAAGAAGTCAGACAATGGATAGATGGACTGGTCCGTGAATTCAAGATTGATTATCAGCAAGAAGACTGGGCTGAAGCACGTGATACCGTGCGTAAATTGCGTTTCTTTCAGAAAGTTTTGAATGACATTGATAAAGCTGAAGACCAGTTATTAGATGATGACAGCTTTGATTTAGATGATGACTATTAATTTTATTTTTATTACTTGTTTACAAGGGATTTAATACATGGCTCTCTTGCAAATTGCTGAACCGGGTCAATCAAGTGCGCCACATGAACACCGTATTGCAATCGGAATTGACTTAGGAACCACGCACTCGCTTGTCGCGACCGTATTATCAGGAAAAACCAAAGTACTGAATGACGAACAAGGTCGTGTATTACTCCCATCTATTGTGCATTACGGCTTAGATTCGACTCACTATGGCGAAGAGGCCAAGCCTTTTGTTACTAGTGACTCCAAAAACACCATTATTTCTGTTAAGCGCTTCATGGGACGCTCACAGACAGATATTAAATTTCAGCACCCATACACATTAGTGGGTGAAGCCAGTCAGATGCCTGCCTTTGAAACTGTACAAGGCCATAAAACTCCTGTTGAAATTTCTGCTGATATTTTAAAGCAATTAAAGAGCCGTGCCGAAGTAAGCTTACAAAATCCGGTAAATGGTGCAGTCATTACCGTACCGGCCTATTTCGATGAAGCTCAACGTCAGGCTACCCGTGATGCAGCTCAGCTTGCCGGACTTAATGTCTTACGTCTATTAAATGAGCCTACAGCAGCAGCTGTAGCTTATGGTTTAGATCAGGCAACCAATCTTGCAACTGATCGTAACTATGTGATTTATGACCTAGGTGGCGGCACTTTTGACGTTTCAATTTTACGTTTCAGTCAAGGTGTATTTGAAGTTCTGGCTACTGGAGGCCATACAGCCTTAGGTGGTGATGATCTGGATCGGTTAATTGTAAAGTGGGCAAAAAAAGAACTTAATATTGAAACATTCAATGATCAGGAATATGCACAGGTATTGTTTGCTGCACGTCGGGCAAAAGAAGCGTTAACAAATGCCGATTCGACCATGTTGACGATATTGGACCATACTTTACAGCTTGACCGCCCAACCTTTGAAAGCATTATTAAAGTTGCACTGGATAAAACGATTAGCGTCTGTAAACGTGTTTTGCGTGATGCTAAACTTGAATTATCGGATATTCAGAATGTTGTATTGGTTGGGGGATCTACTCGCTCTTATGCAGTCCAGCGTGCTGTTGCAGAAGTATTCAATCAGGAACCGCTTTGTACTATTAATCCAGATGAAGTTGTGGCAATTGGTGCAGCTATTACTGCGAACCAACTGATTGGTAATACTCAAGAAGGTTCATTATTGTTAGATGTTACACCATTATCGCTTGGTCTTGAAACCATGGGTGGACTGGTAGAACGTCTGATTGGGCGTAACACCCCCATTCCGGTAGCTCGCCGTCAAGAATTTACGACTTATCAAGATGGTCAGACTGCTATGCTGATTCATGTCGTGCAAGGTGAACGTGATCTAGTAGAACACTGCCGCAGTTTGGGACGTTTTGTATTACATGGTATTCCACCTATGACTGCCGGACAGGCCCGTATCGAGGTCACCTTTCAGGTGGATGCGGATGGTTTGCTAACAGTAAGTGCCAAAGAAACTACGTCTGGTGTAAATGCCAAAATTGATATTAAACCTTCTTATGGCCTTTCAGAAGCAGATACTGAACGTTTACTCCTTGAGGGTTTCAAATATGCTGAAGAAGATAAAGATTTACGGCACCTACAAGAAACCAAAGTAGAAGCACAACGTGAACTGGAAGCACTGGAGCAAGCATTAAAGGTTGATGCCGAGCTTTTATCCAAAGACCAGTTAACCGAACTTCAAGCTGCAAAAAATGCTTTAAAAGGCCAATTGGAGCAAAATGATATTCATTCAATTGAGCAGGCAGTTAAACAGCTCAAAGTCCATAGTGATACTTTCGCAGCCTTACGTATGAATCAGCATATTGATCATGCATTAAAAGGTACTAAACTTGATGATTGGTCAAACTCAAACTAGAAAACAGGTAATGACTTATGCCACGTATTAAAGTTCTTCCGCATGCGCAAATTTGCCCAGAAGGTGCCGAGTTTGAAGTTGAACACAATGCCAATCTCTGTGAAAGCCTATTGAAAAATGGCATCAAAATTGAACATGCCTGTGATATGTCCTGTGCCTGTACGACTTGCCATGTCATTGTACGGCAGGGGTTCGACAGCCTTAAAGAAATGAATGATGTAGAAGCAGATCTACTAGACCGTGCTTGGGGGCTAGAGCCTGACTCTCGACTTTCCTGTCAGGTAAAAGTGGTAGAGGAAGATCTGGAAATTGAGATACCTAAATACACTATTAACCACGCTTCTGAAAATCACTAAAAAAAGCCCCTTACGTAAGGGGCTTTTTTAATAGGAACATTAATAACAAGAGTTTAAAACTGATCAACCTTCATATCATTAAAATTTTTACGATTTGAGGTATTCACATGTTCTTGCTCGACCGGCTTGATTTCATCAGCCAGATTAAGCTTAGCTACGCCATGAGAATTCGTTAATTTTTGCTGGGTACGGATGCGCTCAATCATTTGCTCCAGTACTTCCACCAGCTCACTATATTCAAAGTTTTCTACTTCTTCCAGATTAAGAATCAGATGAAATCCTTTATATTCATAATCAAACCATTGCTGATGCTCAAGCCGATGTACCGAGAATTTTTCCATAACTTGCCAAGTACGGACAGGTTCCTGAAATCCCTTTAAATAAATAGGTGTTTTAGGAATACACAGAAATTCACTTCTGATCAGTTTATAAGTTTCATCCGCAATCAGGATCTCGTCAATCTCGGCGGCATATTGTAGACGTGCAGCCAAATTAGCATCTCGACCCACAATCGTATAAGCCATACGATGAGCAGCACCATAATTACCCACATGGCAATATCCTGTACTGATCCCCATACGGATATGTAACGCCGGATATCCCATTTTTTTCCAACGTTCACGTAATAACTTCATCTGCTGGCGCATAGCAATTGCCATTTCGATACAAGTTTTCGCGTCCTGCTCTACGCCTTGACTATCTGGATCACCAAAGAAAATCAGTATGGCATCACCCATAAATTTATCAACGGTAGCGCCATATTGCTTGGCGATATCTGTCATATGGCTCAGATATTCATTTAATAAAAATGCCAGATCATCAGGAATCAGAGTCTCAGAAAGTTCAGTAAATCCTTGGATATCTGAAAAAAAGATTGTCATTTTTTTTCGTTTGTATTCAATTTTAGCCTCTACTTCACCATTCATAATCTGCTGACAGAGCTGTAAAGGAGCATAGCGGCTTAACTGATTTGCAAACTCAATATAACGGTTCATTTGTTCAAAATAGTAAAGACGCTGCTGATCGAGCTTTTGAATATGCTGATTCTGATAATAATTACCTAAATTAATAAAAATGATGAGGCATAATAAACCGATGACTGTCAGTTCTGGTGAAGTAACTTCAAAGTACTGGAGAGTGCCAAAGACAAACAGGCTATGAAAATAAAAAATAATTATGCTCAGTAAGGCAGCAACCGAAGCCATCAAAAAAGAAATTTTATTATTGATTGATGTGTAAACCAGACCAAAGATAGCTAGAAAAGTAAGGGTCAAGCTCAGGTGTACAGCAGCCAATGTAGTGGCCACAACAATCACATCTAGTAAGAATAATATATTTCTTTTTATTTTATAGTCAAAGCGGTACTTCAACCAACGCTCTAGGCGCCGGCTTACTAGTAAAATCCCCAAAAAAGCAAATGGAAGATAAATTTGATAATTGGTCTCTGGAGCGGTGAAATAATAGATCACCACTGTCAAAGACAGCATGAGATAACCAATTAATCGATGTATAAACTCGAAATGTAAAGGATGCTGCTTTCCTGTTACACGGTTTAGCGACACTCCCGCTCTCCAGTGACTGCGTGAAGACCATACCGGTAGCATGGTCTTGAACAGGTGTCTACTACTAATCCATACGCCAATCAAACGGCATATCACCCTGACCACGCAGCGCCAGCATTAATGTCTGACGCATATGTGCCAGAACATCATTGGTATAAGGTACAGCAGGTGTACCCCATACAGGTTTAGGCCATGCAACATCATTCTGATAGCGAACAACATGATGGAAATGCAATTGTGGAACCATATTGCCCAAAGCAGCTACATTCATTTTATCTGCCCGGAACACACGGGCAAGCTGACTTGATAGCCAGCTTGATTCGCGTAAGAATTGTTCTTGGTCAGCTTGGCTAAGTTCGTATAATTCAGTAATGCCAGGTACACGTGGCACAAGGATAAGCCACGGGAATTGCATATCATTCATCAGACGACATGTTGAAAGCGGAAAATCGCCAACAAAAAAAGTATCTTGAGCAAGTTGTGGATGCAAACTAAACATATCTTTATAAATGATGCAATAACAATGATAGCTAATACTATCACATCCAATATGGTGTGAATATTCTGAGAACTGCCTTTCCTTACAAATAATTATTAATTTATCTCAAATTTTATAAGTCCAAGATAAATGAATAAAGGTACCTGTTGCTTTAAGTTTTTTTTATTACTTACTGATACTTAACCCGTCAAAAAGGTTTGCGAAGACTTGTTCAGTCCTCGCCTTATTTTAGCGATTTAAGTCTGCAGTTAACTGGTCAAGAAGTTTCAAAATAAACTCAATTCTTTGTTCATACTCTTCTAGCATGACCAGCACCTTTAAGCGTTGCCCACCCTCCATGCGAAAGTGAGTCGGCTGTTTTTGCATAAGCTGGATAATACTGATCGCCTGAACAGCTGTATCAGGTGAAAATTCGATACTTCCCCCGTGACTTCCAATATCCACCTTGGTAATTCCAAGTTGTTCCGCTTTCAGACGAATCTGATGCACACTGAATAACTGTTTGACTGGTTGCGGTGCAAGACCGAAACGGTCAACTAGCTCCATACGAATATTATCGAGCTTATCTTGTGTATCGGCATTACTGATACGCTTGTAAAACAAGAGCCGCTGGTGTACATCCCCTAAATATTCATCTGGAATGAGTGCTGGCATGTGCAGGTTAATCTCTGCAGTTAAGGAAAGCGGAGCATCAAAATTTGGGGTCTTGCCCTGCTGAATTGCTTTGGTCGCTTTTTCAAGCATTTCCATATATAGACTATAGCCAATAGCCTGCATAGAACCACTTTGCTGCTCACCTAACAGTTCACCTGCCCCACGGATTTCAAGATCTTCTGTAGCAAGCATAAAACCGGCGCCCAGATTAGAAGCACGTTGAATGGCATCTAAACGTTTCTCTGCATCACCTTTTAAAGCTTTAATCGAAGGTACCAGCAAGTAGGCATAAGCCTGATGATGGGAGCGCCCAACACGCCCACGTAATTGATGTAATTGTGCCAAACCTAATTTATCTGCCCGTTCAATAATAATAGTATTTGCATTAGGGACATCAATACCAGTTTCAATAATGGTCGAGCAAACCAGCACATTATACTGTTTGTGATAAAACTGTTGCATTACCTGCTCGAGTTCACGTTCACGCATTTGTCCATGTGCAACGGCAACTCGTGCTTCAGGAACAAGTGCACGGATATTCTCTGCAGTACGTTCAATACTGTCGACTTCATTATGAAGGAAATATACCTGACCACCGCGAAGTAATTCCCGCAAAATAGCCTCTTTGATAGAAGCATCAGTATGCTCCTGTACAAATGTCTTTACAGCCAGACGGCGTGCTGGTGGAGTGGCAATAATCGACAGGTCACGCATGCCTGAAAATGCCATATTTAATGTACGTGGAATCGGTGTTGCTGTCAGAGTAAGCATATCGACATCTGCACGCATTGCTTTAATACGCTCTTTATCACGCACCCCGAAACGGTGTTCTTCATCGACAATCATTAGTCCCAGATCTTTAAACTGTACATTTTCCTGTAAAAGTTTATGAGTCCCAATTACAATATCGACTTTACCGTCTGCAAGATCCTGAATATTTTTTACATGGGCCTTGTTTGAACCAAAACGAGATAGCACTTCAATACGAACCGGCCAGTCTGCAAAACGGTCTTTGAATGATTCATAGTGTTGCTGGGCTAACAGAGTTGTCGGTACCAGTACCGCGACCTGTTTATTATTCTGTACTGCTACAAAAGCGGCACGCATTGCCACTTCGGTTTTACCAAAGCCTACATCACCACAGACCAGCCGGTCCATAGGCTCAGCTTTTTGCATATCATATAATGTCGCTTCAATAGCATTTGCCTGATCCAGGGTTTCTTCATAAGCAAAACCACTGGCAAACTGCATATACAGACTCTGATCTATTTCAAAAGCAAATCCGGGCTTGGCATGACGGCGGGCCTGAATATGCAGGAGTTCTGCAGCCACATCATGAATTTGCTCAAGTGCTTTCCGTTTAGCCTTGTTCCAGGCATCACTACCAATCTTATGTAGCGGAGCCAAATCCGGGTCACCGCCACTATAACGGCTAATAAGATGCAAGTTAGTAACGGGCACGTATACTTTCGCACCTTCTGCATAATCCAGCTGCAGAAACTCATACTCCTGATCATCAATACTTAAGGTAACCAGCCCTGCATAACGTCCTACACCATGGTCAATATGTACAACAGGTGCACCAATGCTCAGTTCAGTCAGACTACGAATTAAAAATTCTTCAGAAACTTCCTGTTGACGCTTACGACGTCGCTGAACTACCCGGTGCTCATACAACTGATTTTCAGAAATAACGGTCAGCTGATCATTAATGATTAATCCACGCTCAAGTGGAGCAGTAGTAATTGCAATTTTATACTGATCATTCTGAAAAATATTGAAATTTGCAACAGTAGGAATATCACCCAGAGTCGAGCGTAAGGCATCACGTAAACTTTCGCGACGTCCTGCACTTTCAGTTACCAGTAAAACTGGATGCTGAGCGTTATCGATATATTCTTTAACCTGATGAAATGGTTTTTCATGTTTAGGATTAACCGGAAGCCGGGGCGGCTCTGAAACCGCCATATTTATCACACCCGCCTTTTCTTCAAATTGTTCAGATGATGCAATAATTCGGGGAAAATGATTGAGTAACTCAAGTAAAGCATTCGGTTTTAAGAATAAATCTTCTGGTGGCAGAATAGGCTGGTCTGCATTATGACGTCGATCTTCATAACGACGATTAACATCCTTCCAGAAGGTGATCAAACATTCATCTAAATCCCTATCTGTAATGACAATGGAATGCTGAGGTAAGTATGCCGATAGCATGCCTTGAGTTTGAATTGACTGTTTACTAAAGAATAATGGCAGATAGAAATCAATACCCGGTGATGCAATACCTTCCATGACATCCTGATAAATAGGATTCTTTTTTGGATTGGCAGTCGGAAAGCTCTCAGCATAACGGTCACGGAAGGTAGAACGTCCGTCCTTTAACGGAAACTCTTTTGCTGGTAGAACCTTGAATTGAGTTAAATTACTTGTTGTTCTCTGAGTTTCCGGATCAAAAAATTTAAGGCTATCAATTTCATCATCAAACAGATCTATACGGATGGGTGCCTCCTGACCCGAAGCATAGATATCCATAATACTACCGCGTACCGCGAACTCTCCATGATCGTAAACTGTATCTACTAAAAGATAACCAGCCTGTACCAGACGTAGTTTCTGCTGTTCAAGATCAAATTTTTGACCGACACGTATATCGAAATGCTCGCCTAATATCCAGGAAGTTGGAGCAACTCGCTGTGCCAATGTAGAGGCTGAAAGTAGTAATATGCCCTGCTGAGGCATATTAGAAAGTATAGCCAGGCGCTCCGAGACAATATCCTGATGGGGAGATAACCGGTCATAAGGCAGGATTTCCCAATCCGGGAAAATAATCGGTTTTATACCGTAGAACTCCAGCTCACTCTCGAGCTGGGCTACATGCTGGTTATTTTTAGCCACCAAGACTAATAATTGCCGTGATTGTTCAGCAATTTCTTTAAGCAATAGTGCGGCTGAAGAACCAAGTAAAGAGCCTACCCAGCGCTTTTCACCTGCCTTCAATTGTTTTAAATTAAGTTGAGAGATTTCTTTCTGGAACATGTAGATAGATTTAGGCCTAAATGTCATTGCCCATAATATCATGATGTTTTTCGACTTTTAGTTATTTTTAATAAAGACCTTGAAGAATAAAACTATCTATACTCTATCTCGCAGAAATTTTTTATAGTAGCTATTCAGCTTTTCAATAACTTTTTTCAGTTCTTTTAAATTTTGCTCATTATTTCCCAAGCGCTCAACATAACGGCCTGTGGCAATTTCCAGGTCTATTTTTTCATTAATCTGCAAACTGATTTCAAATAATTTTTTTAAATCTTGAAAATTTTCAAGCTTACGATTTGAAAAATATTCAAGACGATTATTTAAATCACTTAGCACAATCCCATCAACGATAGGCCCTTGATCTTGATCAAAGTGAATATTTTGTTCACGTAAATAGGATTGTTCTTCGGTCTCTTTAGCTGTAGTTTTGAAGAGTCGGACAAGTTTGTTAAACATATTTCTAAATCACAGATTAAAATATAAATTTTGAGTCTAAATATAAGCTGTCAAAATAAATAGATTGAATAAAAGATGATAGATTAAAAAAATTGGGCTACTCATATCAAAATAAAAAGCACTTTTATTCAAGTGCTTTTTACTGGTATTCAATGCAGTTTTTTGCGCTTTAGTTAGCCACCGTACTGCTCTTGAAGATAACGAACAATTTTTGCTGATTCAAACATCTTTGTATTAGTATTTGGATCTATCATATAAGGGACCTGAATATCTCGCCCCATCACCTGCATGACTTGCTCACGTTTCCCACCAGAAACAGGCACATACTTGCCTGGCTTAAGTCTTAATTTTGCTGGCCCCATATCTTGCCAGCGTTCCTTGGCAACATTATGCAAAATATATGGAATTTCCAGCTCACTCAGTACGCTACGAACTACGCGTGAATAAGGGCTGCCTTCAAAACTCCATAATTCTAGTAATTGCTCAGGCGCATCACCTGTATTGACCTTAGAAAAAGCACCTCTTAACCCATTAACAAGAGTTCCCACAATAGCAACATAAGGTATTTTCGGATAATTCTGATAGGCTTTAGGTACTCGCCCATTCCTGCCATAGTACTTGAATAAGTGAGCAATAATCTGCTCCGATTCATACAGTTTGTCGCCGGTGTTTTCATCAATCAGAAAAGGAAATTGCAGTTTACCGCCCTCTTTTTGGACTATGGGCCTGAAACGGGTACCATTACGTGGACAAGGGTAGATTTCCACATCCAGATTTAAAAGTGTCAATACTTCCCGTACACGACGGCAAAATGGTGAAGCTTCAAACTCATAAAGCTTGAGTGGTTTTTCGGGCTGATGAGGATGGGGCGTTCCCGATACACCTCTTCCACCTTCTGTAAAACTAGAAACCAGCGCCTGAATTACTTTAGTTTGATGATTCACCATATTTTTTCCTTATAATTATGCTTCTACAAGCTTTTCTTTCGATATGACAATACCATTATTATCGGCATAAATATAATCACCGGCATGAATAGTCACTCCACCAAAATACAAAGTTACATCAACTTCGCCAATGCCTTTACGGTTACTTTTTTGTGGAATGGCAGCCAATGCATGTACCCCCAGATCCAGCTCTGCAATTGCATCAACATCACGTATACAGCCATAAATAATTACGCCATTCCAGTGATTCTTTACAGCTGATTCAGCAATCATGTCACCCATAAGTGCACATCGCATGGAAGCACCGCCATCTACTACCAGTACTTTACCCG
This sequence comes from Acinetobacter radioresistens DSM 6976 = NBRC 102413 = CIP 103788, assembly GCF_006757745.1. Lineage (NCBI taxonomy): Bacteria > Pseudomonadati > Pseudomonadota > Gammaproteobacteria > Moraxellales > Moraxellaceae > Acinetobacter > Acinetobacter radioresistens. The sequence goes on along the minus strand of NZ_AP019740.1, from coordinate 1,293,571 downwards.
TTCCATCTGTAGCAAGAAGCTCTTTCACCCTTGAGTTGTCTTCGAAACATTTTACTGTAACCACTTGTCCACCAAAGGTTTTACGCAACCCGTAACTTTTAAAGTATTTACCATCAATTGATGGACACATTACTTGTAGTTCTTTATCAGGATTATTATCTAGCAGGTCACAGGTTACGAATTCTGTATTCATGTCTTATCTCCAATTACGGCATATTCTGTATAGCTAAATTATCATAAACTTTATATTTTTCAGTCTGATTTTGCGCTGCCTTGACCATAGTATGAGCTACTTGCCGAGCTGTCACAGGTTTGTATTTAAAATTACCAGGAATATATTTTTCAACTGTACGAAACAGGTTCTGGCTTAAATCCTCCAGAATACGGCTTTCCTGACGCTCTCCGAGCAATAGCGAAGGCCTTATAAATGATATCCGGTTCATATCCATGCTTTGGATATAATCTTCAAGCTCACCTTTAACCCGGTTATAAAAAAATATAGATTCAGATGCTGCACCCATTGCACTTACCAAGAGGAAATGTAGCACATCATCCTGAACCAGCTCAGCAAAATGCGCATTAATGCCGAAATCAGTATTATAAAATGCCTGTTTAGAACCTGCTTTTTTGATGGTAGTGCCAAGACAGCTAAATGCATGAGTATGGCCACTTACATCCTCATCATTTAACATAAAAAAGTCAGATACGACCAACTGCTCTACTTTAGACATTTGCTTATATTCGGCATCTTCTTGCCGCACTGCTACAGTAATGCGTTCACATTCAGCCAGTTGATGTAATTCTCGAACTAGCTCTCGTCCAACTAGCCCTGTTGCTCCAATTACGATGGCACTTTTGATATTTTCAGTCATTTTTTAGCCTATCTTCTTAAATTTCTTATAATCTAACGTTTTCTCTCATTTTTATCTTCAAGTAAAATGTTGTGAAAGCGTCGCGACACTTGACTTCGGCGTGCCATTTCATCAAAATATGGCACTTGTTTACGGGCTGGTTATGGTGTCTTCTGGTGAAGGTCAGTTTCAACTACAGCCCGCCCAGACCAATCTATTTCAAGGAGTGCAAGAGTGGCAAACTCTGCTCAGGCAAAAAAACGTGCGCGTCAAAATGTTACAGCGCGCAAACACAACGCGAGCTTGCGTTCTATGGTTCGTACCTACATCAAGCGTACTTTAAGTGCAATTGCTGCTGGTGATTATGCAGTAGCTACAGAAGCTTATAAAAAAGCTGTTCCTGTAATCGACCGTATGGCTGATAAAGGCATCATCCATAAAAATAAAGCAGCTCGTCATAAGAGCCGCTTAAACACTCAAGTTAAAGCTCTAGCTTCTAACTAAGTGATATATGTAAAAAAGCCCTATAATGGGCTTTTTTTCTGGCTAAAATTTCTCTAGCTCAATTTTTTTTGCTATTTAGAGTAGTAGATATTATTAAAAATAAGAATACTGATATTATTCTGTATGAAATTTAAAGGATTATTACTTATTATCCTCTGACTTACTGAATATTTTTTATCTATCAATTATTATAGAATTTTCTACGGAACCTGTCAGTTGTTATCCTCAGGAAATGTTTGCTTGCTGGGCCTGAAACTGCTGAATAGACAGTTCTTTTAACTCACCTCGCCAAATCCACTTCAGTTTACTATGGTCAAAATCTTCACCTTCAAACCATAGAAATAATCCCTCCATCATTTGTGGCCAGTCGGCTTGGCTAATTTGAGTATGTCCTGAAATTATGGCGACAATAGCAGCAATAATGGTGTCATGACTTACTGCCAGACTTAGACCTCGACAGTTCTGCGGATGAGTGCTGTAAATCAGCTCAAGTACATCCATTACGCCCATAATAGGATTCTTCATACCAGGTAATGTGTTATTGACAAAACTGTTGATAAAGCCCAGTGCACCCTGCTGTTTAAAATAAGGTGCAGCCTGCTGGATATCCAGTACAAAGCTTCCAGGTTCTACCAGTAGACCCTGCTCAACAATTTCAATCGAATGTGTATTTAAAGCCGGAGTTACCTGATCTGCCCCTTCAATCATCAAAGCAGCTGTATCAATACAGCGCTGAATAGGGCTCGAAATACAATGCTGAATCAAGCGATCCGTATTTTTAATGAGATAAGCACCCCATTCATGGGCTAAGTCACGGCCTTGTTCTGTTAACTGCAGGTCGTACCCAGCCAATCCCTGCCCTGCTACAATTTCTCTTAAAGAATGCCGTGTAAACAAGGTTACAGGCACTGAGGCTTCTGGTAACAGTTCCAAGGCTTTATGCATACTGGGCGGCAGTAACTTCAGCGACATAGAATTTCTTAATAACTCAATTTATCTATTACTATAGCATGAGAGTGAGCTGATGTTCAGGGTTAAAGCTTTACTTGCGCCAAAGCCTCAAGCGAGAGAGTCCGTGTTACCTGATTAGTAAATGCTATAAACCCGTTATTTAATACACTGCTACGCGCATTATAGGTAAAAGGTTCTTTCTGTAAACTCAACAGGCCACCACCGATACTTTCCAAAAGCCCCTGCCCGGCGCTTGTATCCCATTCAGAAGTCGGGTGAAAGCGCGGGTAAATATCGATCACGCCTTCTAGCATCATACAAAATTTATAAGCACTCCCCGCTTCACGTCGTACCACGGGGTACTGCTGCGCAATATGATCCATAAATTGCTGATAGCGTATATCTTTGCTGCCGTGGCTTAACCCTACCTGGATTTGCTTATAATCTGCTAGATTTTGCTGATACTGATACCATTGCCGCTGACTGAATTGATAGCGAAATGGTAAATCTTGAAGATAGCCCATGTACATGCGCTTTTCACAAGGTACAACAATGACTGAAAATATAGTTTTATGATGCCTAATCAAGCTGAGATTAATCGTAAACTCATCACGTTCATGAATGAATTCTTTAGTGCCGTCAAGAGGATCTAGCAGCCAGCAAAGCGGCCATTGATGACGTTTTGAATAATCACTTTCTTCTGATAAAACTGGTATTTCAGGTGTAAGATATGCCAACTGTTCCAGTATATAATGATTAATCTTTAAGTCAGCTTGAGTTACAGGTGACTGGTCTATTTTTTTATTAATATTAAAATCATTTCCTGCACAATAACCCTCATACTCTTCTAAAAGAGTTTGGCCAGCTTGCTCAAGCATAGGTAAAAGCTTAAGCATAAGTTCATCTGTAGGTGCTTGAGATTGAATAAACATAAATACAGAGTCCGGACTTGGATGTGTTAAGGCTACCACTAACTTTCATCATTTGCTTGTATACGAAAGTGAAATATATTTTTATCTTCTCTCAGTTTTAGTTATTAAAACATTATATTTTAATAATAGAGCTTCTATTATAAATCAGGAACGTGATACATATCACACTTATTAAGTAGAAAATTTTTATTTAAAATCCCATAGATCTATTTTTAAAGATTGAGTAAACTAAAAAATCCTATTAGAAATTCCTTTATTTTCCAATATAACTTGATGATTATCCTTCTGCATTTTTTCATAAACTTCATTTTTAGCTATAAACCCAAGTAAAATAATAAGACTTATAAGACTAATGATGAGTAACTTATTATTCATTTGTTTCTCCTTATTACTTAGCCCTTATAATTCTAAAGAAATCTAAAACTTTTCATATGACCAAAAATATTAAAACAAAAATAGTAATTTGAATAGAATACTATTTTACCCTTTATCTGAAAAATATTTAAATAATATCAATTTCAAAAACTTATATTTTAATATTAATAAAATAACCCAGATGTACTTTAATAATACTTATAATTTTAATTAGCATAAGCTTATTTATATTTTAACTTATCTATATTTAATATTTTTTATTAGAAGATAAATTCAAAAATTATATATTTTAAAATCTTAGCTAATTAAGTCAGCTTAAATAAAAATTATTTGTATTTAAGTTATAATTTTGAGGAAAAAATAACTTTATTCAGGACAACTATGCTTAAACCAATAATGTTTGATATGGACGGCACACCGTTGGATCTGGCTTTTGACGACTATATCTGGAATCAATGCTTGCCTGAGCACTATGCCCAGTTTCATGGCTACTCCTTAGAGAAAAGCCATCAATATCTACAGCAGCTTTATCTAGATCATAAACACACTTTGAGCTGGTATTCTTCTGCATTCTGGAGCCTACAAACTGGTATCAATACACTAAAAATGCAGCAAAACCATGAAAGTAAAATTTGTCTCAGAGCTGGGAGTTTAGAGCTTTTAGAGCAGCTAAAGGCTGCTGGTCATGTCTGCTGGCTAGTCACCAATGCTGACTGTAAAAGCCTAGAATTAAAACTTGAAAATATACCACTGCGCCCTCATTTTGATTTAATCATCAGCAGTGAACAGATTGGCTATCCTAAAGAAACTCTAGCATTCTGGAAGTACCTGCAGCAACAGCATTCTTTCAATCCGGAACAGGCCGTATTGATTGATGATACAGCTCAGGTCTTACACAGTGCCAAGAAATTTGGAATTAAAAACTTGTTCACTATTCTTCAACCTTCAAGTTTGCAAGCACCTCGCCTGCAAGAACAACTAGATTATCCTGCCATAGATAATTTGATTGAACTCTTTCCTTTTATTTCAGAAACTGCTTATAAGGAAATCAATGTTAAAACAGCATGAAGATGTTGCCGTTGAAAGCATGCGCGTAGACAAATGGCTATGGGCAGCGCGTTTTTTTAAAACCCGCTCAGTTGCGAAAGCAGCAATTGAAGGTGGTAAAGTCCACCATGAGGGTGAACGGGTAAAAGTCTCCAAGGAAATACGTGTAGGAATGGAGTTAACCATTCAGCAAGGATTTGACCGTAAAACCGTAACTATTAAAGCCCTGTCAAACACTCGTGGTCCTGCACCAGTTGCCCAGATGCTTTATGAAGAAACACCCGTAAGTATCGCTCGTCGTGAATTGATTGCATCGCAACGAAAATTGCATAATCTAGCACGACCAGATCATCGTCCGAGCAAAAAAGATCGTCGCGATATCAACAAGTTTAAACAAGGAAATGATCATCAGAATGACCACTCCTGGTCATATAATGATGGTTAAAATTACACGTCATATTGTGTCGCCCAGACCGGAAAACACATAGAAACGTCATTATAAATCTGTCACTATAATCTGGTGGAAACAAGTTTTTACTTTGATACATCCACTTGAGTGAATAGTGATATTACGAAAGTTTTGAGGTTGTGAGATGGATGAGAATAAAAGCAAAGCGCTCAATGCCGCGTTAAGCCAAATTGAGAAACAGTTTGGTAAAAATACGGTAATGCGCCTGGGTGATAATACCGTGCAGGCAGTAGAAGCTGTATCAACCGGTTCTTTAACATTAGATATTGCGCTGGGTATTGGCGGTTTGCCTAAGGGCCGTATTGTTGAAATTTACGGTCCTGAGTCCTCAGGTAAAACTACTATGACATTGCAGGCAATTGCGCAGTGTCAGAAGGCTGGTGGTACTTGTGCGTTTATTGATGCAGAGCATGCACTTGACCCGCAGTATGCACGTAAACTTGGCGTAGATATTGATAACCTGCTGGTTTCCCAGCCAGATAATGGTGAACAGGCATTAGAAATTGCAGACATGCTGGTACGCTCGGGAGCAATTGACCTGATCGTAGTCGACTCCGTTGCTGCCTTGACCCCACGTGCCGAGATTGAAGGCGAAATGGGTGATTCACATATGGGGCTGCAAGCTCGACTGATGAGCCAGGCACTGCGTAAGATTACCGGTAATGCTAAGCGTTCTAACTGTATGGTAATCTTCATTAACCAGATTCGTATGAAAATCGGTGTAATGTTTGGTAGTCCTGAGACCACAACTGGTGGTAATGCATTAAAATTCTATGCATCAGTCCGTCTGGATATTCGCCGTATCGGTCAGGTAAAAGAAGGCGATGAAATTATTGGCTCTGAAACCAAAGTTAAAGTCGTCAAGAATAAAATGGCGCCTCCATTTAAAGAAGCACTATTTCAGATTCTTTATGGCAAAGGGGTTAACCATCTTGGCGAGTTGATTGATTTAGCTGTTCAGCAAGAAATCATCCAGAAAGCTGGTGCATGGTACTCTTACCAAGGTAATAAAATTGGCCAAGGCAAGAATAATGTGATTCGTCATCTGGAAGAAAATCCGGAGCTGGCAGTAGAAGTTGAGCGTCTTATTCGTGAGCAGCTCTTAACTACTAATAATGCGCCGGTGGCAGAAGATGAAGCAGAAGAAGTCCCGGACTTCCTAGAAAGTTAATTGAACTGAAAGAAACGCCCCACGGGGCGTTTTTCCATCTAAGGAAGGATTGCATGTTTAAGCAAAGAAATCAGCAAACTCAACGAAAACCTTTAACCGGAACTCGTTTACGCTCTTATGCTTTTGCCCTACTAACTAAACGCGAATATTCAAAAGGCGAACTGATTGAAAAACTTTGTCTCTATGCAGAGAATCCAGATGAAGTAAGAACATTAGTTGAAGAACTGATTGAAAACTCTTATCAAAGTGATCAGCGGGTAGCTGAAGCGATGCTATCAAGTCAATTACGCAAAGGCAAAGGCCCGAATCGAATTAAACTGGCTCTTAAAACCAAGCAGCTGGATACTGAATTAATTCAAGATAATTTATCTGATATAGACTGGGCGGAGCAAGCTTATCGTCTGAAAGTGAAAAAATTTGGTTTTGAGGTTGAAAAGGAACCAAAACTCAAAGCAAAACAGATCCGCTTTTTACAGTATCGTGGTTTTGAAATGGAAGCAATTATGAAAGCAGTCAACCGAATGGCTGATGAAGAATAGTGGTGGCAACCCCACTAGCAAAACTTCGGCACATCATAGATCTGCTACCGTTGCTACCTTCCGGTCCTGGCGGGGTTCACAGAGTACAATTGCGAGGCTACCAGCGGGGCTACCATTGCAAAACCAAGTATAGAGTTTTTTAACCAAGTTGCAAGTCTCTGCTCATTATTTTCGCACCTTGAGCGTTCAATTGATTATTTCCTCAACGATCTTAAAGATTTAAACAATGAAACTCTTTTACAGGTATAACTATTAATATTATAGGTTAGCCGGAAAAGCTCATGCTCGCCAAATATGCCTGAACATTGTAAAGAGTTATTGCAATTCTTGAGCCAGCCGTTTTTAATGACTGCATACTGTAGAACTTCAGCTAGATATTTTTAGATCCTAGCTGGACAAGACAATAAAGTGATGACCAATCACTCGATATGATGGACCAAAATTATGCTCAATAAGCATTCCCTTCTTTTCATTGCCCTGCTTTGTACAACTCAACTGTACGCAGCCGTTCCAATTGAATCGAGAGGCCTCTCGCAATCCTCTAGCTACAACAATGCTTCTACTGCCACACCAACTGTAAACAGTAATCCGACTTGGGATTTGGTACAGAAAAACCAGAATCTGGAAAATGACATACGTACTTTACGTGGTCAGCTTGAAGAACAAGCAAATGAAATTGACCAGCTCAAAAAAGAGTTAACAAATCGTTATACAGATCTTGATCAGCGTATTGAACTATTACTTCAAAAAATTGACCCTGAAAGCGCTAATGCAAATGAAGAGGCAAGTAGTGAAGAAACACAGGCTCAACCAGCAGCTGCTACTTCTGTAAGCCCTATCGCATCTAATAGTACTTCTAGCAATTTGCCTCAAGGCAATAGTTCTACTCAAGCACCGAGCGACTTAGAAAAAGCAGCTTATACTGTCGCTCTGGATGCATACAAACAGGGCGGTGCCAAGAAAGCTATAGCCCCAATGCAGAATTTTATCAAGAACCATCCAAACAGTATTTATACGGGAAATGCTTACTTCTGGCTGGCTGAGTTTAATCTGGCAGTAGAGCCGCCAAATTATAAAGAAGCCAAGAAAAACTATGCCATAGTAGCAGATCAATACCCGACCTCAGCCAAAGCCTCACGAGCGTTGTATCAACTCTACAGCATTGCCAAGGATGTCGATAAAGATACTGCTTCTGCTAACCGATTTAAAAACAAACTCATTAGCACCTATCCAAAGTCTGAAGAAGCAGGCTATTTTAAATCATAGAAAATTATTTTAGCTAAACCAGCTTATAAAAAAAGACACCACTTGGCGTCTTTTTTTATAACAGCTCATGCTTAGCGCACAATACCACGCTTTGACTGTTCCAGTGAATCAATCAATAATTGTACTTCACTAATTTCAGGAAGAATTTCTGCACGAATTTTCTCAATAGCCTGCTCTGTCGTCAGACTGGCTTTATAGATCAGCTTAAAAGCTTCTCTAAGCCCTTGAATTACACTCTTTGACCAGCCTTTACGTCGCATACCTTCAACGTTCATACCGAATGCATGTGCAGGATTACCTGATACCATTACATATGCAGGCACATCTTTTAAAATAAGCGATGCGCCGCCAATCATGCTATAAGAATCAATTTTGCAGAACTGATGGATACCAGAGTTTCCACCAACAATTACAAAGTCACCGATATGAACGTGACCTGCTACTCCTACATTATTTGCAAAAATATTATGATCACCAATAACACAGTCGTGAGCAACATGGGTGTTCACCATCAACAGATTATGATCACCGATTTTAGTCAAACTTTTATCTTGAACAGTCCCCCGATGTAAACTGCAATGTTCACGAATCGAGTTATGATTCCCAATCTCAAGCCAAGTTTCTTCACCTGCATACTTCAGGTCCTGACATATTTCTCCGACACTGGCAAACTGAAATATTTCATTCTGCTCGCCAATTCGGGTAAAGCCCCCCACTACAACATGTGAGTGGAGTTTTGTACCAGCTCCAATAGTTACATTTGGGCCAATAATACAATAAGGTCCAATCTGTACATCTGGAGCAATTACTGCAGATGAGTCAATAATAGCGGTAGAATGAATGAAGTCGTTATTGCTCATGCCTGCTCTATACTTGCTGATGCGAAACCATAATTTCCGCTGTAGTTGCTACTATACCATCGACGCTGGCAGTACATTGATATTTATAAATGCCGCGTCTTTGCATTACCAACTCTGATTTTAATACGAGTTGGTCACCCGCAACCACCTGTTTTTTAAATCTTACTTTCTCAGCTCCTGCAAAAAGAAACAGAGAACCTTCTGATGGCTTTTGTTCATTCATGATAAAGCCAAGAATACCAGATACTTGAGCGAGTGCCTCTACAATCAGTACCCCCGGCATAAGTGGATAGTTAGGAAAATGTCCTTGGAGAAATTCTTCATTAATCGATACATTTTTATATCCGACAATTCCATTTTCTGTCACCTCAGTAATCCGGTCTACTAGCAGAAAAGGATAACGGTGTGGAAGATATTCGCGGATGGTTTGAATGTGCATTGGTAATTCAGGCACAGCAAATGCTGGGATTTTAGACTCGGTCATCATATTCTATTTACGCAATTTAAAAGTTGATTCAAGAGACTCAATTTGAGATTGCATATGATCAAGTCGTTTGGTCAGTTGGGTCAATGGCACATCTGCTAATTGTCTTAGCCGTACAACTGTACGTTTCCAGTGATTATTTTCAAAAATACCTGTACCTGAAGAATACGTTCCAGGCTCAGAAATATTTTTTGTGACCATTGACATTCCCGTCAGAGTCACATTATCAGTAATAGTCAGGTGTCCTACTACCCCACATGCTCCAGCCAGTATACAGTTTTTGCCAATTCGGGTACTTCCTGCAATACCACATTTGGCCGCAATTGCAGTATGTGCACCAATATGAACGTTATGTGCAATTTGCACAAGGTTATCAATAACTACACCTTCCTCTATAACTGTATCGTCAAGTGCGCCTCGATCGATACTGCAATTTGAACCGATCCGCACATCATTCCCTATATGAACTGAGCCTAGCTGTACAATTCGGTGCCATTTTCCCTGATAAGGTGCAAAGCCGAAACCTTCACTGCCAATAACAGTATTAGCATGAATTCTGACACGGTCAGCAATTTTAGATTCACCGGTAATGGTCACATGAGAGTCAATAAAACATTGCTTGCCAATTTCCACACCATCATCAATCTTTGCATGTGACCGTATAACTGTATGATCACCTATTACACAGTCCTCACCAATAACCACATAATGACCTATATAAGCTGTATCAGATATAATGGCGGAAGAGTGAATCTGAGCCGTATTTTCAATACCTACTGCTTTTGTTTTTCTCTCAAAAGCATGAGTTAAGATGGCAAAAGCCAGATAGGGATTAGGCACAATCAAGAAATTCTGATGCTCTGGAAGCTGTGCCTGTAACTCTGCAGTGGTAATCAGCACGCCCGCCTTGGAAGAACGCGCCTGCTCAAGATATTTATGCCCGTTTACAAAAGCAATCTGATTATTCTGGGCATTTTCCAGACTGGCAAGCCCTTGCAATTCGAATTGCGGTTGTCCGACCAGCTGTCCCTGTACCAGATGAGCCAGCTCTTCCAGACGATAACGTTGTTGTTTCATTGATTATTTAATTGCATTGACCTTTTGAATCATTTTATCAGTTAAATCCTGTTTAGGGTCATAGGCAAGTGCCGAGTTTTTATTCAAAACAAGATCAAGGTTATTTTCTTGGCGCAATTGTTCAGCAGCCTGTTTGACACGAGCCTCAAAGGTTCTATTCATAGTTTGAAGTGTATTCTGCACTTGTGTCTGTAAAGATTGCTGCAGTGTATTAAATTCGCCCATTTTAGCTTGATACTGCGCACTTAGTTTCTGTGCTTCAGTCTCGCTGATTTTATTATTATTTTGTGCTTTCTGGCGTAAAGCTTCAATCTCTTTACCAATCTGTTCCAGACGGGTGCTAGAAGGTTTGACTGACTGGCTCAAGCTGGCATTTTGCTGCTTCAGATAGGTACTGTTTTCAACAATACGCTCCAGATCAATCACCCCATATCCTGCCGCATGAGTAAGACCAGCCAGACTCAGGCCTAAACTTACCACCAGTGGTCTTATTATTTTCATGTAGAACATCCCTGTCATATTTAATGTAGTTAGTATCAAACCGTACTTAGAAAGTACGGCCAATTTCAAATTGTACAGCTTGGGTCTCGTCACCCTCTTTATCATTTAGAGGATATGCATAGCTGAGCGAAATAGGACCAATCATGGTAATCCAAGTAAAGCCTACACCCACACTATAACGCATTTCGCCCAAATCAAAGCCAAAGTTATCTTCACAGTATTTTTTGCTGTCTAAACTTTGCCCTTTATAGAAAATGGTTGAGTTTGAAACGTCACATTGTGTATCAAATACCTGTGCGCCTTCAGCAAAGATTACAGGCCGCACCTGGCGGGTCCAGTCGCCTTTAAATGGAAGTGGCAATGCCAGTTCAGTACCAAACTGTACTAAAGCATTACCCCCGACTTCTTCAGGAGACGGATCTTCTACTTTAGTTTCAGAATAGGTTACACCCGGATATTTAGGACCCAAAGTACTTACGTCATAACCACGGACCGAACCATAACCACCCGCATAGAAGTTTTTATAAAATGGTAAGTCATTACCATAGCCAAGCTTACCATAGGTACGTAAAGTAAAATCCTTACCTAACGGGAAGAATGCCTGGGCATCATAAGTCAATTTCTGATATTCCACATCACTGCCTGGAAGTGCAATTTCAGCATTAATACGATGCGACATACCATTGGTTGGGAATACAGGACGGTTCAAAGTATTATAAGACCAGCCTAAATTTAGGTTATAGGTCAGGAATTCACCCCCAAACTTATTTCCATAAGGATCTGAAAGTTGACCCTCAGGACAATTATAAGCCCCAGTGGCTTCATCTTTTACACGATCAACAAGACAATATTGGGTGGTATCTAAAGTTTTACCCCCATTGGCAAGCAGATAATCACGAACATAAGTAGAAACGTATGGTCCTGTAGTTACTTCTGTATTATCAATATTTAAAGAAGCACTCAGGTTCTGGTTTTCATCAATCGGATATCCAAAACTCAGGCTTCCACCATAACTATCAGTTACATAGTTATTGACGTTATAGTCATCATCAAGTTTGGTTTTACGATAATACAGGTTATAACCGCGGCTGACGCCATCAATGGTAAAGTATGGATCAGTTACGCTCAGATTATAGTAATCTTGAGTTTCCGAACGGGACAGGTCGATAGATACACGGTTACCCGTACCTAAAAAGTTAGTTTGGCTTAAACCGGCCTGGAACGTAATACCGCCACTTTGTGAATAGCCAACTGCTAGTGTACTAGTACCAGAGTGCTGTTCTTTTACATCGACATTTAAGTCAATCTGATCCGGTGCACCCGGTATACGTGCCGGCTTAATCGTAACATTCTCGAAGAATCCGGTACGTTCAAGGCGTACTTTAGAAAGGTCAATTTTTTCATTACTTGCTAATGCGCCTTCCATCTGACGCATCTCGCGACGCAGTACTTCATCTGCTGTTTTACTGTTACCGGAGAAGTTAATACGCCGTACAGTAACCTGCTGGCCTGGATTAATATAGTAGTTTAAATCTACGATACCAGTTTCATTATTAATTTGCGGTGCAACATTCACTTCGGCAAAGTAGTAACCAGCATTACCATACTTACGAAGTAATAGTTGTTTGACTGCATCTACTTTTTCTTGTGAATATGTATCGCCATCTTTATAGATTTTTAGTGCTTTGAGTTCATCAGGACTATAAAGCGCATCGCCCAAGAACTTGGTCTGGCCAAATTTAAACTGCTCGCCTTCATCTACAGAAACTTCAATAAAGATATGTTTTTTATCTTCACTCAAGTTCAGGTTAGAGTTATTGATTTTAAAATTGATATAACCACGATTCAGATATAGAGCGCGTAAAGCTTCCAAACTTGCAGCCATTTTCTCACGTGCATAACGGTCATTACGTGTAACAATTGAGCTCCAGCTGCTTTCACGTACTGCAAAAACCTGTTTGATCTCGTCTTCTTTAAAAACGGTATTACCAATGATATTGATATCAACCACTTTTGCTGCAGTGCCTTCAACGAACTCAAGTTTCAGGTCTACACGGTTATTTGGACGGGCAATAGTCTGTACACGTACATCTGCATCATAACGGCCTTGCTGGGTGTACTGCTGCTCAAGTTCAGTTTCAATTGTCTGAATTGCAGACTTCTTAAATACTTCTCCTTCAGCCACGCCCATTCTTTTTAAGCCATCTTCCAGTGCTTCTTTTGGAATCAGCTTATTACCCTGAAACTCTACTTTAGAAATAATTGGTCTCTCGACCACATTAAATACCAGTATATCATTTTCTTTGGAAGCTTTAATATCATCAAACAGGCCGGTAGCATAAAGTGCCCGTACAGCATTTGAAATCGCTGCATCATCTACCCGATCACCACTGTTAATGGGTAACATGGTAGAGACACTTGCAGGCGACAGACGTACAAGTCCCTGTATTTTTATATCACGAGCAATGAACTCGTCTGCTGCATATACTTGTTGTACTGCTGCCATAGCGCTAACAAGAGCTAGAGGCATAAATAGATGTGTGTGCCGCATAGTTAGTTTATTCCATCATCTACGTCATAAACGCATAAAATCATTAAATAATGCCAGGAGCATCATACTACCGAGCAGTACCATACCAATTTTCAAACCAAATATTTGTATTTGTTCAGAAACGGGCTTACCACGAATCGCTTCAATAAAATAATAGACTAAATGTCCGCCATCAAGCATTGGTATTGGAAGCAGATTTAAAATTCCCAAGCTTATACTCATTAAAGCCATAAAAGAAATAAAAGTTTGCCATCCCATCTCGGCACTTTGGCCTGCCACCTTGGCAATTGTAATTGGACCAGACAAATTATCCAGACCGATCAGCCCTCGAACCATTTTAGCCATCGAGTTCAAAATCATCCCGGAGATTTGACCAGTTTTATCTACTGCCATCATTAAAGCTTGTGCAGGATTATATTGAATTGTTTGTTTATATTCGTCAGGAATTGTAACTTTACCTGGCGTACTTTGTACTCCCAGCATGCCAATGACATTTCCCATATTGTCTCGTTGCCCTTGTGGCATCACATCAAGCTGCCTGATTTCGCCATTACGCAATACATCTATCTTTAGAAGCTTCTCTGGCGATGCTTGCACGATTTCAACTACATCGAACCAGTCCTTCATTTTTACGCCATCAATTGCAACAATCTTGTCACCTTCCTTTATTCCCTGACGTATCGCTGCACCATCTTCGCTCAGCTTGGTCACCACTGCCGGAATCTGTGGACGATAAGGAATAAAACCCAAAGTTTCCAAAGGAGATTTACTTTGATCTTTTAGGAAATTCTGTATTGGTAGACTAAACTGTTGTAATTGTCCCTGCCGTTCAACCTGAACCTGAATCACTCCAGTTTCACCAGCACGATCTACTATAGCGTAATTTAATTTTTCCCAAGTGCTCACTGGTGTGCCGTCTATAGCAGTAATTTTGTCACCGGTCTGCATTTGCACAGCTGCAGCGGGGGTACCGGGAAAAATCTTGCCTACACGTGTATTTAACTGCTCTTGTGAAGGCAGGAATAAAATCCAGAAAAGTACAATCGCAAATACCAGATTAATGAGCGGCCCCGCCGCAACAATAGCAATACGCTTCCAGGGAGACTGGCGGTTAAATGCCTGCGGCAAGTCTTCTTCAGCAACATTTCCTTCACGCTCATCCAGCATTTTGACGTAGCCACCAAAAGGCAAGGCTGAAAGCTGATACTGAATACCTGATTTTTTTGATTTCCACTTGATCAGGGTTGGCCCAAAGCCAATCGAATAAACCTGAACTTTTACACCCAGTTTACGTGCCACAAAATAGTGTCCAAACTCATGAATTGCAATCAGCGGTCCGAGTAAAAGTATGGCTGCGACAATCATAAACAAAGCATTCATCATCAGCTTCTCATTTTTCCAATAGAGTCAAATGCAGCTTCACGCGCTTGCGTATCAGCCTCAAGTATGGTCTCAAGCTGTTCTGCAGACCTATTGTGAACGGTATTTAAGGTCTGCTCAACTATTTCAGCAATATGAGTAAAACGGATTTGTTCTTTTAAAAAAGCTGCGACTGCCATTTCATTGGCTGCATTTAAAATTGCAGGGGCTACGCCTCCCGCTTTCATTGCTTCTCTTGCGAGCTTTAACGCAGGGAAACGTACGATATCCGGTTCCTGAAAATTCAATTGCTGCTGTGCAAACAAGTCAAGTGCAGGTACATGAGTCTGTATACGCTCAGGCCAAGCTAATGCATGAGCAATCGGTGTGCACATATCCGGATTCCCCATTTGTGCCAAAGTTGAACCATCTACATATTGCACCATGGAATGAATAATACTTTCTGGATGAACCACAACTGTCACAAAGTGCTCAGCAATTGAAAATAGATGACAGGCTTCAATTAATTCCAGCCCCTTATTCATTAGGGTAGCTGAATCAACTGAAATTTTTTGTCCCATTGACCAGTTTGGATGCTTACATGCCTGCTGTGGAGTGACTTCATGCAACTGTTGAAGACTATGCTGACGGAATGGGCCACCTGATGCAGTAAGCAAAATACGCGACACCCCTTTTACAGGTTTGCCATGCGCATCAGCATTCATATAGTCATGAGGCAAACATTGAAAAATGGCATTATGCTCAGAGTCTACCGGCAAAAGTAAAGCCTGATGATCTCGCGCTGCACGCATCATAATGTCACCAGACATAACGAGTGCTTCTTTATTAGCTAGCAGTACTCGCTTACCTGCTTTAACAGCGGATAAAGTCGGTAAAAGCCCGGCTGCTCCGACAATTGCTGCCATCACCACATCAACTTCCGGATGTTCAGCTACGGCTATCAGGCCTGCCTCACCACTCAAGATTTGAATATGGCTGAGCTGCAAATCCTTTAAATGCCGGCTAAGCTGATCCACACGGTCAGCGGGCACTACAGCTATTTTAGGCTGATATTGTCTGCATATCTGGGCAAGCTCATCTATACGGCTATAAGCACTTACTGCAAACACCGAATATTGATCTGGATGCTGCTCCAATATTTTTAAAGTACTCTGACCAATAGAGCCTGTAACACCCAATATACAAACAGATTGTGACATCTATAAATCTACACCAATAAGTTTTAACAGATACATACCCGCTGCAAATATAGGTGCAGCGGCCAGTAGAGAGTCAATACGATCGAGTACACCGCCATGTCCTGGAAGAACACGACCGGAATCTTTAATGCCTGCGCGGCGTTTAATCATGGACTCAAAAAGATCACCCAGTACTGAACCTAGTACCGTAACTACAGAAAGTATAATGAAGAGCAGATATTGAATCAGTGTAAGATCGAGATAGATCCATGCCACCACAACGATAATAATAGCGGCTACGCTTACTCCGCCGTATAGGCCTTCTACCGATTTATTTGGGCTAACCGAGGGGGCCAGTTTTTTTCGTCCAAACTTACGACCAACAAAGTAAGCACCACTGTCTGCACCCCAGACCAGCAGAAACAGATACATCAGCCACCAAGGTGAACTATGCCAGACTGCAAAAATTGCTGTAACAGCCGCACAAATAAGAATAATACCAATACCCTTAAGTGTAGCATTGTACCAGTTATCATATTCAGGGTATGACTTTACCCAGTAAATACTAAAAATCCAAGTTAAAATAGAGGCAGCCCACAGTAACAGGGCAATATCATTTAAATAGAGAACCAGAGCCGAGATGGCGGCACTGAGAACACCATAGCACCAAGCAATCGGTTTTATCACATATTTTGTAGTTCTGGGCATGAGCTTAAACCACTCATATCCTGCGACCCCCGCTGCCAACACCATAAGCCCTAACATTGGATAATCTGACTGGGTAGCAAACATGCAGCTCAGTACTACTGCTACCAACACCAATGCGGTAATTATCCGCTCTAACATTTATTAATTCTCAAGTTTCTTTTGTTGGATTTGCTCTGAAGTTTTGCCAAAGCGCCGTTCACGGCTATTAAAAATGTTGAGCGCGTGGTTGAACTCATTTACGGTAAATTCAGGCCATAGCGTCGGGGTGAAATATAGCTCGGCATAAGCAGCCTGCCAAAGCAGGAAATTCGAAAGCCGATAATCTCCGCCGGTACGAATCAGCAGATCAACAGGAGGTAAATCTCCAAGCGAGGCGTACTGTCCGAACAAATCAACATTAATATCTTCAATCTGGATTTTCTGGTTTACTGCATCTTGAGCAATCTGCTTTGCAGCTTCTGCAATATCCCACATACCACCATAACTGACAGCGATAACAAGCGTCATTGTGCTGAAATTAGCAGTCCTTTGTTCAGCTTGCAACATTAATTCACGCAAATGTGCAGGTAACCGTGAGCGATCTCCGATAAAACGCAGACAGATATCGAACTTTTCCATCCGTGGCATCTGGTCATGAATTGTCTCTTCAAGAAGAGACATGAGCAACTCGACCTCAAACTGCGGGCGATTCCAGTTTTCACTTGAAAACGCAAAAACAGTTAAAGCTTTTACACCCTGTTCTACACAGCACTCAACAATAGGATCGAGGACATTTTTACCTTCACGATGTCCTTCACCTTTTTGCATCTGATTCTTTTTAGCAAAGCGGTTGTTGCCATCCATAATGATGGCAACATGCTCAGGAAGATGTTTCTCTTCGGATGCGGTCATGAATTAGACCTTCATCAATTCAGCTTCTTTGGCGGCCAAACGTTTATCAACTTCAGCAACATATTTGTCAGTAATTTTCTGGATCTCTTCACCAGCACGGCGCTCATCATCTTCAGAAATTTCTTTTTCCTTCAATAATGCCTTGATATCACCTAGAACGTCACGTCGAATATTACGGATAGCAACTTTAGCATTCTCAGCTTCTGTACGGGCAACCTTCTGCATATCACGACGGGTTTCTTCAGTCAGTGCAGGCATTGGAACACGAATAGCATCTGCAGTAATCGGGTTCAGACCCAAATCACTTTCACGAATTGCCTTATCAATTGCAGAGACCATCGTACGTTCAAAAGGCTGAACCACCAGAGTACGGGAATCTTCAACACCAACGTTTGCAACCTGGTTTAATGGTACATCAGAACCATAGTAAGGAACCATAACGCCATTTAAGATAGACGGATGGGCACGGCCAGTACGGACTTTAGCAAAACCCTGTTCCAAAGACTCCAGGGACTTTTGCATACGCTGTTCGCTGTCTTTTTTAAGGTCGTTAATCATATGTGATTTTCCTTACTTTAATAGAATCAAAGGAGTATAAATAGCAATAGTATAAAGAGCTTTAGGTCACACGTACATTAGTTCGTAACGTGCGTACCTTCTTTTTCACCCATTACCACTGAAAGTAAAGCACCTGACTTATTCATATCAAATACTTGTAACGGTACATTGTGATCACGGCATAGACAGATTGCTGTTAAATCCATCACACCTAGCTTCTCATCCAATACCTGATCAAAAGTTAAATGATCATAACGGACCGCATCATCATATTTGCTTGGGTCTTTATTATAGACACCATCAACTTTAGTAGCTTTTAGAATCAGGTTAGCCTCAATTTCAATACCACGCAGGCAAGCCGCTGTATCAGTTGTAAAGAATGGGTTACCTGTACCTGCTACAAATACACATACTTCGTTCTGGCCCAGATGACGAATCGCATCACGACTAGAGTAAGACTCAACCACCGTACCAATCGGTAATGCTGACATTAACCGGGTTTTGATGTTACGGCGCACCAGAGCATCACGTAGGGCCAGGCCATTCATCACTGTAGCCAGCATGCCCATTTGGTCCCCTGTTACACGACCTACCAAACCATCTTTTTGCAGCTGACTTCCACGATAAAGATTGCCGCCACCTACCACAATACCTACCTGTACGCCCAGACCTACCAAGTGCGCAATAGATAAAGACATTTGATCAAGCACATTCGCATCGATACCCATGTCTTTATTACCTGACAGGGCTTCACCTGACAATTTAAGCAGGATGCGTGAATAACGCGGGCTATTACTATCTGCCATAATTTCACTCCAAATCGGTTTAAAATTAAATTCTTTTTTGTATATTAAGCTACGGTGTTTAAACCGACTTGATACGGATCAGCTTTGCAAACAGGTCATATTCATCTGCATCTGTAATTTCCACCTCAAGCAGATCGCCGGACTTGATCTGGCTCTTATCAATATCTTCTACAAATACATTACCATCAATTTCTGGCGCATCAGCATAAGAGCGGGCAACAGCAACTGGAAATTCTTCTTCCAGATTATCAACTAGCACCGTCATAGTTTGACCAATACGCTTTTGCAGTTTTGCAGCTGAAATTTCCTGCTGTACCTGCATAAAACGCTCATAACGCTCCTGCTTTACTTCTTCTGGCACATGATCTGGCAGATCATTTGCAGTTGCACCTTCTACAGGTGAATAGGTAAAGCAGCCTACACGGTCAAGCTGAGCTTCTTTGAGCCATTCCAGCAAAATTTGAAAATCTTCTTCAGTTTCACCGGGGAAACCTACTACAAATGTCGAACGAATCACGAGATCAGGACATTTTTCTCGCCATACTTTTAAGCGTTCTAGCGTATTTTCACTATGCGCGGGACGTTTCATCAACTTCAGAATACGCGGACTGGCATGTTGGAATGGGATATCCAGATAAGGTAAGATCTTACCTTGCGCCATTAAGTCAATAACAGCATCCACATGTGGGTAAGGGTAGACATAATGCAGACGCACCCAAATTCCCAGTTGCCCTAGTGCTTCACACATGTCGAAGAATTTGGTTTTTACCGGCTGTCCATTCCAGAAATCAAGCTTATACTTGGTATCGACACCATAGGCTGAAGTATCCTGAGAAATGACCAGAATTTCTCTTACACCGGCACGCTTAAGTGCAGCAGCTTCTTCAAGCACAGAACCAACCGGACGTGAAACCAGATCACCGCGCATACTTGGAATAATGCAGAATGTACAGCGATGATTACACCCTTCTGATATTTTTAAATATGCATAATGTTTAGGGGTCAGACGAACGCCCTGTTCAGGAACCAGATCAATAAAAGGATTATGCTTGGGTGGTGCCGGCACATACTGATGTACTGCAGACATAACATCTTCATACGCTGCTGCACCAGTCACTTTCAGGACATTCGGGTGCATTTGGCGAATCTTGTCTTCATCTTTTCCAAGACAACCGGTTACAATGACCCGGCCATTTTCACTCATGGCTTCGCCAATCGCATCCAAGGATTCTTGTACTGCCGATTCGATAAAACCACAGGTATTTACAACAACTAAATCAGCACCATCGTAATCTGATGCTACTTGATAACCTTCAGTTTTCAACTGAGTTAAGATTCGTTCAGAATCTACCAATGCCTTAGGACAACCTAAAGAAACAAAACCGACTTTGGGGGACTTCATGAATCCTGCGCTCCACTAGAATGCGCGTATTGTATGTCTTTTCTTGTTCCAAGCATAGGTTAAATCCCGACTCTTTATGCAATGCACCAATATACATCCAACATTATATATAAATGTTATAGTTGCACCAATTTGGTTCATAATATTTTTTACTTAAATAAGTAGACATTTTATAATTTAAGTATTTTTTATGTTTTTAAATTTAAAAATTTAATTATATATTTCAAATTATTAGTCCTTATAAACTAAAAAATTTTCAAATCTTTTAGAGTTGGCTTATATTTTGCTTAATCTTACTTAAATGAAGTCATGAAAGAGTTTTATGAAGAAAGCATTGCGCTATTTTAATACAGGAATGATCAAATAATGGAGCAATATACAGAAATTGACTATCGTTTACTTGTAGACCACTTGACTACAGCAATTTTACTTGTCGATAGCAATCTCGATATTTTCTACCTGAATTCTTCTTGTGAAGCACTGTTTGATATTAGCCTGTTACGTGCAAGTGGCCTTCCTGTTATTAATTTACTGCAAACACCGGATGATACTTTTAATACAGAAGAAGCACTGCTCAACACTTTTAAAACAGGCCAGCCTTATACCCGCCGTGAGGCAATTGTTAGCGTCAATTTTAAGGATATTCATGTAGATTATACCGTTTCAGAGCTAAATTCGGGTAAATCCTATCACCCCCTGCTCATAATTGAAATTAATCCGATTGACCGCATGCTCAAAATTTCCAAAGAAGAGAACTTTATTCAGCAGCATCAGGTCGCACGGCAATTGATCCGTGGTGTAGCACATGAAATTAAAAATCCGCTAGCAGGTATCAGAGGGGCCACCCAGCTACTGGCACGCAGCCTGAATGACCCGCAATATGCAGAATTTACCGATATTATTATTAATGAAGTAGACCGGCTTAGAAATCTGGCAGATATCATGCTGGGTTCGCGTCAGTTACCAAGCTATGAAAATGTCAATATTCATGAGCCATTAGAACGTGTACGCTCATTAATTGCCAATCAGACTAAAAATAAAATCAAGATTGTGCGGGATTATGATTTGTCCTTACCTGAAGTTCATGCTGACCGCGATCAATTAATCCAGGTTATGCTCAATATTGGTGCAAATGCAGTACAGGCAATATCAGAAAACAGGGAATTTTTTGTGCATCACCGGCCTGAACTTATTTTTAGAACACGTATACAGCGACTGGTGACAATTAATGGATTATTACATCGCTCTGCTATACGTATAGACATTGAAGATAATGGACCGGGTGTTCCAGAAGAAATACAGGAATCCGTTTTTTATCCACTTGTTACCGGACGTGCCAAAGGCACTGGACTAGGTTTAAGCATTGCACAGAACATTATGCACCAGCATAACGGCATGATTGAATGCCAGTCTGTTCCAGGACAAACCATATTCAGCTTATATTTACCTTGGGAGTTAAACCATGCCGCAAAATAAAATCTGGGTTATTGATGATGACCGCACCATGCGCTGGGTACTGGAAAAAACTTTCAAAGAAGAAGGTTTCGAGGTAACAAGCTTTGAAGAGGCCCAGTCTGCCCTGGATCAGCTTATGCTGGCACCACCAGATGTTATTTTAACCGACATACGCATGCCTGGTATTGACGGGCTCACCTTTCTAAGCAAAGTCAAACAGAGTAACCCCGATTTACCAGTCATTATTATGACTGCACATTCTGACCTTGAATCTGCAGTATCAAGTTACCAGACAGGTGCTTTTGAATATTTACCCAAACCTTTCGATATCGATGAAGCCTTGGCTCTGGTACAACGTGCAATTTTGCATATCAGTAAATTGCAGCAACAGGAATCCCGAGTTACTGCTCCTATCCAGTCAACCGAAATAATAGGTGAATCGCCGGCGATGCAGGAAGTATTCCGTGCAATTGGCCGTTTAACACAGTCTCATATTACTGTCTTAATCAATGGTGAATCCGGTACAGGCAAAGAGCTGGTAGCACATGCTTTACACAAGCATTCACCACGAAAAAACAAACCATTTATTGCCCTGAATATGGCGGCTATTCCAAAAGATCTGATTGAAACTGAACTGTTCGGTCATGAAAAGGGTGCTTTTACCGGCGCAAACAGTCAGCGTCAGGGACGTTTTGAACAGGCCAATGGCGGAACTCTTTTTCTTGATGAAATTGGAGATATGCCTTTTGAAACACAAACCCGCCTTTTACGTGTATTGGCCGATGGTGAATTTTATCGGGTGGGTGGACATATATCAGTAAAAGTTGATGTCCGTATTGTGACTGCAACTCATCAGGATTTGGAAAAACTGGTTCACGATGGCCGTTTCCGTGAAGACTTATTTCACCGTTTAAATGTTATCCGGATTCATATTCCTAAACTTGCGCACCGTAGTGAAGATATTCCAATGCTGGCTCAGCATTTCTTGGCGCGTGCAGGTAAAGAACTGGGAGTTAGCCCAAAAATACTGCGACAGGAAACCGTACAGTATATGCAGCAACTTCCTTGGCCGGGTAATGTACGTCAACTTGAAAATACCTGCCGCTGGCTAACGGTCATGATTACTGGCCGAGAAATTTATCCAGAAGATCTTCCTCCAGAACTTAAACAGATACCCATCCAGAGGGCTGAAGACGCCTCCATTTCATCTCCTAGCATACAGCGTGCCTCCAGCCAGCAGTGGGATGAACTGTTAGGTCAGTGGGCGATTCAGAAACTGCAAAATGGTGAAATGAAAATTCTGGATATTGCCACACCCCTGTTTGAGCGTACTTTGATTCAGGCAGCACTGCAACAAACTCGTGGACGTAAACGTCATGCTGCCGAGCTTTTAGGCTGGGGTCGTAACACGCTGACTCGTAAACTTAAAGAACTGGGTATGAGTACAGCCGACGATGAGATCGAAGAAGAAATTGAAGATTAACTTCTTCCTGTTATCAATAGCACTTTTTTAAAGTGCTATTGAAATTATTTACTTTTTATTGCTCATAACCAGCTTGGAATAATTAAAATAATAAGTAAAAATCTGTTTTATTGCTGATAGTCCCCATGTAAAAGTCTTCTTTAAAAATTTACCAGTTTATGGCATTTATAGCTTATGACTATCTGGTAGGACAAAAGCTATGTTAAAGCCTATTTTATTTACTATACCTTTATGTATAGCTATACCTATGATCAGTCATGCTACAGTTGGTGGTGGGCAGTATATTGAATTTTTAGGGTATGAACCTACCGACAAAAAAGTTTATTTGTTACGCCATTATGAAGATGGACGTGGCCGCCTGCCGCAACTTTATTACTATCAGTTTTATAAAGCTAATCAACCACCCAAGCTGTTTAAAGTAAATTCTTTATACATTAATCAACGCACCCGGAAGATTGATTATGACCAGTCAATTGATGTACTTCGGCCTGAACTCAATAAAATAAAACAACGACTTCAACCTTTACAGCTTATTACTCCCAAAATTTTTAATATTCATATTTTAAAAAAACAGCAAACGAATGTGCCAGCAATTTGGATAGATAAAACTCTCAAAGTACCTCAATACACTTATCAATATAAGGTGAGTTCTATATGGTTCAACAGTCAGCTACAGCAGGCTGTCAGCTATAAACCTTCACTTTCAGTCAAACAAGCATATTATATTCCCGCACAAAACCAAGTCTTGGTAACAGTACGTTATCTGGCATTTCCTGAAGAAACGGGCTATACCACTGAAGACCCGATTTCTTTAACAGTAAAAAGTAAAATATAACGCTAAATTTATACTTCATAAAAAAGCAGAGGCATTATGCCTCTGCTTTTTATATTTCAGTATTAAGCAGACTGCTTGCTACGCTCAGCAATAGGTATAACTTTACGCAGTTCATGACCGATATAATCAGCGCTTGGGCGAATAATACGGTTATCTGCACGCTGCTCCATTACATGAGCAGCCCAGCCAGTAACACGGCTCATTACAAAAATCGGTGTAAACAGCTTTGTTGGAATACCCATAAAATGATAAGCCGAGGCATGGAAGAAATCCGCATTACAGAATAGCTTTTTCTCGCGCCACATGACTTCTTCACAACGTACCGATACCGGATATAGAACAGTATCTCCGACATCATTCGCAAGACGCTCAGACCAGACTTTAATAATCCCATTACGCGGATCATTGTCTTTATAGATGGCATGACCAAAGCCCATGATTTTTTCTTTACGTTCCAGCATGCCCAGCATCTCACGCTCAGCTTCTTCTGGAGACTGCCAGTTTTCAATCATATCCATAGCGGCTTCATTGGCGCCACCATGTAACGGACCACGTAATGAACCAATTGCGCCAGTAATGCACGAATGCATATCAGATAAAGTAGAAGCGCAGACACGTGCAGTAAAAGTTGAAGCATTGAATTCATGCTCTGCATACAAAATGAGTGATACATTCATCACCTGTTCATGCAGTTCATTGGGTTTTTTACCGTGTAACAAATGCAGGAACTGTGCACCAATAGAATCATCATCAGTACTTTCTTCAATACGTACACCATCATGACTATAACGATACCAATAGCAGATAATTGCTGGTAAAGTCGCCAGGATACGGTCTGCGATATCCTGCTGCTGGTCAAATGATTTTTCTGTTTCCAGATTCCCCAGCATTGAAACACCAGTACGCATAACATCCATCGGATGTGAATCAGCCGGGATACGTTCCAGTACTTCTTTTAAAGCTTGGGGCAGTTGACGCAAAGACTTTAACTTCTCCTTGTAAGAAGCCAGCTGCTCAGCAGTCGGCAACTCACCAAAGAAAATCAGATAAGCCACTTCTTCAAACTGACAGTTTTCTGCCAGATCCTGTACGTCATAACCACGATAAGTCAGGCCTGCTCCACTTTTTCCTACAGTTGAAAGTGCAGTTTTACCAGCGACCTGTCCGCGCAGTCCAGCGCCTGTTAGTACTTTTCCTTCAGCCATTGTTTTAATTCTCCTGCTTGAAGAGTTTGTCTAAGGTATTTTCAAAAGAGTGATAATCTAAAAATTCGTAAAGTTCTTTTCGTGGTTGCATCTTATCTAAAACATGCACCTGTGTACCTTGTTCACGAACGGAGCGCATCACTTCAAGCGCTGCTTTTTGCATGGCGCGTGTTGCAGAAAGCGGATACAACACCATACGAATGCCCTGCTCAGCCAGCTCTTCTGTTGTATAATAAGGGGTATCACCAAACTCGGTTATATTGGCAAGCACTGGCACACCCACAGCATCGCATACAGTGCGGTACATGGTAATATCGGTCATGGCTTCGGCAAAAATTGCATCTGCACCTGCTTCAACACAAGCACAGGCACGGTCAATTACTGCCTGCAGGCCTTCTTTTTGCAGCGCATCGGTTCGTGCCATCAAGACAAAATTGGGGTCAATTTTTGCATCGGCTGCAGCTTTAATACGGTCAACCATTTCCTGCTGTGACACAATTTCTTTATTTGGACGGTGTCCACAACGTTTTTGGGCAACCTGATCCTCAATATGAACTGCCGCCGCACCTGCACGGATCATCTGTTTAATACTGCGGGCGATATTAAAAGCGCCGCCCCAGCCTGTATCGATATCAACCAGTAAAGGAGTATCTACACGTTCAGTAATACGGCGTACATCTTCTAGAACATTATCTAGACTGGTCATGCCCAGATCAGGTAAACCGTATGAATAGTTCGCCACACCTGCACCTGATAAATATATTGCTTTATAGCCTACCTGGGTTGCCAGCATGGCTGCATAGGCATTCACTGTGCCCATGATCTGTAGCGGTTTTTCTGCTTCCAATGCTTGTCTAAATCTTAAACCTGCAGACATTTGTTGTGTCATGATCTCTTCCACAGTTCTTTCTATCGTTATTGAATTTTCAGTATAAGGTTTAATCTTTTAAACCGGTATGGCCTTTTAGAATACAGACTCTAAAACTTTAGTCAAAGAAAAATGAATCCATTTTCATTTTTTTGTTTATTAAATTATGACTGACAATAAGCTTTTGAGACCACACAGCGTTACAGAAATTAGCGCATAGTTTTGCTATACTCTTTCAAACTTATTGTTATCTTCCTTTCTTACTGTTTCTTTGTAGGTATCATTCATTGGTCCATCTTGCATCTACTGATTGCGAAAAACCGCAAACCCGTCGAGGACAGGAACGCCGAATGGCTTTATTGCTTAGTGCGAATGAGCTGTTTCTTGATAAGGGTTATGATGCGGTATCGCTTGATGATATTGTCCAACATGCCGGTGGTTCAAAAGCATCAATTTATAAATATTTTGGCAATAAGGAAGGTTTGTTTACAGCAATTTGTGACTATCGCCGGGAATTATTTTTTAAAGATATTTGTATTCCTTTTGACTTTCATATTAGCGAGTTACGTCACTATCTTGCGCATACACTCATCAATTTCTATCAACACTTGATACAGCCTGAAAATATGGCATTCATGCGTCTGGCAATTGAACAGGCTCAGCGTAACCCTGAGCTGGCACTCTATTTACACACTCAAGGTCCACAACATATCCAGCAGTGTATTGCGGTCGCTTTAGATAAAGGCCATCAGCAAAGTAAACTGGTTTGTCCTAATCCTAATTATTCTGCGATGATGTTTTTTGGAATTTTGAGAAATTTTGAATGGCGGATCCTGATGGGCCTTGCACCTGCTGAAGATCATCAGGAAATGATGGAATATATTCATTACTGTGTAGATTTATTCTTAAAAGGCCATCAAAAGGCTTAGTTCTTTTGCATTTTGATTCTCTTATAGTATATTAATTCGTTTCCTTTCCACTAACAGCAAGCAACTAATTGTTGTTTTATACAGCAATTATTGTGGAGCAAACATGACTCTACGGCATTTTCTTACTTTACGCGACTTATCAAGTCTGGAACTCAACCGCATCCTGGAACGCGCCAGCGAACTCAAGCGCATGCAGCACAACAATGAAGTCTATCAACCCTTTGTTGGTAAAGTATTGGGAATGATCTTTGAAAAATCAAGCACCCGTACCCGTATCTCTTTTGAAGCCGGTATGAGCCAGTTTGGTGGCGATGCAATTTTTCTGTCTTCACGTGATACCCAGCTTGGCCGAGGTGAGCCTATTGAAGACTCGGCCCGTGTAATCTCAAGTATGCTCGATATTGTCATGATCCGTACTTTTGGTCATGACATTGTCGAACGGTTTGCCTCTTACTCTAAAGTTCCAGTAATTAATGGCTTAACCGATGATCATCATCCTTGCCAGTTACTAGCAGACCTGCAAACCTATATCGAGCATCGTGGTTCGATTGAAGGCAAAACTGTAGCCTGGATCGGTGATGGCAATAATATGTGTAACTCCTATATTGAAGCTGCACATATGATGGGCTTTAAACTCAAGATTGCATCTCCAGCAGGTTATGAACCTAAAGAAGAATTTCTTACCGAATTTGCACATTGTGTTGAAGTCTTTAACAATGCAGAAGATGCTGCCGTCAACGCCGATTTGATCGTAACAGATGTCTGGGCCAGCATGGGGCAGGAAGAAGAACAGAAACTCCGTGAACAGGCATTTGCACAGTTTCAAGTAAATGAAAAATTGATGGGACTTGCACATCCGGACTGCCTGTTTATGCACTGTTTACCTGCTCACCGTGGTGAAGAGATATCAGAGAACATGCTGGATCATAAAAATGCAGTAGTATGGGATGAAGCCGAAAATCGTCTGCATGCTCAAAAAGCATTGGTAGAGTTCCTGCTCAATGAAAATATGAAACAGTCTTAATAAGTATCTTTTTGTATTAAAAGCATCCTCGGATGCTTTTTTTAAGCCTTGATCTTTATATAATAAAAACCATAATATTTATATGTGATTTTATAATGCTGATTAAAACGACTCTTTTCCTTTCTACCCTTCTATCTAGTTTTACTCTATACGCACAGCCCACCAGCCTGGATCGGTACTTAATACAAGAGCGTATTATAAGCTCCGATTATAAGATTACTGATAAAAACCGTCTGAATGATGTGCTACAGGCTTTGAGTGAAGAAAATTCACGTGTTCTACCTTATCAGGTCGATGAAAATACTGTACTTGAACAGGTCATGAGCTCTGCAGATCATATAGAGGTACAGGGACTAATTGTTACACCTGATTTTAGGCAGTTTGCCCAGTCTGTAGGACAAAATAAAGTAGAACAATTATTTAGAAAAGGAGTCATCAACAACTGTTCGCACTTTTTTGAACATGAGTTTCAGCGCGTTAACCCATATGAATTAAACATGATACTTAATTCTGACTATGGACGATATCAGATTAAAATGAAAAATACCCAATGCAAGTTTTAATATAAAGACTCAAGGGGCAAATTACTATATGTGCTTTAACGTAGCCACCCTTGAGGCTGTAAAATGATAATACTTGCACCCAAAAGCACAATTGCCCCGCCTAACAGATCCCAGCGCGTCAATATGACCTGGTCAACCCAGCGTAACCATAAGAGCGCTGTGAATATGTAAATTCCGCCATAGGCTGCATAAATTCGTCCTGAGGCTGCCGGATGTAAAGTCAGCAACCATACAAAAATTGCCAGACTGATTATTGCAGGTAACCACAACCAGGCTGACTTACCGTCTTTTAATATCAGATAGGGAAAATAACAGCCAAGAATTTCAGCCAACGCTGTCATAAAGAATAAAAAGAAAGTTGTTAAAATCTTGGTAAATTGTAAGTCCATAAAATTTCCAAAAAATAACCCGTGTCGAAACACGGGTTATATCTTTAAATAGAGCTTAAGCAGGTTCAGCTGTCTGGTCTTCAAAGACTTCCAGTTTCAGCCCAACAGCCTGTCCATTTTCTTTTTTCACTGATACCGCAACGTTACCGCCATGTTCAGCCAGCTCACCAAACAGAATCATTTCTGCAAGCGGTTTTTTCAGATGTTCCTGAATCAAGCGCTGCATTGGACGTGCACCCATCAGACGGTCATAACCCTGTTCTGTTAACCATTCGCGCGCACTCTGATCCACTTCCAGCACAACTTTTTTCTCATCCAATTGTGCTTGCAGTTCTGTCAGGAACTTGTCTACTACAGATTCGATAATCGTAGTTGGTAATGGCTTAAATTGAATTACGCCATCCAGACGATTACGGAACTCTGGTGAGAACGCTTTCTTCATTGCTTCCTGATTATCATTACTGTTGTCCTGCTCTACGAAACCAATACTAGTACGCGAGATACTTTCTGCACCGATATTTGTAGTCATGACCAGGATCACATTGCGAAAATCTGATTTACGGCCATTATTGTCTGTCAGTGACCCATGATCCATCACTTGTAATAACAGGTTAAATACATCCGGATGAGCTTTTTCAATTTCATCCAGAAGCAATACACAGTGCGGATTTTTATGGATTGCATCAGTCAGCAGACCACCCTGATCATAACCAACATAACCAGGAGGAGCACCTATCAGACGTGAAACCGTATGACGCTCCATATATTCGGACATATCAAAGCGTACCAGCTCAAGCCCTAAAATTTTTGCCAGCTGTTTGGTCACTTCAGTTTTACCAACACCTGTTGGTCCTGCGAATACAAAACTGCCAACCGGCTTATCTGGCGACTTAAGGCCGGCCCGCGATAGCTTGATTGCTGAAGCCAGTGCAGTAATTGCTTCATCCTGTCCAAAAACAACACGTTTTAGATCACGCTCTAAATGACTCAGTACTGTTTTATCATCTTTAGAGACAGTTTTGGGTGGAATACGGGCAATTTTTGAAATAATATCTTCAATATTTTCAACTGTAATCAGGGTATTGTCTGCATCAGCTTTTAATCTCCGCTGTGCCCCCGCTTCATCAATTACGTCAATTGCCTTGTCTGGCAGAAAGCGGTCATTAATAAATTTGGATGATAGCTCTACCGCAGCAACCAAGGCACTATCTTCATACTCTACATGATGAAAGTCTTCGAATTTAGGTTTTAAGCCACGTAGAATATCTATACTTTCTGAAAGTGTCGGTTCGTTTACATCAATTTTCTGGAATCGACGTGATAAGGCATGATCTTTTTCAAATACTTGACGGTATTCTTGGAACGTGGTTGAACCAATACAACGTAAAGTACCATTTGCCAGCGCTGGCTTAATCAGGTTTGATGCATCCATCGTGCTGCCCATACTAGAGCCTGCACCAATAATCATATGAATTTCATCAATAAATAACACAGCTTCCGGTTTTTTCTTCAGGGCATTTAACAGCTGTTTTAAACGCTTTTCAAAGTCTCCACGGTATTTGGTGCCTGCGACTAGCGCACCAATATCCAGACTGTAAATTTCAGCATTCGCCAGTGGCTTAGGCGCCTTGTTATTGACGATCAGCCATGCAAGGCCTTCAGCAATTGAAGTTTTTCCCACACCTGGATCACCCACCAGAAGCGGATTATTTTTACGGCGACGACATAAAATTTGTGCGGCACGCTCGATTTCTTTTTCACGACCAATCAGTGGATCAGTTTTACCTTTTTGAGCTTCAATATTCAGATTTGTAGTATAGAGTTCCAGCGGCCCTGCATTGGCAGAACTGGTGGCCTCGCCTTCAATATCTTCAGCTTCTTCTTCCATATGTACTTCGTCTTTTCGAGTACCATGCGAAAGATATTGAGTCAGGGTCAAACGGTTAATCTGATGACGCTTGAGCAAATAGACTGCAAAGGAATCCCGCTCAGAGTACATTGCAACCAAAACATCGGCACCTTCTACAGTACGGTCACCGCCACTGGACTGTACATGAAAAATAGCACGTTGCAGAATCCGGTCAAAGCTTTCTGTCGGATGTGGTGCCTGGTCACTGTTTTCACCAAGTTTAGGGGTATGTTGTTCTACATATTCTTCTAGCTCTTTACGCAGTAAAACGATATCTGCACCGCATGCTTTTAACGCATTAACTGCAGAATCATTGTCCAGCAAAGCCAGCAATAGGTGTTCAACCGTTAGGAACTCATGTCTCTTTTGTCGAGCCATGCTTACAGCCAAACGTAAGGATACTTCGAGTTGACGACTGAGCATGCGACCCCCTTAATCTTTTGGCTCAATTTGGCAAAGTAATGGATGACCTTGCGACCGAGCATAATTGTTTACTTGGTTTGCCTTGGTCTCCGCAATATCTCGCGGATAGATGCCAGCAACCCCTTTTCCTTCATAATGTACTGTTAGCATTACTTGAGTTGCCTGGTCAAGATTTAATGCAAAGTATTGTTGTAAAATTTCAATTACAAAGTCCATTGGGGTGTAGTCATCATTTAGTAAAACAACGGCATACAGGGGTGGTTTTTTTAACTGCGGAGGTGCAGGTTTAACTGCAATTTCTCCATCAGCTTCATCATTTTGCGAATCGCTTAAGCGTGGATTAAGATGCCAATCAACTAGGCCGGTCTGACAAAAAGAGGCTTTCACTTCGTTTAAGGTTATTTTACGCTTAGTAGCTCGCATACAATCTTTATTTCACTTACTGTGCATTTGCTTCTGCTTGAGGAATTTCAGAAATAAATGCTGATGAATTTTCAACAGGTTTTCCACGTTGCCAGCTGAAACGCTTGATGACTGGCGTGCCTGCTCCAGTTAAACGGACCTCAATAAATTGAGGTGTAAAGCCTTTTGGCATAGTCCAGCGCCCGGTCAGACGCTCAAAGTCTTCGAAATTAAATTTATTGTCTTCAAGAGGTACAACCAGCACCTCTGTGCCCTGAATCAGGCGCAGCTCAACCGAACCTGAAGCACGACGTTTATTGGGGCTGACCTGTACCAGATCAAGCTGGTACTCATAAGCATTTTCAGAAAGCGGTTTAATTCCCAAATTTTGTATAGTCAGACTCAGGCCACCACGGTCACGTAGTACTTCACGATAGATCAGGCTCATACCCTCAACCTGAGACTGCTTGGCACGGGCTTCATTTAATGCAGGGCAGAGTAAAACTTGAAGTGCGACATAAACCACCTAATTAATTTAAAGGGTTTATGGAGTATATAAAATTGTCATACCATCATCTTAACTTTGAAGATCGTACTGCATTAATGCTTGAGTCAAGAAAAGAAGGCTTTTCAGCCAGAAAATTTGCTGAACTCATTAAAAGACATCCTAGTACGATCTATCGTGAGCTTAAAAGAAATAGCATCAATGACGTTTATCAAGCTCGATATGCTTCTGATAACACCTTCGCTAGACGTAGACGTGGTCACAGAAAACTCAAAATCGATTCAATCCTCTGGAAATTTATTGTTGAAGCGATCCGTTGTTTATGGTCTCCTCAGCAAATAGCAAAGCGTTTAAAGACATTTCCTGATTTGGATCAAACAATGAATGTAAGCCATACAACGATTTATTCAACGATACGAGCATTACCAAAGGGTGAGTTGAAAAAAGACTTATTATCCTGTCTGCGTCATGAAAATAAAAAGCGAAAAGCTAACGGTGAACCTAAAAAAGATTCTATATTACAGGATATTAAAACTATTCATGAGCGCCCAGCCGAAGTTCAAGAAAGAAAAATACCGGGTCATTGGGAAGCTGATTTAATTAAAGGTAAAGACAATAAAAGTTCGATAGCAACACTTATTGAACGAAATACACGGCTCTGTATCTTGGCAACATTACCTGATGCAAAGGCAGAATCAGTGCGCAAGGCTTTAACTGAAGCTCTGAAATATTTACCTGCAGAACTGCGTAAAACGTTGACCTATGACCGTGGACGCGAGATGGCAGAACATAAAATACTTGAAGAAGATTTAGGCATAGATGTATATTTCTGTGACCCACATTCACCCTGGCAAAAAGGCACATGCGAAAATATGAATGGTTTAATTAGGCAATATTTACCTAAAGGGATTGATTTAAATCAGGCAGATCAGCATTATTTAAATCAAGTTGCCATGTCACTGAATACTCGTCCTAGAAAAGCGTTAGATTGGCTTACACCATTAGAGAAATTTGCTCAGCTTGTTGATTATCATAAGACTTTTCAAACTGTCGCACCTCATGTTTGAATTCGCCCAGTATACAAATCGTTAGAATTGCTTACCGCCACATCGCGCTCCTGAATTGCTGCATTCAAGCTCTTGTTCAAGGCATTTAGAGCAGTTTTCTGCTTCTGGACCACTTCAACCAGTTGCTCGGCATCTGCATCATAACCGACCACTGACAAGCCTTGACGATGGCCAACTGAATATCCTAATGCCAGGCTTCCTAATGTCAGAAGTGCTCCTCCCATAACCAATGGCATATTGGTTTGCAAAAATGGCTTCTTCACTTTATGTGACGTGGTATTAGGTTCTGTGTTTTGCATCGTCATCTCTAAAATACAAAAATTTTTTCAAAGCACACATTTAAATCTAAAAATAAATATGTGTGAAGTTCAAAAGCGTTTTTTATGGTAATAAGCCAATACCGGTCAGACCAGCATTTTCAGCAAAACCAAACATTAGGTTCATATTTTGTACCGCTTGACCCGCTGCACCTTTAACAAGATTGTCCTGAACCACTAAAATAACCAGTTTTGTTGGCTGTGGCTTATACAGGGCAATACGTAACTGGTTGGCACCACGTACACTACGAGTTTCAGGTGAGCTACTGGATGGCATTACATCAACAAACTGTTCATCGGCATAAAAGATTTCATAAAGTGACTGTAGATCAGTATTTTGTCCCTGTTCAGTTAAATCAACATAAATAGTACTGAACATACCGCGAATCATCGGTACCAGATGTGGAATAAACAGAATCTGGTCAAATACACCGCTCTGGCCAGAAATGTTCTCTAACGCCTCTACTATCTCTGGATGATGACGGTGACCGGCAACACCATAAGCTTTAAAATTATCGGCATTTTCGCTGTAAATCATGCCAAGACTGGCTTTACGACCCGCCCCTGAAACGCCAGACTTAGCATCAATAATAATACTGGCTGGTTTAACCAGCTCTTGTTCAGATTTAAATAGTGGCGCCAGACCAAGTTGAACCGTAGTTGGATAACAGCCCGGATTTCCTACTACCTTAGCCTGCTTGATTTTTTCACGGTTAAGTTCGGTTAAACCGTAAACTGATTCAGTCAATATATCCGGACAGCTATGTTCCAGACCATACCATTTCTCGAACTGCTGTAAGTTCTGTAAACGGAAGTCAGCTGCCAGATCAATCACTTTGGTATTAGCAGCAACCAGCTCGGCAGCGTGCTTCATGGCAACACCGTGCGGTGTGGCAAAAAACACCACGTCACAATGTTTCAGGACATTCATATCCAAGTCTGAAAACTGGAGATCGGTATAGCCGCGCAGACTTAGGAACATGTCATCTACACGCTTGCCTGCTTCTGTACGTGAGGTGAGTACACTGACTTGAACATCGGGATGCCGTAATAAAAGACGTAGCAATTCAACGCCTGTATAACCTGTACCACCCACAATTCCGACAGAAATCACTCTTATTTCCTCAAGGTTTACCTAAACCCGGCTAGTATGGCAGTTCATCTCATTTTCTACAATGTGCAACTGCATCAGATCACAGTCTATATATACCACCAGCCAGGTAACTTATAACTCTTAAGCTGCTGGCGGTGCACCAGATAATCTGGATCATGCCGCGCCACTTCTGCCCAAAACAGAGGACTATGATTAAAATGCCGGGTATGTGCCAGTTCATGAATACACAAGTAGCACACCAGTTGCTCTGGCATTAATATCGCGCCTGCATGCAGCATAATATCATGTACACTGCTGCAACTCCCCCACCGGGTCTTGGGCTGGCGAATACTGCATGTTTTATACGGCAACCCAATTTCCTGACTTATGGATTCGAGATAATCAGGTAGCAGCTGCTTTGCCTGATCTATTACACAGGCTTTTAAGCTATGTTCAGGGTGATTCTGATTAATAAGAATCTGCTGCTCTATATTTAAAATAAAAGAGTTTTTTTGCGCACATTGCTTTATTGCAAGCTCAGCAGGGCAATTAAAAAATTTTATAGACTCTGGAATAGAAAACAGATCTGGTATCTGGCTCTGCTGTTTATGCCATGTCTCTAACAACCAGTTCTCTGCCTGAGATAAAAACTGTTCTATCTGTTTCTTAGTACAACGCAGAGGTACAGTGAGCCGCACCCCTTGTGGTTCGACACGCAAGCGCAAACGCTTTGCTGTTGCATGCCGAACAATTCTGATTTCAGGTAATTCAGCCTGCTGCATTAAATGGCTGTACGCTCTTCAATGCCATTATTGGTGGCCACAATTGCAATATCAGCTTTGTTGATCGCAAATATACCGTTGGTTACCACTCCAGGAATATTATTGATGGTTTTTTCAAGTTCGAGTGCGTTCAAGATATTCAGATTATAGATATCCAGAATCACATTACCATTATCTGTAATCACCCCTTCACGATATACCGGATCGCCACCCAGACTTACCAGTTTACGCGCTACTGCAGAACGTGCCATAGGAATGACTTCTACAGGCAAAGGAAAATCACGGCCCAGCTGTTCTACCCACTTCGAGTCATCTACAATACAAACAAATTTCTTGGCAATTGAAGCAACAATCTTTTCACGAGTCAGTGCTGCACCGCCCCCTTTAATCATATGCATATGACGGTCGATTTCATCTGCACCATCGACGTAGGCATCCAGACCGCCAACATGGTTCATGTCAACCACTTCAATGCCCAGTTTTTTCAGTCGCTCTGCTGTTGCATTAGAACTGGCCACTGCTGCTTCAAGTTGCAGCTCTGGCAATAACTCGATCAGGAAATTAACCGTGCTCCCTGTGCCTACGCCCAAAATACCGCCTCGAGGCAAATGTTTTAGCGCCGCTTTGGCAGCTGCCTGTTTTTTTTCATCTTGGGTGGTATACAGACTCATGACTTCACTCAACTATTTTTAGCAAATTGGCCAATTAAACGGCGCAAATGTACAGGGGTTTGTTACAATAAGCCCCTATTTTAAACTGTTAGATGGAAGATTAACATGCTGTCTCGTTTGGTTCGACAAATTTTACAAGCAACGGTTTATGATGTTGCAATCGAAACCCCACTCGAAGCAGCGCCACGAATTAGTGAAAAACTAAACAACAATATTCGCTTTAAACGTGAAGACTTACAGCCAGTTTTTTCATTTAAGCTGCGCGGTGCTTATAACCGCATTAGCCAATTACCCAAAACTCAGCTAGAACGTGGCGTAATTACAGCTTCAGCAGGTAACCATGCCCAAGGTGTTGCCCTGTCTGGAAAGAAACTGGGAATTCGTGCCATTATTGTTATGCCAAAAACCACACCAGATATTAAAATTCAGGCTGTAAAACGCCTTGGTGGTGAAGTGGTTCTGCACGGCGATTCTTTTGATATTGCCAACAAATATGCAATTCAACGTGCATCAGAAGAAGGTATGACTTTTATCCCGCCTTATGACGATGAACTGGTTATGGCCGGACAAGGGACCATCGCCAATGAAATTTTGCGCCAGTGGCGTGATGTAGAATATGTATTTGTTGCAGTAGGTGGCGGTGGCCTGATAGCAGGTATAGCTGCCTATTTAGGTGATGTTGCGCCACATGTAAAAGTGATTCCTGTCGAATATGATGAATCAGCCTGTTTAAAGGCAGCCCTAGAATCTGGTGAGCGTGTAATTTTGCCATCGGTAGGCCTGTTTGCAGATGGTACAGCCGTAGCACAGATTGGTGAAAAGCCTTTTGAAGTAATCCGCTTGCAGAAATCTGATAATTCGGGCCCGATTGTTGAGCCTGAGGTTGTTCTGGTAAATACAGACGAAATTTGTGCAGCAATTAAAGAAACATTTGATGAAAACCGCAGTATTGTCGAACCTTCGGGTGCAATGGCATTGGCAGGTATTAAAAAGTATATTGAACAGCATAAACTGACTGGTAAAAATATTGTGTCTATTGTTTGCGGTGCAAACATGAACTTTGACCGATTACGCTATATCGCTGAACGTACAGAACTGGGGGAACGTCGTGAAGCAATCTATGCTGTAACCATTCCTGAACAGAAAGGTGCCTTTTTACAATTTTGCCGAACCCTGCAAGGTCGTAATATTACTGAATTTAACTACCGCGCCAGTGAAAGTGACTCGGCACAGGTTTTTGTGGGCATCAGTTTAAAAGGTGGTGAAGCAGAACGCCATGAAATCCATAACCTGCTAAAAGAAAGTTACGAGGTGGATGACCTGTCCGATGATGAAGTTGCCAAGCTGCACATCCGCTATTTGATTGGTGGCCATGCCAATATTGAAAATGAGCGCCTGTTCCGGGTAGAGTTTCCGGAACGTCCAGGTGCCCTGCTGACGTTCCTTGAACGCCTTGGCCCGACTCATAATATTACCCTGTTCCACTACCGCAACCATGGCGCAGCTGAAGGACGGGTCCTGGTGGGTATGGAGGCGACAGATGCCAAGCAGAATCCGGACGGAATAATTGAAACCTTGAAAACAATCACTTATCCGTATGAGGAAATAACTCATAATATTGGCTATAAGCGTTTTCTTAAATAGTTTTTGGTAAATAGAAGCCGGCCTAGAGCCGGTTTTTTATTTTATATCATTTTATTTAAGCCTACCCGTTTGGGGTTTTAATACACTTTAAAATTTTCTTTTTTATTAAGGTAATACCCTGTATTTTTTGTAACACAGCAACCTCAAAACAATTAAAACTAAAGTGATATTATCACGCTGTATAATAGATTAAGCTTTGTACTCTTTACAGTGCAGACTTTAGAAGAAAGATAGCAGGTTTTCTGAATGGCTTTATTTACCGTAATTGGTCTGGGTAGCTTTGGAGCTACTGTCGCTACCGAACTTACCCGCCTCAAGCATGACGTGATTGGTATAGATCTGGTTAAACGTCACGTTGAAAATATTGGTGACCAGTTATCACATGCAGTGATTGCGGATGCGACTGATGAACATGTGCTCGAAGAGCTTAATATTCAGGATTGTGATGCTGTCGTAGTGGCAATTGGTGAGGATATTGAAGCCAGTATTTTATGTGTTCTACACCTGAAAAACATGGGGGTAAACAAGATCTGGGTGAAAGCCAAGACCAAGGCACATCATATGATTCTGAGTCATTTAGGCATCGACAAGATCATTCACCCTGAAGAAGATATGGGGGTCAGGGTCGCCCAAGCTTTAAATTATCCTATGGTCAGCCGTTACATGGCACTTGAGGATGATCATTTTATAGTTCGGATCAATATTGAAAATAAACTTGAAGGTGTGCATCTGTTTGGCCTGATTAACCAGGTCGCAAAAGTTCATCTGCTGCTTTTAAAGCGCGGCAAAGAAATTTTTTATGAGCCTGCTCCAGATTTCACTTTAAAGTATGGGGATATTTTAATCATAGAAGGCTCTCTGGAGCAGCTCCAAAGACTTTCAATGCGTTTTCTCTAACATGCATTTTCCTAATTTTAGACATCTCACACAACGAACTGTTAACCTGAGCCCTCCTACACTTCTGGCTTTAGGATTTTTAAGTTTCATTCTGGTTGGAACCCTGTTGTTGCGCCTGCCTATCTCTCACCACGGCCATTTGAGCTGGATGGATGCATTATTTACTGCTACATCGGCAGTCACGATTACTGGTTTATCCACCATCAGTGTTCATGACTCTCTAACAGGTTTTGGCCAGACAGTACTCTTGCTCCTTATTCAGAGCGGGGGCCTAGGTTTTATGACCTTTGCCATTCTGGCAGCACTGAGCCTTTCTCCTAAAGTACGTCTCAGACAGCAGATGATGGCACAAACTGCTACCGGACAAACCAATCTGTCCAAAGTCACTTTTGTAGCCAAAGGCGTTTTTTTCTATACTTTATTTTTTGAGCTCATCGGCACAGTTATATTAACGGTATTATTTACGCCTGAATACGGCTTTCCAACTAGCCTGCATTATGCAATTTTTTACAGTATTTCTTCATTTAACAATGCCGGTTTTTCTATTTTTGGCGATAGCCTGATGAGCTTTGAAGGGCAATATCTGGTTTACTTGGTTATTAGCCTGCTCTATATCATTGGGGGAATCGGTTTTATTGTACTCATGGATATAAAACGCTCCAAAAGCTGGAGCAAACTTAGCGCCAACAGCAAGTTGGTATTGAGTTCCATTGCCATTATCAATCTGTTGGCTTTTATAGTGATCTGGATGTTAGAAGCAACCAATTATCAGACGCTCGGTCAGCTAAATCTGGGTGAACAGGCTGTACATGCTTGGTTTCAGGCCACTGCGCCACGTTCCTCTGGCCTAAATACCATTGATACAGGTTCAATGACGAGTACTTCGACGTTAGTGGTGATGCTATTGATGTTTATTGGAGGTGGCTCTCTCAGCACGGCGGGTGGTATTAAAGTAGGTACATTTGTAGTCTTACTGCTCAGCGTAATTTCTTTCTTGCGCCGTAATGAGGAAGTCCGTGCTTTTAACCATTCAATCTCACAGGAAACCACAGTGAAGGCACTGGCCGTCGCCATGATTACCTGCATTTTAATCTTTGGAGGATTTTTCCTGATTCTTCTGCTGGAACCCCGGCAAAACTTTTTGGATCTGCTATTCGAAATTGTCTCTGCTGCATGTACTGTAGGTTTATCGCGCGGGATTACCAGTGAACTGAGTCCTGGCAGCTTAATGATCCTTATTTTCCTGATGTATGCCGGACGGCTTGGTCCTTTAACATTAGCATATCTGATTGCAACTCCAAAGAAGAGCCGGCTTAAGCACCCGCCAACCGATATCCAGATCGGTTAAATTAAAAAAACCACTCTTGAGAGTGGTTTTTTACAGTAGGGCTCTAGTACCAGTTCATGAGTGAAACACCCAGACCCACATAGGTAGCACGGTGATTATAATCAATCAAGCTCTCGCCATAACCATCAAACAATTGAAAATGTCCACGCAATTTGCCGCTAATCGGGAATGCCCAGTCAAATTGGGCAGCACCATGTGAGTCATCGCCTCCTTTTAAAGAGTGCCGCAACATCAAAGAGAAATCGTGATCTTTCCAGCGATAGAAGGCCGTTAAATCTCCACGGCCGATGTAGTCATCAATATCTGCATTGTTGTCATCACTTGCATTTTCCTCAATACGGTACCAAGGTCGCAGCATAAGAGCAAAATTTTCACGCTCAAGCCCGACATTCATAATGATACGGTTCCAGCTACGCGATAAAGGATCTGCACGGCCGTTAGACTGGTGATTAAAAGTCAAACCCAGTAACCGGCCGTTTAAACCTAGCAAATTATAATTCGTGCGGAACATCAGGCTGACTTCAGGTTCATAATTAGTTTCCCGAAACGGACGGGATTCATCTTCGTTATATACCTGCCAGCGTGACGACTGGGTATAACCTAACCATAGGTCGCCATTATCACCAAATATATTTTCTGCCGCTTTGGTTTTAAAGGAAATCTGGAACTTGGCTTCAATTGACTTAAGGTCCTGTGCATCTTCTGCAGAGACTGTATTTTCAGGATTTGGACTCGAAGGTGTTTCATTTTTATCGCTGGTCCAATAAGCTGGCAGCAAATAGACTGGCTGGTGCGCACGAATATTCCATGTACCGAGCTTGCTTTCTGGAGAAAGCTCCCAACGGCGGTCCAGCAATGAAACATTCGGATCAATTTTTGGATCTTCTACTGCTTTGCGTTGAGCCACCACTAAAGGTTTTTCTGCTTCGGGTACCACAAACAATGCATCATAACAGGCCAGACGATCTGCATTGGAAGCAAGTCCTACACATGCTTGTGCACTCGCAGGTTTAGCCGCCGCAGGATCTTCCGCATGGCTTGTAGACACCACCACCACGCCAAGTATCGCAAGGATACCCAGCTGAAGTGAGGGCCGTTCAAAGGCTTTGAACGACATTTTATTCTCCAGTTTTCAGTTTTATTTATTTGACTTGTTTAATTTCAAAACCGAGTTGTACTAATTCATCACGCTTTGCAAATGGTGCAACCACCGCTCTAACCGGTTTCTGACCGGTCAGATAAATATTTACAACCCGTTTCAGATCATCAAAAGTAGTCTGTAATATACGCTGACGCAAGATTTTTCTAAAGGCTGGCGTACGTTCATGCAGTAATGCATAACATGCTGTAATAGCTTCACCCGCTGGAGAACCCGGCTTATCCATACTGGCAACCAAACCAAGAATAGCCTCTTCTAACTGGTGTGGTTTTTGTTCAGCATTAAATAACCAGTTCAAGCTTGAATCAAAGTCGTTGAAAGTTTCTGCGAGACGTGGATCGCGATAACTATAGAAACGGAAACTGCAAGCATTACCATCATAGCTGGCTCCTCCACCATAAGCCCCACCTTTTTCACGAATAGCGCTATGCAAAAAGCCGTTACGCAAGTATGCAGCCAATACCATTAGCGGTGCAGCATCTGGGTGGGAGACTTCAACAGCCTGATAAGCTGAGGCACAGAACTGAACATTAGACTGGATTAACCAGGCTTCATCCGCGTTATTATCTTCGAATTTAACCTGAGTCAGCTCAGCTTGAGTTTGATCTACAGCCAGTTTATTCCATACGTCCTGGATTTCTTCCAACAAGCGTTCAGTCTGGTGTTCTTCACACACCAGCAAAAACTGTTTAGGAGCCTGTAACAGTTTGCGATGAATTAACTTCAACTCATCAATAAGGCGATGATACTCTGCCTCATCTTTTTCAATCTTGCTGACCAGATCTGTCATCCAGTTGAGCGCACCCAGTCCTGTCGTATGGTAATCACGACGAGCCAGTGCACTCATGTTACGTGACGCTGTTTGCATCGCATAACTATGTCCTGAGCCGGAAATCCGTGAATGCCAACGGGTTTTACGCTGTTGCAGAAGTTCTATGATACGGCTTTTTTCATCAAAACGAAGCTGCTCAAAAGCTAGCTTAAGTAGATGGATCGCATCAAATTTATTAACCAGTGACTTAGTGGTTAATGTCAGCCAGGCACTTATACGACCTTTATCATTAACTTTGCTGCGTAATGAAGCACCCATGCCTAACCCACCACTCACTGCAGTTTGCAGCTGTTGCAGTTCAAGATAGCCATACTCTCCTGCACCCACCTCACCCATCAGGACTGACAGCAAGTTAAAGTAAGGTGAATTTATTA
Organism: Acinetobacter radioresistens DSM 6976 = NBRC 102413 = CIP 103788; assembly: GCF_006757745.1. Classification (NCBI taxonomy): domain Bacteria; kingdom Pseudomonadati; phylum Pseudomonadota; class Gammaproteobacteria; order Moraxellales; family Moraxellaceae; genus Acinetobacter; species Acinetobacter radioresistens. The sequence goes on along the minus strand of NZ_AP019740.1, from coordinate 1,250,896 downwards.
TCTCGTCAGGAATCTGGATCAGCACCTGCTGATAATAAATACCATTTGTTCCAGCATGGTAAAGATTTAAAGGGGTATCCAGATTATTACAGATAATTTCACGCAGCTGACCCTGTACAATGTGCAGCTCTTCAGGCACATCCTCCAAACCTACTTTAGGTAACAGGTCCAGATCATCTTCCATATTCTGACGTTGCTTCAATGCTTCTGTATTTTCCAGAATCTGTTTACGGTCTGCTTCAGACAATGTCTCAGCGAGTTTAGCCAGACGAGCTTTTTCAGCCTGCTCATCCTTTAGAGACTTTTCAGCATCAGGAACCAGCGTCAGTTGAACACGATGCGGGTTATCAAGCAGATAAGTCTGGATCAGGCTAGACAGCCACATTGGATCTTTTAGTTCTTCTCTTACCTGTTCAATCGCGCTGTCGACATCCCATACATGAATTGGGTCATTGTGATGAATAGCACTACTCAAACCATTCAAGATTAGACTGAGGCCATAAGGTGTACCATCACCACCAATTTCACGCTGATGCAGTTCGATCTGATGCAAAATTGCTTCAATCAGTTTTGACTCTACAGGTTTTGATGCCACTTCCTGCAAGATATTAAGTACGCCTTCTTTAAATGTCTGTGCATGCTCCGGATTAGAACCTTGCACTGCACAATAAAAAGTCATCTCAAAGTTGCTGTCATCTACTCCCATAAACGGGCCTGTAGACTGTGCATATCCACAGGTTTCCAGATAATGCCGTAAGGGTGAAGCCGAGTCTTCCAGTAATATGCCTTCAACCAGACGCATACCTAAACGCAATTTGATGTCACTAGCCTGAGGTAACAACCAGCCCAATACGTGATAAGTTTTATCTGTTAGCTCATCGCCATCTACTGCATAAGTTTCAGTAACCTCTATAGGGGCTGACAGGCGTTTTTCCGGAGTAGAATAGAGTGTTTTTCCAGGTTTAAACTTGTTTAAAGCCAGTGTTTCAAACTGTTCCTGCAACTCATACGCCGAAAGATTACCAAAAGTCATAAAGACTGCATTACTTGGATGATAATGCGACTTATAAAAATCGACTAGCTGCTCATAAGTCAGATCAGGAATGTCTTTAGGATCACCACCTGAATTATAATGATAAGTGGTTTGTGGGAATAAATGTTCTGCCAGCTGATGATACAACTGATCTGAAGGTGAACTCATCGCCCCCTTCATTTCATTAAAAACCACGCCTTTATAGACAGGCTGGTCATCTTCGAGCTCTACCCGAATACCTTCCTGAGCAAAATCCAGAGGATTTAGGTTTGCAGTAAAGGCTGCATCGAGATAAACAGATAACAGGTTCTGAAAATCTTTCTTGTTTTGGGTCGCAAACGGATAGGCTGTCCAGTCTGCCGCTGTAAAAGCATTCATGAAAGTATTTAATGAACGGCGGATCATTAAAAAGAATGGATCACGGACCGGAAATTTTTCTGAGCCACATAAAGCAGTATGCTCCAAAATATGAGCAGTACCTTTTGAATCCATGGGCTGGGTACGAAAAGCTACCAAGAATACGTTTTCATCATAGTCAGTGGCTAGATGGTAATGCACCGCCCCTGTAATCTTGTGTTTGTATTCAGACACTAAAATGTCTAGGGCCTCGACATGGTGTTGACGTACCAACTGAAACGCAGGATGAACAGTTTGATTAATGGTTTCAGTGACATCGACAGTCATGTGATCTCCTCATACTTTTAAAATATTCAATAAATTGCATTATACCTATAGTTTTAGTCACAATTCACGTTTTAAACCTGACTAAAACAATAGATTTTTAATGATGGCATGATCGGTTTTTTCAACCTTGTCTCAAATAAACAGTAGGTTTCAAGATGGCTAGATTCAGTATGGTCCTAATTCCGGTTCAGCTAAAGTAAAATAGTTGCTAACCCTCTATTTCAATAGGGAGGAATTAAAAACGTACCCCCTCTTTCAATAAACATATTGAATTTTATTCATTAATCTATAAGAAACATAAGCATTAAGGTAAACTTGTTTTTTTATATGATAAATGGCGAGAAACATGGCGACTGTTGACCTTTTTGCAATTGGCAATGCATTAATTGACCAAGAATTTAGAGTTACTGATGAATTCCTCACTCAGCAGAATCTGCAAAAAGGTACCATGCAACTGGCCGAAGGTGATGTTCAGTCAGCCTTATATGAGAATCTGAAAGCAACCCAAGTTTATAAAGGTCAGGCAAGCGGTGGCTCAGCAGCCAATACAACGGTGGCATTTAGCGCCCTAGGCGGTAAAGCATTTTATGCCTGTCGTGTAGGTAATGATGAGCTTGGCCTAGTTTATCTTAACGGTTTAAATGCAGCCGATGTAAAAACCAGTGCCAAGTCAATTAGTGATGGTGTAACTGGTACCTGCATGGTACTCATCAGTGAAGATTCTGAACGTACCATGCAAACCTATCTTGGGATTACTGCTGAACTCTCGGAAACCCAGATTGATTTCTCGCCTCTTCAAACTGCAAAGTGGTTATATATTGAGGGTTATCTGTCAACCAGCCCCACTGCACGTGCCGCTGTACGTGAAGCACGTCGTATTGCTCGTACACATGGGGTAAAAATTGCGCTGACTTTATCTGATCCGGCTATGGTGCAGTATGCACGTGAAGGACTGGACGAAATGATTGATGACGGTGTAGACCTGCTATTCTGTAATGAACATGAAGCCATGATGTATACCGGCGCCTCAACTGCAGAGCAGGCCTTAGAAAAATTGAAATTTAAAAGTCGGTATGTTGTTATTACCCGCAGCGCACAGGGTGCAATACTTGCTACAGCCGAACAGCATTTGCAGGTACCAGGTCGTAGCGTAATCGCTGTAGATGCCAATGGCGCAGGTGATGCATTTGCTGGGGCTCTACTTTATGCTATGAATGCAGGTATGGATATAAAAACTGCGGCAGAACTGGCTATTTTAATTTCTAGTGAAGTGGTTGCAAATTTTGGCCCCCGGTTAACTCTGGAGCAATACCGTCAGCTCTTGCAAAAATTTAAAAAGGAAACTGCATAATATGGAAAGAATATGCTTGACTGAAGATATACCAGAACGTGAAGCCCGCAGCTATGAAACGGCTAATGGTGATAATATTTTTATCACCCAGCGCGACGGATGTTTTTATGCTTACCAGAATCTTTGTCCGCATCTGCAAACCGAGCTTGAATTTTTAGAGAACCAGTTTCTCGACCGTGATCAGGAATTCATAGAATGCTCGACTCATGGTGCCTTGTTCCTGGTCGAGACAGGAGAGTGTATTTCTGGTCCTTGTCAGGGTCAGTCGCTTGAGAAAGTTGCCATTAAGGTCCATTCTGACGGCGGCATTTATCTAGAAAATTAATTAAAGGTTCTGTCATGGCTGCGCTGCTGCTTAATTATTATTTGATGCCATTTAATGTCAGTTTATTGGCTTTAGTGTTGCTCAGCATGGCAGAAACTATCGGCATGCAGTTCGGTTTTCGGCCCAGCGATTTACTCAAACGCTTTATACCGGTCTGGATCTCGAACTCCCCCCTCTTCGATGTAAAGTTTTCCAAGGTTCTGATCTTTGTATTTTTGCTTATGAACTTTAGCTTTGCAGGGTATTTTTTGCAGTTCGTTTACTTCGCCAATCAACAGCAGCTGATTTCACCTTTTTATATTATTTTACCTGCTCTGATTATTGCAATTTTCTTTACCATGTTCATGATCCATTGCCTGGATCAGGTGATTAAACCCAAGCTGAACCAAAAAAATACCAGCCTGCTGGGGCGACTGGCAACGATCTCTAGTGGTAGCGCAAGACCAGGCTTCTCAGCCCAGGCCAGAGTCAGAGATGAGTTTGGACAGCTACATTATGTACAGGTTGAGCCAGAATTTGGTGAATTGGAATTTCAGTCACAGGTAATCTTGATTCGGTTTAAAAAATCACATTATATGGCCAAGAAAATTTCCGAATCAAACCGCCTGTTCAATCCGGAATTATAGAGTCTTGATAAACCATTTAAAAAGTAAAATATATATAATTTTTCTACCATTGCATGGTAATAAAATTACAAGTCCAGTCCATCAATGACCTTATTCTCACGCAAAAGCTGTAATTGCTCTTCGGTTTTAAACTCTCGGAGAATCTGGCCAGTATGCTCACCCAGTCGTGGTGGTGCTTGCCAGTATTCTACTGGCGTATCTGATAATTTGATTGGCGAGCCTATAACTCTGAATGCAGGATTAAGCACATGGGGCAGCTTGACCAGCATCTGTCTTGCCTGTACTTGCGGCTCTGCAAATGCCTCTTCTATCGAATTTATCATACCGACTGGTACTTTCACTGCATGGATTCGCTCTACCCAATACTGGGCATTTTCTTGCAGAAAATAATCTGACAGTATACCCACCAGTTCATGCCGGTGTTTTACCCGGCTCTGGTTGGTTAAAAATTCAGAACGCCCTAATAAATCCTTCCGGTAAATAGCGATACATAGTTCCCTGAATTGTCTATCATTTCCACAGGCTACAATAAACTCTTTATCTTTCGCCCTGAAAGTCTGATAGGGAACAATATTTGGATGTGTATTTCCCATACGCTGGGGCGCTTTACCTGAACTCAGGTAATTCATCCCCTGATTCGCCAGACCGGCAATCTGCACATCCAGTAAAGACATATCAATGTATTGTCCCCGTCCAGTGTGCTGACGCGCCAGTAATGCAGCCTGAATCGCAATTGTGGCATATAACCCGGTTTGAAGATCTACCACTGCAACGCCTACCTTCTGTGCACCACCACCTGGTATACTGTCTGGTTCCCCAGTAATACTCATCAGGCCGGCCATACCCTGTATAATAAAATCATAGCCAGGTTCAGCAGCTCGTGGTCCATCCTGACCAAAACCAGTGATTGAACAATATACAAGTTGAGGATTTAAAACCTTAAGGCTGTCATAATCCAGTCCATAACGTACCAGTGAACCTGCCTTATAATTTTCAATTACTACATCGGCTGTTTTAGCCATCTCCCGGATCAGCTCCTGGCCTTCATGAGTGGCCATATCAATAGCGACTGAGTGTTTATTACGGTTTGTACACTGGAAATATCCCGATTCACGAGTTTGTTCTCCGTTTTGATCAAGCATCCAGGGTGGCCCCCACATACGAGTATCATCACCTGTACCTGGTCGTTCAACCTTAATTACTTCTGCTCCCAGATCTGCCAAAATCTGTCCACACCATGGTCCGGCCAGTACACGGCTCAGGTCCAGAACCCTTATTCCCTGCAATGCACCCATGTTTGTCTCCTTATATCAAAGAATTTATGCTTGCCTTTTACTGTTGTTGTGGATCATATTGCCGGTCACGAATAAACAGTCCTGGTAATACGCCTGCAATAAAATAAGCTGCTCCCATGACAATAAATGCCATCGTAAAAGTACCGCCCGAGGCTAAGAAACCGATCGTTGCAGGTGCAATTGCTGCCCCAACACGTCCAATGTTATAGGCACCACCAATGGCTGTACCACGTACATCCGTTGAGAACGACTCCGCCATATAGGTTGCATTGACTCCATACGGAATGCCATAAAGAAAGCCAAAGGTAATAAGCAGGTATAAAATATTATCTGGGGTATTAAAGAAAATAATGACCGGCAGGAAGATTGCACTGGCAATAGTACCGAATACGAAAACTGCCCGACGGTTAAACTTGTCAGCCAAGAAGCCCGCCAGAATTTTCCCAAGAATCATTGCAGTGTAAGAACCCACCATATAGCTGGTCAGGTTTTTAAAATTCATATGAACTTCAGTTTCCAGATAGCTAGGCATCCAGTTATTAATACCGTAATAGCCAAATTGCAGAAAAAATGCTGTCGTCATCCACAGTAAAAACATTTTTCGATGTTTAAAATTTCTAAAAATCTGTTTATAGATACTGCCGCCTTTTGGTGCTGCTTCTTGATCCTGAACTTGAGCAGTTCCCTGTAGCACCGCAATTTTATTGAGTTGCCATGATTTAGGTTCAGGCACGAAACGCTGCAAGAAAATATTGATAAATGCCGGAATAACGGTAATAAAAAATAAAACCCGCCAGCCATGTTCAGGAATAATAGAGCCGGCCAATAAAGTGGCTACGATATAGCCCACGGTTTGCCCGGTCTGTAATGTTCCGAGTACGGTGGTACGGTAAGTTGTTGGCACATACTCAGCCATCAGGGTATTGCAGGCCATATATAATGCGCCTATCCCGAGAGCACCGATAAAACGCAATGCCATAAACTGTTCAAAGGTCTGAGTAAATCCGAGCAAACAGGTAGCAACTGAAAAGAAGGTCACTGAATGAGCAATGGTACGTACCCGACCAAATTTATCACAGGCCCATCCACCTAACACACCACCAACCCCCATACCGGCGAGTGATGCACTACCTAAGGCCCCTGCCTGAAAAGCACTCAGACCAAAATCAGCTCTCAGACTGGTCAAACTGTAAGAGAGCAACATAATATCGATACCATCGACCACCATGGCAAAATAAGTAAATAACAGTGCAAATTTCCAGGTATGCGGTCCTATTTTTTCATAAGTCCCCAGATTAGACGGTAGATTTCCTTTTATAGGCTTGATCGCCACTTGTACTTCATTATTCATTTAATATTCCTCATTTTCTCAAATGAGTCATCGATGTCTTATCTTGTGTTCCATTAAAGACTTTTATTATTTTTCTTTAAGTACTATCCGTGTATGGAATCCTTGCCAAGAGAAGCTCATGATGAATCCTTAAGTCCGTGTCAGGTTCATTTTCAGGCAAAGCTTCGCCATGAAGATGCACTCAGGCATCTTCAGCAAATTTCTTGGAATGGTTTAGTTTGAAAAAGCAGCTATACCAGTTTGGGCACGACCCAAAATCAAGGCATGTACATCATGAGTACCTTCATAGGTGTTTACAACTTCCAGGTTAACCAGATGACGCGCTACCCCAAACTCATCACTGATACCGTTACCACCCAGCATGTCACGTGCCAAACGGGCAATATCAAGCGCCTTACCGCAGTTATTACGCTTAATCAATGAAGTGCCTTCAACTGAAGCAATACCCTCATCTTTCATACGACCAAAACGTAAAGCTACCTGTAAACCAAGGGCAATCTCAGTTTGCATATCTGCCAGTTTTTTCTGGATCAGCTGGTTAGCCGCAAGCGGGCGGCCAAATTGTTTACGGTCCATCGTATACTGATGCGCCGTATGCCAGCAAAATTCAGCAGCTCCCATGGCGCCCCAGGCAATGCCGTAACGGGCACTATTCAGGCAGGTGAATGGTCCACGTAATCCCTGGACTTCTGGAAATGCATTTCCTTCTGGTACGAACACATTATCCATAACAATTTCACCAGTAATCGATGCACGCAAACCTACCTTGCCATGTATCGCCGGTGCAGATAACCCTTCCCAACCTTTTTCCAGAATAAAACCGCGAATTGGGCCAACATTTCCTTCATTAGAAACTTCTTTTGCCCACACAACAAATACATCAGCAATCGGGCTATTGGTAATCCACATTTTTGCGCCTGAGAGTCGATATCCACCTTCTACCTTTTTAGCGCGAGTTGACATGCTGCCCGGGTCAGAACCATGGTCCGGTTCAGTCAGACCAAAACAGCCAATGAATTCACCTGTAGCCAGTTTTGGTAAGTACTTCTGTTTTTGTTCTTCACTGCCAAATTCATTAATTGGCACCATAACCAATGAACTTTGTACACTGGCCATAGAACGGTAGCCTGAATCCACTCGCTCAATCTCACGTGCAATCAGACCGTAACTGACATAATTTAAACCGGCACCACCGTACTGTTCAGGAATAGTTGGCCCGAGTAGTCCTAGCTCACCCATTTCACGAAAAATAGCAGGATCGGTTTTTTCATGACGAAACTGTTCCAGAACACGTGGCATAAGCTTATCTTGGCAATATGCAGCAGCTGTATCGCGAACCATACGTTCTTCTTCATTCAGTTGCTGTTCCAATAAAAACGGATCTTGCCAGTTAAAATGAACTTTAGCTTTTTTTTCAGTGTTGATCATCTGATTCATTGCGTCCTTTGCCTTGCTGAATGTCTTGTATTGATTTCATGCTATTCCTGTTCAGAACAGGCTTCAAACGATAATTTTTCATTCAGATATTCCTTTTATGCATATCTTGTATCATATTATAAGTTTTTTTACATATAAGAAGAGTAATTCCCCTGATAGCTCAAGTCTTGGCAAAAATTACAGACTGGCTAGAAACTTTTATTCTATCTCGCTCTTCGGGAGAATTTTATGCGCAGAATGATTCCTTCATTACAGACACTCATCTGCTTTGAAGCAGCAGCCAAGCATCGTAGTTATACTCATGCTGCACAAGAACTTTCTGTCACGCAGAGTGCAGTTTCACGTCAGATCCAGCAACTTGAAGAATATCTGGATCTTCCATTATTTAACCGGACAAGACATGGGGTTGAGTTAACGCATGCAGGTGAACAGTACTATAAAGATATTCGCACTCATCTACTCAGTCTGGAACAAAGTACTCTGGACCTGATGTCGCATAAAGGCTTAGGCGGAACACTCAAACTAGGGGTTGTACCAACGTTTGCTACACGCTGGCTGGTACCTCGCCTACATCGCTTTAATACTCTTTATCCTGAAATTAATGTACATCTGGAAACCAGCACCAAACCATTTTTATTTAGTGACCATATTTTTGATGCTGCTATTTATGCAGGAACCGAAACACAGGTACAAAACTGGCCAGGTACACAAGCGCATTACCTGATGCATGAAGATGTAGTTGCAGTATGTTCACCAGACCTGATTTACCGGAATTTCCCAGAACTCAAACCTGTATCCGGCCCATTTCAAGGCACACTTTCCGTCAAGCAAATCGCCAGCCTGCCCCTGTTGCAACAGACAACCCGGCCATACATCTGGAAAGAATGGTTTGAAGTTGCCGGAGCAGATTATCCTTATGCTATGGAAGGTCAGCGGCATGAACTGTTTTCAATGCTGGCTGTAGCGGCGTCTCATCATATGGGCGTTGCGTTAATTCCACAGATGCTACTAGAAAAAGAATTCGGTTCGGGTGAGCTGGTTATTGCTTCTGATATTAAACTCAAAGGTGCCCGATCCTATTATTTTGTATATTCCCAGCAGCAGCCTAACCCATTAATTCATAAATTTATTCAATGGCTTAAACAGGAAACCCTATCAGGTTAAACCTTTAGCTTTATTTAAACCACTTGAGATAAACCAATATAACGATAAAGCCCTTCTACACCAAGATCAGCTTTATAAACGATTAAATCAGGCCAGTCCGTAGCAGTAATTTCCTGAAAGATATTCATTTCTGGGTCCTCATGAATTATATCTACTGTTCGAGACATTTTGGCTTCAAAATAATCAGCAATAAACTCAAAGCCCAAATCCATCGCTATAAATAAAGTGTGTTGACAAGGCTGTATATATTGTTCCTGCTGCCAGTCAATAATATGCTGCTGGCAATAAGGGCAGCTAACATTCTGCATCGGGTCATCAAGTTGAATTAATTGATAGGTCATTGCGTTCATCAGGTGTGTGTTTTAACTATTGTAAAAGATTTTAAAGAACAATATATAGAGGGCATCAAGAGGATAGCGATACAAATAGTAGAATTTTATTATGTGTTTAAAATAAAGAAATTTAATTTGATAACAGATAGCTTAATAAGCTCCTTTAAATTAACTATTTAGATATAACTTAAAATGGCAGTGAACCTGCAATTTAAAATAGAACTCTTGAAGTAAATCCGCTATAAAATACAGCTGGCTACAACGATATCTTTTCATAATCTTTAACGGAAATCTGCATGCTGACTGATCTGGATGATTTTTACTGCTTTGCCTTAGTTGTTGAGCATGGAGGTTTTAGTGCAGCTGAGCGTGCAACTGATATTCCCAAATCCAAACTCAGCCGGCGAGTATATAATCTGGAAGAACGTCTTGGCGTGCGCCTTATTCAACGAAGCTCGCGACATTTTGCTGTCACTGATATTGGTATGGATATCTATCAGCATGCACAGGACATGATGAATGCAGCACAGGCTGCCCATGATCTGATAGATCATTTAAGCAGTAAACCGCGTGGAGTAATTAAAGTCAGTTTACCGGTCAGTATAGCCCAAAATGAAATTGCGAAGATTCTACCCGACTTTCTAAAACAGTATCCAGAGATCAAGGTTCAGCTTAGTGTCACCAATCGCCGCATTGATGTGATTAATGAAGGGATTGATGTTGCTCTAAGGGTACGTTTTAATCTGGACAATGACCCTAATCTAATTATTCGCCAGTTTCAACGAATTGAACAGCATTTGGTTGCCAGTCAGGCTTACCTCAACGAATATGGCAATTTAACTCATCCTGACCAGTTAGCAGAACATAGAATACTGAGCATGATTGATGATCACCTGGACCAGCAGCTCACCCTGCATGACCGGGAAAATAAATCGCGAAAATTTAAAATTAATCCTGTCGTCATGGGTTCAGACCTGATGATGCTGGCACAACTGGCACGTCAGGGCTGCGGTATCGCTTTACTCCCCGACAGTGTAACTGCTGATCTGGTTAGACACGGAGAACTTGTTCGCGTTCTTCCTGACTGGAACACACCCCATGGAGTTTTCCATGCTGTTTACCCATCACGTCGTGGTCAGCTTCCTTCAGTCAGGGTTTTTATTGAGTATTTGGTTGAGCATTTATACAAAGCCCATTAACTAACTATTCGTGAGCTCAATAAACTCAAAAGACAAAATTTCTGTTATGCGTCGTCCAGCTGAATATTGAAATAAATTTTATGGATAAAAAAAAGCTTACCCTGTAGAAAGGTAAGCTTATAAAAACGAACAACTAAAAAGAAACTACAGCGATAGAATCTAAAAACAATAATATACAAATAACCAATTAAAAACAAATACATAAAACATCTTAAAAGTTACTTATTTTCTATCAATTGTTATATTTATGTTGTTGTATATATAATATATTTTTAAAAAATTACAAATAGATACAATACTAATTCAAATAAATAGATAAAAATTTATGGAAATTTTTATCTAAATTTCCATAAAATTAAACTGTTTGATTACTTTTTAAACAAAATTAAATTTTGGGATATGAACCTGTCCCTTCTGGCCATGGTGTTAAGAGTTCAAATCCATTATCAGTTACCGCCACCATATGTTCCCACTGCGCAGAAAGCGACCTATCACTTGTAATCACAGTCCAGCCATCATTCAATTCTTTGACACGTGCCTTACCTGCATTCACCATAGGCTCAATGGTAAACACCATACCTTTACGCAGTATCAACCCTTGTCCAGGTTGACCATAGTGCAGTACATTAGGTTGCTCATGATAAGTTTTTCCAATTCCATGACCGCAATACTCACGTACGATGGTATAGCCCTCGCGCTGGGCAACTTTTTGAATCGCATAGCCAATATCACCCAATGTGGCACCGGGTCTGACTGTATGAATTCCTGCTACCATTGCTTCATAGGTTGTTTCTACCAAATGTTTAGCTTGAGGGCTGACTTGCCCTACATAATACATTCGGCTGGTATCTCCATAGTAGCCATCTTTAATTACTGCTACATCAATATTGATAATATCGCCATCTTTTAAAATAGTCCGCGCTGAAGGAATACCATGACAGACCACTTCATTTGGTGAAATACAGGTGGTCTTAGTAAAACCATGATAGCCCACATTTGCAGGAATGACTTTTAGAGTATTTACGATATAGTCATAGCAAATATCATCAAGATATTCGGTAGAAACGCCTGGCTTGACATACTGCTCTATCATTTCCAAAACTTGTGCAGCCAAACGCCCGGATATACGTAATTTTTCAATATCCTGTTCTGTCTTGATAGTTACAGCTGAAGCTCTCATTGACCTATCCTCTCTGGTTAGTGACTCAAGTATAACGTTTTTTATATAAAATTTCCTGATTAAGACTGGCACTTCAAGTCATCAGAAACGATAACAATTGATTATTCTGTTTATAAAATTTTTAGACCGGCTGTTTTTTAGCCATAAAAATTACTCTTTTAATTATTTTTTTCTGATATAAAAAATTTGTACCCTTAGAAATTTTTATCTGGTTATTTTATATAAGACAATTGTTTTCAAATAATTAATTATAACATTGGAAATAAACTATATTTTTGAAAAATTTTTATCATCAGCTTTCTTCATAATTTATATTAGAGAAATTAGACAAAATTTATTTTTTAAATTAGAATAGCTGCTTCTTTTACAGTCCCTCTCCCTTTATATGATATGAATAATCTTCGTACTCGGGATATTATTGATCTAGGTTTTATGACCTTCGCGTTTTTTATTGGCGCCGGTAATATCATTTTTCCACCCATTGTTGCACAGCAGGCAGGTGAACATGTCTGGTGGGCAGCCCTGGGGTTTCTCATTACAGCGGTCGGTTTGCCTGTAATTACCATTATTGCACTATCGCGTGTGCAAGGGTCAATTGAAATATTGAGTTCACCGCTTGGCCGTATAGCCAGTTTAGTTTTAACTGTGGTGTGCTATTTGTCAGTAGGGCCTCTGTTTGCAACACCGCGTACAGCCACAGTGTCTTATGAAATTGGCTTTTCATCTTATTTCGGCACTTCAAGTAGCAGTTTACTGATCTACAGTCTAATTTATTTTGCGATAGTAGGACTGGTCTCGCTATATCCAAATAAATTACTCGATACGATAGGTCATGTTCTTGCTCCTATGAAAATTGCTGCGTTAGCAGTTCTTGGAATTGCTGCGTTCTGTATACCGGCAGGTTTTATTCCCGCTCCTATTAACCATTATATCAATAGCCCAGTGTCTGAAGGCTTTGTTAATGGCTATCTGACCATGGATACGCTGGGTGCTTTAGTTTTTGGTATTGTGATTATTCAGGCGATCCACTCACGTGGTGTAACCGATAGTAAACTCGTGACCAAATATGCAGTGATTGCAAGTCTGATCTCTGGTGTAGGTCTGACCCTAGTTTATCTCAGCCTGTTCAAATTGGGGCTAGGAAGTCATGAAGCAGCACCTAACGCAGCCAATGGGGCACAGATTCTACACGCTTATGTACAGCATGCTTTTGGTGATTTAGGTTCACTCTTTCTAAGTCTGCTCATTTTTCTAGCTTGTATAGTTACGGCGATTGGTTTGACCTGTGCCTGTGCAGAATACTTTACTCAACTTACCAAGATTCCTTATAAGATTCTGGTGCTTATTTTAGTTCTATTTTCGGTTTTAATTTCAAACCTTGGACTAACTAAGCTGATTGCTGTTTCTGTTCCTGTTTTGAGTGCTATTTATCCACCTGCAATTGTAGTGATCATGCTGAGCTTTTTCTGGAAATTCTGGAAAAAACCGGGCTATGTAATTACGCCTGTAGCAGCAATGGCTTTCATTTTTGGAATAATCGATGGAATCAAGGTAGCTGGATTCTCTGATCTGTTACCAGATGCGGTTCAACATTTACCACTCAATGAACAAAATCTTGCATGGCTTATCCCGTCATTAATTGTTCTAGTCATTTCTATTATTGTCGACCGGGTTAAACATTCAAACAGTTAACTTATGAGTCGTTAAAATCAATTCTTACCCAGAGCTGATTTTACTGGTGATCAGAAATGCCGAGTTTACCCAACTGGCATTTTTTGTTTACGCCTCTTATTAGAATTGAATGCTTATAGTTTTATTTTTATATACAGAAACTTGGCTTATGCTATTTTAACCTTTAAGAATTATCATAAAGTCTGTTATTTTTTTATTTCTACCTTTCTTTATCTATTTAATTTTAATAGAAATTTTCTCTATCTCTGATCTATCACCTGTCTCATAAACTCTGAGTATTCTGCAATTTTAAAAATATAAAAAAGCCAGACAGTGCTGGCTTTTGCATAGCAAAAAAATTTTAGTTACGGGCATCTGCTTCCACACGTGAAGCTGTCTTTTCTACAGAGTCAGCAGCATCTGCTGTGGCTTTACGGGCATCTGCTTCCACCTCTGAAGCTTTCTGTTCCGCTCGGTCTGCAGCTTCTGCGGTTGCTTCACGAGCATCTGCGGTTGCCTCACGAGCTTCAACTTCAGCTTTTTCTGCCGCCGCATCCATCTTGACTGCTGCATCGTCAGCAGCTTCTTTTGCTTCAGCGCCTGCTGCTAAAGTTGCATCTTTAATATCTGAACCCGCCTGCTCGGCCGCTTTACCTAAATGTTCTCCAGCAGTCGCACCTGTTTCACGGTTATCACATCCTGTGATTCCAAATACGGCAATTAAGCCCATAGCTACCATTAACTTATTCATATTATTTATCCTTTTCTCTTGTCTTCAGATACTTTTGATCTAAGCATATTTTTTTCAGGAAAAAAATTATTAATTGTTAAAAACTTGTAATAAAATCAGCTATTAAGAACGCTATATAATAGTCTCTAAATAACGCAGCCAATTGTAGTAGCTACAATAGAAATTAAAATTTTATCTCATGACTTGAAATATTTTATTACTTAAAGTATATAAAATATACAATCTTAAGAATTTTTTAAATATTTTAAATTAAAAAGTCAGATTTATATTCAGATTTTACTTAAGATCAGTTGAGCTAAATTAATTTTCAAAATGCCAATTTAAAATTATTTTTCTTATAGTACATTAGAAATTCAATTTATTATAACTTTTTGTTTTATCAAAATTTTAATTAAAAAAATGAGATTTATCATATAAAATTAGTTAATAATGTGATCAAAAAAATTTACACAAAAACTATTCTTATATTTATTTATTAAATACATTAATTACCTTATACGTTATAAAGAAAAATAATGATAAAAAAATAATGCTATCACCTATTGAAATACTCGGAAATAAGCAGTAAAACATTAAAAACTAGATTTCTGATTAAAACAATTAGGTTTTGTCGCGCACGACAGGAGGACCGAAGATGCACTCTTTACCCCTAAACAAGCGTTCTTTCGCCAAAGTTTTTAAGAACGATAAAAATTTTGTCAATTATGTTGTTACTACAGTAGCCCTCATGTTAACTCTGCTTTTTCATGGGGTGATTAATGGCAATTTGAAGCTAGAACACTTTCTCTATGCTTTAATAGTTTCTGCCCTGTTCTCGATCTGGGCGCTTATTGACCACAAGTGTCGTAAATATTTTAAGTATAAAAACAACTAAGAGATGGATGAGCAATCATCCATCTTTATATAATAAAAAATTATTTTTTAGCCTCTAGGCTTGTTTAGATAAATCCAAAATAATACGCAGTCCCTATTATTAGAAAACCACTTGCTACTAATTCTCCAATTACCAGTAAAAACATAAATATTGTCATCAAAATTTTGGGTAAATACCATTTACCAAGTTGATGCGGCACCTGAAACTGATTAACAGTATCTTTTAAAACTCCATGTAAAATATAACTTAATATAGAAAGGCTGAAAAATAATATATTGATCCCAATACAGGTGAGAACTGCATAGTCAGACCAGATGGTAAAATGCCCCAGTGTAGCCAGAATGAGTGTTGCTGGAGCATAGAGCAAACTACTTCGGTGAGCTATATCCACATATGGATGAGCACGTGAATGCGCAGATTTTCTGATCTGATAATATTTCCAGAGTCCTGTTAGCATACCAATCCATAAATAGATACCGCTAAACAGAATGGCAAGTTTAGTTGCGAAAGTAAGTTGATCCATGTTCATTGAATGTTCTAATAATTTGTTTTTCTAGAGCTTCTCTTTATAGACATAAAATTCAATGAAGTCACTCATTTTGTTAAGAATCACATCACTGGTAATTCTCAAACCCAATACAAAATTTTATTTTAAAGTAAAACTGATCAATGAGGCAGAAAATACAAAATAGCTGAGCTACTTTATTTGCTATTTAAATCTTAATAAAAAATCTCAAAGAATACATATGAGTCAAAATCATTCCTTACAGCTTTTAAAGCAGTTTTGCCATTTTTCTTATAAATCTCATCAAAATACTGCTCAAATGACACACTTTGTCGTTCTAACGATAGTCAATCTAAAAATATCAAACTCAGTGAAGGGCTCATAAAAGTTTTTATACTAAAATAAACTTAGCCACTCTCTTGTATAAAACAATTGTTTTACAATAAACTTACTTTGTAAAAATAATTAAAATTAGGGTTATTCTCGTATGAATAAAAAATATGCTCGGTTTTTGCCTTCAAACACTGGGGATTTTAATCTTGAAGACTTCCCATTCTATTGGATTACTCAAGTACATGCACAATATGTGCAGAATATGGACAATGTCTTAAAGCGTTATGGATTAGATAACTCACGGCGACGTATTCTACTGGCACTTGAGTCTAAACCACATGCCAGTGTTTCTGATCTTTCAGAGATGATCATTTCAAAAATGTCGACTACAACCAAAATTGTTTACCGCCTGAAAGCTGAAGGCTATGTCAATACCTATTCATGTGAAGAGGATGGCCGTATTACACGGGTAAATCTCACTGAGTATGGCAAAGAAATGACCACTAAAATTAATGATCTTACTGGAGTAGTACTCGAACAGTCTTTTGAAGGGCTTACTCCATTACAGATTGAAAAACTAATTGAAAGCCTTAAACACTTATTTAAAAATCTTTCAAATTAACTTTCATCAGTCAAAAAAGTTTAACTGGGGCGTTTCCACTTTAGGCTTGGGTACATGAGAACACTCAAACTCTTCAACAGGAAAACCTTCAATAAATGAGTTGAAGTTAGCAGGCCCTACACTCAGCCATTCATCCAGACGTTCATGTGGAATTATAATCACTGAACGTTTGATATTTCCTGGCTCATGAAACTCCTTCATCATCGGATGGTCTATTGCATCCATCGTGATCATGCTGGCTGAGCGAATCACTTCATCATTGATTTTACAGATTTCATAAATGGCAGCAATGAAAAAGCCTTGGCCATCTTTGCGTCGTACTCCCCAACGCTGAGCCTTACCATCAATATATTTTGCTTCATAAAATTCGGTCACCGGAATAACTCCAAACTTACCTTTAAATGCAGCCTCCTGGAAACTTGGCTTTTCAAATAAAGTTTCATTTCGGGCATTATAGGTCCGTTTAGCCGAACTTTTATCCTGAGCCCACTTTGGCACCAGTCCGAACATTACGCTACGCCATTCCAAGCCATATTCTGACTTGAATAGTAAAGGCAAATCATAGGCTGGATACACTTCTTCGAGATAATCGAAAGGAATATCCGGTAACTGAAGTTTATCCACCTGAACACGCGTAACAGGTTTAAAATTGGCACACATAGGCGAAAATTTAAAAAACTATAGGTCATATATAGTGATAACTTTTAGTATTTCAATGGACTAGTGGCTGGATAATATTATGTATAAACAGCAGAATTTGACAAAAACATCTTAAAAAACTTAAGGAAATACAGGCCTGAGTACAAATAAGATAGTGTTATATTCTATGTACTCAGGCCTTTTATTATTTAATGTGTTTAAGTAGAAGCCTGATTATGTTCATACATTTTTAAAAATTAGACAGTGTATATTGTACTAGCGGTAGATCATGCCTCCATCTGTTAAAATTGCCTGCCCGGTAATATAATCGGCATCTTCACTCGATAAAAAAGCAACCAGCGCAGCCACGTCTTCAGGTGTTTGTGCACGCCCTAGTGCAATACCACTCACATATTTTTTGTATGTTTCACCAATTGGGGTATGGGTAATTTTAGAGAATCTTTTATCAATTTCTACCCACATATCTGTGCCCACTACTCCCGGACAATATGCATTTACCGTAATGCCATGTGAAGCATATTCCTTGGCTGCGGCCTGAGTTAAAGCACGGACTGCGAATTTTGTTGCCGAATATACTCCTAACATGGCAAAACCTTCATGCCCTGCAATAGAAGCTGCATTAATAATTTTACCTTTTTGCTGGCGCGCTTTAAATTTTCGAGCTGCGGCCTGAATACCCCACAGAACTCCACCAATATTAATACCGCTAATTTTTTGCAGTCCTTCAGGTGTCACTGCATCAAGAGGCTGAACCTGAGCAATTCCAGCATTATTGATCATAATATCAAAACCACCTAAAGACTGCTCGGCATGTTCAATACTGGCATACACCTGATCACGCTGACTGATATCAGCAACAAAAATACTGGCTTTTACCTTTAAATTTTCAATTTCCTGTTTTACTTGATTAAGTCGTTGTTCATTCAGATCTACCAAGGCTACATGTACACCTTCCTGAGCCAGTCTTAGAGCAATACCACGCCCTATACCTTGCGCTGCGCCTGTTACAACGGCGATTTTATTCATTAATCCCTTATTCATTATTTTTCCTTATATATTATTGTTAAATTATTGATAAGCAATTAAAACGTCTGCTTGTTTTTTCTGAGTATTTAGGGATGGACAATAATTTTAACAGCTGACTCATTGTTATGGATCAGAGTTTCAAAACCCTGCGAAACCAAGTCATCGAGTTGAATGCGCTGTGTAATAAAAGGTTGCAAATTAATTTTACCGTCTTCCACCAATTTGATTGTTGCCTGATGGTCGTTGACATAAGCAATGGTGCCACGAATATCAAGTTCTTTCATAACAACACTGTGAACATTTACTGTGGCTGGATGACTCCAAATTGATACAATGACCAGTACACCAGCCGGCTTCATCGCAGCTACGAGAGTATCTAGTACTTTATTTACACTACTACATTCAAAAGCAACATCTGCACCTTGGCCTTGAGTAATTTTCATGACTTCCGTAACCACATCAACTTCTGAAGGGTCCAGAATATAATCTGCAACACCAGCCTCTCTTGCTTTTTCTTTACGTTTAGCACTTAACTCACTAATAATAACAGTGAGTCCTTTAACCTTTAAAATAGCTGATAACAACAAACCTATAGGCCCTGCACCCCCAACCAGTGCAATGTCTCCGGCTTGTGCGCCACTACGGATATAAGCATGATGACCTACCGACAAAGGCTCAATCAGTGCAGCTTGATCCAATGGTATTTTATTGGAAATTGGGTGTACCCAACGACGCTGCACGGCTATTTTTTCCGATAGACCACCGCCTCGCCCTCCTAAACCAATAAAATTCATATTCTTCGACAGATGATAAGCATCATTAGGCCCAGTCGGCACATCGTCAGCGATGATATAAGGTTCAACCACCACATGCTGACCAATCTGAATATCATTAACCCCTTCACCCACAGCGTATACAACTCCGGAAAACTCATGTCCCATCGTTACCGGAGCAGATTCGCCCGAGATTGGATGCGGATGGCCACAAGGCGGAATAAAAATTGGACCATCCATAAACTCATGCAGATCGGTTCCACAAATGCCACACCAGGCAACCTGAATACCGACTGTACCTGGTGTAACTTGTGGCTCCGGAATATCTTCAATGCGAATATCGCCTTTATCATAAAAACGAGCTGCTTTCATTACTGCTCCTGATTAATCAGTTTTCTGTAAGAAGAATGAGCTTATCAAGCTAAACCAGATAAGCTCTTCCATGTTTTCAAATATGTATTGCCCGCTGTAGGGAAGCTAATACCGATTCATGCATTGCTTCTGATAACGTAGGATGAGGAAAAATGACCTGTGCCAAGCTTTCGTCGGTAGCTTCCAGATATTTGGCAATTGCGAAACCCTGAATATGTTCAGTAACTTCATGACCGACCATATGTGCTCCGAGCAGCTCGCCAGTCTCTTTATCAAATACAGTTTTTACAAAACCGGCAGTTTGTTTTAAGGCCAGTGCCTTGCCATTTGCCTGAAAAGGAAATTTCCCAGTCTGGATATGATGGCCTTGCGCTTTGGCCTGCGCTTCAGTCAAACCAATACTGGCAACCTGAGGATGAGTAAAAATACAGCCAGGAATTTGAGTACGGTCTAGAGAGTGAAGATTTGTGAGTCCTGCAATTTTTTCTACACAAAGAATAGCTTCATGACTGGCTTTATGAGCCAGACATGGTGCACCCGCCACATCACCAATTGCATAGAGCCCCACGACATTTGTGCGGCAGTATTCATCCACCTGAATAAAGCCCTGCTTAAACTCTACTTCTAACTGTTCCAGTCCCAGTTTTTCTACATTCGGTTGTACACCTATTGCAGACAGAACCCGATCAAACACTTGCTCTTGTTTGCCCTGTGAGCTATGAAGTTCACACTGTACCTGACCTCCGGTAACCTGGACATTTTGTAATGAACAGCCAGTAATCACTTTCATACCGCGCTGCTCAAACTGCTTACGCATATATTCTGCAACTTCTGCATCTTCAGTAGGCAAAATCTGCTGAGCAACGTCAATAAGAGTAACCTCACAGCCTAGATCATGATATAAACTGGCAAATTCACTGCCTATAGCGCCAGAACCGACTACCAGTAAAGATTCAGGCAATTGTTCCGGGACTAGCGCTTCCCGGTAACTCCAGATCTCGGTGCCATTGACAGGCAGACCAGGCAAAGTTCGAGCTCTGGCACCTGTTGCTAAAATGATATGAGGTGCTTTTAAAATGCGTGCTTTACCGCTCTCATCGATTATCTCAAGCGTTTCTTTCGCCTGCAGCTTGGCCCGTCCAAATATAACCTCTACACCATTTTTCTTGAGAAGGTGCTCGATTCCCTGTACCAGTTGCTGCGAGACTTGGCGGCTATGTTTAACCAGTTGACTCAGATCAAAATCAATTTGTGGAAGAGTGAAACCAAAGTTTCCAGCATGCTTAAGCTGATAGGCCAAGTCAGCTCCACTCAATAAAGCCTTGGTCGGGATACAGCCCCAGTTCAGGCAGATCCCCCCCAGATGTTTTTCTTCGATAATTGCTGTATTAAGGCCAAGCTGAGCTGCACGTATTGCAGCCACATATCCACCCGGACCTGCACCCACAACAATTAAATCATACTGATTTCCTGTCATGTCCAGCTCCTATACCAGTATTAATGCTGGATTCTCGACAAACTTTTTAAAGCTGGCCAAGAATTTCGCCCCAACTGCTCCATCAATCACCCGGTGGTCACAGGATAAAGTTGCTGTCACCATCTGCCGAATAACAATCTGATCATGCTCTACCACTGCTCGAGCCTCTGAAGCACCCAAAGCCAAAATAGCACCTTGAGGCGGATTGATAATGGCGTCAAAGTGTTTGATACCCAGCATTCCCAGGTTAGAAATACTGAAACTTCCCCCCTGAAATTCATCCGGAGTTAACTTTCCAGTTTTTGCCCGCGTGGCCAAGTCCCGCATATTTCCAGAAATCTCAGCAAGCGATTTCTGATTTGCAGCTTTGATAATTGGAGTAATAAGGCCATTAGGAATAGCCACAGCCACAGAAATATCGGCCTGATCAAACTGTAAAATTGATTGTGACTCTTCATCAAACTGTACATTTACTTCAGGTACTTTAATCAACGCCGCAGCTGCTGCCTTGATGAGCATATCATTGATAGACAGTTTGACCTGAGGCACGGACTCATTAATCTGTGCACGTAATGTCTGTATCGCCTCAACATTCAAGTCAACAGTTAAACGAAAATGTGGCGCATTACGTTTTGCTGCCTGTAAACGTGAAGCAATGGCTTTACGCATGGCATTCATTGGAATACTGGTTACTTTTGCCTGTTCGGGCTGAGTTGCATTCAATGAAGTTTCTGTATGAGCAGACTTGTGTTCACGGTTATACACTGCTTCAACATCTTCTTTGCAGACCCGGCCTCTTGTTCCCGAGGCGCGACAGTCATGCAGATTAATGCCCCATTGCTTGGCCAGACGCCGAGCTACAGGTGTAGCAGCAACCTGACTGTCATCAGCGTTAGATTTTGCAGCTTTTGTACTGGCCTGATGCTTAACATCTGGCCATTGTCCACCTGCGCCCTGCACTGCTGCCTGAAGATCAGCGATACTAATACGCCCTTCGCGTCCCGAACCTGTAACCTTGGTTAAATCCAAATTATATTTTTCTGCCAGTTTCTGGGCATGTGGTGTAATAAACAGGTCATCTGGTGGCTGATAGCCTTGTAAAGACGCAGGAATAATATAGTCACCGGCACTATGAGAAGTTTTCCGGGTAGCAGATGATGTTTCAGCTTTCACAGTTGATGAACTCAGCTGCTCTACTGGTGCAGTCTGTTCGGTTTTGTCTTCAGCCGGAGTACTGTCCGGTGCAGAGCTTGCCGAAGCTGCTGTCCCTTGATCAAGTGACTGTACAAATGCCTGTATATCATCATCTGTGACATCATCATTGGCACAAACTGCAATCAACCCACCGACTGGCAGGGTTTCACCATCTTTTGCCAGTATTTTTCTCAATGTTCCGTCAAAAGGTGCCTCCAGGACGTTTACAATTTTTGTAGTTTCAATTTCACAAATTTCTTGTCCTTTACTGAACTGGCTTCCTTCTTGAATTAACCATTGGGCAATAGTTCCTTCTTCCATAGATAATCCCCATTTTGGGATTTCTAGTGTTTTAATTTCGCTCATCCTAAGCCTCCAAAGTTTTTCGTACAGCCTGTTCAATACGCTCTACACTCGGAATCCATTCTTTTTCCAATACAGGTGAGAACGGTACAGGTGTATGAGGAGGAGTCACCAGTTCAATTGGGGCTTTCAGATAATGAAATCCTTTCTGGGCAATCAGGGCAGCAATATCATGACCAAAACCACAACGTGCCGCAGACTCATCAACAATTACTACACGGCCAGTCGAGGCTACAGATTCAAGGATACCTTCTTCATCTAGAGGCGAAATAGTTCTTGGATCTACCACTTCTACCGAAATTCCCTCTTTTGCCAGTTTATCTGCAACCTCATTGGCACGGTGTACCATTAAACTTAAAGCAATAATGGTGACATCTGTTCCTTCACGGGTGTAATTGGCTACGCCAAAAGGAATGGTATAGGCATCATCCGGAACCTCGCCTTTAATGTCATACAGCAGTTTGTGTTCACAAAATACTACCGGGTCATCATCACGAATTGCCTGAATCAACAGACCTTTTACATCATAAGGACTAGAAGGTACGACCACCTTCAAACCGGGTACTGCAGCAAAGACATTATATGGTGACTGTGAATGCTGGGCTGCGGCTGAGAAACCGGCGCCGATCATGCCACGTACTACCATAGGTGCTTTGGCTTTACCTCCAAACATATAGCGGAACTTCGCAGCCTGGTTATAAAGCATGTCATGGCATACCCCATAGAAATCCATAAACATCAGGTCAGCTACAGGCCGTAAACCGGTTGCTGCTGCACCTGCAGCCATACCGATAATCGCAGATTCTGTAATTGGGGTATCGATCACACGTTCAGAGCCGAACTCAGACCATAAACCCTTGGTCACACCCAGTACGCCACCAAAGCCTTCAAGGGCATTATCTTCAGTATTTTTACCACCATGACCACCACGTACGTCTTCACCGACTACAAATACAGTCGGGTCACGGCGCATTTCTAATTCAATCGCTTCTTTAATCGCGTTACGGTAACTTTTATTTGGCATTTGCTTTACTATTCCTTTAGTAAGAGACATAAACATCGGTCAGAAGCTGGGAAACTTCTGGGTATTTGGCAGCACGGGCTTTTGCTACAGCGTCGTCTACATTAGCTTTAGACTCAGCATCAATTGCATCGAGCTTTGCCAGATCAATCTGGTCTTTAACTTTTTTACGGAAAATTTTTAATGGATCGCGATGTTCTTTTACATAATCCACTTCATCTTTAGAACGGATTAACCCAGGGTCACCTTCGAAATGACCATAGAAGCGGTTGGTAATTGTTTCAATTACACTTGGTCCACCACCATTTCTGGCTCGCTCAATTGCCTGCTGGGCAGCTTCATAGACTGCAAAGAAATCTGTACCGTCAACCTTGACTGCAGGTAAACCAAAACCTGCTGCCCGACCAGCAATATCTTTACTTCCTACTGCATAGTCATGACCGGTACCTTCACCAAAGCCATTGTTTTCAAATACAAATATGACTGGAAGTTGCAATACTACAGCCATATTCATCGCTTCAAAAGTGAGACCCTGATTTGACCCCCCATCACCCGTAAATGACAGACCTATACCACCGGTTTTCAAAGTTTTAGCAGTCAAAGCTGCTCCAATTGCTAAAGGAGGTCCACCTCCTACAATACCGTTTGCACCCAGCATGCCCTTGTCGAGGTCTGCAATATGCATTGAACCACCTTTACCACGACACAGGCCGGCATCTTTACCGAAAATCTCAAGCATCATGGCATGGATATCACATCCTTTAGCAATACAGTGCCCATGGCCCCGGTGGGTGGAGGTAATGTAATCCTTATCGGTTAGATTTTCACAAATACCGACTGCAACTGCTTCCTCACCACTATAAAGGTGAATAAATCCAGGAATATCACCCATGGTATTTTCTTCGTGAAGCCGGTCCTCAAACTCACGAATATCGCGCATACTCTTATATGCAGCCAGTAATTTTTCTTCCGTTAATTGCATATCCTTTTCCTTTTTATCTTGATCAAAATCAAGGGAACAGTGAATAACTCACACCTCCAATTAAATATATTTATTCTAAAATTAATATTAGACTAAAATTATTTATTAAAATAAAACTTACCTATTATTTTCAAAAACAATAATTTATTTATTAAAAAATAAATGTAATTTTTTATTATTTTAAACAACGACTTAAAAACAAACCTTTAACCAACCTCATATATTTTATAATCCTAATTTTATTTAAAAGTTAGATTTTTATTTTAAAAATATTTTTTTTAAATATTAATCTCTTTTTATTTATTTTAAGACTTATTATTAAATCAGGATATATTTAAATGGATTTACAACAGAATTTTAAGCATGAAAAAAAACTTCGGGGTGCGGATAAACTGGCACGTATACCTGTTAAGGTTATTGCAACAGACGTTATTCCGACAAAACCCGAATGGATACGGGCAAAAATCAGTCAACCTGAAGAGATTGGCCGTATTAAAGGGCTGTTGCGTCAGCAGAAACTACATACGGTATGTGAAGAAGCGGCGTGTCCAAACCTGCCAGAATGTTTTGGTAGCGGTACTGCAACTTTTATGATAATGGGTGATATCTGTACCAGACGGTGTCCTTTTTGCGATGTAGCTCACGGCCGCCCGAACAGCCTAGATCCGGCTGAGCCTCGGCATCTTGCCGAAACCGTCGCAAACCTGAATTTAAGTTATGTGGTAATTACTTCTGTAGACCGGGATGACCTGAAAGATGGAGGCGCCCAACATTTTGTAGATTGTATTCAGGAGATACGTAAATGCTGTCCGAATACCCGGATCGAAATATTGGTTCCGGACTTTAGAGGGCGGCTTGATCTTGCCTTGTCTATCCTTAGCCAGTCTCCACCAGATGTATTTAACCATAATATAGAGACAGTGTTCCGCTTGTACCGGGCCTTGCGGCCTGGATCAGATTATCAGCATTCTCTTAATCTGTTAAAAAAATTTAAAAATTTATGTCCTGAGATTCCTACCAAATGTGGCTTGATGGTAGGTATTGGAGAGATTGAGGCAGAGGTTATTGCGCTGTTAAATGATTTAAAAGATCATTATGTGGATTTGGTCACCATCGGACAGTACCTACAGCCTTCTAAAGCTCATGCTCCTATCCATCGTTTTGTGAGCTTAAAAGAATTTGAGCATTATCAGCGTCATGGCGAGTTTTTAGGATTTAAAAATATTTGGAGTGCGCCTATGGTACGTTCCAGTTATTTTGCCGATCAGCAATATTTAGGGAAACCTGTACCGCAACCTTTCAGCAGAAAGCAGTTACCCTAAATACAAACAGACAGGTTGATCTTATGCAGGAATATTCTGTAACTATTTTAAACAGATCAGTCTGAATCGGCCATTTCTTTTAAAAACAGTCTGACTATATTGGTACATATACCAGACTGATGTTTAAAGATGTGTATGCTGACGTCAGCCTTTTGTCGGATAGCAGATTAGAGCATCAAGGTTTAAGGTAGGGGAAAATAACAACAGTAACCAGCTCAGGTAGCTGCATTTTTGCCTCATCATGAAGGACCATGATATGCATATGATTAAAAAATTACCCGTGTTAAATCCTGTTTCTCATTATTCATCAGCTTTTTTAAAGAATGCTGTAGCACATCATGTGCCTCCCGTTTCAGTAGATGCGGCCCCAGTACTGAATCTGGATCATGGTTGGCGTGAAACACTCTTCGGTCGCTCATTAGATCAGTGTCATTCTGAACTCTTGAGAATTGCAGAAGATGCCAGCATGGCAATCGGAATTACAGACCAGCATGGCACTCTGCTCTGGACCTGGAGCAGTCACTCTATGCGCTCTTCTGCAGAACAGGTGCATTTTTTTGAAGGTGGCCAGTGGTCTACCCAGTCCGTAGGCACCAATGCTATTGGCCTTGCGTTAAATACCCATGCTGCCAGTTGTGTGTACTCACATGAAAACCAGATGAATAGCGTGCGTGACTGGGTATGCTACGCAGCGCCCATCATCGACCCACAAAGCGGCCAGTTCCATGGCATTATTAACCTTTCAACCAAGTATGAGAAGCATAATTCTTTAGGCGTACTCGCCGTAGAGCGCTGTGCAGATCTGGTACAACGCGCCATCCGGCTTGAACAGCAAAATGTGCTTTATCTTAAAGTGCTGGGTGGGTCAAAAGTTCAGTTTAATCATCATATTTTACAGCTGACGCACCGGCAAATTGAAATACTGTGTATTCTGGCATTGTGTCCAGATGGGATCAGTTTGGACGAATTACACTATGCCCTTTATGGAGACAGGCAGGTTAGCCAGAAAACTCTAAAAGCAGAATTATCCCAGATGCGCAGTCTGTTACTCGACTGTATCCAATCACGCCCTTACAAACTGAACTGTGAGGTTCAGGCAGATTTTCTTATGGCTGAACAGGCATTGAATCTGGGCTTTACTGTTACAGTATTGGCCTTGTACAAGGGCAATTTCCTGAGTAAGACAGAAAGTCCTTTCCTGTGTGCCTGGCGTGACTGCTTTGATGCGCGCTTAAGTCATATGATTCATAACTTGCAAGACATTGACCAGTTATTTCGCCTGATTAGTCGCGTTCCTGAACGTACTGATGCAATTGAGCGTCTGCTTGAACTTTTACCAGAAGACAGTCCTCATGCAGTCAAATTAAAACAACTTCTAGAATAGTCCATGAAATAGCAAATCCTGTTTGCTATTTAAGCTGACATATGGATTCCATCTAGTTCGTTATCGTTAACCCGGAATTATTCTGCTCATTAATATTATTTTTCAGCTTTTCGAGAAAAGATTCCAGAATCATATTATGTCGCCTGCCCTTTCTGGTAATCATGCAGATCGGTGTACTATAATGCATGCGCTGCTCGAGCACAGGTTTCATCTGACCGCTTTCTACCCATTTTCTTGCATAATGATCAGGTAAAAATCCCATAAAATTTCCGGTTAAAATTAAAAAAGCAATTCCCTCCCGGTCACTTGCAGTTGCAGAACAATGCAGCAGCTGGTAGAGCTGTAATGCTTGTGAATTAATACTGTAGTTAGGCATTACCGCATTCCACTGACTTAAATCTTGTTCTTTTAATCGTTCGGTAGAAAAAAATAAGGGATGCCGATCTCCACAATAAAGATAGGAACTTTCTTCATAAAGATTTAAATAGTCCAGCCCCGATAATGGAGTAACCATCGGGACTGCCCCTACATGTAAGCGGCCATCCATCACCTTGCATTCAATATCTGCTAGTGTACTCATACTGATGTTAATCTGCACATCAGGGCTTTCACTGGTAAGTTGCTCAAGCGTATTAGTGATATAAGGCTTTGGCAAATTAATTAAATTGTTAATAATTCCAATATTAAACTCGCCTTTTAACTTTTTATGAATCTGGTTAACCTTAAGCTTAAACTCCTCAATAGAAGCGATTAGCGTTTCACTATAGTTCAAGATTTCCTTACCTTCATCGGTAAGAGAAAATCCGGCACGGCCACGCTGGCATAACCTGAGCCCCAGACGATTTTCCAAATCACTCATATGCAGACTAATGGCTGAGCGGCTAATTCCAAGAACACTCTCTGCTGAAGTAAAGCTCCCACATTCGCATACTGTCTTGAAAATTCTCAATAACTTGATATCAAAATCAGTAATCTGGTTCAGATTTTTAATTTTCATTTACGTAAGTAATTTTATATCTAAAGATAAGTTTATTTGAATTTATCAGAACTAAACCCCAGATGTAAACTGAGAGCATAACTGGAAAAAGGGATTTTTTTAGTGACCCTTTCACATTTTAAATGTTTACCCTGAAACTCAGTTATACCGTTACTACCCACGGACTGCTTGCTTTAAAAATCAGTCATATATACCGCGTTTGGTAGAGCTCCATGTACAGGCCAGATTCAGGCTGCAATGAGTAGAGAAGATCATGAAAGTCGTCGTTTTAGGAAGTGGTGTAATTGGTGTCACAACTGCATGGTATCTAGCCCAAGCAGGGCATGAAGTGACCGTAATTGACCGACAGCCTGGAGCAGCGCTGGAGACCAGTGCTGCAAATGCCGGACAGGTCTCTCCTGGCTATGCTACACCTTGGGCAGCGCCAGGGGTGCCACTTAAAGCCATTAAATGGATGTTTCAAAAACATGCTCCTCTGTCTATTCGTCCAGATGGAACCAGTTTCCAGATTGCCTGGATGTGGCAAATGCTAAAGAACTGCAATATTCAGCATTATCAGGAAAATAAGAGCCGTATGGTTCGTATTGCTGAATATAGTCGTGACTGTCTGAAAGAATTACGGAAGACTACAGGTATTGCTTATGAAAGTCGTCAGCAAGGAACCTTACAGCTTTTCCGTAGTGAACAGCAATATGCCAATGCTGCCAAAGATATTGAAGTATTAAAAGAAGCTGGTGTGCCATTTGAGTTGCTCGAAGCGAAAGATTTAATGAAAGTTGAACCTGCTTTAAAATATTCCAGTCATAAACTGACAGGCGGGTTACGCTTGCCAAATGATGAAACTGGTGACTGCCAGTTATTTACACAGCATCTTGCAGAAATGGCAAAAGCTGCTGGCGTAATTTTTAAATTTGGTGTTTCTATTGAAAAACTGGTGGTTGAAGCAGATAAAGTCACAGCAGTCCAAACCAGTGAAGGTCTGGTTAAAGCAGACCAATATGTAATTGCAATGGGATCTTTCTCTACTCCACTATTACGTGGGTTAATTCATATTCCAGTCTATCCATTAAAAGGCTACTCACTGACCATTCCAATTCAAGATGCTACGCGTGCACCAGTTTCTACAGTACTGGACGAGACCTACAAAGTCGCTGTAACACGCTTTGATGATCGTATTCGTGTAGGGGGTATGGCAGAAATTGTAGGCTTTAATTATAAATTGCTTCCAGAACGCAGAAAAACTCTGGAAATGGTGGTGAATGATCTTTATCCGTCTGCCGGACGTTTAAAAGAAGCAACTTTCTGGACAGGGCTTCGTCCCATGACACCAGATGGTACGCCTATTGTAGGTAAAACTGCCCTGAGTAACCTGTTCTTAAATACTGGGCATGGTACATTAGGCTGGACCATGGCATGTGGTTCAGGTAAATTGCTTTCAGACCTCATGAGCCATAAACGACCAGCGATTTATGCAGATGACTTATCGGTTGCTCGCTATGCTGAGCGTCCAGGTTTTCAGGTCGCTACTGCCTGAATATAAGAAAAATATTTATTTAAAAACTAAATAAAAAAGCCTCCGAAGAGGCTTTTTTTAATGGCTCAGATTAGTCACCTGTATAGCCTTTAAGTTTTAAGCGCGCAGCGTGTAGTAAAGGTTCAGTATAACCAGATGGTTGCTCACCGCCTTTAAAGATCAGGTCAGATGCAGCTTTAAAAGCAATACTATTTTCGAAGTCAGCAGACATTGCAGTATAAAGCGGATCATTGGCATTTTGTTCGTCTACAATTTTAGCCATGCGCTTTAATACTTCTTCAACCTGTTCACGACTCACAATACCATGACGTAACCAGTTCGCAACGTGCTGTGAAGAAATACGTAATGTTGCGCGGTCTTCCATCAGGCCTACATCATTAATATCTGGAACCTTTGAACAGCCTACACCCAAGTCAACCCAGCGCACAACATAACCCAGAATACCCTGACAGTTATTTTCAAGTTCGTTCTTTTTCTCTTCTTCAGTCCAGTCTGTATTTGCTGCTAGCGGAGGAGTCAACAGATCATCCAGAGCTAAAGGCTCAGTCTGTAATAGTTCTTGCTGACGCTCGGATACATTGCACTGATGATAATGAATTGCATGAATTACTGCTCCTGTTGGAGAAGGAACCCATGCACAGCTTGCACCTGCTTCCGGATGCTCGATCTTAGTACGATACATGTCAAGCAACATATCTGGTTTTGGCCACATACCTTTACCGATCTGTGCCTTACCGCGTAATCCTGCTTTCAGGCCGATCATTACATTACGGTTTTCATAAGCAGGGAACCATTTTTGTCCTTTGATTTCGCCTTTACGAACAAATGGACCTGCTTCCATAAAGGTATGAATCTCATCACCTGTACGGTCCATAAAACCAGTATTAATAAAGATGGTACGGTCTTTGGCCTGAGCAATACAGTTCTTCAGGTTTACAGAAGTACGGCGTTCTTCATCCATAATCCCGATTTTAAGAGTTTTTGCCGGCAGCCCCAAAGCCTGCTCAGCACGTTCAAAAAGTTCTACCGCAAATGCGACCTCTTCCGGACCATGCATTTTTGGTTTTACGATATACATTGAACCCTGACGTGAGTTCTTGATTTCATTTTCGCCACGAATATCAGCAATACTTAGTAATGGCGTTACCAGTGCATCCATGATGCCTTCATAGATTTCTGCACCATCTACCAAAATAGCAGGGTTCGTCATCAGGTGGCCAACATTACGCAGTAACATCAATGATCGGCCATGAATTTTACCCGTATTCCCTTCAAGGTCTGTATAAGTACGGTCTTTGTTCATAGCACGGGTAACAGTTTTGTCACCTTTTTGGAAAGATTCCTGAAGTGTACCCTTCATAAGCCCAAGCCAGTTACGGTAGCCTTCTACTTTTTCCTCTGCATCTACTGCAGCAATCGAGTCTTCCAGATCCTGAATTGTCGTTACAGCTGCTTCAAGTACTAAGTCTTTTACACCAGCTGCATCAGTCTGGCCAATCGGACTAGTCGCATCAATCTGGATAATGACATGCAATCCATTATTTTTTAGAATAATTTCATTCGGATTACTTTTCTCGCCATTATAACCTACAAACTGAACCGGTTCAGCCAAGGTAGTTTTAGTATCATCTTTTAAAGTAATAACCAGCTGATTATCTTCAACTTCATAGCGTGTAGCATCTTGATGCGAGCCTGCCTCAAGCGGGAAAGTATCATTCAGAAAGCTTTTAGCAAATTCGATAACTTTGGCGCCACGGGCCGGATTATACCCCTTACCCTTTTCTGCGCCATTCTCTTCAGAAATCACATCAAAGCCATAAAGTGCATCATATAAAGAACCCCAGCGGGCATTTGCAGCATTAAGGCAGTAACGGGCATTTCGTACAGGTACAACCAACTGTGGGCCTGCCAATACTGCAATTTCTTCATCCACATTTTCAGTGGTAATCTGGAAATCTTCTACTTCTGGTAATAAGTAGCCAATCTCTTTCAGGAAAGCTTTGTAAGCTTCAAGTTCAAATTCGTTATTGCGATGCCATTCGTCAATTTTAGCCTGAATTTCATCACGCTTTGCAAGAAGCGCTTTATTTTTCGGACTAAGATCAACAACGACTTGCTCAAAATTTTTCCAGTATGTTTCACTGTCCAGACCGGAACCCGGTAAAGCTTCATTTTCGATGAAATCATAGAGTTCTTTAGCAATCGCTAACTTGCCTTTTTGAATACGTGCAGTCATTGTCTTTCCTGATATTGCTACTTTTTATCACAAGAGATTCTAGTATACTGATTTATATTTAGCTGAATACCACTATCACGTTCCTAAATAGTAAGCATTTTCTGTTTAAAAAATATTGACATCAATAGTTTTTATATATGCCAGTTTAAAATACGTTTATATTCAGCCGCTTTAAATTTACTTATAGTGGATAAAGAGAGAGGTTTCGAAAATTAGACTTAAGTACCAGCTTTTCTACCTATCTTTTATAACTTTTACAATAACTGATCACACGTATTAAAGCAAAACCATGCCGATACTGCGCGGTTTTATTTAATATAAATAATAAAAAAGCGTTCCGTAGAACGCTTGATTAAAATTTTACTGGGCGCCGTGAATTTGCTTGTGCTCTGAATGCAGATACTCATCTGACTGCATTTCTAGCAATCTTGAACGGGTACGCTCAATTTCAAACGCCAACTTCTCTCCCTGGTAGATATTAATAATATCATCTTGAGAGGTAAGTAAAAGTTTTACTCCCCGATCATAGAACTCATCAACCAGATAAATAAAACGTCGGGTTGCATCATTAATCTGATCAGTTAAATGCGGAACATTACTGACCAGTACCGTATTATAAATATTGGCTATTTCAATGAAATCTGACGGGCTGCGAGGCTTAAGGCAAAGTTCTGAAAATTCACACCACAACACATCTTCAGTATGACCGATAGTCTCTACAATACGGTTATTGATAATAATTGATTCTTGAGACTGCACCTGAGTCTGGGTCAATGCAGAAAACCTTTGGGCAATCCACTGCTGTGCTTCGTGGCTGAGCGGTGCCTTGAAAAGCTGCGCCTGTTTTAACACTCGTAACCGATAATCTACTCCAGCATCTACATTTAACACGACACAGTTTTTTTTGACCATTTCAATGGTAGGTAAAAAACGGTCACGATGAATACCATTTTTATATAAACCATCTGGTGCAATATTTGAGGTCGCTACCAGCGTAATACCGCGCTGGAATAATTTTTGAAACAGATCGCTCAAAATCATGGCATCAGTGACATTTGATACAAAAAATTCGTCGAAGCAAATAATAACTGCATCTTTGTAAATCTGGTCAGCCACCAGATCTAGGGGATTACGCTGGCCAGACAGCTTATTTAACTCACGGTGTACATGTTGCATAAAGTGATGAAAATGCATACGTAACTTGCGGCGAAATGGAATAGACTCAAAGAATTGATCCATTAGCCATGTTTTTCCACGGCCAACCCCACCCCACATGTATACACCACGCGGTGCAGTTTGCCGGCGAAAACAGCGAAATGCTTTCTTAGAAGCCTTATATCGATGAATCAATTCATGCCAGACCCGGTCCAGCTCCTGCACAGCTTGTGCCTGTGCTTCATCAGGTAAAAATTGTCCAGAAGATAAAGCTTGAGAATAACGCTCGGCTGGAGAGACGGGTGAAAAAGCTGTACTGTGTGATGATTTAAGCTCTAGCATATAATTCTGATACGTTTTATGGGCTAATGGGAAGTATAACGAAGAATATAGTGAAACATATAAAACTTTGGCATAACCCGACTTAGGCTATTTACCATATTGTCTTGGGCTTTGTCCGAACCAGCGCTTAAAGGCATGATTAAATGCGGCTGGTTCTGAATAGCCCAGTAACTCAGCAATAACCTCAATTGAGTACTCTTTATATTCAATCAGTTTTAATGCTTTGTTTTTAATCAACTGTTCTCTAATTTCTTTATAACTGGTATTGAACTGTTGTAGCTGATGGCGCAAGGTACGTTCTGGAATACCAAGTGCTTGTGCAGTCTCTGCCATAGTAGGAATTACCCCCTTTTGCAGCTCTAAATAGTCATGTACACGCTGAATAAGTGAAGGTATTGCATCATCATGATTTAAACGTTGTAGCTCACTAATACATTTAGCTTCATAAACCCGATGGGTAATTGGATCTGCAGAAGGAATTTTGATTTCAAGTACTTGCGAATTTAATCCAAATTTCGCCTGCTTAAAACCGAAGTGCAGATCTGCACCATAATAATTCTGATACAGCTGTAATTGCTCTTTATCTTCAGGTGCTTTAAAAGGTAACTCAACTCTTAAAGTAGGTGCAACCAGTCCCATCATTTTATAAATATCTTGAATAAATTTATAAGTTCCCGAAATTTCGCACTGAGCACGTAGCAATCCCATATCTGAGTTCAGGTCTACTGGCAAATATGTCAATGCAACCTGATGAGCCATGACTTCAAGTCCTAAAGTGCCAAATAGGTGAGTAAGACCCTGGTATTGGATGCCCTTTTCAAGAGCAGTCTGGATATTATTACTGGTTACAAGGAGCATCAGCAAAGGGCCATAACCGGCAAGCGCGTAATGCTGCCCAATAAATAGTCCTGTTTCAGGTTTTACCCCTTCACCGACAACTTTTTGTATATCCCATTCCAAGCTGGGATGAATAATAGAAGTTGGATCCAAAGCATCCGGCTTGATACCAATTGTTGCGAGCCGTGAATCAACATCAATTCCAGCGTTACGCATGCCTTGTATTAAATACATCAAACCGAGAATAGAACGCTTCATGAATAATTCAATTTACCCTGACCTGTCTGTTTTACTATAAAAATCTCATCTTTTTAATTGCCGAATCTATCAATATTTATGTCGCTGCTATCATGGGCCAATATAAGCAAAGCTGTATAATCTGTATAAAAATAGAACGGACTTAGCAGAGAATGCAGAAAAATAATATAGAACCTGCAACTGGACGCAGAGTAAAAGTTGCAATTATTGGTGCGGGATTTGGTGGTTTAGCCGCCGCAATTCGGTTATTACAGCAAAACATTGATGACTTTATTATTATTGAAAAAACAGGAGATGTAGGGGGCACATGGCGCGAAAACCGCTATCCGGGAGCTGCCTGTGATGTACAGTCACACATGTATTCTCTGTCTTTTGCGCCAAAAACAGACTGGTCAAAGCGTTACGCCGAGGCACCAGAAATTTTTGAATATATACAGAATCTTACTGAAAACTATCAACTGCGCCAATATATTCAATTCAATACAGAAGTCACTGGAACTTTTTATAATGAACAGTTAAATATATGGCATATTGAAATTGATAGGCAGGAGAATATAGAAGCCCAATTTGTCATTTTTGCTTCCGGGCCGCTTCATATACCGCAGATTCCTAAAATAAAAGGTATCGAAAAATTTAATGGGAAAATTTTCCATTCATCACAATGGGATCATCAATATGATCTGACAGGTAAAACAGTTGCATCGATTGGTACAGGTGGCAGTGCCATTCAATATATTCCAGAAATAGCTTCACAGGTCAAACAACTCTATGTAATGCAGCGTAGTGCAGCTTGGGTCATTCCACGTGACGAACGCAAATATGGCCAGTTGGAGAAAAACCTTTTTGCTCAGCAGGAATGGTTCAGGAAATTACATCGGATCCGGCTGTACTGGTCAAATGAATCACGGGTTATTCCAATTGTACAGCCATTTGCTATGCGCTATGTAGAAAAACTAGGCCGCGCTTTTATACGATTCCAGGTTAAAGATAAAACTATCGCCAAGAAACTTACACCTGATTATATTATGGGCTGTAAACGCATCTTGGTATCAAATAAATATTATTCAACCTTCAACCGGAGCAATGTTGAACTTGTAACTGATAAGATTCGGGAGATTACTGAAGACAGCATTATTACTCAGGATGGTCAGACCCGAAGAATTGACTGCCTGATCTATGGTACAGGTTTTATCACTGATCCCCGTGTTTACCTAAAGAATTTTCCATGCATTGGCCAGCATAATCAATCATTAGCAAAGGCTTGGGAAGATGGCGCCGAAAGCTACTATGGGGTAAGTACCAAAGGTTTCCCGAATCTGTTTCAGTTACTAGGTCCAAATACTGTTTTAGCGCATAATTCCGTTTTATTTATGATTGAATCTCAAATCGAGCATATCTTGCAATTGATTCAGCTGGTTGAAAAAACTCATACCCAGGCAGTCGTCGTTAAAGCCGAAGTACAGGATCAATTTAATCATCGAGTCCAAGACATGCTTAGAGGTACAGTCTGGCAGTCTGGCTGCACCAGCTGGTATCAGCAAAATAGCGGCAAAAACTTTTCCCTATGGCCTACTTACACCTGGCGATACTGGCTAGAAACCCGAAAGGTAAATCCGGCGGATTATCATTTTTTGGGAAATAGTACCATAAGCCGTGCAGCCTGAATTTTTCCCTGACATAATAAGCAGGTGTTGATTGCATCTGCTTATTCATGACTTCTCTTATTCTGGCTTTACAAATTTTTTTAGCCTTGATTTTAGGCTTTTTATCTGCAAAAAAATTACCTGTTCCTGTACAAAAATTTATTTTCAAAATTTTGCCGTATTTTTCTTATCTGCTATTAATAAGTGTATCGCTTGAACTTTTTCAAGCTCTACAACAGTTACAGCATCCTTTATATATTTTAAAACCTGCCTTATTAATTGCTCTACTGACCTCATTAGGATCTTTCTTTGTCTGTTTATTTGCTTATCAATGGCTAGACCGTAGCAGTGTCAAAGGTTCAATTTCCTTACACCTGTTTTTAAAGGCAATTAAGAATATCAGTTATGCTCTGCTGGCTCTAATGGCGGGTGCAGGCATTGGCTGGCTGATTAAATTATCTGGAAACGAATATTCTTTTAACAGCTGGTATCTATTACTGGTTTTTATTTTACTAATTGGTGTGGAGCTGGCTCATACCCATTTTGACCGTGCCTGGTTAAGCTGGAAAATTTTGGTTGTTCCATTAGCGGCTTTTATTGGTTCTGGCTTGGCTGCATTATTATGTATTCCTTTATTACAGAGTTACACAGCGAATGAAATTCTGGCCTTAGCTCAAGGTTATGGCTGGTACTCAATGTCTGGCATCCTGCTGAGTCAGATTCACTCTCCACAGCTTGGCAGTATTGCTCTGCTCACTGATCTGTTCCGGGAAGTTTTTGCAATTTTACTGATGTATTGTATCGGTTGGCGTTTTCCGCGTTCGGCAATTTCTAGTGCAGGAGCAACTTCCATGGATGTAACACTTGCCATGGTCAAACAGTCTTGCGGGACTCATTATGTTCCTCATGCCATGATGAGTGGCCTAATCTTAACTTTACTGGCACCTCTACTAATAAGCTTTTTTATATTTTTATAAAACAAAAATATAAGTTTGAATTTATTTGTACTTGATCTAAATCCTCAGAAGGTTATGCCAAAAAACAAAGCTGATAAACTAGTGATCAGCTTTGTCTGCAGTAGTTAAACTTACGATTACCCAATTATAAGCTGGC
This sequence comes from Acinetobacter radioresistens DSM 6976 = NBRC 102413 = CIP 103788, assembly GCF_006757745.1. Lineage (NCBI taxonomy): Bacteria > Pseudomonadati > Pseudomonadota > Gammaproteobacteria > Moraxellales > Moraxellaceae > Acinetobacter > Acinetobacter radioresistens. Next base: position 1,213,474 of record NZ_AP019740.1, on the reverse strand, counting down.
TAGAATTTCTTTTAAGGCTCCGGCAGGATCAGTCGATTGTGTAATTGGACGTCCAATTACTAAATGGGTTGAACCATCAAGCACAGCCTGTTTTGGAGTCACGATACGTTTTTGGTCATCCGCACTTGAACCGGCAGGACGGATACCGGGAGTAACCAGTGCAAAATCTTGTCCTAGTTCCTTACGTAATAGTGGAGCTTCCTGGGCAGAACAGACGACACCATCCAGACCACTTTCCTGAGTAAGCTTTGCCAAGCGTTTAACCTGCTCAAAAGGCTCAACATCTAAACCAATATCACGCAAATCATCGCGTGTTTGTGAGGTTAGTACTGTTACTGCAATCAGTTGGGTAGGATACTGTCCTGCTCTTAATCGCTCTACACAGGTTTCCATCATTTTACGGCCACCTGAAGCATGGACATTTACCATCCAGACCCCAAGATCAGCGGCGGCACACACTGCTTGAGCTGTAGTATTCGGGATATCATGAAATTTTAAATCAAGAAAAACTTCAAAACCTTTATTTTGTAAGGTTTTAACAATTGATGGACCTTCATGAGTAAAAAGCTCTTTGCCTACCTTGACACGACATAGTGATGGATCAAGTTGATCTGCAACTTTCAGGGCGTCATATTGGCTTTTTGCATCTAAGGCAACAATAATACTCACAAGTTTAATTCCATCTTATAAAAATCGGCCAATTATAAAGTGATTCATGCCATGCTCAAAGCAGGAATATATTGATAATGCAAAAAAGCCTGGTTATCTTTTCTAAAACATATTTATCTCTGTTCAGAGATCAGAATAGCTCTCGTATCATGTTCTAAGGCCTCAAAAATATGAGCCTGATCGGCAGGATAACAAATGTAATCCCCTTCATTAAGCACAATCGGTTCTGAAACTAAGCCTACTTTAGCCTTACCTTTCATAATAATAATATGTTCTATACTTCCGATTGAATGTGGCTGACTGCAACGCGGTTCGCCTGGATGTGTAGTAAGGATATAAACGTCTCGTCTGGCACCTGTGGGACAGTTTGCCAGTAATATTGCCTGATAATGAGCAATTTCAGAACTAACGGATGGGCCTTCGCCAAAACGAATAACCTGTGTTTGTGCAGTATTAGCCTCCATTAATTTTGAAAATGGAATATCTAGAGCCACACATAAAGCCCATAATGTTTCCAAGCTTGGATTTCCTTGCGCAGCTTCCAGTTGAGACAAGGTTGATTTAGCAATACCTGCGCGGCGGGCTACCTCTGTCAATGACAATCCCGCTTTTTGTCTTTCTCTTTGTAATCCTTTAGCCACAATCTCAATAGGCAATGTCATAATTCACCATAAAAAACTAATGTTCGTTTTGACGAACGATATAAAATTAAACTATTATATCGTACGATCGTTTGATATAGAAAACAAAAGATGTGCAATGAAGAGCGAAAAAAATTAATTAAAGCCATTACACTCATCTCGGTGGCAACCAGTATTGTAGGCATTTCTTTAGGATCGATTGCAGCCAGTTTCCATATACCTTTATGGATTCCTCTAGCTTTATCTATATTTGTATTGGCAGGCGCTGCAGAGTTTACTTTCATTGGTCTGATTGCATCAGGTGCCAATCCAATCTTTGCTGCATTGACCGGTATATTAATTAATTTAAGGCATTTCCCTTTTGGCCTATCAGTTGCTACTTTTATTGAAAAAAAATACTTATCAATTTTTTGCTTGCCATATTATGAATGATGAGAGTGTCATGTTCGGCCTCAGCCAAGAAAATACTCATTCAAAAAAGTGGGCCTACTGGATGTGTGGCTTAGGCATCAGCATACTTTGGCCGCTTGGTGTATTTATCGGTTATCTGCTTAGCAAAAATATTCCAGATATCTATATTTTTGGTATTGATGCAGCATTCCCAGCCATTCTTTTTGCCTTAATCCTGCCAATGCTCAAGAATAAAACCACACGAAATCGAGTATTTCTGGGTACATCACTTTCCTTAGCCTCTATTCCCTTACTTCCAACAGGTCTTCCTGTTTTGGTGTCTATGTTTGGTTTAATAATAGGACGAAAAACAAAATGAAATATAGTGAAAGTTATATATTTATAGCGATTATAATTCTTGCATTAGGCACCTATCTGATTCGTTATTCTGGGTTCTATTTAGCCAGTCGCATTACATTTAAAGAATCTCATCAACAGCTTTTTGCAGACTCTGCTTGTGTGCTTCTGTTTAGCTTAGCGTTATTCAATACACTATTTACTGAAGATCATTTTAGTGGCATGAGTAAATTAGTCGGAGTTTTAGTTGCAGTCGTATTTGCATGGAAAAAGTATTCTTTTATCATAGTCATTATGATTGCAATGACCGTTACAGGTATGTTGAGGTATATAGGCTTTGCATAAACAAAAAAAGCTCTTTATTCCAATAAAGAGCTTTTAAGGGTCTTATAAAATCAGCTGGATTTTATAAGAGTTAAACTAGAAAAATTATAATGGTGTACGATTCTGGCTTTCCGGATTAATATCTAAAACTGTTTTTTCATGTCGGGCACTTGCTGCGGCTTCGGCAGCTGCTAGCTGAGCAGTATGAATCTGTTCTTTACGTAAATGCTCAATGTCTTGGCGAAGGCGTTTAATCTCCCAATTGCGTTGAAATACGCGGAATACTTGCACACCAAGAAGCAAACCTGCAATGATTCCCAAGCATAGGGTCAATAATAGCAAAAGTCCCAAACGCATAGCCGGTACTTGTGTAAATAACAAGTCAACTGAAAGTTCGGTTCCATTTTGCAGTACGAGTGCAAGTGCATAACCAAATACAATAATTAATAAGGCGACTAAGAGATAACGCATAAACACCCCACATGATTAAGTTTATTTATTGGCAGATTCGTTTACTGCGTCACGGAGTGCTTTACCCGGTTTAAAATGTGGTACGGCTTTCGCTGCAACTTCTACCGCTTTACCAGTTTTAGGATTACGGCCAACACGTGGTTCACGATGGTGCAATGCGAAACTACCAAATCCGCGTATTTCAATACGATTGTCTGTAGACAGCGCTTCAATCATCTGATCAATCATGATTTTTACGGCCTCTTCAACAAGAGGTTCAGCCAAATGCGGGTTTTTCAGTGCAATTCGCTCTATTAAATCGGATTTATTAAGTGCTTCAGTAGTCATCTATGACCTCTTAAGTTATCAAGCTACTCTAACTCTTGCAGATAATAACCTGTTTAAATACAAAACGGTAGCGCAGTACACTAATACTACGCTACCGTTTACAGTATTTGTATAAAAAGTACTAAGTAGTTACACTACTATGTCCTTTTTTACATATTACTTCATTTGAGCCTTGATCAAGTCACCAATCGTCTTAGGACCATTGTCTTGATTAGTTGAAGTCTGACGCAGGTTAGCTACAGCTTCTTTCTCTTCAGCTTCATCTTTCGCTTTGATAGACAGGTTGATAGAGCGAGATTTACGATCAACATTGATGATCTTCGCTTCAACTTCCTGACCAACTTCAAGGAATTTAGTTGCATCTTCAACGCGATCACGGTTGATTTCAGAAGCTTTCAGAGTAGCTTCAACTTCGTCAGCCAACTTCACAGTTGCGCCACGAGCATCAACAGCAGTTACAGTACCTTTAACCAAAGCACCACGTTCGTTAGCAGCAAGGAAATCATTGAACGGATCGCTGTTTAATTGCTTGATACCTAGGCTGATACGATTGCCTTCAGCATCTACAGACAGGATAACGGCTTCAACAGTATCACCTTTCTTGTAACGACGGATTGCTTCTTCGCCCTGTTCGTTCCAAGAGATGTCAGACAGGTGAACCAGACCATCAATACCACCTGGCAAACCAATAAAGATACCAAAGTCAGTAATTGACTTGATTGTACCTGAAACCTTTTCACCTTTGTCGTGGTTCTTAGCAAACTCTTCCCATGGGTTAGCACGAGTTTGTTTAATACCCAGAGAGATACGACGACGTTCTTCGTCCACTTCAAGAACCATAACGTCAACTTCGTCACCGATCTGAACAACTTTAGATGGGTGGATGTTCTTGTTAGTATGGTCCATTTCTGAAACGTGTACCAAACCTTCAACGCCTTCAGCAATCTCAGCGAAACAGCCGTAGTCAGTCAGGTTAGTTACACGAGCTTTAACGATAGAACCTTTAGGATAACGGTTCATGATCGCCATCCATGGATCTTCACCAAGCTGTTTAAGGCCTAGAGATACACGGTTACGCTCACGGTCAAACTTAAGCACTTTAACAGTAACTTCTTGCCCTACTTCAACCACTTCTGATGGGTGCTTGATGCGTTTCCAAGCCATATCAGTGATGTGTAGAAGACCATCAATACCGCCCAGGTCAACGAATGCACCGTAGTCAGTAAGATTTTTGATCGTACCAGTAACTGTTTGACCTTCTTCAAGCTGAGCAAGAAGAGCTTCACGGTCAGCTGAAGATTCAGCTTCCATTACTGCACGACGAGATACCACAACATTATTGCGTTTAGCATCAAGTTTGATTACTTTAAATTCTAACTCTTTACCTTCAAGGTGAGTTGTATCACGGATCGGACGAGTGTCTACCAGAGAACCCGGCAGGAACGCACGAACTGGACCGATGTCAACTGTGAAACCGCCTTTAACTTTACCAGAGATAACACCAGTAACGATTTCGCCGTCTTCAAAGATTTTTTCAAGTTTAGTCCAAGTTTCAGCACGTTTTGCTTTTTCACGTGATAAAACTGTTTGGCCCATACCGTTGTCAAGAGCTTCAACAACAACGTCTACAGTATCACCAACTTGAACTTCAAGTTCACGCTGGTCATTTAAAAATTCAGCACGGTCAACAACGCCTTCAGATTTAAGGCCAGTGTCAACAGTAATCCAGTCAGCATCGATGCTTACTACAACACCTTGGATGACTGCACCCTTTTCAACGTTAAGGTTTAATTCGCTTTCTTCAAAGAGGGCTGCAAAAGATTCGGTCATGATATACCTGATAAAGTCAACGGTCTTGGATCAGACAAGGCCGGTTTAGTTAAACATCCACATAGTCCATAAGAACTGATCAAGCTATGCTTCTGTTGATATTCTTTAGTGCGCTAATTGGGCATCGACATAGTTGACCATCAACTTAAACACTTGATCTATGCTCAAATTTGAGCTATCAATAATATAAGCATCTGGTGCAGGCTTAAGAGGAGCAACTTCACGTTCCATATCTCTTTTGTCGCGCGCCTGTATATTAGCTAAAATGTCGCTTATTTTAACATCCAGCCCCATACCCTGCAACTGTTTTACGCGGCGCTCTGCACGCGACTCGGCAGATGCAGTCAGATAGATTTTCGCCTGCGCTTCAGGAAAGATAGTTGTAGCCATATCCCTACCATCTGCAACTAGGCCCGGCTGCTGTGCAAAATCACGCTGCCGTGTAAACAGGGCTGCGCGCAGTTCTGGCACAGCAGCTACTTTTGAGGCATATTCTCCAACCCGTTCAGTACGAATAGTCTGAGTAACATCTTCATCATCTAAATAGATTTTCGTGCCCTGATCAGTGCTTTTAAAGCGTATATTCAACTGTGCAGCCATATCTGCACAGCCAGCCAGGTTGCTTTCCAATTCTTCAAACAGGTCACGTTTATGTAATGACAGCCCTAAAAGGCGATATAAGGCTCCCGAATCAAGTAAATGATAACCATAATATTCGGCGAGCTTCGCTGCTAATGTCCCCTTTCCTGAACCACTTGGACCATCGATAGTAATAATTTGAACTGTCATTAATTTTCCATTAAGAAACTGATTTTGCTAACTTTGAGAGACCTAGTGTAATCGCGCCTTTAAGCTGTGCAAGTATTAATTTACTGACAAACGGTGCCTTTGCCTGCAATTCAATCCGGTAGCGCACTAAAGTTTTATCTCCTGCCAGCTCTTCAAACTCAATTCGGCCTAAATGATGTCGGATTAAAGGATTTTTAATAATCTTATATTCAATACGCTTATTTTCTTCAAGCAGTGTAATTTCTTCTTGCAGAGGTTTGACTGGTCCATATCCCATACGGCGAACTGATCCGACCCCGTCCGGACGCTGCGGATCAGCTGAGTCTTTACTACGCACGACCTGTATAGGTGCAAATGCTGTATTATATGTTGAATGCTTGGAGAGCAATTCAAAGACTTCGGATACAGGCGCATTAAACTGTTTTTTTACTTCAATATAATTCATTTTCTTTCCTGTGTTTTTTATTGAAAATTGATAATTTAAAGAGTTCTGAAACCATGATGGTATCTATTTTATGGAGATTAGTTCAGAGTTTACTCTGCTGACGCTTCTGTTCACGCCGCATTTTAAAGAAATCACTTAGCTGTTGTGAACACTGTTCTTGTAAACAGCCTGATTCAAATTGAAATAGATGATTATAATAACCACTCTCTAATAAGCGGCGCGCACTGACGAGCGATCCGGCTTTAGGCTCAGTCGCTCCAAAAACCACTCTCTGCACCCGTGCGTGGATTAATGCTCCTACACACATTGTACAAGGCTCAAGAGTGACATATAAAGTAGTATCATCTGGCAGTCGATAATTTTGTGTCAATTGACAAGCCTCTCGAAGGGCCTGTATTTCTGCATGAGCTGTTGGGTCATGCTTGAAAATTGGCTGATTATGTCCTACACCAATAACCTGGTTATTACTTACAATTACCGCACCTACCGGAACTTCCCCTTTTGACGCTGCAAGTGCAGCCTGCTCATAGGCAAGCTGCATCCAGTAATGATCATCGAATTCATGTTGCTGCATATATCAGTCAATCACCTGATATTGTTTAAGTAGTCTGTTCCAGCTTTCATTTGTGGTTACTGGTGGTTGATCACCCAAGATACTGCGCAGACTTAAATCGGCATTTTGTTTCCACTCAGGTGACAAATCTTTATCCACCAGTCGTGCACGTACTCCTTCAACAAAATCAGGATGGCGGATTTTCCAGTTGGAAATTTGAAGTTCAAGCTCAAATACTTCGTTCCAAGAATGAACCTGACGCCCCCATTGCCATAACAGCCAAGTAAGTGCCGCTGTGGCAGGCGAGCCCTTTTGCAGATTTTCACTTGCCTGACGCAACCAGTCACTACGAGCATCACTTAAACCAATAATAGCCTGATAGTCCTGTTCAAAATTTATACCCCGGCAGACACTATGAATCACATCAAGTGAATTCTGTAATGGGCCTGGGGCCACCGGTCGGTGCAGGCTGTTTAAGGTATCATCAATCGCACGGAAACTTCCCGCAGGATAATGATTCCAATCAATACTGATGACTTTTTGTAATACTACATCACGCTGTGCATCACAGATATGGGTTGCCCAACCGATACCATAAGCGCCAGCAGAGGTCATAATTGAACCCGTCAGACCGGTAAATAAACCTATCGGACCCCGATCTGCCAAGAAACGGCTTGCACCGACATCAGGATATAAACCAATATTAATCTCAGGCATAGCTAACCGCGAATAGGGAGTGACCAGCCGGAACGGTGCTGCCATAAACAAGCCCAGCCCACCTCCCATAACATAACCTTCTCCCCAGACCAGAATTGGTTTGGCATAATTATGAATGAGTAAATCCAGTGCGTATTCCTGTTCAAAAAACCGGTTCGCTGTATCTACTTCATGATTAATGACTAATTGACGTAGTTTACGAACATCTCCACCTGCACAAAAGGCTTTCGGTGTTGTTGAATCTAACCAGATAGCCTTGACCTGATCATCATGCTGAAAATCTTCAAAAGCCTTCAGTAATGCAGAAACGATAGATTCATCCAGAGCATGCAAGGATTTCGGACGATTTAAACGTACTATACGCCAGCCATTGTCCGCGGCTTCAACGACCAAGTCAGGATGATAAGAATTTAGTAAGGGAGAATTTGTCATGCGTCCAGCTGCCAGTCTATAGGCTCAATGCCATGTTGTGTTAAATAATTATTTGTTTTGGAGAATACTTTACAACCGAAGAAACCACCACGGTTGGCTGCCAAAGGAGAAGGGTGAGCAGCTTTCAAGACCAAATGTCTGTCTTGATTAATTCGCTGTCCTTTACGCTGTGCATATGCACCCCATAAAATAAAGACAACATGTTCCCGCTGTTCATTTACCACATCAATCACATAATCGGTAAAATCTTCCCAGCCCTGCTTTTGATGAGAAGTTGGCTGACCTGCCTCAACAGTCAATACGCTATTTAGCAGTAATACACCTTGCTTTGCCCATTTGGTCAGATCACCATGGTGAGGCTCAGGCACACCCAGATCAGTATGCAGTTCATGAAAAATATTACGTAATGATGGCGGTAAACCTACACCACGATGTACAGAAAAGCTCAACCCGTTGGCCTGATTAGGCCCATGATAAGGATCCTGCCCCAAAATTACGACCTTCACCTGGTCAAGTGGAGTCATATTTAATGCCTTAAATATTTCCGGGTTTGGGGGATAAATTGTTTTTTGAGCTTTCTTTTCTTCTCGCAAGAAGTTACGCAAGTGTTCTATCTTGGCACCCAGCAAAAAATCTGCCAAGGCATATTTCCAACTTTCGTCTAACTGAACCTTACTCAATTTTTCATCTTGCTGCTCAGTTAACTGCATGCCTTTTTCCTTAAAGTCTTATCCAAAATAAAATATCCGAAGTTTTAAAGCTTGACCTGCAGCTCAACTCCAGGATTTTCAAATTTCAAACCCTGTTTCAATCTTTCATACATGGTCGGATCGGCCCATTCTTGCTGAACCTGTTCAGAAAATTCGATCTGTTCAAGCTGTAATAAACCCATTTGCCTATTTTCTATATCTTCCTGAAAACTCTGTGCATAACCTGTATCTGTTTCATGCACAATTACCGAGTAAACCTCAACATCACCTTCCCCGTTCTGGGTAACGGTTGAATTTAGAACCTGCTGGGCTAGAAAGAAGAAAATGCGCGAAAACTGTTCAGCAGAGGGTGAAACAGGCAGAGCTATCCAGCGCGCACTAAATTTTTTGCACGCTGCAATATATTCCTGGTCATCATTTTGCCAAAAACAGATGGCATGGTCAAAACTGTCGAAAAGATCTTTAATCACCCCTTTCAACAGGCCGAAGTCGTAGACCATCTGTCCATGATCCAACCGGTTAGCCTTGAGTAACAACTCAACCTTGTAGCTATGGCCATGAATTGAACGCTTACAGCGATCCGAAGTGCAATTTCGCACGATATGAGCGTTTTCAAACTTAAATAACTTACGAATTAACATGCGCCGAATAGGTAATTGACTGCAAATATTTTTAATTATAAAGCAAAAGTAAAGTAGTTCGCAGCTATTTTTATAACTGCTCACAATTCATGCAGTCTAAAATGGGGCAAGACTTCGAAAATATACATAGATCTGGTTTTCATCGCGTTTAAAGTATGTTGTGAACTGCCGTTTACGTTCTGAGAGCCGTACTTCAATTTCAGCTTTAAAAAAATCTGACTTTATATCCAGCAATGGATTTACTTGTGCTTTGTTGGTAGCACTTATCTGATCGAATGGCTCAAGTCCCCACAAATCGCCTGTGGCATTAAAGTATTCCATATTACTTTGCTTACGCTGCAAAGCATCTGTGACAGCATTCAGATCAAGCTTCTCATCCATACTGGCAAGAACCAAAGCAGGTGCTGTATTGATATTAATTTTGGTCTCTGCTGGTAATGCACTTACATAAGGCGCTATCAATTGGTATTTTTTTCCTTCGAACCCTCTTACCTGCTTCAGCTCTTCAATACTAAAAAACCGGGTATTGGGAGTAAGATGAGGTTGATTCAAACCTTGATAATAACTGCTTTCCGCGCCCATAGCACCTATAGTCAGATCGTCAGGGTCCTGCCAGTCAATCACTGCCTGGCTTAGTTCGGCAGGCAGACCAACACGGACCAGCAAGCGCTCAAACCAGGCCTGAGCATCCGGATTAACCGTACCATCTACCTTAACCAAATTATTTAAATTAAACTTTCCGCTTTCATCTTTTAAACGACCTGAAATATAACCGTCTTCTACGGGAAAGGCGGGCATAGGCTGTGCCCAAATTTCCTGTAAATGATCAATATCTCCAGCATTTTCTTTGTCTTGTTGCAGGATTTCAGAGAAAAATGCTTCAGCACTTTTTGCATAGAGTAAAGATTGGTCCTGTCGCATCAGGTAAGCGGTGTTATCTGCTGTCTGACTTTGCCGCTTGGCAATAGTGGCAGCCAGAATGGTTGCCAAGGCAACCATCATCAGAATAGTAATAAGTGCTATACCCTGTTGCTGCCGCATAGTAATCCCCAGTTTTTTACTTTTAAGATGGATTTATTGTTTTTTCTTTTAAATCATCTGTATTTAAAAGGCTGTAAATCCATTCGTATTCAGTTCCATTTATGGTCAGATTGATTTTAAAACCGCGCGGTAGAATTTTAAGCTGTTCTGATTGGGAAGCAGGATCTAATACGCCTTCAGGCCATCTGTTCAGTTCAGCCGGATTTAAGACGCTAATCCGGTATTGCTCGACCTGATCAAGAAGCACACTTGACTGGGGCTGAATAGCAGTTGAAGTATTCAGGTTTTGATATTTTAACCGGTACAGTTTCTGATCTGCACTACTGTATTGATATTCGATCCGCTCATAAGGCCCCAGCCCTTGGCCCAAAGGATCAGTTACACCAGCTTTACTAAAAATAAAATGCTGATCGTTTAATTCAAGTGCAGGACGCAACTCTCCTCCATTATTTGCAGTTAATGGAATCAGTTGCAGGCTGTCACGTAAGATTTGCTGATAAGCTTCCTGTAACCGGGCAAGATTTTGCTCATGTATACTATTTCGTTCTTTTACTTTGATCAGATAATCAAAAACCTTCCAACCCAGCGCAGAGAGTGCTGCAAAAATCGCAATTGCGACCAACAGCTCCACAAGAGTAAAACCCCATTTATATTTCATGAAGTATTTTCTTTGAGTGGATGATTAAAAAACACCAAGGTCGCAATTCCATTTTCAACCTTACCCTGCTCTGTATTAAACAGACTAATTTGTACTTCAATACGCTGTACATTTGGACTGATGGTGGAAGCTGCCTGTTTGTCAATTTGCCAGGTTTCACCTTGAGATGTTACCTGTTTAGACTCTGTTCCCTGTAACCACGCCTGATTCATTTCCATGAGAGCAATTTCATTCATACCTACAAATTGCGCTTTTGTCCTTAAAATTGCATTTGAGGTGGCTTGTGTATATTGCATGGCTACTTTTGTCAGGGCAACTGCTGCTGTCGCAAAAATTGCTAGCGCAACCATAACTTCAAGTAATGTAAAGCCTTTAGGTTTCACTAATTTTACCTAAATAATCAATTTCGATTTCATGACCTACCGGCCTTTGCTCCAGATAGAACTGGATGCGTACAGGTCGCACTTCTCCATTTCCCAGCCAGATCAGTTTAGGTGCCCGGCTTCCTAATAACTCTTCATTACTGGCATTTTGAAAATCATGATCGAGAGGCTGAATACTAAAGCTGACATTTGGGGGCAAATGTCGAGAAGGAAACTCACTATATTTCTGCCATTTTTCTGGTGCAGGAGCTAAAAACCCAGTAGTAGTTTTCATATCAGCCGTAGCTTGATATTCGAGCAAGTTATAAACAAAAGTATTTACATCAGTAGCTGAGCGCGTTTCAAGTGCGAGTATACGTGCCTGGTCATTGGCTTCGCGGTTGATTTTCTGCAGGTCCAGTAAAAAAACTTCCCTAGCCTGCATTGCTTTACGCTGATCAATACCATTCAAATTCATTACAACAAGAGATGCCATAATACCAATGATCACAATGACCACCATCAGTTCGATTAAGGTAAAACCATAATGAGCAGATGAAGATGAACGGATCATTAGATTATTCCATATCAGGCATATTGTTCATTAACCTGCTTGGGCAGTGCCAAAGCCTGATCAATATAGGCCACTCTTAAAGTATCACGCGACCCCAGATAACGCTGATAAAAACTTGAATTTAAAATTGCTGCCGCGCCATGTGTTAGTGACCAGATCGAAGCGAGATAGTCACGCACTGTCATGATACTGCCGATGGATTCCAAATAGTTTTCGGTCATGCGTATAATAATACGCATTCGCTGTTTACGGACCTGATAAAGCTCACTAAAAAGATGGTGGATTCCCTGTCCGGTAATCGAAAGCCGCTCTTCAATCTGATGAAAAAGTACGGTACGTTCCGGATGATGCAGATGATGCAACATGAAAAAAGCCAAGTGTTCAGGAAAAGATTTTTCGGTATCCTGAATCATTTCCAGCAACATCCGCTCATTGCGAATAATGAGCAGAATATACAGCTCATCCTTACTTTGAAAATGCTTGTATAGAGTACCCTTGGCTAAATCGAGTTCTGCCGCCAGTGCATCAAGTGTCATGCCTGACTCACCATTTTCTAACAGGAGTTGCTCTGCCACTTGAAATATTAATGCTTCTCTTGCCCGAAACTGGGCCTGACGATCCATCTTCACCCGATTACTCTCTTTTTGCTTTTCAATGCGTATTTACTTTGAATTAAGGAGGTTTTCAAAATTTTGTGTTGTTATGAAAGCAATCTCCTCAAGCGGTTTATCATATACATCACTTAAGGCTTTGGCTACATATGGAACATATTTTGGTTCATTAGATTTACCTCGATAAGGTACTGGTGCCAGATACGGGCTATCCGTTTCAATCAAAATACGGTCAAGGGGGACCTGTTTGGCAACATCTCGCAAGTCCTGAGCATTTTTAAAGGATACAATACCCGAGAAAGAAATATAGTAACCACAATCCAGGACTGCCTTGGCAGTTTCCCAATCTTCTGTAAAACAGTGCAGAATTCCATGTTCAGAACCTTCGGCACGAATAATATCAACCGTATCCTGCTTGGCCGAGCGAGTATGTACAACTACTGGCTTTTTTACTATTTTTGAAGCCTGAATATGACGGGCGAAACATTCTTTTTGTTCAGCAATAAAATCCGTACTGTGAAAATAGTCGAGACCGGTTTCACCAAGCGCCCACGCTTTTTCTGCCTGTGCTAGCTCAACCAGATATTCAGTCGTAGCACGCGCCATGACTGTGGCATCTTCACAAGGATGCACACCTACACTATAGCCCAACTCAGGATGACGGATGGCAATTCGCGAAAGCTCAATGTGGTCATCCAGATTTACCGAGATACTCATCATTTTTGATACCCCTACATCTTTTGCCGCCTGAATGGCCAGATCAATATCACCATCATAAGGCGACAGGTCCAGCAGGGTTAAATGACAATGAGTATCTACAAACACAATTTTTTCCTATAACAACCAGTGAGCTTAAAAATCGACAGTTTTAGACGGTATAACCCGGACGATCTGAAGTCAGGCTACCGGCAAGCAGCTTTTCAGCTTCACTT